>CAYXSM010000007.1:0-31289 GCA_964466705.1 uncultured Rikenellaceae bacterium
TTAAAGTTATCAAATTTAACCTTAACCAGTGGTCTTAATTCAGGGTAGTATTATAGTAAACTCAGGTTCATTATTGTTACTTTAACGCTGCAAGAGTAATTTAAGTTCAGAGTCCTATAAATCACATATATACAGATAAATAGAGATTAGTTTTAACTCTTTTGCCAGGAATCATGCTTATAGACATAACCTAGAGAATTATATCTTAAAATATTAATGACCAAGGCTTTAAATAATTTAAATACATACATTATTTTGACAATCAATGTTTTATGTGTTAACAACTTATAAACATTTAACCCTTAATTCGTATTATGAATAGCAACTTGAGTTAATTAATAATACAATAGAAGAGGAAGATATGCTATAAATTAGAGTTTTAACCAAGGCGAAAAAAGTCTTCGACTTTATGTCACAAGATTCCTATATAGGTGTTTATACAATAAATAAAATTTCTTGATATAAACCTCTTTTAATTAGCAAAAAAATGAGACCCATTATCGTATTAATTATAATCATTACTGCTATTTTTAATTATCTTTCTTTTGCACAGAAACCAGTAAAAAACATTATCATAACAGGTTTTGTTACGGATAATAATAAAACCCCAATTTCAGGGGCAATGATCCTTATTGATAATCAGAATACATTCAGTGTTACTGACAATGAAGGATTTTATAAAGTAAAAATTCGCTCCGATTCAAAATTGATCGCAATCTTTACTACCTTTAATGGTCTTAGTGAAACTCCAATCAATGGAAGAAAAACAATTAATTTTACTATTAATATTAAAGGAAGGCCACAGCGAATTGAAAATTCAAATAAAGAAAATGAAGAGATAATCAATGTTGGTCATGGTTCCATAAACAAGAATGACCTTATTGCACCAGTTGGAAAAATTAATAATGATGATAAAAGAAATATTTCTTATCAGAGTATTTATGAAATGATAAGTAAAGTCCCTGGAGTTATAGTCTCTGAAAGAGATATTACTATACAGGGTGCAACTTCAATATCTGGGTTTGCTACTCAACCGCTATTTGTTTTGGATGGCTCTATTGTAAATTCTATAGATAATATATCTCCACAGATGGTTAAATCGATTGAGATTTTAAAAGGCCCATCTGCATCAATTTATGGGTCACGAGGCGCTAATGGAGTTATTCTTATTAATCTTAAAGGCACCAAATAGGAATTTGTCAATAGTGTTAAGTTTAGATATAAAATACCTTAGATGTGATATAACGAGGGACTTTTTCAATTTACTCCGGCGGAAAATGGTCATGTCCACTGGCTCATGCACTATAAGTAAGACAGATTTAATAATCATGTAAATTAATTTTTGTCCTCGGAGGTATTTAACTTTGTCCCTGGAGGTGGCTATCTTTTTTTCATGCTTCACATTTTATTTAACCCGCTCAGACGTCACTTCCTTTTATTGTGCGGTTGGTACAACGGTCGCACAACTGTCATAAATAGAAATGAGCTAATCAACATTAAAACAGGTGAATAGCTCATTTATTTTGTGATCCCGGAGGGATTCAAACCCCCAACCTTCTGATCCGTAGTCAGATGCTCTGTTCAGTTAAGCTACGGGACCATTTTCCTTATTGTGCCTGCAAATATAGCGATTTTTATTTTAAGGTTTATTGTTACCTTTATTTGTTGACGCCGGTACAATATTCAGATAATTATATCGTTGATAATCAACATTAAACACAATCGTAATGAATAAGACGGTCAGATTTTCTGGTAAGTTAATACTTGGGATAATTTTTTTGATCATCATTCTCCTCTTAACAGTCCCGCTTTTTTTCAAGGGGAAAATAAAGGATACACTTGTAAATGCCATTAACGGATCTGTTAATGCAAAAGTAGGATTCACAGATTATAAACTTGGGTTTTTCAGGAATTTCCCAAATATTACTTTTTCTCTTGAAAATCTTTCGGTCACCGGAGTGGGGAAATTTGAGGATGACACGCTGGCTGCGATAAAAACTGCGAACATTATATTCAATCTTTCAAGCCTGTTTAAAAAATCCGGATATGAAATCAGGTCTGTTAAAATCGACAGAGCTGGAGTGAGAACCATCGTGCTTGAAGATGGCTCCGCAAACTGGGAAATCATGAAAGAACAGGACTCAGATCAGGATGATGACGGATCATCATCAGGGATGAAAATTCTTCTCCGGGAGGTTAAAGCCATAAACAGTTCATTGTCATATACTGATCACAGTCTGCTTCTGGAGACAAGGCTTGATAACCTTAACCTCGCCCTGAGAGGCGATCTCACCATGAGTGAAACGAACCTGGAGATACTTCTGGATGCCGGTGATGTGAACCTGAAAATGGATGGGATCAGATATCTTAACAGGGCAATCGCCGAATCCAGAATAAACCTTCAGGCAAACCTCGACAGCATGGTTTTTTATCTGATGGAGAACTACCTTACGGTTAACGACCTAAAGCTGAATTTCGCAGGAATGTTTGCAATGCCGGATGATGATATTGTGACTGATATTACTTTCTATACGGATGATACCAATTTTAAGACACTTCTCTCTCTGATCCCTTCCGTTTTCATGAAAGACTATGAAGAGCTTAACACCTCCGGAGAATTCAGCCTTCAGGGGTCCGCAAAAGGTGTCTACAGTGATGCAGACTCCACCCTCCCGGATTTTTCATTAGATCTTAAAATAAATAACGGTCTTATCAGTTACCCCATGCTGCCCGGGAGGATAACGAATATAAATGTCTGGTCTGATCTGTTTATCGATGGCAGGGATATCGACAGAAGCGTGGTAAATATTGAAAAACTCCATATGGAACTTGCCGGTAATCCGTTTGATATGGCATTTACAATGAAAACCCCGGTAAGTGATCCTGACATCAAAGCATCCGCAATTGGAAAGATCGACCTTGATGCCCTGGCAAAAGCTTTTCCACTGGATAGCATTAACATGTCAGGGATAATTGATATGTCTGTTTCTTTTGCAGGTAAGTTATCGGCAATTAAAAAGGAACAATACAACAGTTTCAATGCTTCAGGTAACGTGATAATTGAAAATATGATACTTGGTGTAAGTGGTTATCCTGAGGTAAGTATTCACAGTGCAGGATTGGGAATAACACCTGCTTATGCCGACCTCAGAGAAGCCAGTATCAAAGTCGGTAAGAAAAGCGATTTCATTCTGACTGGAAAGCTTGGGAACTATATCCCTTATGTTTTTGATGATGAGGTGTTAAGGGGAAATCTTACTTTGAGCTCAACTCTGGTCGACATGGATGAGATAATGTCCGGAGTACTGCCTGATACGGCAACGGCAGACACAACTTCCCTGTCGCTGATAAAAGTGCCTGAAAACATTGATTTTGACTTCAATGCACGGGTTGAAAATTTTATCTATAAAAATATCAAAGCCCGGAATGTGACGGGGCATTTAATAGCGAAAGATGGGACACTGAGAATTAAGGACACAGGAATGGACCTGCTTGGTGGCAAGGTTTCCATGAATGCCTTTTACGACACACGTGATCTTACAAAACCTGAAGTGACTACAGAGCTGAGCATCGAAAACATCGGACTAAAAGAGGCATTCAGTACATTCAATACAGTCCGCAGCCTTGCTCCTGCAGCAGGAGGAATGGACGGAAAATTTACCATGAAGTTCAGTTACAGGAGCCTTCTAGCAAATAACCTTATGCCTGTTATTCAGACAATCAGCGGCAGCGGCAGGATAATCTCCGATGAAATAACTCTTGTTGAGTCACTGACTTTTGATAAGATGAAAGAAGTTCTCAAACTGGGAAAACAGTATTCCAATACCTTCAGGGATCTTAACATCAGCTTCAAAATAAATGAAGGAAGAGTATATGTAAGTCCGTTTGATACAAAAGCAGGCAATATCAGGCTTAACATATCAGGAGACCAGGGTTTGGACCAGACACTTCATTATATTGTTAAAACAGAAATTCCACGATCTGAGCTTGGTGGTTCTGTTAATGCCCTGGTTGATAATTTAACCTCTCGGGCAGCAGGCCTGGGATTTGTGTATAAGCCATCCGACGTTATCAGAGTGAATTTACAGGTTGCAGGAACTTTCAGACAGCCTGTTGTTACACCTTTCTTCGGAGATTCTTCTTCTGATTCCGGGACCGCCGTCAGAGAAACTGTTGCAGGAACTGTATCTGATGTTGTTGATACTGCCTCTGTCAGGTTAAGGGATAAAGCCAGAAGCGAGGCTGAGGCCCGGGGTGATAAACTTGTCAGGGAAGCAGAAGAAAAGGCTCAGCAAATACGCGATGAGGCTGAAAAAGCGGCTGAGAAGGTCAGGAATGAAGCCAGTGAAAGAGCCGATAAGTTAATCAGAGAAGCTGAGAGTAAGGGTGCTATTGCAAAGGTAGCTGCTCAGAAAGCAGCGGATGGGATAAGAAAAGAAGGAGAGAACCGTGCCCGTCAGATTATTGATGAAGGCAATGAAAAAGCTGACCTGCTTATCGAAGAAGCAAAGGCAGGAAAAGATGAACTGGTTAACAAGCTATAGGATTGGGATCGTCTGGTCATGCAATCAGTTATTCGTGTTGCTGGATCGCTTGTAATGTAAAAGGCTGTTTTTACAACAGCCTTTTACGTGATATCTTTCAGTTAGAATTTCTTTTCCTTGATCCTTGCTTTTTTCCCTGTAAGCTTGCGGAGATAAAATATTTTCGCCCTTCTGACCTTACCGTGTTTGTTAACCTCGATCTTGTCAATAAAAGGAGATGCAATGGGGAAAATCCTCTCAACACCGATGTTGCCTGACATTTTCCTGACAGTGAAAGTCTCCGTATGTTTGCTGCCACTTCTCTGAATAACCACTCCCCGAAACTGCTGAATTCGTTCCTTGTTTCCTTCAATGATCTTGTAGTGTACGGTAACGGTGTCTCCAGCTGTGAATTTTGGAAATTCTGTGCTGACAGCATATTCTTTATCAATTACATCCATTAAATTCATTTCACGAAAATTTATTCTTGTTACGACCCTGAAAAATCCGGTCGCAAATGTATGAATAATATTTTTATTATACGAATGCTCCCCTTGAAAAGTTTTCTATCTCTCTCTCAGCTTCTCACCGGCATCTCTGACAATAACACGATACCAGTCTTCACTATACCCGGGTTGTGAAACGCTTGGAGTGTAGTACTTATATCCTTCAGGAACCGGTCGTTTTTCCTTTACGTTACCGTCAACATATTTTGTGAAAAGAAACCGGTAAAATTCTTTCCATTGTGATAAAGTATTATTGCCTGCATTCACCGAGTAATCGGTTATATATTTGATTGCCTTCACCGGATTTTTTTTGTAAAGCGAGGCAGCATGAGTATCAATAACTGTTCTTGTTTCATTTATATAACCAGCTTCCAGTTCACTTTGTTTGTTCTGAAGTTCCCCGATGAGAAGGCTGGTGCGCGTGTAAACAAAATTTGTAACCTGGTTAAATACCCAGAAGCCTGCATCATCACTGAAGGTCATCATATCTCCGTTTCCAACCGCAAATGCTTCCGGCACCCTGGTTATTCCGCAATACATAGGTGAATAGACCGTGTAATATGTATCGTCAACACCGAACCAGAAAATACCCCCTATCGGATCGGGAAGCCAGGAACGACTCTGGGCCACAAATGAAAAGCCGGTCTGCTGGGTTGAAATAGCTCTCTCGTGAATATATTTTTCACCATCAACTTCCCATTGCATGGGTCTCCATCGTACTGTGCTGCCATAGGGCCCTGCCCCGATGTCCTTTGTCATGTCCATTGGAGTATTCTGAAAATAGTTCCTCATCATACTCATCACATCTTTCAGATCAAGTTTTTTATCGGGTTTTATCCACAAAGGCATTCTGTTACCCAGATTTTTTCCCATGGCATAATCGAGATACTGACCCATCTGGCTGTTTACCATGTTGAACCCCGACCAGACACGTGCTTCGCAAAAACGGGCCCCGCTAAAGTCAATAGGCGCAAAGGTGTCACTGAAGCTGAAATCACTGTCTTCTCCGCTGAACCATCCAAAGCTCCTCGCAACATCAAATACATCATATGCATAGATAGTTTCGACTTCCGGATTATATATTTTATCCAGTTCCCTGGATGATATTGATGTTATACCATCGGAAAGAGGGAATGTTGTAATTCTGGGATGATTTGCATGACCTGAAATATAGCCGTCAGGAATCCTCCTTGCCACCCATACTGCACCTTTATTGCCGGGACCTTTGCCAACCAGGTCAAGAATCCAGGCTTCATTTTTGTCAGCTATGGAAAATGATTCTCCGGAACTGGCATATCCATGTTCACTGACAAGGACTGAAAAGTTATGGATTGCTTCTCTTGCATTTTTGGCTCTCTGAAGAGTGAGATAGATAAGGCTTCCGTAATCAATAATTCCGGTTGTGTCAACAAGTTCGGGACGGCCTCCGAAAGTAGTTTCACCTATTGAAAGCTGATACTGGTTCATATTTCCAACAACAGAATAAGTGCGTCTTACCTGGGGGATCTTTCCCATATATTTTCCGGTGTCCCATTCATAAACGTCAACCATAGCCCCGGCAGGCCATGTTTTCGTGGGCCAGAAATATAGCTCTCCATAAAGCACATGAGAATCGGCTGAGTATGTGATCATGACCGACCCGTCAGAGGAAGCACCTTTGGTAACCAGAAAGTTAGTGCATGCATTAAGGTCTGATATTGAGGCAAAACCTGATAGCAGAATGACAGGTAATAAAATGTATTTCTTCATAAAATTATATTAAGTGATTGTAAATAGTGCAAAGGTAAAAAGCTGTCCGACAAATCAAAAAATCTTCTGATTATTATCATTCATGGTGTTTCCCGGATCAAATCCCCGAAGCCGCCTGATTTTCCGGGTGTTTGCTTTTACATCCGGGGCATGATGCCTGATAAAGTTTCATTCGACACAGACGTTCTTAAGGATATTTATGACATTCCTTATGCCCTCCACATCAGCCACCTTTCGTGAAAACTCACTTGCTCCGTGCATTCCGCCCATCGTTATCCCCTGCCGCCTGAAGATCATTCTGCTGTCGATTGTTTTCCGGCCTGACAGGTGATACTCTCTGGCCCTGGTAGTCGTTGCTATTAATGCTGCGTTGGTTTCGTCTATCCCGCTGCCGGGCATAACAATGATCCTTTCTCCTGCCTGCACCACAAGCTGGCGTATAAGCTCCATTCCGTCGCGGCAAACATTTTTTTGTCCTGAAGTGAGGAGCCGTGATGCTCCTGAGGCTATGACATCTTCCAGACCCTGAACGGGATCGTTGCACATATCAAATGCCCTGTGAAAGGTTACCTGCATTGGAGTGGCCAGTTCAACAAGCTTTGCTGTCCGGTCCACGTCAATAGCACCTCCTGTGCTTAGTATCCCAAAAACAACCCCGTTGATCCCCGCCTCGCCACAAACCTCAATATCTCTTCTCATTATATCATACTCAATACCCGTATACAGAAAATCTCCGCCACGGGGCCTGATAATAACGTTAAGATCAATGTCCAGGTTCTGCCTTGCTGAAGTAATGGTTCCAAATCCTGGCGTGGTGCCTCCCTCCGGAAGATTGTCGCATAGTTCCACACGGTCTGCTCCTGCCAGTTGGGCATTGATAGCTGATTCCACACTGTCAGCACAGATCTCGGTTTTGAAATTCATAAAGGTCTATGTAAAATGTCAAGATTGATCTATAATTGGTCATTAATATCGCATTCATGCAAAAAAACAATCTGTCAACCTTATTTTATATATGCTATGTATGAGATATTTTGCAAATATCATATAATAAAAGTAACAATTTTTCAGTATAATTGTAAAAACAGATTAATCCTATGAAACCAACCCTTTTAGTTTTAGCTGCCGGAATGGGCAGCCGCTATGGCGGAAACAAACAACTTGACGAGGTAGGGCCATCAGGTGAAACTATAATAGACTATTCTATTTATGATGCCATACGGGCTGACTTTGGCAAGATTGTTTTTGTAATCAGGCACGACATAGAAGAACAGGTAAAAGAAAGATTTGTTGACAAATTAGCAGGCAGGATTGAAATTGACTATGTCTTTCAGGAGATAACCAATCTGCCTGAAGGGGTCAGCGTGTCGCCTGAACGAAGAAAACCCTGGGGAACAAGTCACGCCATACTTGTGACTGAAAATAAAATTAAGGAACCTTTTGGGGTGATCAACGCTGATGATTATTACGGTGTTGAATCTTTCAGGATATTGCATGATTTCCTGGTTAATGACAAAGACCCTAATAACTATTGCATTGTGGGGTATAAACTTGGCAACACTTTGTCAGACCATGGACATGTTAACAGAGGTGTGTGTCAGGTTGATGAAAATGACCTGCTGAAGAATATTATTGAGACAAGAGAAATCATAAAAACAAAAAACGGTGCGGAAGCCCCCGGTAAGAATGGCGAGGTAATTCATTTTACCGGTAATGAAATTGTATCAATGAATTTATGGGGATTCAAGCCTTCATGTTATGAATTTCTCGGAAAAGAATTCAGAAATTTTATTGATGAACACGGAATGGACCCCAAATCCGAACTTGATATCCCAACTTCCGTTGATAAGTTTGTAAAGAGCGGAGAAATCACAATCAAAATCCTTATGAGCAATGAAAGATGGTTTGGGGTTACTTACCGTGAAGATAAACCATTCGTGGTTGAAAGCATAAAAAAGATGATAAGGAAGGGAATATATCCTGCCAGGATTTATTCATGACAACTCTCCACGGATGGGAGAATCCCGGAGAAGCTGTTAGCTGATACCTCCGGCAAGGCATGCACCCGTAAACCCTTAAAGCACTTTTTGGATCTGAGGCTCCTTTTTCTGATGCAGGTTATCTGCAACTGATCCGTATGCCGATTGATGATATATCACCATGTGAAGGAGCATCTCAAATAATTCACATTCCCCGTGTTATCCTCTGCCCTGAGTCGAAGATCATGTTTCTTCCCTGAGGCAATACGGTTTTGATCAAACCTGTATATCAGAGTATTGTTTTTCTGATCATATTCGAACAAAGCCCATTTGCCGTCAATTAATGGTTCATAGGACTTAATACCTGATAGGTTGTCAGTTATCCTGATGCGCATCTGTTTGCTGCCAGAGAGGTCTGAACCATCCGAAAAGCCGACAGGAATTATAACCGGGGCAATAGTGTCTATTCCGATATAAAATGTTCCGAAAGTGCCTGGATTGGCAGTAAGGTATCCGTTATTCCAGCTGCTGTTCAGTGCTATGTCGGATCCGTTGTAACCCGTCTGGACAATCAGCATTGATCTTTCCATGCCGGGCTGTACACTGTCAGGCTTGATTGAAAGGGAAAAAGACCTGTGAACAGGAGTGTATCTGTTATGGACATGATGAAATTCCGAGTACATTCCTTTCCTGCCATCTGATTTTGTATATTCAAAATATAAAGTGTCATACAGGTTTCCTGCGGGCACATCGACACTGATTTTATCAGTGGCAAATCTGTTCCTGCGGGAATATGGCATAAGTATTCCATTATTAACCTGATTCATGCTTTCTGACATTGTGCTGGCTGCTGAGCTCACATTGAAAGCAAGCACAGAAGTATTCCTGTGAATATCAGTGACAACCATTTCCACCCTGTGCTTTCGCCCGTCAGTGAAATTTACTATTCCATTATTTATCACATCGCGGTACGCCCGAAGCTTATTGTTTGGAAGCAAAAATAACCTCTCAATATAGGTCTTGTCCTTCACAAGCAATTCATAATCGATGTGACTGTTTATAAATCTGGTTTCATTGAAAGAAAAACTGTTCATCTCATATGTAAAGACAGGTATGGAGTCGACTAACAGCTGGATTGAGTATGGTGCGCATTTATTGATGCTGTTCGTATACTGATCATACGATTTTATTCCAAAACCGGCTGCTCCTGAAATATTTATTACCAGCCCCTTGGGGAGATAATAGTCGCCGTTGCTGCCTGAAACATTTATATGTAAAGGCTGGCTCCTGCCGTTAATATATGTTTTCCCATACATTGGGTAAATGACCAGTTTTTCAATAACCGGTTTTATATTATCGTCTATCCCGAAATCAAATAACAGGGGATTAACGGGCTTCTCCCCGTCTGTATTCCTGATTTCATAATGCAGGTGGGGGCCGGTTGAGCTGCCAGAGTTGCCGGAATAGGCTATTACATCGCCCTGATCAAATCTGAACTTTTCCTTTGGGGGAAAAAGATTTACCATGTAATTCCTTCTTTCATACTGTCTTTGAATTACGTATTCTTCAATTTCGGGAATAAAACGGTCAAGATGCGCATATACTGTCGAGTATCCCGATGGATGCCTCATGTAGATAGTTTTGCCAAAGCCTCCCGGGGAAACGCTTATTCTGTAAACAAACCCCGAAGCAGATGCTACAACCTCTTTGCCGGTTATGCCCTGCGTCTTTATGTCGAGCCCGGAATGAAAATGGTCGCTCCTCAATTCGCCGAAATTGGCTGAGAGTGCAAGTGGAATCCTAAGTGGTGAAGTAAATAATAACCTGTCGTCAGGAATGTCTCCAGTAATATTATATAACAGCGCAATAAGTAAGTAAAGCCTTGCAAAGTGCATAAAATCTTAAAGTTCTGCTTAAAGAATGCAAAACTACAGTTATCATCTTCTCCGCCAAACAAAATATGTTAAATTTTTGAAAATACGTTTAACAATATTAACTTTGTAGCAAAGATTTCTGTATGACCGACCCGGGGTTAGATGAGTTGTTCATTTTGAACAGAAAGCTCGATGAATTGTTAAAACGTTATGATAACCTCAGGAGGGAATGCAGTGAATCGAAAGCCGAAACTGCGGATTTGAAAAGCAAACTGCACGATCGGGATGAAAGAATTAAAGATTTAGAGAATAAATACGAAAGATTAAAAATATCAGGGGCACTGTTGGGTGGAGTAGAAGGCGCGGTTGACGCCAAAAGGAAGATAACAGAACTGGTGCGGGAAATAGATAAGTGTGTTGCTCTGTTAAACAGATAAAATATATCAATGGATGATAAGCTTTCAATCAGAGTCAATGTGGCAGACAGATATTATCCATTGAAGGTGGAACCGGAAAATGAAGAGAAGATAAGAAAAGCAGCCAGGATGATCAACGAAAAGGTGCTGCAGTATAAACAGAGGTATACTGACAAGGATGTGCAGGATTTTCTGGCGATGGCTTCCCTCCAGTATGTGGTAAAACTGGCTGAAGAGGAGGAAAAGGCCGGGAATAGCAGACTTCCGGAGACATTGAATGAGCTGATAAAAAAAATAGATTCAGTTCTTAACCAGGAGAGTGACAGCGTTCTTTAAAATATAGCAGACATATTGCCCGCATTGTTTCTTCATTCATTTTTGAAACTCAACAGTTAAAACTTTGGAGCTATCCTTAGTTCAGCTAGGACAGGCCTCATCCCGATTCGTCGGGATCCCGCGTAAAAACGGGACATTGGAAGTCCGAACTGCATTAGAGGCTCCATCCATTAAGACATGGGGTTTTATAAAAGTTGAAGAGACTTTGCGGGTTTTTTATTACTCATAATTAAAACAATAGAAATGAAATTATTAATATTTGGTGCTGTTAACGGGGGAATTACACTGATCGTTTGCCTGTCAGCACTTATAATAGGATCAGTCGGCTCCTACTTATTCTGGCAGCGTGTGCTGAGAAACAAAAGCAAAAAAATAATAAGCGAAGCAGAATCCGAAGCAGAAGTTATCAGGAAGGAAAAAATACTTCAGGCAAAAGAAAGATTCCTGCAGCTGAAAAGTGAACACGAAAAAGTCATAAATGAAAAGAATAACAAGATCTCACAGGCTGAAGGAAGAATCAGGCAGAAAGAGCTCTCTCTCTCCCAGAAAATAGAGGAAGTACAACGAAAGAAAAATGAGACTGAGGCAATAAGGGAAAACCTGACTTCACAGCTTGATCTGGTCGAGAAGAAAACAGAAGAACTGTCAAAACTGCATCGTCAGCAGGTAGATCAGCTGGAAGCAATATCCGGATTGTCAGCAGAGGAAGCCAAAAGCCAGCTCATAGAATCATTGAAGGAAGAAGCCAAGGCAGGAGCCATGTCGTATATTAACGAAATAATGGATGAAGCCAAAATGACTGCAAACAAGGAAGCAAAACGCATTGTTCTTCAGGCCATTCAGCGTGTCGCTGCCGAGAATGCAATAGAAAACGCAGTGACAGTATTTCATATCGAATCGGATGAAATAAAGGGCAGGATCATTGGACGCGAAGGACGTAACATCCGGGCCCTTGAAGCAGCTACCGGGGTTGAAATAATTGTTGACGACACCCCTGAGGCAATTGTTCTCTCAGCCTTTGGTCCTGTCAGACGGGAGGTTGCGCGGTTATCCCTCCATCAGCTCGTGACTGACGGCAGGATCCATCCTGCAAGAATCGAGGAAATGGTAGATAAAACCCGTAAACAGGTTGAAGAAGAGATCCTTGAAGTAGGAAAAAGAACTGCTATTGATCTGGGAATCCATGGTTTGCATCCTGAACTTATCAGACTGATCGGGAAAATGAAATACAGGTCATCCTACGGCCAGAACCTGCTTATGCATTCACGCGAGGTCGCCAACCTTTGTTCTATTATGGCTGCCGAGCTGGGTCTGAATCCCAAACTTGCAAAGAGAGCCGGTTTGCTCCACGATATTGGCAAGGTCCCTGATGATGAACCTGAATTACCGCACGCAATCCTGGGAATGAAAATTGCAGAAAAATATAAGGAAAAACCTGAGGTCTGTAATGCCATAGGTGCACACCACGATGAGACCGAAATGACGACACTTATCGCCCCCATAGTCCAGGTGTGCGATGCAATATCAGGAGCACGGCCTGGTGCACGAAGAGAGGTTGTGGAGTCGTATATTAAACGTCTGAAAGAACTCGAATCCCTTGCGCTTCAGTATCCGGGAGTTATGAAAACATATGCAATACAGGCCGGAAGAGAACTTAGAGTCATCGTAGGTGCCGAAAAAGTAAACGACAAGGAAGCAGAAAACCTTTCCTTTGAAATCGCACGTAAAATTCAGAATGAAATGACCTATCCCGGACAGGTCAAAATAACCGTCATCCGTGAAACAAGAGCTGTCAGTTATGCTAAATAACAATATTGATGATAAATGATATCTTTAAAGGGCATTTCTTCAGGTAATGCCCTTTCGTTTTTTTTCGACCCTCAGGAAAATGTTTTACCTTTATATTATATGTAGTGTGTTAATTTTTTAATTGCATAATGCCAAAGATCAAGCTTCTCAACATTGTAGGCGCCAGACCTCAGATAATAAAATCATCTGCCATAAGCAGGGCTATACGCCAGCACTTCTCTGATGAAATAGATGAAATTCTTGTCCATACCGGACAACATTATGACAAAGAACTTTCCGAAGTATTCTTCGACGAGCTTGAAATACACAAACCTGATTACAACCTTGGTGTAGGATCCGGTCCGCA
Organism: uncultured Rikenellaceae bacterium; assembly: GCA_964466705.1. Taxonomy (GTDB): domain Bacteria; phylum Bacteroidota; class Bacteroidia; order Bacteroidales; family VadinHA17; genus LD21. The sequence continues at coordinate 13,539 of CAYXSM010000007.1, forward strand.
TGGCTGGCAGACAGGAATGATGATGGCAGGTATTGAAGAAGTCCTGCTGAGAGACAAGCCCGATTGCGTGGTGCTTTACGGTGACACAAACTCCACACTTGCAGGAGCCGTGGCTGCATCAAAACAACACTTTCCCGTTATACATATTGAAGCCGGGCTGAGATCATTCAACAAAATTATGCCGGAAGAGCTGAACAGAATAATGAGCGACCATTCTTCCACACTTCTTTTTGCTCCAACAAATGCTGCTTTCAAAAACCTGATCAATGAAGGCTTCAGACCCGAGAACAGCCCTCCATACGCCATAGATAATCCCAAGATATATCTGACCGGTGACATAATGTACGACAACTCTCTCCACTTTGCTGAGCTTGCTGAAAGAAAAAAGGCATCCCTCCTGAAGCAAATGTCGCTGGAAAGGGAAAAATTTGTTCTGGTTACCATACACCGCGACCTGAATACGGATAACAGAGACAGACTCTCTGCTATACTTTCAGCACTTAAGGAGCTGGCTGAGGAAAATATGATGCCGTTTGTTATGCCTTTTCACCCCCGCACAATGAATATCCTGAAAAAAGAGCTTAGGGACCTTTTTTCTGTACTAAGAAGCTGTGGGTATATCCGGATAATACCACCTGTTTCGTACCTTGAGATGACACTTCTTGAAAAAACATGCCGTCTCATCATCACTGACTCAGGAGGAGTTCAAAAGGAATCCCATTTTTTTCGCAAACCCTGTTTAGTGCTCCGAAAAGAAACAGAGTGGATAGAACTCGTGATAAATGGCACCGTGAAACTTGTTGATGCTGACCCTCAAATGATAAGAGATGAGTTCACAGGCCTAATGCTTGCATCTGACAGACTTGAATATCCGGGGTTTTATGGCGACGGGAGAGCGGCAGAATTCATCCTGAGGGAAATTTTACTTTTTTTAAACAAATGAACCGGACATATTTTTTTCAGGAGTATCCCCGTTGTAAATTATCAGAGTAAACAACAGCCGATGGAACGGATCTTAAAATACAGCAGGGTACTTGTCACCGGTGGAGCAGGATTCATAGGGTCTAACCTTGTTGAATCACTGCTCGCGGCAGACAATTTCGTGGTCTGCCTTGACAACTTTGCCACCGGGAAAAAAGAAAACCTTAAAGCCTTTATCAATAATGACAGATTCAGGCTTGTAGAAGGTGATATACGTAATTTTGCCGATTGCGAAAAAGCAGTGCGGGACATAGATATCGTCTTTCACCAGGCTGCAATAGGCTCTGTGCCTCGATCCATAAAGGACCCTGTAACTTCAACCGATGTTAACATCGGCGGATTTGTAAAAATGCTCCATGCATCAGTAAAAGCCGGAGTGAAGAGGTTTATCTATGCTGCAAGCTCTTCAGCTTACGGTGACAACCCTGACCTTCCAAAAGTTGAAGATAAAACAGGAAATCCCTTATCACCATATGCCATCACCAAGCAGGTGAACGAACTGTTTGCATCAAACTTCTCATCAACATATGGCATCGATGTTATCGGATTACGCTATTTCAATGTTTTCGGAAGAAGACAGGATCCGGATGGAGCCTATGCTGCAGTCATTCCGCTGTTTGTTAAGAAACTGTTGAACCATCAGTCCCCTGTGATCAATGGCAATGGATCAAATTCACGCGATTTTACCTATATTGATAACGTAATACAGGCCAACCACCTTGCAGCCGTTGTGGCCAGCAGGAGCGCATTGAATCAGGTATACAACGTGGCTCATGGCGAAAGAACCAACCTGAATGAACTTTTTGAACTCATAAGGGAAACAATTGGAGAGTCAGATGAGTCGGTTCTTGGAATACAGCCGGTTTACGGACCTGAAAGAGCAGGTGATATTCCTCATTCACTGGCTTCTGTCGAAAAAGCAAAACAACTACTGGGATATTCACCCACACATAACATAAGGGAGGGAATGATAGAAGCTGTCAGATGGTATCGCGGTAATTTGTAAAATCAGATAAGCCAGTCAGCAGATAGTCCTCATCACTTCTAATGCCAGGTCCCTGACAAGAGGTTTGTAGTCAGATATAAATTCTCCCGTGACACGGTTGCCGATAACCGCGCAAATGGTAAGAGCCTTATGTCCCATTAATGCAGAAAGGCCGTAAAGAGCTGAACTTTCCATTTCGTAGTTGCATATCATGCGACCCAGAAATTCGAAGCGGGCAAGTTTGTTGTTTATCTCACTGTCAAAAGTTTCAAGTCTCAATTTTCTTCCCTGTGGAGCATAAAAACCAGGAGCTGAGATGGTTATGCCTCTTATAAGGTTTCTGGCGTGGAACATTCCTGCCAGATCATTTGCAGCATTCACAGCATAAGGGTAGGAGAGTGTGTCGGGCCACTCAAGGTAGTGCGCCAGATAATCCGCAAGTTGTGTATTGAGAATCCAGTCATAGCCATGGTAAAAGTGAATTAATCCGTCAAAGCCGACTGCCGTTTCAGCAAGGACGTAAGACCCGGGCGGAACATCCTCTCGTAATCCCCCCGAAGTCCCTATCCTGACTATGCTTAAAGAGACATGGTCATCGTTGCACATTCCGGTTTCAAGATCGATGTTAACGAGTGCGTCAAGCTCATTAATCAGAATATCAATATTGTCAGTTCCAATACCTGATGAAATTATGCTTATTTCATTGTTGTCAAAAGTGCCTGTTACTGTTCTGAATTCCCTGTTTTCCTTTTTCACCCTGATATCTGTCAGTAGTTCTGCAAGCATATCGACCCGTCCGGGATCTCCGACAACAATAATTCTGTCCGAAATATCGCCAGGCAGTAACTTCAGATGAAACACGCTGCCGTCGTTATTTTTGATGAGCTCTGTTCTTTTGTCCATGCTGCACCATTGTTTTTTGGAATTAATGTGAAATAATCCGGTTTAATCTTAATAATAATCCATAATTCTGCCCGATATCAGCATAAGAGATATTTCAGCAAGCTTAGCCTGATATTTAATGGAGATAAGGCTTTCATTTGCGTCCAGAAGGCTCTTCTGTACTTCTCTCAGCTCGATGCCCGACAAACTTCCCAGCATATAACGCTCCATCGCTATTTCAAGGTTTTCCCTGGCTGTCTGAAGATTTTGCTGTTCCAGCTCAATTAGCCGAAGATAATTTGTATAGGCATTATAGATCGTCAGAAGATCGGCCCTGATCCCCTGTTCAGTTTCCAGGTAAGCCAGCTCCTTGTTTCTGATATCGATTGAAGAATTTTTCAGGTTTCTTCTCTGGTTATTACCATCGAAAATGTTGACTCCCATTGTGAGTCCGTAACTCAGTCCGTTTGTAAGCTGACTTTGCAGGGAGCTTTGTGAGTAAGTGTTGAAATTGTAGTTATATCCGGATGAAAGGTTGACATAGGGATATGATCTTGAGGAAACCAGAAGGTAATCATATTCTGAGATCGTCCTGTTTTTTGCAGCGATCCTGAGACTGGTATTGCTTGCAAGGGTTTCATCCAGAAGCTTTTCATAAAGTAATCCCCGGGTGATTTCAATTGTCGTGTCCTTTGTATCGAATCTGCAGGAAAGGTCATCAATAGCCATGAGTTCGTTTAGCTTGATTTGAGCAGCCCTCACAACCTCGTATTGCCTTGACAATCTTGAACTGTCGGCATTCAGGTACACACGCGACTGTAGAACCTGCAGCTTTGAGCTGGAACCCAGGAGGTATCTGTCCTCGTCGATCCGTAGCCTTTCTTTAGACAAGGCAACAGCATATCTCATATTATCGAGGAGCTGTACCTGCAAAACAATATTGAAATAACCCGCTATCATCCCTGAAAGATAGTTCTCTATCGACATTTGAGTGCTGAGCTCCCCTATCTGCTTGAGTTCATCAAGCTTTTTATAAGTGGTGCGTACATTGAAACCATTGAAAATAGTCATCCCCAATGAAAGACCGGCTGAAGCAACAGTGTTGTGAATACCTTTGGAAATATCTTCAGTTCCGTCATTCATTGTCTGGTTGATATTATTAACCGTCCCGCTGTATCTGCTGTTAAGATCCAGAGTGGGCAGATAACCTGCATTGCCAAGGGTGTAATTGTTTCTTGCAACCTCTTCTTTATTCCTTGCGATCAGTATTGAATAATTTCTTTCAAGGCCTGTTGATATGCAGGTGCGGATATCCACCACTTCCTGACCCTTTATCAGATTGAGGGAAGATATAAGGACGAGATTAAGAACGATCAGTTTCTTTGTCATCAATACTTTGTTTTGGTTCACTGGAAATATAAGTATATATTGCCGGCACCACGAACAGAGTCAGCAGGGTTGAGAGGATCATTCCTCCTATTACTGCCGTACCCATTGCAACCCTGCTCTGGGCTCCCTCCCCCAGTCCGAGGGCGAGAGGAGAAATACCAAGAATTGTAGCCATGCTTGTCATAAGAATAGGCCTGAAACGTGCTGCCGCTGCATACTTTATTGCTTCAGTCTTTGACATTCCTGCATTTTTACGCTGGTTGGCGAATTCCACGAGCAAGATGCCGTTCTTGGATACCAGTCCGATCAGCATGATTATGCCGATCTGACTGAAAATGTTCATTGTAATGTTAAAATACCACATGAACAACAATGCACCTGTCAGGGCCAGTGGTACTGTCATCATTACAATGAAAGGATCTTTAAAACTTTCAAACTGTGCTGCCAGGACCAGAAATATAAGTACCAGAGCAAGAGCAAAAGCAAACATCAGACTTGATGAGCTCTCCGTGAAATCCTTTGAATCGCCTGCAAGTGCAGTCCGGAACGACTCATCGAGAACCTCTCTGGCAATCCGGTCCATTTCATCAAGGCCTTCGCTTATGGTCTTTCCTTTTGCAAGACCGGCTGACACTGTTGCTGCAACAAAGCGATTATAACGGTAAAGCTGTGGCGGAGCAGTTTCTTCTGACAGATTGACAAGGTTATCAAACTGGATCATTTCCCCTTCGTTGTTTCTTACGTATAATGATTTTAGATCCAGGGGTTTGTTTCGGTTTTCGCGGGCAAGCTCCCCAAGGATCTGATATTGTTTACCGTTCATAAAAAAGTATCCGAAGCGCTGGCCACTCAAAGCCAGCTGAAGAGTCTGGCCTATATTCTGGGTTGAAACGCCCATGGTGATTGCTTTTTCCCTGTTAATGTGGATCCTCAGTTCAGGTTTTGTAAACTTCAGGTTAACGTCAGCCATCTGCAATACATCGCTTTCCATAACCTTACTCATAAATTCAGGAAGAATTTCCCTGAGCTTGTCAATTGACGTGGCCTGAAGAACATATTGCACAGGCATGCCGGCCCTTCTCCCGCCAAATGTTGATTGTTGAATTACAAACGAGCGTGCCTTGGTTTTTTTTCTGAGGTCAGCCGTGAGATCATCGGCGATTTCCTGTTGTGTTCTTTCCCTGTCATCAGGCTTCTGCAGTATGACCCTTATATTTCCAAAACTTCCTCCCCTGACCATTGCGGTATAACTGATCCTTTCAGGAACTTTTTCCTCCACCAACTCTGCAATATCATCAACATATGCAAGCATAAAGTCATATGTTGCTCCTTCGGGCGCTGAAGTATTTACCGTTATCTGAGATCTGTCCTCAAGCGGTGCCATTTCTGCGGGCAAAGTGTTCCAAAGAAATAGTATCAGCCCGGCTGCCACAAACAATATTATCAGGGCATAATGACGCTTGCGTATAAACGAATCAAGAGATCTTTGGTACCATTTATTCAACCTTTGAAAATAATGCTCTGTTTTTCTGAAAAACCAGCTGTGGCGTTTTTCATGCCTGAGAAGCTTGGTGGAAACCATCGGTGTAAGGGACAATGCCATAAACGCCGAGATGCTTACCGTGCCTGCCATAACAATACTGAATTCCCTGAATAATCTGCCGGTGATACCCTGCAGGAAGACAATAGGAAAAAAAACAGAAACAAGGGTAATGGTTGTTGAAATTATCGCAAAATATATTTCTTTCGAGCCTTTCAACCCGGCTTCAACGGGAGCCATCCCTGCTTCAACCTTAACATAAATATTCTCCATTACCACAATGGCGTCATCCACCACAATTCCGATCGCAAGCACCAGAGCCAGAAGAGTCAGGACATTGACAGTAAAACCGGCCAGGTACATAATGAAAAATGCGCCTACGAGTGATATGGGGATTACAAGTATTGGTATGAGGGTTGCCCTCCAGCTGCGAAGGAAGAAATAAATAATAATTACAACTAGAGCGAATGCAATCCAGATTGTGTTTTGGACTTCTTTTATGGAAGACCTAATATATTCGGTATTATCGTAATTCACATTGATCTTGACGTCTTCAGGAAGATCTTTCCTGATGTATTCCAGCCTTCTGTACACTTCATCGACTATTTCAATGTGGTTTGATCCGGGTTGGGGTATCATGGCAATCAGCACCATAGGAACGCCGTCCCTTTTTAATATTCCACGGATGTCTTCAGGTCCGAGTTCAGCCCTGCCAATGTCCTGGAAACGAACTATCTGGTTGCCTGACTGCTTTATGATCAGGTCGTTGAACTCTTTTGGAGTTGTGAGGAGCCCCAGGGTTCTTATTGTCAGCTCTGTTGTTGCACCCTCAATAGATCCGGAGGGTAATTCAATGTTTTCCCTTGTAATGGCGTTCCTTACATCCATCGGAGTCAGCTGATAACCGGCCAGTTTAACCGGGTCGATCCAGAGCCGCATGGCATACCGCTTTTCACCGAAAATACTGACAGCACTTACACCCGATACGGTCTGAAGCTGTTCTTTTAGCGTAAGATCAGCTATTTCAGAAAGTTCAAGCAAAGATCTCTTCAGGCTTTCAACCGTAAGAAACAGAATCGGACTGGCGTCAGCATCAGCCTTTGTTACGGTTGGCGGATCACAATCCCTTGGCAATCTGCGCTGAGCCTGAGAAACCTTATCCCTGACATCATTGGCAGCAGTTTCAAGATCAACTGATAGCTCAAATTCGACAGTTATCCTGCTGGAGCCCTGCCTGCTGACACTAGACAATGAACGCACACCGGGAATGCCGTTAATTGACTGTTCCAGCGGTTCAGTAATCTGGGTCTCAATAACATCTGAGTTTGCACCCGGATAAGAAGTGCTTACGGAGATGATGGCCGGGTCAACACTGGGAAATTCTCTTACACCCAGGAATGTCAGCCCCACAAACCCAAACAGCATTATTATAATGGCAAATACTGTGGCCAGAACGGGTCTGTTTATACTTACTGATGAAAGGCTCATGGATTAAATTTTATCTCTGTTCCTGTTTGTAATAAGAGTGTCCAGAACAACAGGCAAAGCTTCTCTGAGCTGCAGGATGCCAGTAGTTATCAGCGTATCCCCAAAGTCAAGACCGTCAACGATCTGGATCAATGATTCAGTTCTTAATCCTGTCCCGACCTTTACCGAAGATGCTCTCCCTTTCCTGTAAACGTATACTACTTCTCCGTCCATTTCCGGAATAAGTGCTTCAGTGGGAATTGCAATTGCATCCTCAATCTGCGAAAGCCGAAGTGTAACCGCTGCATAACGCCCTGATTTCAGCTCTTCGCGCGAGTTGGGATAAAGAGCCCTGATGACTATTGACCGTGTGCTTTGTTCTATCTTAGGGTCAACGGCATATACATTCGCCTGGTATGTTCTATTGCTGCCATCTACCACAAAAGTAATGGGAAAGCCTATGCTTATTTCATCAGCATATCGCTCCGGGATCGAAAATTCCAGCTTGAGAGGGCTTATTTTTATCAGCCGGGCTATCTTTGTCGACGGGGTTGCGTAGCTCCCTTCGCTCAGGTATCTCAGTCCGATAATGCCATCAAACGGTGCACGAAGTTCAGTCTCTGCAATCCTTGCTCTGATAAGGTTGATGTCAGCTTCAATCGTCTGAAGCTCTGTCACAATCTGATCATAACTTTCCTGGCTGATGGCATCCTTATCGAGAAGGCTCCGTTGCCGGAACTCTTTCTCCTCAACAAGCTTTTTTTGGGCTTCCAGTTTCTGCAGCTGAGCCTGTAAAGGCCTGTCATTGATTTTAGAAAGAAGATCACCTTTCTTCACCCGTGTGCCTTCATTGAAATTAATCCCTACAATTTTCCCCGATGTCTCGAAAGAAAGCTCAACCTCCTCGTCAGGCCTTAATGTGCCGGTGCTGTTGATCATTTCATTCATTTTGGACGGCTCTATCAGAAAGCCGCTGACATTAAGTATCTGCCTTCCCTGGGCAGATCTGAAGGCGGGACCCTGACCCTGACCCGCAAGAGGGCCATCCTGGACACTATCACGGAATGCAAAAAGAGGTCTTATTTTGGGATATAAAATTATAAATAAGCTTACCACTATCAGCAGAATGGTCACCAGTACTCTTTGCTTCTTCTTCATAAGACAGGAGGATATTATTCGTATGTAATTAAATATCTGAGCAAACTTTTGACTGAATAGCTCAAGGCCAGCTCATCTTCTGAGATAATCAGGGCAAATTTAGAAGTTTTAGGCTTACCTAACGTATTCATATTGAAAAAAATATGTTAAATTTTCATAAAATAAACTGCACCAGGTTACCAACAAATCGTAATCACTTTTTGTTTCAAATAAAACAGACTATTTTTACAACATAAATAAAACCGGATAAAATGATCCAGAGAATTCAAACTCTCTACCTGATATTGACAACGTTATTCCCCGTAATATTCCTCAAAACAGGTTTTTTAAAATTTATTAACAAATCCGGCAACGAATTGCTCCTGAACTTCACCGGAGTGACGGTCTTAACACAAAACTCAATGCCGGAAAGCCCTGAAAAAGGGATCATTCTTATTACCCTGGCTGCGTTTATCTCAGTGATTTCACTGATATCCGTTTTTTTATTCAGGAACAGGAGTATGCAACTGAAATTCACAACGTTGGTGATAATATCAGTTATACTGCTTATCGCATTTGTTTTATGGAGCGGATTTTCAATTTCGTCAGAATATCAGGCAGAATTGGTGCCCGGGTTGAACGTTCTAATCCCTCCGGTGCTGCTCTTTTTTGCTATAATGGCTTACAGAAGGATAAGGAGGGATGAAGAACTGGTCAGGTCGTATGACCGTCTCCGTTAGGGATGCCGGTAAATCAGATGATCTGAAGATTTTCCTGATTGGTTATTTTTTCACAATAGTGACACTTCAGTGATACGTTCTTTTTTGACACAACCCTGAATCGTGTTGTCACCTTTTCAAAGTTGGTGATGCATTTAGGATTTACACACCTGGCTATTCCGATGATGATATCCGGTACTTCAACCACCTTTTTCTCAGTTACCTCATAATCTTTAATGATATTCAACTTGGCATCCGGCGCAACCAGTGCTATTCTGTTAATGTCCTCATCTTCAAAATATACACCCGATATTTTAATGATTGCTTTTTTCCCCAGTTTTTTACTTTCGAGGTTGGTTCCAAAAGTGACCTGGTTATCGATATGGTCAAGGCCAAGTATTTGAATTACTTTAAAAAGGCTTCTCGCAGGAATGTGGTCAATGACAGTTCCGTTCTGTATTGCACTGACGCTAAGTTGTTTCGGTTCCTTCATAATACTGTTTATTCTATCTGATCCCTAATAATTTGCACAAAATAGCCTGTCGTGTATATACGCCATTCAGAGCCTGTTCAAAATAATAGGCTTTCGGATTCTTATCAACATCTCCATGAATCTCATTCACCCGCGGAAGAGGATGGAGGATCTTCATGTTGGGTTTTGTTTTCTTCAGCATAGAGTTTCGCAGCACGTAAATATTCTTGACCTTTTCATACTCCATGGGATCGGAGAATCGTTCTCTCTGAACTCTGGTCATGTATATTATATCGGCCCTGGAAATAATCTCTGTGAAGTCATTGTGCTCGTAGTACTTAAGCCCCATATTTTCAAGATAGAGCTTGAATTCGTCAGGCATTTTAAGCTCATCGGGGGAAATGAAATTAAATGTGGCATTCCATCTCGACATGGCCATCATTAGTGAATGTACCGTCCTTCCGTACTTCAGGTCACCGACCATAAAAATATTCAGGTTCTCGAGTGTACCCTGCGTTTTTCTTATCGAATACAGGTCAAGCAGGGTTTGTGTGGGATGTTGATTTGCACCATCTCCGGCGTTGATAACCGGGACCGTGGCAATTTCGCTTGCGAATCTTGCGCTTCCTTCAATAGGGTGACGCATCACTATCAGGTCGCAATAATTGTTTACGGTCCTTATTGTATCATTCAGAGTTTCCCCTTTGGAAACGCTTGAACTGGAAGAATCAGAAAAACCTACCACTTTGCCGCCAAGGCGGTTTATAGCGCTTTCAAAGCTCAGTCGTGTGCGCGTGGATGGTTCAAAGAACAACGTTGCTATCACTTTATTTTTCAACAGGTCCTGAACCGGATTTTTTTCGAATTCACCTGCCAGATCAAGTATTTGCAGAATTTCCTCTGTGTATAAATCATCGATCGATACTAAGCTTTTGTTTTTCATCAGGTTGGTGCTTTCAAAGGAGTATTGTGTGCTTTTATCAAAATTATTCAGGATAATTGTTAAAAATAATACCTGTTAATAAGTAATTAACAACTTGTACAAGTGTACCATTTCAATACAATCAGACCGGATATCTGAAACTAAGTCCTTCAATGCGCGACAGGCGGTAAATCACATCTTCTGTTATGGATGTCCTGATGCTTATTTTCATCGAACATATATCAGACCCTGCTTCCTGCCCGGAATGAGTTATCCCTTCCTCTTTTATTACCTTCATTACATCGTTCATGGATATGTAGGGAAATGTTATCAGCAAGGACTTTTCTACAGTAACCTCAATAATCTTATTATTTGCAATTGCATCATCAGCAGCTTTTTTGTAAGCTTTTGTCAATCCGCTGATGCCCAGAAGCGTTCCTCCGAAATAACGGGTGACAATGATAAGAATATCCGTAAGATTACGGGCATTTATCTGCCCCAGAATAGGTTTTCCTGCTGATCCGGAAGGCTCACCGTCATCAGAGGATCTCCATTTTGCTCTTTCAGGACCCAGTACATATGCGTAGCAGTTATGCCTGGCCCCGTGGTGTTGTTTCCTGATCCGATAAATGATTTCCCTGATTTCTTCGGGGTCTTTAACGGGAAATGCATGGGAGATGAATCTGCTTCCTTTTTCTTTATATATCCCTGAGGATGGATATTTTACGGTGAAATACGTATCAGAAGCCATTATAAAATAAAGATAATGAATTTTCGTTGATTTAAAAAGCAATAATGACATTTTCTGTCACCCTGAGTTTGTTTGAGTTCGAAAATTGATACTTTTGACTAATATTGCTTTAAACTATGAGTGTGTTGTTAGACGAAAAAGATCTTGAGAAACTGATTGTCATTGGTGACAGGATACTAATCAAACCAAAAGTTCCGCAATCAAAGACCAAAAGCGGCCTTTATCTTCCCCCTGGAGTAAATGAGAACGAGAAAGTGCAGATAGGTTATGTCCTGAAAGTTGGACCGGGGTACCCGATCCCCGCGGTAAATGACAGTGATGAACCGTGGAAAAACCGGTCGGATGAACCGAAATACGTTCCCCTCCAGCCAAAAGTCGGAGATCAGGCTGTTTACCTCCAAAGCAGTGCCATCGAGATCGAATTCAACAAAGAAAAATACATTGTTGTTCCCCACTCGGCCATACTGCTTCTCCTCAGGGATGACGGGCTTTTTGAATAAAGGGAAACAAAATGGAAAATGAAATTCTGAAAGGAAAGAAGATCCTGATAGTTGAAGATGACTTGTCAAGCAGGCTTTATCTGAACAAAATACTTGAGAAAGCGGGTGCACGATCATATATTGCATGTGACGGAAGGGAAGCTGTCGAGATTGCAGGCAAGGAACCCGGTATTGAACTGATTCTCATGGATATTCAGCTTCCTGTTATTGACGGCTACGAGGCAGCAAGGCAGATAAGGGAATTCAGCAAGGATGTAAAAATAATTGCACAGACAGCTTACAGCCTTCTGGGCGAACGTGAAAAAATTATTGCTTCCGGCTTTGATGATTACATCGTCAAACCCATACTGCCAAAGGTGCTGATCGAAAAACTTGAATCTGCGCTGGCAAACAGAAAATAACAGCAGGACTTAATTTTCTCAGCTCTTCTCCGGATAATGTTCAATCAGCCTGAATTCCTTTCTGAATTCTTCAATTTCAGCATGCCACTTTTCTTTCTCAGTAATTACCGGTATCCGGTTCATCAGCGAGGTACGCATGACGGAATCGCCTGATAAAATATCGAAAGGCATCAGCTCATACTCGTATTCATATGGGGGCGGATTAAAACTGAAAGAACCCTGTGGGGATATTTCGATAATTGCATCCAGAATTTCATATGCAGTCGTTACAGGATAAAACTGCCGGGGGGCCGTAACATGTATCTGGATTCCTTCACAAAAAATGTTGCTGTATTTATTAAAGGTGGGAATGAAATTATGAATTCTGAAGGCACATCCCGGGATTCTTCTTGAATCCAGATTTTTTTTAAGGAGTGAAGCGTCTATGAAAGGCGCTCCAATCAGCTCAAATGGAATCGTAGTGCCCCGGCCTTCCGAAATATTTGTTGCCTCTAAAAGTACTGTGCCAGGATATACAATTGCTGTTGCAGGAGTAGGCATATTGGGTGACGGTAAAACCCAGGGCAGACCTGTTTCGCTGAATAAGAGGCTGCGGTACCAGTTTTGCATCCAGACAACCGTCAGATCACAGGACGGATGATACTTTTCCTTTAGCCAAAGAGCCATCTCACCTATGGTCATGCGATGACAGAGAGGTATACTTGCCCCTCCGACAAATGTAAAAAACTCCTTCTTCAGTACCGGGCCGTCAAACGGAAGCCTTCCAACCGGATTGGGCCGGTCGAGTATCCAGACAGGTATCCCGGCCTCAGAACAGGCTTCCATGCATAGCTTGACCGTCCATATATATGTATACAACCGCGCTCCTACATCCTGAAGGTCAACTATCAGAACATCAATCCCTTCAAGCATATGACCGGTTGGCTTGCGGAATTCGCCGTACAGGCTGTAAACTGGAACATTAAATACAGGATGAACAGCTCCTTCCCACTCAATCATATTGTCCTGAGTCTGACCAAACAGCCCGTGCTGCGGACCGAAAATTGCTGCCAGAGTGCATTCCCTGGAGCCTGCAAGAAAATCAATAATATGCCGAAATTCGACCGTGATACTGGGGGCATGACATAAAACACCTGCCTTTTTACCCTTAAGCTTTTCGGGAAAATGCTGTGTTATCGACTGTAAGCCTGTTATTACCATGTTTGCGATGCTTTTTACAAATATAATGAATTAGGCCAGGGTTTTGCCATAAGATATGTTCTCTTCTGGTACAAAACGAAAATTCTTTTTATGTTTATGACCGCAAAATACTAAACATGAAATACAGGATAAAATTTCTTCCGGGGATAATACTGCTATTGTCACTAGCATGCACAAAAACAGGCATACAGAAGGTATCAATAGTTGAAACTACAGATGTCCATGGTGTTATATTGCCCTATGATTTCATTGAAAAGCGGGAACTGAAATCTTCACTTGCTTCAACGGCAACTTATCTCAAACAGCTCCGTAAAGGAAAAAATCACGTGATACTTCTCGATAACGGTGACAACCTTCAGGGCCAGCCTGCCGTGTACTATTATAATTTCATTGATACTGCCTCATTGCACATCAATGCAGCCGCCATGAATTTTCTGGGATATCATGCTGCAACTGTCGGCAATCATGACATTGAGGCCGGCCATGCTGTCTATGACCGTCTCGTAAAAGCTTATGATTTTCCATTACTGGCTGCAAATGCAGTAAATATCAAATCCGGAGAGCCTTATTTTAAACCCTATACAATAATCAGAAAGAATGGCATTAAAATAGCAGTATTCGGGCTTATAACTCCTGCTGTCCCTGACTGGCTTCCTCCTGAGCTTTACGCAGGCATGGAATTCAGGGACATGCTTGAAACAGCTGAAAAATGGATGCCGGTAATTAAGGCTGAGAACCCTGACATTATTGTTGGATTGTTCCATTCAGGCTGGGATATTTCGCAGAACAGGATGAGGGATGGATACGAAACTGAAACATCGGGGTCATCATCAGTCGCAATTAATGTCCCGGGATTTGATATAATTTTTACTGGTCACGATCACAGAATAGCCAACGAAATAATCATCAACAACGTTGGGGATTCGGTTCTGATCCTTAACGGCGGCAGCAGATCTGAAAACCTCGCCCAGGCTGACATTTTGATCTGCGGGAAAGAACCCGGCGGCAGATTACGTAAGTCTGTTACAGGCAGAATTATCGATGTTGACCTCTGCAGACCTGATCCTTCATTTATGAAAAGATTCTCGGAGCATAAGAAAACCGTGAAGGAATATGTCGACAAGGAAATAGCCACCTTAAGCGATAATGTTACCTCAAGGGACGCGTATTTCGGATCATCAGCTTTTGTTGATATGATTCATTCTGTTCAGCATGAAATAACGGGTGCCGATATATCTTTTGCAGCACCCCTGTCTTTTGATGTCAGTATTTCAAAGGGACCAGTGACGGTGGGCGATATGTTTAAGTTGTACCGGTTTGAAAATATGCTATATACTGTCTGGATGACAGGACACGAGATAATTAAATATCTGGAATTCTCTTATTCACAGTGGCTCAACACCATGAACAGCCCTGATGATCTGCTTTTAAGGGTCAGGACCGATAAGAACAATAAACCTGAACTAACAAATGGCAGAGCGTGGCTCAGGAACCAGGCTTATAATTTTGATTCCGCTGCAGGCATTGATTATACAGTGGATGTAAGCAAGCCTGCCGGATCAAGGATAGTCATAAGTTCATTGTCGAACGGTAATGCTTTTGACCCTGATGCGAGGTATAAAGTCGCTGTGAATTCATACAGGGGAAACGGAGGCGGAGGTCATTTTGAAGAAGGCGCGGGAATTGGAAAGGAAGAACTGAAATCCAGAATTATCGCATCAACGGACAAGGATCTGAGGTATTATATCCTGAAAGACATGGAATCAAAGAAAGAAATAAATCCGGTCGTGTACAACAACTGGAAAATCATTCCCGAAGAATGGATGAGAACAGCCGTTCCACGTGACTATAAATTTCTTTTTGGTTCAACAGATTATTAAATTTGTTGTTTAATCTTGGAGCATATTATTAACTTAAATATATTACGATTATGAAAATACAGGCAAAAAACTTTATCATATTTTTATTGATGCTCTTTCTGGCCCCGATGGCTGAGTATAACTCGATCGATGCCAGATCATCAGGAAAAAGACCCAAAAATGTCATTCTCTTCATAGGCGACGGAATGGGTGCGGCACAGGTTTATGCGGCGATGAGTGTATCTGAAAAGCCGCTGAATCTTGAAGGTTTTCCTTATTCCGGCTTTAGCAAGACTTACTCTGCTGATAATTATATTACTGATTCCGGAGCAGGAGGAACAGCCATTGCATGCGGTGTCAAAACAAAAAACGGGATGATTGGAGTGACACCCGACGGCTCTCCTGTAAACTCAATAATTGCCGTTGCCCGAAAAAACGGAATGTCAACGGGTGTTCTCAGTACATCAGCAATTACGCATGCAACACCTGCATCCTTTGTTGCCAATAATACGGGAAGAGGCAATTATGAGGAAATCGCAGAAGATTTTCTCAATGGTACCGTTGATGTATTCATTGGCGGAGGTGAGAACCATTTTCGTTCGAGAAAGGATGGCGCTGATCTTACGGAAGGGCTTAAAAAACTCGGATATGATGTAGTGTATACCCTTGAGGAACTAAAAAAATCTCAGTCATCAAAACTTGCCGCTCTTCTGGCTAAGGAACACATGCCGCCTGCCGGTGAAGGAAGAGAGGGAGTGCTTGGAGAAATGACCAGAAAAGCAATAAATACTCTCAGCCGTAACAAAAAAGGATTTGTTCTTATGGTAGAGGGTTCTATGATCGACTGGGCCTGCCATGAAAAGAACTTTGACTACACGGTCTCTGAAATGCTTGACATGGATGATGCCGTTGGCGTTGCGCTTGAGTTTGCCAGACGTGATAAAAAGACGCTTATTGTAGTAACAGCTGATCATGAAACAGGAGGGCTGACACTCACCGGAGGGGATATGAATAATAAAACAGTCAGATCAGAGTTTATTCAATCAGGGAGCCATACTGCGGTAATGGTGCCTGTTTTTTCATTTGGTCCGGGAGCGGAAAGATTTTCCGGGATAAATGACAACACGTTCTTTTTTAATGAATTTAAAACTCTTCTGAGGCTTGAATAGTACCGGGGAAAACAAACTTGCAGGCTGAAGATGTCAGACGAAACGGTATCCGACGGCAGTATGCTGCCACTGGTGGAAGATTTCTTTACCATACAGGGTGAAGGATATCATGCCGGCAAGGCAGCTTATTTTATCAGGCTCGGAGGATGTGATGTGGGGTGCAGCTGGTGTGATTCAAGATTTACCTGGGACCCGAAACTATATCCTCTGGTAGACGCTGATTCGATTATTGAACGTATCGTGATTTCTGGTACGGATTCTGTTGTGGTTACTGGTGGAGAACCACTGATGTGGAATCTTGATTATCTGTGCAGAAGTTTGAAAAGCAGGAATATACGCACATTTATCGAGACATCGGGTGCTTATCCGCTGAGCGGTATATGGGACTGGATCTGCCTGTCACCAAAGCGTGAAATGCCGCCAACAAAGCAGGCAGTAAGCATGGCTGACGAACTTAAGGTAATAATTGAAGACAAAAATGACTTTCTCTGGGCTGAAAAATATCGCAAACTTGTTAAGAAAAATTGTCTTCTGTATCTCCAGCCTGAATGGAGCCGTTTCGGGGATATTGTACCAGAAATTGTGGAATATGTTAAAGCCAGTCCTGTCTGGAGGATATCACTTCAGATACACAAATTCATGCATATCCCATAATGTGGTGTTAAAGTATCTTAAGATACTCGGTTTTTCAGCCATATTACTGTCCGTTACTTTGCAGGGCCTGTCACAGAAATTTCATACCGATTCGAACAGAGCTCTTAAAGCCTACAAGGATGGGCTTCAGAGATACGATTATCTTCAGATGGCTGAAGCCGAACTCCTGTTTAAACAAGCTATTGACCTCGACAACGAATTTTACGAAGCATATATGATGCTCGGTGAACTGCTTTATAAACTTAAAAGGTACGAAGAATCGGCAAAAAATTACAGGAAGGCAGTTGAAATAGATTCACTCCATTATCCTCCGGCATATTTTCATCTAGCCAATTCCCAGATGATGTCAGGGGATTATGGAAGTGCACTGGCTAACTACAGCAATTATCTTGTACGGAAGGATATGTCCGTTAAAAACAGGGCATTGGCAATGAAGAATATAAAAAACTGCACATTTGCCATCGAAGCCATGAAAGATCCTGTTACGTTCAACCCGATAAATGCAGGTGAAGGAATAAATACCGGAGATGATGAATACTGGCCATCGATAACAGCCGACGGGCAGACTATTATGTTCACGCGCCAGGGAAAACCGGCCGGAGGCATAAACTCATACAGGCACTCGCACGAAGATTTTTATATCAGTGTCAGGTCAGATTCCGGCTGGGAAGAAGCAATTAATGCCGGATCCCCTCTGAATACGATGCAGAATGAGGGAGCACA
>CAYXSM010000007.1:31299-154992 GCA_964466705.1 uncultured Rikenellaceae bacterium
CTTCAGATGGAAGTTACATGTACTTTACCGCATGTGACAGGGCAGGAGGAGCTGGTAGTTGTGATATTTACTTTTCATCATTTGACAATGGCAGATGGTCTGTCCCCCAAAATCTTGGGCCACCGGTAAATACACGCTACTGGGAGTCGCAGCCGTCAATAAGCGCCGACGGCCGGCTTTTGTTTTTTTCAAGCAACAGAACAGGCGGATTTGGAGGAAAAGATCTCTGGTATTCCATCCGTAATGACAAAGGAATATGGACCACGCCTGTAAATATGGGCGAAAGGATTAATACCGAAGAAGACGAAATGTCGCCATTCATTCATTTTGATGGCAGAACACTTTACTTTTCATCAAACGGAAGACCAGGCATGGGAGGCTTCGATATTTATTTTACTAAACTTCAGAGTGACAGTACATGGAGTGAACCGCGGAATCTTGGTTACCCGGTAAATACATGGAACGATGAAACGGGACTGGTAATTGAATCAGGCGGGAAAAAAGCCTACTTCTCTTCGGTAAGGGATAATAAAAGTGGAAAAGACATATTCTTTTTTGAGCTTGACGAATCATTCAGGCCCGATCCTGTGGCATACCTTAAGGGCAAAGTAATGGAGAAAGAGACGGGCAAAGTGCTCAGGTCTGCTTACGAGCTGATAAACATCACTACAGGCAAGAGGGTCATTTATGATGAGACCGACAGCAGAGGCAACTTCCTTGTCTGCCTTCCGTCAGGCTTCAATTATGGCCTAAACATCAGCAGGAATGGATATCTGTTTTATTCAGAACATTTTATGTTTGAAGGTCAGCATACTGCCAGCACCCCTCTTATAAAAAATATCTACCTGAGCCCACTCAAAGTCGGGGAAACCATGCTTCTTTCAAACGTCTTTTATGAGGTAGATTCATGGCAACTAAAGAAAGAATCTATCACAGAACTTGAAAAACTTAAGAGTCTGCTGATGGAAAATAAAGACATAGTTGTGGAAATTGGGGGATATACCGACTCTACAGGCAGCGACGAGTACAACAGGATTTTGTCTGAAAAACGGGCACTGTCTGTGGTTAACTATCTGATAGAAAATGGAATTTCAGACGATAGATTGAAACACAAAGGATATGGCAATTCATATCCTGTTGGCGACAATATTACGACCGAAGGTCGTCAGCTTAACAGAAGGACAGAAGTAAAAATTATTGAAAAGAAATAGCTGCCGGAAATGGCAGCTATCTCAGCTCAATGCTATGGTCAACCCGCTAAACCATGCATCACATCATTATAACTTATATTGTTATCCTTGAATTGCTGGGTGTGTTAATACTGTTATCAATTGATCCTGCAGGCTTCACGGGAAAGGAAAGGTGAATGCCGGAACCAGTGAGTCCGTTGCATTTGATCTCAATTCTTCCACCAAGCAGTTCAGTGAGCTTCCTGACCAGTGAAAGGTTGATTGCCGTATTAATGTTCCCGTACTTGTTCAGTGATTCTGCAATATTGTTGGTATTAAGAAACTCTTTTGAAACTGCGTAGCCCGTTCCTGAATCTTTGATCGTGAAGTGAACAGTCTCATCCCTTAGATAATATCCCGTTGTAATATATCCTGCAGAGGTATGCTGAAGGGAGTTCATAAAAAGATTCCGGACTACTTTTCGCAACCAGTCCGTATCAAGGTAAATCTCCTCCCTGCAGTTAGCCTGATTTTCAACAACCAGGATCACATGCCCGCCATTGTTCTTTTCAAGGATTTCTCTGAACTCAGAGAAAAGGCTGTCAAACAGATCATTCATACGCCAGCGTTTGGGTTCGGATTCGGCTCCGCTCTCTCTTATTACAGCCGAATCAAGAAAATTGTCGAATAATCCGATAAGCTGGCGGCACAGATCATATATTTTATCGCTTATTTCAATTTTTGTTTCAGTATCAGCTTTATCTTCACTTAATAGGTAAGACATGGCAACAACTCCGTTCAGATTGGTTCTCATTTCATGCGATAACCGGTTAAGAACCGATTTGCTGAATATCTGGTCCATGTTCAGAAAAACAGAATCGGTTATACTTTTATTATTATCACTGAATTCCTTCCGGTATCTTTCCATGGGTATGAATGCATAAATATTATTAGCCCGGCCGTCAGTTCCTTTTAAGCACTCTCAGGATCCTCGATGCATCCCTGCTGTAAATGCTGTCTGATTTTTTAATTGCCAGCAGACTCTTTTCAGCTTTTTTATGCTCATCCGTTTTAATATAGCAAAGCGCCAGATACCATTGAGCATGATCAATATACAGGTTGTTATGATCATCAATTACCCTGGTAAATGATCTGTTTGCCTCTGGATAATTTTCAATCTCGAAGTTTGACACGCCATTTAACAGTGCAGAATGCATATTCTCAGGTTCCTGCTCCAGCACCTTTTTAAAATAAACAGCTGCATTCATGAAATCATGAGCCTTGTAGTATTCTATTGCCTGATTGTAATAATTATTGGTGGCCGGCAAACCTGTTCTTGAGGGTGTTACCAGCTCGTAGGTTTTGTAATATCTTTCTATTATTTCGTCATCGCTTAGCTCCCTGCCGGAAAAAAGAGCGATCACACCTGCGACAAATAAAATAACGGCAGCTGCGGCAACGCTGACAGATATTCGTTTCAGCGATCCGAACCGAAGTTTGCTCTCTGACCGGTTTTTCTCAATCAGGGCAAGTTTTTCGCGAAGGCGGATAAGATCCTGTCGCCTGAGAACAGAATCAGCTTTGCGGCGGAGCTGAACTTCCTTTTTGAGGTCTTCATTGCCTTCAAGTTCCCCGGTGAACCAGAGTTTTTCCTCTTCACTCATTTCATTGGCGAGATATCGCTCTATGAAACGTGAATAATCGAATGTTTTCATCATTTCAGCATATTTAATTACTTAATATCCATTCAGCACAATTTAATGATAAGTTGGCATACTGTTAACATTCATGAATGTCACAACACATACCGGCATTCATTGCCGGCATAATTATATATTCAAGCCTGTGAAATTATTCACAGGGCTTTTTGAAAATGTATATGTGAAGAAGAAATTATACCTTCACTTTGGGAGGATTGGGCAAAATAACAGGATCAGTGTCCTCACCTCCTCTGATACGGATCATTTCTTCACATGTCAGTGAATAACCTTCAAAAATTTCATTTACTGCGTCGTTATTTTTTGCTTTCATTTTTGAAATATTTAATTGTTTACAGAAATAATCGCCATTTTCCGGATCTTTCACTTATACGTTTCAAAAAATGTCAGTTTGTGACACAAAAAAACCGGGAATTTTTTTTAAAAAATTTATAATACTGATATTATGGTTGATACATCAATATTGATCAGACCTTCTTTAGACATATTTTGGCATTTTCATGTAAACTGTTGATATTTATGCAAAGAATTTCACTATCCGGTCAGTGCCATGAACCATCATTTCTGGATTTTTCGTTTATTAATGATTTCAGTATTTTCTTTGGTAATTCAGATATTTGACAGCGGTCAGATCATGGCTGCACTTTCATGGAAATATATACCGGATTTTTCCGCATATTATGTTCAGGCAGACAAGGATAATGAACTGACCGGCGCCCTTGGAAAATTGAACGCTGAATTTCAGGAAAATATCAGTTCGGGTAATTTCTCCAGCGCAAAAATGAATTTTGACAATCTTCGTTCCATGATTGAAAAACCTGGCATTGACACTCTTGTGCTGTCAGATTCTTATTACTTCAGCGGTGTCTTTTGCCTTCTGCGGGGCGCAAATTCCGATGCGGTCAAATGGCTTAAAGGTTCTTTAAATCTAAGGGAAATCGTTCAGGTGTATGATATGATCTATGCCAAGTGCGTATATAACCTGGGGGTAGCGTACAATGAAACTGGCGATTACAGTAAACTAAAGATGTACACGCTCAAATCTCTTGAAATTGAGAAAAAACTGCTTGGTGACTCTGATCCTGCACTGCTCACAAGCTATGCGACATTGATCAGTGCTTTTCTTGGTCTTAAAGAATATGATGAAGCAGTAGTTTACGGAAACATAGCCCTGGAGATAGCCAGAGATCAACATGAGAGCAACCCTGACTTCGCTGATATATTCGCCAATATGGGACACTGTTATGCCAAATTATCCGATTATACAAAAGCTGCACTTTATCTTGAAAAGTCTGCAACTTTTTACGATAAGGGAATCCTGAAAAAGGATGAGCGATACATTAACATTCTTAACAGTCTTGCAGTTGTGTACGGGTACCTCGGGTACAGTGATAAATCGGAAGATTATTTTAGGAGGGGAATCGACATTGCCAGAGATACTAATTCAATACTGTCCTTCAACTTTGTCAACAGCCGTGCAATCTTTCTGGCACACTCTGGCAAACGGGATCAAGGTGAAAAACTTTTATCTGAAGCTTTGAATGAAGCCCGTAACATCTTTGGAACAGGATCAGCAGGTTATATCACAGTTCTGAGATATTTCGCCGAATACCTGAGAGGGATATCCGGCGATAAAGAACGGGCACTTGCACTATATCAGGAGTGTGTCGATTATATTAAAGATAATGAGCACAATATTGCCTTGAGAGAACCTGTTATGCTTGGATACGCGCTGGCTTTATCAGCCAATGGAAAAGATGATAAAGCACTGGAGGTTACCGGAGATTTACTATTTCCGGGAGCCAGTGGCAAAAGCCACAAATCCAGATTGATTACAAATCCTGAACCGGGTCAGATAACTCCCGATCTGTTTTCATTAAATGTGCTTAAAGCGAAATACAGGGCTCTTGAAGGATTGTATGCACAAACCGGTAACCCTGAATATCTTCTTGCAGGAGCACAGACCTCATCGACCATTATTTCGGTTCTGGAGAAGATCAGGATCAATATAAGCGAGGAAGAAAGCCGCCTTATTATCGGCGACAGGTATCGTGACCATTACATCAATGCAATACATGCTTATGACCGCTGTTATAAAGTCACGGGAGATGAAGAATATCTCGCAGGGGCATTCCAATATTTTGAGAAGAGCAAAGTCGCAGGTTTGCTGGCGTCAACAAGAGAATTGAAAGCATCGCAACTTCAGGTTCCTCAGGATATTGCTTTGCTTGAAAGAAGACTGCAGAATGAAATAAGTTTCTATAATTCCAGGATTGAATCAGAAAAAGAGCAGGACAACCCTGATTATGATCTTGTGGGAGAGTGGAATGAGAGCCTGTTTTCAGCCACCCGGAAGCGTGATTCTCTGGTAAATATATTCGAACGTGAATATCCGGGATATTACCGCATCAAGTATAATACAGCTGTCGTTAGTCCTGACGAAATTAAAAGCATTGCGGGAAAAAGAATAAATTACCTCAATTATGTTCTGGCTGATTCATTCCTCTCTGTATTTATTGTCAATAATAAATATAAAAAACTGCTTTCAATTCCTGTTGATTCCTCATTTTACAGCAGTATCGGTGAATTCAGGAAACTTTTGGCTTCTCCGATGTTGAACAGCAATATCAGAACTGATTTTGACAATTTTAAAAGGATCGGAAATAAGCTTTATGCATTATTATTCCAGCCTGTACGACAATATCTTATATCTGACAAGCTTCTGATCTCTTCAGACAATATATTGACATATATTCCTTTTGAAGCTATCCCCGGTCCAGTCAGTTCTCCGGATGAGAATTTACATTATGGCAACCTTCCTTACCTGATGAATGACTTCAGGATCTCTTACACATATTCTGCGACATTTATGGCTGAATTTCCTGAGCCAGATTTTTCCCTTCTTAACACCGCAATAGCTTTTGCCCCGGAATATAATTACAGGCTCAATATTGATTCACTCTTGTCAGCAAGACACTCAGGTAATACCCAATTGCCTGATCTGCCCTTTGCAAGAGAAGAGGCAGAATTTATTACAGGACTTACAGGGGGAACGTTATATGAAGGTGCAGCCGCAACAGAATCCGTCTTTAAATCTGAAGCCGGAAATTATGATATTATACATCTTGCAATGCATACCTTGCTTAACGACCGTTCGCCCATGCATTCAAAGATGCTATTCCATCCGGAGCCGGAAATAGATGAAGACGGGTTTCTTAATACTTTTGAGGTATATGGGACACCTTTGAAAGCAAAAATGGTGGTTTTGAGCTCATGTAACACAGGAACAGGATTGTTGCATGAGGGAGAAGGAATTTTAAGTCTCGCCAGAGGATTTGTGTATTCCGGCAGCAAATCAGTGGTATTGTCAATGTGGGAAATAGAGGACCGTTCCGGAGCGGATATCATAATCAGCTACTACAAATATCTAAAAAAGGGATACTCCAAAAGCACCGCTTTGAAAAAAGCCAGGAAAAAATATCTCGGTAAAGCTGACCGTTTGAGATCACATCCTTATTTCTGGTCAGCTTATGTGATTTACGGAAGCAACGGACCGGTATATTATGGCAGGCATCTGACCATGATACTAATCACAATAGCTGCTTTTCTTGGTGTGTGTCTTTACTTAAGACTGAAGTAATCTTTGTACTCCGGGTCTTTCCTGACAAGGTCGATCAAAGCTTCCTTGCTGAGAAATTTTTTTCTTCTGGCATACGCCTCATTTTTAAGGTTCATTTTTTCTGCGATTTCGGCATATGACATACCATCTGCAAAAAGTGTAAGGATTGTCCGGGCATCGCTGGTGAGCTTAAGAAAAGCTCTGGCAACAATTCTGTCCAGAATATACTCCTGAACCTCCTCCTCTTCATATTCTTCAACCATGTCAAGTTCAACCAGTAATATTCTCTTTTTGTGCCTGAGCATCAGGTTCCATATATTGCGGGCAATACCATAAAAGTAACCTTTGAGATCAGACTCAGGCTTGAAATTAATGTCTGAAACACGGTTGTAAAGTGCAATAACCGACTCCTGAAACACGTCATGAACATCTTCTTCTGACCCGCTGTTTTTAAGAACTTGCTGCCTGACAACCGGCAGATAGTTTTCGTACAGCCAGTTCAGTGTTTTTTCATCCTGCTGCCTGATGCCGTTAATAATGTTGCTATCTGAGATTTTCCGGAACAACCGCTGCAATTGCTTCGTTGATCAGGCAAATATAGTATTTCCTGACAGCAATATGATATTCTTTTATCGGATATGGAGATATCGTGAAAATCGTATGATTTTTTTTAAAATTAATATAAATATATTTACTTTTTATATTTTTTAATTAACGGGCATAATGTCATTCCCTTTCTTAAGGCAGCCAGATGCAATGGATTGCGGCCCTGCCTGCCTGAAAATGATAGCAGGGTATTATAACAAGAATTACTCTCTTGGATTTTTACGTGAAAAATGTCACATCACAAGGGAAGGTGTATCTTTTCTGGGTCTGTCAGATGCAGCCGGATCATTAGGATTCAGGACAATAGGCGTTAAGATCCCTTTCAGCATGCTTTCTGAAAATGTCCCCTTGCCTTGTATAGTTCACTGGAGGCAGAAACATTTTATTGTTGTTTACAAAATCAGGAAGAACAGAGTGTATGTTGCTGATCCCGCTCAGGGTCATATAACATTAAGCAGAGAAGACTTTGAAGCAGGATGGGCATCCGCAAACATAGAAGGCAAAAAAGCAGGACTGGTTCTGATCATAGAACCAACACCTGACCTGTATGATGCCGGCAGCAAAACAGAAAAACACAATGAATTCTTGTTTCTTCTGAAATATTTCAAATTTTACCGTAAATATCTGGTTCAGCTCATTGCCGGCCTGATACTGGGTAGTGTTATCCAGCTTATTATTCCTTTCCTTACTCAGTCAGTTATCGACATAGGCCTTAACAACAACGACATAAGCTTCATTTATCTAATTCTTTTTGCACAACTGTCATTGATAATGGGGCGGATGTCCGTTGAATTTATACGAGGATGGCTTTTGCTTCATATAGGATCAAGAGTAAATGTTGCGATTATCTCAGGATTTCTTCAGAAGCTTATGGCCCTCCCCATATCATTTTTTGATACCAGGCTTACCGGAGACATCCTTCAGCGTATTGATGATAACAACAGGATTGAAGAATTTCTTACCTCAACAAGCCTAAGCATACTTTTTTCATTTGTCAACCTGCTTGTTTTTGGAATAGTGCTCTCAATCTACAGTGTCAAAATCCTTGGATTGTTTATTGCCGGATCTGTCCTTTATATAACCTGGGTCAATCTCTTCATGAAACCCAGAGCAAGACTGGACCACCAGAGGTTCAGGGAAATGTCTGCATCCAGTTCAAAACTCATAAATATTATCAACGGAATGCAGGACATTAAACTTACTCAGAGCGAGCTGCATAAACGATGGGACTGGGAAAATCATCAGGCTACCTTGTTCGGGCTGAAAGTAAAAGGGCTTGGTCTGATACAATACCAGGCTGCCGGGGGTACCCTGATTACTGAGATCACCAACATCCTGATAACCCTGGTATCTGCCACTGCTGTGCTGAAAGGTGATATGACCCTGGGTATGATGCTGGCAGTTCAGTTTATAATTGGGCAGCTAAATGTCCCGGTTAACCAGATAACCGGATTTCTTCGTATATCCCAGGATGCAAAGATGAGCCTGGGCCGGCTTTCTGAAGTCCATGCGATGGAACCAGAAGAACATGACAGCGGCTCTAAAATAGATTCGCTACCTCCAAAGGCAGATATTTCCATAAGGAAGGTTTCATTTCAGTATGAAGGGCCAAGGTCTCCTTACGCTTTGAAGGAAGCGGATCTTCTGATAGAAAATAACAAAGTGACTGCAATTGTCGGAGTCAGCGGAAGCGGAAAAACAACTTTGCTGAAACTGCTGCTGAGATTTTACAATCCTGTTGATGGTGACATAATTGTTGGTGATACTCTGCTTTCAGGAATAAGCATAAAAACCTGGCGTGAGAAAGTTGGCGCTGTCATGCAGGACGGATTCCTGTTTCCTGATACAATAGCAGGGAACATAGCTCCCGGAGTTGAAGAAATTAACCAGGAGAAAATGCTGAAATGTGCATCCATTGCCGGGATTAAGTCGTTTATAGAATCGCTGCCTCTTGGCTACAATACAAAAATAGGCGCCAATGGTCATGGCTTAAGCGAAGGTCAGAAACAAAGGTTATTGATAGCCAGAGTAGTATACAAGGATCCTGAAATCGTAATTTTCGATGAGGCAACAAACTCACTCGATGCGGGCACCGAACGCGTTATAGTGGAAAACCTCTCCGGGTTTTTTAGCGGAAAAACAGTCGTTATAGTTGCCCACAGGCTAAGTACCGTCAGATATGCTGATAAAATAGTAGTTCTGGAACAAGGTTCTGTTAAGGAAACGGGAAATCACGACACTCTTGTTGCCGGTAAAGGTGCATATTACCAACTGGTTAAAAATCAGCTTGAACTAGGAAATTAAAATTTCAGGTATGTCAACAAAAAAACCTCATACAGAATATTCTGAACCTGTCAGAGAAATAATGAACAATCCTCCTCCACGGATAGTCAGGTGGGGAAACCTCATTCTTGTTTCTGTTTTCAGCCTGTTTATTATCCTGGCATGGCTGATCAGATATCCCGATGTAATACTTGCCCCGGTAGAAATAACAACTGAAAATCCTCCGGTCACCCTCGTCTCGAAAATCCCCGGACATATCAAAGAACTTTATGTGGAAGATGGCGAGGAGGTATCAAAAGGCCAGCTTATTGCTGCAATGGAAACAGTCGCCTCTGTCAGAGAAGTAAGGGAGCTTAAAAAAGCTGTCAGTTTATGTCGTCGCCCTGAGAATCTTCTTACAGAAGAATTGCCCGAACTGATTCAACTCGGTGAAATACAGGAATTCTGGAGCGCATACCTGAAAAGCCTGTCCGACTTTAATACTTATGTCGTAAACGATTATTATGGCAACAAAATAAATTCAGTAAATGAAGAAATCCATGAAATTCTTGAATATACAAACCGCCTCAAAGTAAAAGAGAAATTTGCCTCTGAGAACCGGGCCCTTGAATCCGGGAAATACAGGCGGGATTCGTTGCTTTTTATTAGCGGAGTCTTTTCGGAGACTGATCTTGAAAAATCAAGACAATCATATTTAAAATCATGCATTGAATTTCAGCAGGTCAGGATCGATCTCTCACAAAAGTCGATAGAACTCTCGGAAAAAAAACAGTTGCTTCAGGATTATGAGATCAAAAGATCAGAAGAACAGGAAAGATATTACTCAAACCTTAACAGGGAGTTTCTTAACCTCAGAGCTCGCCTGGAGATATGGGAAAATACATATTTGCTTATCGCACCTGTTGACGGGCAGGTGGCATTTACAAAATACTGGAGCAGGCACCAGTCAGTTTTGCAGAACGAACCTGTTATGAGTATTATACCTGATTTTGAAGGGGTTCTTATAGGAAGACTGAAACTGAACATGAGCAGATCGGGTAAGGTCAGGACGGGACAGACAGCAAACATCAAACTGAGTGGTTATCCTTATCTGGAATTCGGAATGGTAAGGGGAATCGTTAAATCCAAGTCGCTTGTGCCTGAAAATGACCGATATATTATTGAACTGAGCCTGCCATCAGGACTTGTAACACTTTATGGTAAAAAACTTGAATTCACTCAAAACATGCAGGGCACTGCAGAAATACTAACTGATGATATCCGTCTCCTTGAGAAACTGGTCTATCCTGTGCACCATCTGATTACTAAGAATAAAAGGCCATTGTGATCCTTTCTGACCGGTTATGGTTCATATTCGCTTGATTTCTCATAAAATGCAGTCCTGCTTTAATGGCCGGATTCGTTTTTATGTATCCCGGTTTTCTCTTGAAAATATCTTCAGTAAATACCTGCGCCGGAAATGGCAAGAACATTTGACAGCAGCATTGCTCCTTTTCTTTGCATATGTTTTTGGTATTCCGGAGTACAACAAACCAGCTTCAGGTTTCGGAAAGTGATTTGGTTTAAAATGCCGGTTTTATCCGTAATAGTACAAAACATGGAGCCTGCTGGATATTTCAGGTCAATTTGCTGACCAGCGGTTATTATCTGATTATCATATTAATTTATGGCAAATCTTTGAGATTTAATAAATATTTCAATATTTTCGTACTCTGAAAATTTCACGGGATGCGTGATTTATTGTATTGCCAAGGATCTGAAAATAACAGGATTGATCATGATTGCAGAAAATCCGGAAGACTCTGTTCGTAAAGAACAAAACGGGGCAGAAGAAAATGCCTCCGGTACTGAAAATATGTTACCCGCTGGAGAAAACAGTGTGCCTGAAAAGCCTGCAGAGCAGGATGATACCGGAAGAATTGAAGATGACGAGGAAGTAATTTCTGAAGACAGCCAGGCTGAATCAGGCCAGGAAACTGAAGATGCTTCAGCCGATAAACCTGTCGGTGAGCAGGATGATACCGGAAGAACTGAAGATAATGAGGGAGTAACTTCTGAAGACAGCCATGCTGAATCGGGTCCGGAAACTGAAGATGCTTCAGCCGATAAACCTGTCGGTGAGCAGGATGATACCGGAAGAACTGAAGATAATGAGGGAGTAACTTCTGAAGACAGCCATGCTGAATCGGATCTGGAAACTGAAGATGCTTCAGCCGATAAACCTGTCGGTGAGCATGATGTCATTAAAGCAGAAGATATTGAACTTCCCCCCGTTGATTATTCAGGTTTTAGCAAACAGGAGCTTATTGATACGCTTGCATTATTGATCGAGAACCGGCCCCCTTCTGAAATTAAAGGGGATGTTGAAAGAATAAAATCGTTCTTTCACAAAAAGGTACGTGCTGAAGCTGAAGAGCGTAAAAAGAAATTTCTGGAGGACGGCGGGAAAATAGAAGACTATAAGGTATGGGTCGATCCTCTTGAATACCGGATCAAAGAATTGCTTGACAGATACCGCGAGAAAAAAAGTGATTTCACCAGGGTACAGGAGGCTGAAAAGTACGAAAACCTTAAGAAAAAATATGACATTATTGATAAGATCAAGGATCTTGTCAACCGGGAGGAATCAATAAATAAGACATTTCATGATTTCAGGATACTTCAAAGTGAATGGCATTCGATAGGTGTGGTACCGCAGTCAGCCCTTAAAGATCTCTGGGAAAATTACCATCACGGCGTCGAGATATTCTACGATTACATAAAAATTAATAAGGAGCTCAGAGATCTTGACCTGAAAAAGAACCTGGAAGCAAAACTGATTCTTTGTGAGAAAGCTGAAGAACTGATGCTGGAGCCAAACCCTGTTACTGCTTTTAAACTATTACAGGATTATCATAACCAGTGGCGCGAAATCGGTCCTGTACCGCAGGAATCCAAAAATGAAATCTGGGAAAGATTCAGGGAAGCCACTTCACAGATTAACAAGAGGCATCATGAGTATTTTGAAAAACAAAAAGATGACCAGAGAAAAAATCTCGAGGCTAAAATAGCTCTTTGTGAAGAGGTTGAGTCTATTAATATGCAGGATATTGATAACTTCAGGGAATTCGATGAGAAAGCAGAAAAGATAGTGGCTTTGCAGAAAATGTGGCGTACAATTGGATTTGCCCCTAAAAAGCAGAATAATAAGGTCTATCAGAGGTTCAGGGAGGCATGCGACGTCTTTTTTGAAAAGAAGAGAAATTTTTATGCTGATAATAAGGAAATTCAGTCAAACAACCTTCAGCTTAAAACAGAATTATGTATTCAGGCTGAAGCTCTGCAAGACAGTACCGACTGGAAATCCACTTCAGATGCACTGATTAAGCTTCAGAAAGAATGGAAGGAGATTGGACCCGTCCCGAGAAAATACTCTGAAAAGACGTGGAAGAGATTCAGAAAGGCCTGTGATCATTTCTTTAACAAAAAGTCCGAGTATTTTGCATCACTGGATAATTCCTATGAAGACAATTATAAAGCTAAACAGGCCATAATAGAAGAGCTTGAAAAATTTGAAGCCGGGTCTGATGTTCAGGCCGCATTTGAACGGCTCAAAGATCTTCAGAGAAGATGGACCGAGATTGGATTTGTGCCGTTTAACCGCAAGGATGAAATAAACAACCGGTACAGGAATGCATTGAATAAAGAATTTGACAAACTTAAAATAGGCGATGAGGACAAAAGTATCCTGAAATACAAAACCAAACTGGATAGCCTTAAAGCCAATCCCAAGGCGACACGAAAGATCAGGAATGAAAGGGATAAATTCTTTACAAAGATTAAACAGCTCGAAAATGATATTGTCCTCTGGGAAAACAATATTGGTTTTTTTGCAAAATCACCCAATGCTGATCATATGATAAAGGAGGTGGAGGAAAAGATTGAGAATGCCAGGAAAATGATCAGAACTCTGGAAGAGAAAGTCAAAATGATAGATCAGTACGGTCTTGATGACTAATGTAAATTTTTCATAAATTTTTAATATTCTGAAAATTGGCTGATGTTAAGTATGTGTTCGTTACGGGAGGAGTAACGTCTTCGTTGGGAAAGGGAATTATATCAGCATCGTTGGCAAAGTTACTGCAGTCAAGAGGATATTCAGTTACTATTCAGAAGCTCGATCCTTATATCAACGTTGATCCGGGAACTCTGAATCCTTATGAACACGGGGAATGCTATGTTACCATCGATGGTGCAGAAACAGACCTTGATCTCGGGCATTATGAAAGATTCCTTAATGTTCCGACGAGCCAGGCAAATAATGTTACTACCGGACGGATCTACCAGACAGTAATCAACAAGGAACGTAAGGGAGACTACCTTGGCAAGACAGTACAGGTTATACCTCATATTACTGATGAAATAAAAAGAAGAATAAAACTTGTCGGTTCAGGTAACAGATTTGACATCGTTATAACCGAAATTGGCGGAACAGTCGGGGATATTGAGTCTTTGCCCTATATCGAATCAGTCAGGCAGCTAAGATGGGAGATGGGTTCGAGGAATTGCATTGTGATACATCTGACCCTTGTCCCATATCTTTCTGCGTCGGGTGAGTTGAAAACAAAACCAACGCAGCATTCCGTCAAAGCGCTTCTTGAAGCCGGGATTCAGCCAGATGTTCTGGTTCTCAGAACCGAACAGGTCCTGACTTCCGATATAAAGAAAAAAGTTGCATTGTTCTGTAATGTCGGGGAGGATGCTGTAATCGAATCACTGGATGTGTCAACAATTTATGAGGTTCCGTTGAAAATGCTCGAAGAGAAACTTGACAGAACGGTGCTTGGAAAGCTCTCTCTTCATGCTGATGAAGATCCCCCACTGATACCTTGGAGAGAATTTCTCAGGAAATTGAAAAATCCCAGACATCATGTGAAGATAGGTCTTGTGGGCAAGTATGTTGAATTACCGGATGCATACAAATCTATTTCCGAATCATTTATACACAGCGGAGCAGTAAATGACTGCGAAGTGGAAGTGAATTACATACAATCGGAAGATATTAATGAAGGCAACGTTGCAGAATGCCTGAAAGACCTCAAAGGCATCCTTGTTGCTCCGGGATTCGGTGCAAGAGGTATTGAAGGTAAAATACTGTCGGCAAGGTATGCAAGGGAAAATAATATTCCTTACTTCGGAATATGTCTGGGTATGCAATGTGCAGTTATAGAATTTGCCCGGAGTGTTCTGAATCTGCATGGCGCCCATTCGACAGAGGTTGATCATAAAACAAAATATCCCGTCATTGACCTGATGGAAGAACAAAAACGGGTCATTGACAAGGGAGGCACAATGAGACTGGGAGGATATAAATGTATTTTAAACAGGCATTCAAGATCCTTCGAGGCTTATGGGCAGGAGGAGATAGTTGAAAGACACCGTCACCGTTATGAATTCAACGACAAATATTATGACGATTTCAAAAACAACGGAATGATCCCCTCAGGGTTCAACCCCGATTCCAATCTGGTGGAAATAATGGAAATTCCTGCCCATAAATGGTTTGTCGGGGTACAATTCCACCCTGAATACGGTAGTACTGTCGAAAATCCTCACCCTCTTTTTGTAAGTTTTGTCAGGGCATGCGTCGACTGAAACAGGGATAATAAAAAAAATAAGATTCTGAATAATTTTTATCAGGAATAATGGACAAGAACACAATTACAGGACTGATTCTCATATTTGCTATTTTTATCGGGTTCAGCATATACAACAACAGCCGGTTAAGCAAGTCCTATGACAAGATCATAGCTGTAGCCGATTCTCTTTATGAGAAAGGTGATCTGGAAAATGCCCGTGGCGAATATATAAACGCTTTAAGATTCAAGCCAAACAAACCGGAAATTGTCGCAAAAGTAAACGAGTTGAACAGAATGCTGGGGTTAGTTCCTGATCTTCAGGAAACAGATTCTGTATTTCAAAAAGAGGTACTCAAAGAAGCTCCGGACAGCAAAGAATTGGAAACTACTCCTGATTACAGTCATCTTGGCGCATTTGCGGCATCCTCGCAGGGTGATGATTCTTTTATCACACTTGAAAACAACAGACTGGAACTTAAGATATCGCCAAAAGGAGGCCGGGTTTATTCTGCCAGACTGAAAGATTACAGGACCCATGATTCTCTTCCACTGATCCTCTTTTCGGGCGACTCTACGGTTTTTGGGTTTAATTTCTTTACATCCGACAACAAAGCGATCCAGACCAACAACCTTTATTTTTACCCGGTAACACAGGAGAAAACCCTGTTCGCTGCAGACAAACCTGAGTCGGTGGTGCTGAGACTTATGGCAGGAGAGGACCGGTACATAGAATATAAATATACTCTCGAACCGGACAGGTACATGCTCGATTTCAATGTCACTTTCAGATCAATGCATGAGATTATAGCTTCAAACCAGAACAGCATTACACTCGACTGGCGAATGTATATCCCTCAGCAGGAAAAAGGCCGGCAGAATGAAGACAACTACACAACCATAAAATACAAATATTATCAGGATGATGTCGATGGCTTGCGGATGAGATCGAACAAAGATACCGAAAAGGCTGATATCACAACGAAGCTGAGCTGGGTTGCATTTCAGGACCAATTCTTTTCCTCAGCACTGATAACCAATGATTTTTTTCTGAATGGCTCGGTTACCTCCACAAAAACACATGAATCAACCAGATATTTAAGATACTTTACCTCGGAACTGGGTGTTCCTTTTGACCCGGGGCCGGAAACTGATCTTGGCATGAAACTATACTTCGGGCCAAATCATATCTCAACACTGAGGAAAGAAGGCCTTGAACTGGACAAACTTGTTTTCCTTGGCAGGAACATAATAAGCTGGATCAACAGGTTCGTTATCATACCTGTCTTTAACTGGCTTGAAAAATATATCAGCAGTTATGGTCTTATAATTCTTATCCTAACGATTCTGATCAAAATAGTGTTGCTGCCGCTAACGTTCAAGTCGTACAAATCACAGGCCAAAATGCAGGTCCTGAAACCTATGGTTGATGAACTCGCGAAAAAATTCCCCAAAGCAGAAGATGCGATGAAAAAGCAACAGGCAACGATGGACCTCTATAAACGGGCCGGAGTTAATCCTATGGGAGGCTGTCTGCCGATGTTGCTGCAGATGCCAATTCTTTTTGCCATGTTCAGATTCTTTCCGGTCTCGATCGAATTGAGACAGGAGGCATTTCTGTGGGCAACGGATCTTTCAACATATGATTCCATACTGACACTTCCATTCAAAATACCCATTTATGGCGATCACGTAAGTCTTTTTACTCTCCTGATGACTGCCTCGACACTGCTGACAATGAAAATGACCGGATCTTCTCCCGGACAAGACCAGCCCGGGATGAAAATGATGATGTATATGATGCCGGTCATGTTCATGCTGATACTAAATAATTTTTCATCAGGCCTTACATATTATTACTTCCTGGCAAACATTCTGACATATTTCCAGAATCTTATATCCAAAAGATTTATCAACAGTGAGAAGGTATTAGCCACTCTGGAAGAAAACAGAAAAAAGCCGCTTAAAAAATCAAAGTGGCAGCAAAGGCTTGATGAGGCAGCTAAACGCCGGGGTATAAATCCGCCTAAAAGATAGCCGAAGCACTCAAGGTGTTTTTGTACAATTTGCAGTATACGGGCCAGGATCTTGTTAAATATTAATTTTTTCCTCTGATTACATAATATTTTTTAATTGCTGTAATATATTTTTTACAGATCAATGACTCTATTTTGAAATTTTAGATAATTTTACATGATTAAATAATGGGGAAAAATGGGGAAAAATGGGAAAAAAAGTTAAAAACAAAGATATAGCTGACAAACTTGGTGTGTCGAGTACGCTGGTTTCTCTTGTCCTTAATAATAAGGCTGATCAGCACGGGATCAGGAAAGACACACAGGAAAGAGTTCTTGCCCTGGCACGTCAGATGGGTTATTTTGATCTGCAGAAAAGTGAGAATGAAATTTCTCCGGTAGAGGAAAAACCAGGGCTTATAGGAATGATCATTCCTGCACAGTGCGATCCGTTTATCTATAAAATCGCACCATATCTGGAAAAAGCTTTTATGAGCATTGGTGTAGGTTTCTCTTTGATTGCCAGAGATATTGACGACAGGAGATATAACAGGCTTATGCATTCATTAAAAAAATTCTACACAGGCCTTATACTTGTGGGAGATACTGCAGACGAACAAACTGTAAGGTATCTGAGGTCGTCGAGCTATCCGTTTGTCCTTCTTGAAAAATCCATGAAGACATTACCACTGAACTCTGTTTGCACTGACAATTCTGAGGGTGCCAGACGGGTAACTAATCACATTAATAAACTTGGCTACAGAAATATAATAATAATAAAAAGATCAGTTGAATTCCCCGCAAAGGAACATCCCATGTTTGAAATTCTTAAGGAATCTCTGACAAATCTGCCTGATATTAAAACACCTGCTGTTGTTGAAGTCGAGAACCTTTCTTCAGGAATGGAACTGGATTTCGGACAGCTCGAAAAATACCTGCGCCCGCCCTTTAGCGCTGAATTAATGATCGTTCTTCAATCCGACCTTGTCTATCCTGTGATGGCGGCCTTCAGAAAAAGGAATCTGAGGATACCTCAGGACATAGCCCTTATTTCTATGGAAGAGGGAATTGGTTTCGATCTCCTTTTTTCTCCGGTGACCTGTCTGAGAAAACCTTTGCCGGCAATGTCGTTGAAACTGGCAAATATGATATGGTCTGAAGTGAAGAATTCCGGGAAAGGCAAATATAAGCGACAGGTAAACCTTTCACCTGATCTTGTGGTCAGAAATTCATGCGGGGCATTGTAATTTAATTTACTGACCCATGCTCAAATGGAAAAGTCTGCTGCCGGTATTTTTGTTGATATTTTCTGCGGGATGCGGCAATCCTCACCTTATTGAAAATAAAGAGTATCGATTACTGGTTGAGGAAGGCTTTGATGAAAGGAAAAAAACAGCCTTTAAGCGTAATAAAGAACTTTTCGGGATTTTAGAGGAAAAACTCACCCGCCAGGAGTCAGAGGCTCTTAAATTTCTATATGCATTTATGCCATTGAGCGACCTCGCCGATTATGACGGAAGTTTTTTTCTGGCAAATGTCAAAGCTGCTTTGAGGGCAAGAGAGATATCACCGTGGGGAAAGAGTATTCCTGAAGAAATATTTCTCCATTACGTGCTTCCCTGCAGAGTGAATAATGAAAATCTTGATTCCTTCAGAATAGCCTGGCAGGATGAATTATTCGACAGAATTAAAGGCATCACTGACATGGGTGAAGCTGCGCTGGAGATCAATCACTGGTGCCACGAAAAAGTAACTTATCAACCCTCTGACAGCAGAACATCTTCCCCGATGTACACTATTTTATCAGCAAGGGGACGATGCGGAGAAGAATCAACTCTTGCAGTGGCTGCACTTCGCCTTGCAGGAATACCGGCGAGGCAGGTGTATACCCCCCGCTGGGCACACACTGACGACAATCACGCCTGGGTCGAAATTTGGATCAACGGGAAATGGCACTACATGGGTGCCTGTGAGCCCGAGCCGGTCCTGGATCGCGGATGGTTCACGGAACCAGCCCGAAGAGCAATGCTTATACATACAAAATCGTTCGGAGCACCTTACGGAGATGAAAATTATATAAACCGCCACCGGTTCTATGCTGAAGTAAATAATCTTGCCGATTATGCTCCCGTAAAAAGAATATTTGTCAAAGTATCCGATAAAGAAGGCAACCCTGTCAGCAATGCCGTGGTTGAATATCTTCTTTACAACTATGCTGAATTTTATCCCCTTGCAACTGTCCCCTCCGACACCAACGGAATAAGCAGTTTTGAAACAGGATTTGGAGACCTTCTTGTATGGGCGTCCAGGAACAATGAATATGACTACAGGAAATTTCCGGTCACTGAGGCTGATACTGTAGAATTAATCCTGGCACATAATACACTGAATAAGGACCAGGAATTCTTTGATCTTGTACCGCCTGTTTCAAAAATACCATATCATAGTCCGCCCGCAGATTTAATGGAAGATAATAAAAGACGCCTTCTTGAAGAAGATAAAATAAGGATGTCATATGCAGACACATGGATAAAGCCTGAAGAAAGCATAAAGTTTGCGGCAGAGACAGGTTACGATACGGATGTGATCAAGGATTTGTTGGGGAAAAGCATGGGTAATTACAAAGCAATATTTTCATTTCTGCAGAACATCGCAGGCACAGACAAAAGGGAACTTGCTGTCAGGCTGCTGATGACCCTGTCGGATAAAGATCTTCGTGACACAAGGGAAGATATTCTCAATGACCATCTGTTCAATGTTAAAATCAGTGAGAATTATCCGTTTACAAGTGAAATCTTTGCAGAATACGTTCTAAATCCCCGTGTGGCAAATGAAATGCTTGCAGAATGGCGATCATATCTTCAGAGATCACTTCCGGAAATGCTTATATCCTCGGCTCCGGACAATCCTGAAATTATAGCAGATTATGTCCGCCGGAACATCACAGTGAACAATGAAGAGAACTATTACAAAACTCCGATCACTCCGGGAGGCGTTCATCAACTGGGAATTTCAGATGAAATTTCACGTGACATATATTTTGTTGCCGTCTGCAGGGCCCTTGGCATTCCTTCCAGACTTGAGCCTGGAACCTCTGTCCCCCAGTATTACTTTAATCATGAATGGAACGATGTGTACTTTTCAGAAGATAAAAGGCCTTCAGGGTCAAAAGGTTATGTCAGGCTTGTAAGCGACGGCTCCATGCCTGTTCCTGAATATTACACTCATTTTACTATTGCCCGTTTTGAATCAGGAAGATATTACACTCTTGAATATGAGTACAATAAGAAAATTACTGATTTCCGGGAAGACCTGCAACTTGCTCCGGGACGTTATATGATAGTAACAGGCATTAGAACCGATAATGATAAGGTACTGGCCGGAATTTCATTTTTTGATCTTGATGAAGGTCAGGAACTGCAGGTCGAAGTCACGCTGAGGAAAGATATTCCACCGCCGGAGATATACGGCAATGTGGATCTCAAAATTATCACCGGTTTTATAAATGCCGGCAAAACCATCGAGGATGTGATCACAGACAAAGGAACCGTTATTGCGTGGGTGGAGTACGAAAGGGAGCCGACAAAACATTTTCTGAATGATATTTCGATGCTGAAAAAGGAATTTGACAACTGGGGCGGATATTTTGTTTTACTTTCAGTAAGCAGATCGCAACAACCGCAAAATGCCCTTTCAAATCTGGTTCAGCTTCCTTTAAGATCTATTTTGGGTAATGATCATGACCTGGACCTGCTTGAACAGTTAAAAGCCGGCCTCCCTGCTGTAAATAATAGTTTTCCCCTGATAATCCTGACAGACAAACATGGAGATCTTCTTTTCAAATCAGAGGGTTATCGCATAGGCACCGGAGAGCAGATACTCAGAAAAATATATTAATCCGCTAGTCCGGCAATCATGCCCGTGCCATGTTAGCTTTATGTTTGTAATTGTTCAGTATGTGGAGACTATTACATTAATTTATTCATATCTTTACAACGTTTTGGTATTACAATGACAAGGGGGTCGTTGTAATGAAAAGGGAATGCGGTGCGAATCCGCAACAGTTCCCGCTGCTGTAATGCCCGATCGTATATGCGATGATGGTTTTAAAAAAACCCTGCCACTGTTCTGAAATATTGGATGGGAAGGCTTTTTAGAACCGGGATGAGTCAGAAGACCTGCCAGAACTGTAGTAATTCAGAGCTTTCGGGAAAAAAAGCACAGAATCCGTATCCGATTCCCTGCAACATTCTCCCGCCGGCAAAATAAAATTGACATTGAGAACATTATTACTATTTGTTCTGATCCTGTTCCCGCTGAATCTGAGCGGACAGATACCATTCTATAATGACACAATTGCAATTGATGAAGTCATTATCAAGGGCACAATAAAGACCGTTAAGCCTTTCGGGTATAATACAGCTGATTTTGATTCAATTACTCGCAGTATAAATCAACATAACAGTCTTGCCGCCCTTCTTTCCTTCAAATCTTCAGTATTTGTAAAAAATTATGGATCAGGAGGAATTGCAACAACATCAATAAGGGGGACCGGTGCAACTCATTCGCAGATTGCATGGAATAACATAGTCATAAATAATCCGATGTCGGGACAATTCGACCTCACACTGATACCTGCAGGTTTCTTCGACGATATCAGGGTTTTTTACGGAGGGAGTTCAATGGATGCAGGAGGCGGAGCAACCGGAGGACTGATAAACATTGAAACAAAACCGGTATTTCAAAAAAATACAACTATCACAATAAGTAATACTGCCGGAAGTTTTAGCACCTTTTCAGGACTGTATAATGTAAACGCGGGAAGTGAGAAGTTCCAGTCCGTCACTAAAGCTTTCCTTCAGTCATCGAGAAATGATTTCACCTATCAGGATAATTTCAGTAGTGCGGAGAGGATCATCAGACGAAGAGAGAACAATGATTACCACTGCAAAGGATTCCTTCAGGAAATACATCTGAGAGGCCCTCGCAACCTGTTCTCAGCCAGTTTCTGGTATCAGGCATCCGACAGAAACCTTCCCTCCCCGGTTATAGCGCTGCAGTCTGCCTCAGGGGAAAAGCAATACGATGAATCAATACGCTCGGTACTTAACTTTAGTTCACATGAAAGCAAATACGATGTGAAAATGACGGCAGCCGTTCTTTCTGATAAGCTAAATTACATTAACCGTATGTCTTCAACCGATTCCAGAAATAATGTGACCACTGCCATTATTAAAGCTTCGGCCGGAAAAAATATAACTGAGCGTTTCAGGATGGATCTTCTTATCTCGGAAGAGTTAAATTCAATTAATTCAAATAATTACGATGGCCACAAAACAAGGAGCAATCTGCTGACCCAGATAGTGGCAAATTATTCAGTCTCAGAGTTTGTCAGGGGAAGGTTTCTGCTGAGGGAATACCTGCTTGACAGTAAGTTGCTGGTTCCCGACTTCTCCTCAGGGATCGAATGGATGATATCAGAAAAACATCCGGTGGTTTTGGGAGCCGGTATTTCCAAAAACTCCAAAATACCGGCACTGAATGACATGTACTGGATCCCTGGAGGGAATTCAGCACTGAAAAATGAAACCGGCTACAATGTGGAACTTTCAGCAGGCTATGTTGGTAATACAGATAAAGCTTTCCGGATTAAATCTGATCTCACCATGTTTGGTAACATGATCAGGAACATGATCCAGTGGAGGCCTGGAGCATATTCATATTGGACCGCTGAAAATATTGGTCGGGTAAATACTGCAGGCATTGAATCCGAGACATGTCTGAGTTTTTCAGGCAAAATGGTATACTGGTCGCTTAATGCCGGAGTTACATTTACCCGTGCTGTGGACAAAAAGCAAAATATCAGCGAAATGTCAATATCGCCACAGATTCCTTACATTCCTCTTTACCAGTTTAATATCAATAATCTGTTGCGCTGGAAAAAAATATATTCGGTTGTGACCAGCCATTATACCGGAAAAAGATTCATCACATCAGATAATTCGCAATACCTTCCGGGGTATCTGCTAAATGATCTTATACTGGGGATAAAATTAAATCCCGGCAGGAATGAGCTTGATGTTAATGTGAAAGTAAATAACATTTCAAATATTAATTATCAGATCATTGCATGGTATCCCTTACCTGGAAGATCTGTTGAAGCCCGGTTAAATTTTAAAATACATTGCAGAAAATGAAAGAATCACTTCTTCTGGCAGCATTGGTTATAATGCTGATGAACTCATGCGTTAAAGAATCAGGACCCGCAATTGATGACCCTCCCGGTTTTGAAGCAGCTGAAGGTACAGGTGTATTCGTTATGAATGAGGGAAACTTCCTCCAGGGAAACGGATCACTATCCTTCTACTCATACGATTCCCTTGAAATATTCAACCAGGTATTCTCTTCTGTTAATCAAAGACCCCTGGGAGATGTTCCTTATTCCATGCAAATATCGGGGGGCAGAGGGTATATTATCGTCAATAATTCAGGGAAAATGGAGATAGTGGATATAAACAGCCTCATATCAGTATCGACGATATTCAATCTCATATCACCCCGTTTCATCTCTTTTGTTTCAGGCCAGAAGGCATATATTTCCAGTCTCTATTCCGATTCCCTCACCGTATTTAATACTATATCAGGGGAAATTACAGGTTTTATAAACATCGGACATACCAGTGAGGCTCTGGCAACTCTGTCAACAAAAACTTATGCTGCGAACTGGGTCGGGGGCCACAGATTACTCGTTATAGATAACGTGAATGACAGGGTTGTTGATACTGTGGAAGTCAGCAAGGAACCAGAAAGTATGGTAATTGACAGGAATGGATTTCTCTGGGTGCTGTGCAGCGGAGAATGGGCTCTTACAGATAACGGCTGGGAAAAAATCAGCAGGGCTGAACTGTACTGCATAAATACCCGGACAGATGAAGTTGAAAAGAAATTTGTATTCCCTTCCATTTCAGACTCACCTTTCTGCCTTCAGACAGATGGCTCAGGCGAAGATCTTTATTTTCTTCACCAGGGCGTGCGAAAAATGAATATCAATGATGCTGAATTACCCGATATTCCTATTATTGCAGAGTCAGGACGATCTTTTTACAGGATCGGGGTAAACCCGGACAATTCCGAGATCTTCATCAGCGATGCAGTTGACTATCAGCAGCGTGGATTTATTTTAATATATGACAGGAATGGCCAGTTCATTTCCGAGGAAAGGGCCGGCATCATACCCGGGGGATTCTGTTTTAAAAAAGCTGAACAATAATATATTTTTTATAGTGACCCGGGCTCAAAGATTATACAAACCGGCCTCCATGGCTGCCATTCTTATGATATCAGTCGTTGTTACCTTATCATGTGACCGGAGAGACCTTCGTGCAGGAATTCATGCCGATAAAACAGATACCATCAATGTAGTCAAATATGCGAAGAGGTTGGAAATAATACAACATAAAGGGTATTCGCAGGTAAACATAAACAATCCGTGGCAGGGAGCCTCAGATATCACAATGACCTGGTTTCTGATGCCTGACGGAACAGTTGCGGATGGCATTACAGACTCCATGCAGGTAATAAAGGTTCCTGTAGAGAATATCATCTGTATGTCGACAACTCATGTTGCGATGATCTCTGCACTTCATGAAGCCGGTGCAATAAGGGGAATATCCGGAACCGGTTTCGTATATGATGAATCGGTCCGGAAAAGAATTGAAGCAGGTGCTGTCCGGGAAATTGGCTATGAAAACAGCCTGAACAAGGAGAGAATACTAAGCTTATCACCTGACCTTCTTATGGCTTATGGTATCGGTGGGGAATCAGCCGGTTACGTCGGAAAGATCAGGGATCTGGGAGTAAAGGTCATGATCAATGCCGACTACCTGGAAACAGATCCCCTGGGAAAAGCAGAATGGATAAAGCTGTTTGGTGCTCTGTTTAATAAAGAAATGCTGGCAGATTCTCTTTTCAGGACAGCTGAAAAAGAATATCTGAG
The DNA here is from genome assembly GCA_964466705.1 of uncultured Rikenellaceae bacterium. Lineage (GTDB taxonomy): Bacteria > Bacteroidota > Bacteroidia > Bacteroidales > VadinHA17 > LD21. The sequence continues at coordinate 56,321 of CAYXSM010000007.1, forward strand.
CCTGGCCTCATTCATTTCAGGAAGCATCAAAACACGGCCTGATGTACTCCTTGGACTTCCCTTCAGGGATGCATGGTACATTTCTCCGGGAAATTCTTACATCAGCAGGCTGATAGAAGATGCCGGGGGAAACTATATCTGGAGTGATACAAAATCTTCTTTTTCGATGCCTTATGGAATAGAGAATGTATTCGTTAAAGCTCTTGATGCTGAATACTGGCTGAACATAGGCAACGTCAGTGCCAGGAGTGAAATCAGCTCCATCGATGCGAGAGTAACAGGTCTGCCATGCTATAACAAAGGCAATCTGTATAACAATAATCTGAGAATGAGCCCGGGGGGCGGCAACGACTATTGGGAGAGCGGCTCATTTAATCCACACATCATCTTAAAAGATATTGCCTCAATACTGCATCCGGATATGTTTCCTGACCACAAACTGGTTTATTATAAAAAGATTGAATAGAAAGACTTATGATTTCCGGCAGATCATATCCCGGCACATCCGGTTTCAATCCTTCATTAACAAGAGCCTGGATCTATATGGGACTTATAGCAGGGCTAACACTCTGCCTTTTTATTCTTGATCTTTTTCTGGGATCTGTTTCTTTGAAGCCGGGGGATGTCGTAAATGCCATACTGGGTATATCTGATAATACAACAGGGATAATTGTCAGACAATTCAGGCTGCCAAAGGCAGTCACAGCCTTGCTGGTTGGGATAGCTCTGTCAGTGAGCGGATTGCAGATGCAAACCCTTTTCAGGAATCCGATGGCGGGCCCTTATGTACTTGGAATAAGCTCCGGTGCAAGTCTCGGTGTCGCGTTTGTTGTTCTCGGATTCTCATCTGAGATTTCCCCTGAATCGCTAAGCCGTCTCGGAAACTGGATGATCGTGGCAGCATCATGGGTCGGAGCAGGTTTTGTAACAATAATAATGATTTATCTGTCATCAAGGGTAAAGGACATTATGACTGTATTAATAATTGGAATAATGATTTCAGGAGGCATAGGTTCGCTGGTTAGCATCTTACAGTATTTCAGCAATGAGACCATGCTGAAAACGTATGTAATCTGGACTATGGGCAGTCTGGGCAATCTTACCACTCCTCAACTGACAGTGATGACCGTTTCTGTAGCAGCAGGCATAATATTGAGTTTTGCAACTGTCAAAATGCTTAATGCATTTCTGCTTGGTGAAACCTACGCAAAAAGTATAGGATTGAATATCAGGCTTTCACGTGTTATCATTTTTGCAGGAACCAGTATCCTTGCCGGCAGTGTTACTGCTTTTTGCGGTCCCGTCGGATTTATAGGAATAGCAGTCCCGCATATTGCACGGATTATCTTCAGAACATCGGATCACAGAATATTGTTGCCTTCCGTAGTTCTTACCGGAGGTCTGGTGATGCTCCTTAGTGACATCCTGTCACAATTGCCGGGATCTGATAATGTTCTGCCGGTGAATTCAATAACTTCACTGATAGGTATACCGGTTGTTATATGGGTGATTTTGCGAAAAAGAAAATACTCTGAAATATTCTGATGATGAGTGAACCGGCTGAAATACTGGATCTTGATCTGATTAAAATCGGATTTATCACGGGAGGGAAAAAAGTCTTCCTTTACCCGGTTATATCTTCCCATGCCAAAACTGGTGAGTTGATAGCCATCATAGGCAGAAACGGTATAGGAAAGAGTACTCTTCTAAGGACTATTGCAGGACTACAATCTCCTTTGGCCGGGATTGTCAGGATTGAAGGCAGGAACCTGGACCGGTATTCACGTAATCAGCTTGCACGTAAGGTAGGATATATCTCGACAGAGGTTGTTAAAACAGGCGACATGAGGGTATATGACCTTGTGTCCCTTGGCAGATTTCCTTATACAGACTGGTTTGGCAGGCTCGATTCATTCAGCCATTCTGCCGTTATGGATTCAATAAAGTTGTCAGGTATGTCTGATTTTGCGCAGAGATACCTTACTGAGCTGTCTGACGGTGAACGCCAGAGAGCAATGATTGCAATGGTCCTTGCAAGAAACGCAAGCCTGATAATTCTGGATGAACCAACTGCATTTCTTGATATTAAAAGCAAATATGAGATTCTGCAACTTCTTCACGATCTGGTAAAGCAGCAAAATAAAACTGTGATCTTTTCTACTCATGATCTCCATTCAGCCATTGATCATGCTGACAAAATCTGGCTTATGCTCGATCGCGGAATAATTGAGGGCACACCTGAGGAACTTATTCTCAATAATGCCTTTGATGAATTATTTGCTGACTCCCCGATGAAGTATAAAAGATCAGGAAAAATAAAAAATTACCGGCAGAAATCCATTTGAAGTCAAAACCGGGAAGCAACAGTATTGATCATTAAAATAACCATACAACTTTTATAATAATCAAAAACCTCAAATGTTTTTTTATCGGGAGTATTTCCTGTAATTTTCGATAAAGGATGGAACATCATCGATCGAAAGCTTCTTTGCAATGATCTTTTTGCTCCTGTCCAGGATGTATATCATCGGAGTGGATTGTACGTTGTAATAGAATCCGTAATTTGTCGTCCTGTCTGGATCCCATCCGTTAATCCATGTAAGTTCATGCTCGGTTATGTATCTGATCCATTCCTGCCTGTCAGCGGTTGTGCATACAGAAAATACCTCAACACCATTATCTTTTTCCTTATCATAATACTCCTTCAGCTTTGGGGTGGACACTACACAGTGCCCGCAATCCGGTTCCCAGAAATAAAGTATAATAAAATCCTTTTCTATATCATGCAGGGAGACATAGATACCGCTGAAGGAATCCATTACCAGATTTCTTGCTTGCATTCCGATCAGATTATTTCTGAGCAGGTCAACCTGTTTTCTGAGGTCTTCCTTAAATTCCTGGGTAACCCAGTCAGCCTTGCCGGAAAGATATATGTCATCCGCCAGTTTGACTAAAACTGCATCATGGCCCATTATCTCGCTCTGACGAAAATGATTGAACAGAAACACCGAGACAAACTGAAAGACCTGATGATTATCTTCAGATTTCCTGATGACTTTATCAATTTCCTTGTTGATTGAATCAGGGGACTGAATTACCACATTTGTAAAAAATGTTTTCAGCTTTGACTGCAGTACAGGAGTTCTGACAAGTCTTTCATCCCTGAAGTCAATGTTATCGAAAAAATGATCCTTGTTATAATTATACTGAAGGACCCAACGGATGGAATCAGCGTTTTTGACCGGAGGCAGCTCAAACTTAGGAAACTCGACAGGAAGAATGGATTTTACCAGGGCAGCCAGAAGACTTCCGCTGTTATCACTTGCTACTTTTCTGAGATATGCCTTCATTGATTCTTCCTGAATCCGTTGTTTGTCCGAGAGTATTTTAACTGAATCAGGATTTTGTTTACCTGCCTGCAGGCGTTTTACGATACCTGAAGCCTTCTGTTGCATCTCAACCCATCTTTTCTGATAGTCAACAAATGCGCTGTTTTCTGAAGATCCACTGAATTCAAGAGTGTTGGAATAATCATTGAATGAACAGCTCAACGCAAAATGCTGGTCGTCAGATATCAGTATTTCAAAATATTGTTTTCCGGGAAGTACTACCATGTAAATGCCCCCGGGCAGTTGTTCCCGGCCCGAGAAAATACCCGCTCCACTTTCATCAAGAATAATAGTATCTTTGAGATACTGCTTGTCACCCAGATGGAATGCTAGATATATTGTTGAATCTTTCAGTTCCGGTATACTGACGGAGATGTTGTAACCCTCTTCATTTTGGCCACAGGCCAGCATGGAAATCAGGGAAAGAACCAGAACCGGTACTAATCTTTTCATCCTGTGCTGATTTTTTGGTAAAAATAATTATAGCAATTTTTTTGCCAAATGGCTAAGCTCGGAATATTAACAAATAAATACTACTTTTGGTATTGAGAACCTGATATCTTTTTAAATAAAATGATCTCCATCCTGATTCCCGTTAACGATTACGATATTGTGGCGTTGGTTCATTGTATGAAGACCGGCATTGAGAAAGTGCAGGATTATTGCGAGATACTTATAGGTGATGACGGGTCTTCAGAGGATTACCGGGAAAAATATCTGTCACTTGTCGGTGAAAAGGTGAGAGTGATAAGTTCTGAAAAAAATGTCGGAAGGGCTGCAATACGGAACAAACTCATTTCTGAAGCCAGGGGTGACCATCTTCTGATAATTGACTCTGACACCATGGTGAGAGGAACCGCTGAATCATATCTTCAGAAATGGCTGGGTTTCACAGGTACTGCCAGGGTCATTTGCGGTGGTGTTTTGTATCACGGGAATCCTCCAGGTGACCCGGATAAAATCCTGAGATGGAAATACGGAAAAAGAAAGGAACAGGTCGATGCTAATGCCAGAAACAAACGTCCCCACGGCAGCTTTTCAACGTTCAACGTTATGTTGGAAAAATCGATCTTTTCCAAGATCAGGTTCTATGAAGAACTAAGGCAATATGGGCATGAAGACACCCTGTTTGGATACCAGCTGAAGAAGGCGGGGATAGATGTGCTCCATATTGACAACGAGCTTATTCATGAAGGCCTGGAATCCAATAAGGAATATCTTGCAAAAACAAAGCTGAGCATTGAAAACCTCAGCAAACTTTACGATATCGTTACCGATATAAAAACTTTTTCCGAAACTGTCAGTTTGCTTGCCCAATACCGAAGACTGAAATTCCTGAGGCTTACCAGGATTTTTGCAGGACTATTCATACGCTATCGCGACAGGATGGAGAGGCAGCTCGATTCAGCTAATCCGTCCCTGCACCTTTTCAGGTTCTATAAAATAAGCATGTTCAGTACTTACAGGGAAATACACGGCAGGAGAAAAGGACTGATCCCTTTCTTAAAACCACCTGCAGATCTTTAAACATCAATTTTTTCCAGCTCGATGTTACCATCTGTTCTCCTGACTGCCCGGAGCACAAAATTAAAGCGGTTAAGCAATGTGCATAAAAAGAAATCGGTGGGAGGGGAGAAGTCAAGATTTTCATTTACGAAAAACCTGTTTCCGGAGCTGTGCCTCAGATCTGAGATTTTTTTATCGAAATTCATTTCGGTGCCTCTGAGTATACTTTCAATGACTTCAGCACACAAAAGATCCTCGTCAGCTGATTCCTCGCCTCTGTAGCCCATAGCCACAAGCGATACATGCTCGGGGTTGATGTTCCGGATAAACCTTGCTGCGGCGCCTGCATTAACAAGACTTCCGGTAATTACAGGACCCGGACCTGAAGTATTTAAAAGACCTCTGGTCCCTGCTGTGGTTGTGTGAATCATAATTTTTCCGGTAAGGTCTGCTTTTATTATTTCCGTCGGGCTGTTCCCATAATCGAAACCTTCAATTTTCTTCTCATTTCTTTCCCCTGCGAGCACAGAATTCCGGTACAATTTTTTCAACTCAAAAGCATCGTTTATCCCGCCTGTTGCAATAACCTTTATTGCTCCGGCATCATATGCATAGCATGCAACAGAAAACGCCCTGAATACATCTATGATAACTGTAAGACCTCTTGCTCTTCCGGCTCCTTCTGCAAATTCAAGAATTTCTATCCGCATTTCTGGTCTTATTACACCCGAAATATAACGATAATTTTTACGTAATATAATAAAATAGTCATTATCAGTGTTATAAAAGGGAGTTTCAATTTGTCCGTAACATTATCTGGCTATACAGGCACCATCCTGAGGTATTTAGTATATTTAGTATATTTAGTATATTTGAACCTGAGACTAAGAATCAGCATAATTATGTCAAAACCACTGCATTGGGGACTTGAAAAGATAAAAAGAATAAATGATGTCATCTGGCACACATCATTATCCGACATTTCAAGAAGCAAGCTGTTTCTTATTAAACAGCTTAGGATTGCAATAATTGCAGCAAAAGGATTTTCCAACGACAAGGTACAGCTTCGGGCCTCCTCGCTGTCACTTTACACACTTTTGTCAATTATCCCGATTATCGCCATAGCATTTGCAATTGCCAAAGGATTTGGACTTGATCAGAATCTGCAGCAGCTTATTTCCAGCGAGATGCAGACTCACCCGGAAGTTGTGCAATGGCTGCTGGAGAAATCACACCTGGCCATAAGCCAGACAAGGGGAGGATATCTAGCCGGTATCGGAGCAATAATCCTGATCTGGTCGGTAATGTCGCTGCTTGACCAGATTGAACGCTCATTTAACCACATCTGGCAGATAAGATCGTCTCGTTCGTGGTATCGCAAGTTCACCGATTACCTTGCAATAATGATGATTGCTCCCGTGTTTCTGATCCTTGCCAGCAGCGTAACAGTGTTTATCGGTACCGAGCTCACAAATTTTATTGGCAGAGCCCCCATACTTGATTTTTTCAAGCCTGTGGTCAGCTTTTTTGTTAAGATAATTCCATATATTATTTTCTGGATGGTTCTCACGCTGGTCTATATTATTCTTCCAAATACAAAGGTCAGATTTATTCCCGCACTGGTTTCAGGAATAATTGCGGGAACTATTTTGCAGCTGCTGCAATGGGTGTATATAGATCTTCAGTTCGGGTTATCAAAACTGAACGCAATTTATGGAAGCTTTGCAGCCATACCTCTGTTTATCATCCTCCTGCAGAGTGCCTGGGTGGTCGTGCTTCTGGGTGCGGAAATATCCTTTGCCAACCAGAACCTGTCGCGATATGAATATGAATCCGAAGCCCTGAATGTAAGTCATTATCAGAAAAGGGCTCTTGTAATTATGATCATGAGCAAGATAACAAAGAACTTTTCAACCGGGGGAAAGCCGTTGGCTGCTGAAAACATAGCCAGATCACTAAAGATACCTGTCAGGCTTGTGAGAGACATCCTGGATGATCTCACCAGTGCGGAATTACTCTCTGTCATTCAGACTAATGAAAGGAAGGAACGTTTTTATCAGCCTTCACTGGATATTAATAAGATGACCGTGAGTTTTGTTCTTGACAAGCTGGAAAAGAAGGGCACCGAGCATCAGATCTTTGTTAAAGGAAAAGAATACAATAAAGTAATCCAGATGCTTGACAGGTTCGATTCACTTATTGCAAAATCGGATGGCAATATTCTGGTAGGCAAAATCTGAAATTCTAAGCGACAGAATAAAAGGATCCCCGGACTTATTTTTCTTTATAGCTGGTAATAAATCTTATAAAATCAGGAAATGTGTTCCATTTGTGGAACAGGTAGTGCGGAACATCCAGAACAATATGCCTGGTTTCCGGGAGTTTGTCCCAGTATCCGGAAACATTTTCCGAAGGAAACACCCTGTCTGTTTTGCTGGTTACAGCAAAATCCCACCTGAAGCCTGTTTCAGTTGGTTCCATTATACGGTTATACAGCCATCTCAATTCATCGTGCAGAGATTTTATGTTTCTGTGTGGTATCCGGTCTGCATTGCGCAGATAGTTCTTTTTGTCACCGAACATTCTGAAATAGAATCTTCCCATATTCCTTTCGGAAATGTTGTTCAGGGTTGCCTCAAAAGCTTTCAACGGTATACCGTATTTATCATCAGCCGGAACCGGAGTACCATTCACAGCTATTGTAATGTCAGGAATAATTCCTGTTTTTGACAGCAGGTACTCGGCAGCCCATACTCCCAGAGACCAACCGATAAGAGTCACTTTATAGTAGGTTTTTACTTCCGGAAGAACCAGAGGATCGTCAGCAGAGTAGTGGTAGAACAGAATGAAGTCAAATTCATCACTGCACAAAGGAGTGAACATATTTTCATCGCAGCCCCAGCCGCCATAAAGAACAACCAGATTGTTGTTCTGCTCCCTGCGTCTTATATAGGTCTTCATTAATTATTCCAGACTAAAACGAAACTCTTTCATACTCCCGTTTTATAAGAAGAAAATAAATATAAGTAAATTCTTTTACAAAAAAGGCAGAGTGTATTCAGGATAATAAAAAAGCAGCCTGTTCTGACTGCGTTTTATAAATAAGAGGAGAGAGGGTTGATGGGTAAATCAGGGAGCGGGTTTTATTAGTGAGATAATTCCCGTGTCTACTGTCTGATAAAAGGACGGAACCATGGTTAGCTGGCGCTGATCCTCAGGTCCCAGATGTGAAAGTCAATGTCTGCAATACAATCCTGATGATTTCCATCATCAACCCTTTATCATCTCCTCCTACACCAATAGCATGAGCTAAGAACAAATTTAATAATTTATTCCGATTATTCAAACTATTTGTCAAATATATTAAACGTAATTTTGACATATAGTGAAGAAATAATGTCTAAATTTGATAAAGAGCCGTTTATCAGATTTTTATAAGAAAATGATTGCTGAACTTGAAAAAATTTCATACGACGACGGAGGAGGATTCAGAGCTTCCTATCTCGCAGAATCAAATGACTTCTGGCATTTTCACCCTGAATATCAGCTGGTCCTGAATATAAAGAGTAATGGCACCAGGATCGTAGGTGACAGTATTGAGCTTTTCGACAGGTATGATATGGTCCTGTTGGCCGGTAATGTGCCTCATTGCTGGAATTATTACACAAAAGACACGTCTCTGCCGCCTGAACACGGAATAGTGGTTCATTTTAAAATTGAGTCGCTTGGAGAATCCTTACTGAGCCAGCATGAAATGCATTCGGTCAGGGAATTACTGGCAGACGCTGAACGCGGCCTGGCTTTTTCTGTTGATGACGCAAAAAGGGCTGAGCCTTTCTTAAGAAATATGGTCAGCAGCAATGGATTAAACAAGATAATAGATTTTTTCAACCTGCTGATGGTCCTTACTTTGTCACAGAACCGGTCGTTCCTCTGCTCCGAAAACTACAAAATGGTCTTTGACGAAAGAGGAAATAAAATTATGGCTGAAATCTACAACCATGTAAGAGAAAACTATTTTAAACCCCTGTCCCTTAAGTCCGTTTCCAGGATTGCCATGATGGGCCCGGCAGCATTCAGCAAATACTTTAAGAAAAACAGCGGAGCCTGTTTTATTGAATACCTTAACAGGGTGCGCACAAATAAGGCATGTTATCTGCTCAGGGAAACTGAATATCAGATACATGAGATAGCATCCGAATGTGGATTCACAAGCATTTCAAATTTCAATAAACAGTTCAGAAAAAACGAGGGAATGTCACCTGGCAGTTACCGGGCTCAGTTCAGATAACAACTGCCTGCTTTGCATTCAGCTTTCTTTTTTAAAAAATTAAATTTACATGATATGGCAATGACTATGATCGAAAAAATCCTGGCACTCCATTCAAACCGTAAGAATGTCAGGCCGGGAGATATTGTCAACGTCGAGATTGACGCAAGGGTTGCGCGCGATTTCGGCGGTGCCAATGTAATAAAGAATCTCAGGGATGCCGGATTAAAGGTCGACAACTGTGAAAAAACCTGGTTCACTTTTGACTGCAACCCGACGGGTTCTGACCAGAAATACGCTGTCAACCAGCATATTTGTCGCATTTTTGCACGCGAAAACGGCATAAGGCTGTATGACATAAATGCCGGCATAGGAACACATATTCTGATCGATGAAGGCATTGTACACCCTGGTTCCACGGCGGTATCTACTGATTCGCATGCAAATATTCTGGGTGCCGTAGGAGCATTCGGACAGGGTATGGGAGATATGGATATTGCAGCTGCCTGGAGCAGCGGCAAAGTCTGGTTCAAAGTGCCGGGATCAGTCAAAATATATCTTGGAGGAGATCTTCCTCCCAGTGTGAGCGCCAAAGATCTGGTTCTTAATCTTCTGAATATTTTCGGTGCAAATTCACTGCTTGGACTCTCAGTGGAAATACAGGGAAAGGCTGCTGATAATCTGACAATTGATGAAAGAATTACGATATCATCGATGGCCACTGAAATGGGGGCAATAATCATACTTTTCCCTCCTTCAGAAGAAATTATAAAATATTGCTCCTCAAGAACAGGCAAGAATTTTGAGCCGGTCTATGCTGACCCTGATGCACATTACGAAAATCAATTTGACATCGACGTTTCCGGATTCCGTCAGATGGTCTCACGCCCCGGAGAACCACATGATACCGTCGATGTGTCGGCAGTTGCCGGGACCAGAATAGATTCCGCATTCCTCGGAAGCTGTACCAATGGCAGAATGAGCGACATGCGCAAAGCTGCATCACTGTTGAAGAATAAAAAAACAGCCCCCGGGGTTGTACTGAAAATCGTACCTGCGACAGACAGGATCTGGAATGAGTGTCTCGATGAAGGCCTTATAAATATTTTCAAGGAAAGCGGAGCTCTGGTGTCGAATGCAGGATGCGCAGGATGTGCCGCCGGTCAGGTCGGACAGAACGGCCCCGGAGAAGTAACTGTAAGCTCCGGCAACCGGAACTTTCCGGGGAAGCAGGGAAAAGGAAGTGTTTATCTGGCATCGCCTGAAGTTGTCATTGCTTCTGCTGTTGCCGGATATATTGCCACTCCTGGTAATATCCTTTCGACACCGTCAGGGTTTAGTAAATCTTCTCCGGACGCATCTGCAAAGAGGGAGGTCAGAATAAAAGAGCCCATCCTCCGGAACAGACCCGAAATTGTCGAAGGAAAAATCTGGCTGATCCAAAAGGACAACATTGACACAGATATGATATATCACAACCGTCACCTGGCAATTACCGATATCAGGGAGATGGGATCACATACATTCGAAAACCTGGCAGGTCATGAGGATTTTGCCTCAAAAGCAAATATGGGAGACATAGTTGTTGTGGCCGGAAAAAATTTTGGCAGCGGCAGTTCAAGGCAGCAGGCTGTAGATTGTTTTAAATCTCTTGGCATACAAGCTGTTATTGCAGAATCTTTCGGCTCGATCTACGAAAGAAACGCAATAAATGCAGCATTCCCGGTTGTTGTTTGCCATGGACTGGATAAACTCGATCTGAAGAACGGAGATGTGTTGAACATAAATTTCAGGACGGGTGGGATAGAGAACCTGACAAACCTGACCAGGACGGCCGCAGAACCATTTTCTGACATTCAGCTCGAGATATATCACAGAGGCGGGTTACTGCAGACAGCAGATTGATTATAATGTTATTATAAAACGATAGAAATGCAACGCACTTTTGCTGAAAAGATATTCAATGCTCCTGCGGGAGCAATTGTATTTGCACGTCCCCACATAGTCCTGTCACATGACAACACTGCAAGTATCTTCAAAACATTCAGGAAAATGGGAGGCGTGAAAGTCTCTGACCCGGATCAGATGCTTATTGTTCTTGATCACAACGCACCGCCTGCTGATACAAAGCTTGCTGATCAGTACCAGGAGATAAGGGACATTGTGGCAGATCAGGGGATCAGGAAGTTTTATGATGCCGGAAACGGAATATGCCACCAGGTTATGTCATATCATGCGCGCCCGGGAATGCTGATAGTCGGGAGCGACAGCCATACCTCCACAGCCGGGGCATTCAATGCATTTGCTGCAGGCATTGACAGAACAGAAACAGCGGGGATATGGATGAGAGGAGAAACGTGGTTCAGGGTACCCGAATCCCTGAAAATTGTGCTGGAAGGAGAGCTGCGCCCGGGAATATACGCCAAAGATCTGGCGCTCTGGATCACAGGCATGATTGGTTCTGATGGAGCCAACTACATGTCAGTGGAATTTCATGGGAAGGGTGTTAAGAAGCTGAGTGTTGCAGACCGGATGACGTTAGCCAATCTGGCTTCAGAAATGGGTGCAAAAAATGCTGTTTTTCCGTCGGATTCAATCCTCACGGAATTTATGGGAGGAAAGACCAGAGGAGTGTGGTCAGATAAAGGCGCCCTTTATTCAAAAGAAATAATGATCAGTCTTGAAGAGATTGTACCCGTTGTTTCAGCTCCGCATAATGTTGATAATGTTAAAGCAGTATCAGAAGTTACAGGCGTTCCTGTACACGAGGGGCTTATTGGCACATGTACAAACGGCAGAATTGAGGATCTGAGGGTAGCCGCCACGATATTGAAAGATAAAAAAATAAAGGAGGGTTTTCAGCTGAATGTCATACCTGCTTCCCGGCAGATTTTGCTTCAGGCAATCAGGGAAGGTGTTGCAGAACAGCTTGTCGAAGCCGGGGCAAACATTCTTCCACCATCATGCGGTCCCTGCCTTGGTACGGGACAGGGGATCCCGGCAAGCCGGCACGCTGTTATCTCGACAGCAAACCGCAATTTTCAGGGTCGTATGGGCAATAAAGAAGCTGAAATTTACCTCGCCTCACCTGCAACCGTCGCAGCATCTGCATTGACCGGCGTTATCACTGATCCAAGGGAAATCAGGGATTATACGGGATTCCCGTTCAGGTCGGCTCAGAGCAGGACCTCAGTTATTCCGCCGGGAATGAACAGAAAGCACGGATTTGTCTGGGATTATTCGGATGTGGACAATCTGAATACCGATCAGATGTTTGCCGGAAAATACACATATAACACTCTTAGTTCTGATCCGGCATCAATAATTCCTCATCTTTTCGAAGATTTTGATCCCTCCTTCAGATCTGGCGTAAAACCCGGTGACATCATAATAGCCGGAGATAACTTTGGCTGCGGCAGTTCGAGGGAACATCCCTCTGTAGGGCTGGTTCATGCAGGCGTTAAGGTGATAATTGTAAAATCGGTCAACAGAATATTTTTCAGGTCATCTGTAAATCAGGGGCTTTTACTGATAGTGCACAGGGAAGCAGTGGAGTCATACAGGCCCGGAAAAGATGTAAAAGTCAGCTTTGAAGAGGGATTGATTACAATTGACGGCGATGTATTCAGGTTTGATCCTCTTCCTGATAAGCTTCAGCAAATAATTGAAAAAAAGGGACTTGTAAACTATCTGAAGTCTTTCTCACAGGATCAAAAATAAAAAATTCAACATTGGTGGTGTCTGTTTTCAGACCGACAAACAGTCAGCCTTGTCTTGCAGCAACATAAAAAATTTGTATTTTTGCAGCCGTAATGGGTTCCGTAGCTCAGTTGGATAGAGCAACAGCCTTCTAAGCTGTGGGTCGAGCGTTCGAGTCGCTCCGGAATCACCAGGTAAAACAAGGAGTTAGAGTAATCTGACTCCTTTTAATTTTTGAATGGGTGAAATATGGGTGAAACATTTTCAGTGAACTCAGAATTCATTATTATTAAATAGTTTTCTTCTGACGTAATGTTATATCATTTAAGAGTAGGAGAGAGGGCAGCTTTGAAAACTATCCCTTTGAACTCAGACTTTAAACCAATATATTAAGGAAATTGTTAACCTTTCCTGACTCACTCAGAACCTGACAACGCATTGTGGCAGGCATACCTTATTAAATATGCATTCGTATATCTGTAAAAGCAGGAAGACATGACCACTTCTGGACGGTCTGAAGTTCAAAATATAAGGTGCATGATATCATATATATACAACCGGCGAGAGATGGTCAATTAACTCCGGGGGAAAGTGGTCAGGTTCACAGGATCGTTCACCCATTATTTGAACCATATCAGAAAAGCGATATATCCAAAATATGATATCAGCATAAACAGGCCCTGCCATCTTTCAATGACTCTTTTTTTGCCAAGAAACATCACCAGAAAAAGAACTATACTTGCAAATATTGTCATCGCTATATCAACGTTGAAGCCGGTATTGAAAGGCAATGGCCTGATGACAGCACTTGCACCAAGAATCCAGAAAATGTTCATAATATTTGATCCGACAACATTTCCTATTGCAATATCTGATTGTTTTTTGAAGGCGGCTACTGCTGAGGTGGCTAATTCCGGCAGTGATGTACCTAGAGCACAAATGGTTAATCCGATCAATGACTGACTTACATTGAAGAGCTCCGCAATCTTCACTGCACCATTAACAATCCATTTTCCTCCCAGGGTCAATCCGGTGAGGCCGAGAATAACAAACAACATTGCTTTTGGATAGCTGAGTAGTTTTATTTTACCTTCAACTATGTCTTCATCCGATCGTGTAATACTGAAAGTATAGTATAGAAAAATGATAAAAAAAGAGAGGAGAACAAACCCGTCTGTTCTGGTAATACCTGAAAAGATCGCACCATCAATTATTTTGTCGTTGGCCATGAGTCCTAAAATGATGATGGCCAAAAGGCTTAACGGAACCTCTTTCAGCACAGTGTTTTTCTTTGCAGTGATCGGATTAATAATGGCAGAGATCCCAAGAATCAGCAATATGTTCGCAATGTTGCTTCCCAGGATATTGCCAATTGCGATTTCAGTATTTCCCTTCGCGGCCGCAAAAATGTTGACGATAAATTCCGGGGCAGAAGTGCCAAATGCCACAATGGTCAGGCCGATAGTTATATTTGAAATATTAAGTCTTTTGGCTATCGATGCTGAACCATCTACCAGGGCATCAGCTCCCTTAACAAGAAAAACAAAACCGATAACAAAAAGTATATATGTAATCATAAGTCGAATATATTGATAAATCCTGCATTATTCATATTCCTGAAATGAATTCAGCCTTCGCTCCTGAAACACCGGGTCCTTCCCATATAAAAAGAAAAACAAGTCATTTACATTTTGAACCGTTTTAAAAATTCTCTTCGGGAATGAAAATCTTCCGTGACCGGATATCACCTGCGAAAATTTGATCGTCCATCCGGGGACGGATGCTCCAGCTTTTTTCATAAGGCCGGAACAAATTTCTTTGTCCGGACAGCAGACAGTTTCAGAGCATTTCATCCGGTCCTTAATTCAATAATGATCTTTATAATATTATCAGCCGAAATTAACAGTTTTCTTTGATAATAATTCCAGGTAAATGAAAGCTTTATCCGGTAATTTGAGAACTTTTAAAGCATATCATCGTCCGGGCCCGATTCTAAGATCGAAATAGTTGTCAGAAAAGCCTCCAATGTTCAGAATTACTGCAATACTATTCAGTAAATCTCAACCATTAACGCTTGAATTTCTTCATGGCTGGCAGGTTTAACAGTGCCAGGACGGACCTCTGTCAGCCAATTGTTATTATATGATACAGGTATTTAATCACTCGGGCTGGTCGCGTATTTATAGGTCCAAAAATACGCCATACGGCCTCTGTATGTATGAGATGGATCCCTGAAACCTGATTTGTTTGATAAGGGCCTGAGGGTTGCTTATAATCTTTTGAAGGGTACAAATCTGACAAAGATAAGTCGTCTTTTCTGAATCTTCCCTTTCTTTTTTTCTATAAGCACCAGTTCCTGAATTGCTGATGGTGCGCCGACAGGTATCACCAGCCTGCCATTCTCGGCAAGCTGGTCGATCAATGGTTGAGGTATCTGCTCCGCGGCAGCAGTTACAATAATTATATCAAAGGGAGCATATTCCGGCCATCCTTTGTAGCCGTCACCATACACAGCCTTCACATTCCCGTAACCCAGACTGTTAAGCCGTTCCGATGCCTCCCTGGCAAGTTCGGGAACGATCTCAATAGTGTATACTTTTTTCACTATTTCAGCCAGAACGGCAGCCTGATAACCTGAACCTGTACCAATCTCAAGTGCGTTCTTTTGCGGAGAAGGATTGACGGCTTCAGTCATGTATGCGACAATATAGGGCTGAGAAATTGTCTGTCCATATCCGATCGGAAGTGGGTTGTCATCATATGCTTCATTTGCTAATTCAGCGGGAACAAAAAGATGCCTCGGCACCTTTCTCATTGCATCCAGAACGGCTCTGTTTGTAACACCACGATCAACAATCTGGACAGTAACCATGTTGTTACGCGCTGCCGCAAATCTGTCCCGTTGATATAATAATTCACGTTCCATATCTTATCAGACTGTAATAAACGACATTAAAGCGTGTTGTGCTTATCTTTACAAGATACAAAGTTTTTACGATATTTCAAAGCTGCCTTGCCGTGTCGTCACGACCGGAATGTTCAGCCTATATTGATCAGACCAAGGAAGCCGTCCCCAAGAAACTGAATGGCAGGCCAGATCGGAAGCAGATTAATCTTTGTAAAGACCGTTACAAGGATCAGAATGAAAAAAATATAGGATCCGTATCTGTATAACCCGTTATAAAGCGACGGAAATCGTTTGAAATAGTTCAGCAGAAGATGAGATCCGTCAAGTGGAGGGAAAGGTATGAGATTAAAAACGAAAAGCCCCCAGTTAATATATATGGCATAAATAAGAATTTCTCCTGTGACTCTGGATACAGGACCCATGTATTCCGGTGTATAATGAAGGAAAACGGCATAGATGACTGACAGGATCATCGCTAAAAATGCATTTGAAACAGGTCCTGCAACAGCAATCTTCATTACATCGGCCCCGGGATTTCTGAGATTCTTCTCATTGAACTGCACTGGCTTGGCCCACCCAAAACCTGCAATAAGCAACATGATAAATCCCATCAGATCAATATGCCTGACAGGGTTCAGGGAGATCCTTCCCTGGTCTTTTGATGTTGAATCTCCGCAGCGGTGTGCAATAAATGCATGACTGAATTCATGGACAGTAAGGCCAAGAATGATACCGGGAAGAAATTTCAGTATTCTGGCCAGGGCTAAATGTTCCATGTCATCCGATGTAAAATTTACTTAAAATATATTGCCGCATTTGCTGCGGCCGTTCACGGTTCTATTTAAAAGTAATCAAAAGCCGACTTCAGTCATCCTGCTTTTTTGCAATAGATCTGATCTGCCGCGATGCAAAGCTACCAAAATACCATAAATCCACAAAGACAGGCAGAACGATTTTTATCAATACAACTTTTATGATATGAAAAAAAAAGTTAGGTTTACAGAAATCATTACGGAATGAAAAACTGTTTCTTATGCATATTGCTTCTGACGCTATCGATGCAGGTCACTGCAAATCCGCAGAATATTGAAGTATTTCTCATTACCTGCGGGCCCGGTACCGAAACATACTCCATATACGGACACAGCGCTATCAGGATCATCGATCATAAAAACAACACCGATCTTGTATATAACTGGGGTGTATTCGACTTCAGCACACCCAATTTTGTATGGAAATTTGCCAAAGGCCGGCTTGATTATATGTTGGGGGTCTATCCCTATGAAAAATTTCTGAGGGATTACTTTTTTGAAGAGCGCTGGGTCATTTCTCAGAAAATGAACCTTGACGACAGCGAACTGATCCTTATGCTTGGTCTGATTGCAGAAAATCTCAGGCCTGAGAATATCCGTTACCGGTATGACTTTTTCTATGACAACTGCTCGACAAGAATAAGGGATATTATCGAAAAAGCAACAGGCAATGATCTTATTTATCCTCCCGATGAGCTAAAAAAGCCTCCTTCCTTCAGAGCACTAATCAGGTCATACCAGAAGGACTACGCATGGATGAACTTTGGAATCGACCTCCTGATGGGTTATCCGGCTGACCGGAAAGCTTCGCTCAGGGACAGAATGTTCCTTCCTCTTGAAATGAAAGATGCACTCAGCGGATCAGTAATCAGAAAGGATAACCTGATGATCCCTCTGCTTCAGAATCCTGTTACAGAACTGGATTTTGCAGATCCTGTTGTAAAAACCGGATTTTTTGTATCCCCTCCGTTTGTGTTCTCAATGATGCTAATCATTATAATAATACTTGCAGGCATGTTCCGGAATCCCGGATTCAATTTTTATCTCGATGTTTTTGTTTTTTTCATTTTATCTGTTCTTGCCTTGATGATGATCTTTTTCAATTTCTTTACAGATCACCAGCAGCTTAGGTGGAATCTGAACACAGTCTGGCTTAATCCGTTCCTGATACTATGCCTTGCAAGCATATTGATGAACAGAAAAGGATTTGTCTGGTTTCGTATAGCGTTTTTTCTTGCTTTAATCTTTCTTATGTACCCGCTGTTCTTCCCTCAGCATTCAAATAATGCCTTTGTTCCGCTTATAATGATACTCCTTTTAAGATGTTCCGTAAGAGGCGGATTTACATGGAATCCGCTGGCAAAGGTTCATTTAACATAACTTTAACACTTCTTAACTCCGTTTTTCAAATTTGGAAATTTTCTTTGTGTGCAATTGCCGGTGGTTAAATAATACGGCCATCGCACAGCTGTTTTCATTATCTTTGCAACTTAATTTTTTTACTATATGGAACAAACTGCAGATATCAGAATTCTTAACGAAAAAATTGAAAAGGAAAGTTCGTTCGTGGACCTTATCAGACTTGAGATAAATAAAGTAATAATTGGCCAGAAGCATCTTACCGATTCACTTATGATAGGCCTCCTGGCCAATGGCCATATTCTCCTGGAGGGGGTTCCCGGTCTGGCGAAAACACTTGCCATAAAATCGCTTGCATCATCAATAGAAGCTAAATTCAGCAGAATCCAGTTTACACCCGACCTTCTTCCTGCAGACCTTATCGGAACAATGATATACAGTCAGAAAAAAGAAGAATTTGTTGTAAAGAAAGGCCCGGTTTTTGCAAATTTCATCCTTGCCGATGAGATCAACCGGTCTCCGGCCAAGGTACAGAGCGCGCTTCTCGAAGCCATGCAGGAAAGGCAGGTAACCATAGGGGATTCAACTTATAAGCTTGAGGAGCCCTTTCTTGTACTCGCAACACAGAATCCTATTGAACAGGAAGGAACCTATCCTCTGCCGGAGGCACAGATTGACAGGTTCATGATGAAAGTACTTATCGATTACCCATCAATGGATGAAGAAAAACTGATCATAAGAGAAAACCTTGCAAAGGAATTTCCAAAGGCCGGTGCTGTTGTTAACACCGGTGATATTGTCCGTGCCCGCGATATCGTAAGGGAAGTTTATATGGATGAAAAGATTGAAAATTACATTCTTAATATTGTCTTCGCCAGCAGGACACCAGAAAAATACGGCCTCTCGTCATTCACAGGCATGATAGCATACGGGGCTTCACCACGGGCATCAATCAATCTGTCGCTCGCAGCGAAGGCATTTGCATTCATAAAGAGAAGAGGATACGTTATTCCTGAAGATGTCCGTACGGTATGCGCCGATGTAATGAGGCACAGGATAGGACTGACATACGAAGCCGAGGCAGAGAATATAAACCAGGATAAGATCATTCATGAAATTTTGAATGCTGTCGAAGTTCCATAGACATTGAGCATCAACAGCCGGATCTGGTAGTAATCTGCCATTTAAATAATGTAAAATAAAATCCTACTCGGGGTGGAAGCGATTGATCTGTTAAAAAAAGTCAGAAGGATTGAAATAAAAACCAGGGGCCTTACGCGGCATATATTTGCAGGCGAGTACCATAGCGCTTTCAAAGGCCGTGGAATTGCTTTCAGTGAAGTACGGGAATACCAGTACGGCGATGACATCAGGAACATTGACTGGAACGTCACGGCACGCTTCAATCATCCCTATGTTAAGATTTTTGAAGAGGAAAGAGAACTGACTGTCATGTTGCTCATTGATGTCAGCGGCTCAGGCAGCTTCGGGTCCACCACTAATTTTAAAAGGGACGTGATGACTGAGGTTGCAGCTGTTCTTTCTTTTTCAGCCATATACAACAACGACAAGATAGGGGTCATATTCTTTTCCGACGCCGTTGAAAAATTCATTCCTCCCCAGAAAGGCAGAAAACATATACTCCGAATAATACGAGAACTCCTTGACTTTAAGCCGTTAAGCTTAAAAACCAATCTCGATGAACCTCTCAGGTTTCTGACAAACGGCTTAAAGAAAAGATGCACAGCTTTCATACTTTCAGATTTTGTAAGCCCTGATTTTGAAGAAGCCTTAAGAATAGCCTCCAGCAAGCATGATATTGTTGCTCTCAGGGTGTATGATCCTCTCGAGAGGCAACTTCCCAATATTGGCTTTGTCAAGGTGCTCGATTCGGAAAATGGAACCGAAAAGTGGGTCGACACAACTTCCCGGTCTGCCAGACTGGAGTATGAGAAATGGTGGAGAAGTCATCTGAATATAACGGGTAGCATTTTTAGGAAGTGCGGAGTCGACTTTACTGAAATAGGCACAGGCGAAGATTATGTCAAACCGCTTATAAAACTATTTGAGCAGAGGTGATCATGAAAAGGGTCCTGTATTTAGTAATACTTTGTGCTTTATTACTCTCCGGTAATATCAGAGGACAGGAAGTAAACGTATCAGCCGTTTTTGATACTTCTGCAATCTTTATAGGTGACCAGGTTGGCTTCAGCATAACTGTTGAGCAGCCCGAGGGATTGAAAATTGATCTGCCCCACTTCAGAGATACGATAATAAAAAGTGTCGAAATTATTTCAGGACCGCTTGTCGACACTTTCAGGATCAGTAATGAAATGTTAAGGATCACTGAAAAGTACCTTGTTACGGTGTTCGATTCAGGACGCTATACTATCGATCCGGTATTCGCAGAGATCAAAGATCAGTCGGGCATCAGAAGGTTTTTTTCCGACTATGCCACTATAGAGGTGAAAAGAGTAAATATTACCCCGCCTGATACCACATCGGCAATATTCGATATTATAAGCCCCTACCGGGCACCTGTGACATTTGGTGAAATAATGCCCTGGCTTCTGATCGCCTCTGTCGCTGTTGCCATTCTGTGGCTTCTGATCCGGTTTGTCTCCAGGCGCTGGAGAACCAGACGGGAAATTGAAGCTCCAGTCATCACTGACCCTGCTCATGTCATTGCTTTCAGGCAGCTTGAGAAGCTCAGGGAAGAAAAACTATGGCAGGCTGGTGAGACCAAGAAATATTACACATGCCTGACAGAAATACTTAGAAATTACCTTGAGAACAGGTATGGAGTGTCATCGATGGAACTTACAACATCTGAAACCCTCGAAGCTCTTTTGAAGACAGGGTTCAAAAAAGATCACCTTTATGACAAACTGATGTCGGTTCTGACCGGGGCCGATCTTGTTAAGTTTGCAAAATACAAGCCCGGGCCTTCTGAAAATGACCTGAATTTTGAAGACTCGTGGGAATTTGTAGATGCCACTAAAGAGGCCGGAACCATCAGTGTCAGTGGTGGAGCCGGGATGAGAAAAGCGGAGGAAGTGCTATGAGCGGAATAACATTTGCTGAACCCCGTTTGCTTTATCTGTTGCTGCTGATTCCTGCAGCTGTTATCTTTTATGTGCTTAAACAGCATAAGGCCTCAGCATCACTTAAGATGCCCGGACTTGACCAGTTCAGGGGAGCAGGAAAAACTTACAGAAATCATCTGAGACATGTCCTTTTTGCCCTTCGGACCCTGGTTATTGGATTGCTGATCATTGTTGTTGCCAGGCCTCAGGCAACTGACAGCTATCAGGACATGTCCACTGAGGGCATCGACATTATTCTTGCACTCGACATTTCAGGGAGTATGCTTGCCCGCGATTTTAAACCCGACAGACTCGAGGCTTCAAAAAATGTTGCCACCGAATTCATTTCAGGCAGGCCATACGACCGCATGGGCCTTGTTGTTTTCAGTGGCGAAAGCTTTACACAGTGTCCTCTCACAACTGACCATGCAGTGTTGATAAATCTTTTACGCGAGATTCAGAGCGGCATGATTGAGGATGGAACAGCAATAGGAATGGGTTTGGCTACTGCAGTAAACAGAATAAAAGACTCCGAAGCCAAAAGCAAAGTGATAATCCTGCTGACAGATGGTGTAAATAACATGGGAGAAATTGCACCTGCTACTGCTGCAGAAATTGCAAATTCCTACGGAATAAGAGTTTACACCATTGGAGTAGGTACAAGAGGGTCGGCTCCCTATCCCGTACGGACACCTTTTGGGATTCAATACCAGAATATGCAGGTTGAAATCGATGAAGATATACTCAGAGAGATTGCCCGGAATACAGGTGGCCGCTATTTCAGGGCCACTGACAATAACAAGTTGATGGAAGTGTATTCTGAAATTGACAAGCTCGAAAAATCTAAAATAGATGTACAACAATACTTGCGGAAGGAAGAAAAATATTTCTTTCCTGCGCTCATTGCGTTTGGCCTGTTTGCTTTTGAACTGTTAATTCGTTATACTGTTTTCAGAAACCTGACATAAATACAGAAAGGAAATGCAATTGTTCAGATTTGCCAATCCGGAATTACTTTACCTGCTGCTGCTCGTTCCTGCCATGATCATAACTTTTGCAATCAGTGCATCACTAAAGAACAGGGCGCTAAAACGACTTGGTAATCAAAATCTTATCAGCCAGCTATTACCTGAAAGGTCGGCAACAAGGCCGGTAGTGAAATTCATTCTGCAGATGCTTGCGCTTTCAGCGATAATAATTATGCTTGCCCGGCCACAATTCGGATCAAAACTTGAAGAGATCAGAAAACAGGGTGTGGAAGTGATAATTGCCCTTGATGTAAGCAATTCGATGTATGCTGAAGACATTCAGCCTGACAGGCTTACCAGGGCCAAGCAGGCAATTTCGAGACTTGTGGATAACCTGGATAATGACCGTATTGGATTAATAGTGTTTGCCGGAGATGCCTATACACAGATACCAGTGACAACTGATTATGTTTCAGCTAAAATGTTCCTTTCGACAATAAGTCCGGAGATGGTTCCCAGGCAAGGTACCGCGATTGGATCAGCCATAAGGCTTGGAATGAGTTCTTTCACTCCCGGAGAAGGAAAAAGCAAAGCCATGATCATAATCACCGATGGAGAAAATCATGAGGATGATCCGGTTACAGCTGCAAAAGAGGCTGCAGAAAAAGGAATTGTGATCCACGCAATCGGAATAGGTTCGAGGGAAGGAGTGCCCATACCCTTTAATGTCAGCGGAAGAAAAGAGTACCTCAGAGATAATGAAGGAAATACGGTTGTAAGCAGGCTGGATGAGGAAATTCTGAAGGAAATAGTGATAAACACGAACGGCACCTATGTCAGGGCAAGCACCTCAAATGTGGGCCTTGACAAGATATTCAGCGAGATAAGAAAAATGAAAAAAGAAGAGCTTGAAAGTACAATGTACACTGAATACAATGACCAGTTCGCGATTTTTGCTGTCATCGCTATTTTGTTTATATTTTCCGATTTTCTCATTATGGACAGAAAAAACAGAAAACTGAAGAATATCAGATTATTTAAATTTAAAGTATAATTTATGGCATGTTTGATATGGCATTTAAAGGAAATATAAGTTTGCTAAATCTGGTTTATGTTCTTTTGATCTCCCTGTCAGTTTCAGGTGCAGCTTATGGCCAGGGGGAAAAGAAATTTATACGCGAGGGAAACCGGGAATATGCAAAGAATAATTTTGCAGAATCTGAAATATCATACCGCCGGGCTGTTGATAAGAACAATGCGTCGGCTGATGCCGTTTTTAATACGGGTGATGCACTTTACAAGCAGAAGAAATATGATGATGCGGCAAAACAGTTTGTGGAGTCATCAAAAATGGAAGATGACATAATCAAAAGAGCAAATGCATTTTATAATACGGGAAATTCACTCCTTATGACTGACAGAATAAGTGAAAGCATAGAAGCTTACAAAAACTCACTCAGGCTCTATCCCGCAAACGCAGAGGCAAAATATAACCTTGCCTATGCCCAGGATCTGCTGAAGCAACAGCAACAGCAACAGCAACAGCAAGAACAACAGCAGCAGCAGGATAAGCAGGAAGACAATGAAGGGCAGAATGAGCGTGAGGAGGAACAGAATAATGATCAGGATAAGCCCGGGCAAAACAATGAGCAGGAACAGGAAGACCGGAATAAAGAAAATGAACAGCAGCAGGGTATCTCCAGGGAAGATGCTGAACGGCTGCTTGATGCCCTGACAAATGATGAGAAAGATATTCAGGAAAAGGTAAAACTACAGAAGGCCTCCAGGACACGAGTTAATACGTTAAAGAACTGGTAATTATCTCAATGATGAAATCGTACAGAATAATTTTCTTGTATTTTACTTTAATCATGCCGCATGTGACAGCAGCACAGGATATCTCTGTGATTGCAGACTATCCAAAAGTAGTCAGTGCGGGAGAGCAGTTTTCAGTGTCATGGACCATCAATACAGGAGACGGAGACTTTACAGCTCCTTCATTTGATGGGTTTTATAAGGTCATGGGCCCTCAGACATCTTACAGTTCGAGTACCCAAATAATAAACGGCAAAGTCACACGCGAAACGACTTACTCCTATGTTTATTATCTTCAGGCGCTTAAGGAAGGAAATTATATCATACCCCCGGCTGTCGTCACAATACGGAACAGAACCTACAGATCCGATTCACTTAGGATAAGTGTTACGGGAGACGCATCGGGCATGCAAGGTGTTCAGACAGACAGTGATGACACCAGGCAGGAAAACGATATACGGCCTGACGGAGGTGATATTTTTCTTAATATACTGCTGGACAGGAGAGAGGTTTTTCAGGGTGACCACATAATTGCCACCGTTAAACTATACACCAGCGTTGACATATCAGGCATCAGTGAGATCAGATTCCCTTCATTCAATGGATTTGTAAAAACTGATCTGGAAACTCCTCAGCTGACATCCCTGAAAAGGGAAACAATTAACGGGGTGACATATGGAACGGGCATTATTCAGCAGTTTCTATTATACCCGCAGGTTTCAGGTGATATCGATATCGATCCGGTCAGGATTTCAGTCCTGACAAGGCAAAAAACCGGACGCTCAGATCCGTTCTTTGGTGATTTCTTCTCAACTTACACTACTGTTCCCAGAGCTGTTGAAAGCAAACCAGTCAAGGTCAGGGTTAATCCTTTACCTTCGCCAAAACCTGATGATTTTTCGGGTATTGTGGGAAAAATGGAAATTAATGCTCTTCTTGATAAAGACTCTGTGAATGTCAATGATGCGGTAAATCTGAAAATATTGCTGTCTGGTCGCGGTAATCTGCGACTTGCCAGACTCCCTGATCTGAGATTATCACCCGACATTGAGGTCTACGACCCCAAAATAACTGACCAACTTACAAATTCTGTTAATGGAACAAGCGGGCAGAAGAGTTTTGAATTTCTTCTTATTCCGCGGCACAACGGTGATTTCAGAATACCCCCGCTGACCATGTCTTACTTTAACCCTTCAAACAGGCAGTATGAAAGGCTCTCAACAGGAGAACTCTCATTCCATGCCAGAAAGGTTTCCGGCGAAAGTTCCGGTATAACAATATATGGGGGAGTCTCTAAAGAGGATGTTAAATACCTCGGGAAGGATATCAGGTTTATCAGAACAAACCCGGGGAAATTTGTCCGGACAGGAAATATTCTCACATCAAGACGGGCGTATTACAGCGTGTTTGCAATAACGTCATTTGTATTTCTTGTTGTGCTTTTCATAAGACGTGAACAAATTAAGAGAAATTCTGACCTGGTTGCCGTCAGGAACAGGAAAGCTGCCAGAGTTGCTGGCAGGAGACTTAAGAACGCTTCATCTTTTCTTAAGCAGGAGTCGAAGGACAGGTTTTATGAAGAGATCCTTAAATCACTGTGGGGTTATATCAGTGATAAAATGGGGATACCATTATCAGAGCTCACAAGAAATAATGCATTCACGGCCTTGAAAAACAGGGGGATTGATGATGATACCATCAGTTCGTTGATGAAAGTTCTTGACACCTGTGAGTTTGCACGGTATGCTCCTTCGCCCTCTGAAAGTGAAGCCGAACACATCTTTGAGGAAGCATCACGGTTTATAAAAAGAGTAGAAAATTTACTGGTATGAATATGAGCCTGACCAGAAAAATACATACGGTCATTACACTGCTGATCCTGACAGCACCGGGTTTTTATGCTCAGGACCTTCATGAAGAAAAATACCTCAGAGGAGTTGATTTATACACAGCTGAAAATTACCGGGAAGCCCTGAACGAATGGCTTGATATATATAATACAGGATACAGATCAGCATCTCTGAATTATAATATAGGAAATGCATACTTCAAGCTTGAAAACATCCCGGGTGCCGTACTTTTTTATGAAAGGGCCCGCCTTATGAAGCCGGGAGATGACAATATCAATTACAACCTGCAGATTGCAC
Source organism: uncultured Rikenellaceae bacterium (assembly GCA_964466705.1). Taxonomy (GTDB): domain Bacteria; phylum Bacteroidota; class Bacteroidia; order Bacteroidales; family VadinHA17; genus LD21. Next base: position 82,280 of record CAYXSM010000007.1, read on the forward strand.
GGTCAATGGTTGTAGACAAGTTTGAAGAGATACCGGAGCTTTTTTTCATTAAATGGTTCGATTTCGTGGCCCTGTCGCTTCCGGTAAACAGCTGGGCATGGGTCAGCCTGATCTCCTTCATCATATTCCTCGTATTTCTGTCAGTTTATATATATTCCTCAAAATACAATCTTAAGGTTGCAGGATTTTGGACCGCCCTTGTTTTTTTAATACTGACACTTGTTTCGCTTTCACTTTCTTACAGAAATAAGTCCCTTGTATACGACAACCGCAAGGCAATAATATTCACTCCTGTTGTGAACGGGAAAAGTTCTCCTGATCCGGGCGGAACAGATCTGTTTGTGCTTCATGAAGGATCAAAGGTAACTGTGGAAGATAAAGTAGGAGGGTGGTACGAGATCAAACTTTCTGACGGAAACAAGGGCTGGATCCCTTCAGAGTCCCTTGAAGTGATATAAGTAAAGTATATCGATAATAAAATACCATGGACAAGAAAAAATCTGTCAACAGCTTAAGAATGCCGGTTTACAGGGATGCAGCATTTGATCTTTTCGACGCCGAAACAGCATCAATGGCCTTCGTTGCGGAAGCAGAAGCCAGACATGACCCGGATCTCTATATCTACTCAAGATACCGAAATCCTACAGTTGTGGACGCTGAAAAGGAAATTATGAAAAGAGAAGGATCCGGGTGGGCTCTTCTTACCCAGACTGGTATGTCGGCTATCGACATTGCCATCTCCATATTCCAGAGAGGGAAAAAAACGCGTCCATGGCTGTTTTTCAGTGAAATATACGGTGGTACACTGTCATATATTGAATCTGTGCTGAAAAGCAGAAGAGGTCTTGACATTCATACTTTTTCCCCTGACAGCGGTAAATATGACACCGGGAAACTGGATGAACTATTAAGATCGTTACGGCCGGAATTCATTTATTTTGAAACCATATCCAATCCGATGCTAATAGTTCCTGATGCTTTGAACATAATTCGGATGTCGAAAAAGTACGGGGCGATAACCATAGTTGACAACACCTTTGCAACTCCCCTGCTTTGGAAACCGCTTGAAGCCGGTGCAGACATCGTCATACACAGTGCAACAAAATATTTCTCAGGTCACGGGAACCTTACCGCAGGGATTTTATGCGGCAACAATGAGGCAATATTGAAATCTGCCATCGAATACCGTAAATACACAGGTCATATGATATCGTCCGATGATGCTTACAGGCTTAATACCCAGATGCAGTCACTGAATTTACGGGTCAGCAGACAGCTTGAGAATGCAGGAAAATTATCGGAGTTACTTGAACGATCTCCTGCAGTCTGCAAAACGTTTTATCCCGGGTTAAAGAGCCATCCCACTCACACCGAAGCTTCACTCCTTTTCGGCAATAAGGGGTTTGGAGCAGTGATCACATTTGATTTTGCAGGAGAAAACCATGCGGATAAGAGATCAAAAAGGGACAGATTTATCTCGTCAGTATCGGAAAAAATCAGGCTTGTGCCTTCTCTGGGAGATTCAAGAACAACATTATTGCCTGTCGAGTCAGTCTGGGGTGAAAAATATCCTGAACCCGGTATGATCAGATTATCCGTTGGCTTTGAAGATTATGATGAAATAGAGCATGTGATCAGCATGGCCCTGCAATAATGATTTCACCATATTACAGGTTCAATGCCATTGGAGATAAGGTACTCATTGCATTTACTGAAATGCCTGTTCCCAAAAAAACCCCGGGAAGCTGACAGGGGTGATGGATGGACTGATTCAAGGACAAGGTGTTTTGTCCGGTCTATAGATGACCCTTTCTTCTGGGCGTATGCACCCCAGAGGAAGAATACGAGATTGTTTTTTTCACTGTTAAGCACCCTGACAACAGAGTCGGTGAACGTTTCCCATCCTTTTCCCTGATGTGAGCCCGGCTGATGAGCCCTGACCGTAAGGATGGCATTGAGGAGAAGTACACCCTGTTCTGCCCACCGGGTGAGATTCCCCGAAGGAGGTGGATGTATACCGAGATCTGACTGAATCTCTTTAAATATATTGACGAGGCTGGGAGGAAAATCCACGCGTTCTTTTACAGAAAAACAAAGTCCGTGAGCCTGACCGGGTCCATGGTAAGGGTCCTGTCCAAGGATCACTGCCCTGATCCTGGTGAAAGGACAAAGATCAAAAGCATTGAATATCATAGACCCGGGCGGATATATGGTTCCGTTGCGATATTCATTCCTTACATACTCCGTGAGCTTCAAAAAATATTCCTTCTCAAATTCATCAGATAATCTGGCTTTCCAGCTGTTCTCTATTTTAACGTCCATATGGTGATAAGAATTTATCTATCCGTTCAGGAAATTATCTCTTTTCCTGACCGGGAAAAATTATTGTTGAAACTAACGAGTAAAGATTATCAAAATAATTCATTTTCACCACCATTGATCGTTTCTGTCAGAATGTTTGTCCTTAGAAAACTTATTATTTGATACTTTTACATAAAAAAACGATGCCGGTAGAAACAGAACGAAAGTTTCTCGTTAAAGGGGAATTCAGGTCGTCAGCCGTTGCCCGGAAAGAAATTGTGCAGGCATATCTTTCAACAGATCCTTCACGCATTGTCCGGCTGCGGATCGAGGATAAAATGGCCACTCTTACAATCAAGGGAATCATCAGGGGAAAGGAAATAAGCAGAAAAGAGTGGGAAATAGTTCTGTCGGAAGAAGATGCCAGAGAGATTATGGACATCTGCCTGCCTGGAAGGATCATTAAGACACGATATCTTGTGCCTGCGGGTATTCATACGTTTGAAGTTGATGTTTTCCATGGAAGGCATGAAGGGCTGGTTATTGCAGAGATTGAGCTGGGTGAAGAAGAAGAGGAATTTATCAGGCCCGTCTGGCTGGGAGAAGAAGTGACAGGAAATCCTCTGTACTATAACTCATACCTGGTATCAGAATAGTCACAGCCGGAGCTCCTTTGAATATATCTGCTTAGGGTCGCCTGGACCGTAAAAATCTTTCAGACTTGCCTGCAGAATATAGCCGTTCTTTCTATAAAATGCTTCAGTAGAAGTGTATAATGGTCTTCCCGAAGTCTCAATCCAGAGTATTTTTCCACCATGCTTTATTATATCATCTTCAACAGCTTTAAGAAGCAGAGTTCCCAGATTTCTGTTTCTGGCACTATTGTGCACGGCGATCCAGTAAAGGTCCCACGAATGAATCGAAAAGGAATTCTTACCGTAGTTGGCAAATGCAACAATATTGTCGTCTTCCATTATCCTGATCCAGTAATAACCGCTCCGTTCAGAACCCTTTTCAATTGTATCGTCTGCAATTTCAAGCGCCGTCTGCACCTCAAATTCATAAAAGAATGATGTGGACCTTAAGATTTCTTCAATCCTTCCTCTGTCACGAACTGAAATACCTGGTTCAACAGATGTCATATCATTATCTGTTAAGATCTTTAATAATGTTTTGAAGCATAACTGTAAAACTCATGCCGGCTTCAGTAATAGCTGCAACAACTCCGCTGTCGGGAGAAATGCAGGGGTTGGCATTTACTTCAATCACATAAGGAGTCTCATTTTTATCAACCCTCATATCAACCCGTGCATATCCTTTAAGTCCGAAAATATTCCAGCATTTAAGAGCTGTTTCCCTGAGTTTCAGCGCCAGTTTGGTATTCAGGTCCGGGAACTGCCTGACAGTGTTTTTGTATTCAAAACTGTCTTCTTCCCATTTGGCTTTGAAATCAACAATTTCAGGTCTTTCTTCACCAAATCCAACAAATTTGATCTCGGCCGGAGGCATTACTGCAGGTCCTTTTTCCCCGGCAAGCAACGTGATGTTAAATTCCCTGCCATCAATAAATTCCTGAATCAGCCAGTGTGAATCAGCATATCGGGATAGATCTTTCTCCGAGCACTGATCATATATGAATACTGATTCAGCTGTGATACCCTGAGAGCCATCTTCCCATACCGGCTTCAGTATATATTTCCTTCCATGAATGAGAGACCTGATCTGTGATGGATAAAATGCCGGCGGGGAGCTGATCCCGGCATCTCTTAGCAATTTGTACGTCAGCATCTTGTTTGTCGTCAGGAACATTGCTTCCGGGGGACTGCCGGAATATGGAAGGGAATAAAGGTTGAGTATCGCCGGTATGAAATAACATAGTTCTCCTTTATTGTCAACTGACTCTGCAAGATTGAAAACGAAATCCGGTTTCTCGTCCCGAAGGACTTCCATTTCAGTCATAAACCCGGATGTAATGGCCTTGCGGTAAGTTTCAATGCCAATTTTTGCAAGATGATGCTCCACATATTCCACCTGGTCGAGTACATCAAGTTCATCCGGAAGGGCGTTTTCATTAGGCAGGTTGTACAGGATACAACACTTTTGTCTTTTCATTTTCCCAGATTATGTCGTTTAAGTGCAGACTTCATTATCATCTCAATAAGAGTCTGGTAATCTACTCCTTTCATTCCTGCCAGTATGGGAAGGTCTGAATGCACCGGATGAAGGCCGGCCAGTGGATTTACCTCCATAAAACATATGGAGCCATTCCTGTCGGTCTTTACATCAACCCGTCCTGCATCAGCTCCGCCCAGGGCTTTCCATGCATTTAATGCAACGCTGTTGCATTCCTCCAGAACATCATCCGGTATAGGAATGTATCTGCAATACTCCTGGTAGTTTTCCTTTAATTCGACAGAGTAGGGAAGATTATCCCGGCACATGATTTCCATTCCCCCGAGAGAAAAGGAATCGTTGCCGGAGCCTATGATCCCAATGGTAAACTCTCTTCCCGGAAGGTATTCTTCGACCAGTACCGGCTGGTTATACCGCGTGAGAAGATGGTTCGCCATTACAATTAGTTCAGCTTCAGAACTGATTATACTGTTTTCGGAAATTCCCTTCCCCGTACCTTCGGATACAGGTTTCATGAAGAGCGGATACTCCAGCCTGCATTTAGCAATATCCTCAGTATTTGACACCAGTATGCCCGGGCTTACATTAATCCCGGCTGAGGCCACAATAAGACGTGTGAGATATTTATTAAGACATATGCCCATAATTACCGGTCCGCTGAACACATATGGTATTCTGTACTGATCGAGCACGGCAGGCACAACTGATTCCCTTCCATCACCATATAATCCTTCTGCAATATTGAAAACAATATCCCATCTTTTCCCTTCATGAAGAGCTTCCATAAGCTGAAAACAGTTTCCGACAGGTTCTGTCTCAAATCCGGCATTTTCAAGTGCCGTTTCAATAGCATCAATTGTATCCTGTTTGTCGAACTCGGCAGTGTCCTCCATGGAATAACCCCGATCAAGATACCAAGACCGCAGGTCATAAGTCAATCCTACCTTCATGGATAAATCTTATTTCTCAGGGTATTTACACAAATGTCCCTTGTAGTTGCGAAGGATTATCTGATCTTTGTCGTGTTCAACAACATAATCAGGTAGCAGCGGTATCTTACCTCCACCACCCGGTGCATCAATTACGTATGTCGGTACTGCATAACCGCTGGTAAAGCCTCTCAGTCCTCTTATAATCTCGAGTCCTTTTTTGACCGATGTTCTGAAATGCCCCGATCCAGGGATAAGGTCACACTGGTACAGATAATATGGCCTCACCCTTATCTTAAGCAGCTTGTGCATCAAATCTCTCATTACCTGAATATTGTCATTAATTCCTTTAAGAAGCACAGTCTGGCTGCCCAGGGGAAATCCGCCGTCGGCAAGTCTACTACATGCTTTTGAACACTCATCGGTTATTTCATAAGGATGGGAAAAATGAAGACTGATGAAAAGAGGATGATACTTCCTCAGAACACCTATCAGCCTCTCTGTTATTCTCTGTGGAAGAACTACAGGTACTCTGGTGCCGATACGTATTATTTCAACATGTTCTATTTTTCGTATATTTGAAAGTATGTAATCAAGGGATTCATCGCTCAGGGTAAGCGGATCGCCTCCGCTTATAAGCACGTCACGCACCTCTTTATGTGCTGATATGTAAGCAAATGCCTTTTCAAAATCATTTTTTCCGAGCTTATCAAGCTTACCCACAGAGTGTGACCTCGTGCAATACCTGCAATAGTTTGAACATACCTGTGTAACTGTAAAAAGGACTCTGTCAGGATAGCGGTGTACAATTCCTTTTACCGGAGAAAATGATCTCTCATGCAGAGGATCGGATTGCTCACTGACTGACACAAGAAGCTCTTCTACGACAGGTATTACATTCCTTCTTAGCGGGTGTGACGGTTTTGTGTCATAAATCAGCGAGGCGAAATAAGGAGTCACCCGCAAGGGAAGACGACCTTTCAGATTATTGATGGCAAGGATCTCTTTCTCTGTAAGCTTCATAATCTTCCTCAGATCATCAATGCTTGTGAGTGCATTCCTGATCTGCCATTTCCAGTCGTTCCAGGATTCTGAAGTTGTTAGGGGGAAGTACCGGTGCATAAACTCCGTACTCCGGTTGCTAACTAACTGATTTGGGATTACGTTTTGCGAAAAAAACATGGTTTTCGCACCAGGCTCTTCATCTGAAGAGCAACCCACGAGGCGACCCTCTCCATGGAGGGCAACAGCCTCATTATTGTTAGCATTCATGTCTTTCGATGAAATAATTCACCTTTTGTGTTAATGTGTCTGGTTGGTTTAATTTGTTTTTAGTTAAAAAATAAACGGGACGAAAATATATAATCTATCAATATGTTGTACACATGTGCCATCTGAAATTTCAACATCAGTGTTGTTTTATTAACACGACCCCTGTCAGGATTTGATGTATAATTTCTTAACATACTGACAATAAATGAAATATGTTATAGCTCATGGTGTAAATGGTGGCAAAACCTGATTGGCTTTCTTTCATCTTATGAGATTATTTTAATCTTCTTCTAACTCCTGCAGTTTCAAAATATTTTGTTTTTCTGCCAAAAGCTGATTATAACAATTATAATACCAAATTAAAATTGCCGGCCGGCATTCAATTATTTTGGCAATTAAGGTACTTTTGTAATCCTGTTTTGGGCTGGAACGATCTTGTTCAAAAACAAATCCCATCCGAAAAGACAGAAGATTTCATACTACATAACCTCAGTGAAAAAGTCGAATATCCCCGGTAATTTATCATTGAATTCTTTTTTTAAAGACGTTGCTGAAGCTGTGGCCGGCACTGAGCAGGATTTTACAGAAGGAGGGCTTGGCAGGGCAATACTTCTTCTTTCAATACCCGCAGTTCTGGAGATGATAATGGAATCGGTCTTTGTCATAATTGATATATTTTTTGTTTCAAAACTTGGTGCTGAAGCAGTAGCCACGGTAGGTCTGACCGAGTCGATTATTACAGTTGTATATGCCATTTCACTCGGATTGGCCACTGCGACCACCTCAATGGTGTCACGAAGGATCGGCGAGAAAAAATACGATAAAGCTTCAGTGACAGCATTCCAGGCGATTCTGGCAGGCACGCTGGTTTCATTGCTGATAGCTGTGCCCGGGATAATTTTTGCCGACGATCTTCTGGAGATAATGGGTGCATCCGCAAGAATTGTCGAAAACATGTCGGGATATACACGGATAATGCTTGGCGGAAACATTGTGATAATGCTTCTTTTCATAATTAACGCCATCTTCAGAAGCGCTGGGGATGCAGCAGTTGCAATGAAGGTGCTATGGCTGGGAAACTTTATAAATATAGTCCTCGATCCATGCCTGATATTTGGCTGGGGTCCCTTCCCCGAGCTTGGAGTAAAAGGCGCAGCCGTCGCAACAACCATCGGAAGAGGAACTGCGGTTTTGTATCAGATATTTCTTTTGTCCTTCGGACACAAAAGAATCAAGATGTCAGCCAGACATCTTGTAGTTAATATCAATATAATAATAAGGCTTATCAGGCTTTCGCTGGGGACAATCGGGCAGAATCTGATCGGCACCACAAGCTGGATCGCCCTGGTGAGGATAATAGCTTTATTTGGAAGCGAGATTGTTGCAGGTTACACGATCGCCATCAGGATAATCAGCTTTGTTCTGCTTCCTTCATGGGGCATCAGCAACGCTGCCTCAACTCTTGTTGGCCAGAATCTTGGGGCAAAAAAACCCTTAAGGGCTGAAAAAGCAGTAAAAATTACCGGAAGCATTAATATGATATTACTTGGTATTGTCGGGCTGATTCTGGTTATTATGCCTGCGCCCTTTATCGGATTTTTTATAGATGACCCAAAGGTATTGCAGCCGGGAATTGAGTGCCTTCAGATTGTAAGCACCGGATTTATTGCATACGGTTTTGGAATGGTTATAGTGAATTCTTTCAACGGTGCTGGCGATACTATGACCCCCTTAAAAATTAACATCTTTGCATTCTGGCTGGTGGAAATACCACTTGCCTGGTTCCTTGCAATAACTTTGGGAATGGATCATACAGGCGTGTTTGTTGCGATTGTAATAGCAGAATCCCTGATGACTGTGACAGCATGGCTTGTATTCAGAAGAGGAAAATGGAAGCTCAAAGAGGTCTGAAATCAATGTATTATGGCTTTGCCTGTCTTTAGGATCATGGAATTTGACAGTGTCAGAATATATATTCCCGCAGGATAAGGCGAAATATCGACAATGCACTGATCTCCTTCAACTATCAGGGTATCCAGAAGAGCGCCGTTAAGGTTGAAAAGACTTAATTTGCACCCGGTATAGTCTTCTTCCAGGAGTATCTTCATCTCATATTCTCCGGTTATAATAACCAGGGGGTCTGAGTTCATTATCCTTATGCTGATGTGGCTTTTCACACCCGAACCGTCAGTTGCTGAAGCGGTGACTTTTACGATTCCTTCATTGAGAGCTGTAACCAGGCCTGATGAATTAACGACAGCCTCACCGGTAATATTTTCTATGCTCCATGTAACATTTTTTGACGAAGCTGTCTGCGGTATAATATGTGCTGAAAGCTGAAGGTCTCCTTTTCTGTCAGGTATTATGTTTGATCCGTTTTCCGTGGTGATCGTTATGTTTTCCACGGGAACTGTCTGTCCTGACAAGTATACAGTCAGCTCACCATAAATTCCTGATCCGTCAGTGGCGGCGGCACGCACGACGACGGTCCCGTTTTCGATGGCAGTGAGAAGTCCGTTCGAAGCAATAGAAGCCCGGCCGGTATCATTAGTCACAGACCACGTGACTGTTTTATTGTCAGCATCTGAAGGCAGTACTTCTGCATGCAGCTGCAGGGTGCCCCCCGGCAAGGTTATTGCGTCAGATCCTCCGCTTCCTGTAACTGTTATCGTTGTTACTGACCGGGGAGAAGAATTGCCTGACCAGCCGGCCAGCCTCGCCCATAACCACCATGCAGCATACGCCTTAAGGTTAGCATTCAATGGCTGGGAATGTGATGCCGGGCAACTGTACCAGTCAACGTTTTCGGTGTGACTGTTCTGCCAGTCAATGGCCCAGTTTTTATCAGGCGATCCGTTGCCATCACTGTCATAATCACAATTATCATTTGCCCCTTTGTCAAGAAAATAGTCTCCGTCGGGATTATAGGATTCAATATCGGCAAAATCATACAAAATTTTATTATTGGCAAGACAATAACTCCGGATCTGCTGATTTCGCTGGTGAAGATTTCCGTTTAACCCGGTCCCGTCGAGATGTCCGGTCATATACACAAACCTGACATTCGGATAATCCCTTTCAAGGTCCGACATAAGGCTCAGATATGTGTTGATATTACTTTCCGTTGCAGTGCTTACCTGGCTGCACCACGACCACATGACAACATTTACGTTGCTGTTGGAAGGATTATTCAAATAGGTACGTGTTGAAGCTGCCCAGGAGGTCCAGTCAGGAGAGCCCAGGTCGGTTCCTCCGGTGATCCCCTGGTCATCGATATCCAGCGCGCCTCCGGTGCCTCCGTTATTCCAGGCATAGGTGCTGCCTTTCCAGTTATAAAGACCGGTCATTCCGTCAATCAGCTGACTTCCGTGCGATGTGTGTTCATAAGCTATATGAAGAACCGACCTGGCCTGGCTGATCCATTCAGCAGGTATGCCTTCGAGAGTTGCCGTTTTGTGATCTATAATCACCTGGCCGTAATTCAGAAGCGAGAGCTGAAAAAATATTAATATAGTCAGTATCTTCTTCCTGGATCCAGTCATTCCGGTCAGAAATAATAAGTTATGAAAACATTTGAACAAATGAACTCTGATATTTTTTTCCCCGTTCCTGAAACAGAACGGGGCGCAATTTACAATTTTTATTAAAATATGTTTCTAAAGATGACAAATTACAATAACAGATTTTATACGGCGATTTTCCCGCCCGATAATAAGGGGCAGGTTAATTCAGATATGATAATAGCAATAAATGAAACATGGTTATATGTTTCCGGTTGTTGAAGTTTGTTGCAGTCGGGCAGTCAGGAGAGGCCTTTCGGCTTTAACAGTCTGATCAGATATCTATTCTTCTATTTCGAACAAATATTCTCCCGACCCTGTTTGCAGGATCAGCTTATTATCGGTTATCTTAATTTCTGAAAAATGAATGTTCGCATCCAGCGGCATTCCCCGTTCAGTAACCTTCTCTGATGATTCAACAGGCAGTATTATTGTAGCGGTCGTATTCGCGGGAATGGTGACATGAACCAATAACTTTCCGTCTTTTCTTTCCCATCCTGAGGATACTTTACCATACATGCTCTCAAATGAAGCTCCTGAAGATGCTATTTGCCTGGCAGGATGAGGTTGAATAAGCAAATGCCGGTATCCCGGTGTCATTGTTTCCAGTCCGGCTGATACCCTGTACATCCAGTCGCCTATAGCACCATAGGCATAGTGGTTGAACGAGTTCATACCCGGATCCTGAAATGTGCTGTCTGTTTTTTGGCCATCCCATCTTTCCCATATTGTTGTTGCACCCATCTTAACAGGGTAAAGCCATGAAGGATAGGTTTCCTGAAGCAAGAGGTCATAGGCCACTTCCGTGTACCCGTTATCCGAAAGAACGTGGCAGAGATAACTGGTACCAAGAAATCCGGTTGAAAGGTGGTTTCTCCTGCTCCTGATATCTTCAACAAGAAAGCCGGCTGCCCTGGAGCGTAATTCCTGAGGCAACAGATCGAACATTAACGCCAGCACATAAGAGGTCTGTGAGTTTGTCCCTACTCTTCCTGCCGGTGTTACATATTCGTGTATAAAGACTTTTTTTATACTGTTGAAAAGATCATTGTAAAATTTTTCATCATCTGCTTTTCCAAGTTCGCCGGCGGCCCTGGCCAGCAGGCTAGCCGAATATGCATAAAAAGCGGTAGCGATGAAATCGTGTTCCGTGTGTCCGTCAGGTTCAGGATGATTATTAACGGGAGGATGATAGAAGAGCCAGTCTCCGAAAACACTTCCGTCTTTCCATATTAAAGAGTCCCCGGCCTTTTTTCTTATGTATTCTACCCACGCTTTCATTCCAGGATATTGCGTTTCAAGGAATCTTTTATCCCCGTATACGGTGTACATTGTCCAAGGGGCAATAACTGCGACGTCACCCCATCCGGCTGATGTCGCTCCCGTAAGGGAACCCTGGGGATTAAGTACATCCGGTATCACATGGGGAACCTCACCTGCCTGTTTCTGATCGGCGCTGACATCTTTAAGCCACTTGGTGAAGAAAGGCGCAACGTTGAAATTGAATGCAGCAGTACGGCAGAAAGCCTGGGCATCACCCGTCCATCCCAATCTTTCATCTCTTTGAGGGCAGTCTGTGGGAACATCAACAAAGTTGCCTTTCTGACCCCATTTTATGTTGTGCTGAAGCTGGTTAAGCAACTCTGACGAGCTCTGATAAGTACCTGTTTGCGACATATCTGAATGAACAACAATACCGGTCAGATTGTCAGCTGTAAGCTCTCCGGGAAATCCTTCCACTTTGACATACCGGAAACCCATGAAAGTAAATCTTGGTTCATACACTTCTTCTCCTGATCCGGCCAGTGTATATGTAATCTGGCATTTTGCCGAACGAAGGTTGACAGTATAAAACTCACCATACTTGTCGAGCACTTCTGCATGTTTCAGTACTACTGTTGTACCCTTTGGTCCGCTTACCTTGAGCCTTACCCAGCCAACCATATTCTGTCCCATATCCGCAACCAGGTCGCCTTTCGGAGTCCTGAAAATTCTCACAGGCTTTATCTCCTCTATTTTTCGGATCGGAGATCCTTCGGAAGCAATAAGATTGTCCATTGGATAATCACCTGTCCTTACCTTTTGCCATTTGCTGTCATCATATCCCGCCATGTTCCAGCCTGTAAGCTTTTTAGAGGCATCGTATGTCTCACCGTTGTAAATGTCATTCATCCTTATTGCACCGTCGATGATGCCTTTCCAGGACTCATCTGTCACAATCATCATTTTGGATCCGTCGGTGAATGTGACTTCAAGCTGCATCAATAGTCCAAGGCGTTTACCGTAGATGGCCCAGTTATTACCCCAGGCAAGTGTACCCCTGTACCAGCCATCACCCATAACAGCTCCCACTGCATTGTTTCCTTTCTTCAACATGGTTGTTACATCATAGACCCTGTACTGGAGCCTTTTTCCATATGACGTCCATCCCGGGGTAAGAACCTCATCGCCTGCTTTTTCCCCGTTTATATAAAGTTCATTGAACCCATGCGAAGTGACATAGACTCTTGCCCCGGCAATATTTCTGGTCAATGAAAACTCTTTCCTGAAATGGGGTGAAGGTGAATACCTGGAGGTGTCATTTTCCAGCTCGATCCATTTTGCTTTCCATGCTGAAGGGTTCATCAGCCCCGTCACCCAGTATGACACCGGGCTCCACCTTGAGGCTTTACCCCTGTTATCCCATATCCGGACCTGCCAGTAATATCTCCGGGTGGGCTGCAATTCTGGCCCTTCATACTTTATCAGGATTGATTCGCCTGACGTAACCCTGCCTGTCTGCCAGACTATTCTTGATGATGAGAATCCGGGATCAGTGGCCACCCTCAGGGAATAAGCAGTCTGAAGTACATTGGATGCGCCACTACTGATCTTCCATGATAATGCCGGATGAGGATTGTCAATCCCTATGGGATCAGTTCTGTATTCACATGTCAGGTCGTAAACCGACAATTCCTGTGCTGACAGAATCAAAGAAAAAAATGCTAAAAACATTGTAAGCTTAACTGGTTTCATAGGATTATTCTTTTTGGGGGTTGATTTCTAAACTTGAAAATTATCAATTTTATCTGACTTCTATGTTTTAAAATGAGTATTTTTATAACTTTTACCGTCAGTTTAAACGTAAAATATTTCCTCTTATGAATCCTATTGCAGGTGTTCTTCTGATAGCTCTCGGAAGTATTGGAGCTGCAAGTTTTTATGTCCCCTTCAAAAAGGTAAGGGAGTGGGCGTGGGAATCTTACTGGATAAGCCAGGGAATAACCGCCTGGCTCGTTGCCCCATGGTTGTTTGCCCTTATATTCATCCCGCGGGGGGAACTTCTGCCTATAATAAACGAAGCACCTTCTTCTGCAAAATTCATGGCTATGTTTTTTGGTGTTTTATGGGGATTTGGAGGTCTTACTTTCGGCCTGAGCATCAGATACCTGGGAGTAGCTCTGGGCCAGAGTATTGCCCTTGGGCTTTGTGCAGCTTTCGGTACCCTGATTCCGCCGTTAGTGGCAGGGGACAATCTCTTCGGTTCAAGGGCCGGCATTCTGACCCTTACGGGCGTTGCGCTCACTGTTGCAGGAATTGCAGTTATCGGATATGCAGGATCATTGAAATCGAAAAAAATGTCGAAGGAAGACCAGATGGCAGCAGTGAAGGAATTCGCCCTGAAAAAGGGGATACTGATCGCAATATTTGCAGGAATTATGAGCGCATGTTTTAATTTCGGATTTGAGGCAGGCAAACCAATTGAAAACATTGCTCTTGCGCATGGGGCGAATCCTCTCTTCCAAAAAAACCCCACACTTATTTTTATACTTCTTGGAGGATTCCTGACAAACCTTGTATATTGCGGATACCTTAACATCAGAAACAAAACATATCGTGATTACATAACCGTTAAGGGAAATGTACTGGCAAATAATATCTTCTTCACATTCCTGGCAGGATTGCTCTGGTTCCTGCAATTTCATTTTTATGGCATGGGGTCAAGCAAATTACCCGAGGGAATGGCCGTATTCGGATGGAGCATACTTATGGCACTCAATATAGCTATCAGCAACATCTGGGGCATTGTCCTGAAGGAATGGAAGGGCTCTGACAACAAAACTATACTGGTACTGCTGACTGGGATAGTAATTCTGATTCTCTCCGCATTTATTGTTAAACTAGGATAAAAAGCAGCTTATGAAAAGATTCGGTTTTAAAATGAAGCTTTATCCCGGATTCAGGGATGAATACAAAGAAAGACACGACAAAATATGGCCTGAACTCATAAAACTGCTCAAGGATAGCGGCATCGGCAATTATTCCATATTTTATGATGAGGAAACCAATATACTTTTTGCCTACCAGGAACAATCAGGGAATACTTCATCACAACAACTTGGTGATGAGGAAATCATAAAAAAATGGTGGAAGTATATGGCAGATATTATGGAAACAAATCCGGATAATTCACCAATAAGCATACCCCTTGAACAGGTATTTTTCATGGAATAGCAAGAAAAGAAAAATCAGATATTATTTTAACCATCAATCTATAAAGAAATCACAATGAAAAAGGAACTAATAAAGAAAACATATCAGCTGGCAAAGGAACAATACGCAGAGTTAGGTGTTGACACCGATAAAGTCCTTTCAGACATGGAAAAGGTAGTTATCAGCCTGCACTGCTGGCAGACCGACGACGTGGGAGGATTCGAAAGGGAAGGGGCTGTGCTTGGAGGCGGAGGAATCCAGGCAACCGGAAATTTTCCGGGCAAGGCAAAAACCATCAGGCAGATGCGCGATGACCTCGACAAGGTAATGTCTCTGCTGCCAGGTAATCAAAGGCTTAACCTTCATGCAATTTATGGCGAGTTTGAAGGAAAACATGTTGACCGCGATCAAATTGAAGTCAGACATTTTCAGGGCTGGATCGACTGGGCCAGAAAAAGAAACATCGGACTTGACTTTAATTGCACATGCTTTTCTCACCCGTATGCTGATGAAGGTTATACGTTATCGAGCAAAAACAAAAAGATCAGAGATTTCTGGATCGAGCATACAAAAAGGTGCAGGTTAATCAGTGCCGAGATGGGCAAACAGCTTGGCAACCCATGCGTGCATAATATTTGGATACCTGACGGATCAAAGGACACATCTGTCGACAGGTATGCACTGAGAAAGATCCTGATGAATTCGCTCGATGAAATATTTTCAGTAAAATATCCCCGAAAGCATATCAAGGACTCGGTCGAAAGCAAGCTGTTTGGCATAGGTTCAGAAGCAATGGTCGTTGGATCGCATGATTTCTATCTTGGTTACGCTGTTAAGAACAATACCATGATAACCCTCGACAACGGACACTTTCATCCTACCGAACAGGTTGGAGATAAAATATCTTCAATCCTGCTCTATGTTGACGAATTATTGCTTCATCTGACCAGGGGAATAAGGTGGGACAGTGATCATGTCGTGACACTAAATGACGAAATCGTGTTCATTGCCCAGGAAATAGTAAGAGCAAAAGCTCTTGGAAAAGTAAATATAGGACTTGATTTTTTCGATGCAAGCCTTAACAGGATAGGCGCATATGTCATTGGAACCCGCGCTGCGCAAATGGCATTTTTATTAGCGCTTCTGGAACCCACTCAGTCACTTGTTAAATTTGAAGAAAAAGGACAGAATTTTGAGAGGCTGGCCTTTCTTGAACTCATGAAAACCAAGCCTTTCGGGGCAGTCTGGGATTATTACTGCCTGATAAATAACGTACCAGCAGGACAGGATTATATTGAGGAGATCAGGCGTTATGAAAAAGAGATACTCCTGAAAAGATAAGCGGGCATAGTAATTCATATCTGACCGGCAGGATTATAAAAAGATGAAAGAGAAAGCTATAGCCGTCTTTGACATAGGTAAAACAAACAAAAAGATTCTTCTTTTCAACTACGATCTGGATCTTGTCTCCGAAAAGGAAGAGAAATTTCCGGAAATCGAAGATGACGATGGTTTTCCTTGTGACAATATCGGAGATATAGAAACCTGGATCATGCGATCGGCTGACGAAATGGCCGGCTCGGACAAGTATGAAATTACTGCGATCAATTTTGCAACATATGGAGCAACGCTCGCGTATATTGATAAAAAAGGAAAAAGGATAGGTCCTCTTTACAATTACCTGAAACCTGTCAGTGAAAAGATCCCGGAGAAGCTTTACAGAAGGTATGGCGGCCAGGATGAATTTTGCAGAAGAACAGCTTCTCCAGCTTTGGGAATGCTCAATTCCGGCATTCAGATACTCTGGCTTAAATTGACGAAGCCTGATGTTTTCTGCAAAGTGGGGGATATTCTTCATTTTCCCCAGTATCTTTCGTATATCCTGACCGGCAGGGTGTGTTCCGAACATACTTCAATAGGCTGTCATACTGCGCTATGGGATTTTGATAATATGAACTATCATTCCTGGATAAAGGATGAAGGAATAACACTTCCTTCTCCTGTTCCGGTTGAAACTACATATGAGATAAACATCAGAGGCAGGAAAATCCTGGTTGGAACAGGCCTTCATGACAGTTCTGCATCCCTGGCCCCGTATTTCTATGATCAGAAGAGGAAATTCATTCTTTTGTCAACCGGCACATGGTGCATAAATATGAATCCCTTCAATTCTGAAAAGCTTACCAGCGAACAACTCGACAGAGACTGTCTCTGTTATATGAGCATCACGGGACAGCCGGTAAAATCATCGAGATTGTTCCTTGGAAACATGCATGATACGGGTGTAAAAATGATCAGCGATCATTTTCATACCAGTGATGAATATTATAAAAAGATCAAATACGATAAAGAACTCCTGATAATATTAAAGAACAGATACAGCGGTGACCGGAGGGCATTTTTCAGAAGCGGGCCTGAATCCAGGGAGTTCAGGGAAAAAATTGATCTGTTCGACTTCAGATCATTTGATGAAGCTTATCATCAGCTGATGCTGGAACTTGCTGATCTTACGGTGGAAGCTGTAAACCTCGTGCTCCCTGAAAATAATGATACTGAAAACATTTATATCACGGGCGGTTTTGCCAGGAACCCATTATTCCGGAGTATTATTGCCGCTGCTTTTCCGTCAAAAAAGGTATATACCTCAGTTGTCAACAATGCTACCGCACTCGGAACTGCTATGGTTACTCTCCTGTCGATGAATAATATGCAGAAACTGCCCGATCTGGGACTTAATGAATGTTAATTCACCTGATGTGAATCAGGTCAACGCAGTAATAACCGGCTGTGCCTTTTTTGGGAATACCCTATTCCTTTCTCAGAATCTTTATTAGGGCACCATGGTTTATGGTTCTGGTGGCAATTAGCAACGACAACCGCCCAATGGCATAAATAAGGAGTACATTAACAGCAAGGATCGTCCATGGGATTCCTTCCGTTGTTTTAAGTGATGGCAGAGTAGCTGCAAGAGAAGATAAAAGACCGGCTGCAATTCCGGATATCAGAATGTAAATCTGTTCCCCTGCCATCAGTTTCCTTATCTTTCCAACTGTGAACCCGGACGCCAGAAGAAAAGCAAAATCACGCTTTCTCTGATTGTAATTCTTAATAAGGATGAATCCCAGTCCCGCGACACCAAGAATAATCCCTATTCCTCCGAGAATGGAAAAAACGGTAAGATAAGTGTTAGTTACCTTAAAAAAAGAAGAAAGTCTCGCTCCGGTACTTTCAGTAAATATACCGTAACCCGAGAACCGGTCATCCAGTATCTCTTTATAGAATCCTGCTTTATCAGGATCACCATAGGCAAGAAGTATCTGGCTGCCGGAAACAGATGGGAAATGCTTGTTGAAATTTTCAAATCCGATTATTATATTGCCCTGAAATACCGAAGACTTAAGACCACCTGCAATTACTATCCTCAGAGGGATTCCGCTTTCAGACCTGACTATCAGCGTGTCACCTGTCCTGATCTTAAGACCCCATTGCAATACAGTCTGATCAGCTATCCCGTAAATTGTGTTGTCCTCAGATGGTATTTCTATCAGGGACCATGGATTGTCGAACTTGGTGTTTCTTAAAACACTGGCAAACGAAAACGATCCTTTCTCTATAAATGGTTCGGGGTCAAGCCCCAACAAAGGGGGAGTGGCTACATTATTCAGATTGAGGCAACTTGCATCATCCCCGGGAAAATACTTAACCTGAACAAATTCCAGATCTTCAAGTCCTTCTTCGTTCAGTCCAAACTCTGTTTTTGAAGCCGGCCTGTCAAGATTTGCCTGAAGGGGAACCGCAAGATTGCTCCATAAGAGATAACCTCCTGTACCTCCCGAAACGTGCATCGATTTATCAGAGACACTCAACCTGTTTACTCCCGTAATCATAATTGCAAAAATGCCGGCAGCTACAAAGACAACCGGAAGTATTGCGTTTGAAGGAAAAAACGAATAATAAAATCTTGAAAGTATATCAGGCCGGGGAAGCTTGTCACCTGCCAATACAGGCCTTCTGATGTTAAAATATGCTGACAGGATAACAATTGAGATCAGCATGAACACTCCCCCCGTGAATGATAAAATCATTTCCTGGCCTTTGACATAATAAGACATAAGGATCAGCGCTGCCGACAGGACAGATGTAATTATGAACAGTTTAAAGTTAATGTGATGAGAAGGAATGCCAGTGTGCCCGGTCTTTGCTTTACCGATATTTTTCAAAAACAGTCCGGTTTTTATATATAAAATCGAAAACGCAATCAGGTTGGTTACAAGAAATCCTGCTATCATGGGGCCGGGTGCTGTATACGAAATAAGAGTATCTGTCTGTACTGTGTCACGCCACACCGTATTAAGCGCCTTTATAATCAGGTTGT
Source organism: uncultured Rikenellaceae bacterium (assembly GCA_964466705.1). Classification (GTDB taxonomy): domain Bacteria; phylum Bacteroidota; class Bacteroidia; order Bacteroidales; family VadinHA17; genus LD21. The sequence continues at coordinate 101,323 of CAYXSM010000007.1, forward strand.
TAAACAGCAATCCTGCAAAAATTCCGGCAGCAGAGCCCGTCAGAGCGATAAAAGCAGATTCAAAAAACAGTATCTTTTTAATCCGTCTGTCCGAAAATCCTAAGGCTGAAAGAGTCCTTATGTGTTCTTTTCTGCTATCCAGAAAAACTGAAATAACCAGAATAAGCAGAATGACCGATGACATTATTATGAAGAATCCAAGTCCAAGAAAAAGCGTACTGAAATCTGTTCCTTCGCTTGCTGCTCTCTCAGATTCGCCGGCAATGTCAATGATTGAAAAACCTGTCTGAAAGGGATCAAGTGAACCTGTCAGCTTTTCCCTGATCAAATCAACAGAAAGACTGCCGGGAAGTCTGACAGACGTGGCGGGCCCATAATTATTCGCCCATAGTTCCTTTGCCCTGTGATAATTGATGAATGCCTTGGGAGTGCCTTTATACAAGTTCCAGTAAATCTCGTCTTTGGGGCGGATGATGCTTAAATCAACAGGCACACCGGCATCCCAGTCTGAACAGGATTCACGACCTGAAATGCCTGCAAATTCGGGCATCAGTGAAGGATCGGATAAGTTACTGTCAAAGTCCGTAATACCTTTTACAATAAATTTTGCAGACGATTCATCCAGCCTTCTTGAAATGTCGGGCGAATACCATGTTACCTCGATTGTGTCGCCTTCCTCTGCAGCAAGATCGGAGGCCATCCATTCGTTGATGATAATCCCGGTGCTGTCAGGGATTCCGTTATACAAAGAATCCGGCATTCCGGAGATAAAAGAATATGGAGTCATTGCATCACCTTTTCTGAAGACGTTCCCAAGGTAGGTGATTACCGGCGATGCCGAAGGAAAAACCTCTTTGATATTTGTCAAAAGATTCTGATCGATGAATATTCTTTTCGAAATGATTTCAATGTACCCGCCTTTAACCGACTCCCTTATTACCAGGCCAATATCTTCAGGTGAAAGTGTTTCTTTCAGAATTAAGGCCAGCTCATTTTCCGGAATTCTGCTGTCTGTACTTGTCAGCAACCGGTTATAACCTGGAAGATTACCGGAAGCATCAGCAATGTCGCTTATATTCAGAAAAACGTTCAGCGGTGACATCTGAGTAATGTCCAGCGAGAAATTCCCGATCTCATCAGCTTCCAGAATCCTCCCGACCTTCAAAACAGATGAAACGCCTTCACCCTGACCTGGAGCAAAAGGAGCATCAGAGGGTATCTGTGATACATTCCGGTATTTAACAATTACTTCATCTCCCGTCACCAGGGAAAGCATATCAGCCAGTTTTCTGTTGACGTGCACTTCTCCCCTGTTGATTTGTAAATTTTTAATCCCGTGAAATTCAAAAAAACCGGAATCTGCACCTATAATTTTTACTCCTGACGCAAGATGGTTTTCTCCAAACTTGCTGCAATATCCATTCAGTTCAATCAGGCCGGTGCAAGGCGATCCGATACTGGTCCGGATCCTTTCTGTCAGGGAGTGACTGAAATACCTGGTCCCTGAACTGATTACCACACCTGTGTTTCCCAGCTTCTCGCATGATGCAGCCTTTAGGCTCTCCCTTACAGATTTGCCTGTAAGAAAGGATCCTGTTATCACTGCGCAGAGCAACATAATTATCAGGATCTGGTATATGATACCATGCTTGTTATATGCCATGGAGCAGAATGCCAGATGTACCGGATTTTTTTTCATTTTGTCATACTTTTTATTTTCCGGGATCAGAAGGAAAGAGTTTTCCGTTGCGCAATTCAAGCATCAATGACATTTTTCTCGCAAGTTCGGATGAATGTGTGGCAACTATGAGCGTTACGCCATATACCCTGTTCATTTCAACCAGAAGGTCTCCGAGTGTATCAGCATTTTTGCTGTCAAGAGAACCTGTAGGCTCATCGGCCAGTAATATTGACGGTTTGTTCACCAGCGACCTGACAAGAGTGGCCCTCTGTGCCTCACCGCCGGATATCTGAAAAGGGTACTTAGACGCAATATCCGTAATCCCGGTTCTTTCCATCAACGTTGCTGCCCAGGAGGTTTTTTCACTGTATTCTTCATCAGAAACCTCTGATGCAAGAACAGGCAGAAGAATGTTCTCCCTGACAGTCAGATATGGCAGAAGAAGGTGATCCTGGAATATAAATCCCACGTTTTTATTTCTGTATAAGGCTGACTCATCTGACCCGTAATCCAGCAAAGATCTGTTTCTGAATATCAGATCTCCGCTGTCAGGCCTGTCGAGAAGACCTATAATATTAAGCAGCGTCGTTTTTCCTGAGCCTGACGGCCCCATAACGGATACAGCATCAGCCTCGCTGACTTTCATATTCAGATTGTCAAGTACCAGTCCCCGGTGTATGAATGATTTGGAAATCCCTTTAATTTCAAGCATTTTATCTTATTGAAGTGATGTTAACTGTGAAAATAGCTATCTTAACTGAAAATAAACGTCAGACAAATCCAGCGACATTTTAGCCAGTGAAAATTCATTCCTGACCATTGAACTTCCATTTTTGCCCAGCATTTCTCTGAGTTTGCCGTCTTCAAGTACCCTGGCTATTTCTTCTGCAAGTTTGTCAACTGTATCAGGTTCGTAAATGATGCCTCCCTGTGTCTTTTCAATAATTTCACGAAAGGCACCTGTGTCAGGCTGGACTGCCGGAACACCGGCGGCATTGGCTTCCAGAACATACAAGCCATAACCGTCATGTTTTCTTACAGGGACACTAACGATATCAATGTTGTTAAAAAATTCCTGTTTAACGACCCCATGAAAATCAGGGTATATCTTAACCGATCCTCCAAAACCGGCTTTTCTGATCTTTCTGATCTGCTGCCTCAGATATGGTTTGTCATCGCCGGTATAACCACCGCATACATGAAGAGTAAGCCCGGGCAGCCTCTTCTCTGATTTTAATTTAATGAAAGCATCTGCAAGCTTGTCAAAGCCGTTCATCGGGGTTACCCTTGAAAAATAACCTATGGAAGGTGAGTATGAATTCAGGCCTTTTTCCCGGTATGGGCCCGGCTCAAATCCCAGCGGTACCACATGTATATTTTTTCCGTTTATTCCTGTTGTCTTTTCGAACATACTTTTATAATACACACTGGGAGTGATGAAGGCATCAACAGAGCCGGCTTCTTCGGTAATCAGTTGCCATGCTTTTGTTCGGTAGGGTTCAGCCATTTCATCAATCCAGTCGTCCTCATTGAGAAGAGAACAGACAACCCTGATGCCATTTATTCTTTTTTTAAGCTGACGGGCTATCCCGATGATCAGAGCATTCGAAAGATGAACTATATCAGGTTCTCCATCCTTAAGCATATGATTTACGAGTCTGTCTGTTTCTTTACCCCGGAAGGCTTTATCACCTTTGATCATATTAAGTGTGAGATCCTCAAGCCCTTCGGTGCGGGTAGTGCCTGCCATACCGGCAGCCAGCTTCAAAGCAGGTCCGGAGTCAACGATCTTTTCGATAAAATCCGGCATATCATGCAAAAATGAGACTTTTTCCCTCAGGTACATTGATATCGCCCCAAAAAAGACATTTCTGTCGAATTCATTATCTGGCAGCTGCCTGTCCGGAGGAAGATAGAGAGGGACGGCACTTGCACTGACTCCCTTCACAAGGCGTATGGCTTTGACATAGAGCATGTCGCGGTAACAGTTACCGCAGTAAAATGATCCACCCGAACCAGTTATTAAATAGATGATCCTCATTTCAGGATGTCATTTTTTTGTTCCGAATGCCATCAGCCGGCCATCTTCTGAAAGAATATAAAACCTGTCCCTTGCCACAACAGGAGAGCTGCTGACAGGTGCTCCCGTGTTGAAACTCCATTCTTTATTTCCGTTGCTCAACCTCAGAACATAAATATGGCCATCGGTGCTGCCAAACAAGACCCTGGATGGAGTTATCACTGCTGAGCCTGTGATCTTTCCGTTTGTCCTGTACTGCCACACTATTTTACCGTCACCGGAGCTATGGCAGTAAATGTGCCTGTTCTCACTTCCCGTAACAACCATGCTGCCCCGTACTGCAGGCACAGACATAATTGAGCCTGTTTGTTCTCCTTTTGCTTTCCAGTTTATTCTCTTCGTGGTCAGGTTCACTGAGTATAGCGTACCATCATAATCACCAAAAAATGCTGCATCAGAAGCTAATGAAGGAGATGCAGCCATGTATACACCTATGTCTACGGTGTCTCTCTGTTTTCCGGTTGGTGGATCAATGACCCTTATGATGCCATCGCAACCGCCAAATACAACTTTGTTTCCGTAAAATGAAGGAGTCCCGTTTATGTAATTGTCCGATTCTGCTTTCCAGATCAGTTTTCCGGTTTCAGGCTCAACACAATGCAGATAATAATCGTAACTGCCAACCACAATCCCCGACATTTTTCCGGAAGTCCAGACATTTGCTGATCCGGTTATCTGGTTCCCTGCAGCATATTGCCAGACCAGCTTTCCTGTTGAGGCGTCCACTGCCCTAAGTATGCCGTCGTGTGCTCCGAAGATCACTTTGCCATTGTGAAAGAGGGGAGGTGCCTCAATTGTGCTTTCCGTATCGTATCTCCATTTGATTCTGCCCCCGGTAGTGACCGCTGTCAGGGTTCCTTTGTCATTGCCAAAAAAGATCAGGCCATTACTTAACACGGGTGACGATTTTGATCTGACTCCTGTTGAAACGCTCCATAAAAGAGATGGAGAAGGGGGCAATTCATAATCAGTTCTGCCGGACAAATCAGGACTACCCTGAAAAACAGGCCAGCCGGAGTCATTGGTCTGTGCAGCGGCAGGGATAATGCCCAATAAAACAAACAATATTGCTGTCAGATACCTCATCTGTTATCAATTATATCTGCTTAACGCACCTGTCGGACAAATTTCAATACATTTATCAGCCATTGTCTTTAATGTATCAGAAAATGATTCTGTCAGCGGCTCTGATAAAAGTGTAACAAAACCTCTGTTAATGAAACATAAAGCCGCCTCATCCTTATTGTCATCGCAAATCCTTACGCATAGTCCGCACTTTATGCATTTGGCACTTTCAAATATCAGTCCGGTGTTCCTGTTTATCTTCTTTTTTATTGGTGTGGCAACTATTTTTCCCCGGGGATCTTTGACGCCTGTCTGTTCAGCAATTTCCCTCAACCTGCAGTTTTCAGATGCCCTGCAGTCACAATGCATGCAGCTGCGCGATTCATCAACTGCATCTTCAAAAGTATCAATTTTTTCTGACCTTGTCTGAGATCCTTCACATTCTTTAAGCCATTCTGAAAGCTCCTCTGCCTCAAGCCTTCCTATCCTTGATGAAAACCTTTTCCGGACCCTTTCCCTGCGGCTATCAGGTGTCTCTCTGCTTAGATCATTGATCTTCACATTATGAGCATTTATATACCCTTCATCCTGACCAATACTCTTGGATATAAAGAGTTGGATATTCCTGATGGAAACGGGTTTATCTATTTTTTTTCTCCGGCAGGCATTCTCACAATATGCAGGACAAGACACGCACATAATTTCAGATGAATGCGACTCGCTCATGGCCAATTGTTTTGCCCCATCCAGGTTTTCTGATGCAATCAGCCGGTTCATCAAAGGTATATTCAATCCGGCAGGACATACTATCCTGCAGGGTGCCTCGCATTCTGCCCTGTGTTCGTAAAGAAGCAGCTCAACTGCTCTTTTCCGCATTTCAGTAACATCCTCACCTGATGTGTCGATATTCATTCCCTCATGAACCAAAGCTGAACATGATGGAATATATTTATCTGAAGATATGTCTTTTACAATACAGACATAGCATGATGTATAGTGTGGCAGATCATCCTTATGGCACAATGTCGGGATGTATATTCCTGCCAGTTCTGCTGCTTTGAGAACCGTCATACCTTCCGGTACCACAATCGTCTTATTATTGATCTGTATTTTTACCATTTATATTAACTATTTCCACGGCACCTTCAGGGCAAACAATTCTGCAGTTATCACACCTGGTGCAAAGCCTGTCATCAATGACATGCTGTTCAAACGGAGTGAACGGTATCGCTTTTACAGGGCACTCCTGAGAACATTTGGTGCAACCGGTACACTTATTGTTTATCTGGTATTTAATCAGATCCCTGCATCTTCCGGCCGGGCACATTCCTCTTGTGTGGGCTTCATATTCATTGCGGAAATATCTCAATCCTGTTAGGACAGGATTCGGCGCTGTCTTTCCGAGTCCGCAAAGGCTTCCTTTTTTAACAGCCAAGCTTATTTTCTCGAGTTCATCCAGATCGGAGAGATGTGCTTCGCCTCTGGTAAGTTTCTTAATTATATCGAGCATCAGTTTTGTCCCTACCCTGCAAAAAGTGCATTTGCCGCACGACTGCTCATGGGTAAACTCAAGAAAATACCTTGCAATATCCACCATGCAGTCAGAATCATCAAGCACAACCAGGCCTCCTGATCCCATCATGGCTCCCAGTTTATTAAGCTCCTCATAATCAATGGGTGAGTCGGACATACTTTCAGGGATACATCCGCCTGACGGACCACCTATCTGAACGGCCTTGAATTTTCCATTGCCGGCTATTCCTCCTCCGATGCGTTCAACTATTTCACGGATAGTTATACCCATGGGAACTTCAATAAGCCCTCCCCGGGCAACTTTACCGGCAAGTGCAAATACCTTGGTCCCTTTGCTGTGGGTTGTGCCGATATCCCGGAATGCTTCCGGGCCATTATGAATTATCCATGGAATAGTAGCAAGTGTCTCAACATTATTGACAAGCGTGGGGTTTTTCCTGTAGCCCTTTTCTACAGGATAAGGGGGACGCAGATGGGGTGTGCCTCTGTTTCCTTCGAGCGAAGCAATAAGTGCAGTCTCCTCGCCGCATACAAATGCGCCTGCTCCTTCAAATATTTCAGCATGAAATGAAAAATCAGATCCAAGTATGCTTTCTCCCAGAATTCCTCTTTCATAGCACCTGTCAATTGCGCTGCGCACCCTTGACACTGCAAGAGGGTATTCAGCCCTGACGTACAATATTCCCTTTTCCGCTCCAATAACGACCCCGGCAATTATCATTCCTTCAAGCACCCTGAAAGGAAAAGATTCAAGAAGCATCCGGTCCATAAAGGCCCCGGGATCTCCTTCGTCACCGTTGCATATTACATATTTTGTGTTGCCGGGAGCATTTTTAGCCAGCTCCCATTTTTTCCCTAGCATGAATCCTCCGCCTCCTCTTCCTCTTAACTTGCTGTCGGTTATCAGTGACAATACTTCATCAGGACTAAGATGTTTCAGGGCTTTTTCAAGTGCTCTGAAGCCTCCGGTTAAGCAGTATTCATCAAATGAGGCAGGTGATAATCGTCCGCTGTGGTCGGTTGCTATGTGATACTGTCTGGAAAGAAAAGTGTCCAGATATTCTTCCCGCTGGTTTACGGGAATATTTACAGGGCTGTTGATTTTGCGGTCAGATTGAAATGAATCAATCAGATCGCTTATTTTATAACGCAGCTTCTTATTTAAATTCCCCGGCTTAATGTGCTTGAGCAAAATTTCTTCCACTTCTACCTTCCGCACCCTTGTGTATTTTGAGCTTACATTATCCCCTGACACTATTTCAAGAAGGGGTGTCTGGTTGCATACACCCACGCAGCCGACAGGTTTGATCTTAATGTTCAATTTGTACGCATCTTTTGTATGAAGAAGTTCTGAGAGGATCTCTTTGCTTCCCCCCGCAACACAGCAGGAGCCAAGCCCGATCCGCACTTCGGCATCAAAATCGCCATCAACGCCATCAGAATCAATTGCGCCCTGGCGGACGGCACTGGTCATGAAATCTTTTATTATGGTTTCAGCCTGTGAGGGCTTGACATGTCCATAGGTCTTTCCGTCAATCTGTATGACAGGTGCCAGGGTGCAACAACCCAGACAGGCTACTTCTTCTATTGTAAAAAGATTATCCGCTGAAGTGTTGTCTTCATCATCTATTTTAAGAACCCTCCTGAAAGCTTCATTGATGAGCGATGAGCCCTTAACATGGCAGGCAGTGCCTGTACATATTCTTATAGTATGTTTTCCGGCGGGTTTCAGACGAAACTGTGAATAGAATGTCGCCACACCTGAAAGTTGTCCGGGTGTAATGTCAGTAATCCTGCAGATATGGGCCAGAGCTTCAGAAGGCAGGTAGTTAAGTTTTTTCTGAACTTCCTGAAGTATGGGTATGACTTTATCCCGCTCACGTCCTGTGCGGGATACAATACCTTCAACTATCTTAGCTACTGTAAGATGCGAGGAATGATCGCATTCACACGATGAATTACTTATGTCAGGGGAGTTTGGTGTCAATTTTCAGAAATGCAATAAAGTTTATCTGTCGTTCTTATAAAAATTTCTTTGTCAGAAAAAGCCGGTGTGCAATCTGTCGGCTCACCCAGAGGGGATTCTGCGACAAGTTCATATTCTGAGGCTGCACGGACTATGCGCATCATCCCGCTCCTGTCGAGGAAATAAACCATTTCTCCTGCAATTACCGGAGAGGCATAAAACTGTTCAGTATACCACCGGGTCCATAATGTATCACCGGTCTGTGCATTGTAACATGCTACATCTCCATTGCCTGTAGACAGGAAAAGCAGTTCGTCGGTTGCCACCGGGCTTGATACGTCAGGAGTAAAATAATTATCTTCCCATACTATTGATGCTCCCGGTCCCGGCCTGATGGCGGCAAGCCTTGAATAGTCGGTTACAGCATACACCAGGGTGCTGTTTAATGCCACAGATGGTGCAACATCTCCGGTCATACATTCAACCGCCCATAATTCTTTGCCGGTCTCAGGGTCAAAACCCGTAACATACGGATTGCCGTTAATAACTAAATGTGGGGATCCGTTAAAATTGCCAAGCACCGGGGAAGCCCATGAAGGCCGTCCTTTGCGCATCGTCTCCCACTTAAGCTCACCAGTGCCGGTATCAAAGCCCATGAGAGATAATCTGTTATCATCATCGTACTGAAGTAACAACGTGTTATTGTAGATGATAAGTGATGAGGAATACCCGTAAATATTTTCAGGCACCCCTATGTTTTTTGACCATTTGATTCTTCCGTCCATATCGGTGCACACCAGGTTGCCGTTGGCAAATATTGCACATACCTCTCTTCCATTGGTAGCGACAGTTGAAACGGCCATTCCTGATTCCATATCCATTTGTGGCGGCTCTTCGGGCTCCCCCGGTATATCGGATCCCGAGGCTGTCCATATAATATCTCCGGAATTTTTATCCATGCAGTATATTTCACATTGCAGACCTTCGGCACCTGTAACGAAAATTTTATCACCCCATATGACAGGGGAGCTTTTCCCTTCTTTTGGGATTTCCGTTTTCCATTTCACATTGACTCCTTCTGTGCCGTTCCATTTCAGAGGGTACCCGCTGCCACCGGCAATCCCTCGGCTGTCCTGTCCGCGAAAGAACGGATAATTGGTTATATCAGGGATGAAAGGCTCTGTTCCGGCTTTCTTTTCCCTGACGATTTTTGGCTTCCGGTCAATATTTCTGATGGAAAGATTTTTCCTTAGGCCGAAAGAGGCAATAACCGCTGTTATAAAAATAACAGAGGCTCCTGTCAGGAGCGAATTCATAATTCTTCTTTTCCGGGCTGAAAGGTCAGGCTTCACCCCAGGTTCCACAGGCAGGGTTTTCTCATAAGCTGAAATGAGCCGCTGGCAAATTATAAAGACGATAGCACCTGCAAGAAGCAGATAGGAACCCGTTTCAATCTGCCACCTTGATGAAAAATAAGCTTTCCGGGCCATCAGGTCAATGGCTCTTATCTGTTCAGCGTATTTATTGTTCGTCGGGTCACGGTCATACTGTTCTTTAATTTCTAGCAGAACCGGATTTTCCAACGGATTAATTAGTTTAAGCTGAACCAGGCTGAATATCATAGTCAACGCAACTATCATCGTAAAGACAATTGCGATAGTGCTGATACTTCTCAGCGTTCTGATATCTTTTTCACTAAGATTCATCCTTTTCAAAGACTTTAGGTTGTATGGGGCAAAATCTGAAACATCTGCCACAACTGTAACATTTTCCCTGGTGGGGTTTGTATTCGGTTCTGTTATACCGCAATGTTAACGAGAACAGACTGATGCCCAGTGACAGTCCAAGGAACAGACCTGCCCATGGCGCTGCTTTTTTATAGCGTCCGATCACAGAAGCCTCATTAGCGAATAATTGCTCATCAGTCAATCCGGATTCCTTAAAGGCCACTGCGGCGTTTGAGATCGCAGCAACTCCCAGGTCCTGCTCAGCCCGTATTTCATTTGCAAGTTTCACATCGCTGTCAGCCCCTGCCAGCGAGGGTGACAGGCCGTACATCACCAGTGCGCCTGCAAGTGCAAACACCGGTATCATAACAAAGTAAAATGCAAATCTCCTGCGTGAGGCGGAAATATCTTCGTCCGGCTTCTGCTGCAAATCCGCTGGAATTATCGCATCATAAGGACAAGCCTCCTCACATAATCTGCAGTTTGTGCATTCAGCCGGTGTTATCGTCAGGTGCCTGCCGGCAAACCTCGAAAATACATTGAGGAGGACGCCATAAGGACAAAGGTATCTGCAATAGGGCCTGTTAACAAAGATGCCTGTAATAAGCAGGAGAGCCCCGAAAATAATCATTGTGTATGGTGCATCAAGCCGGAAAATACCGACAAAAGGATCATAACGGCAAATGATGAACTGACTGTCGGTGGCAGCAAAAAGAATCGCCAGCGCCAGATATATAAACGGTATTGCCGATAGCAGGGCATCAACGGTTTTTGAAAGTCTGACAGGCCTGATCCCGGTAAGTTCCTGAATCGCACCAAGAGGGCATGCACCCGCGCAAAATACCCTTCCGAAGAGCAGTGCAAAAACAAGAGGAATAATAAAGAACAGAAGAGCTGAAACTGGTATTGAATATCCGGTGTTAAAGAGTGCGAGTGCCACATTCTGAACTGATCCGACCGAGCATATGCAACCCTCCCGGTAAAACCCGAAATAAGCCAGGGAAAACAGTGAAATGTAAATAATGCCTTGTCTCGACCTTTTCTTCAGCGCCAGCCAGGTTGTAACCAGGAGGATAACCACAAGAATGCCTGCGTCAAAATAATCCCAGCCTGGAGCTCTTGCCGCAGGCATCTGGTTGGTGTGATACGTGTATCCTGACTCAAATTCCGGCCGTGGAAATCTGTCCTGGGAATAACTCACCGTATGCCAGATCAATAGCAGAACCAGTATCAGATATGGATAGATTTTTTTCAAAATTTACAGTCTGGGTTTTGTATGCTGATTGTCTTTACTTTGATCATGACTCGTTTTTTATCTTATCTTTTTCCAGATAAGGACTTTTCGCTGGCACCCTTATTACCGCATCGGAAGGACAACTCCGTGCAATGGAACATTCATTGCATCCGACACATCGGTCATGACGGATCTGCAGATAAAGAGACCCGTTGCCAAAATCAGCACAACCTTTTACACATTTACCGCAACCGTCGCATAATTCTTCATCGATGGTATATTCAAAATATGGCTCCTCAACAAAAGTCCTGGTAATGGCCCCGGTTGGGCAAAGCTGATTTTCAGCACCGGTGCTGATGGTTCTTACACCCTGCCTGAGATATCCTCCGCACAGATCACAATATCCGCACATCTCGTATGCATGCACGCATTTTACAGCAGAAGGAGTGAGGACACAATTGGTCTTGCACTGACCGCACTGCGTGCATTTATAAGGATCTATCTGCCATACATAGCCACCCGGGGATGCTTTTTTTACAAGAGACGCAGGTATCAGCACAAGAGGTGCAGCGACAACAAATTTGCCTGCCTTACGCACAAAATCCCTCCTGTTCTGGTATTTATTGCTGTTTTTTTCCATGATCATGCAGCTGAAACAATTAATAGTTCTCACAGTCCGTTTCACCCAGGCATTTGCCAGACCCGGGGCACCCCTGACAACTTCTCCCTGCTGATACCTTCCTTCCGAGAATAACCGTAAAAGCTGCCAGGATTATAATCATTGCCAGCCTTCCTGTTTGTTTGATAAACTTTCTTCTGTCATTAGTAATCGTCATCGGCTGAGTTGTTTAATTTAAAATTAAAAGCAATCTGACTTTTCTGTCATCTGAATTTATCTGATTTGCCTGAGCTTTCCACTATTATTCAGTATCCTTTCATCTTATATCAGCAAAACAATTCATAATCCATATCTGTAAAACTTTATTATCCTAGCTATCTGTTATTTTCGTTTAAATATGTACAGCTTTGAATCAGCCGGATTGGCAGCAAATATTTTGTCGTCAGATGCAGCCAGATCCAGCGGGACCGAATTTGTGAAATTATTGTCAGAAGATACATATTCAACGAACTCGCCATTTTTCCTTAGTATCTTGATCCTGTTTATTCCTTTTTCCGCTGTTACGATATAGTCGCCAGCCAGTGCCATATGGGCAGGGTTGCAACATCCGCAGAAAGAATCCGGAGCAGTGCCGGGTGTTCCGAAATATTCGGTCAGCACAGCGTTTTCATCCCATCTTTCAACCCGGTGTCTTCCGGTATTTGCGGCCAGTATTGTGTTGTCATCCAGAAGAACTACATCAAAGTAAGGACTGGGTATTAAAAAGTTATTATCTGATTGTCCCAGCATTCTGACCACAACGCCATCCCTGCCGAGTATGAAAATTCTTTTGTTTACGGCATCAGCGAAAGCAATGAGGCCTGAATTAGCAGAAATGGAAGTTATTAGGCTGTTGGCCTCAAAGGGACCCCATTCCTCAATGATTTCTCCCTGAATGGTCAGCAATATTATAACCTCTCCGGCAGCCGCATAAATTATATCACCACCTGTTGCAAGGGCTGTCACTGCATTTTCCATTTCAAGCTGCCATTTCAGGTTCAGATCTCTGTCAAAATATGAAACGAAAGATTCACCTCCCGTAACCACAGAACCGGAATCCGTAACAGCCACAGATCTGAGGTTGCCCATACTCACCATCAGAGTTTTGTTTATTTCCCATTTGTCGGTTGTGGGCACTGACGCTTCGCTTTTTATCTCAGAAGGTTTATTGTTCCTGAAAGATGCAGTATCCCAGATCATGTAAACAACAAAAATCAGAATCACAGTTACTGCAGCATATGTTACAGACTTATTGCTCATATTCATCAGATCTTTTTTGATATATCAAGACATAAAACATTCCGGGCATCTCTCATAAGCAGGTATTTTCCCGCAATAGCCATGGGTCCCCATGCTTCTATCCCGTCGAGTATTTTGTGGCGGGCAAGCTGCCTGGCTTCAGTTCCTTCAATTTTAAAGAGATACAGATTGCCATAATCATCAAGAAGATACAGTTTATCATAGCTGACGATATAAGGTCCCAGCCCACGGCCATACCTGTTCTCCTTTCCACTGGTCCATACCGGGGAAAGAATATCAGACCGGTGCCAGCACGAAAGCTGGTTCTTTATTGGTCCTGCATTCTCAGGCATAAGGCACCATATATGTTCACCCAGTAAAATCGGGGTTTGCTGATCGCTCGACAATCCATTGATTGATTTATGCTGGTCAAGAACTTCAGCATGCCAGGAACCATTATTGTGATTTATCCGGATCCTGGCCCCTCCGGTTCCATAAGCGCCGAAAACAACCATTTCATTGCCCCCCAGATAAAGCGGGGATGCTGCCACGATAGGAGGGCTCCATTCAGTTGTACTCCACAGCAGCTCTCCGGCATCCTCAGGTCCTGCCGATACTCCGCACACACCCCCGACACCATGGTATACGTACATCTTCTTTCCGTGTATTTCCATTGGCATTATTGAGCAATGCGACATCAGAACAGTGTCAGGATTAGGTGTTTCCCATAAAATAGTTCCGGTTTCACAGTCAACTCCAATCATAAGAGCTTTGGCACCCGGGGCCAGTACGGCAACTCCTTCGTCGATAAGAGGACACTGACCTGAATAAAAATCAGGAGTAATGCTGCCTTTGTTCTTGTCAGGCAGAGAATAGTTCTTCTCCATGTCAAGCGACCATAACATATCTCCGCTGACCGGATCGAGACACATCACATGAGAACGCGGACCAAGGGTGACAATGTATCGGTCTGTTACAGCCGGTATCGTTCTTGAGTATCCGTGATTGCGTTTGATGTCCGAATAGTACCATCTCCTCCAGAGTTCTGTACCACTTTTCAGGGAAAAGCACCTGAGCATATCTGCTTTTCTCCTCTCATCATAATCAAGGACGTATACCCTTCCATTATAAACCGCTGCACCGGCGTAGCCTTCACCCAGTGTTTGTCTCCAGACTACCGGGGGGCCTGTTGTATCCCATGATGCGGCAAGCGGGGTTGTATCTTTGCTGATATTGTCAAAGTCTGGTCCTCTGAACCTGGGCCAGCTTCCGGGTACTATATCATCCATGACACCAAGCGTGTCGAAAAATTCTCCAATAATCACAGCTTCAGATCTGGGTTCTGCTTCAGGCCTGTTATCCATTCCCGGAACCCTCATGGAAAATTCTGCCGGATAATTATCGACAAAGAGCCACCATATGGTAATTCCGGTAAAGATGGCGACAGTGAATCCGGTAAAGAGTATTCTATTTTTCTTTAATATCATATGCCATCAGTGCTTCACCATGTCTGATGAATAAAACTCCGTTGTGTATGACCGGGTGCGCCCAGTAAGGTCCCGAGCCCAGTGGTACCTTGAAACTGCTTATAAGGTTAAACTTTTCAGGATCAGGCTTCAGCAAGCCGACAAATCCGTTTCGTTCTTCATAAATGTACAGAAGCCCTTCAGCCGATATAACTGAGCCTTTGTTTTTCCAGCGTTCTTCCCACATTGTTTTTCCGCTTTTCCATTCAACGCAGCACCAGTTCCCGTTCCCGTTGTTTATCCAGTTCGAACCGTAAAGATAACCGTTTATAAGAACAACACCTCCATGGTGAACATCCAGATCGGTGTTTGTCCATGATACAGATGCCTTTCTGCCATTGTCAGTGAGATCTATACGAACACTTCCGTGATTGTATCCTCCGGTAAAAAATACTTTATTGTCGTGCCATAGAGGTGTCACACATAAGATCTGACGGCTGCCACTGTTTTTATCTTTGCCGAGAGCCTCCATGTGGTTTATTTTCCACAGGACAGAACCATCAGTTACATCCACTCCGAACACATAAACAGGTGAAATATTGATCAGAAGCTTATAATCTGTGTGGTCAACAATTATAGGAGATGTATAAGACGCAGGTACATTGAGGCTTTCTGTTTTCCACATGAGTTCACCCGTGTTTTTGTTAAGGGCAATGGTCATAGTTTCCGGCCCGCCTGTTGTATAATAAACTTTATCCCCGTCAATTATCAGCGACTCAGCAATTCCCCACGATCCGTAGGTTCCTCTGTACAGCTCACTGGCCCTGACCGACCAGATGATATCTCCTGAAATTCCATCGATACAAGCAAGATCCCCGAATCCGCTGGATACATATACTTTGTCCCCTTCGACAGTTGGTGTGCAACGGCTTTCTGGATGGGAAGCCTCCCATTTTCTTCCGTAAGGCGTCTGCCATTTGATTTGCCCATAGGGATCCAGGGCAATAAGAATATCATTCTTATCTTCAATTCCTGTCAGATAAATAGTGTTATTGCCAAACGAAACTGAAGAGTTGCCTTTGGGCAATTTGACATTTGACCATATCATTTCGGGTCCTTCCGCCGGCCAAGATTTTAGTAAGCCGGTTTCCGCGGAGATGCCCGTTCTGTCTTCTTCCCTCCATTCACTTATATGCTGGTGATCTGACAGTTCAACGTACCTTCCTGCGGAAGGTGCCACTTCTGAATTGCCGGAAGAAATAAGATAAAATACCACATAACCAACAATACCGATAATTATCAGCGACAGTGTGATTATAATAAGCTTCTTCATATATTTTCAGTTTTTCAAATCATTCATACACAATTCTACCAAGACCTGGAATATTCCGATGTACCTCCCTGGGATAACCTCAAGGGCAGATAAAGAGAGTTTTCCCGGGCTCGCAAAGACTGACTAATTATTTTTGAGAGAATATACGGCCATGTAATCTCCGTGCCTTACAAACAAGCGCCCTTTATCAATCACAGGATGTGCCCAGTATGGCCCCGATCCTTTGGTTATCCGGAACTTGCTGATCACTTCAAGCCCGTTCCGGGATGGTTTAACCAGTCCGACATGTCCTGTTTTCTCTTCATAAATGTACAGCATGCCGTCGGCCGCAATCACTGATCCTTTATTGTACCAGTCATCAATCCAGAGGGTTTTGCCGGTATTCCAGTCAACACAGATCCACCTGCCCATTGAATTGGTATCATGAGTGGAACTGAAGATAAGGTTTCCCAGCAATACCGCGCCACCCACATGAGGTGTCAGATCTGTATTTTTCCAGACCACGGCGGGAGGAGTGCCACCCTGGTTTATCTTAAGCTTAACGGCAACCTGGTTGTACCCATTAAACACCAGAAGGTGACCATCACTATATATGGGAGTATTTACATGGTTCCTCCTTCCGCCCTGCTGGGCATTCAGGGCTTCGTAATTTACTTTCCACAGAAGCTTCCCGTCTGAGGTATTGATTCCCAGTATGTGACCGGTGGTAATGGTAACGATTATCTTCCGACCGCCGTTTTCAATGACAAGAGGATTTACATATTGAGTACCCTCATTCACGGGAGCTGTTTCCCAGACAACATTGCCGTTTTCAATGTTAAAAGCAACTGCAGCTGCTTTATTGCCTCCGGGAGTTCCTATCACCTTGTTGTCGATTACTGCCGGAGATTCTGAAATACCGAAACGCGGAGAACTGGCACCATATCTTGAGTAATAATTGACCGACCACAGTATCTTCCCTTCCCTGCTGACACAAACCATGTCACCTTCTCCGCTAACAACAAATATTCTGTTTCCGGTGACTGTAGGTGTACATCGTGAATCAGGATAATTGCTGTCAGAAGCTTTTCCGTATACTGTTTCCCATTTTTTCTTTCCGTCCTGAGTGAAACAGGTCATTACATCATTGTTTCCTTTCCTGCCGGTAATATATATTGCGTCGTTGGTCACTGTTGCACTTGAATAACCAGTTCCGATATCAGTTGCTTCCCACAGAAGGAGCGGACCTGCTGCAGGCCAGACCTTCATTAAACCTGCTTCACTGCTGTAAATACCGGTCCGCCCGGGTCCCCTCCAGCCATATTGCTGCTGTGCCTTAACAATGATCATGGCAGCCATGAAAATCATTGTCAGGATAATTCTTTTCCGGTGTTCTGCCATAAAATAATTATTACTGATTGTTTTCGCAATATAAAAAAACCGGCATTATTTTTTAGCGACATGTGATTTACGACATGTTTTTAATCAGGCAATTAAATATTTTTAACACTTTTCTCATCGTACACATGATAAAAGTATCTCAGGTTAAACCGACATTACAAAGGAACATCACACTCTTACTGAGATATCTGATATCCGACATGATTTACATTTAAGAATATATAGTAATTAAATTAATATGCTATATAATATTAATTAATATAATTAATGTACTTAATATTTTTTTGTAATATGAAATATATGATTTACATTTGCATTTTAAACCAGACATAATAACCATAATTAAAATATTTCTTCCATGTGCGGAATTGTATCAGTTTTTGAAATAAAGCCAAATCATCCTGAATTAAGAACAACAATACTCAAGATGTCTGCAAAATTAAGGCATCGCGGACCTGACTGGTCGGGGATCTTTCACTGTGACAGGGCAATACTTGCTCATGAAAGGCTCTCGATTGTGGATCCCGAATCGGGGCGACAGCCTCTTTACAGCAGTGATGGAAATCTGGTCCTGTCAATTAATGGTGAAATATACAACCACAGGGACATCAGAAAGAAATATGAAGGGAAATATGATTTCCTCACACAATCAGATTGTGAAGTCATATTACCGTTATATCGCGACAAAGGTCCCTCATTTCTTGAAGATCTCAACGGCATCTTCGCATTTGCTTTATACGACAGGGAAAAAGACTGCTATCTGATAGCCAGGGACCATATCGGTATTGTCCCGCTTTACACAGGAAGGGATGAATACGGCCAATTTTATATCGCTTCGGAATTAAAAGCCCTTGAAGGGGTATGTAAGACAATTGCAGAATTCCTTCCTGGTCATTATTATTACAGTCCTGAAGGAAAAATGACAAGATGGTACAGCCGTGACTGGTCGGATTACAGTGCAGTTCATGACAGGCAAACCTCAATAACCGAGCTTAAGGCCGCTCTGGAAGCATCCGTTCACCGCCAGTTAATGTCCGATGTTCCCTACGGGGTTCTTCTCTCCGGAGGGCTTGATTCATCAATAATCTCAGCCATTGCGGCCAGATATGCCCCAAGGCGTATTGAATCAGAAGATAAAGCAGAAGCATGGTGGCCCCGCCTTCATTCATTCGCAATAGGACTTGACGGATCACCCGACCTTGCTTCGGCCAGAAAGGTGGCTGATCATATCGGGACAGTGCATCATGAAATACGTTTTACTCTTAGTGAGGGGCTTGATGCGCTGAGAGATGTCATTTACCATATTGAGACTTACGATGTTACGACTGTAAGGGCTTCAACCCCTATGTATATGCTTGCCAGAGTGATAAAATCGACCGGTGTGAAAATGGTACTAACCGGAGAAGGCGCAGATGAGATTTTCGGAGGCTACCTTTATTTCCACAAAGCTCCTGATCCTGCTGCATTTCATGAGGAGACAGTCAGAAAGATCAGCAAACTGTACCTTTATGACTGCCTGAGAGCAAACAAATCGCTTGCGGCTTGGGGCGTAGAGGGGAGGGTGCCATTCCTCGACAAGGAGTTTATGGATGTGGCTATGCGAATCAACCCGGTTGACAAGATGGCTTCGAACGGCCGGATTGAAAAATGGGTCCTTCGAAAAGCCTTCGAGGACTACCTTCCGCCGGAGGTCGTATGGAGACAAAAGGAACAATTTGGTGACGGGGTTGGATACAGCTGGATTGATACCTTGCGAAATCTTGCCGCCAGTGAAGTTTCTGACGGTCAGCTTGCCGAGGGCAAATACCGCTTTCCCATAAACCCTCCCATGTCAAAGGAAGAATATCTTTACAGGTCAATATTTGCAGAGCATTTCCCATCAGATGCAGCTGCAGCGTGTGTGCCCTCAGTGCCTTCGGTAGCATGCAGTACAGCGGAAGCCCTTGCCTGGGATACTTCTCTGGTCAATTTCATCGATCCGTCCGGAAGGGCAGTTAAAAACATACATCAGGCTGCCTATTGATAATTGCATTTTAATACTGCTGCAAGTCAGGCACGGACTCATCAGATCTGATAGTCAGTACTTCAGTAACTGCATTTGTTCAGGCGGTACATATCGTATCCTGATGCAATTTTCTTTGTAATATTTGATGAAATATCATACTTTTAAGGCATCAGCTGATCCTGTACTGATGAACCGTAATAATTGCATTTATGAAAAGAGATGATATCGATGATTTCAAGATACTGTTATATATAATCCTTTTTCTTCTCTTTGGAATAATTATCATTATGTAGCACTCATCAGAGAGGTGCCTGATTAAACCTGACCCTATGGAAAACAGAATTCCGGCTGTGATATTGGCTTCCCTGGCCCTGACATCATGTTCACAGTCAAATAAAGAAAATCGGTTGCCAAACATTGTCTTCATTCTTGCCGATGACCTTGGCTATGGTGATCTTAGCTGCTACGGGCAACAGAAATTTTCAACACCCGGCATCGACAGGCTTGCCAGTCAGGGGATGCTTTTTACACAGCATTATGCCGGGTCTACGGTGAGTGCACCTTCACGCTCCAGTCTTATGACCGGCCTCCATACCGGACATACACCGATAAGGGGGAACAAAGAATGGGAACCCGAGGGACAATGGCCGCTCCCGGCTTCCTTTGTAACCATTGCGGAAATGCTTAAAGTAAAGGGATATGTGACGGGAGCGTTCGGAAAATGGGGATTAGGATTTATCGGAACCGAAGGCGATCCAAATGAGCAGGGTTTTGATGAATTTTTCGGGTATAACTGCCAGAGACTTGCACATAACTATTACCCTTATTATCTGTGGCACAACAGCGAAAAAGTTGTACTTAACGAAAATCAGGGCACTCTCACCGGCATTTACGCTCCTGATATTATACACAATGCGGCCCTGAGTTTTATCGAAGCCAACAGCGACAAACCATTCTTTCTCTACTATCCGGCAATAATACCGCATGCTGAATTATTTGCAAAGGAGGAATACATGAACAGATTCCGGGGAAAATTCGATCCGGAAAAATCATATGCCGGCACCGATGACGGGCCTCAGTACAGGCTTGGTCCGTACGGCTCACAGCCAGAAGCCCATGCTGCCTTTGCGGCGATGATAACTCATCTGGATGATCATGTCGGCGAAATACTGAAAATACTTGAAGAACTTAAATTAACTGAAAACACCATCGTGATTTTTACTTCGGATAATGGTCCTCACCTTGAAGGAGGTGCTGATCCGGATTATTTCAACAGCAATGGCGGTTTAAGGGGCTACAAAAGGGATCTTTATGAGGGTGGCATAAGGGTGCCGATGATAGTAAGCTGGCCGGGAAAAGTAAGAGCCGGAACAAGAACAGAGCACATATCTGCATTCTGGGATGTTCTGCCCACGCTGGCTGAAATTTCAGGAGCAGATATGCCTCCAATAACTGATGGCATTTCATTCCTTCCAGAGATCCTTGGAAAATCAGGTGAGCAAAAAAAGCATCCATACCTGTACTGGGAATTTCATGAACAGGGAGGAAAAGCTGCGGTCAGAATGGGTCAGTGGAAAGCCGTTAAGCCAGCATTTATCAGTGAAGGGGAAACCGAAACCGAGCTTTATGATCTTTCAACGGATCCCGGAGAGATCAGGAATATTGCATCCAAGTACCCTGAAGTTGTTGCAGAGGCTGAAGAGATTATGAGAAACTCACGCATTCCCTCTAATGTCTTCCCTTTTCCCGGTGACTAACTTCAAAAACAGACGATATATATATGATAAAATTAAACCGAAAACATCTGATCAGAAACACAGTCGGCTTGCTGGCTCTCGGATTATCGCATTCTGCCTGCTCCGATAAGTCTTCGCAACCGAACATTATCCTTATCTACGCCGATGATCTGGGGTATGGAGATGTGAGTTGCAACGGCTCAGTAACAATTAACACGCCCAACATCGACAGGGCTGCATCCCAGGGACTTAGATTCACGAATGCTCATTGCACATCGGCAACAAGCACTCCTTCGCGCTTTTCCCTGCTGACAGGCGAATATGCATGGCGAAAGGAAGGAACAGGCATCGCATCGGGCAATGCAGAAGCAATAATAAAACCTGGCACAACAACTGTCGCATCTGTTTTAAAAAATGCCGGCTATGCTACGGGCGTTGTCGGAAAATGGCATCTTGGACTGGGCCCCGAAAATGGCCCTGACTGGAATGGCAATATTGTCCCGGGCCCGATGGATATAGGATTTGACTATAACTTCCTTATTCCTGCCACCGGAGACCGTGTTCCATGTGTGTATGTAGAGAACCGGAAGATTGTAGGTCTTGACCCTGATGATCCCGTGACGGTAAGTTATACCGGGAAAATTGGCAATGAACCCACGGGAAGAGAAAATCCCGAGATGCTTAAAATGCATCCCAGTCACGGTCACGACATGGCGATAGTGAACGGCATCAGCAGGATCGGATACATGACGGGAGGATCATCAGCCCTATGGATTGATGAAGATATGGCTGATGTTATAACGGGAAAAGCTGTCGAATTCATCAGAAAGAACAGGGACAGACCATTCTTTCTTTACTTTGCCACTCATGATATCCATGTACCAAGGGTGCCTCATCCAAGGTTTACAGGCAGGAGCGGTATGGGTCCGAGAGGAGACGCCATAGTGCAATTTGACTGGTCGGTAGGGGAGATCCTCAATATCATTGATGACCTTGAAATTTCTGAAAAGACATTAGTAATTATTACAAGCGACAACGGACCTGTAGTTGATGACGGGTACAGGGATGATGCCGTTGAAAAGCTTGGAGAACATAAGCCTGCCGGACCACTGAGAGGAGGAAAATACAGTGCTTTTGACGGCGGTACCAGGATCCCTATGATAGTGAGATGGAAAGGTGCTGTCACGCCTGGCGTCTCTGACGCGCTTGTATCCCAGATTGATTTTCTGGCATCATTTTCTTCACTTGCAGGAGCTGAAATTCCTGCCAATGTAAAAACAGACAGCCACGACCAGATCAAAACACTTACAGGCAAATCGGTAAATGGCAGGGAATGGGTAATTGAGCATGCCCTGAATGGAAGGCTTTCAATAATACATGGCGACTGGAAACTTATTGAACCGGGAAGCGGTCCGAAAATATCGGCATATACAAATATCGAACTGGGAAATGATACTCTTCCCCAGTTGTACAATTTACGAACAGACATTGGGGAGCAGAATAATCTTGCTGCCGGCAATCAGATTATTGTTAATGAATTAACAGGCCTTCTCCAAAAAATCAAAGCTGAAGATAAAATAAACCAAAAAACATACTGATGGTGAACTTTATGTATGCGTTTGGTCCGGTGGCCATTGCCACACTGCCTTTTGCTTCATGTCAGGTCCCGGGAAAAAGGGGCCGGATAAACCAAATAAAGTGTTTACTCTGCTATATGATACAGGAAAAGACCTTTCTTAAACAATTGACACTTCTTCAGTATATGCAAAAAACATATAAGTATATAATCTGCTTATAAAACGGAGAACAATAAACAATACCAGAGTGATCGAATTCAACCCAAACTGAAATGAAATAACACACTAACCAAAAACCGTATGAAATGATTGACCTGAAAACGACCCTCGGACTGGGATTTGCTTCGCTTCTGACAATGCCCGGATGCATTGGCAAAAGCGGGCCCGAAACAAGCACTCCCAATATTGTACTGATATTTTGCGATGATCTGGGATACGGAGACCTTTCATGTTTTGGTGCAACAGGCTATAAAACCCCGAATATTGACAGACTTGCTGCAGAAGGCATGCGCTTTACAAATTTTTATGTCTCCCAGGCAGTAAGCAGCGCATCAAGGGCCGGACTTATGACCGGATGTTATTCAAACCGTGTGGGCATCTCAGGCGCTCTTATGCCATATGACAGCACTGGCATTAACCCGGAAGAAGAACTGATACCGGAACTTCTCGGGAAAAATGGTTACAGAAATTGTATTGTAGGCAAATGGCACCTTGGCCATCATTTTCCTTTCCTGCCACTTCAGAATGGCTTCCATGAATATCTGGGACTTCCATACTCAAACGACATGTGGCCTGTTGATTTCGACGGGATACCGGCATCCGAAACAAAAAGCCCGGGAAAATTAAGATACCCTGTGCTTCCTCTGATCAGGGATAATGAAAAAACAAGAGAAGTAAGGACTCTTGATGATCAGGCAGAGCTTACAACCCTCTATACTGAATATGCCGTTGACTTTATCCATAAAAATGCCGGTAAGCCTTTCTTCCTGTATGTTGCCCACTCCATGCCGCATGTGCCGCTTGCCGTTTCTGATAAATTCAGAGGCAAAAGCGGGCAGGGCCTTTACGGTGACGTAATCATGGAAATAGACTGGTCAGTCGGCGAGATAATGAAAGCACTCGATGAAAACAAGATTACTCAGAACACTCTTGTGATTTTCACTTCCGATAATGGCCCATGGCTCAATTTCGGCAATCATGCAGGATCTGCCGGAGGTTTAAGGGAAGGCAAGGGTTGCAGCTGGGAAGGAGGACAGAGAGTGCCCTGCGTCATGTCGTGGCCGGGCAAAATAGAGCCGGGAGTCATCTGCAGCAACATGGCATCAACTATCGATATCCTGCCAACTTTGTGTTCGATTACAGGATCCGGGCTGCCATCTGCAAAGATTGACGGAGTTGATATCCTGCCTCTGATTGAAGGTAACTTTGATGCTGATCCCCGGAAAGTGTTCCACTTTTATTACAGAAAAAACAGCCTGGAAAACATAAGAAAAGGTGACTGGAAACTGGCATTGCCTCATACATACCGTTCTTATGAAGGCAAAATGCCCGGCAATGACGGATGGCCCGGGGAGTATTCTGCCGGAAATGTGGATGAATATGAGCTGTACGATCTGAGAAGGGATCCCGGAGAAAGATATAACGTGATAGACCTTTATCCGGAAGTGGCTGAAGAGCTTAAGAAGATTGCCGAGGATATGCGAAATGATCTGGGAGATGAAAATTACGGAATTCCCGGTGTGAACTCAAGAAAACCCGGCTCGGTGAAAAAATCCGTTGCCAACTAGATTCATACTTTTTTGTTATAAGGAGCTCTGATAACCGGGCAACTTTCCTTCAGGCAAGAAAAGGATTTGTTTGGGAGAAAGATTCCTGGCAGGTAATTCCGCAGTTTATTGAAGTCTCATTTTTCCATATATGTATCACAATATAATAAAAGCAATATGACAAAATTTGAAATTGTTATAGGATTGGGTGCTGCCTCAATGCTTGCCGTGAATGCCAATGCCGGACAAGCTAAGAAACGGCCAAATATTTTGTGGATCTCGACAGAAGATATGAGTCCCCATCTGGGGTGTTACGGTGACAAGCTTGCCATAACACCGAACATTGACAGACTGGCTGCTCAGGGAGTACGTTACAACAATGTTTTCACAACTGCGGCTATCAGTGCTCCCGTAAGGGCAGGCATCATCACCGGAATGTATCAGACATCAATTGGCTGCATGCACATGCGAACAACCTCATACAGAAGGTCTGTCGACAATCCTGTGGAATTTACGGCGGTACCTCCTCATTATGTCAAAGCTTTCACAGAATACCTGAGGACTGCCGGCTATTATTGCACAAATAATTCGAAAACCGATTACCAGTTCTCAAAAGATCCTGTTCCGGCAAGCATCTGGGATGAATGCAGCAGAACAGCCCACTACAAAAACCGGAGTGACAAGGATCAGCCGTTTTTTGCAGTCTTCAACTGGATTGGCACACACGAAAGCCAGAACTGGGATCTGTCAGATGTGAAAACAGATCCCTCAAAAGTAACTGTGCCTCCATATTACCCTGATAATGAAATCATAAGGCTTAACATTGCAAAAATGTATGATAATATCGCACGCCTTGATTCTGTTGTCGGAGTTATGCTTTCCGAACTTGAGGAAGAAGGAGAGCTTGATAATACGATAATTTTCTTCTGGGGGGATCATGGCGATGGATTACCCAGGGCTAAGAGATGGCTTTATGATTCAGGGCTCAATATACCGTTGATAATAAAATGGCCCGATAATTCAAATGCAGGAACTGTAAGCGATCGCCTTATCAGCTCAATTGATTTCGGTCCGACCGTACTTTCTCTGGCCGGAGTCACTGTTCCGTCTCACATGCAGGGAATTCCGTTTCTGGGAGATCAGTCAGGCACACCCCGGGACGCGATATTTGCAGCCCGTGACAGGGTTGACGAATCTTATGATATGATAAGGTGCGTACGCACAAAAAATTTCCTGTACATACGCAACTATTATCCCAATGAACCATTTCCGATCTGGGTTCCATACCTGACCAATATGCCGATTTACAAGGAAATGCTCAGGCTCGATGCCGAAGAGCAGCTTTCCGGACCCATGAAAAGCTGGATGGCATATAACAGACCTTCGGAAGAGCTTTATGATGTTGTTGCCGACCCTTATCAGATAAATAACCTGATACAAAATGACGGATACAGAACCCTGGCTGAAAACATGAGACAAAAGCTTGACGACTGGACCGTTGGAACAGGCGATATGGGGCATATGAATGAACCTGAAATGATCAGTATTATGTGGCCGGGCGGCGTACAACCAGATACTGACATTCCGTACTTCATTGTAAACAGTCAGGAAGAACGCTCAATGAAGAACCACAGAACCGGAGGTTCATATTCTTTCCCCATGACCCTGGGTTTTTATTGTCCTACTCATGGCGCCTCGATCGTGTACACCCTTGAAGAAGGAAAAAATCCTCACTGGCTGCTTTATTCAGGTCCGCTCAGACTAAATCCCGGAGAACACAATATAAGAGCAAAGGCAGTGCGGTATGGGTACAGGGAAAGTGAAGAGCTGCAGGGTAAATTTTTTGTTGATCAGGCCGGAAAATGATCAGAGAATAAATTTTTACACTGAGGGTTTTAATATTATATCAGCAACTTTTTGCTGCATAATCCAAAAGTAATTCAGACATTGGTAATAAAAGAAAGCATTACTTACCATTGATAACCGAGTTAATCAGGCAGGCAACCTTGTATAGGCAAATATTTACTTATTGATGGAAACAGATATCCTTGTTGTAATAACGATCCTGCTGGTCACTGTCATCTTTCTGGTATCTGAGGTCGTGCGCATTGATGTGGCAGCAATTATATGCATGTTGTCATTGGGCTGGACTGGCATTCTGGAGCCTCATGAAATGCTCTCGGGTTTTTCGAGTAATGCAGTTATAGCAATGATGGCTGTAATGATCATGGGAAGTGGCATTTCAAAAACAGGTGCCATGGATCGCTTTTCCCGGTTCGTAATCAGCAGGGTTGGGACAAGCAGGAAAAAGGTCATAGGATTCATATCCCTTTCCGTTGGCCTGATGTCGGGGTTTATCCAGAATATCGGTGCAGCCGCTCTTTTCCTTCCCGGCATAATTGAAATATCCCGCAGGGTCAAAATACATGCATCTGCACTGATCATGCCCATGGGATTTGCTGCGATCCTGGGAGGTACTCTTACAATGGTAGGCTCCGGTCCTCTTATAATTATCAACGACCTGTTACGAAATGCAGGTTTGAAGGCTTACGGTCTGATGAGCGTGACACCGGTTGGTTTGGTCCTTTTGATATCAGGCATTGTCTTCTTTCTTCTGCTAGGTAATTATATACTGCCTTCCGCAAAGAACAAGGACAAACAGGCAACGGATCAGGAAAAGCTGATCAAAGCCCTTCAGTTGCCACAAAACATATGGTATTATGCTGTACCGGAAAAATCATCACTTATTGACAAAACACCTGAAGAAGCCGGCCTGTGGAGCAATTACCGCATCAACATTCTGGGAATATCCCGGGGAAGGGAAATTAAATATGCCCCATGGCGCGAAACCAGATTCGAGGCCGGGCAGGAACTTGCGCTGCTTGGAAATGAAGAAAATATAAGAGATTTTGTTGCCAAAAATAAACTTGCCCCGGTGATGGAAGGTAAAAGTTTTGCCAGCCTTCATGACCCCGGCAAATCGGGATTTGCCGAAGTTATCATTCCTCCCCGTTCTGAAGTCGTGGGTAAATCCATCCGTGATTATTCACTACGAAAACGGTATGCTGTCGAACCGGTTATGATGTTCAGCAGGGGTGAAGAAATAAGGGGCGATTTTTCCGACCAGGAGATCCGCCCGGGTGATACGATCATTGTTTATGGACTGTGGGAGAAGATCAGTGAATTGAAGTCCGGGTCTGATTTTGTAGTAATTGGCTCGGTCACAGAAGAGAAAAAAGATCAGTCAAAAACACTGGTTGCATTTGTTTGTTTTGCTGCGGCCGTTTTACTGGCATTATCAGGCTTTCCCATTTCCATGGCATTTTTTACGGGTGCCATGGCAATGGTTCTTGCTCGCGTGCTCAGCATTCAACAGGCTTATCAGTCAATAGAATGGAAGGTGGTCTTTCTGCTGGCCGGGCTTATTCCTCTGGGCATCGCCATGCAAAAAACCGGAGCTGCTCTTTTCCTTGCTGAAAAAGTCATGCATATGGTAGCTGATAAACATACCGTATTTCTTATAATTACTGTCGGTATACTTTCAACGGTGTTTTCTCTTTTTATGTCCAATGTAGGAGCAATAGTCGTTCTTGCTCCTCTTGTTATGAGCATGGCTGAAATTGGAGGACTTGATCCGCGTTCACTGGCTCTTATGGCTGCAGTATGTGCTGCAAATTCATTTGTTCTTCCCACGCATCAGGTTAACGCCCTCCTCATGTCATCAGGAGGTTACAGGAATTCAGACTATATCAAGGCAGGAAGCGGGATGACACTATTATTTCTGGTAGTGGTAATCGTTATTTTTTATTTTTTTATGATCTGAAACCATTCATACGAAACATAATTATAAACGCTCACTTTAAAATGGAAACCCTATGCTTTTGAAACAATTCTTTGTAAACAAGATCGCTCACAGTTCTTACATTCTGGCAGGTAATGAGACCTGTGTCGTTATTGATCCTCAGCGTGATGTGGACTGCTACATTAATGAAGCACGTGCAATGGGAGTTGACATAACTCATATTCTTCAGACTCATCTCCACGCTGATTTTATCTCGGGCCATATGGACCTGGCTAAAAGGACGGGTGCAAAGATCTGCATGCCCAGGTCGGCAAAATGCACCTTCGAGCATGTCCCGTTATCCGAAGGCGACTCAGTAAAGATTGAAAATATGTTACTCAGAGTCATTGAGACACCGGGCCACACCCCTGAGCATATCTGCTATGTCGTCAGTGATACCTCCCGGAGTGACACTCCGATAGGCGTGTTTGTGGGAGATACCCTTTTTGTGGGCGATGTCGGACGCCCTGACCTTTTTCCTGAAATGGCAAACGACCTGGCAGGAAAGCTATATGACAGCCTCCATGAAAAACTTCTTAAACTTCCTGATTATTGCGAAGTCTATCCTGCGCATGGAGCAGGCTCATTATGCGGAAGGGCTATGGGAGCAAAGCGACGCACTACCATTGGATATGAACGAAAGTTTAATCCTGCCCTGCAAATAAAAGATAAATCAGAATTCATAAGATCGCTGACTGAAAATATGCCGCCTGCTCCGGATCATTTCAGCCGCTGCAGCAACATTAACCGTAAAGGGCCTGTACTTGTTTCGGATCTCCCTCTCTTAGAGGAACTCGGCGCTCAAGATTTCAGGGAGCGAATAAAAGATCCAAAAATTCAGGTACTCGATACGCGAACCTATCATGCATATGGGAGCCAGCACATCCCGGGGTCGTGGCACCTCGACCTGAACGGCAACTTTCCTACTTTTGCGGGCTGGGTCCTTCCTACGGATAAAGATCTTCTTCTCGTTGCTGAAGATTATCACAAAGCGATGGATGCAACCATGTGGGCACGGCGGGCAGGAGTTGACCGGATTGTGGGTTATCTCGACGGAGGTATGTCAACATGGGCAGTGGGTGGGTTCGATGCTTCACATATAAAACAGATCTCTACAACAGAACTGCACGACATTGTTACAGGAAAAGAGAGCTTTGTACTCCTTGATGTGCGTGCACCTGCTGAATTTGAAGACAACCACATTAAAGGATCTGTCAATATCCAGGTGGCAGATCTTCGCACACGCTTCGGGGAATTGAACAGAGAAAAGCTGACGGTCCTGATCTGCAGTTCAGGAAACCGCTCAAGCCTTGCCGCAAGCATGCTTGAGCAGAAAGGTTTTACAAAGCTTTTCAACGTTGCAGGTGGCATGACAGGCTACAGTGCAGCCGGATTTACCAAACAATGCACAGTATGCCAGAATCCGCATGGCTCCAGATTTTTCACGGGCATAACAGAAGTAAAGAAACACTGGGATCTTAACGAATAAATCAACCAATGATGGAAATATTATCTGAATTGAGATGGTCTCCATATGTTACCGGTATCGGAATAGGAGTCTTAAGCTGGCTAAGCTTTTTCATCTCGGGAAAACCTCTCGCCACCTCGACATCTTTCGCTCAAACCAGTGGGATGTTCGAGAGATTATTCCGCGGCAGCATAGTGAACGAAAAGCCCTATTATAAAAAGATAAAATTAACCATAGGCTGGCAATGGATGTTAGTTATTGGAATAATTGCCGGATCTTTTCTTTCAGCAGTTCTTTCGGGCGATTTCAGCTGGACATGGGTGCCATCTCTCTGGGCCTCAGCCTTTGGTGACACTCCGGTGCTTCGATTGATCGTGTCAGTTGCTGGCGGCATCTGCCTGGGCTTTGGAGCCCGTTTTGCAGGCGGCTGTACCAGCGGCCATGGTATCAGCGGTACACTTCAGCTTGCGGTTTCCAGCTGGATTTCGGCTGTCTTCTTCTTTGTCGGCGGTATCATAACCGCGTATTTTATCTATTATGTAATCACCTGAACAATTTGCCTTGGGATATGTCAGAAAAAACCAAAACACGCGAAAATAAAAGAGACATAAGACCTCTTGTATCCGGATTGATATTCGGTATCATATTTGGATTTCTGTTGCAGAAAGGCGGAGCCACCAAATATGACGTAATCGTTGCTCAGCTTTTGCTGAGAGATTTCACGGTCCTGAAAATTATGCTGTCTGCTGTAGTAACAGGAATGATCGGCATTTATCTAATGAAATCATTAGGCTGGATACAGCTCGTGCCAAAAAGCGGTTCATTCAGCATGAATATTATAGGAGGTCTGATTTTCGGAGTGGGTTTTGCAACCCTGGGATATTGCCCTGGCACGGTTGCCGGGGCAATCGGCAACGGGTACCTTGATGCATTTACAGGAGGCCTGGTGGGAATACTGATTGGAACAGGGATCTTTGCTGCATTATATCCGAGACTTAAAGAAGGGATTCTGAAAAAAGGTGATTTCGGAGACCTTACCATTCCAAAACTCCTGAAAGTAAATGACTGGGTTGCAGTGATCCCCGCGGCAGCAATAATAATTATGTTGCTGGTATTAATTGAGCGCAGCGGCTTATAAAGGTGCGGCAGGAGCTATGATGTTGTTCCGGAACCGGCCGGTAAAGAAATGCTTTGTGGCACAAATTAAATAACTGATCAGTCTCAGGTCTCAAAGTAATGAAGAAATTCACCGAGGCTGTATGAATTGCATAAACCTTTGAATTCATCAAGAAGCTCCCTGCTAAACGGTACACCCTTGTCTTTTCTGCCCATCCATACGTCGTATTCTTTTTCGCCGGCAGTATAGATGCGGCTTTGTTCGGGCATTTTCTTTGAGGCCCTCAGCTCACGAAGAATTTCACCTGTCGTTTCTTTAAAGTCGTCCGGATCGGTAAAGGCATTTATATCAACAGCTATAAAGAAATGCCCGACACGGTATGGACATTTTATGCCATTTTCATCGCCTGTAAGCATTTTCAGGAAAGCACCCTGTTGTAAAGCTGATGAAAGTATTTCAACGACAGTGGCATATCCGTAGCCTTTGTATCCTGCAGTTTTTTCGCCCAGACCGCCAAGCGGGGCAAGAGCAGCCCTGCCGGCAAGGAGATCTTCGAGAACTTCACCGGAACTGGTCTTGCTTCTGCCTTCGGAATCAATCACCCAGCCTTCAGACAATTCCTTCCCCTCGCGTGCGTAAAGCTCCACTTTTCCCCTTTGAATGATAGAGGTTGCACAGTCAAGCAAAAATGGAAAGGGCTCGTCGGAGGGAATACCAAAAGTAAAGGGATTGGTCCCAAACATATTTTCCACACCGAAAGTCGGAGCTACAGATGGTCTGGCATTAGTTCCTGTAATCCCGATCATGTTCTCTTTAACAGCCATTAGAGGGTAATACCCAGCAAAACCATAATGGCTCGAGTTCCGGACTGCTGTCATGCCTATTCCGCACTTCCTGGCCTTCTCCATGGTCAGTTTCATCGCCATGTAAGAAATGACGTGTCCCATGCCGTTATGCCCGTCAATTACAGCCGTAGCAGGGCCTTCCCGGATTATCTCAGGAGTGGTAACAGGGTTTACCACCCCTTCCTTAATACGATCAAGATATATGCTTTTAAGGCGATTAACACCATGGGAATCAAATCCTAATTTATCGGCCTGAAGCAAAACGTCACCGATAATTATTGCATCATTTTCAGGAACGCCTGCCTTGATCAAAATCCTGACAAGGAACGCTTCCATGATATCGAAGGGAATATGCTTGTTTTTCATATCAGTTTTTGCGGCTGCTAAAATTACAGATTTTCGCAATATTCAAAACTTTGTTCTAAACTTTGATTTTTTTCGCGACAAATATTCATGGCTAAGGTATGATTAAAGCAGCCATAATGAAATAATTCTTCTGCGATTAATCAACTGATTCAAGAATGTCTGTGAAAACATTTCAACATAATTCTGGAACAGTCTCTTCTTTATGTCCTGAAATTTTGTTGCTGAACGTATTAATCTGATTGATTTCACTATTTTTGGCAAACAGGTCTGTTACCTTATGACAATTACCTCAGAGAATATCATTCTTATTGGTTCAATTCTGGTATTCATCAGTGTTCTTGCCGGGAAAACATCGTTTCGTTTT
Organism: uncultured Rikenellaceae bacterium; assembly: GCA_964466705.1. Classification (GTDB taxonomy): domain Bacteria; phylum Bacteroidota; class Bacteroidia; order Bacteroidales; family VadinHA17; genus LD21. The sequence goes on from CAYXSM010000007.1 coordinate 133,770, forward strand.
GGTGTTCCTACACTTGTTTTGTTTCTCGCAGTGGGGATGCTGGCAGGCTCGGATGGTATTGGAAAGATAAGTTTCAGCGATCCGGGCATTGCTCAGTTCATCGGAATTATTGCCTTGAATTTTATTCTTTTCTCAGGGGGATTTGAAACTGACTGGAAATCCGTAAAACCGGTCTTCGGCCAGGCGATTACTCTCTCGGTACTAGGAGTAGTTCTGACAGCAGCCACATTAGGTATGTTCGTTTGGTGGATAACTGATTTCACAATATACGAAGCTCTTCTGCTGGGATCTATTGTCTCATCGACAGATGCTGCTGCTGTTTTTTCAATACTCCGGTCAAGGAACCTTGCATTGAAAGGGCACATCAGACCTGCACTCGAGTTTGAGAGTGGCAGCAATGATCCTATGGCCTATGTTCTGACAATCATATTTATTGAACTTGTGATCAATACCGGAAAATCATTCTGGGAAATTATACCTCTGTTCTTTACACAATTTTTTCTCGGTGGCATATTCGGTTTCTTTTCAGGATTTGCAGGAAAATATGTCATAAACAAAATAAGGCTCGATTACGAAGGGCTATACCCGGTACTTTCAATCTCGCTGATGTTAATGACATATTCACTTACCACTGTGACCGGAGGCAACGGGTTTCTGGCCGTCTACCTTTCTGCGCTTTACCTTGGCAACCAGGATCTTCTTCATAAAAGAACCATAATGAAGATGTATGACGGACTTGCGTGGTTGATGCAGATCATTTTGTTTATTACGCTTGGACTGCTCGTGTTCCCCAGTCAGATAGTGCCTGTTATCGGCATCGGACTTCTTATTTCTGCATTTCTTATCATCGTGGCACGTCCTCTGGCTGTATTTGCCTGCCTGGCACCATTCAGGCTGATGAACAGGGTCAGGTTATTTATCTCCTGGGTGGGGCTGAGAGGAGCTGTTCCAATAGTATTTGCCACTTTCCCCTTAATGGCCGGGCTTGAAAAAGCCGACATGATCTTCAATATTGTGTTCTTTATTTCACTCACTTCTGTTATCATTCAGGGTACTTCGATTCCGAAAGTAGCCAGATTAATGCATGTCTCACTTCCTGCAAGGGTAAAGTCGATAACTCCGGCAGATATCCTTCTTTCTGAACCTCTGAATTCCGAAATGGCAGAGCTTATAATTGCTCCTGATACATTTCCTGCAGGACTCAAAATAATGGATCTTGGGTTTCCCCAGAATGCCCGCATCGCTTTTCTGGAAAGGGATAAATCTTACATCATTCCTGAAGGACTCACCATTATCAAGCCAGGTGATAAGCTTATAATATTAGCCGGGAACAAGGAGATTCTTAAATCCGTGACAAATAAGCTGATTGCACCAAAATCCCCGGATCTTGTAAAAGAAAAGGAGGGATGAGATTAGCCCCTTTAAAAAATTACCCATAACTATTGAAATCCTTCCTTAAGTTACGGGTAATAAGTAAAGATTGTAATGAATCAGTTATAAGACAGCTGTTTGACAGAATTCAGATGTTAAAGCCGGCTATTGCCAGCTTTTCCTCCACAGCAATTCTTGAATTTCCTGCCGCTCCCACACGGGCAGGGATCATTTCGCTGAGGCAATACGGTTTTGACCGCCTGTTTTTCTTTGTTTCTGATCCAGCTCATGACATTGGCCGGAGCTCTTTTATTCTGAAGTTCCTTTGTCATAAATTCCATGTACGGCTCCACATGATGAAAAAATAATTTATACCCCTCACAGAGGTAGTTCAGGCCCGGCTCTCCGTCTGGTGTTTTCAGGATCCTGTGTTTTGGGCACTCGCCGTGGCAGGCAAATCTTACATCGCACCTGAGACAGTAGCGAGGTAATTTATTCCTTTTATTGATTCCGAAATCAAATTGACTCTGTAGCTTAGCAAGTTCTTCCAGAGGAGTTTCTGTAATATTTCCCAGGTAATACCCGGGATAAACAAAATGATCGCATGAAAAAAGATCACCGTTGTATTCCATAACCAGGGCATCGCCGCAAGTGTCATTAAATACACATAATCCGGGGTTCTCGCCCACATAATTGGCCAGCGTGGCATCGAATATCTGAACATAATAACGGGCAACATCTTTTCTTACCCATTCATCAAATATGGCAATAAGGAATTTTCCGAAATCAATGGCACCAACAGTCCACTTTGCGATTCCGGCATTCCCTTCATAATCAGGAGCAACAAGTCTGAGATTCTCGCCGGGATCTGATGAGATCTGCTCAACAACAGGAAGAAATTGCATGAATCCGCTTCCTATCTGCTTCAGGAAGCTATATGTTTCTGAGGCAAAATGGACATTGTAGTCATTGACAACACTCAGGGTATTGAACTCAACTTTGTGCTTATGAAGCAGTTCAATCCCTTTCATTACTCTTTTGAAAGTAGGCCCCCCTGAGATAGTCTTTCTGTAGTGATCATGATTATGTTCTGCCCCGTCAATTGAAATCCCGACAAGTATATTGTTATCTGCAAAAAATCTGCACCAGTCATCATTCAGTCGTGTACCGTTGGTTTGAAATGCGTTCTCAATTCTTTTCCCTTCCGCATACTTCTTTTGAAGATCAATTGCCTTCCTGAAAAAATCAATCCCCATCAATGTCGGTTCGCCACCCTGCCACGTAAAATTCACAACCGGGACCTGATTGGCCTCAATGTACTGGCTGGTGAATTTCTCCAGAAGTTCCTCTGTCATCCTGAAATTCTTCTCGTTCGAGTAGAGTTTTCTTTTCTCAAGATAGTAGCAATATGCACAGTTCAGATTACATGAGGAACCAGCCGGCTTGAGCATAACGTTGAATGCACTCGGCCTTTTCAGCTTAAGGGCATCCGTGAAAAGTAGATTTGCTTTTTTCATTTGTCAGAGCTGTTAAGCAAAAATATAATTATAACCTGAATGGGCAACATACTTATGCCGGAAGAAAGGAAGTTATGGCAGAATTATTCCTGAAATCCCTGCCTGTACGGTGTAATAAAATACTATGTTAAATTATTAACAGTAAACTTATTGAAAATCCTTATCTGGGACTGTAACGCTATTTTGCAGCAGCATAGACGGAGCAATAATCTGGAAATCCCGGTAAAAGCTTTAAATTAGTAGAATAATTAATTCATTCTGTAAAAAAGGTCGTTATGAAAAGAAGAAAGTTTGTTGAACTGACGTCATTGGGCTCCGCTGCTGCTGCAGCATCCATCTGGTTCCCGTCTGATTCGGATGACAGGAAAATAAAGATAGGGCTTATTGGAGCAGGATGGTACGGCATGGTCATCTCCAAAGCTGCCTTAAGTGCAGGAGGTGCTGAGATCGCTGCTGTTTGTGATGTGGATTCGGAGCATCTTGTGAAAAGTGCCGATGAGCTTCAAAAAATACAGGGCACACGACCTGTCACATACAAATATTATCAGGATCTCCTCGAAATGAAGGGGCTGGACGCAATCTTCATTGGTACGCCGCCACAATGGCATGCCCTGCAATTCATTGCAGCATGCGAAAAAGGCTACGACATATACTGCGAAAAACCTCTGTCATATGATGTCAGGGAAGGAATAGCAATGGTCTCGGCAGCCAGAAAGGCAGGCAACATAGTTCAGATCGGATTTCAGCGCCGCCAGAGCAACGCATTCAAAAAAGTGAAAGAACTTATTGAAGCAGGTATAATTGGAAATATCCACAGGATTGTTGCACAGATAAATTACATCCCGGTACTGGAGGATACAACTGTTCAGGATCCTCCGGCCTCACTTGACTGGGATGAGTGGTGCGGTCCCGCCCCAAAACTTGACTACAGGCCAAACATAGGACACAAGGCATGGCGGCTCGAAAAGGAATACGGAAACGGACATCTTGTTGACTGGGGAATACATCATATTGATATAATAAGGTGTATTATGAATGAAGGAATGCCCACGAAGTTTGTCGCATCCGGAGGTATTAATGTTCTGAAAGGGCAGATTACTACTCCCGATACGCTGACAGTCGATATGGAATTTGAGTCTGCACCGGTTTTTTGGCAACACAGGTTATGGGGAACAGGTGATGTCACGAGGGAGTATAACAACGGAATTTTCTTCTACGGCGAAAACGGGACTATCTTTGCGGACGATTCAAAAGTCATAATGTTCCCTGCCGACAGAAGTTCTCTAAGAAATGAAATGGTTTTTTCCACACCACAGGCGCAGGTTGATCATGTGAGAAATTTTCTGGATGCTGTGAGAAAAAAAGATAAAAACCTTCTGAGCTGCACACCGGAAGATGCTTTTCTTTCAACGGCAACTGTACAGCTGTCAATGATCGCCTATTATACAGGGTCGCCTGTAATATGGGATCCACTTGCAAAAGAAATAAAAGAAAATCAGACCGCATCGGCAATGCTGACGAGAGAGTATCGCAGCAAATACACTCATCCATGATCTTTTTATATGAATATTATATGGTCTGCAAGCATGAAACCCGGATTAAAACTGATAATATGTAATTTCTCAGTTATCCTGATCCTTACTGGCAGCAGCACAATATGCTCGCAGGTTCTTGATGACACTCTCACGGTACAACGTATCAGAACAGGAATTGCCAGCATATACAACCTTGAGTATAAGGAAGCAGAAACTGTATACGATGAAATAACAACACTATACCCTGAACATGCGGTGGGTTATCTGTTTCGCGGAATTTTGACATACTGGAGACATTACCCGCTGATACCATCCTCACCAGCAAGGAAAGATTTTGAATCAGACCTGAAGAAATGTATTGAGCTCAGCGAACAAAATTCTTATGTTGCAGATTATGAACCGGAAAGTGTTCTGGCAAATGTGTGCGCGAGAGGCATGCTGCTGCTGTTTTATGCCGATAATGATCTTAGCATGAATGTTATACCTCTTGCTGCAGGCTCTTACAGGTATGTCCGAAGATCTTTCGATTTTGTTTCACATTTTTCAGACTTTTATTACTTCACGGGAATTTATAACTATTACCGTGAAGCCTATCCCAGACTTCACCCGGTATATAAAGCTCTGGCAGCTCTGTTCCCTCCTGGTGACATGACAAAAGGGCTGAGCGAGCTGGTCAAATCTGCAAATGAGTCCATTTTTCTGAAGGCCGAATCATATTCAATACTTGCATGGATATATACAGTATTTGAGAACAATTATTCAGAAGCTCTTCGTTACAGCACAATACTTACATCACTCCACCCCGACAATCTTTTATTCAGGTCTTTGCACATAAAAACCCTTTTACTGCTGAACCTATACAGTGAAGCAGAACTGGTGATAAATAAACCGGTCAGGGATTCTTCAAACCGCTATTACAACTCTCAGCTTATAATATTTAACGGATTGCTTCAGGAAAAAAAATACAAAAATTATGATCTGGCAAAAGACAAATATGAAGAGGGTATAATAGCCATGTCTCACTTCGGAGCATTCGGCAATGAATTCTCGGCTTATGCGTATTATGGACTTAGCCGGATCAGCAATCATCAGGGAGACAAAACAGGTAAGCAGGCTTTCAGAAGAAAGGGAAATGAACTGGCAGATAATAAAAAAATAAACTTTGATTAAGCTGATTTATAACCCTTTGAAAGGGTTAACATGAAAATTGATTAACACAGGAGAACATGAAACATCCAAAGATCATCAGTCAAACGACAGGCAGAAGGGAATTTCTTTCAAAACTGTCAGCCGCCGCAGCATTGGGGTTTATAGGTCCTGTCGCAGGAAGCGATGGAACTTCGCCCGTTGACAACAGCAATAATCTCCGGCAATCGAACACTCTTATGCCGTCAATTGCACTTGGGCCATATCGGATCAGCCGGCTGATATGCGGCTCAAACCCGATACTCGGTTATTCATATCTGGGTTCTCACACCGACAGGCAGATGAAAGAATACTTTACTAATGAGCGTACTTTGGAATTTCTTGAAAAATGTGAAAAGGCAGGCATAAGTGCTCACCAGTCATCATCCAGGGTTGAGTACCTGAGTGAATTACGCAGGAAAGGCTCCAAACTCAAGATAATATGTCTTCACTCAGACAGGGAAAAGATCAGGGAAGCCGTAGAAACCGCAAAACCAATTGCCATGGTACACCATGGGGGAGTGTCTGACCGTCTGTTTGCTTCAGGCAACTCTGAAGTGGTCCGTGATTATGTAAGGGCAGTGAAAGACCTCGGCCTGCTGGCAGGGGTTTCTGCTCATAATCCTGACGTAATCAAACAGATAGCAGACGAAGGATGGGATGTTGACTTCTTTATGGCCTGCTTTTACTTCCTGACCCGGAACGAAATTGGCAATGCCGCAACTCTGCCGGTAGGAAGCTATCATTTTTTCAGGAACGATCCGGAGGTGATGACCAGCGTGATCAGGCAGGTAGAACAACCCTGCCTTGCATTCAAGATACTGGGAGCAGGAAGGCACTGCTCCGGTCAGGAACAGGTCCGCAACGCATTCCGCTACGCTTTTGAAAACATCAAACCAAATGACGGTGTAATTGTAGGTATGTTCCCATGGTGTTTCGATGAGATAGAAGCTGATGTTAAATATGTTCAGGAATTAGGGACTACTTCTTCCTTAAACAGGTAATACCGGAATTGCAATCTTGAACCAGACAGGATGGATAATAAACCGGAGTATATTGACTTGCTGCTGCTATGTCCTTTAAATCATAAATAAACAATAAAAATATTTAAATGAAATACAGATATTTTGGCAACGAGAGGATCAAGCTGTCAGCAATAGGGCTGGGCTGTATGGGTATGAGCCACGCATATACCGGAAGAGACGATAAAGAGTCAGAAGCGACTCTGAAGAGAGCCCTTGAGCTGGGTATTAATTTCTGGGACACCGCTGATATGTATGGTAATGGGGAAAATGAATCATTGATCTCCAAAGTGCTGGTCCCCAATCGCGACAAAGTATTTATCGCAACAAAATTCGGGTTCAGGGCTACACCCGATAATCCTTTCTACCTTGACGGTTCACCTTCTTATATGAGAAAAGCCGTTGAAGAAAGCCTCAGAAGATTAAAAACCGGTACCATAGACCTTTATTATGCACACCGGCTGGATCCAAAAGTACCTCTTGAGGACCTTATAGGAGCCATGAGTGACCTTGTCAGGGAAGGCAAGGTCAGGTATATAGGGCTCTCGGAAGCGTCTGTCAACTCAATACTCAAGGCCCATGCGATTCATCCAGTGTCTGCTCTGCAGAGTGAATACTCACTCCTTACCAGGGATGTGGAAAAAGAAATACTGCCGCTCTGTGAAAAGCTGAATATTACTTTCGTACCATTCAGCCCCCTTTCCAGAGGATTGTTTTCAAACTCTCTTGATATGAGCAAATTTGACGATAGCGATTTCCGCCATCAGCTTCCAAGATTTTCGGGTGAACACTGGGAAAACAACCGTAACCTGGCTAAGGCTTTTGGTGAGCTTGCAACCAACAAGGGATGTACCCCTGCACAGCTTGCACTGGCCTGGCTGCTGGCCCGGGGTGAACATATTATACCAATACCGGGTACAAGACACAGAATACATCTTGAAGAAAACGCAGGAGCAGCAGATATAATAATTTCACAGGATGATATTGAAGATATTGAAACTCTGATTAAACGGTTCCCGAATGTTGGTTCACGATACACTGAAAAACTTGCCAGCCAGGTGGATAAAAGCTAAAGAGTCTGTAAAAAGACCTGAGATTGAAACCAGATGAAAGCCCATTTTCTAAAATTATTTTGATATTTGCAAGTGTATTCAGCCTAAGGCTGTTAATAACTTATGATTACTCTTAATAACTTTTTAGCTGGCCGGTTTCAACATCGGGGTTCTTTTATTTACTTTGATGTCGGCCGGCACTTTCTGAGTTGACGAACATCCACATATGAATTGACTTGTAACTATTCCTAAATATTCATTAAACTCTGTGCCGGCTTCTTTTATTGTGTCAGACAAAAAATCGCACAAGTTTTCGGCTTTTATTCTACCTGGAACAATGGCAGGAATGTGTACCGGTATTTTAAATTCCCGGGATAATTCAAGATGGAAATCCTGATGCACAATATATCTGCTTGATCTGTTTGAAAATCACTTGCGGAATATGACAGTTCCCTGATTGGATCTGATAAAATCTTTTCACTTTCCGATGCAGAAATTTTTAAATATGTTTTCCAGGATTTCATCAGAAGTAATAACAGATCCGGTTATCTCGCCCAGATAGTGAATTGCGTGCCTTATATCGATGGCAATAAGATCTTCTGCAATATTTTCATCAAGACCTGAAATTACCCTTTCAAGACTCTCGGATACTTTCCGCAGAGAATCATAATGTCGCATGTTAGTTATAACAGGATTGTCGGAGGCCAGCATTTTCCTGTCAACAACTTCCGACAGAGCTGAACGTAATTTGCCCAAACCTTTTTTTTCCTTCGCTGAAATAAATAACAGGGATTCACTTTCTTTCAGGATGATGTTTTTCCTGAACTTTTCAATTTGTTCTCTGTCTGACAGATCAGTCTTATTGATTATTAAAATAAGCTGCTGGCCGCCAGAAGATTTTGTCTTGCGAAATTCCTCGGCTCTCTGATTTATAAGGGTAACTTCATCGAGCACATCGTCAATAAGGAGGACCACTGAAGCTTTTTCAATCTTCTCACGCGTTCTTAGGATGCCGAGATTTTCAACAACGTCTGAAGTATCACGCAGTCCTGCCGTGTCAATGAAACGATATTCAACACCATTGATGACAATGACGTCTTCGATTGTGTCACGTGTCGTTCCGGGTACATCGGAAACAATTGCCCGGTCCTCATTAAGCAATGCATTGAGAAGGGTTGATTTTCCCGAGTTTGGCTTGCCTGTAATTACAACAGGTATACCGTTTTTTATTGCATTACCAAGACTGAATGACGATAATAAATCTTCAGACATATTCCTGGCCTTTGATACAATTGATCTTAGCTGGATCCTGTCTGCAAATTGTACATCTTCCTCTCCGAAATCGAGTTCAAGCTCAATAAGTGAAGCAAATCTTAAAAGTTCAGACCTGAGGTTCAATATCTCTTTTGAGAAGCCTCCGCGCATCTGATTAATAGCTACCCTGTGGGCTGCACTTGTATGCGAAGCCACCAGATCTGCAACTGCCTCGGACTGAGCAAGGTCCATCTTGCCATTGAAAAATGCACGCATGGTAAATTCACCGGGTCGGGCAGGCAGTGCCCCCTCATTAATCAACAGTTTCATAATTCTGGAGGTAATATAAGGTGATCCATGACATGATATCTCCACTGAATCTTCTCCGGTATAGGAATGAGGTGACCTGAAAATGGCCACCAGCACTTCATCAATTATCGATGATCCTTCACGTATGGTGCCGTGTATGATCGTGTTTCCCTTCTGCTGCAAAAGGTTAAGCACGGGATCAGAGGGAAAGAATATTCGTTTGCATATTTCAATACTTGCCGCACCACTGAGTCTGATTATTGCTATTGCTCCACCAGGGGATGTTGCCGGCGCGCAAATGGTATCGTCCTTCCTTATCATCAAAGAGTTGTTTTTAGACAACAAATGTAAAAAACTTTAAAACCACAATAGACTCCAATTTATTTAAAACCTATATCTTTAATATGGTTTTCAGTTTTTTGTTTGCATTGATAATTTTACAGGTTCATAAGCAACATAAGCAAAACATTTAGTAATGAAAAAACTAATAGCACTTTCTATGGGTACATTTTTAATTGCAGGCGCATTTCAGTCAGGCTCAATACCTAAAGCGGAGATCAGTAATAATTTGATCAGAGCCAGGCTTATATTGCCTGAAACCAGGCATGGATATTATATGGCAACAAGATTTGACTGGTCAGGAATGATCGAGAGCCTTGAATATAAAGGACATGAATATTTTGGCAAATGGTTCGAAGAATACAGCCCTTTCATTCATGATGCAATTATGGGTCCGGTTGAGGAGTATCTGCCGGTCGACTATGACAAAACACAGCCGGGAGAAGAGTTCATGAAGATAGGAGTGGGTATGCTTAAAAAACCTGAAGAAAATAATTTTGACAGGTTTGGTCTCTATCAGATAACCGATCACGGAAAATGGAAAATAAAAAAAGAACCCGATCAGATACGCTTCATTCATACTCTGAGCAACGGAGGCTATTCATATGTATATACCAAAACAATCAGGCTGATCAGGGAAAAACCGGTTATGCAAATATCACACAATCTTAAGAATACGGGCACGCTGCCTCTTAAGACCGATATGTACAATCATAATTTCTTTGTTTTCGACAACCAGCCGGTAGGTCCCGCGTTCAGGGTGATCTTTCCATTCGACCTGGGCGGGGAACAGGGACGGGGAATGGGAACCATTGCTGAATTGAGGGATAACATGATTGTTTTCAATAGAAATCTCGGTAAAGGAGAGACTGTATTCTGCGGTTCCCTGACAGGTTTTAGAAATGACCCGGCCGATTTTGACATCAAGGTAGAAAACACAGAAACCGGAGCCGGTGTAAGAATAACAGGAGATAAACCGCTTTCAAAACTTATCTTCTGGGCCTGTCCGACAACCCTGTGTCCCGAAACCTATATCGATCTGAACATTGAACCAGGAAAGGAATACAGCTGGGATTTCTTATACGAATTCTATACATTCTAACCCGGATTATAATTATCAACCTTAAAAACATAATAAGTATGAAACAATCAGAGAGCAAGTCTGAAATGAGCCGTCGTGACGCGATGAAACTTATGACAGCAGGTTCTGCAGCCGGGATATTTGGCCTGCTAGGAACACCGGAAGCAAGAGCCGAAACATATGTTACGCCTTCTTACGCCACAGGAGTGCCGCCCGTGAAAATCAAAAGCGTGAGGGCAATTGCTACCGCGCCTGAAGGGGCCAACCTGGTGATTGTGAGAGTCGACACAACAGAGCCGGGCCTTTATGGACTTGGTTGCGCAACATTCACCCAAAGGGCACTGGCAGTTGTTACTGCCGTTGATAAATACCTGAATGACTTTTGTGCCGGCAGGGATGTAGACAATATTGAAGACATGTGGCAATCGGCATTTGTTAGCTCATACTGGAGAAACGGACCTGTTTTGAACAATGCTCTCAGCGGGCTCGACCAGGCATTATGGGACATAAAAGGCAAAAGAGCAAATATGCCTGTATACCAGCTTCTCGGGGGTAAGTGCAGAATAGCTGTTGATTGCTATGCACATGCCAGTGGCGCCACCCTGGAAGCTCTGGGAGACAGAGTCGAGCATTTCATGGAGCAGGGTTTCAGGCATGTGCGTATTCAGCAGGGTGCTTACGGAGGTGCAGGCACCCTGGAAATGGAACCACATTTTAAAGAGGCGGGATTCGGGAAACCAGATGATTCATTCATCCATCAGCCGACATATATAAAAAGAGTGCCTAAAATGTTTGAATATATCCGGAAAAGATGTGGGGAGGATGTTGAGCTGCTTCATGATATCCACGAACTTATCGAACCTATTGATGCGATAAATATGATAAAACAGCTCGAGCCATACCGCCCTTTCTTCATTGAGGATCCCTTCTCTCCGGAAAACATGAAGTGGTTCAGACACCTTCGCAATGCAACAACTGTTCCGATAGCGATGGGAGAATTATTCAACAATATCAACGAGTTTCGCGATTACATGGTTGATCAGTTGTTCGACTACATAAGAGTGCACATCTCTCAGATCGGAGGCATTACACCCGCAATGAAGATAGCCCGTCTGGGCGAATGGTTCAATGTCAGAACTGCCTGGCATGGTCCCGGCGACACATCACCGGTAGGTCACGCCGCTAATGCTCATATTGACCTTGCAGTATGGAACTTCGGAATACAGGAATCACATTTCTGGAATGAGAAAGCACAGGCTGTCTTTCCCGGCTGCCAGACATATAAAAACGGCTATATGTACATTAATGAGGCACCCGGACTGGGAGTTGACATCAACGAAAAGGAGGCTGCCAAATACCCGGTAGGAACCAGGTCACGATGGACCGTGAGAAAGAGTGACGGTACCATCGTCAGACCATAGTCACTTGCGCATTAAGGGAAAAATCCGGCAGCAACTTTCAAGTTTCGGGATCTGTTTCCCGGGTACCTTATTAAAGACCCGCTTAGTAGCTTTTATTGAATGTATACAGTACCTTGAAAGGTATTCAGACGGATCATTAGACAGGAGTTTTACTCATCGAAGCATAGATTGATTAATCATATACCTGCAATCAATAGTCTGATCTTTATCTTTCCAGGTTCTGAACGGTAAAAAATGAATCCTCCACAGAGGCACCGGCAGAGATCGAGGTATAAATGATCTCCGATTTCCGGTTATTCCTGTGATTTATTGCGATCATATTCTTGTAGGTGTATTTGCCTCCAGGCAAAAGATGTACACTCAGAATGTCTATCGTCCTGAAGTGCTCATTATCAAAGTTATAGAACTCCATTTTCGTAAACTGGTAATCATCCGATCTTATATAGCTCACTTTCCTTGCATAACCGTATTCATTGGCTTTGTCATCGTTCACGGGAACACTCTCGATGATCCACTGGTTGTTATCACCTGAACCAGGAAGATGACTGATACGAAAATCAGACAGGGGAGATGATGTCAAGTCCGCATTTGTAAATTCCGAGCTCATAAAGCTTTTTCCCTTTTCGTTGCTGATAATTCGCCTGCTTCTTTTCAGGGCGGGAAGATATATCCACATCTCATCGGCTGAATCCTTATTGTCGAAAATGAGCATGCCCGTACCTCTTACTTCAGCCGGCTCGAGGAATCTGATCAGTCTCTTTTCAAGACCGTCAGAATAACTTTTGGAAGTCATGGCTACTTTGCGTTTACGTGTAGCGCCGTTCCTTTCGGTTATTGTAAGTTCGATATCCGCACTCAGTGAGTTTGTTATTGTCAGTTCCCGGCATTTGTTCATTATCTGTTCAGCGTCAGGAAGCTGAGCCGAAAGAGTCGATGCCGCTGCGGCCAGCAGGGGCAACAATATCAAAATCTTTTTCATGTTATTCATCTTTATGGTTAATTTTTATTTGTCTCATATGTTGTTCATTACTTCCGAGAGTTTTTTCTATGAATACTGGCCTGAACCGCATCATGAATGCAGGGATCACAATTATTGCAAAGAGCAGGCAGAATCCGATTGAAAGGAGTACCATGTACCCGAAATACCGTATCGAAAGGAATCCCGAAAAGAGGGTAGCTGAGAAACCTGCCATAACGCTCAGAGCGTTTATCACTATTGTCCGTCCGGTTGTCTGGAAGGTCATGGAAACAGCATCACGATGGTTCAGTCCGCTGATCAGTTCGCTGTTATATCTCCACAGGTACTGGATTGTGAAATCGACGCCGACACCTATCATTATAGATGAAAGAAGTGCAGTGGCAGCATCCAGGGGAATACCTGCAATTCCCATAAAACCAAACTGAATCACAATTGAAGCTGCCAAAGGAATTGAACCAATGAGGCCGCCTCTCACCGATCTGAATACCATCGACAGAAGGACAAAAACAGTTATCAGGGCAAAGATGAGAGATGAGACCTGTCCGTTGATGATCTTCTGTGCAAAATCGGTCATAATGATTGCATATCCTCCAATCGTAACTTCAGCAGGAAAATCAGCTGCAGATGCTTTTATGTAATCTCTTACAGTACGGATGACATGATTCTCCGGCTCAGACAACCTTATCAGTATATGCGCCCTGTTATATTCAAAGTTCATGAGCTGACTTAAATCATCCGGATCGCCGCTCATGTTATAAAGCTCAAACATTTGCGCAATAGCCTCACCTGAAGACGGTATCTGGTCATATCCCTCTTCCCACGGGTCAAACAGAGCCTTGCTCATCTCATGAACAACGTCTGATATCGAGAAGACACTTCCCACTCCTTCAATAGATTTGAGATGTTGCGACAGTTTGTCGATCCGGTTCATCAGAACAGGATCCATCAGATTGCCACTTATCATTACAGAGACAGTCTGAGAGCCACCAAATTTATTATTGATAATCTCTGAAGCCCTTCTTACCGGATGCCTGGCGGGAAAGAAATTCTCCTGGTTTGTATCGATCCTCAAAAAGAATATCCCGGCTGAAAATAACACTGTTATTGCTGCTGAAACCAGGAGTACCCTGGATGGTCGCCTGGTAACACCATTCGATATTACGGCCACGGCTCGATCAATTATGTCACTTTTTCGTCTTGTTTCAACCATTCTGCCCAGCTTGGGCTTCCTGAAATACAGAAGTACGGGAATTAAGGCAAGGCTTAGTGTCAAAGCCAGTGAAATGCCTATGGCAGCGAGCAACCCAAGCTGTTTCGCCGGGATAATAGAGTGGGCCAGAAGTCCCAGTATTCCCGCAATGGTTGTAAGACCGGTAAACAGAATAGGTTTGTTAAGTGACCGGCCCAATATCTTCAGGCACTCTTTCCTGTCTGGCGAATTATCCTGACTCTCTATCTCGTGGTACCTGGAGACAAGGTAAATGCCATAGTTATTTGCCACTGAGATAAGTATAACAGGCAAAAGAAGACTTATGACCGAGATCTTCCAGCCAAAGAAGGGTATCAGGCCTATGCTGACGATCGTGGAAATCACTACGACACTGAATGGCATAAGCACGCTTTTCCATTCCCTCAGCGTAAGCTTAAGAACTGTGAGCATTATCAGCAGCGCAATGGGTATAAGGACCAGTGCATCCCGATTAACATCTTCAAGAATATACCTTCTGATATAAGGCAGGCCTCCTGTCATGACCTGCTGATCGCCCGTTACCGCAACTACGACAGAGTCGATTCTGTTAAGAGTGACATGTTCCGGAACATTTTTTTTTATGTTACCTGTAATTGCAGCAGCCGTGAAGTCCGATGATATAACTATGCCTTTTGCAAACTGGCTGGATAAAATATCTTCTTTAAGCAGCACAAATTCATCCTCATTTTGTGGAATCCTGCTTATCAGGGGGTCAACGGTCATCATTCCGTCTTCACTTTTGATCTTTCTTGCCGTGAAAAGTGAATTCCTTGTTCCTATGCCTTCAATTCGTGAAAATGCCCTGTCAGCATTCTTTATCTTCTGCAGGTTTTCCGGTGTAAGGACAGATGAATCAGTGAAGAGTGCTATTATCATATCCTGACCTCCGAACTCCTTTTCTATTGAATCCGTGGCGCTTCTCGAAGGCATCGTGGCAGGAACATAATTTCGTATTTCGGGATCAGTTTCAGCCGAAGGGATAAGGAGTCCGAATCCGGCTCCAAGGATAAGCGCCGCGGATACTATAACCCATCTGTATTTTATTATAAAATCCGCCATATGTTAAAAATCCAACTTCATGGAAATAAAGAAACTGTTCATGAAATCATCGATTATATCATACAGTCCACCCTCAGCCCCTGAATAATATTCCAGGCCTGCGGCTAAAGTAAGACCATCGGAAGGTTTAAACCTGAATGCAGGCATAAGAGCAAAATCGCGGGATGTGAAATTATATATGCCTGAAAGAGAAGGCACGACCCTCCCGTAAAGCATTTCCGCTTCAATACGGAATCCCGCCGAGTGATAATATTCCTCCATCTGGTTATTGTAGAGTCTGTTGAAAGCTTCGGTCTGGAGCCGCAGAAATTCTTCGGGATTAAACAAAGGGTCCGAAAAAAGCTGAGCCAGCTGAACCAGGTCAAGCTCCCTTCCTATAAGCGGATCATAAGGCGATTCAAAATAATCAAACACCTTCCGTCCCGAATATTCAGCAGTGATCCGTAATTCTCCCGGGGTAAGATCTATGCCGGCTACCCATTCGAGCATGGGAAATGGAACTTCTTCATTTCCTGCTTTTTCATTAACCGGTTTTGTGTATACCAGTGCACCCCTTATCACAGAACTTTTAACTGCCGCTTCGAAATCAAAGCCTCCACTGTTAATTACATACGGAACACCTTTTATGTTGACAGACGGATTTAAAAGATCCGAAAGATCAGCTGAAACAAGCTTAAGTCCTGGCATCGGGTCCGGCCCGTGAAACCACTGCAGCCCCGCATCAATCCCCCTGAGGAGAAAGTCTGCTCTTAGTCCGTACGAATGGAATCCATTTTCTGAAGACAGCCCCCATGGAAGTTCCAGGGAGATATACCGGGGGATTTCAAGAGGTCGGGTCATCATAACAGATGGGTTCCATAAAGGCGCTGAAACAACTGTAAGCTTGAAAAAAGCCGATGGCGTAAAAACAAATTCTCCAATTATATTCCCCAGATCACAATCTTCACGGTCGGGTGTTCTCAATGAATAATCAACAGGATTGAATTTGGACAGAGGAGTGAAAAAGTCTGTCCGACCCCATTTTATTATTTTCTTTCCAAGCGATATGCCAAACATCTTGTTGTAATACATACCCCAGGCCTCCTTAAGTTCGAGGCCGGTTACCCCCTCACCAAACTGTTGTCCGGTCTTAATTCTTAAATCGGTAAAGGCCTTGTAACTAAAGTTGTTCTCAAGAGTTATATTAAGCGATGCATCACCATAAAGCGCATTCACATCATGCTTGTAATCACCAGTGCTCAGATATATCCCGCTGCGTATGAAACCACCTGGTGTGATGGTTTTTTCCTGTGAGAAAAGCAATGCCGGAATAATTGCATGGAGTATTAACAAAATCTTTGGAATCTTCATCCTTAAACTTTTATCTGCAAAGTTTGAAAAGATGAACGACACCTGCGACCATCCCGCTCAGTCCGGACCCGAAACAGACATTTTACATGTCTCAGCCGTGTGGATAATACTCATTCAGCCTGAGAATCAATATCGGCCCGGTAATCACTTGGGGTCTTTCCGGTAAAGTTCTTAAAGAAGGTATTGAAGGTTGATTTTGAATTGAATCCAGAATCATATGCTATAGCCAGTATAGTATAATTCCTGAATTCATGGTGGGACATTCTTGTGATTGCCTCTTTGACACGGTATTCATTGATGAAAGTGAAGAAATTCCGCCCATAGTTTTCATTAAGTACTTCAGTAATATAATGCCTGGGAATGCCTGTATGCTTTGAAATATCATGAATAGTGAGGTCGCTGTTGAGATATGGCTTTCTGTTCTCCATATACGAAATGAGCTTATTCAGGTATTTTTCAGCCTGTTGTTGCTTCAGTCCGCTCTTTACATATCTTCTATGGTCCTTTTTCTCGTCTTCTCCGGATTTCACAACCTCACCAAATATGACCGGCTGCTTTATCCCGTAAAAACTATAGGCTACCGAGAACAATGTAATAAATACGAAGATCACAAAATATGGATCAAACGGGATATAAGTGCCAATCATGTAGAGTCCGCCCAGTATAAACAGGACAAAATATGCTGTGTAGAAACTTATTAATATTATTTTCAGCCAGTTGAGAGTTATTTTACCGGATTTGTACGAGACCAGGTTCATCAGGTTTCTCTGATGTTTTCTGATCTCTATGAAAGCCAGAGAACTGTATGTGGTTATCGAAAGGAAAAATGATGTTGCATAAACTATTCGCAGCAAAATAAGCTTGTCGGGTTTGAAAAAGCTCCTGAGGTCCCTTACCAGAGGCTCTGACCTGAAAATGACCGAGACAGTAAAAAAAGCAATGAACGGTATGAAATGCAGCAGATTGAGCCATTCGAATTTTCTTTGAGGGTTTGTCATAAACCTTACGTACAGATAAAGCAGGGGACCGTAAGTAAACGTAATGAAAGGGAATGAGTACATTTCTATCACTGTACTGTTGAGCAGGGCAAATATCATTTCAATCCCGAACATGAACAGCCAGGCAGCCATGATCCTGTTGGCCGTGGTAAGAGGCTTTTTTGTGGCTATCAGCAATCCGGCGAATACCGACTGTGAAATACCTATATATAAAACAGGATCAATGTTGACCATATAAGTATTCTGAGAATATTTATTCAAATATACTAAACGAAGACAATTTATAGGTATTTTTGGATACAGTGTTAAATACCACCTTAATAGGGCATTAATAGTGTAGATTGTTTTAATCAATTATTTATCTGACATTTATGAGTATTCTGGTCAATAAGGATTCCAGGGTTATCGTTCAGGGGTTTACCGGCAGTGAAGGAACTTTCCATGCCACTCAGATGATTTCATACGGAACAAGGATTGTAGGCGGTGTAACTCCTGAGAAGGGAGGACAGCAGCATCTGGGACTGCCTGTCTTCAATACGGTAAGGGAAGCAGTTAAGGAGACAAATGCTGATGTATCAATAATCTTTGTGCCTCCGGCATGGGCAGCAGACGCAATTATGGAGGCTGCTGATGCAGGATTGGGTCTAGTTGTAGCGGTTACCGAAGGGATCCCCGTATCTGACATGGTTCGTGTTAAAGAGTATCTTCGACCGGGAAAGTGCAGGCTTATAGGTCCCAACTGTCCCGGAATTATAACACCCGGGGAGACCAAAATAGGTATAATGCCGGGTTTCATACATAAAAAAGGCAGTGTTGGCATTGTATCAAGATCAGGCACCCTGGCTTATGAGGCGGTAGATCAGATCACCGGCCTGGGAATGGGTCAGTCGACAATGATTGGCATCGGAGGGGATCCTGTGATCGGAACATCCATCCTCGATGCAGTTATACTTATGATGGAAGACAGAGAAACTGAAGCCATTGTAATTATAGGTGAAATAGGCGGAGAGATGGAAGCAGAAGCTGCCGAATGGATAAGTATCAACGGGACCAAGCCTGTTGTTGGCTTTGTAGCCGGAGCCACTGCCCCTAAGGGAAGAAGAATGGGGCACGCTGGGGCAATAATCGGAGGCAAAAATGATACAGCTCCGGCCAAAATAGAAATAATGAAGAATAGCGGGATCCATGTTGCGCAATCACCAGCTGACATAGGAATTACGGTAAAAAGAGTCATGGAACAGGTCTGAGATAACTGAATAATCAAGGAGTTATGCTCTGACTCCGAAAATAAAATTAATTCTATCTTTGCGCAAACAAAATTTGTCTTATATGAAACTGCTTGAAGGAAAAACGGCCCTGATCACAGGAGCATCAAGAGGAATTGGAAAAGCCATCGCCCTGCGGTTTGCAGAGGAAGGGGCTGCAATTGCCATAACCAATATTGTTAAAGATGATGAATTTCAGAATGCTGTTGAAGAAATAAAATCACTCGGGATAACTGTAAAAGGTTATATATCAAATGCTTCAGACTTTCTGGATTCACAGAAACTGATTAATGAAGTCGTCAACGACTTTGGCAGAATAGACGTTCTGGTCAATAACGCCGGCATTACAAGAGATACTCTTCTGATGAGAATGACTGAAGAACAATGGGATTCGGTTATTGCGGTCAATCTTAAATCGGCTTTTAACCTTACTAAAGCAACACTCCAGACTATGCTCAGGCAGAAAAAGGGTTCCATTGTTAACATGAGTTCCGTGGTTGGAATTTCAGGAAATGCCGGACAGGCAAACTATTCAGCCTCAAAAGCGGGTATAATAGGATTTACTAAAAGTGTTGCCAAAGAACTTGGTTCCAGAAATATAAGATGTAATGCAATAGCTCCCGGATTTATTATTACGGAAATGACTGATAAACTGCCTCCGGAAGTTAAAGATGAATGGACCGGCAAAATCCCTCTTAAGAGAGGAGGGACCCCCGCTGACGTGGCAAATACAGCCCTCTTTCTGGCCTCTGATCTTTCATCGTACATCACAGGACAAATTATCAACGTTTGTGGAGGTATGTTAACTTAATTTTTTATATTTGCAGAACCGCAGGGTGCCTATCCTTTTAGCACGAGGAAATGCAGCGAGACATATTTATTCCACACTAATTTTAAACAGGCACCCTGCTTCTTTTATAACAGTCAGTCGTAAAATGCAAAATACCATCTTCATTCTTATACTGGTAATTCCGGTAACAGGCTACCTTATTGAACGATACCTCCAGTACCTTAATTCACGGATGTGGTCAGTCAGCCTGCCCGATAAGCTGAAAGGCATTTACGACGAAAAGAAATACAGAAAAACACAGATGTACGACAAGGACAATAAAAAACTCTCGTTATGGTCCTCTACCTTTAACCTTGCAGTTATTATGGCCATGATAGTCGCAGGCGGATTTGCTGTGGTTGATAATCTTTCGCGTACAATCAGCAACGACATAATAATAATTTCCCTTGTCTTCTTTGGAATCATAGGGATAGCCTCAGAATTGATAAATATTCCTTTTTCATGGTACGATAACTTTGTAATTGAAAAAAAATTCGGCTTTAATAAGATGTCCGTGAGAACTTTTATCACTGATCATATTAAATCGTGGTTCCTGGCACTTCTTATCGGAATACCCGTTCTGGGAATAATTACCTGGATCTATTACCATGCCGGGAGCAATTTCTGGCTGTATGCATGGATCGTAATAATAGTCTTTTCCGTTTTTATAAATTTCTTTTATTCCGAACTGATAGTGCCTCTGTTCAATAAGCAGGAGCCGCTTGAAACAGGTTCATTAAGAAATAAAATTGAGGAGTTTGCAAAGAAGACAGGATTCAGACTCAGGAATATATACGTAATTGATGGTTCAAAACGCAGCACCAAGGCCAATGCTTATTTTTCAGGCTTCGGATCAAAAAAGAGGATTGTCCTGTACGATACACTGCTTAAGGAACTTACAGAAGAAGAGGTAGTCGCGGTCCTCGCTCATGAGATTGGCCATTACAGGAAAAAACATGTTCTGAAAAGCCTCATATTCTCAGTCCTGCTCACCGGCTTCATGTTATACCTTTTTTCTCTCGTGGTCGGAAACCCTGAGGTCTCAAAAGCCCTGAGTGCAGATGAACCAAGCTTTCACATTGGAATAGTTGCATTCGGAATACTTTACAGTCCCCTTTCTCTTGTAATAGGCCTGGTTACCAATTTTGTGTCAAGAAGGAATGAATTTGAAGCTGACAGGTTCGTAAAGGAATATTATGAACCTGCCATGCTTGCACAAGCTTTGAAGAAACTCTCTGTCAAAAATCTGTCAAACCTGATGCCTCACCCGGCATATGTGTTTTTCCATTATTCCCACCCTCCGCTGCTGGCACGGCTGGAAGAACTGGAATGAGTATCTGCCATTTTAAAAATGCCTCCTTAGCTCAGTGGCAGAGCATCCCGACGCGAGTCGGGAAGGTCGCGGACT
>CAYXSM010000008.1:0-8745 GCA_964466705.1 uncultured Rikenellaceae bacterium
ATAGTTGTGAGCTGATGAAAACTTCTACCGCACTAATTGTCACAAGTCAGGACGAGTCATGGTTATATGTTTGTGCAAATTTACAAATACGTTTTCATTTAGTTGCAGCTGGTTCCTTGTATCGTATTCAAGGTTTTTTTACCGGCGCACTTGCCCTCCGAAGCCCAGGCGCAGGAGGAAGGCGCCGGGTGTCGAGCCCCGGGAAGGATTAAAATGTTTGTCGTTTCGTCCTCAGCCTCAACCTTAACCTCAACCTCAATCTCAGCCTTCCGCGGGCATATTTTTTGAAAACAGGTCGAAATATGATGCTATTACATGCAAAATTAGTCTAAATTTGCAGGTATGACAATCATAAAACGACATATTAAAATTCCGAAAGGCTCATTCTTCCTGTTTGGGCCCAGAGGAACGGGGAAATCAACTTTTGTAAAGGAACTGATTGATGATAAAACTTTGTATGTTGATTTTCTTGATCCTGAAATATTCCGTACTTTCTCGGCTTTCCCCGAAATCCTTTTAAGGACCATAGATGCAAAAAAACCTGTACAGGTTATTATTGATGAAGTACAGAAAGTCCCTCAGATCCTCGAAGTGGTACACAAAGTCATGGAGGAAAGCAGCATAAGATTTATCCTGACAGGCTCAGGTGCAAGAAAGCTTAAAAGATCTGGAGCGGACCTGCTGGGAGGAAGGGCCCTGTATTACAGGATGCATCCTTTTACTGCAGGCGAACTGGGAGATGCTTTTTCACTCGATAAAGCCCTTCAAACAGGGTTGATACCTGTCGTCGAAAGAAGTACGGATCCTTCCGCGACATTGTCTGCCTATATAGATATCTATCTTCGTGAAGAGATCCAGGCAGAGGGAATGGTAAGAAACCTGGGCACTTTTTCACGTTTCCTTGAGATCGTAAGCTTTTCGCACGGATGTGTCCTTAATGTAAGCAATATTGCCCGTGAATGTCAGGCTGGCAGGGCTCTTGTTACAGGCTATATCGACATACTTGATGACCTGTTGTTGTCGTACCGGCTTCCTGTCTTTGCCAGAAGGGCAAAAAGAAAGACATCTTCACATCCTAAATTTTACCTTTATGACAATGGTCTCTACAGGAGGTTACGGCAAAGAGGCCCGCTGGACACTGAACCGGAAATTTCGGGTCCGGCACTTGAAGGTCTTACAGGTCAGCATCTCATGGCATATTCAGATTACGCTTTACCCGGCACCAGGCTTTACTTCTGGCGTTCTCTTGCAGGGAATGAAGTGGATTTTGTTCTGTATGGCGGTAATACTTTTACTGCAATTGAAGTCAAAAATGCAAAAGTGCTCAATCCTGTCGACTATAACGGACTTACCTCATTCAGCGATGATTATCCGGAAGCCAGGCTGGTGCTGCTGTACAGGGGACAGGTGTTGATGAAGCACAAAAACATACTTGTTGTACCTGTTGAGATCTTTCTGACTGACCCTGGCGGGTTTCTGTAAATCCTCCTGAAACCTCTGATACCCGTCCCTGCCTTCCGCTGGAACGGAAGATTGGGAGAGGGGATGATGGGAAGAGGGGGAGAGGGGGTGAGGGGGTGAAACGGAATAATCCAATCACGAAATCACGAAATATCGAAATCACGAAATCACGCAATAACGAAATAACACATCCTGTCAGGGTTGAAAGGTTTATCGTTTCCCGATTCCCGGGTTAGTATTCAACCTCAACCTTAACCTCACCCTCATGGCGGCTGTCATGTTAAAGAACGGGATTTAACGGGATTATAATTTTACGATCATCAGCTATACTCTTCTCCGGTACCGGATCCATCTCCTGAAGAACGGATCATCAATGAAATAATCCGTGCCGTCCTTTATTACCATTCCCTTCTTTATAAGACGCTGAAGAGCGCTGAACACAGTGCTGGAAGCTCCCGTCCCGGACAGCTTCCTGAACTCCTCCGACAGCGGGGAGGCATCACTCTCCGACATTCCTGCCAGGACGATCATATCAGTGCGGTTGAGCGTGTTCCAGAGAAGCTCAAAGTCATTGTCATGACTTCTTACAATTTCGTCCGCCGCCTTTTCTGCAATCCCTTCCGCCTGTCCGGTACGGTTCAGGAACTCCCACGTCATAAAAGCGAGCTGCTGTGTATAGTATGGATGTGACCGTGTAATTTTCAGGATGTCACCGGAGACAACACCCGGATCACTTACCACCCCTGTGAAATTGTATTCAAGGAACAAACGGAATTTATCCTCAGGGATCTTCCCCAGAGGATAGAGTGTCCCAAACCTGTAAAAAGGTGAATTCTTCTTTTCAAAGATCTCCCTTATCATCGATTCACTGCTTCCCAGAAAGATGTAATTCATGTTTTTATGAACCTGTATCACTGAGCGAAGCATCCTGTCGAGCCCGGTACCTATCCTGAAAATATCCTGGAACTCATCGAGCACGACGATCGTTTTATCACCGGGCTTTCCAAGCTTTTCAATGAGGTTCAGCACATCTTCCAACGGCGCCAGGTCCCTTGAACCCGGCCTGAAGGATATATCCACCTCTCCGGTCACCGGGTTCATAATGACCGACGGGATGATGCGGAACGACTTTATATAACTTTTCAGCTTCTGCACCGGGTAGATCCTGTAAATCCTTTTGAGAAGCTGGGCTGCAAAATCTTCTTCCGAGAGCACCAGCTGCATATCGAGATATATGAACCGGCGGTCTGATCCTGCGAGGATCTTCCTTATCAGGCTTGTCTTTCCGAACCGTCTGGGACTGATGATTATCAGGTGGTTTTCACCTTTCAGGTATGATCTTATTTCCGATTGTTCATCCTCCCTGTCGGTAAAATATTTGCCGTCGACAACGGTTCCGAATCTGAAGGGGTTATCTTTCATGTTTTCCGATCTTTTTCGTTGCGATATTTTTCGCAAACAAATTTACGATAATTATCGTATACATGCAAATGACATTGCAGGAAACCCCGGGATGTAAATTACGCACCTCATCCGGATTAAGGTTACCAGCATGCAGTATGAAAGCTGTAACTCAACCTCAACCTCAGCCTCAGCGTGGTCCACGGCGGGATGGCTGTGAAGAAGTGAGGGGGAGATTGGGAGAGGGGGGGGATGGGGTGATGGGGTGAAACGAAATAATCCAATCACGCAATAACGAAATAACACACCCTGTAAGGGTCGAAAGTTATATCGTTTCGCCCTCAACCTCAGCCTCAACCTCAGCCTTATTTTGTGTTTAGAACTTCACCAGCTTGTATCAGCTCTGGCACATACATATCTGTTTTCCCGACACCGGAGGTAACATCATCCGATACCCCGGGTCTCGTCCCGGGTACTCAGATCAACAGCACAATGCCAGCCGTGGAGGGATTGACTATCAACAGTCCGCATAGCACCAGGCACCAATGATCCTGTTTTCCTGACACCGGAGGTGTCATCTTCCAATAGCCCGGGTCTCGCCCCGGGTGCACAGGTTGTAATTACTCCGGCAACCCCGGAGGGGTTGACTTCCAATTGATTTTATTTTATTTTTGTATTGTGCTACTAAACTGGAATAATTATGTCAACCTACACACAGATCCTTTATCAGATAGTTTTTGGAAGTAAGAACTATCAAAATTTCCTGACCCCTGATAACCAGGGGCTTTTATTCGGATACATAATCGGAATGTTGAATAAAAGAAATTGTCACCCTTACCAGGTGGGTGGTTTCGGGAATCATGTTCACCTGGTGACACATATCTCGCCAACAGTAAATCTTGCCGATCTTGTAAGGGAAATAAAAAGGGCAAGTCACGAAATGATGAAAAATGACAGAAGAATGTTTCCCGTTTTTCATGGATGGCAGGTTGGGTATGGTGCTTTTACATATCACATATCAATGAAAAATGTTCTGATGTCATATGTAATGAATCAGGAACAGCATCACAGGAAAACATTATACAAAGAAGAATTGATACAGATGCTGAATCATAATCTGGTACCGTTCAGGGAAGAGTACCTTATGATATGATCATTTGATGGCAACCCCTCCGGGGTTGGCATTCTTACTGGTGTCAATTCCCCCGGGCGGGACCGGGGCTATTGGATGTCAATGCCCCTCCGGGGCAGGGCTGCCTGTTCCCCATAAGCGGCTGCCTGTTTCGTGCCAGCTGAAGGCTAGGGGTGGGTAATTGATGCAGAAAAGTTTCTCGTTTCCCGGGTTAGTCCTCAACCTCAGCCTCAACCTCAGCCTCAACCTCAACCTCAGCCTCAGCCTCAGCGTGGTCCACGGCGGGATGGCTGTGAAGAAGTGAGGGGGAGATTGGGAGAGGGGGGGGATGGGGTGATGGGGTGAAACGAAATAATCCAATCACGCAATAACGAAATAACACACCCTGTAAGGGTCGAAAGTTATATCGTTTCGCCCTCAGCCTCAACCTCAGCCTCAACCTCAACCTCCGCCTCAACCTTACCCTCCGTCCCTCCTTACAAAACCCCGGGGACAATTATTCCCTTTACAGAAAAAATATCACAACACCGAAAATTTTCCCCTTCTCCCCATTTTTTTGTCCCCGCATGTATATAGCATTGGTACCGCAATAGCCTGAGCGGGCATGTGTGCGTGTATGTGAAAGAGAACATCAGCTTTTTGTTGAGGCCGGAATGGCATTATGAATATGGGCTTTCAGAAGCCTGTAGTGACAATGTATGCTGTTGCGGCGGGGAAGTGCGAAGATCCCGGCTGGCAGGACAGCTGAAGCGGTACCGCAGGGTGTATAAGATGAAAATTCTACCGGAATAAATATAATGTCTCACTGCATTAAAACCTCGTGCCTATGAAACAAAGCAGACACTGATATCCGGGGACAGACGCAACCCGCTCCCGGGTTTTTAAAAACAGGGTTGCAGGAAAAACCATAATAGCGGGCTTATAACCCTATGTTGAATTCAAAACAGACAATTAATGAAAAACCTGGCTTATGTATTGGCGATCTGCCTTATTGCGGCAGGTTGCGACAAATATGAATCCATTAACTCCGCTGATGCTGACCTCAACTCAACGATACTCAGCGCAACGGATGTCATTCTCAAAGAAAACCTCGACAGGGCCGCTCTCGTTATGGCGGAAGTCATTCAGGACGAATCGGCGGCCGGCGAACTGTTCTCATTATTTTCGGATGGAAGGCAGGCATACGAACTCTCCTTCAGGGATCTGATTGAGGCGCCTAAAGGCGAGGCTTCATTCAAAAACCTGAAGGAAAGATTTCTGAAGGAATGCTCAGCTTCTCAGTCCAAGGGAGGGTGGGGCGACCTGGTGCAGTTCCTTGTAAAGAAGGGAAGCTGTATCTATGTTCCGTATCCCGCCTGTTTTTATCCCAAAGGCGCAAGGTCTTTTACCGTTGCCGCGCATCCCATAGACAATGATATCGAGAACAAAGGTTACAGGGCCGACGGCAACAGGATCACTGAAGTGCTTGTCAACGAAGAGTATGCCGATAAGAACCCGGTCATACTCATTATGCCCGAAAGCGAAGAGAAAAATGCTTCGAAGGGCCTGCAGGCTGATGATGCCGGTGCCGCCAAGGGCGACCCTGTCTATGAGGTCCGCATCGGCAAGATACGCTGTGCAGATTTCTGCGGCGGACTGTTCGAAGGAACGTTGGAGCTGAGGATTGGAAGAGGTTATCCAGATTATAATGTTACTACTGGTGAGGTAAAAGGCTCATTCTCTACTTTAATACCTGTAGATTATCCAAGAGATTACGCTAAAGCTGCTGTAAATAACTGGACAGTTTACTCCAACGGCGGTTGGTATTATACTAATGCTATCTGGGACTCAAATTGGAGAAGTACAAAAGCCCAGCAGTGCATATTAGTTTATGAATATGACAAAGTAAGCGAGGTGTCAGTTAGTGCTTCAGTGGGGTACAAACCAGAAGATACCAACTACACTCTGACTACATCCGTAAAGACTACGTATAGAGGTGAATTCTTGGGTATTGCGGAATGGGATAGGGATTGGTTTCTCGCCACGAATAAAAGTCCGGGAATTTACGATGAAGTGAAAGATGGATGGGTGGTAAGAAAGACTTGTCCGGTGTTAAAGTTAACGACTCCTTTAAGAATAATTAATTAGTTTATTAACAGGGATGTCGAAAAAGAAATATCAAGGAAATATTAGCCTTTTGTTAAATTCTTTTTCGACATCCCAAATATTTGAAATATGAAATACTTCATTAAAAAATGCACTTGCATTGTAATCCTGTTTTTCGGATTATTATTCTCAACATATGGCATTGATTCTTTAAAGTATTCTTTTTCATTTAATTATTACAAAGATCTATCAGACACTTATGATGGTGGAGATCTTTTATCATGCGAATTTATGATTCATAAATCCTGTTTTGGACTATTAATATCTTATGGAGATTTTCAATCACATTCAATATTTGATTATACAGTTTTTATTGAAGAGGTGAATAAAACTTTGTCCATAAAGTTTGATGAATTTGCTATTATGAAAACAGCATCAATTTCAGGAATGATTATTCCGGTGAATAACAAAATTGTTGCAGCTGAGATTATTGTGGGTTTGGCTTTTTGTAAGGCTCAGGGCTCTCAATTTCATGATTTAGATTATAGTTATTCTTTTATAGAAAACCGGTTCAATTATTTGTACAAAAACTATGAATATTTTAAAGAAACTCATTTCGGGTATCAATTGGGTATTAATACTAAGTTTTTCGTTCTGCCAAGATTTGGCATCCAGTTAAGTGCCAGAATGCAGGATCTGAGCAATGGAGGTACCTTTTTCTTTGCCGGAGGAGGTTTATGCTTTAAACTTAACCAATATTAATATGAGAAGATCAGTCTTTTTTATCCTGATCCTTACCGTCATTTATTCAGAATGTCATTCTCAGGAAAGGAAATTTGTCTTCCGGAGCGGTGCGGGATATTATGCAGATGTTATGGCATGGTATAACGGCCCTTCGTTTTGGCTCGAGGGAGGTTATAAGACCAATACCGGATTTTATCTCAACGGAAGAGTATCAGTTGCCTCTCTCGACTGGATCATAAGCGAAGGAATGTTTGAAGATTATAAAACAATAGCTCTCCGGCAGATGGCCGATGTTACTTTTTCAAAACCATTGAAATTGTCCGGCAGTCATTTCCTGGAACCCGGATTGGGATTTAAATTGAAACGCGAGTATCATATGTTACCCGATATTTCTTTTGAAGACATATCAGGTCAGACCTATATATACACAAAGTACAGCTACATCTTCTACGAGATAGGATTCACAATATACCTTGATTATTATTATGAATTTCAGAGCAATTTTTTCCTGGGCCTGCGGGCCGATACGAACATCATCTGGGCCCTTGGTTTTGAGGGACTCACCATATCGCCGCTTTTCGGGTTCAGGTTCTGATAAGAAACACCGTGAATAACTTCATCCCTGCCTGCGGCAAACGGATATTATTGATATATAAAGTCCTGAACAGTACATTACATGAAAATGAGCTGAAACCATGAAAAACGAGGGCACTGTTGTTAACTGCGCTGAAAATCGCGGTAACAGTCGTAAACGACCCTTCTCCATGAGAAAAATAGTATGAGCGCTATAATCTCACACCAGAGAGTGTTCCTGAACCAGTGCCCTTTTCCTTTTTCAACAAAAAACCAGGACTGCGAGACGTATAAGGCGCCGGACGCCTCATAAACAGGGGAATCTGTATAAAGCAAAAACGAGATAACAAACATGCACAGAGCTGAAAACATGACAGGTTTGAGGGTTGAAAGGTCAGCAAACGGAAATGCTTCAACTTTGTAAACTGCAAACCTTGAGACCAAATAAGGGTTAAGGAGAAAAAGACATTCCGGCTGCAAGATTTTGATAATGCCCTGACAGGGTGCCGGGGGTGAAATCCTGTTAAAGCTTCGAATATCTGCACCCGACTCTGAAAGAGTCAAATATGAATAACCCCGGGTGCAACCCGGGGTGAAGGGCTGACTTAAGATCCCAAACCCTGAAAGGGTTTAATGTCATCGCTGAATTATTATCTAACAATTGAAATTATGTCATGTTATCGCCGACTGCTCTATCACATTGTGTTCAGGACACTTGACAGTCAACCAACAATCAGGCAAAAGCATGCCGAAAAGCTCTATGTCTATGTTACAGGTATAGTAAAAAATAAAAACAGTCACTTGTACAGGATTAATGGTGTTGAAAACCATATTCACATTCTCACTGATATTCATCCGTCTGTTTCAGTGGCGGATTTTGTAAAGGATATCAAAGTTGCGTCTTCAATCTGGATGAAAAACAGTGGTAATTTCCCAAAGTTCAGGGGATGGGCTGAGGGTTACGGATCATTTACGTGCTCGTATATGGACATGGAGAGGCTTATTAACTATATAAAGAACCAACGGGTGCACCATAAGAAGAAGGCATTTGATGAGGAGTACAGGGTTTTGCTGATGGAATTTGGGATAAAGATAGATGAGAGATATTTTCCGTGAGTATTATGTTCAGCACCTTCGGAGCTGATGGTTGTGTATTGGCTGTCCTTCCCCGGGCTTCGCCCGGGGTTATTCACATTCAGCTCCTTCGGAGCTGGTGGTTATGTGTTGGCTGTCGTCCCCGGGATTCGCATGTGGTTATTCATGTTCAGCACCTTCGGAGCTGATGGTTGTGTACTGGCTGTCCTTCCCCGGGCTTCGCCCGGGGTTATTCACATTCAGCTCCTTCGGAG
>CAYXSM010000008.1:8845-149602 GCA_964466705.1 uncultured Rikenellaceae bacterium
GCTGTCGTCCCCGGGATTCGCATGTGGTTATTCATGTTCAGCACCTTCGGAGCTGGTGGTTATGTGTTGGCTGTCGTCCCCGGGATTCGCATGTGGTTATTCATGTTCAGCACCTTCGGAGCTGATGGTTGTGTGTTGGCAGTCGTCCGCGGGTATTGGGAAAAGTTGAAATGTTTATCGTTTCTGGGATTAGTCCTCAACCCCATCCTCCTACGCAAACCTTCCGGCCTGCTTCACGTACATATTGTAATAAGCTCCCCGCCTTGCCATAAGCTCCTCATGGCTGCCCGTTTCCACGATGCGCCCGCTGTCGAGCACGATGATCCTGTCAGCCAGGCTTACATTCGAGAAGCGGTGGCTTATGAGTATAGAGGTGCGTCCCCTGACAATATCCCTGAACCTGCTGAAGATCTCATATTCGGTGTCGGCGTCAAGGGCGCTTGAGGGCTCATCGAGGATAAGCACCGGCGAGTCCCTGAACAGAGCCCTTGCCAGTGCAATCTTCTGCCATTCGCCCCAGCTGAGCTCTCGGCTGTCGTCAAACAGGTTTCCTATTACGGTCTTATATCCTCTGGGGAGGTTTTCCAGCAGATCGTGAACACCCGATGCAAGGGCCGCATCCCTGATGCGTTTTACGGGCTCCTTCTCGGCGATGTTGCCAAGCCTTATGTTCTCGCCGGCATCAAGGTTGTAGAGCATGAAATCCTGGAATACGACGGAGAAACATCTCCTGTATTCCTCAGGATCGGTATGCCGGATGTCGGTGCCGTCATATCTTATGGTACCCTCATCCGGATCGTACAGGCGGGTCAGCAGCCTCACCAGGGTGCTCTTCCCTGAACCGTTGGGCCCTGCCAGCGCAAGGATCTCTCCCTTCCTTATCTCAAAGCTGACATTGCTGACCGCAGGCATGCTGTTGCCGGGATATGTGAAGGAGAGGTTCTCCACCATGATGCTGCCGCTGAGCTCCGCAGGCTTTTTCACGGGTTCCAGCGCCCTGATGTTCTCCCGCAGATCGAGGTATTCAAATATATCCCCGATGAACAGGCCGTCTTCATACAGTCCTGCCACCGAAGAAAAAAGATCCTTTATATATATCATTCCCTGGCGGAAGGCAAGCAGGAACATTGCCATCTGTCCCAGCGAAAGGCGGCCTGAAACTGTTTCACGCGCTATGAACAGCAGTATGAAAAGAATGGCTGCAGCCTTTACCGCGTCGGAAACAAGCTCAATGATGGTCCTCCGGCGTATGATATCTATCTCCTCCTCCTTTTGTTTCAGGAACGATCTTCTGAAGAGTGTTGTAAAATATTTTCCCAGTCCGAAGAGCCTTAGTTCGCGCGATGGTCTTTCGCCTGTAAGCAGCCAGTTGAAATACGACGATTTTCTTGCTTCCGGTGTCTGCCGGCGCTGGAAGTTATAGAGGATGTCGGCATAGTGCAGGCGCAGCCATATCCCCGGGATATTGACTGCCAGAAGTAATGCCGCAACACCCCAGTGCAGTGTGAGAAGCAGGCCTGCCATGAGCAGCAGCGACAGCAATCCCCTGAACATCGAAACGAGGTTGTTGAGGATGTTGTTTGGCCGCCAGGGAGCTTCCGAGATGGCCCTTGACAGGCAGTCGTAATAACCCGGGTGCTCAAAGTTGATAAGGTCGAGCCTTGTAGCCTTTGCATGGAGAAGACCGTACATGTGGATCTCGAGCTTCATCGACTGCTTCTCTCTCACAAAACCTCCCAGGTCGGTGCCCAGCTCGTCGATAAGATAGACCGCCACCACGGCCGCTATCATCAGCAGGATATTTCCCGCCTGTATCCCTTCGCTGCTTCCTGCAGCTCCGGTTATTTCATCTATAAGAAGCCTGATGAGATAAACGAGCGCCAGAGGCGTGAAGCTCCTGAGTACCGAGATGGCAATATTCACCGTTGCCCATCCCGGGGCGCTCTTCCATACGAGGTCAAGGGCTTTCCTGAAGAGTAATATTTTGCCTTTCATTTGATCAGCAGTTCATGCCATGTGTCATACCTTGCGGCCTCAGACGGATCAGACAAAGATGTTCCGCTCCCGGAACGGCCACAGGGCAGAGCACAAAGGCGTGGGGAGGACTTTAAAACAGCCTCTTCAATCTGCTAAATTGCAAAATAATCCTTAGCAAAAATCTGTTGCAGCGATAATTCGGCTTTTTATTTTTCAAAATGGCGGCCTGCACCGTTTTCCCGTCCGGGCTTTCGATCATGGTAACTCTTCCGGCTATCTGCTCAAAGGGTACGGGGTCGTCGTCATAAAGGCTGCTGTCGCCGCGTGTGATGCAGAATTTCTTCCCGTCAGCCACATAGGTGCTTATCAGCCGGTGAACGACAAACCCTGAGTCGCGTTTCCAGGCTATTATCTCTCCCGGGGCAAAATCCGCGCCTTTGCCGGGAAAGTCGA
This sequence comes from uncultured Rikenellaceae bacterium, assembly GCA_964466705.1. GTDB lineage: Bacteria > Bacteroidota > Bacteroidia > Bacteroidales > VadinHA17 > LD21. The sequence continues at coordinate 11,276 of CAYXSM010000008.1, forward strand.
TGTATATCACCGACCGGGGCCTGATCGTCGGATACATGCTGTACCCGTCGGCTCTGACCTTAAGTGTTTTTCCTTCGGCGAGGAGCGTAAATCCGATCTCTTTAAGCAGGGTATGGGAGAGGGAGGTCTTATTCATTTTTCAGGATGAAATAGACCACTCTGCGGTCGGGTTTGAAAGAAAGGTCAGCCACCGGGACCATTGAGCACAACAGCGATACCGATCCGAGGAACCTTACTATCATATCCTGGCTGTAATTATGCTGGATGCAGTTTGAGATCACTCTTGTAACGGCCTGGGCTCCCTTTAAGGGGTTTATCCCGTTAATGGTGCCATGCTCTATCAGGAAGATTTTGTCAAGCGGGGCTTCCAGAGGGAAGTCGTCGTTATAGACCGGAGTGTTGTACATCTTGTATGTGCCTCCCGAGCTGCGTATAATAAGCCTGTCGTCGTGGATCACCCTGCCCCCGATGCTGTTCCACAGCCTGGCCATAGTACTTTTGCCCCTTCCCGACACACCGCTGAACAGGTAGCCCTGTCCGTCATAGTGAACGCCGGAGGCGTGGATCATGATGTCGTTGTTAATGGCGGTCAGATAGTAAAGCACTAGTCCGTCGAGGGGATATTCAAGAGGATCGGCAGTGTCGCCGGTGCCTTCAAGCCACAGGTCCCATTCCCTCAGGAGCAGTGAGAATTTCAGCAGGGCTCTTCTTCCGTTCGCCGTACCGGGGAAATTGGATGAGATGTACAGGTCGGAGATGTTCTGGTAAACGCTCCAGAAATTATCTTTCCGGGTATATTTGATGCCGTTTGATTCAACTATGTAAGGGGCCACGAATACTCTTTCGGCATCTTCGGGGATCGGATGGTAGCCCCGGTGAACCCTTATCAGCACATCATAGCCGTTCGGCTCGATCATGTTCCTCAGGAACCTTTCTGATGGCACCAGCTCCGGTCCGTTGTCCGAAGATTCGAGCCGGATGTTGTATCCTGCAATATTTAAGCTGTAACACCTCATTGAAAAGCTCTCCGCCGATATCACAGAAGGTCTGCCGCAATGCAGAGCTCCTTATGCTCAGATAACGGAGAAACGTGCAGTTTATTTGCTGATGATGAGATATTCCTTCAGGTTTTCAAGGAATGTTAAGACATCGGATGAAGCCGTTGCCCTGTCGGTGTCAAATTCATCCGTGACAGCCCCGGTAATTTCGTCAACCGTCCTTTTCCCGTCAATGAGTTCCCAGATGAAAGCGCCTGTCTTATTGAGCGTGTAAACACTGTCCATGTCGGCGATGTTGTTGGCGACGGGAACAAGGACGTATTCGTTCCCTGTTTTTCTTGTTACGATATTGGGAGAATGTGAAAATACTGACCCGGGAGTTATCATGCGGTTTCATTTAACTTATCAAATGTACCCAAATTTATGCTTCCTTTTGTTACCTTCGCAAAAATTTAATTATGAGCATGAAGGGAAAGGGAAGAAAAAATGATCAGGCTTCGGGGCAGCTGCTTGCCGAACAGGTTCTTTCGATAATAAACAGGAACCCTGAACAGGGAATGAACTACAAACAGATAAGCAAAAGACTCAATATAAGCGATCTTTCGGTCAGGCGCCGGATATCCGGCATTCTGGCAGAGCTGAAGAAAGACGGAATGATCAGGGAGGTCAGTCCGGGAAAATACAGGTCAAAAACCCCTGCCAGGGCCTTTATCACGGGCACTGTCGACATGACACGCATGGGGTATGGCTTTGTGGTGTCAGATGATATTGAGGAGGATGTCTTTGTCACCGCCAGGAATCTGAATACCGCTCTTCACGGCGACAGGGTGAAGGTGCTGCTTTTTGCAAGGAGAAAGGGGGCAAGGCCTGAAGGCGAAGTGACGGAGATAATTGAGAGATGGCGCACCACCTTTGTCGGAACGGTCGAGATCATGCCGGGCTTTGCTTTCCTGCTGCCCGACAACAAGAACATGCCTTTCGACCTTTTTATCCCTTCTGCAAAGCTCAACGGAGCGAAGCAGGGTCAGAAGGCTGTTGCGAAAGTCATCGACTGGAACCCGAAATCAAAGAATCCCGTCGCGGAGATAACAGATGTTCTTGGCTATCCCGGCCTTCATGAGACGGAGATGCATGCCATCCTGGCTGAGTTTGAACTGCCCTACGCCTTCTCCGGCGAGGTCACGGAGGATGCTGAAAAGATCCCGGCGGGGATCACTGAGGACGAAATAAATAGAAGGCGCGATTTCCGTGATGTTCCGACTTTCACTGTCGATCCGGCCGATGCTCGTGATTTTGACGATGCCCTGTCGCTGAGACAGCTTCCGGACGGCAAGTGGGAGGCAGGCATTCACATAGCAGATGTCACGCATTATGTAAGGCCCGGAACGCTTACCGACGATGAGGCAAGGCAGAGGGCAACATCGGTATATCTGGTCGACAGGGTGGTGCCGATGCTTCCCGAAAGACTGTCGAACCATATTTGTTCGCTAAATCCCGGAGAGGACAAGCTGACATATTCGGCAGTCTTTGAACTGAATGAAAAGGCCGAAGTAACAGCCGAATGGTTCGGGAGGACTGTCATCAGCTCCGACAGGAGGTTCTCGTATGAGGAAGCCCAGGAGGTGATCGACACCGGGGAGGGCGACATGAAGGAGCAGATACTGGTGCTTCACGGACTGGCACAGAAGCTGCGGACAAAACGATTTGCCATGGGAGCCTTTTCCTTTGAGAAGGTTGAGGTGGCCTTCGACCTTGATGACGAAGGCAGACCACTCGCAATAAAATTTCGCGAAATGGGCACCGCCAACCAGCTTATTGAGGAATTCATGCTGCTGGCCAACAGGAAGGTCGCCGAATATGTGGGCAGGAAGCTCCGGGGAAAGACCTTTGTTTACAGGGTTCACGACAAGCCTGACCCGGAGAAGATAAGCAACTTCAGCCATTTCATCACGAGGTTCGGCTACAAACTTGAAAACAGCGAAACGGTTTCCCTTCCCCGGGCAATGAACAGGCTCATGGAGGCTGTCTCAGGGAAGAATGAGCAGAACATCATTGAAACACTTGCACTAAGGGCCATGGCCAAGGCTGTGTATTCAACGAACAACATCGGGCATTACGGACTTGCTTTCAGGCATTACACCCATTTTACCTCGCCGATACGCCGTTATCCCGACATGATGGTCCACCGGCTTCTGACATCGTACCTCGGCAACGAAAATCCCGGAGGTGTTGACAAGTATGAAAAGCTGTGCGAACACTCTTCAAAGATGGAAAGGCTGGCCACCGACGCCGAAAGGGCTTCGATCAAATACAAGCAGGTGGAGTTCATGGCCGACAAGACCGGACAGGTGTTCGATGGTGTCATATCGGGCGTCACTGAATGGGGGATCTATGTCGAGATCATTGAGAACCAGTGTGAGGGCATGGTAAGCGTAAGGGAGCTCGACGACGATTTCTATGAATACGATGAGGAATGTTACTGCCTCAGGGGCCGGTCGTCAGGTAAAGAATATATGCTCGGCGACAGGGTGAAAATAGAAGTTGTCCGCGCCGACCTCCAGAAGAAACAGCTCGACTACAGGCTGGTCTGAAAATCACTCCCTCTCCCAATCTCCCCCTCTCCCCATCTCCCTTTCACGTCTTCACAAGCATCTCGCCGTGAACCAGGCTAAGGCTGAGGTTAAGGTTGAGGCTTTCTCCCCCTCTCCCCCACTCCCCATCTCCCCCTCTCCCCATCTCCCTGATCCTCCTCTATAATCCTCACCAGCGCTGCTGCAGCCTCTTCCTGCGGGACATTTTTCAGCACCGCCTCTGTTCCCCGGTATATATGCACCTTTCCGTTGCCTGCGCCAACGTATCCGTAGTCGGATCCGGACATCTCACCCGGACCGTTGACGATACAGCCCATGACAGCTATCCTGAGGCCGGTGAGATGGCCTGTGGCGGCTTTTACTTCCTTTACGGCCTCCGGCAGGTTGAACTTCGTACGTCCGCAGGTGGGACAAGAGATATACCTGTTCCTTGTGATCCTGGCTTCAGTGGCCTGAAGGATTGAAAAAGACAGCTCCCTGAGGGTATCTCCCTGTATCTTTCCTGTATTTGTTATGCAGACACCTCCGGCCTGTCTGGTGATAAAATACCTCCCCAGCAGGGCGGCGGCATCAATTGAAAGCTTCACGGGATCATCCTCCCCGAAGCGGGGATTGAGTATTGTTGTCCTGTTTATTTCCGCGGGCCCCGGAGGATTCTCAGGAAGGAATGTGAGCACATTCTCTTTCTGATGGTACGGCAGTCCGTTCTCTCCGATAAAACAGCCGTTGTTGAAAGTCAGCACTTCAGGTCTGTACCCGGGACCGGCCGGCATGAAGGGAAGCCTTTCGGCTGGTTTTATCACACGTCCCCCGGGTCCGCAGGCAGACCTTATTATCTCCTTTGCTACGGGGATCTCTTTTTCCGGGTCCTCCGTGAGCGACACCCTTATTGTATCGCCTATTCCTTCGGCAAGAAGCGCGCCTGTCCCTGCCGCCGACCTTACCCTTCCGTCCTCTCCTTCCCCTGCTTCAGTAACCCCCAGGTGGATGGGATATGATACACCTTGCTGGCGCATGATACCGGCAAGCATCCTGTTGGCTTCAAGCATGACGGCAGTGTCGGACGATTTAAGCGAGAGGACCAGCCTGGCGAAGTTCTCGGCCCGGAAAATATCAATGAATTCCATTGCCGACACGACCATTCCTTTTGAGGTATTGCCATGGCGTGTCATGATGCGGTCCGACAGTGACCCGTGGTTTATGCCGATCCTTATTGCGGTGCCGTGTTCCCTGCATATATTGATAAGCGGGAGAAGCCGCTGGTGTATCCGTTCCAGCTCCTCGTCATATTCCCTGGAGGTGAGCTCCCTTTTGATGAACGAAGCCCTTTTATCGGCATAATTACCCGGGTTTATTCTCACTTTCTCCACTATCCTGGCAGCGGCTTCAGCCGCAGCAGGATTGAAATGTATATCCGCTATCAGGGGATGCTCAAAGCCCGCCTTCCGCAATTCCTTTTTGATTACCGCAAGGTTTTCGGCTTCCCTGACACCCTGGGCGGTAAGTCTCACCAGGTCGGCTCCGGCCTCGATGATCCTGATGCATTGTTCCACCGACGCCTTCGTATCCATGGTGTCGGTGTTGGTCATCGACTGGATACGGACGGGGTGGGGGCCTCCGAGGAGCAGGTTACCGATGCGGATGATGGTGGATCCACTGTGGCCCCCCTTGAAGGGGGATGAGAAACTTATGTTGTTATTAAGGACCATTTTTACCCCCTGTGGTCCCCCTCAGAGGGGGACGAAAACTTATGTTTTTATTACGGGCCATTTTTGCCCCCTGTGGTCCCCCTCAGAGGGGGGACGAAAACTTATGTTTTTATTGCGGACCATTTTGCCCCCTGTGGTCCCCCTCATAGGGGGACGATATTTTCCGGATATAGGATCTTAGTTTAGTAACACTACCGGAAAGATCAGTTTTGATATCGGAATTAGACAATCGTAAAACATTGTAACCATTAAGTTTCAGTATTTTATCACGGGATCTGTCTTTTACTGCCACCTCGGGCAAATAGTGTATTTCACCATCAACTTCCACAATGAGCTTCAATTCATGACAATAGAAATCGACGATATAGTTATATATTTTCTGTTGTCTGCGGAATTTAAAACCATCAATTTTTCTCATCCTTATTCTTGACCACAATAGTATTTCAGGAAGAGTCATGTTATTCCTCAATTTCCTGGCCCTTCTGGTAAATTCCATTCTCTCAGCCTTGTAGTCCATTCCCAGTCAATTAACCCCTCCACCCCATCCCCCCTCAGGGGGGATCACAGGGGGGAAAGGTATCTTCATCCAAACCTTCCTCTCTACCCCCCTCAGGGGGGATCACAGGGGGGTAAAACCCCGACCCCTCAAACCCCGTCACTCCACCTCCCAGACTGCACCGTCCTTCTTATCCTTAAGCACCACCCCCGCCTTCCTGAGCTCGTCACGGATCTTGTCCGAAGTGCTGAAATCCCCGTTCCGCCTTGCTTCCTGTCTCAATCCGATTATTATTTTCATCAGCTCCCCGGTAAGTTTTTCGTCTGCCTTTGTTTCCGTCTCTTCACTGAGCCCGAGGATGTCGAAGACAAAAGTCCCGAAAAGGTCCTTGAGGCTTTCCAGTCCCGGTGGATCGAGAGTCTCGCTTCCGTCGCTGACGGAGTTAATATATTTCACTCCTTCGAAGAGGCACGACAGCAGTCCCGGCGTATTGAGGTCGTCATCCATCGCCTCGTGGCACTTTGCTGACAGTCCGCTTATATTGATTGATGATCTGTCCGACGGCTTCAGCTTTTTCAGGGTGTCGATGCCTTTCATCAGTCTCTGCAATCCTTTTTCTGCGGCCATAAGGGCTTCATTCGAGAAATCGACGGTACTTCTGTAGTGTGCCTGAAGCATGAAGAACCTGACGGTCATGGGGCTGTAGGGCTGTTCGAGCAGCTCGTGGTCGCCGGAGAACAGCTGGTCGAGTGTTATGAAGTTGCCCAGCGAGCGCGCCATCTTCCGGCCTTTGATGGTTATCATGTTGTTATGGATCCAGTATCTCACAGGCTCTTTTTCCCTGGCGGCTGTCGACTGGGCTATCTCGCACTCATGGTGTGGGAACAGCAGGTCCATGCCTCCGCCGTGAATGTCAAAAACCCCGCCCAGGTATTTCATGCTCATTGCGGAGCATTCAAGGTGCCATCCGGGGTATCCGTCGCTCCATGGGGAGGGCCACCGCATAATATGGTCGGGGGTGGCTTTTTTCCAGAGGGCAAAATCGAAGGGGCTTCTCTTTTCGCCCTGCCCGTCAAGCTCACGGGTTCCGGCCTGCAGTTCCTCAAGCACCCTTCCGGAAAGCTTGCCGTAGGAATATGTGCTTCTGTATTTTTCAACATCAAAATAGACCGAACCATTCACTTCGTAGGCATAACCCTTGTCAAGGATCTCTTTTATGAATTCCTGTTGCTCGATTATATGACCTGAAGCTCTCGGCTCTATGGACGGTCTGAGGACGTTAAGCTGATCCATGTTCCTGTGGAAGGTGTTCATATACCTCTGCACAACCTCCATGGGTTCAAGATGTTCAAGCCTTGCCCTCTTTTCGATCTTGTCCTCACCCTCATCCGCGTCATTCTCAAGATGTCCCACATCGGTTATGTTCCTGACATATCTTACCTTATATCCTGAATGCTTAAGGTAGCGGTACAGCAGGTCGAAGGTTATCGCCGGACGCGCATGCCCCAGATGGGGTTCACTGTAAACCGTCGGTCCGCATACGTACATGCCCGCGAACGGCGGGTTGAGAGGCCTGAACAGTTCTTTCTGCCTTGTGAGGCTGTTGTATAATACAAGGTTGTTCTGCATCGGGAATGATTATTTACAGCAAAAGTAGTTTAAAAATAGATTACGCCCAATTTCAGTCCGGGATGAGACAAATCAGAAAAAAGGATCCTGCTTGTGATCATGGTCTGTTATCAATCCGGAAAAGACAAAAAATGCAGTTATGCACAAACATTTTGCGTGACATTTACATGTTTAATTAAAAATTTCGAATCTTTGTGGCGTGAAAAATTCTGTTGAAAATATTATTCGCGAACGTATCCTTGTCCTTGACGGTGCCATGGGTACGATGATACAGCGGCTCGGGCTCCGGGAAGAAGACTACCGGGGAGATCTTTTCTGCGATCATCCTGTACCGCTGAAGGGGAATTATGACCTTCTGTCGCTGACGAAACCTGAGGCTGTCCTGGACATTCACAAGGGTTATCTGGAAGCCGGAGCTGACCTTATCACAACAAACACTTTCACTGCGAACAGGATATCCATGGCCGACTACCGCATGGAGGACAGGGTTTATGACATGAACCTGAGGTCGGCGCAGCTGGCTGCTGAAGCAATACGGCGGTTTGAAGAAGCTTCGGGGCCCGGCGATCATTTCATTGTCGGCACTCTGGGTCCCACAAACCGCACGGCTTCAATGTCGTCCGATGTCAATGACCCCGGGGCACGTTCCGTGACCTTCGACCAGCTGGTATCTGCCTACGCTGAGCAGGCCAGGGGGCTTGTTGACGGAGGCGCCCATATCCTGATGGTTGAAACAATATTCGACGTGCTGAACTGCAAGGCAGCGCTTTTTGCGATATCTTCGGTTCTCGGGGAAAAGGGAACCAGCCTGCCTGTGATGGTATCGGGCACCATCACGGATGCCAGTGGCAGGACATTAACGGGACAGACCCTGGAGGCCTTTATCGTTTCAGTATCCCATTACGATCTGTTCAGCATAGGGCTGAACTGCGCACTGGGGGCGGAGCAGCTCAGGCCTTTCGTCGAAGAGCTTTCGGCGAAAACGGGACATTATGTTTCGGTCCACCCGAATGCAGGGCTGCCGGACCAGTTCGGTGAATACGGGCAGACAGCTGAATTCATGGCTTCTGTTGCTGAGGACTTTATGAAGGAGGGATGGGTGAACATCATCGGGGGATGCTGCGGCACCACACCGGAGCATGTCAGGATGATTGCCGGAAAGGCGAAGCTTTACAAACCCCGTATCCTGCCGGAGCTGAAGCGTTACACCCGGCTGAGCGGCCTTGAGCCTCTCACCATAACCCCCGAGACCAATTTTGTGAACATCGGAGAGCGCACCAACGTATCAGGATCGCTGAAATTCGCGAGGCTGATACGCGAGGAGAAATATGACGAGGCGCTGACCGTTGCAAGGAACCAGGTGGAAGGGGGAGCACAGATTATTGATATCTGCATGGATGAGGCCCTGCTCGATTCGGAAAAGGCAATGGTAAGGTTCGTTAACCTGATAATGTCCGAACCCGACATAGCCAGGCTACCGCTGATGATCGACTCGTCGCGCTGGACAGTCATTGAGGCAGCATTGAAATGTATTCAGGGCAAGTCGGTTGTCAATTCGATAAGTCTAAAGGAAGGAGAGGAGATCTTTCTCAGGCATGCAGGAATGATAAGGCTGTACGGGGCGGCCGCTGTGGTAATGCTTTTCGACGAAAAAGGCCAGGCCGGCACTTTTGAGCGAAAGACAGCGGTGGCTGAACGGTCGTACCGTCTGCTGACGGAAAAAGCAGGATTCCCTCCGGAGGATATTATCTTCGATCCGAATGTGCTGGCCATTGCAACAGGCATAGAAGAGCATAATGCTTATGCCGTCAGCTTCATCAGGGCAACGGAATGGATAAAACAGAACCTTCCTTATGCAAAGGTCAGCGGCGGTATCAGCAACCTCTCATTTTCCTTCAGGGGGAATGACAGGGTGCGGGAGGCAATGCATTCGGTGTTTCTTTATCACGCCATAAAGGCAGGTCTCGACATGGCAATTGTCAATCCCGGCATGTTGCAGGTTTACAGCGAGATTGATCCTGTACTTCTTCAGCTTACGGAGGACGTTGTGCTGAACCGTCGCAAAGATGCAACGGAAAGGCTGGTAAAATTTGCCGAAGGGCTTAAGAGTGAAGGCAGGAAGGAGGAGAGACCGGATGAATGGCGTTCGCTTCCTGTGATTGAGCGCATCCGGCACTCGCTGAAAAGGGGTAATGATGAATTCATCGCTGCTGACATTGAGGAGGCCCGTCACCTTTTCGGGAGGTCGATAGAGCTGATCGAAGGACCGCTGATGGGTGGCATGAATGAGGTTGGTGATCTTTTCGGATCAGGAAAGATGTTCCTTCCGCAGGTGGTGAAAAGCGCCAGAGTGATGAAGAAGGCTGTCGAGGTCCTCGCTCCGTACATTGAGGAGGAAAGTGACGGACAGGAGGGAAAAACTGCCGGAAAGATACTTCTGGCCACAGTTAAAGGAGATGTTCATGATATAGGAAAAAATATTGTCGGGGTGGTTCTCTCATGCAATAATTACCAGGTCATCGACCTTGGCGTGATGGTACCGGCCGAAAGGATAATAGATACGGCTCTCAGGGAAAAAGTCTCATTCGTGGGGCTCAGCGGGCTGATCACTCCGTCGCTCGAGGAGATGGTGCATGTGGCATCGGAGATGGAAAGGAGAAAGCTGGAGATGCCCCTGCTTATCGGGGGGGCGACAACCTCGGAGGTCCATTCTGCGGTGAAGATCGCACCCGCCTATTCCGGGGCTGTGATACATGTCAGGGATGCATCAAAGGCCGCAGGCGTGCTTACATCTCTCATTCAGGGCAGCAGCGCGGATTATGTTTCATCGGTGAAGGAAAAGTACAGGAAGATGCAGGAAGATCATGATTCGCGAAGGACCCGGAAAACCCTGATCACGCTTGAAGAAGCAAGGAACAACAGGCTGGCAACCAGCTGGAGCAATGATATCATCAACGTTCCGGCGAGGCCGGGCGTTCATCATATCGAAGAATTTGACACCGGGGAGCTGACTGAATATATTGACTGGACATTTTTCTTCCACGCATGGAAGCTTCAGGGGAAATTCCCCGCGATATTCAGCGATCCTGTTAAGGGAGAGGAAGCAGGGAAGCTTTACGATGATGCCCGTAAATATCTCGCGCTGATGACTGAACGCAGGCTTGTTATACCGAAAGGGGTCTTTGGATTGTATCCGGCGGTATCCGAAGGTGATGATATAAGGGTGCTTTGCGATGACACAAAGGAAACAGGGGCTGTGCTGAGGTTCCTGAGGAACCAGGAAAAGAAAGAGAAGGGTGTGCCCAACCTTTCGCTGGCGGACTATGTAGCTCCGGCTTCCTCGGGCCTGACGGATTACATGGGCATCTTCGTAGTTACCGCTTCACCTGTTGACAGGCTCATTGATGCTTACAGGCACGACGACTATGCATTCATTATGATAAGGATCCTGAGCGACCGTATCGCAGAAGCTGCAGCCGAGCTGCTGCACATGAGGATCAGGAAAGAATACTGGGGTTATGCCCCGGAAGAGGACCTGACGGCTGAAGATCTGTTCAGGGTGAAGTACAAAGGTATAAGGCCCGCTCCGGGCTATCCGGCCTGTCCCGATCATACAGAAAAACGTATTATATTTGACCTCCTTGATGCCGGAAGAAAAACAGGCGTCGGTCTTACAGAGAACTATGCCATGACGCCTCCGGCAACGGTATGCGCTTATGTCTTTTCACATCCTGCCTCATCGTATTTCAACACGGGAAAGATTGGACAGGACCAGCTTGCCGATTATGCATCAAGGAAGGGTATGAGTGTTGAGGAGGCTGCAAAATGGCTGGCTCCTGTTTTATGAAATATTGAGATGAGTGTAATTGACAAGATCAGAAATGCCAATGGTACGCTGTTCACATTCGAGCTTCTGCCTCCGCTGAAGGGCCATAGCATAGAAAGGGTGTATGCCACAATTGACAGACTGACAGAATTCAGCCCCGCATATATAAATTTTACATCGCACCGCAACGAAACTGTTTACCGCGAACGGCCCGACGGGCTTCTTGAGAAGAAAGTCATAAGAAAGCGGCCCGGTACCATCGCCCTTGCCGCAGCCGTGAAATACAAATACAACATACCGGTGGTGCCCCATGTCCTCTGCGGGGGTTTTACAAAGGAAGAGACAGAGAATGTCCTGATAGAAATGAATTTCCTGGGCATTGATGACGTGCTTGCCCTGCGCGGCGATCCGCAGAAGGGAAGCAGGACCTTTATCCCGGAGAAAGAGGGGCATATGCATACACATGAACTTGTCAGGCAGATAGTTAATATGAACAACGGAACATACCTTGAAGAATCGCTTCAGGATACGTCTCCCACAAATTTCTGCATCGGGGTTGCAGGTTATCCGGAAAAACACTTTGAAGCCCCCAACAGACAGGTCGATATGGAGTACCTGAAGCTCAAGGTCGAATCAGGCGCATCTTATATAGTCACACAAATGTTTTTTGACAACAACAGGTTCTTCAGGTTTGTTGACGAATGCAGAAAGACGGGTATCGATGTTCCGGTAATTGCCGGGCTGAAGCCTGTGTCGGCGCTTAATGACATGAACCTTCTTCCCCAGACTTTTCACATAGATATGCCATACGATCTGATCCAGGCGCTTAAAAAATGCTATACCGACAATGAAGCCAGGGAGGTTGGGATAGAATGGGCCGTAATGCAGTCGAAAGAGCTTATCAGGGCCGGTGTTCCGGGGATCCACTACTATACCCTGGGGCGCTCCGACAATGTTGCCAGGATTGTCAGGGAAGCGTTCTGATCTTCCGCCGGCAGAGGTGATATCATATTCATCAGCTCACTGACAATGCAGTAAAGGCATCTGTTTTGCGCCGGTCAGTAATGCTTCGTGTACCTTCCTGTTAAATATCAGATATTAAACACTTTTCTTATCTCATCGACGTAATCGAGCTTTTCCCATGCGAAGAATTCAACCTTTTTGGTGTACACTTTTTTACCGTTGTTGTTTACGGTAACCGGCCTGCACCCGGGGACCTCGTAATATACCTCGACATCCCTGACTTCGGAGCTGCGGCCAAAATGGCCGTATGCTGCAGTGGGAAGAAATACCGGATTCTTGAGCCCGAACCTGTTTATGACAGCGTATGGACGCAGGTCGAAAAGCTCCTTTATCTTTTCTGATATCTTGCCGTCAGGGAGGATTTTGCCCTTCTCATCCCTGGCTTTTGCCGAGCCGTAGGTGTTCACATACAGGCCCACGGGCTCCGCAACACCTATGGCGTATGCGATCTGTATAAGAGCCTGGCCGCAGACTCCGGCGGCGACAATGTTCTTTGCGATATGCCGTGCTGCATAGGCGGCTGACCTGTCAACCTTCGAAGCGTCTTTTCCCGAGAAAGCTCCTCCGCCATGGGCTCCGTGACCCCCGTAAGTGTCGACAATGATCTTGCGGCCGGTGAGACCGGTGTCGCCATGAGGGCCTCCTATGACAAACTTGCCGGTGGGATTCACCAGAAGCCTCATGTCGTTCTTAAAGAGTTTTCTTATTCTTTCGGGAAGGGCCTTTTTAACCCTGGGTATCAGTATTTTGTTAAGGTCACTGATGATCTTCTGCTGCATCTCCGCTTCCGCGGCCTTTTCAGCTTTACGCGACCTGCCGGAGGGAAGAACGAATTCATCGTGCTGTGTGCTGATGACTATGGTGTCGATGCGCAAGGGATTGCGGTCATCGTCATATTCTATTGTAACCTGCGATTTGCTGTCAGGACGGAGATATTTCATATACCTTCCTTCATGCCTGATTGAAGCCAGCTCCTGCAGGAGAATGTGGGCCAGCTCACTGCTGACCGGCATGAAATTATCCATCTCACGGCAGGCATAGCCAAACATCATTCCCTGGTCGCCTGCCCCCTGTTCCTCGGGCTTTTCCCGTATCACACCCTGGCGTATATCGGACGACTGCTCATGTATCGTGGAAATAACTCCGCATGAGTCGCAGTCGAACCTGTATTCCGCCTTTGTATAACCGATATCCCTTATTACCCTCCTTGCCGCCTCCTGAACATCAACCCAGCCTTCAGTACGCACTTCACCACCGCACAGAACAAGACCGGTGGTGACAAAGGTCTCACATGCCACTTTCGACTCAGGATCCCACCTGAGGAACTCATCAAGCAAAGCGTCTGAGATCTGATCTGCAATCTTGTCGGGATGACCTTCGGAAACCGACTCGGAGGTAAACAAATAACTCATATCGTGTAAAATTTAAATTGTATTTAATGAATTAAATTATGTTATATGTAAAGCCTTAAAACGGATATACACCGTACCTCTATAAAGGCATTCCTGTTATTAATAAAACGGCGGGGATTCAGTTGATCAAAAAAGGGGAGTTACCGCATTTTAGCATTTTTTCCCGTGGTTGCAATCAGCTCAAATCTGTCCACCAGTATTAATGTGCAAATCAAATAAAAATTTGGGAGAAATCAAAATCACCGGTTTCCGGTAAGCTGCCGGAAGACTTCTTCAAGATTGCTTTCTTTTTTCACCAGGGATAGAACGGTGAGGTTTTTCTTTACGGCAAAGTCGAAAATGGTGCGGCGGATATCGCTTTCGTCGCCGGTTGTGATCAGCCAGGTGTTCTCTCTGATACAGACAGCAGAGACCACTCCGGGAAGAAGCCTGATGTCGCTTTCGGGCACGGGACGGTCAAACTCTGCTTCAATGCTCCTGCTCCCTTTGCGTATCCTTGAGTATATATTGTTCTTTTCTTCGTCGGCAACGATCACTCCTTTGTCGATGATTATCACCCTGTCGCATATTGCCTCCACTTCCTGCATCACATGCGTCGAAAGCATGACGGTCTTTTCCTTTCCTGCCTCCCTGATGAGGTTCCGTATCTCCACTACCTGATTCGGATCGAGACCTGTTGTGGCTTCGTCGAGTATGAGCACTTCCGGATCGTGTATCAGGGCCTGCGCCAGGCCGACACGCTGACGGTATCCCTTTGACAGGGAACCGATCTTTTTTCCCTGCTCCGGAACAAGCCCCGTGAGCTCTATAATATTGTCGATCTGTTGTTTCCGCGGAGTGCCTTTTTTGTAAAAGGATGCTGTGAAGCTCAGATACTCCCTGACATACATTTCGGGATAAAGGGGATTGTTCTCAGGAAGATAACCTGTCATTTTTCTTATTTCCATTGAGTCCGTTAACACATCCGATCCGTTGATTTTCACCCGGCCTGATGTTGCGGGAATATACCCGGTGATGATCTTCATCATGGTCGATTTGCCGGCGCCGTTCGGGCCCAGGAAGCCTGTTATTTCGCCAGCTTTCAGTTCGAACGATACATTGTCGAGAGCCTTCTGCGCGCCGTAAAATTTTGTAACACCGTGGACTGTAACCGGCATGGATTTTACCTTTTTTCTGAACTTTGCCCGGCTAAGATAATCTATTGGCACATTATCTGCAATACTGCGTGGACAGGATAGTGCAGGAGGGGGAGATGGGGGGAGGGGGTGATGGGGTGATGGGGGAGAGGGGGAGAAAATGTACCCAGGGGGCACGGCTGAAAGACTGCCCTTTTAACATTTTTAACACATAGATTTACAAAAATTTACATTATTTTTACACCCGGTTTAACCAATCTGAAATAACATGATTGACCGCAGAAATTTCATCAGGACATCCTTAATGGGTGGCTTGGCGGCAGCGTATGCAGGCCGGACAGAAGTTTTCGGATCATTTGAAAATACAGAATCATATGGCACCCGGATAGCTCTCACCACGGGAACCGACAGGGCCGATCTGGCCTTCCGCGCCCTCAGGCCTTTCTCAAAACAGATAAGTCAGGCAATAGGACAGAAAATGGTGATACTGAAGCCCAACAATGTTTCAATAAACGTGCCGCTGGCAGCAACCCATGTTGACACTCTTGAGGGAATACTTGAGTTCCTTAAGTCAATAAAAAAGCTCGGCAATGTCATTATTGCAGAGTCGGCTGCAGGAGGCGCCACATTCGAAGGATTCAGCAACTACGGATATAACAGGCTGGTGAACAAATACCCCGTGAAGCTTGTGGATCTTGATCAGGAGAAGATTGAGATACTTTATGTATTCGACGAGAAAGACTTCAGTCCTCATCCGATAAGAATGTCGGGCCTGCTCCTGGATCCCGGTTCATATATTGTTTCCGTGGCACGGATGAAAACCCACGACCGTGTTCTTGCAACGCTGTCGCTTAAAAATATCGTATTTGGAGCCCCTGTCAAGGACCTGGGTTTCGGCTGGGGTCCAAACCGCAAACCGGGGACTAAAAATGACAAACCCATTGCTCACGGAGGCGGGTTCCGGGGCATAAATTATAATCTTTTTGACCTTGCGTGGCGCCTGCATCCCGATCTGGCTGTTATTGACGGTTATGAAGGGATGGAAGGCGACGGCCCCAATAACGGAACACCTGTCGATCACCGTATATGCGTTGCCGGAACCGACTGGCTCGCTGCCGACCGTGTCGGCATTGAACTGATGGGTATCGATCTGGAAAAGGTGGGTTACCTTACTTATTGCGCCCGTGCCGGAATGGGCGTGACCGACCTTGACAAGATTGAAATTATCGGGGAACGTATTGCGGATCACAAAAAAGTGTACAGGCTCAACGATAATATCGACAGGCAGCTTTCCTGGATGAAGCCTGTCAGTTAATGTATCTGTGCGATCGTACAGTTCCGGGACCGTGATCAGTATAAGGACGGACCGTGTATTTTAAGACTTCCCGGCTGCAGGGCTGCATAGCTGCAGGACTGCACGATCAAACACCCGCAATAATTTCACATTAGTCTTTCCACTTTAAGATTTATTAATATCTTTAAAAAGCTTTTTCAATATAATCCCGGCTTTTGGGGTTTGTATATTGTAAGGGTATGGATATTAATAATATAGCAGAACATAAATATAACTTAACCTAAAATCTGACTTTTATGAGAACTATTGCCGGTTACATGATTCTTATGATCATCACCCTGTTTTTTATTACCGGGCCTGATGCAAATGCTCAGCGGCTCGACGATTTTAAATACGCAGGACCGCCGGGAGTGATGGAAAACAAGGTCCGAAGAGACTTTCAGTTCAACGGATATACCAATCACTGGTGGAATGACTACCGCATCTGGTCACGTTACGGGAATCTGTACAAGATCAGCATCCCTGACGTTGAGAAGAAGATAGTTCAGAGCAAAATTGACGTTGCTGAGGACCTGCAGATACCGGGATTGTGGATACAGGAGGGTTTTATCAACAGCTGGCTGTCATCTTCCGTGGAAATCCTTGACAATCCGTCTCTCTCGAGGATCGAGTCTGCCGTACAGAAAACAAGCGTGCTCGTTACCACCGATCCGGGATCAGCCACAGGAAAGGCTCTTATGTCGAAATATACAGGACATGACAGCTGGAGGCAGGTGCTCAAAAGCTATCAGTTCGACGACCCGGGATATATTGTAACGGATCTTTTCGTGCTTGAGAACGGCACAAACAAGATCTTTGTAGTGTCATCTCCCGAACCGGCGCTGAGGAACAAGGCAAAAGCGCTTCTGGAAAACGTCCGCCATGTTGTGGATACGTATGACATGCACAAAGGCTGGTTCAGCGTTGAGACACTGCGGAAGTCGGTGACATGCTCGCCCGGCCATCCCCTTGAACTCATCGGAAAAGGAATGAATGAGGGAAATGACTGGTTTGTGTTCAACGGATACATGGAATTTCTCGGAAAGGAGGAGTACCAGGAGTGGATAGACAGGTCGGGAATGCCAATAGTGATTGATATGGGTCATTCACCAATGTTTGGCCTCGATGATTATGACGGACTGCAGGTACAGGATATGCCTACAAAACAGAGCTGGATCGATTTCGCAAGGAAAAAGAACGGTTATATTTTCCGGCCTGTATGGGACCCGGAGTCTGATCCTTACCATTATGACGGATATTTTGCCATTGAAGGAAACAAGCTTCAGATTGACAACGACAATGTGCCATTTGTGGCACGTACCGGCGGACTGCTCGGGGATCTGTTAAACAGCATGATCCTTTTCGTAAATAAAGGTGAGAAGTTTACACGCGAAAAGATGTGGGAGGCAATAATGGACAGGCGTGAGGTGGCTGTTATGGGAGAAGGAGTGATTATGGGACCGGCCATGTTCCGGACTGCAATGCAGATGCTGTTTCTTGACCGGGTATTTCTCGAGGATTATTACGGCGACAGAATAGATCTCCAGGCTGTTATGGACGGTTATACAGTGAATTTGACCGTTACGAACACATCACCGGAACCCGTGAGCGGAAGGGTTTACATCAGACTGCCCGATGGCGTGGTTACCGATGAGGTCCTGTCATCGTCTCTTTCGGTGCCTGCGAACAGCAGCGGGACAGTGAAGGTGAATATCAGGCCTGAAGCTGAGGGAATGGATACATCAAATCCCATTGTGGCAGGCTTTGAATGGGACGACAACAGGAAGTATACCATGACCGTGCTTGAAATGCCTCCGGCGATTTCTGCACACCGGGTTTTGTACGGACATTCACCGGTGGTGAAATACCCTGTCACCGTTCATAATTTTTCCAGAGAGAGATCTTTTCCCGTAACAGTGAAGGTGATGGACAAGGACAGGGAAATGAAAACAGCTTATTCAGCCACACAGAGCTGCAACACACCCACGGGCACCTTTGGCGTTATGAATTTTAATCTTAAAGTGCCGCCGGGGAACTATGATGTCGAAGTGTCGGCGCTGGGCGTCACGACGGTTACCCAGCTTGGTGTTGGCAGGGCTGCAGGCTCGGTGCAGGCATACGCGCTCGACCTGAATGCCGACGGAATAAATGAATACAGGCTTGAGAACGACAGCGTACAGGTGACCCTGCTGGCTATCGGGGCAAGGGTAATAGAATACATTGTCAAGAGCAGGAACGACAATGTACTTTTCAAGCTGTGGCCTGAAAAATCAGGCGATGACAAACGGCCGAACCGCCTGTGGGGGTATTATCCATATGGAGGCTTTGAAGACTTCCTCGGACAGGCCAGCATGGAGACCCATAAAGTGTATGACGCCGAACTGGTAAAAGGCAAAGGCGACTATGTCCAGGTTAAAATGAGGGCTGATTTTTATGGCAACATAATTGAAAAGATATTCACGCTTTACGGTAATTCACCATTGCTTGAGGTCAGATATGCCCTCACTTTCAAAAACCCTGAAGCAAATGTCCTTGGCCCGCAGCCAATCCTGGAACTCGGCGAATCCCACTGGACAGAGGATGTTTTCATAGTGCCTGCAATGGATGGTCTGAAGGAGTTCAGGATGCGTCCGGAGGACTATTACGGTCAGGCCATTATGGCAAAAGAGGGATGGAATGCGGGATATGATACGAAGGAAGATATCTCATTCATAGGTGCGTTCCCTGTGTCACAGCCTATTTTCCTGCATATGTGGATGAACCATCCTCGAAACAATGACGCACATCACTACTACGTTGAGTTCCAGCCATGGACTCCCATCTATCAGAAATCAACGATGTACTTCACATACTACCTGTGGGGAGCAGGCGGTTACTGGGAGGACAGCCTTAATGAGATGAGAAAAAGAAACCTTATTTCAACACGATAATCCAAACAAACTATATGATGAAAACTTTCAATCTGTTAAAAAAACTGATCCCGGCACTGGTGTTTATTTTTGCCATTGCAATTCCTGTTGATGCGGCTCCCAGGGAAGAACTCAAGATCCACGGCCTTGAGCTCGGCTATCCCACGCCGGGGGTTCCGTATTATTACCTGAAGGCAGACCTGGAGCTTCCGGGGCCATCAATAATTGAAGTTGAAGTGGCAGTCGACGGACGGGTACTCAGGTACACCAGCCTTCACCACAAATCGGATCATGTTGACCTGTCGCGCCCTGTCATTATGCACCGGCCTCCCTCAGGGGCCGGACTTTCGCAGGATAATACCCTTTACCATGAGCTGAATGTGACCGGGTGGGTGAAATGGCAGCCCGGCAGGACATATGATATCAACATTACTGTGAGAATGAAAGAATCTGTTCATCCTTCACGGAATGACAGGTTCATATCCGCATCACGGAAGGTGACAGCTCCCGCGGATGCAAAAGTATTCGACCCGGCATGGCAGAAATATAAGTCGGTGGTGCTGACAGAGACTGCCGGCATTGATCGTAAAAACGAGCCTGTCGACGTCCTTCTTGCTTTTTACCCCGATGAGATAAGGGATCTGAAAAGGGAGATGCGTGTCGCCGCCTTTGACCCGGTGACCCGTGAAGTTACCGAAGTGCCTTCGCAGGTTTATGATATACAGGAATATCTTATTGAGGATGACCTGGCTCCCGACGAGCACGGTAATCCCACGAGGGATGTTCCGGTATGGTACCCTACTGTCACGGCACGTGTGTCATTCCTGGCTGATGTTCCGGCAAGGGCAAGCAGGATCTTCCATTTTTACTACGGCAACGAAGATGCCATGGCGAAGGTCTATAAAACAGACCTGAGAATGCAGGGAGAGGCCCCCGGACTGCAGATCGAGAACGACCAGCTTTCAATAGTTCTCCATCCCAATTCGGGACACCTCGATCAGATAACACTCAAAAAGAAATCTGATTTTCCCCTGTATCACCGCAAAGAGACCAACGGAGCCATACACTGGAACCCTGAGATCTATACTCCGCCCAGGCCCTGGACCCACACATCTGACTGGGATCCGCCGCAGAATGTGAAATCACTTTCGGGACCGGTACTTGCAACCAGCGAGGTGTGGGGGAACCTTCTTGAGATACCGGAGGTCGATGCTTCGGTACGCTATGAGTTCTTCCCGGGGAAACCCTATTTCATCAGCTCCACGGTACTGAGAATAAATGAGACCGTACATACGATAGCTGTCAGAAATGCCGAGATCGTGATCAAAAGGGAGCTTATAACCCATGCTGCATGGTATGATGTCATACGCGATTCGGTGATCATTTACGATGTGACCAAAATGCCCGACCTTATGGACCTTCTTATGGAAGCTGACGTTCCCTGGATAACTTTTTACAATGAGCAGGAAGGCGTAGGATTTGCAGGAATACAGCTTAGTTACGCCAACGCGGGGCTTGAGTCGGCAGTGCGCCTGCTGAACCCTTTCTTCTATATCACGGGAGGCCCCTGGATATACTGGGCAAGAGCGTTGTCGCTGAGCTTCCTTTCCTCGAACATGCAGCAGATGATCCCTGCCATGAAGGGAAACGTCTTCTCTGAGAAATGGGCTTACCTGGTCTATGAAACCGAAAAGGGAGCAAAACCTTATGCACCCGTTCTGGAATGGAAAAAAATACTTGCGAATCCCCTGAGGATACAACTTGTTGAAGAGGTGGACGACCGCGTGTCAAAGACTGTTACGGAACTTTATGTCGAGGAAGGCAGGACAGGCTGGGAAGGAAGGGATACGCACAGGGCACACTAACGGGTAAAAGGTCTTTCGGACAGGTTGTTGAATAAAAGTACGGAAGGCCCGGAAGCGGTCCGTTGTGCCTCGCGTGATCTGTCGCTGTCGCCTTCATGGCAGCACATACGTTCAGGCAATTATACTGATCAGGTTGTCATTGACCACAAATTATGGATAACAGGCTTCAGATAGTGATCGTGATGATCATTTACCTGTCGCTTCTGATCTCCTGGGGAATTTTCCAGGGCCGTAAAGTGAAATCGGGAAGCGACTACACCATTGCCGGAAGAAAGCTGCCGGGATGGATCGCGGCTCTTTCGGAGAGGGCTACCGGTGAATCATCGTGGGCGCTTCTCGGACTACCAGGAGCCGCATATGCCATGGGTCTTACGGAAATATGGACTGCCATCGGTTGCGTGGCAGGCATAATCACCGCCTGGATATTCCTGGCATACAGGCTGAGGGATGAGGCGGAAAAATACAATGTGACAACATTTACAGGATATATTGCCGCCAGGCATGGTGAAAGTGCCGCAGCCCTTACCCTTGTCAGCAGCTCTGCGATAGTATTCTTTTTCTTCTTCTATGTGGGAGCGCAGTTTCTGGGCGGCGGAAAAACATTGTTTACCCTCTTTGGACTGAAACCGGCAGCCGGAGCGCTGGTGACGGCAGCCATTATAGTGCCGTACACCATCTACGGAGGATTCAGGAGTGTTGTCTATACCGATGTAATCCAGGCCGTTGTAATGATCATTACTCTTGTGATCGGACCAATAGCAGGGATAATCTATCTTATGAACGGTAACGGCAGCTTTGCCGGCAGCATGCAGGAGGCGCTCATCAGGTCAGGCGATACTTATGTCTCACTGACAGGAGCGGCACGGGGCTTCGGGGCAGGGCTGATAATCACAGGCGGATTCAGCTGGTTTTTCGGATATCTGGGCGGACAACCCCAGCTGAGCATGAGGTTCATGGCGATAAAAGACTCCGGGCAGGCAAAAAAGGCGCGTAATATCGGGATAATATGGACAATTGTGGCTTATACGGGAGCGCTGATGATAGGATGGATAGGAATTGCCATATTTGGTCCGGCAGGGCTGAGCGACCCCGAATATGTCATGCCAAGAGTGATACTTGAACTGTTCCCTCCGGTAATTGCAAGTATCCTTATTACGGGTGCAATCGCGGCAATGATATCTACGGCTGATTCCCTTCTTATACTTTCGGCAAGTGAAGTATCGGAGAATATTATCGGCAGAAAAAAACTGGCTGACAGCGGCGATACGGGAAAAAAGATCCTCAAAAGACACCGTATCACCACGGCCCTGGTCGCACTTGTTGCGCTGGCACTCTCCTACGTTTCTCCCTCGAACCTCATATTTACCCTGGTAAGCTACGTATGGGCAGGAATAGGATGCACATTCTCGGTTGTTATTCTTTTCACACTGTTCTGGAAAAGATTCCATGGACGGGCTGCAATAATAACAATAATTACAGGGCTGCTGATGACAGTACTCTGGATCAGCGGCGGTTTTGAACAGCACTACCGGGTTACGGAAAGCAAGGCGGACTTTCTGATGCAGCAGGGAGTTATCGATGCGAATGAAAAGGCTCTGCTCCTGGATATTGAGGGGCGTAAATACGTTAATGTCACCGGATTCGGATCAGCCGTAAAAAAACGGCTGGGCAGTGGCCGCGAGGAAACAGCATTGCCTGTAATTGTGTCTGCATTTACCTCGAAGGGAATACCCGCAAGGCTTACTACTTTTATCTTTGCGCTGGTGGTTGCCGTTATATCAACATTATTTGTACGGCCCCGGCGAAAATAGATGGTGTTTCCGGAATATATCAGAGTGACTTTTTAAGATTTGCACGCTGCGCGCTTAAAGCCTGCTGCTTCCGGCATCAGGGTGATTTACATTATGCCCCGGGAAGGATTTCTTCCTTTATCCATACATGAACTGTCCCACTTTTGCGAACGATGACCTCGGGTTGACACAGCAGACCGGTATTCTGGAGCTGTTTGCGATTATATATTGCTCTGAAGCTCCCAGCATGTAATCGGCCATGCTTATATTCTTGGTTGTCATGATCAGTATAAGGTCGGCATTGATCTTCTGGGCGAAGTCTATGGTTTTCTGGGCAAAGCCGCCTTTTTCTATTTCGTGGATCTCGTATTCTATATTATTTTGGATCAAATACTTAACGGCAAAATTCAGGTTGACATTGGTTTTTCTGAGAAGGGATTTGTCTTTGGTCGCCGATTTGAGGATATGAATTTTGGAATCAAAGTATTTTCCCATGAAAATCGCCATTCCCATTTTTTCTTTGTTCTCAATCCTGAAATCAACGGGAAAGACTATATTGTGATATCTTTCCTGGTCGCGCGGCGGGTCCTGTACAACAATGAAAGGCACTTTGGATTTTACTACCACCTTAAGGGCCCAGCTTCCGGTTAATTTTTGCATTCCCCTGATGCCGTGAGTGCCCATCACAACCAGATTTGCTTCCCGTGAGTTGGCAAAATCAGCTATGGAGGTAAAAATGCTTCCTTTGGAAAGATATGAATTGATCACGGAACCATATTTGTTACTGTTTTCTTCAGCCACCCTTTTGAGCTGATGCAATATTTCCTTTTCCTCTCTGGCTTTAACTTCCGGATCAACGATATGCAGGATACACACCTCATTTCCTGTCATCCGGCTGATCCTTACGGCATGCGCAAGTGCATTCTCGGCTACCTGGGTGAAATCCCATGGCACAACTATTAATTTTTTGCGATCTTCCATAGCAGTGAGCAGTTTTATATTATATATTCAAAGTTATTCAGTTTTTGAAATTAATCAAAACATGTTTTTAGCATCTGCGCCGGTTTTTAAAAAACGCAGCGGCCGGCGAATAGTTCTTTTAAAACTGCACATTGCCTGAATTATTATCCGGAGAGCTTCAAATTCAGCGGTCAGGGATTAACCGGTGTTTATGAATAACGGCATCACACGGTATCTGATCTGTTTTTTCGGACGGTATAAGATGTCCACGACCTGCCTGATATCAAAATAATAGGTATAGTGTGTCTTTTTGCGGTCAACATTTTATTATTTTTGCAGTTTGATTTTTATATGGATTAACTTTTTAATGATGAAGCGGACAAAGGTTAAGGAACTGTTGAATTCGGGCGTTACGGATTCGGAGGTTCTGGTAAAGGGCTGGGTAAGGACAAAAAGGGGGATTAAAGACATAGTTTTTATTGCTTTGAACGACGGGTCAACCATCAATAATATACAGGTTGTAGCTGATGCCGCTTCTTTTGACGAAGGCCTGCTCAGGGATATAACCACCGGCGCTTCACTTGCTGTAAAAGGGAGGCTTGTGGAATCACAGGGTCAGGGTCAGAAGGTCGAGATCAGGGCTGAAGAGATTGAGCTTTACGGCAGATGCGATGCTGAAACCTATCCTCTGCAGAAGAAGGGTCATTCCATGGAGTTCCTGAGAGAACATGCCCATCTGCGTTTCAGGACCAATACTTTCGGCGCTGTTTTCAGGATAAGGCATGCAATGGCTTTCGCCATACATAATTATTTCAATGACAAGGGATTTTATTATCTCCACACACCGATCATTACCGGAAGCGATGCTGAAGGCGCAGGGGAAATGTTCCATGTCACGACCCTTGATCTGAAAAATATGCCTCTTAAAGAAGATGGCAATGTTGACTTCAGCGACGATTTCTTCGCAAGGGAGACAAACCTGACCGTGTCGGGTCAGCTTGAGGGAGAGCTGGGAGCGCTGGCCCTGGGCGAGATCTATACCTTTGGCCCTACCTTCAGGGCCGAAAATTCAAACACTCCGAGACACCTCGCAGAGTTCTGGATGATAGAACCCGAGATGGCGTTTTACGATATAAAGGACAACATGGACCTGGCGGAGGATTTCGTCAAATACCTGATAAATTATGTTCTTGTTAACTGCAGTGAGGATCTTGAATTCCTGACCAAAATGGTTGACGGGGGCCTTACCGGCAGGCTTAAGTTTGTTCTTGAGAATGAATTTGTAAGGACTACCTATACCGAAGCAGTTGAAATACTTCTTGCTTCGGGTAGAAAGTGGGAATACCCGGTGAGCTGGGGAAAGGACCTTCAGGCTGAACATGAAAGATATCTGGTCGAAGCACACTTCCGGCGGCCGGTGATAATTACAGATTATCCCAGGGAGATAAAGGCTTTTTATATGAAGCAGAACGATGACGGGAAAACCGTTAAAGCCATGGATGTCCTTTTTCCGGGAATAGGTGAAATTATCGGAGGGTCGCAGCGGGAGGAGGATCATGAAAAGCTGCTCGAACGGATCAACGAGCTGGGGCTTCCGGCCAGCGACCTGTGGTGGTATCTGGAAACCAGAAAATACGGCACCGTACCTCACAGCGGATTCGGACTTGGATTTGAAAGAATGATACAGTTTGTAACAGGGATGTCAAATATCAGGGATGTGATCCCGTTCCCAAGGACACCCAGGAACGCTGAATTTTAATAATTTATAACAATATGTTCTGCAGACTCCGTAAGGCATGTTAAAACAGAAACTGCAACAGAAACTCCTTCAGAAACTCTCGCCTCAGCAGATACAGATGATCAAGCTGCTCGAGGTTCCTACCCTGCAGATTGAGCAGCGGATAAAAAAAGAGCTCGAGGAAAACCCTGCTCTTGATGAGGGCATGGAAGAGGATGAAGAGGCAGTTAACAATCAGGACGAAGAGCAGTACGAGGAGACAGACAGGGATCAGGATGAATTCACGATTGATGATTATATCGAAGATGACGAGATCCCTGATTACCGGCTCCAGGCATCAAATTATGGCAGGGACGATGATAAAAGGACGGAGATCCCGTTTTCAGCAGGCTCCTCTTTTCATGAGCACCTGGAATCGCAGCTTCGTTTAAGGGACCTTACCGATAAGCAGAAGATCCTTGGTGAATACGTCCTTGGCAACATAGATGAGGACGGATACCTGCGGCGTGATCTGGAAAACATTGTGGATGATCTGGCATTTCTCCAGAATTTTACCACAACGGCTGAAGAGCTTGAAGAGGTTCTTGAGATTATCCAGGACCTTGACCCTTCAGGTGTCGGGGCAAGGAATCTGAGGGAATGCCTTATTATACAGCTGGCCCGGAAAGAGAGGACCCAAAAGCATGTAAGGCTGGCATATACGATCATTGACGATTATTTTGAAGAATTCTCAAAAAGGCATTATGACAAAATAACCGCCAGGATGGGAATATCGGAAGCTGATCTTAAAGGCGCAATTGAGGAAATTCTTAAGCTGAACCCGAAGCCGGGAAGCGTATACAGCGACGCTTTTGTCAAAACGGCGCAACAGATAATTCCCGATTTTATTCTTGAGCTCAACGAGGAAGGATTCGACCTGAACCTCAATTCGAGGAACCTCCCTGAACTGCGTGTCAATTCATCATATAATGAGATGCTGAAGGCATACGCCAAAGACAGGACCCGTAAGAAGGAAATGAAGGACGCTGTCATGTTCGTCAAACAGAAGATCGATTCAGCCCGATGGTTCATTGATGCGATAAAACAACGGCAGAATACTTTGCTTCTTACAATGAACGCTATCCTGAACTACCAGGAGGAATATTTTATCGACGGGGACGAAACCAGGCTCAAACCGATGATCCTCAAAGATATTGCGGAGATGACGGGCCTCGATGTTTCAACGGTATCAAGGGTGGCCAACAGCAAATACATTCAGACTCATTTCGGGATCATTCCCCTGAAGTTTTTCTTTTCGGAAGGATTGCAGACCGACAGCGGAGAGGAGGTCTCGACAAGGGAGATAAAAAGAATTCTTCAGGATTGTATTGACAATGAGGAGAAACGCAGGCCGCTGACCGATGAGAGACTGACGGATATCCTCCAGGAAAAAGGATATCAGATAGCCAGGAGAACTGTTGCCAAATACCGTGAACAACTCAATATCCCGGTGGCCAGGCTGAGAAAGGAAATATAGAACACTGATAAAGAGGACCGGTGCCGGAGGACGGAACCTGCAAAAAGGACCTGCTGCATAAGGATGAATACACAAATGACTCATAACATATCATATTGCCCGGCAAAGCTGCTATCCTTTATCTTTCATCCGTTGCTCATACCACTTTACGGCCTTGCCATAATGCTCACGGCTCCGACTTACCTTGAATACCTGCCTCAGACTGTGAAACGGATATTGCTTATAACAGTGCTCCTGAACAATGTCATGATACCGCTGGTGATGCTGCCCTTTCTGAGGATAAGGAATATTATAAGTTCCTATGCCATGGAAAACAGGATTGAAAGAATAATCCCAATGGTGATGGTCTCGGTGCTTTATCTTATAACATCTTATATTATCTACAGGTTTCAGATCCCCGTCATTATAAAGACGTTCGTATTCGCCTGTACATTTCTTGCCATCGCGGTGACCATTGTAACCTTCTGGTGGAAAATATCTGTCCATTCAATGGCAATGGGATCATTAACAGCAATGATATTCTGTCTTTCATTTAAGACCGTGACTCCGCTGACATGGTATATTATCGGAGTTGTCCTGGCTGCAGGGTTTGTCCTTTCTGCAAGGCTCAGGCTCGGGTCGCATGAACCGCTGCAGGTGTGGATTGGATTCCTGGCAGGGCTGGCAGGACTTGCCTGTTTTATGTTAATCTTTTAACACAGCTTTCAGCGCTTTGCCGAGAAGTTCGCTGCTCTCTTCGTTGATCGCGTCAGGGAAGGGGATGTTTGCTGTATTCAGGCTCATCTGATCGCTTATCTCATTCTGTCTTACCATCGTGAAAAGTCCCAGGGATGAGAGATATCCGGCAAGGTACTCCTGTTCGGTCTGGCCGGGTGTGGGAACAAGAAGGGCGCTTTTTCCAAGGCTCACAAGCTCCATGACGGTACTGTAGCCTGAACGGCAGATTATGCTCATGCTGCTCATGATCACTTTCTTCATATCCGGAGTGTTGAGATGGTTAAATGACAGAATGTTGCCTGACCTGGATAACCGGCTTTTATCAGCGGGCTTACCTTCAAGAAAGACAGATGCAGTCTTATTTTTCTCAAGGATGTTCACAAGCTTCTGCCTCAGGATGCTTCTCTGGGGCTCGGGGCCTGACAATATGACTGTATGGTGAGGTAAACCGGTAATTTCTTCTGCGCCTGACGCTTCTTCCACGCTTTCAGTAAACCTCGAGAGGATCCCGGTGAATGTGGCGTTTGACGGAAGCCTGACCCCATGGCTTAACCTGCCTGTGAGGTTCGGTTCTCCCGGAAGGTCGGGAATGAGGCAAAAGGAATACTTCTTAATAATAAAGCGGTGAAGCGCTGTGCCTGCCCGTTCCATCCACCTGAAACCTGCCGGGAAAGGGATTCGCGGCATGTGTGTTATATAAACGGTTTTAATTTTCCTGTTCCATAATCCAAACCTGTTGTCGCTTATTACGATGTCAATGTTATGTCGTTTTATGATCTTCCTGAGCTTAATATGTTCATGGATAATATGATAAAAAAGTAAAGGCAATTTAAGCAACAGCACCAGGTACTGTGGAAGAAGCGCTGAATAACCCGGCCTGAAACCGGGGAAATGAATGTATAATACTCCGTCGAGTTCTTTTTTAAAGAAGCAGATATGCTCATGGCCCGCACCTATGAATATTTTATTGTTCATATTCTGCAGCCGGAGGGCAAGAGGTATCATCCGGCCAGAATGACCCAGTCCCCATTCAAGGGGGCAGATAAGTATGTTATTACTTTTGTCCAAGATCAACCTGAGACCAGGGTCTTTATTCCCATTTTTCTTACCATTGATGCAATGCGGTTCAGTTCGTTCAGAGGAACCTTGCTGAATTCTCCTGTTGCGGGAGTGTCTCTGGAGATGGTGTAGATCATTACTTCTGAAGGTCTTATGATATCGAGTGCATCCAGCCAGGCCCTTATCTCTTCAGGCGTTGTGTTGTCTATTAGTTTTCCATTGCAGGTGCCTCGCAGGAACAGGGTTTGTATGATCAGCTGACCGTTGAATTTCTTCAGATTTTCAATAAGCTCAGCCACTTTGAAATTGACACGCGGCCGGTTATGTGTTCTTACCGTGAGATCGAAGCCTGAATCGAGCTTCAGGATGTTTTTGTCGACCTTTAAAAGGGCTTCTTTGATA
Source organism: uncultured Rikenellaceae bacterium (assembly GCA_964466705.1). Taxonomy (GTDB): domain Bacteria; phylum Bacteroidota; class Bacteroidia; order Bacteroidales; family VadinHA17; genus LD21. The sequence goes on from CAYXSM010000008.1 coordinate 40,385, forward strand.
CGTGGAAGTGTTATCGTTGAGGAATTTGACAGAACTGCAATGGGGATACCCGGAAAATGTTTGTTCCGCAGTTCGATCGTGTCGTCTATAATACCCGGAAAATCGGGATGAAGTGTAGGTTCTCCGTTTCCGGCAAATGTTATCATATCGGGCGGGGTACCTGACTTTTTGAGTTGTTCAAGTTTTTTGTCCAGGGCTTTGAACACCTCTTCACGGGCAGGCAGATAACTTTCAGGCTTTTTAAGGTTGTAGGTCAGTCCGCATTCACAATAAATGCAGTTAAAGTTGCATACCTTCCTGGTCGCGGGCAGGAGGTTGATGCCCAGCGACATCCCGAGTCTCCTGCTTTTAACCGGCCCGAAAATGATCTTGTCAAATAAGAATGTAGCCATCGTTCTTACAAAAACTGATCTGCAAAAATAACAATTAGATGGCACGATTGTTACAACAATCTTTTAATGCTGCTTTCCGGGAGCAGTTTCAGCGTAAACAGGTCGGTTTCGCGGATAAGGAGCAGCCCCGGTTTTTTCCCGGGAGCGATCTTCCCGTAAAGAGTTTCCTCTCCAAGAGCCCTGGCGCCGTTGATGGTAGCCCAGCGTATCATTTCTTCAAGAGGGATGTCCGGAAAGCGGTTCTGCAGTGTTTTAAGTTCTTCAAGGATGCTTAGGCGGCGGTTCGAGGCAGAGCTGTCAGTGCCCGTGACAAGTGTGCATCCTTCGGCAAGCAGAATGTCAAGCGGCGGGATCTTGTTTTCAATATACAGATTTGAATTGGGGCAGAGGCACCAGTAAAGATTTTTTCTCCTGTTTACAGTCCTGACAGTGTCGGCATCCGCGTGGGTGTTATGCACGAGAATCAGATTACCCGAAGGCGTGACCTCCTCAAGGATGGCGGCGGTATGCGTTGTGACGGTCTCAAAAAACAGCGGCGCCAGTCCGGATTCAACATAGGAATCCATTACAGGTCCGCCATGTCCGGAAAGAAATGATTTTTCGCCGGCGGATTCCATAAAATGAATGGATGTCACTTTGTTTTTCTTGCTTTTTTCCCTCAGAAGCCGGAAAAGGGTCAGGGATACCGAATAGGCTGAATGCGGCACAGGCCACCATACGAGGCCGGCTTCATCAGCGGATTTTGCAAGAACGGAGAGCTCCTCCATTCTCTTTGCGGCTCTTGCGGGATCGATGCCGAATACTTCAAGAAGGCTGACATACTTTATCCTGCCTGCCGATTTAAGGAAAAAAGTTGCAGGAGTATTGCATATATCGGCGCAGAGGACCACACCTTCGCCCAGCATTTCGTCTTCAGCGGCAGAGATTGATGAAAAGATCATTGCAGGATCATTATCCCTAAGCTCACGGATAGCCCCGATGAACCCTGATAATCCTGTGCCGCAGGGAATACGGCCTTTAAGATGGGACAGCTCGAGATGTGCATGGCAATTCACAAACCCCGGAATGATGATACCGTTGTGGAACTCCACGGATGACTGCTCTTTAAGATCTCCCCCGGTATCTTCAACATTCAGAATAACTCCGTCATCACCGGCAGTTATTATGCCTCTTTTCAGAGGTGGTCCTGCATTGGTGAAGATATACTGGGCAGAGAATTTTTTCATTGTCTGGGCAGATTGCGGATCATATAGATGTTCTCCACTCTCATATGCCTGGTGGCAGGCCTCTGGTTTTCATAGTTGACGAACCAGCCTTTTATCATTTGGGGCTGATCGCCCGTCACTCTTTTTGTTAACCTGTAATATCGTGTCTGCCCGTCTTTAAGGAATGGTATGGTGGCGAAGTAGTCCCTCTTTTCAGGCTGAAGTGTGTCAGCCGGTGAAATGAATATGCCGCACACCGGATCTATGGTCTCATCATCAGGATAGATGGTCATGTGAAATGTCAGGGTGTACCGCCCCGGTGAAATAATGGGGAATTCAAACCATGCTGTGTCATTCTCCCGTCCGGGGGGGAGCCAGTAAATGGATTCACCATCCCATAAGCTCGATTCATCTCTCTTGGCGTGCAATGGTGTCTCATGCTCAAGCCTTGCTTCCATCACGCTTAACCTTCCCAGTACCCTGTCATAGATCCTGACAAGCTTTTTAGGTCTTTTCATGAAATAGAAGCGCAGGGTTTTATCCATTATTTCTTCGCTGTATCCGTAGCCTTCAAATATCTCACGGTAGATCGAGAGATCATCATCGCTGCTGTATAGTTTTCTTGTTTCCCCGACATTCAACAGTCCGTCAGCAAGGTGGACATCGGTGAGGATCATTATAAGGTCCCTTTCCGGAATTATATCCTTGTGTCCGGCTTTGCTGCGCCGGCTTGAGCAGGAACAGGAAAGAATGAGCAGAGTACAAAGGGCAACGATTGTGTACCGGTTCATGTCAGATTATTTATTTTTTTGATCTTCAGACCCGATGAGATATTTGCGTGTCAGGTACCTGACGGGGTACCAGGCAGCCCAGAAACCGATCAGGAGTACGGTAACCGGCACAATAATAAAATCTTTCAGCTTCATGGCGACGGGATAAGCGTTCATTATAAGCGAATCGCTCTGCAGCTTGATTATTCCATATTCCTGCTGTATCCAGCAGATGATGAACCCCAGGATAACGCCTCCGATGGTGCCGATGATGGATATGAGCCAGCCTTCAAAAATGAATATCTTACGGATAAGTACGTTGTCGGCCCCAAGACTTTTAAGGATCTCAATATCGCGTTCTTTTTCAATGATGAGCATCGTCAGCGATCCTATGATATTAAAAGATGCTATAATAATTATAAAAGTAAGGATCAGATAAATGGCAAGCCTCTCCGAACGCATGACCTTGTAAAATATCTCCTGTTGTTCGAACTTGTTCTGCACAAGGAAACCCTCGCCGAAGATATTCCTGACATTTCTGGCAACAGCTTCCCCTCTGGCATCTCCTGAAAATTTAATTTCTATCGAACTCACTTCTTCCTGATAATCGAGCAGCTCACGGGTGAATGAGAGGGGCAGAAATACATATTTAGAATCATATTCCTGTTCAACCTGATATATGCCCGACGGGAAGATGTACCTTCTTTTGAAGGCATTTTCCGGGTCAACGGTTTGTCTTGACCGGGCCCGGGGAATGACGTATATATTCAGGGGAGTTATAAAGTTAATTCTTAATCCCAGGTAGTTGGCGATCCCTATGCCGGTCACTGCATAAGGTCTTCCCTGATCCGAACGGAGAATAAAGTCACCTTCCCACATTGCGCTGTCTATCCCGTTGACCCTGGCGTAATTGTCATCAACTCCCTTTATTGTGGCAATGAACTGTCTTTCGCCATATCTCAGAAGCGCATTTTCTTCAAGACAAAGAGAGTAGCATGACACCCCTTCTGTTTCTGTTAGCATCGCAAGTGCATTTTTATCGGGGATGAATGTCTTTCCTTCTACAGCCGTTATCTTCAGATCGGGATCGAATGTATTGAATATCGAATGCACCAGGGTCTCAAGGCCGTTGAATACTGAAAGCACTATTATCAGGGCCATTGTTCCGACAGTGACTCCGGCGACAGATACTGCGGAGATCACGTTTATCGCATTTCTCGACTTCTTTGCGAACAGATATCTTTTTGCTATGTATAGAGAGAGTTTCAATCTGTTAGTTTTCTGGCGGTTACAATCAATCCTGTGCCGGTTTTATGTATAAGCGTCACATCAAGGGCGTTCAATAAAAAGGCAAAAGGCAGGATGATAAGATAATAAAACGGAAGAATAATAAAAAACAACCGTGAGAAATTCAGAAGTATTACGGGATATTTCATCGAAATTTTCCAGGAGATATTACCGGGTGTTCCGTAGGTATAAAGTGCCCTGATATCCCTGAATCCTGAATTCTCCAGTTTCGCGGTGATCTCATCAATGCCGTATCCGTTCCTTACATGTTCCCCGACGAACGATTCATCGCCTTCACAACGGACATCAGACCCTCCCCTGTCGGAAGGTGTTGAAATAATTATTATCCCTCCCGGTTTCATTGATCTGAAAAAGTTGCCGAATACGATGTTGTCATCCCTGATATGTTCCATCACATCAACTGTCAGGATCAGGTCGTAACAGGAGTCCTCATCCAGTTCTGTAAGGTCGGCACTCCTGAATGAGACCCTTTCTGAAAGGCCCGATCTGCTGAAGAAGGAGTTACAGTCACTTACATGCTCCGGGTCGATATCGATACCTGTTATCTTCCATCCTTTGTTTCTCCTGCTCATCCTCCATGCATACTGGCCGAATCCTGAACCAGCGTCAAGGACGGAAGCTTCGCCGTCAAGATATGATTCTGTTTTTCCCAGGACTTTTCTTACGTGCCATGCCCGCAGCAGAAGAAGATCGAGAGACAGGTAGAAAACCTTCCTCAGGAATGACGAGTTCCTGATAAACCTTCCAAGCGATTTCTTGACAGGGTCATACTTCATTTTCAGGACTTCAGCAGTTTGTCAATATTATCGATATAGTCGAGGCTGTCATCAATAAAAAAGAGCAGTTCAGGGACTATTCTCAGCTGTGTCCTGATCTTCTGTCCCATTTCGTACCTGATTTTTGGGGAGTGATCATGAATGGATTTCATGATCAGTTCCTGGCCTGCAGAAGGAAATATGCTCATGTAAACTTTGGCAACCGACAGATCGGGGGTTACCCTTACCTTAGTTACAGACAGGAGTCTGCCGGGCGCCATTTCATTGCCTTTCCTGAGCAGTATCCCGGCCAGTTCTTTCTGGAGGAGCCTTGATACTTTTTTCTGTCGTGTTGTTTCCATGGCCTGCCGTTTTTGATCAGGCAAAGTTACGATTTTCCGGCAAATACCGACCTCAGATTGTCCAGACCCCGTCCAGAATTCATGTGAGACCATTCCCTGCCGTTACACCTGCAGCAGGTTCTCATGTTTCAGAAATGAGCAATACCGGGTGCCGGGTAAGGAAAAAGAATTAATTTTGCGTAATATTTTTATCAGAAAATAATGGAAACGGTTGTAAGCGGAATAAGATCGACGGGAAAGCTGCATCTGGGAAACTATTTCGGGGCGCTGAGGAACTTTATAAAAATGCAGGAAGAAAACAGATGTTTTTTCTTTATTGCCGATTATCACTCCCTTACCACTCATCCCAAACCTGCCGATCTTCATGGTAACATAAGGCAGGTTATTGCGGAATATCTTGCCTGCGGGATCGATCCCGCTTTAGCCACGGTATTCATACAGAGTGATGTACCCGAGGTGTTTGAGCTTTACCTGTTGCTGAACATGAATGCTTACGTGGGAGAGCTTGAAAGGACTGCTTCATTCAAGGAGAAGATCCGTAAGCACCCTGACAATATAAATGCCGGCCTGCTTACATATCCGGTACTTATGGCTGCCGATATTATCATTCACCGCGCAAACAAGGTGCCCGTAGGAAAGGACCAGGAACAGCACCTGGAAATAACCCGCAGGTTTGCCAGACGATTCAATACCATCTACGGAGTGGATTATTTCCCGGAACCTGACGCGTATAATTTCGGGAAGAAACTGATAAAGATCCCCGGTCTTGACGGTTCGGGAAAGATGGGAAAAAGCGAAGGGAACGGAATATTTCTGGCCGACACACCCGGGGAGATAAGAAAGAAAGTCATGAAGGCGGTTACGGATTCAGGTCCGCAGAAGCCCGGAGAAGAACCATCCGGGCCGGTTAATAACCTTTTCACCATAATGAAGGTTGTTTCCGATCCATCCACCACGAAATATTTTAAGGAGAAGCACGCTTCATGTGAGATCCGTTACGGAGAACTGAAGAAGCAGCTTGCAGAGGACATCATAAAAGTTACAGAGCCCATTCGCCACAGGATAAATGAAATTCTGGCAGACAGGGAATATCTTGCCCGTGTTGTGAAGGAGGGTTCGGAAAAAGCACGCGAAAGTGCTTCAAAAACCTTAAGGGATGTCAGGGAAATAATAGGCTACAGACCTTTCTGATAAAAAAAAAGCCAGGTTTTACCCTGGCTGCCCTGAAGATCAAGTATATGATTGAGATTGCCTGTGTACAATATCTTAATCAAAATGCGTGCCAAATATTAATCTTTCTGTAACTTGCATAATTGAGGATTAATCCCTGACAAATATTTAAAATATCCGGATCATGAAAAAACCTGCCACACTCTTCCAAAAAGACATTACAAGCAAGAATCCGGGCGAACTTTCCCGGAGAAGATTTATTTCGTCATGCAGCAGCTGTGCAGCATGCGCGGCTTTTGCTCCGCTGGCTTTTATTAGTCAGCCGGAACCATTGACTGTTAAAAAGACAAAGAAAAGGATTAAAGTGATCTATTCTCTTCACGGTCCTGTCCAGCAGCAACCCGACTGGCCCAATACAGGCTTTGACTTCAGGCCCCATATAGCCGAATTCAACAATTTGCTGGAGAAAAGCTTCAGAGATATGCATTTCATTCCTGTAATGGCTGCAGGACCGCAGGATGCAGAACAAATTATTCAGAATGATCTTAATGAACCGGCAAACGGGTATATTGTATTTCAGATGAACTGCTGGAACCAGGTTGTGCAGAAGATTGCCGAAACGGGAAAGCCTGTTTTATATGTTGATTTTCAATACGGAGGCAGCGGAGGGTTCCTGGTTTACAGTGCAGCATTCCAGAGAAAGAACCAGGCAAACCTGGGATTTGTTGCTTCTTCGGACCCGGCTGATCTCATCGAAGCCGTCAAATGCTTCAGAAAAGCAGACGCTCCCGGCTATAATTTCTCCGATGCTGTCAGGAACACACGAATGAGACTGACTCCCCGGCCGGGATCCCTGACCTTAAACAGGGATGAAGTAAATACCATCCCGCCGGACGAATGCATCTACAGGCTGAAGCAGTCAAAGATACTTGCTGTCAGGGACCAGAAAGCCCTTGTTGCAGAGCCTTTGCTCGGGATACCGCTTGAATATATACCTTTCTCGGAGGTAAATGATGCATGGAGCGCTGCCGGCAGGGATGAGTCACGTGCAGTTGCGGAAAAGTGGCAGAAAAATGCCGAAAGTGTCATTGACGTTTCCTTCAGCACCCTTGAAACGTCAGCTGCAATGTACCTGGGAATGAAAAAAGTGCTGGCAGATCATGGAGCCAATGCGATCACCATAAACTGCCTGGGAGGGTTTTACGGAGGGCATATTCATGCTTACCCATGCCTTGGGTTTCATGAATTGTGCAATGAAGGACTCGTAGGGGGATGTGAATGCGACGTCAGATCGGCCGCAACAATGCTGGCATTTTCAACCCTGACAGACGGAAGGCCCGGATTTATATCCGATCCGGTTATTGATACTTCCCGGCGGCAGATAATTTATGCCCACTGTGTTGCGCCCAACAGGATGTTCGGGCCACAGGGAGAGACGAACCCCTTCACCATTATGACACATTCCGAAGATCGTCAGGGTGCTTCTGTGCGTTCAATACTCCCCCTTAATTACCTTACCACAACACTTGAAATATTACAGGAAAGAAAAGAGATAATATTCCATCAGGCTGTGGCTGTGGACAATGACCCTGACGATCGTGCATGCCGGACAAAGCTGTGCGCCGAACCCAAAGGAGATATTGAAAAGCTCTTTACAATGTGGGATCAGTGGGGCTGGCACCGGGTCACTTTCTACGGTGATCTGCGCAGACCCGTATATGCATTTGCCGAAACAGCCGGATGGAAAGTAACAGAAGAAGCCTGATGCATATATTTTTTATTTTTGAAAAATATTTTATACTTTTTGCCGGAGCGTGAGAAAAAAAATCGCAGTAGCTGTCATATTGTTTTTGGTCGCAGGCATAATAGTCCTGAGCTATTTTTTTCATCAGGGAAGAAAGACGCTCCTCGCAGATCCCTTTAAACCGGTAGGAACCGACGCATGTCTGGTTTTGGAAACACCTGATATACAAAGGCTGTTTAATTCGGTAACAACCGAAAAAGGATTTTTTGGTGAGATAGGGAAGATTGAGGAATTAAGCGACTTTTATGGAAAGTTAAGGTTTCTTTCCGACCAGCTTAACAGGCCCTACATGGAAAAAATACTTCATGCAGGACCGGCAGTGATCTCCTTTCATCCGGTTGAGGCTGTAAAACTCAGACCTTTGCTGTCAATGACTGTACCTGCGGAAACAGGTATCAGGCAGATAAAGGACCTGCTGAAGCTGTCCTCTTTTAAGGATATCACTGAAGAAAAATCAGGAAGGCGGTCCGTATTAAGTATTGAAGGCCGGAAAGACACCCTGTTCATAACCGTGAATTCCGGATTGCTTCTGGCAGCAAATTCGTCAGAGGTATTTTACAGGGCATTGAAGCAGGCTGAAAGCGGGACGGATGTAAGAAATCTTCCTGGTTTTCAGAGGATATTACTTACCGCAGGGCGCAGTGAGGATAAACTGTACGTGATCTTCAGGAACCTTTCTCCGGTGATAAAGCATATGCTGAAACCCGGGGCTTCATATCTGGCCGACAGAATATCAGAACTCGCAGGCACGGCAGGGGTTGACATTCACACAGGTGATCAGGGACTGACTTTAAGCGGTTATTCAGAAAGCGCTGACACTTCTGATATACTGGACAAATACAAATATGTAACTCCGGGATCGTTTGAGACCTACAGGATTCTTCCCTCGGCCACGGCTTTGTTTGAATCAGTTTTTGTGCCGGCATTAAAACTGCATAAATCACGGCCGGGGGTCTCCGGCAGAGTGTACGATATGGCAGAGTCTCTGTATCCGTTCATAAGCAATGAGATGACAAGGGCATATCTGAATATTAAGGGACTGACCTCCGGAGAGAGCTCGGTAATTATCTACAGGCTTACCAACAGGTTCAGGTGCGAGCAGCTTCTTCAGGAAGAAATGAAAGCAGAGCTGAAAGCTTTACACTATAAACCCGATGACCAGACCAGCATACCGGTTTACTCGACAAACAGCAGGGGGCTTGCAGATGTTCTGCTGCCTGGTTTTGCCCCGGGGTTCAGGGATACTCACTATGCTTTCTTTGACAGCTTCATGATAACCGGCAATTCTTATTCAACAATAACGAAAGTACTTTACGATAACATCCTTAAGAAAACCCTTGCTAATGATATTGCTTTCTGCGATTTTGAAGAGATGCTCCCGAGCAGGGCAGGTTATTATTTCTATTGCGTTCCTTCATATATAGTTGATTTTCTGTCAGATTATCTCAAAAAAGAAATCATTGATCCACTGGCAGCAAACAGGAGCTTTCTGGAGAAGATCCAGTCAGCCGGCTACCAGTTTGCATCAATAAATAATATGATATACAACAATCTTTCGGTACGATATGTGGAGGAGCCACGAAGAGAGTCTGTTACAGAGTGGGAAACGCTTCTCGACACTCTGGCGTCAATAAAGCCGTTCTTCTTCACCAACCATAACACCGGAGCGAAAGAGATTTTTGTTCAGGATCTGAATAACAATGTTTATCTGATCAATTCGACAGGACGGGTGCTGTGGAAAGTACCTGTTTCTGAAAGTATAGCAGGGCCTGTTTATATGATCGACTATTACCGGAACGGAAAATATCAGCTGTTGTTTTCAGGGAGGAATATGTTGCATCTTCTTGACCGCAACGGGAATTATGTTGCCAGATACCCGGTCAGGCTCAGATCGCCCGCAACAAACCCGCTTGCACTCTTTGATTATGACAATAACAAAAACTACAGGCTTGTCATCGCAGGAGAGGATAAGATGGTATACGCATATGACAGGGAAGGGAACGTCGTAAAGGGATGGAAACCTTTCAGGACCTCCGGACATGTAATTTCCGAGGCGGCCTTTTTCAGGGTGTCAGGCAAGGATTATATCGTTGTGGCAGATGAAGCCTCGATATATTTTCTTGACCGTTCGGGAAATATAAGGCTTCAGCCGGAAGAAGCAGTGACCAGGGCCAAAGGATCAGGCCTCAGGCTGGTTCCGGGTTCTTCACCTTCGCTTATCTGTACTGCACCCGACGGAACGGTTCAGAATATCTACTTTGACGGCCGGGTGAAAAAATTCAGCTTCAGGTCATTTTCCTTTGACCATTCCTTTGATTTTTTTGACGTAGACAGCGATGGTTTTGGCGAATATGTTTTCATTGACGGAGGCATATTATATCTTTACGATCATAATAAAACGGAAATGTTTGCCAGGGAATTTGGTACGGAACAGCTAGGGGGCCCCATCTATTTCAACTTTTCATCCACAAACAGGAAGATAGGGGTCTTTGACGTACAGAACAACCTCATTTACCTTATAGGAAAAGACGGAAAGGTAATGAACGGATTTCCCCTGAGAGGCGCTTCGATGTTCTCGATAAGCAGACTTACGGAAAGGAACCACTGGAACCTGATAGTCGGAGGAACAGACAGATTTTTATATAATTACAAACTGGTAACAGAAAACTGACAACATGAAAACACATTTAAAATGGTTTGCTGCCGGGATAATGATGATAACTGCAACGGCAGTTTCGGGCCAGAACAGCCAGGTCCTTTACCATATGAACCTTCCTCAGAACCATCTTTTAAATCCGTCACTCCGCCATACAGGCGCAGTTTATGTCGGGCTGCCGGCACTTACCGGCATTAATTTCAGCATGGCCAACAATTTCTTGAGGTTTGAGGATATCTTTACCGACGGAAGACCGCTGGAAGAAAATTATATGCCTTTTCTCAATCCTGATTTTGATACCGAGAAATTCCTCTCACGCTTAAAGGAAAGGAATTACCTTGAAACAGGTACGGCTGTTCAGCTGCTGGGAGTGGGATTTGCTGCCGGAAAAGGTAATTATTTCTTTCTCGATATAATCGAACGGGTGGAATGCAATATCGTTTTTCCAAAAGACCTTCTCAGGCTGGCATTTCTGGGTAATGAAAATTTTGTGGGTCAGAGCTTTGACCTGTCAGCCTTTCGCACTCATATTAATTATTTCCGTGAAGCGGGCATAGGGTTCTCGAGGAATATAACCCCGAATTTAAGAATAGGGGTAAAAGGCAAAATGTATATGGGACTGGCAACAGCTTCGGTTGATAATAAATTGCTGAAGGTTCAGGTAAACAACGATCTTACAAACAGTCTCTCTGCTGATATGTCAGTGAACATCAGCGGCCCGGTAAGGGTGTACACGGATGCTCAGAATAAAATTGATGATGTTGAATTTGACGATAACAGGTTTGGCTCCGGTGAATTCTTTACGAATACCGGGAATATTGGTTTCGGGATAGACCTGGGAGCGGAATATTATCTGACTGACCGGATATCCCTTTCAGCGGCCCTCACTGATTTTGGGTACATAAAGTGGAAGTCCGACCTTACGAGCCTGAGCACAAAGGCGGATATTACACTGAACGGGATGACTATTGCAGATGTTCAGAGCGGATCGGCCACTTTTGAAGACGTTCTGAAAGGAGTGCTGGATTCAATTGCCGGAGAAACTTACCTGATGGACCCGGGAATGTTCAGGACAAATATACCCGTGGGGATCACTGTAGGAGGTAAATTTGAGCTCAACGATATGATATCGTTCGGAGCTTTGTCTCATTCGCGTATTATTGAAAAGCAGATCAGGGAAGCCTTCACCCTTTCCGCAAACCTTAACCTGCGTAATTTCTTTTCTGCTTCACTGGCTTATACCGCAGGTAACCAGACGTACGATAACCTCGGGATCGGCCTTGCGATAAGGGGCGGATGGGCCCAGTTCTATCTGCTTGTCGACAGGATACCTTTATCATGGAAAAACGTTACGGTTGACGGAGATAAGATCCCTGTACCGGCAAACTGGAATACTGTCAATACAAGTTTTGGGGTAAATCTGCTTTTTGGCAACAGGATGAAAAGAGACCAGCCTGTACTTTGATTATTGTTAATTAAATAACAACAGAATAATGATTCTTCTCAGGTTTATTTTAATCTGTATTATAATTTATCTTTTGATAAGGTCGTTTGTCAGTTACTTCACGGAAGAAAAAAACAGAAAATTCAGGGAACACGATTCCGGACGAAGTACAGACAAAAAATCAGGTGTATCAAAAGAGATCGGGGAATATGTTGATTACGAAGAAGTTGACTGATTTTGTATTACTTACTTCAGTGATTGCCGCAATTGCCTGGCGAGCGCATTGGCGAAAATAAAATCATTCAGAGTGTCACAATCGGAGTTAAGGATCTCCTCCTTGCTCCCTTCCCAGCATTTGGCTCCCTCATGAATGAACATGATCTTATCACCGATCTTCATTACCGAGTTCATGTCGTGGGTATTGACAATGGTTGTCATGCAATATTCCTCGGTCAGCTCCTTGATGAGCTCATCTATCAGAATGGCTGTCAGCGGATCAAGGCCTGAGTTTGGCTCGTCGCAGAAAAGATATTTTGGATTAAGGGAGATGGCTCTGGCAATGGCCACTCTCTTTTTCATGCCTCCTGATAATTCTGCAGGATAGAGCTGGTTGGCATTCAGGATATTTACTCTTTTAAGGCAGAAATTCACTCTCTCCAGTTTTTCCTCGATCGGCTTCCCGGTGAACATATCGAGGGGGAACATCACATTCTGCTCAACAGTAAGTGAGTCAAAAAGGGCGCTTCCCTGGAACAGCATACCTATCTCCTTCCGGATGGATTTCCTTGCTTTGAAATCAAGCTCGTTGAAAAGAATATCATCATACCATATCTCGCCGCTGTCGACCTCATGAAGCCCTATTATCGATTTGAGCAGCACTGTTTTGCCCGAACCGCTCCTGCCTATTACAAGGTTTGTCTTTCCGGGGTCAAATTTCACGGAAATATTATCCAGAACGGTCTGCTCATTGAATTTCTTATAGAGGTTGTCGACTTTGATCATGACAGTAAGAGCTGTGTCAGGAGGACGTTGAAAAGAAGTATGAGCAAACTGCTGTAAACCACGGCTTTTGTACTTGCACGGCCAACCTCTAGCGAACCGCCTTCAACGAAGTATCCCTGGAAAGCGGATACACTTGATATGATGAATGCAAAGAACAAAGTCTTGATGATTGAATAAGTGATATAATATGGGATAAAGGCATACTGGATTCCATATATAAAATCCTGCGATGTGATGACGCCTGCAGTTGTTCCGGCGATCCATCCGCCTGTTATTCCCACTATTATGCTGAGAAGGGTCAGCAGGGGGTTGAACAGAAGGGTTGCAATGATTTTGGGCAGTATAAGGTATGAAGCTGAATTAACACCCATTATCTCCAGGGCATCGATCTGTTCAGTAACTCTCATGGTCCCTATTTCTGATGCTATGTTCGATCCCACCTTTCCTGCAAGTATCAGGGCAGTTATGGTGGACGAAAACTCAAGGATGATTGAATCGCGGCATCCCAGACCAATAAGATAAGTGGGATATATGGGATTTTCAGTGTTATATGCGGTCTGCAGCGTAATTACTGCTCCCATGAAGAATGATATTATTGCGATAATGCCTATGGAGTTAAAACCCAGGAATACCAGCTCGCGCATGGTTTGCCTGTAATAAACTGAAGGTTTTTCAGGTCGCGAGAATACCTTTTTGAGCAGAATAAAGTAAAGGCCGGTCTGAGATAAAAATCTGAACATGGTATTTGGATACTGAATGTAAAATTAGAAATATTTGGCGGATTTCCTTCATCTATGTTTAAGTAGTGGAAGGTCAAAATAGTATATTTGCAGATATTAATTCTATTAAATGATCCGAGATGGATAACAGATATGTTATTATTATGGCAGGAGGCGTCGGAAGCCGTTTCTGGCCATTGAGCCGTCGTGAACGGCCCAAGCAGTTCCTTGATATACTGGGAAAAGGTGAAACACTCCTGCAGCAAACCTACAGACGCTTCAGGTCGATCTGCCATGAGGAGAATATTCTGGTCGTTACCAGTGCTGACCATAAGGACCTTGTAGTTGAACAGCTGAACATCAACCCCGGAAATGTACTTGCCGAACCATTCAGAAGGAATACTGCCCCGTGCATCGCATACGGGACATTCAGTATCCTGAGCAGGAATAAAAATGCCGTGATAGCTGTTACTCCGGCTGATCATTTTATTATTAAGGAAGATAAATTCTGCGATGTCATCAGAAAGAGTTTTGAGTTCGCAGAAAAAAATGATGCACTTCTTACTCTCGGAATCAAACCCGACAGGCCGGAAACAGGCTATGGTTACATTCAGGCTGACAGAAAAAAACCGGTAAGCGGGTACGACAACCTTATGAAAGTAAAGACATTCACTGAAAAACCCGATATCGAACTGGCCCGGGTGTTCCTTGAAAGTGGTGATTTTTACTGGAACTCAGGGATATTCATCTGGAACTCTGATTCAATAAAAGAGGCTTTTAAAAGACATCTGCCTGACATGTTCACTACATTTGAGGAAGGGAAATCGTTATTTGGCACGAAGCAGGAAAAAATGTTTATCGGAAAAACATACTCTGAATGCCGCAGCATATCGATTGACTATGGTATAATGGAAAAGGCGGACAATGTTTATGTGATGTTCACTGACATAGGATGGTCCGACCTGGGAACCTGGAGTTCGTTATATGAGCATTCGGAAACAGATAAGAAAGGAAATGCGGTGATCGGGGGAGAGGTTTTTGCGTATGAAAGCAGGGGGAATATTTTCAACCTTCCTTCAGGAAAGGTTGCTGTGGTGCAGGGGCTGACGGATTATATCATTGTGGAGTCGGATAATGTTCTTCTTGTAGTCAGGAAGGAAGATGAGCAGAATATAAAGAATTATCTTGATGATGTGAAAGAGGCAACAGGTGAGAAATATCAATGATAATGATCATTTTGAACAAAATCTCCGGAAATAAAAAAAGGGCTTCGCAGAGAGGCCCTTTTTCATTTTTCATGTTTTAATATTCCCAGAGGTCATGTTCAAAATTGAGCAGATCGTTCTTTATTCGTTCCGCTTCGTAAAGGGTGTACTTTCCGACTGTATAATCATTGATCTGCCTGTCGTCATACACGTTTGATTCCCCGAAGATTACGCTTCCAAACCTTCTTTGCATGAAGAGATCGTCATACGAGAGCCTTTGGGCATCGTTATTTGCCACAAACGCTTCATGTCTTGCCAGTATATCACGAATATCATCGAATTTGATCCAGAACAGCGGCTTCCGGAGTGCTCTTCCGAGCTGAGGGTCATATCCCATCCAGTAAGGCATTATTCCTATTATCCTGACATCGAGTTTTGACAGTTTCTTGTCAAAGAACCATTCTTCATAGATCATTAGCTGCTTTACCTCTTCCGGTTTGGCATCCTCGGTTATTGTTGTATCACGGGTTGCTCCCTCGGCATTTATCTGGATCGATTGCACTCTTGTGGCTGCGCCCATGTTTGTTTCAATTTCCCCGTAAGTGGTGGGGATATTGGAATCGAGCGGCGAAAAGGCTTCCAGGCGGCCTGTCTGGATCTCATCGAGGATTATGTTGATCAGACTTTTTCTGCCATCCTGCATGGGTTTGGTCGGATAGTACAGAGGTTGGTTGATCTTTTCCCTCAGGTCGATCAGGCGCCATACTTTCTTCGACCATATCACATCGGCTTCCCTCAGGTAGGGATAATTTATTTTCTTATTATCCGGTATTGATTTCTGGTAAATATCGCCGAACGACTGTGCAAAAGATGTGCCTGCTATGGCAAATGCGATAATTCCAAAAAAGATTTTCTTATTCATTGTCTTATGATTTTAATGCTAATCAATCTTTAATATTATTGGATTCAGATCGATGGTTTTTCCGTCAGGTCCTCTGGCTTTTATATCCTTGATGAACAGATTCTTTCCACGTGTGAGCCTGTTGATAAGATCTTTCTGCCTGGCTGTAAGAGCGCTGCTGTTACTCTGTTCCTCGAAGTCACCCCTGTTATCGGTATAGAGCACCGTAAATCCGGTTACATTCCATACCAGGTCAAAGTCGAAATCAGGAAGTGAGGCATAGACACCTGTTTGTGCGGCAGCGGTATTTTTCGGTACACTTCCCGTATTTTTACCGGCAAATACGGCAATAGGAGCAGGCAGAGGCTTGACCCTGAATTCTATCGGGGGAAATGTGGTTTGTTTGGTTCCATCCACTGAAGAAACATAAACCTGGACATTCTGTCCGACTGCATTTGGTTTTACGGCCCAGTTGCCCCTGAAGTTCTGTCCTCTTGAGTTTTTTACCTTCTCTGTTGTAAAAGAACCGTTTACCACTCTTATCCTGATATTGTTGGGGCTGACGCCGGGTACAGATACATCGATCGGATTCGGGATACCCATGTACATTACGTTCATTGCAGTCGGTGACACCACTACATTGGGTTCTCCAACGGTATAGCTTGTAGAGAAAGGATAATTACGCATTGTTCCGTCGGGGGCCTTCATTGCTATAATGCCACCCCATGTTTTGGTGCCGGTAGTTGTCGCCCTGGTCCTGTAAATTCCCCTGCCTGCTTCATCAAGAGGCAGAACGGTATTGTTCACAGTGATAACCGGGGCCTGGGTTGTATCGGCAGCCGAGATGAATACCTGGGCTTCATAATCGCTGCCCAGAGTGATGTAGTTTGAATTTGGAATCACGATCGGCATCAGTTTGTTGAATTTAAATGATGACGCGTCGATCTCTGAATAAAGCTGGTTCAATACTTCTGTCTCGGCGTTTCTCACATCAACCTGCATTTTGGAAAGTATCGTTATTACTGCAACGAGAGGTAATGTCTGAAACGTAAGGTTTTCCCACCGGGTCGGCTGCCCTCCCGGATCTTTTCCGTCGTCAGTGTTAAGACTGCTGAGAAGAGCCTCTTCGGCAGTAGGATTTTTACCATCGAGGGTGGTGATAAGAAATTCCCTGTAATCATTGATCAGGGCTTTAAGATGATTTGCCTTTCCATTCTCATTGGCACCGATCAGAATTTCGGAGGGCACATTGTTCTCATCAATTTTCTTTACTTCATCGATGAATACTTCACGTCCCCTGACGGCAGGGGTGTCCTTTCCTTCGGCAGTTGTTATGATTTCGATCTTGAGGTCCTGGATATAATTGAAAATTTCATCGGCACGGGTCTTCACTTCATATGCAGCTGCTTTAAATTTCCCTGCCTTGGTCGGATTTTCTGCAGCCGCCCTGTCAAATTCAGTATATATAAGGTTGTTTTTCAGGGCATAGTTGGTGATTGTCTGGGTAAGACTCTTGTCGACCTTTTTAAATGCTTCCACGGCCTCCTTTGACACGTTAAGTGCAAGCATGGCGGTAAGAATCAGGTACATCATACCGATCATCTTTTGCCGTGGGGATAGCCTTTCGTGAGCCATTTTCTGGGTGTTTAGTTTATTGTAAATTAAATGTTACCTTATTTAACATTCATGGCTGCAAGCATGTTCCCGTAAACATTATTCAATGCAGACAGGTTGTCATTAAGCTTTGATATTTGTTCACGGTATTTCCTTGCATCACCGGCAGAGTCGGCAAGATCTTTCAAAAGGTTTTGAATGCCTTTATAGAGATTGTCGGATTCTCTCATATTTTCATCTGCTCCTTTTTTCTGAATCTCATAGACCGCATTCAGGGCGGAGAGATTCTTGTTAAGCATTTCAAGCTGCTGCTGGTATGATTTTCCTCCTGCTTCAATCACGGAGAACGAATCAGCCAGTTTCTGGTAGCCTGTGTGGCTGTCGCTGATGACCCTGGCAGTTGACTGATAGGTTTCAGAAAGCTTTCCAAGTGAATCGTTGGCAGCGTGAATGGTGCCCATATATTTGGTTGAAGCAGCTGTTACGTCACCCATAACATTAAAATTAGCCGCTGTCTCGCTGAGTTTCTTCATGCCAATGCCCAGTTTCTGAAAAAGATCCGGAGTGATATCAGCTTTTTCAAGAAGCTCATCAAATTTTGAGAGTGCGACAGAGCCACCGCCGCCACCGCCAAATCCACCACCGCCTATGGCTGCGGAGCCATATCTTCTGTCGGCTGAACCGACGGCCCCCGGGTCCTCCTCAGGAATACCTGCAAGCTCGGGATATACTAGCGTCCAGTCAACTTCTTCATGCAGCGGCTCAAAAGCTGAAAAGAAAAAGATGATTGATTCGGTAAAAAGACCTATGGTCAGCATGGTCCCTGCAAATGGCCAGTGCTGGATCTTGAACAATGCACCGATGATGACTATGGAAGCTCCGATACCATACAGTTTGGCCATAAAGCTCTTCCAACCGCTGGTCTGTACTATTTCTGCTAGGTTCATATACCTGATTTTTTAATGTTATTCTTCAATTATTGATTCACCCCGATGTAAGATCTTACATTCCGGAATCCGATGTAGGATTTTGTTGAATCCTGATATTCATAATCCCTGGCGCTGGTTTGCAGGAAATAAGCGATATCTTTCCATGATCCTCCGCGTATGACTTTCCGTTTCATCACAGGAGGATCCTGGGGTGTGGCGTTGTATTCATAATTCGGGTTGAGATCGTGCTGGAAGATATATGCTGACGGATGATATGCACAGGATGTCCATTCTGCAACGTTGCCCGACATATCAAAAAGTCCGTACTCATTGGGTTCATATGATCCGACCTTGGCCGTGTAAACGGTTCCGTCGTCAATATAATTACCCCTGAGGGGTTTGAAGTTTGCAAGGAAGCAACCCTCATAGTTCCGGGTATAAGGCCCTCCCCACGGGTACATTGAAAGATCAAGACCTCCTCTTGCAGCATACTCCCATTCTGTTTCAAGGGGAAGTCTGTATGCCTGTACATCATATACACCTTGTTTTCTCAAGGCAGAATTCATATAGTCGGTTCTCCAGCGGCTGAAGGCAGTGGCCTGAGCCCATGAAACACCCACAACAGGATAATCATCAAAGGAAGGATGCCAGAAATAAAGATCAGCCTGGGGATCATTGAATGAATATGTAAAATCGCGTATCCAGCACAGGGTGTCAGGATAAATATTCATAATATTGTGCCTGATGAATGACGATCTGTTGACAACATCTGTCCGGGAGCCGTCAGCATTTGTCACCTGTCCTTCATACCTTCCTGTATTGTTTGTGTAATCGAATACATACCTTGACTTGGCAGCCTGCTGATAATCAACCCAGTAGTATGAGAAGTTGAGTTTTCTGATATCAATCTGCTTTTTGGCGTTAAATCTTTCTTCGGGCGGATAATACATTTCTTCAAGTACTTCAGCCGTCACCTCTTCCCTCGGATCAATTCTTTCATCCCAGTTGATCACGTATGGTTCAATCACGTTGCCATCCCTGTCGACCATAAAGTAATCACGATCGGGAACTCCGGCCTCACCCAGCCTGGTCCTGAGGATTGAATCGCGGACATAATGAACAAACTGCCTGTATTTATTATTGGTTATTTCAGTCTGATCCATCCAGAAAGCATCGACGGTAACCGATTTTGAAATACTGTTCATTGCAAACACCGCATCCTGGTCGCTTGGGCCCATAATAAAATTCCCGGCGGGGATGAATGCCATTTCAAAAGGTTCCGGTTCAAAGTATTTCTTTCTGCCGGGGACACCAGTCAGCTCCCCGTCGTTGGAGGAGCCGCATCCGCTAAAAAGGATTACTGCTATCAGAGCTGATAAGATTACCTTTTTCATAGTGCTTAGTTATTTAGCTGCAAATAATGGTTAATTTCATTAAATCATAAAAATCTGATGCTCTTATATTTCATCGGGCTCTTGCCCATACTCAGATCAAAACAATAATTTACCATGAACTCATGTGATCCGTAAGTGCTTCTTCTGATATCAGTTACAGGGAACTCATACGCATATCCGATCCTGATCCCGTTAAATAATTCTATCCCTGCGATACCCGTTAATGCAACTCCGGGTCTGTATGAAACGCCACCCCATACTTTTTTATTGTATCTTATCAAAGAAGTTGCTGAAAATTGTAAAACTTTTCCGTCACTTACGGCTAACAGGGAGGGTAATAATTCAAGGGAAGGATTTGGCAGCTGAAGATTGTATCCTGCCGTAAGATAATAGTGACGGCTTATATAAGGGGTGCCTTTCGAATATTTTATTTTAGGTTTGTTGAGATGTGTTACTGATGCGGCAGCATAATATTTCCCGGTAACATAAAAGATCCCGAACCCGGCATCAAATGCTACAAAGCTCTCCTTGCTTTCGGGAATCAGGGGATCTCCTGACGGGGGAGTATGAATATCACCCGAGGGTATCTCCCATTCGGGATCAAGAGTTTTATTAAGCATACCTCCGCTTATACCGATACCCATTTTCCCCTGTCCGATATCGGTTATCACTGAATATATGGCAGAAAAGTTTATATCCTTGTCAAACCCGATATTATCGCTTACCACATTTAACCCGGCCCCGCTGCTGATACCTAAAAGATTGAACGGTGCGCTGACGTTAAATCCCGTGGTTGAGGGCGCACCCTCAAATCCAATCCATTGCTGCCTGTTTATTGCAGTGGCACATATAAGGCCGGTGGTGCCTGCAAAACCAGGATTATACTGCAGGGTGCCGAACATATAATTGCTCAGCTGGGGATCCTGCTGAGCCAAAACTCCCCTGATAGTCAATGCCAGCAGGAAAATAAGGATATTAAGTTTTTTCACAGTAGTAGATGTCCAAAGCCGGTTTGATATAAAATAAAAACTTAAAAGTACACAAATGCACAGACATTTATTTAAAACTTTTAAACTTTGAAATTCTATTTTTTCATCCGCAAATTTAATGCCTTAAAATACAACGTATGAAAAAATCAAATATTTGAAAGATCAGGATTTTAATCTGTTTGATGCTTTGACCCACCTGTCGGGCACTTCATTTCTGCTTGCCTTAAGGTAATCATCGTGTGAACAGGCGACGTAAACGCTTTCTCCCTTGTCTCCCGCGACCTCGAGCCACCACCTTTCGGTGAGATTGCTCCTGATAAAGATCATGTCTTCCGAAAGGTCTGATACCCTGACATGATATTTTGTGAACCTTCCGGAGTTTGTTTCGCTCAGCACCGGTATCTCAAACTGTTTCTGGGAAAAACCTTCAAGAAAGAACCAGATTATCTGGGCAGCAAGTCCTGATGTCTGGTTCCGGATATCAAAATCGGGATCAACATCGAAAAGGCCGAAAACTTTAAGCTTGTCGGAAATGCCCGCATATCTGGCAAGCAGGCATATTTCCTCACCATAGAAACCATTGGGCGATGGTTGTGATGTTCCGGGAGCATCTGACTGTCTTACCGATGAAATGTCAAGAACCGCTGCCTGGGAATCCCTGAACAGAGGTTCTGTAAGATATATGGCCTGCCTGACATCTCCTATCCTGATAAGCTCATACTTGCGCCGGATAAAACGATTAAGTACCTGCTGATCATTTAGATAGGTCTGGTAGCCAATATTAATGAAATGCTCTAGAGGACTTCTCGGGTTGGAAATTATCCTGTTCAGATAGCTCATGGAGTCGGGATTGTCACGGTCGCTGCTGAAATCGATGCGTGAATCTACAGATATCATGGTGTATTTCGACTTCAGCAGTGCAAAGGCCCGGTCAATGGCAGTTACCATTGCACTGGTGCCCCCGATGATGACGGGGAAGATATTCTCATTGAGGAGTATAACCAGAACGTCAGCAAATCCGGCAAGCGTGTCATTGAATGATGCTCCTTTTTTCATGTTTCCCAGATCAATGATCCTGGCTTTGCCGGGGATCTTTGCCAGCCTGTAAAGCTGCCTCCGTACTGAATCAGGTGCTTTGGATGAACCGGAGTGAACAGAATTTCTGCCTTCGGGGACCCCTATGAGAGCTAACTTGTAGCCGTGAAGATTTTTAACCGGATTATTCTCGGTATGAACAGTTATATTGTGAGGGAATCCGGCCTGGGCAGCAAGGTTTTCGTACTCTGGCCTTTCAATGCTCACGGGATCGATATAATCTGTAAGGTTTGTCATCAGTGGTCAGGAGTTTTTCCTGTTTTTCGGGCTTTCTTCAATTATTTTAAGGCAATCCTCTCTTGTAAGCTTCAGTGGATCGGTGTTTTTCGGAATCTTGTAATTCTGTTTGTCCCTGACAAGGTAAGGGCCATATCTGCCGTTCATCACTGATATGTCTCCGAAGTTAACAAGAATTCTTCTGGAATCACTTTCGTTTTTTTCTTTAATTATTTCAACAGCTCTTTGCAGGGATATTGTGTACGGATCATCAGCATCTTTTTTCAGTGAATAGAATTTGTTCTTAAATCTTATATATGGTCCGAATTTGCCTATCCCGGCTACAATTTCCTCATTTTCAAAACTCCCCAGGCTGCGTGGCAGGCGAAAGAGGTTGACAGCCTCTTCCAGTGTTATGGTTTCAAGGAGAAGATCCTTTGTAAGACTTGCAAAACGCGGCCTGGAGTCCCCGTTTGCTTCACCCATCTGCGCTACCGGACCGAATTTTCCCATTTTCACGGAAATCTGATCCCCTGTCTCCGGATGGTTCCCAAGAATTCTCTCTCCGGTCTTCCTCTCCTTTTTTTCAAGGGTCTTCACAACGGAATCATGAAAGGAAGCATAAAACCTGTCCAGCATTTTGTTCCATTTGAGTTTGCCTGCAGCAATTTCATCAAACTGTTTCTCCACTTCGGCAGTAAAATGATAATCAACGATATCTGAAAAGTTCTCGATCAGGAAATCATTGACGATCATGCCAATATTCCGGGGAAAGAGCTTGGATTTTTCCTTTCCTGTAATTTCTGTTTTTGAGCCTGAAGTAATTTTGCCGCCCGAGAGAGTCATTGTTCTTATCTGCCTTTTTTCACCGGGTCTGTCTTCTCGAAGGACATAGCCTCTTTGTTGTATCGTTGAAATTGTAGGGGCGTACGTTGAAGGCCTTCCTATGCCAAGCTCTTCCAGTTTTTTGACAAGGCTGGCCTCTGTGTACCGGGGAAGGGGAGAGGTATATTTTTGTGCAGCTGATATTGTATTGTAATACAGGGACATTCCCTTTTTTACGGGAGGTATCACAAATCTCTCATCATCACCATTCTCAGCGTCAGTTGATTCGGCATATACTTTCAGGAAACCGTCAAATTTAATTACCTCGCCGGCAGCCGTAAAAGTCACCGGGGAATTATTCAGTTCAATGGGAATGGTCGTTTTCTCAACGATGGCATCAGCCATCTGGGAAGCGATGGTCCTTTTCCAGATTAGCTCGTACAATTTTTTCTCATTCTGGTTACCTGAAACGGAAGGCATGTTGAGATAGGCCGGCCTGATAGCCTCATGGGCTTCCTGTGCACCTTTCGACCTGGTTCTGAACTGCCGGGTCTTTGAATATTTTTCGCCGTATTCAGAAATAATTGTCTCTCTCGACTTTGCAAGGGCAAGCTTTGAAAGATTTGTTGAATCGGTTCTCATGTATGTAATCTTTCCTGCCTCATAAAGTCTCTGGGCCACGGTCATGGTCTGGGCAACAGAAAATCCCAGCTTGCGATAGGCTTCCTGCTGAAGCGTTGATGTTGTAAATGGGGGGGCAGGTGACCGTGTGCCGGGTTTGACCGAAACATCAGTCACTTTATATGAGGCACTTTTGCAGAGCTCAAGAAAATCAAGGGCATCATTTTCGGTCATGAATCTTTTTGAAGCCTCAGCCCTTATTATATTGTTCTCCCCGGCCGCAGGGTCAGTGCTGAAAAGGGCAGTTACCCTGAATGAAGATTCACTTTTGAAGGCTATTATATCCCTTTCCCTTTCGACGATAAGCCTTACTGCAACAGATTGCACCCTTCCTGCAGAGAGCGCGGGCTGCACTTTCCTCCACAGTACCGGGGATATCTCGAAACCTACAAGCCGGTCAAGAATACGGCGTGCCTGCTGTGAATCGACAAGGTTCATGTCAACCTGCCTCGGATTCCTGACAGCTTCTTCAATGGCATCCTTCGTTATCTCATGAAATACTATCCTTTTTGTGGATGAGGGATCAAGCTTCAGAACGCTTATGAGATGCCAGGCTATAGCTTCTCCTTCACGGTCCTCATCAGAGGCAATCCATACATTGGCAGCTTCGGACGAGGCTTTTCGGAGTTCGCTTACCACCTTTGCTTTTTCCCCGGGGATCTCATAATCGGGCGCGAACCCTTTGCTTATGTCGATGCCGAGGTTTTTTTTCGACAGATCTCTGATATGCCCGAAACTCGATACCACACGGAAATTTTTCCCAAGGAACTTCTCGATTGTTTTTGCTTTTGCAGGGGACTCTACTATAACGAGATTTTCGATCATATAAGATGATATTTGCTCTGTTAAAAACAGGGCAAAGTAAATCAATTGTGAACCAAACTTCAAAATAAACCGTTAAGTTTCTTTATTAATTTAGTATTTTTGGCCAAACTTGCGAAGCTAATGAAAGGTCATTTCAACAACCGGAAATACCTGATATGGTTCTGGGTTCTTTTTGCACTGCCGTTTGTTCTGGTAACACTTTTATTTGTGCTTATCTCAATGGAAAAACTTGGCAGGATGCCGTCATTCAGTGAGCTGGAGAATCCCGAATACAACCTTGCAGCTGAAGTTTATTCGGAAGACGGAGTGTTGCTGGGCAAGATCAGCATCGAGAACAGGACATGGACTGATTTCCAGGATCTGTCGCCTCATCTTGTTGATGCGCTCATCGCAACGGAGGATATCAGATACCTGAGACATTCCGGAATAGATGTACGTGGACTTGGAAGGGCCGCGGTCCGTACCATCATGCTTGGTCAGAATACCGGAGGAGGCAGCACAATTACGCAACAGCTGGCAAAACAGCTTTATCCCAGGGATACGGCAAGGGTTTCAAAGTTTTCGAGACAGATCAGACTCTTTGTATCAAAGTTCAAGGAGTGGCAGACTGCCGTTAAGCTTGAGAGAAGCTACACTAAGGAAGAGATCATCGCAATGTACCTGAATATCTTCGATTTCAGCTACAATGCTGTGGGAATAAGGTCGGCATCAAAGGTCTATTACAATACAACTCCCGATTCGCTCAATATTGAGCAGGCAGCAGTCCTGATCGGAATGCTCAAAGCATCAACGAGATATAATCCGGTCAGGAATCCTGATCTGATGCTGCAAAGAAGGAATGTAGTCATTTCACAGATGGCAAAATACGGATATCTTGTAAAGGAAACGGCTGATTCCGTAAAACAAATTCCGATAGAGCTTGACTTCAGAACGGAAGACCATAACACCGGTCTGGCAACTTATCTCAGGGAATATATAAGGAACACCATGAGGAGGCCTGAGCCCGACAGGAGCAGATATGTAAGAGAGTCTTCCTACCTTGATGCTCTCTGGGAATGGGAAAACAATCCGCTATACGGATGGTGCAACAAAAACAGAAAACCCGACGGGACAAACTATGATATCTACAAGGACGGGCTCAAGATCTACACCACAATTAATTCACGGATGCAGCAGTATGCTGAAGAGGCCGTCAGGGAACATCTTTCCGGAGAGGTGCAGCCTGATTTCTACAGGCGTGCCAAAGGATTCAGGAATCCGCCATATTCGAATGACCTTACAAAAAAAGAGGTTGATGAGCTCATTATGAGATCAGTCAGAGAAAGCGACAGATATTATATGATGAGAGCCAGGGACGTCCCCGAAGACTCCATAATGATGGCCTTCAACACTCCTGTTAAAATGAGGGTTTTTTCATGGGCCGGTGAGAAAGACACTGTTATGACGCCGTATGACTCGGTCAGATACTATAAATATTTTATCCGTTCATCTTTCATGGTCGAGGACCCTCACAACGGACATGTCAAGGCATATGTGGGAGGGCCTGACTTCAGGTATTTCAAATGGGATGCAGTCACCCAGCAGAGAAAACAGGTTGGCAGTACCATCAAGCCTTTCCTTTATACTGTGGCAATACAGAATGGCTATTCCCCTTGTCACGAAGTGGAGAACATCCCGAGATCATTTGAGGTGCCCGGCGACAGTGTTCCATGGTCACCCAGAAGTTCCGGGCCAAAGCAGTATCACGGAAAGATGGTCACCCTTAAATGGGGGCTGGCCCAGTCAGAAAATTATATTTCGGCCTGGCTCATGGAACAGTTCAGTCCGGCAGCGGTGGCCGACCTGATGAAAAAGATGGGGATAAGAAGCTTTATCGATCCCGTGCCCTCTATCTTCCTTGGTACTTCCGACATAAAGCTTGAAGAAATGGTGGGCGCTTACGGCACTTATGCCAACAAAGGCGTTTACACCCGTCCGATGTATGTAACACGTATCGAGGATAAGAACGGGAACACAATCTCAAAGTTCACTCCCATAATAGAGGAGGTTCTGAGCGAAGAGCAGGCCTATCTGATGCTCGATCTTTTGCAGGGAGTTGTGACTTCAGGATCGGGAATAAGGATGAGGAGGGAACCTTATATGCTTCTGAACCAGATAGGCGGAAAAACGGGCACGACACAAAATCATTCCAACGGATGGTTCATGGGAATAACTCCCAATCTTGTCGGCGGCGTTTGGAGCGGATGGGAAGACCAGGCGATACATTTTGAAACACTGGGCGAAGGACAGGGTGCAAATATGGCACTGCCGGTATTTGCGTTGTTTCTGAAGAAAGTCTATGCCGACCCCCAGTTCGGCATCATGGAGTCAGACGTATTTGAACGGCCTGCCGATTTTAACATAAACCTTAACTGTGATCAGGTAAAAAGAGAGAGTATCAGAAGGGACAGTTACATGAGGATGATGAGGTACTGAAATATCTGAGAAGTGTTTGAAACGGAACTAAGATCAGGAAAAAAGCAAACGGACAAGGGTTTCGACCTTGCCGGCAGGGATCACTTCAATATCACTTCCTTTTAATGAAATGTTTTTGTGAAATCCGGAAATATAAATTTTTCTGAACCCCATTTTCGATGCTTCCCTGATTCGTTGCTCAATTCTGGATACCGGTCTTATTTCACCCGAGAGTCCGGTTTCTCCTGCAAAACAGGTCTCTTTTGCAACAGGGATGTCAAGATTTGAGGATAGTACTGAACTTATAATTGCCATGTCGATGGCAGGGTCATTTACTTTAATACCTCCGGCAATATTAAGGAATACGTCTTTGGCAGCAAGTCTGAATCCTGCTCTTTTCTCAAGAACTGCAAGCAGCATATTGAGCCGTCTTATGTCAAAGCCGGTAGCGCTTCTCTGAGGGGTTCCGTATACTGCACTGCTGACCAGTGCCTGGGTTTCTATAAGAAAAGGCCGGACACCATCGAGGGTGACTGCTATGGAAATACCACTGAGGAGCTCATCGTGACGGGTTATGAACATCTCTGAAGGATTGAGCACTTCCTTTAATCCCGTTTCTTTCATCTCAAAAATTCCAAGTTCTGAAGTTGACCCGAAGCGGTTCTTTACCGATCTGAGAAGTCGGTATATATAATTATTGTCTCCTTCAAAATAGAGTACCACATCTACGATATGCTCAAGTATTTTTGGCCCGGCAAGGCTGCCATCCTTGGTTATATGACCGATAAGCACCACAGGTATGCCTGTGACCTTTGAATATTTCAGGATCAGGGCTGCGCATTCCCTTACCTGGCTCACGGAGCCGGCAGAGGATTCAAGAACGTCGGTGTGCATGGTCTGAACGGAGTCAATTATCATCAGACCGGGTTTAAGATTATCAGCCTGGATCAGGATATTTTCGAGAATGGTTTCACTGTATATGTAACAACGGGGGTTTGAGCTTCCCAGTCTTTTTGCCCTCAGGCTTATCTGCTCCTCACTCTCTTCACCGGAAACGTACAGTACGGTTTTATCTTTTAATGCAAGGGCCAGTTGCAGGGCAAGCGTCGACTTTCCCACGCCGGGTTCGCCTCCCAGCAGCAACAGCGATCCCGGGACCATACCTCCTCCAAGGATCCTGTCAAGTTCTGAGATTCCGGTTCTTATACGGCGCTGTTCATCTGATTTTATTTCGCTGAGGAGCTCAGGGTGCTTCTTCACTCTGATTGCTGAGGGTGCTTCTTTTCGGCTGTCCTTTACAGGAACGAGTTCCTCATGATAGGTGTTCCATTCCCCGCATGAAGGGCAGCGGCCTATCCATTTGGGTGATTCAGACCCGCAATTCTGGCAGAAGAAGGCGGTTTTGGATTTAACCATGTTTATAAGTTATTCTTTCTGAGAATAAATTCATTATCAATATGCAGGCTGATAAGAGGCGGATATATCCGGTAAATATAAAAACTTCAGGGGTCACTTTTTTTTCGCCGGCTGTGAAAGATCAGAAAAAATGAAACAGCCCCCACAATAATGACAAACAGCACCTGCGATTCATGGGTGAGAAAGGCATAAATGAGGCCGTCCTCAATCTTTACTCCCTCGACGAAAGCCAGGCCCCTGGAAATTATATAGTGAAATGCCCCCAATCCGCTCTGAACAGGGGCCGACATGGCGAGACCTCCTATTACGAGCAGAAAAACACTGTCTCCAAGCGTAAGGTGAGATGTCGGCTCGATGGCAAAGACCACAACCCAGGTCATAAGGGTATAGTTGACCCATAAAAATATAGTGTGAAAAATAAATTCCCACTTCCGCTGGAGGTTCATAACAGACCTGAGTCCGTTGATGATTCCTTTTGTCACATCGAAAATTTTGGCAAAAAATCTGATCTTTCGCAGATTTTTTCTGTATCTGATCAGGATAAATAATCCTGTGGCGGTAAGAACGGAGATCACGGCCCAGATGATCCATGTGAATCCGAGAAATGAAAAGACCTTCTGCTGGAGGGGTATCAGGATACTTACTTTGATGAACTGGTTTATCTGATCACCCTTCTGGACCAGCATCACCACAAGTATGGTGAGCAGAGTCACCAGATCTATCGTACGTTCAATGACTACGGTGCCAAAAAGCTGATCAACAGGTATTTTCTCCTTTTTCCCCAGTGCCACACAACGGGTTAATTCTCCGACCCTGGGTAAAGCCAGGTTGGCCAGATATCCTGTCATGAGAGCATAAAAAGTATTCCGCAGAGATGGTCTGTATCCCAGAGGATTGATCAGAATGGCCCAGCGCCGGGCCCTGCTAAGGTAAGCAAGGAATCCGAAAAAAACGGAGAGCAATACCCAGGAATAATCTGCTTCTTTGAGCCCGTCGGCCAGTTTTTTAAACTCAACATTCCTGAAGGCAAGCCACAGAAGAATTACTCCGACGGCAAGAAATACAAAAAACTTTAAGATCTGTATCAGGATTTTTCTCAAGTCAGATCAGTTTATTTGTTTTTGTATCGGGAAGAATTATTGCAGGCCGGAATCGCCGGGCTTCTTCAGATTCAAGCAAAGCATACGCCATTATTATTAATATATCGCCGACAACAACCTTTCTGGCTGCTGCTCCGTTGAGGCAAATTTCCCCTGAACCTCTTTTTCCTTTTATTACATAAGTTTCAAAGCGTTCACCGTTATTTATGTTAAGAACCTGCACTTTTTCATTTTCGATCAGATTGGCAGCATCCATCAGGTCTTCGTCGATTGTAATACTGCCGATATAATACAGATTTGCCTCTGTAACGGTAACCCTGTGGATTTTCGATTTGAGCACTTCGATGACCATATCTGACTGCATAAATGGTTTATGCTGCAAAGTTAATTAACCTTTTGATTGATCACACAGTAAATTCAATATTATCGATAAGTCTTATTTCCCCGGCCTTTACTGCAACGCACCCAAAATAACTTTTGGTTTTTTCCATTTCTGCCCTGTGCTTCACCGGAACAAGCTCATTATCATCAACAATCTCAAAATATTCAACAATGAAGCCGTTTACTTTTTCGATGCTTTCTTTTACATATTTTTTTATTTCAGGGATGTCGTGATCATGAATCATTTCCGCAGCACAGGTAAGGGTCCTGAAAATAACAGGGGCATTTTTCCGGAAGGCCGGTTCCAACAGCCTGTTTCTGCTGCTCATTGCAAGACCGTCATTTTCCCTGACAGTGGGTGCGCCAATGATCTTCACGTTGCTGCCTGTCTGTCTGACAAGCTCCTTTATTACAGCCAGTTGCTGGAAGTCTTTCCGGCCAAAGTAAGCGATGTCAGGCGTTACTATGTCAAAAAGCCTGCTCACAACCTGGCCTACCCCGTTAAAATGACCTGGCCGGCGGGCAGCTTCCATAACATTATCCAGGTTGCCGAAACTGAATCTTCTTTTGTCTTCCCCGGGGTAAATTTCTTTGTCCGACGGCAGGAAAACCATGTCGTCCCTTCTCATTACTCCTCTGAGAAGATTAAGATCGTCTACCGGGGTCCGGGGATAGTTTTTCAGGTCTTCAGGGTCATTGAACTGTGTCGGATTAACGTAAATGCTCACCACTGCAATGGGGCACTCATCAATGGCCATACTGACAAGTGAAAGGTGTCCCTCATGCAAGGCTCCCATTGTCGGAACAAATCCTATGGGACGGAGCCTCAGGCGGCTGATGCTGTTTTTCAGGGTACGGGCATACCTGATTACTTTCATGGATCACGTTTTATCTGCAAACCTAAAAGAAAATAATTTACTTTTCACTCAATTCTGAACAAGAAATTTGAATCTGTCCGGTATTATATTGCGGGGGCACTATTTATGATTGCATATCAGCCAGATCAGACGTTTAAGCCTCCCCGGATTTATTAATTTGATTAATTTTTACTATCTTTGCACTTTCGAATGGAATGGTATATCTGAGGCCGTTAAATGGAAAGCAGGAAAGTTTTATTCATTTCTCAGGAGATAACTCCCTATTTAAGTGAGACGAAACTGTCAAAAATAGGAAGGTATCTTCCTCAGGGCATTCAGGAGAAGGGGAAAGAGATCCGGACCTTCATGCCCCGTTACGGTTGTATCAACGAAAGGAGGAATCAGCTGCATGAAGTGATCAGGCTTTCCGGAATGAACCTGATTATTGATGATACAGACCATCCTCTGATTATTAAGGTAGCCTCAATACAGTCTGCACGAATGCAGGTCTATTTTATTGATAATGATGATTATTTTCAGAGAAAATTTACCGTAGCCGATTCTTCCGGCAAGGAATTTGAGGATAATGATGAGCGTGCACTCTTTTTTGCCAGGGGCGTAATCGAAACGGTAAAAAAACTTAGATGGGCACCTGACATCGTTCATTGTCATGGCTGGATTACAGCACTGGTTCCGGTTTACCTGAAGTCCATTTACGGAGATGATCCCCTGTTCAACAATTATAAAATTGTATACTCGATCTACAACAATGATTTCAAGATTCCGTTCAGACCGACGTTTGCCGATAAGCTGAGATATGACGGAATTGACGGGGAGAGTCTTAAAATGGTTAAGGTCCCTGATTTTTTAAGTATTTCAAAATTGGCGGTAAAACATTCAGATGCAGTGATAATAGGGAGCGAAGAAATAAATACGGAGCTGTCAGCTTACCTGCAGACAATAAACAAGCCTGTATTAAGCTACAGGGATGAAAGCGAGTATATTGATGCTTATAATGACTTTTATGACAAATTATTATCCTGATCTCAGAAATCTCCGGATCTCCATAAAATCTTTTTGCCATTTAAGAAAACTGATAACCGTCCTGTCCTTCCCGGGATTTGTTTTATTAATGCTGTCCTGCGAGGAAGATCCGTCAAAGATAGGTACCGGCATTCTGCCCGGAAGAGATTTCGTTTCAATAGTTTCAACCGACACACTGAGTGTTTTATCCTATACCCGTTACGAGCCCTCAACACGTTCAGACAATCAGGCGTATGGACTGATCGGGACTGTCTATAATCCCTATTTCGGAATCACAACCGCTGAATTTGTCAGTCAGGTCAGGCTAGGGAGCCGGTGGGGCGGCGAAACCTTTGCGGTGGACTCGGTGAAACTGGTCCTGCAGATTCAGAGCATTGAAGGTGACCCGGCAGCGACCCAGCAGCTGACGATATCGGAAATTGCAGAGGAAATTTTCACTGATTCGGCCTATTATTCAAATACTCCTGTTACTCTTACAGGCTACGACGTGGCTACGGTGGAGATCCCAGCTCTCAGGAGCGATACCGTTAACCGTCTTGAATTTGCTCTTCCCCTGGCTTTCGGAAATTATATTCTCCGCGATACATCAATGCTTTTTCACAGTAACGCGAAAGACGATTTCAGATCTTACTTCAGGGGACTGTATTTCAGGGTTACATCATCCACAGCCCACCGGATGCTCACCATCAACCTGAGAAGATCTTCATCAACATATGAAACCTTCTACAATTATTTCATAATATACTATCATGATGAGTCGAATACTAGAAAGGAATATTACCTGATCCTTGATGCGAAGAATCCCAATGCTCGATTCAACAGGTATTCTCATGATTTCGACGCAGCAGATCCGGATAAAGGAATAAGCCATCTCAATGAAGAAATCAGGGATACCGTTTCCTATCAGCAAAGCCTCAGCGGGGCTTTTACCAGGATCGTTATCCCCGGACTGGAGACTATAAAAAAAGATCCGTTAATGAAGAACATCGCAGTCAACAGGGCCCGCCTGACAGTTCCTGTGTATACGGATGGAAACATATTGACAACTTCAACCACTGCAAGTCAGATCTTGTTGACATACAGACTTAAAGGTAGCAGCTATTATATCCCTGATTATAATATTAACACCAAGTTCTTTGACGGGATCCTGGATACGGCAAACAAAGTTTACAATTTCAATATCGTCTCCTATGTTCAGAAATATCTCGAAGATACAACCGATGAATTAAAACCTGAACTTGAAATGTTAATATCAGAAGGACCTGGTAAAAATGCTGTTCTGAAAGCAAATGACAGCTCTACTCCCGTGAAGCTTAATCTTACTTATACCAGTTTCTGAATACTGTAAAGCAGTAAAATACGTTTATTAATCACAGGTGAATAATGATCAGCATACTGAACTGCTAAATGCAGTTCTGGATGACGATGTTGATTTTTACCAGACACCGGCTTTGTTGCAAAACATACAGGCCATATTGTATCATTTAACCATTACCGGCAATGGAAGCTGAAGAAAGATACAGGAAAATAAGTGTTACGGAAATTAAAGCCCTGATTTCCAATAACTGTTCCTGTGATGACTGGAGCAGGGTGCTCGTAAGGGAAGGATTCGATCCTTCCGGATGCAGTAATGTGATTTTTTCCGGCGATATAAAGCTTGGTATTTTCAGGAAGGTTTTTGTTGACAGATCGGGTGTCAGACTGAAAAGCGGAATATCGAACGCATATATCCATGACTGTACGGTTGGCTCCGACGTTCTGATAAGTAACGTTGGCGATTATATTGCCAATTACATGATTGAGGATGATGTCATCATAAGGAACTGTGGCAGGATACATACCGAAGGGAAGTCTTCCTTCGGGAACGGAACGGAAGTCGCAGTGCTTACTGAAACAGGCGGAAGATCGGTAAGGATCTGGGACCGGCTTTCTGCACACCAGGCT
Source organism: uncultured Rikenellaceae bacterium (assembly GCA_964466705.1). GTDB lineage: Bacteria > Bacteroidota > Bacteroidia > Bacteroidales > VadinHA17 > LD21. The sequence goes on from CAYXSM010000008.1 coordinate 73,842, forward strand.
TATATAGTGGCTCTTTACAGGCACCGCTATAAAACCATTTTGAACATCAATAAGATGGTCTCGGACTATACCGACTCCGTTTCTTCTGAAAGAGGAACAATAAGTAAGGGGTCCTGCATCCTGAACTGCAGGAATATAAGGAACGTCAGATTCGGGCCCTTCAGTCATATCGAAGGAGCTATGAACCTGAACGAAGGATCTGTTAACAGCTGTGTCGAGGATCCTATTTTTATTGGTCCCGGTGTCATTATGGAGCATTTTATCGTCTGTTCAGGCTCAATAGTGACGGAATCCACACTGATCGACAAATGTTTTGTCGGTCAGGGCTGCATTCTTGGCAAACATTATTCAGCGGAAAATTCACTCTTTTTTGCCAATTGCGGGGGATATCATGGAGAGGCCTGCTCTATTTTTGCAGGGCCCTATACTGTCACTCACCATAAGTCAACCCTTCTGATAGCCGGTATCTTTTCTTTTATGAATGCAGGAAGCGGCTCAAACCAGAGTAACCACATGTATAAGCTGGGGCCTATTCATCAGGGAATAATGGAAAGAGGATCCAAAACCACAAGCGATTCCTATGTTTTATGGCCGGCACGTATAGGACCCTACACCCTGGTCATGGGGCGTCACTACAAAAATATGGATACATCATCACTGCCGTTTTCATATCTGATCGAGAGCAACGATGAAAGCATACTCGTGCCGGGAATAAACCTCAGAAGTGTCGGTACAATACGAGATGCACAGAAATGGCCCGTAAGAGACCGGAGGAAAGACCCGGACAGATACGACCAGGTTAACTTTAACCTGCTGAGCCCTTATACTATAGCCAAAATGTTCGAGGGAAGGAACCTGCTGAGAAAGCTCAGATCGGTATCCGGATCAGTTTCCTCTTCATATACCTATAACAATATGGTAATTAAAGGTCAATCGCTTGAAAGGGGGATAGAGCTGTACCAGACAGGAATAAATAAGTTCCTCGGAAATTCACTTATCAAGAAACTTGAGAATACGGATTTCAGCAGCAATGATGAATTGCGGAAGGAACTTTCTCCCTGCCAGCAGATGGGATCGGGAGAATGGGTCGATATCGCGGGGCTGATAACCCCAAAGAAAGCAATCGCCATACTGCTCAATGATGTTGAATCGGGTAAAATAAACTCACTTGACGGTCTGGCTGATGCTTTTAAAGAGATGCACAGGTCGTATTATGACTGGGAATGGACCTGGGCTTGTGAAAAAATTGAAGAGGAGGCAGGTAAAAAAGTCAGTGAGTTTACTGCTGCCGATGTGATTTCCATCACCGAAAAATGGAAAGCCAGTGTGGTAGGCCTTGACAGGTTGCTTTATGAAGACGCGAGGAAGGAATTCAACCTTTCATCAAGGACCGGCTTCGGAATTGATGACGGTGATGACATCAAGAGGATTGACTTTGAGCAGGTGAGGGGAGACTTTGAAACAAACGGGGTGGTTGCTGCAATTCAGGACCATATAGCCCGGAAAACAGCCCTGGGGGATGAACTTATCGAAAGGATGAGTAAAGTAAAAGAGAAGGTGCAGCTATCGTCCTGAGTATTGCCTTTCGTAGTATTTTTTATAATCTCCTGAAATTACTCCTGCAAGCCAGTTTCTGTTAGCCAGGTACCAGTCAACTGTTTTTTCAAGACCCTCTTCAAAACCGGGCAGGGGTGACCATCCGAGTTCCTTCTGCAGCCTGGTTGAATCAATGGCATACCTGAGATCATGGCCCGGACGGTCTTTTACAAATGTTATCAGCTTGGCCGAGCTATTCTCAGGACGTCCCAGTTTACGGTCCGTAATTTTGCATAGAAGCTTTATCAGGTCGATGTTTTTCCATTCGTTGTTACCACCTATATTATAGGTTGAACCTGTTTTTCCATGGTGGTATATCAGATCAATTGCCCTGGCATGATCTTCTACATAAAGCCAGTCGCGGACATTTTCTCCTTTTCCGTAAACAGGTACAGGAGTGTTGTTAATGATGTTGTTGATTACCAGGGGAATAAGTTTTTCGGGAAACTGGTTGGGGCCATAGTTGTTTGAACAGTTGGAAATTATAAACGGAATACCGAAGGTATGGCCGTAAGCTCTTACAAAGTGATCGGCACCTGCCTTGGAAGCTGAATATGGGCTTCGAGGATCATAAGCGCTGTTTTCTGTGAACGCCCCTTCGCTGCCAAGCGATCCGAATACTTCATCTGTGGAAATATGATAGAATAATTTCCCTTTCATGCCGCCACTCCAGCTGATCATTGCAGCATTTAACAGATTGACGGTGCCGATGATATTGGTGAATACAAATTCATCGGGTCCGCTTATTGATCTGTCGACATGCGACTCGGCTGCAAGGTGTATGATGCCGTCAAACTCAAATTCCCGGAAGAGCTCTGCCACCGCCTGTTTATCAACTATATCAATCTTCCTGAAATAATAGTTGGCTCTGGTTTCAATATCAGCGAGATTTTCAAGATTGCCTGCGTAAGTAAGCTTGTCGGCATTTATTATCTTATAAGCCTGATAGCTGGTGACGAAGCGCCTTACCACATGCGATCCGATAAAACCTGCACCGCCGGTAACCAGAATCACTTTTTCTGTTTTCACATCTGTTTGTCTTTCCTAATTTTTTTCTCCCATTCCCAGGCTGTTCTCATGGCATCGTCGAGAGAGCTCTGCGTTTTCCAGCCAAGTTCCCTGTTGGCCAGTGACGGATCAGCCCATATCTTTTCTATATCACCGGCTCTTCTTCCGGTAATCCTGTATTTCAGTTTCAGTCCCGAAACCCTTTCAAACGACCTTATAGCTTCAAATACGGAGACTCCGTTGCCTGTGCCCAGGTTAAAAACTTCATATCCGGCTTTGTTTCTGCCTTCCAGAAGCCTTCTTACGGCAATGACATGAGCCCTTGCAAGGTCAACAACATGAAGGTAATCGCGGATGCATGAGCCGTCAGGGGTGTCATAATCGTCGCCGAAAACTTTCAGCTCATCCCTTAAACCACATGCTGTCTGCGTTATATATGGAACAAGATTTTCAGGCACACCTCTTGGCAGCTCACCTATTATGCCTGAAGGATGTGCTCCTATCGGATTAAAATACCTTAACGAAACAGCTTTGATATTCTTGTTTGCTAATGTGGTATCCCTTATGATCTCCTCACCTATCTGTTTCGTATTTCCGTATGGCGATGTGGCAGGCTGTATCGGAGCTTCTTCCGTTACCGGTAATTTAACAGGCTGGCCGTAAACAGTGCAGGATGATGAAAATACAAAGTTCGGGACATCATACTCCCTCATTGCAACAAGCAGATTCATCAGTGAAACCAGATTGTTACTGTAGTATTCAAGAGGTTTGTAGACCGATTCACTTACAGCTTTGAAGGCTGCAAAGTGGATAATAGCCTCAATATCCCTGTGCTTCTCAAAGAAACTGTTAACCCTGTTCTGATCACACAGGTCGAAGACCTCAAGCCCGGGGACAATGCCCGTTATCCGGCCTATGTTCCCTGCAACCTCTGCTTCCGAATTATAAAGGTTGTCAACAATCAGTACGTCGTAGCCTTCATTTATGAGTTCCACTGAAGTATGGGAACCTATGTAGCCGGTTCCGCCCGTGACAAGAATTTTCTTTTTCATCAGAGACTCCAATATGTATATTTCTTTACCTTATTTCGCAGGATACCCTTGATATCAATAATAATGCCTCCGGGTTTCAGCAGGCCGGCAAAGTAGGCTTCATCAAGATCAAGGTATGCCTTGTGACTGACAGCGAGAACAACTGCATCATATTTTCCTTCCGGTCTGTCCACAAGGTCGATGCCGTATTCATTTCTTACTTCCTGCATATTTGCTCCCGGATCAGTAACATCTATTTCAACTCCAAAATCAGCCATTTCCCTTATTACATCAACTACTTTGGAGTTTCTGATATCAGAGACGTTCTCTTTAAAAGTTATGCCCATTACGAGGGCACGGGAATGGTTTGGATTCTTGCCGGCTGCAATTAATTTCTTTACTGTCTGTTTGCCAATATACCGGCCCATGCTGTCGTTGGTGTAGCGGCCTGAATCGATGATCTGCGGATGATAACCCAGCGCCTTGGCTTTGTAGGAAAGATAATAGGGATCCACCCCGATGCAATGACCTCCTACAAGGCCGGGATAGAACTTCAGGAAATTCCATTTGGTGCCGGCAGCCTCAAGTACTTCATAAGTGTTGACACCCAAACGGTTAAATATTATCGAGAGCTCATTCATAAAAGCTATGTTTATATCGCGCTGGGTGTTCTCAATTATCTTGGCCGATTCGGCAACCTTTATGGAACTGGCCCTGAAAACACCTGCCCCGATTATAAGTTCATACACCCTGGCTATGTTTTCAGCAGATTCTTCGTCACATCCGCTGGTCACTTTAACAATTTTTGGAAGAGTGTGGTCCCGGTCTCCGGGGTTGATCCTTTCGGGCGAAAATCCCACCTTAAAATCGGTCCGGTACTTCAGCCCCGAAAATCGCTCCAGCACGGGAACGCATTCATCTTCAGTGCAACCGGGATAGACAGTTGATTCATATACCACATAATCACCCTTTTTAAGGATCTTACCCACGGTCTCGGATGCTCCGAGGACCGGAGTGAGGTCGGGCAGATTAAAAACGTTTGTGGGAGTAGGAACAGCTATTATATGGAACGATGCATTCTTAAGATCTTCCGGATTACTTGTAAAAAATATGTCGGTCTCATTGAATGCCTCCGGACCGAGCTCGTTACTTGGATCGATTCCATTTCTCATTAATTCTACCCTTTCGGGTTTTATGTCGAACCCGGTAACTTTTAATTTACGGGCAAATTCAAGTGCTACCGGGAGACCTACATAACCCAGTCCCGTTACCGAAAGTCCGGCTTCTTTGCTGACAAGTTTGCTGTACATTCGAAATTCATTTTGTTTTTAAAAGCGGATGATAATCTCCGACCAGTCCTACAGGATTGGAATTTCTTATTGTAAAGGCTGTAATTACTGACTGCCGTGCATCCTGCAGCCCGAAACCCCTTCCCTGCAATATCTCTTTGTATGTCAGTGTATGCAGATCAGTAAAACCCTCACTGAACTCTACATCTTCACCTTCTATGGCAATTGACCTGTAAGTCGGCTTGCCTGATCCTGCTGCCGAGGCAGGAAGGTCATTATGGTCAAGACTTAGAAACCATCTTATTCGGGCATTTTCAAGCTCAAGATATCCGGCACATTTGTTTGGTTGCGAAACATGTACGATAACTTTTGTTGTGTCTCCGAAGATCCAGCCAAGCATGTCAAAGAAATGGATCCCGATATTGGTTGCTATGCCACCGGATTTCTGAATGTCTCCTTTCCATGATATATAATACCAGTTGCCCCTGCTGGTAATATATGAAAGATCAATATTATAGACTTTGTCTTTCGGACCCTTCATGATCTTATCCCTCAGCTCCATGATTTTTGGATGCAATCTCAGCTGAAGTACCGTATAGATCTTTTTTCCTGTTTCGTTCTCAATTTCCTGCAGCGCATCCACGTTCCACGGATTCAGTACTATCGGTTTCTCACAGATAGCTGCGGCCTGATGCCGGAGGGCAAACCTTATGTGTGAATCGTGCAGGTAATTTGGGGAACAGATGCTCACATAATCTATTTTTGTTCCGAAACGTTTAAGTTTATCAAAGTGCCTGTCAAATCGTTCAAACTCCACAAAAAAGTCACTCCCAGGGAAAAACCCGTCAATAATTCCCACGCTGTCGCACCTGTCAAGGCTGGCCAGAAGATTATTTCCCGTGTCTTTTATTGCCCTGAGATGCCGGACGGCTATATATCCTGCAACACCGATAAGGCCAAAGTTCTTAGGCATGTCTTCCATTTTCAGAAACGGATTTTTATAAGAATATATCAGTTATTCAGTTTCTCAACATTTCCATCCATGAGCCTGTATTTCTCTCCGCTTTCAGGGCATGAAGCCAGTCCTTCAGCATTGAATACGAGCTTGTGCCCGTATTCACTCATCCAACCTGTCTGCCGTGCGGGATTTCCTACGACAAGAGCATAAGGCTTCACGGCTTTCGTTACAACCGCACCGGCACCTATGAATGCGTATCTGCCGATCGTAATGCCGCAAATTATTGTGGCGTTGGCTCCTATAGTGGCTCCTTTCTCAACAAGGGTCGGCACATAGCTGTTCCTCCTGTTTACTGCACTCCTTGGATTGATGATGTTTGTAAATACCATTGACGGGCCCAGAAATACATCGTCTTCACAGATAACGCCGCTGTACACTGAAACATTGTTCTGGATTTTAACATTATTCCCCAGTCTTACTTCTGGTGAAATAACGACGTTCTGGCCTATATTGCAATTATCTCCGATCTCGGAACCGGCCATAATATGGCTGAAATGCCATATTTTTGTTCCTTTTCCTATTTTACAGCCTTTGTCGATGGCTGCTGATTCATGAGCAAAGTACCCTTCTTCCATGGTTTTTCTATTCAAAAAAATCAAGTACCGAACCTGTAATATAATCAAGTTGCTCCTGGTCAAGCTCAGTATGCATGGGAAGCGAAAGCACTTCTTTGCACAGCCGGGATGTTACTTGAAAATCATTTTCTTTATACCCTAGGTATTTGTAGGCTTCCTGTGTATGCAGCGGCCCCGGGTAATAGATCATTGACGGTATTTTCTTCTTTTCAAGGTATTTTTTAAGTTCATCCCTCAGGTTGTCCATTACTCTGATGGTGTATTGATGATAGATGTGTGATGAATATGGCACCCTCCCGGGAATGACTATCCTGCTGCAGCTTTTAAACGCTTCGTCATAAATGGCAGCAGCTTTCCTTCTGGCGTTATTGTACTCATCCAGATATTTTAGCTTCACCCTCAAAATTGCAGCCTGAATGGTATCAAGCCTTGAGTTGATACCCACATCATTGTAATGATATTTGATTTTCATGCCATGATTTGCGATGCTTCTTATCTTAAGGGCAAGATGTTCATCATCTGTAAATATTGCACCTCCGTCGCCGAAGCAGCCAAGATTCTTTGAGGGGAAAAATGATGTTGTTCCTGCCCTGCCCATGGTGCCTGCTTTTTTAGTACTTCCGTCAGAAAAATAATATTCTGTACCTGTCGCCTGGGCCCCGTCTTCTATGACGAAAAGGTCATGATCTTCAGCTATTGCCATGATAGCTTCCATGTCGGCGCATTGTCCGAACAGATGTACGGGCATTATTGCTTTTGTCTGCGGGGTAACGGATTTTTTTATCCCGCCGGGTGAGATATTGAAGGTGTCGGGATCAGGATCCACAATCACAGGCCTGAGACCCAGTAAACTTATTACTTCAATCGTTGCAACGAACGTAAAATTTGTTGTGATTATCTCGTCTCCGGGTCTTAGCCCCAGGGCCATCAATGATATCTGAAGGGCATCGGTTCCGTTGCCGCATGAAACAACGTGCTTCGAACCAAGATAATTCTGCAGGTCTTCCTCAAAAAGCTTTACCTCAGGGCCCCTGATAAAAGCCGAGGAATTGATTACTGATTTTATCGCATCGTCTATTTCCGGACCTGCTTTTTCATACTGGGTAAGAAGGTCTACCATCTGAATTTCTCTCATGCTGTAAGAACACTTTGGAAATGCGAAGATAAGTATTTTCTGCTGAAACGGGGTTAATTGTCAGGAAATCAATACGTGTAAAAACAACATTCCGGCAGGGCTTAAAAAGGGTTGTAAAATTGTTGATAACATACAGGCTTTTTTGTTTTACCTGCAAGGAATATTAGTTTATTTTTGCCCTAAAGGAGGCCCTGTTTTTTGGACATTACTGCTTTTATACGCGAACTTTTATTCGGATATGACTGTGTCATTGTTCCCGGCTTCGGCGGATTTATAGGGAACCGTATTCCGGCACGCATTGATGAAAGGACATGGACTTTTTACCCTCCGGTTAAACAGATATCATTTAACAGGAATCTCAACTATAATGACGGGCTTCTTATCGGAAAGATTTCACAGGCATGCAATATCAGTTATGTTGATGCGAGGAGCATGGTTGATGATTTCGTAAGTAATATCCGTATCAGAATGGTGAGGGGTGAAACAGTTCTGTTCGACCACATAGGGAGCTTCTGCATAAACCATGAAAGTAACCTTCAATTCGAGCCTGACATGAACACAAATTATGATCTTGATTCTTACGGGCTGGAGTCCTTCCAGCGCGAACCGCGGGAAGGATATGATGTGAGAAAACGCTTGTTCAGACGTTTCGATAAGGATCCTGAAAGAAGGACCTCGCTGAGAAAGATCCTGCTCAGGGCGGCCGTGGTAATTCCAATTCTGGCAATATTGGTCCTGGTGCCGCTTAAAACCAACATTTTTAAGACAAAGGTGGAGACAACTACCATGAGCCCGCTGACAAAGGCTGAGCTGGAGAACAATAAGATAATAGTAGATAAGGATCTTGCCGGGGAGCTGGCAGCCGAAGAGGAAATTACTGGTTCAGATGAAGCTGACCCGGGTACAGGACCTCCCGCCGTACCCTCTTCCTTTCCTGAGGCCCCGCTGCAACAATCAACCGGTAATATTCTGGTGATCACGGGAAGCTTCAGATCCGAGAATAATGCAGCCTCCCAGGCCGGGGAGCTGAATTCTGAAGGATACAGTGCAGAAATAATAGAGGCTCAGAACGGTTTTTACCGGGTAAGCGCCTTGCGATGCAACGATATGGACGCAGCTGAGGCTGAAAAGGACAGACTTATAAAAAAATATCCGGGTACCTGGATCTCCAGAAGATAGTGTCTACCTGATAATACTGCCGTTGTTTACCTTTTCTTCCGGTGAAACAATTACAAGTTTACCATTGATGTCCTCGGCCATAAGGATCATTCCTTTGGATTCAATGCCTTTGATTTTTCGTGGCTCGAGGTTGGCAATAACTGAGATCTGTTTGCCTGTAATGGATTCCGGTTCATAATATTCTGCTATCCCCGACACTATGGTACGAACATCTATACCTGTGTCGATCTTAAGCCTGAGTAATTTCGATGTTTCAGGCACTTTCTCTGCCTCGAGCACAGTGGCTGTCCGGATATCCAGCCTGGCGAAATCGTCAAAAGCAACTGGATCCCTGGCAGGGATTATTCCTTCTGCTGAAGCATTATTGGATTTCTTTGTGGCCATAAGCCTGTCAATTTGTTTATTTATTTCTTCGTCTCCGATTTTTTCAAACAAAAGACCCGGATTGCTGATAAGACTTCCCGGCTCCATCAGATCAGTCCTTCCGGCGTCATTCCATGTCAGCCTGTCATGATTGAGCCATGATCTAAGCTTTTTCATTGAGAACGGAAGGAAGGGTTCAAGAATAACAGAAACGTTGGCAGCTATCTGCAACGAAATGTTAAGTATGGTTTTCACTCTTTCTGGGTCGGACTTTACAACTTTCCATGGTTCTTCATCTGCCAGGTATTTATTGCCGAGCCTTGCAAGGTTCATTGCTTCTTTGAGGGCTTCACGGAATCTGAACGCCTCAAGGCCTGTTTCCACATTTTCTTTTAGTCTTGAGATTTCCTTAAGTACGGCAGTATCATTTTCTGATAAAACAGCAGGCTCAGGCACTCTGCCTTCGAAATAATTTACTGTCAGAACGAGGGTCCGGTTTATAAAATTTCCGAGAATGGCCACTAGTTCATTGTTGTTTCGGGCCTGAAAATCTTTCCATGTGAAGTCATTATCCTTGGTTTCGGGAGCGCTGGAGCATAGGGCATACCTTAATACATCCTGTTTGCCCGGGAAATCTTCAAGGTATTCGTGCAGCCATACCGCCCAGTTTCGAGAGGTTGAGATCTTGTCATTTTCAAGATTAAGGAACTCGTTGGCCGGAACATTATCAGGCAGGATATATGAGCCTTCGGCTTTAAGCATGACAGGAAAGATAATGCAGTGGAATACAATATTATCCTTGCCAATAAAGTGTACCATCTTCGTTTCAGGGTCCTTCCAGTATTTTTCCCAGTCAGATGTCAGCTCCCTCGTGGCTGATATATAACCTATCGGTGCATCAAACCAGACATACAGTACTTTGCCCCTGGCATTATCAACAGGAACGGGAACTCCCCAGTCGAGATCGCGGCTTACTGCTCTCGGCTGCAATCCCTGGTCGAGCCACGATTTACATTGCCCGTAAACATTTGTTTTCCACTCCCTGTGGTCTTCAAGGATCCATTTTTTCAACCACTTCTCATATTTGTCGAGAGGCAGGTACCAGTGCAGTGTTTCTTTCATGACAGGGGCGCTGCCGCTGATCGTTGATCTGGGATTAATAAGATCATTGGGACTTAGTGAAGTTCCGCATTTTTCACACTGGTCACCGTATGCATTTTCGTTCCCGCAATGCGGACATGTTCCCGAAATATACCTGTCGGCAAGAAAACAGCCGGCCTCCTCATCATAGTATTGCTCTGATGATCTTTCAATGAATTCTCCCTTATTGTAAAGATCAAGGAAGAAATCCGATGCAGTTTCATAATGTACCTTGCTTGAAGTCCTTGAATAGATATCAAAACTGATCCCGAAATCTTCAAATGCTTTCTTGTTTAAAGTATGATACCTGTCAACTATCTCCTGGGGCGTTACACCTTCGTTGCGGGCTTTAAGTGTTATCGGAACACCATGTTCGTCCGAACCGCATATGGAGACAACATCAGCTCCCTTCATCCTCAGGTACCTGGTGTAAATATCCGAAGGGACATAAACTCCGGCAAGATGCCCAATGTGTATAGGTCCATTGGCATAGGGAAGCGCAGAAGTAACAAGGTATCTTTTAAAACTCTTCATGATGCGTACAATAAATTAAAAGGTGTTTCAGAAATTTCACAAAGATAATGTTTATTAAAGGAGTGAATCGGATAACTTTACGGAATATTATTAACTTAAAAACCTGTTGCACATGTCAGGAAGGAAAAAAGTCCCTCAGTTTCTGAAAGCCGGAGACGAAGTTGCAATTATTTCTCCTTCCTGGGCTATTGATGAAAGCAAAATTGGCTATGCGGTACGATTACTTGAGAGCTGGGGATTGAAAGTCAGGCTGGGAAAGAATGTCCTCAGACGTTACGGACCTTTTGCAGGGAGCGACCGGGAAAGGCTGGATGATTTACAGGCCGTGACTGACGACAGGAACATCAGGGCAGTGTTATGTTCGCGTGGGGGCTATGGTATGCTGAGGATCATAAACAAGCTTAATTTCAATTCCTTAAGGAGAAATCCCAAATGGTTTGTCGGATTCAGCGATATTACCGTGCTGAATTTATGGTTAAGTGAAATAATAGGCATGGTATCAATTCATGCAGCTATGCCCCTGCATTATTCTGACGTTAAGAGCTCGGAAGAAACTTTAAGGTCGCTTCATGCAGCTCTCTTTGGCGAAAAAATGGACGTTACCTGGAAAGGTTCATTCATCAGACCCGCAAAGGTCAGAGGAGAGCTTACAGGAGGTAACCTGTCGCTGGTTTACAGTCTGATTGGCACTAAGGCAGAGCCCGGGACAAAAGGAAAGATCCTGTTCATAGAGGATGTCGGTGAGAAGTTTTATCATATTGACCGTATGATGGTTTCACTCAGGCTGGCCGGAAAGCTTGAAAAACTAAGCGGGCTTCTGGCAGGAGGTTTCACTGAGATGGAGGATACTAAGATACCCTGGGGAGAAAGTCTTGAAGATACTTTCGCTCAGATAACCAATGAATACTCATTTCCTGTTTTCTGTGACTTTCCGGCAGGCCATCAGCATGACAACAGGGCTTTATATATTGGCAAAATGGCAGAGGTTTCCATCGCCGGAAATGAAGCAACACTCAAATATTTATGATCAGAAAGCTGAAATAAGCAGGTCAAGGTCTTTTGATATTGCCCCGAATTTCTGCCCGAGGGTTTCGTTGGTAAGGATTCCGTTAAAAAGATAAACTCCGTGACGCAGATGAGCATCCATTTTTAAAAGATGTATAATTCCTCCGGCTTCTGAAATGTTATGGAACAGCGGATTGAAAATATTGCTCAGGGCGATGGAGGCAGTACGTGCAACCCTGGAAGGAAGGTTCCATGCAGAAAAATGGATAACTCCGTGCTTTTCATACACGGGATCACGGAGAGCCCTGCATTCTGTTGTTTCGATGCATCCACCCCTGTCAATGCTCAGATCGATTATAACGGATCCTTTTTTCATGGTCCTGACCATATCTTCTGTTATATAATACCAGGGCCTCAGGTCTTCAAGTTCAATGGCGCCTATCAGTACATCTGCCGACCGGAGAGCTTTTTTGAGAACCTGCGGATGGAAGACTGATGTCTGAAGACGCTGACCGATAAGATTCTGGAATCTTCTAAGATTATGCAGTGAATTGTCAAAAATCTTAACCTGCGACCCAAGTCCCAGAGCTGCCCTGGCTGCATACTCACCGGCTGTATTGGCTCCTATTATTACCACCTCGGTCGGAGTTACACCTGTGATACCACCGAGCAATACGCCTTTGCCGCCATGGTGGTTGCTGAGATAGTCGGAAGCAATAAGTACGGATGTTACACCGCTTATTTCACTCATTGATTCCATCACCGGCATCACACCGTTTTTGTCCCTGAGTTTTTCAAATGCAATTGCCGTGACTTTTTTTCTGATCAGTTTTCCGAGCGTTTCCTCAGTCAGCTTCAGTACATTCAGGAAAGACAGAACTATCTGATTACCTTTCAGATAGTCAGCCTCCTGGCTTGTAAATGGTGCAACTTTTATAACTGCATCGGCACTGAAAACTCTCGCGGGAGAATCGGTGATTATTGCACCGTTATCGCTGTAATCCTTGTCTGAGTAGTTAGCCCCGGCGCCGGCTCCTTTCTGAACAATGACTTCATTGCCATTCTCGACCAGAATATTGACGGCTTCAGGTGTCAGTGCTATCCTTTTCTCGTCATTTTTTTTGTCTGTCGGTAATCCTATGGAGATTTTCCGCCGTTTAACAACTGTTTCCAGCAGTTCTTCCTTGGGCAGCAATGCAGTATTGCCAAAATTGACATGCCCGTTCTTACTTTTTTCATTCATACCGGAGGAGGGTTATTTTCCCAAAGTTAAAAAAATTGCACTCAGGTGCAACAGCAAGGCTGTTAAGAAATATCAAGTATCCTCTGATTCCCTCTTCCTGCAGTTATTCTTATTCTTACACTTTCCTCAGGAAGCATGTCTTCTATCATTTCGGGCCATTCCATAAAGCAATAAGAGCCACTTGAAAAATATTCCTCAATGCCGAAATCCAAAACTTCACTTTTATCTTTGATCCTGAAAAAATCGAGGTGATATAATACCTGGCCATTTTTTGTCCGGTATTCGTTCACCAGAGTAAAAGTAGGGCTGCTGACTATATCCTCCGCTCCGAGAACTCTGCAGATAACCTTTATAAAAGTAGTTTTGCCGGCTCCCATCGGGCCATAAAATGCAAGTGACTTTCTGTAACCGGAATATGCCAGCAGCTTTTTTGCGGCAGTTACAAGTTCCCTTTTGTCATTAACGACTATTTTCATTAACGGTGCTGAAGATCTATATTACAGGTTCAAGGCATGCCACGGGAAGCATTATCTCCTGCATGGAAATTCCTCCGTGCTGAAATGTATCTTTGTAATAACCGGCATAATAGTTGAAATTATTCTGATAAACAAGATAATCCCTGTTCATGGCAAAGATATACTTGGATGTTATGTTGGATTTTGGCAATCCTGCCTTTTCGGGAAACCTGAGTTCAAATATTTCCTTGGGATTATAACCGAGGTTTCTTCCCATCTTGTATCTTAAATTGGAAGAAGTTTTCCTGTCGCCGACAACTTTAAGCGGATTCTGAACCCTGATCGTTCCATGATCGGTGCTGAAAATAACCCTGACCGGATAGCCCGTCAGCGTATTCAGAAGCTCGAAAAGCGGCGAATGGGTAAACCACGACCTTGTCAGGCTTCTGTATGCACGTTCATCATTTGCCAGATCGCGTATAAGCCCTATTTCGGTTCTGGCATGTGAAAGCATGTCGATGAAGTTGTAAACAAGTATATTGATATCATTATCCAGCATCGGCTTGACTCTGTCATTGACCTTTCTGCCTTCCACATTGCTTACTATCTTGTTATATGACCATTTATACCTGAGCCCTCTGCGGGCAAGCTGATACCTGAAGAAAGCTTCCTCGAAGTTATTTTTTCCTTCTTCCTCGTCGTCATCTACCCACATTTCGGGCATTATGGCAGCAATTGCCGAGGGCATAAGTCCTGAGAAAATGGCGTTGCGGCTGTACTGTGTGGCTGTCGGGAGTATGCTGAAATAAATATCCTCTTCGACAATTCTGTAAATACCTGCAAGTTCCGCTGCAATGGTTTTCCACTGATCGAATCTCAGATTATCGATCAGAATGAAAAACAGAGGCCTTCCCGGATGGATATTGGGGAATATTTTTTTTGAAAAAAGCGAGGGCGACAGCAGGGGTTTATCAGTTGAATCGGGGTCGAGCCATGAGAGGTAGTTGTTCGTTAAGAATTTTGCAAAAGCGTTGTTGGCTTCCGACTCCTGCATCTTAAGGATCTCGCTCATGCCAGGGTCGGTAGATTTTTCAAGCTCCGATTCCCAGAAAGTGATTTTCCGGTAAAGCTCGGTCCAGTCAGAATGATTTCTGGCCGAGCTTATCATGCTTCCAATGCGGCTGAACTCCTGCCTGTAATTGATGGTGGTTTTTTCGGTTACTAGCCTTTTCTGCTCAATGATCCTTTTGATAACCAGGAGGATCTGGTTGGGTTTTACAGGTTTTATGAGGTAATCGGCAATGTCGGATCCTATTGCAGCATCCATTATCCCTTCTTCCTCGTGCTTTGTTATCATTACCACAGGAAGATCATTACGGACTTCCTTGATAAGCCGCAGGGTTTCAATTCCTGTCAGCCCGGGCATATTTTCATCAAGAAAAATGAGATCGTAGGAAATGGTCTTAACCAGGTCAATGGTGTCAATCCCGTTTGAACAGGTATCTACTTCATATCCCTTTTCAATTAAAAACAATAGATGAGGTTTCAGAGATTCTATCTCATCATCGGTCCAGAGTATCTTGATCTTTCTCATTTGCAGTTATACCATTCTTCCAATGGGTGGTCTTTATGTTCCGGACCTTTACTCTGTTACCTTTTCATTAAGATATTGTTCCCTGAAGAACAGATGGTAACGCTCAGGATTTTTGTCTGATTCAAGTGCTCTCAGATTGGTTTCATTAATCAGGAATTTCATCATTGACAATCCTGAAGAATTCCGGATCAGCCTGTCTGCCCTGAAATCCTGATAATAGCGCCGGACATCATTATTATCAGGGAAACCGGATACCTTGATCATAATATACTTATTATCGACAAGTGATCCTTCAGTGCGGTAATTCTTATTGGTGTAATTATCAATATTATAGCTGATCACATCAAATGAAGCCTGATTCACATTGAATCCGGGATCCATAATGACCAGTACAAATATATGAAGAGCTATTGTATCGGCAATATACAATTCAGTTGCAATCTCAATATCTTCTTCGATTTTAAGTTCAGGGATCCTCTGGTTAAGGTAGGCTATGATCTCTGCCGCCCTTATGCTCTCTTCTGTTCCGGGCCATGTTTCGATTACTTTGCCAAGTTCGTTTTTAAATGTTCTCTCATCACTGTTACGGGCAAAAGAATAGGCACGTAGCAACTGAAACTTCGGAGCAAGTATATCGCCGGCATATGTTTTGAGGGCATCATCGCATATTGAAACAGCAAGGTCATATTTTTCACCTTCATATGCTTCATAAGCTTCGGCATACAGATTCTCAGCCTGCCTGGAAGAGGCAGCCAGCTTTTTGAAGTATTCTGGATCGGACAGGATCCTGGCAAATTCACTGGCGGGATATTTTTCAAGAAGTCTCTGGCGGTAAGTTTCAGCCTTCTGGCTGTCGGACTCTTTGTAAAGCCTGTTAAGGTTGTACAGCGCTTCAGGCACCAGTTCATTTGCGGGGAAACGTGAAACAAGCGACTCATAGCTTTCTGCTGCCCTGGCCGTTTCGCCGATATTCCCGGCAAAAGCTTTGCCGGCATTGAGATAAGCGTAGGCTATCCTGTCATTTGATGCAGCAAGAAGCGAGTCATTCAACGGCAGGTCCCTGAGATAATATTCGGGCTTTTTATAATCAACAAGTGGTTTGGCGGAGTCTGAAAGCGCTTCAGTTTCAGTTTGTGATCCATCGGTGGCCTGCTGTATGGTGATACGGGCCCTGTTCACTCTTCTCCAGTTGTCTTCAAGCCTCCTGTCGCCCCATCTTCTGCGGAATTCTGACCTCCCGAATGTCAGTGCCGACTGATTATAGAAATACCACTTGCCTTCCTGATTTATATTGTCCCGGAACCGGCGCTCATTCTCATAATACCTGCCCATGTTATACCTGTCTTCATACTCTGACGGCCGGCTTTGCGTTTCTTCCCTGGTGATCCTTTCAATTATTCCGGCAATAAGGGCATCTCTTTCCTGCCTGCTCATTGATGCAACCATCTGAAGACTGTCCTCGGTCTGAATGGTAACAAGATGCTCGACAAGCGCGTTAAGGTCCAGTGACTTTTCTTTCAGGTTTGCATAGTCGGGATGTTTCTGATCAAGAAAATAAACAGTGCTGTCATAATATCTTCCCGCTGTAATATAATCGTGCTTGTTGTAATAGTGATCTGCAAGAGCCAGATAGCTTCTTCCTTTCTGATTAATGTTTGGAAAAACGGGTGAAACGGACTTCTTGTAAGATTCCACAGCTTCCTTTTCATTTCCTTCTTTCATGTTAAGATTGCCCAGTGCGTAATATATCTGATCCTGATAATCTTTGTTCTTTGAATCTTTAAGCATTTTTTGAAGTTCATTCCGTATTTCATGCGGATTTCCGGAATTTATATCAAAAACGCCTGCAATATTTATTCTTGCGTTGAACTCCACATCGTAGGGCGGATTCATTTTAACAACATCTCTGTAAAGACTTGTGGCTTTTACTGAATTTCCGATCTGTTCGTGAAGCTGTGCAAGAAGATATGTAAGCCTGTATTTCGTTCTTTTGCCTTTCAGGATCTGAAGCGCCTGGGAAAGGGGATCAACAGCTTCAGCATACCTTTTTTGCCTGATGTACATGTCTGCAAGGCTTGTGTAATACATGGCTCTCAGGTGTCTGGCCGAAGAGGGTGTGATTTCGGCAGAGTTCAGGATCCTGTTTGATTCGGAAAAGTTTTTTCTTTCATTGCTGATCCTGGAAAGCCATATCAAAGCTTCAGTTTTTATTTCCGGATCGACAGCCTCCGTCACGCAGTATGTAAACACAGAAGAAGCCTCGTTGAACTCATGTTTGTGGAACCTTGCTTTTCCGATCAGGAGATAACTGTCATCGACCCATTCATTGAACTCCTTCTGTTCAAGAAGGCTCTTCTCGTTTTCATTAAGGTCTCTTTTTGATTTTAGCTCAGGTCGTGCGGTAATGGATTTTAAAGCGATGAGTTTTGATGCTTTTTGAATAGCAGTCTCCATGTCTGATGAACACATTGAGACTATGGAAGGGTCGCTGTATTCAAATACTTTCAGAATTTCCGCATAATCGTCTGTATATCCGTTGTTGATTTTTGCCAGTCCTGCCTTGTAACTTTCAAGGGCGTTGAAATAAATATTGAACCTGGAGGTCAGACCATGATAAAACCTGGTCGTGGCCGTGTTCCTTTCCACCGAGCAGCCGGTAAGGAACAAAACCAATCCGGCCACAGCCAGAAGCCGGTATGATATTTTGGGGTGACCAATCAATAGTTTTTAATACTATAAAATAATAAACTTACCTGAGCTTATTATAGTATCTGAAAAGCATTATATGTACAGAAAGAGCGAATTCTGATGTCAGACCGAGACTACTCTTTTTATTTCCGGGACTTCCTGAATTATAGCCTGTTCCACGCCTGCCTTAAGTGTCTGCATACTGTACGGGCACCCATGGCAGGCTCCCTTTAGCCTGACTTTGACAGTCATATCTTCAGTCACATCTACAAGGTCAATGTCCCCTCCATCTCTCTGGAGATAGGGTCTGACCATTTTAAGTGCATTTTCTACTTTTTCCTTTATGTCAGTAAGTTCAGCCATTTTTCCGTTATTTTTATTTTTATTTAAATCAATTATAAACAGGGTGCAATTTTACGATTTTTTCCTCAGACTTCAAAAAATCAGGTCAACTCAGTCGCCGGATCCCAGAATTTGTCACTGAAATTGACAATTCTGTCATCCTCAACAATAATCCCTTCATTTTCCAAAAGTTGCTGCATGGTAGTTGAATTTCCGAAATGACGTTTCCCGGTAAGCAATCCGTTTTTGTTGACGACCCTGTGTGCCGGGATAAAAAACCTGTTACCGTGACTGACATTAAGAGCCCATCCAACCATCCTGGCCGACCTGGCGGATCCCAGGTACCTGGCTATTGCCCCGTATGAGGTAATCCTTCCGTAAGGGATTAGCCTTGTGACTTCGTATACCCTGTCAAAAAAATCGTTGTTATCGCTATGCTTCCCGCCGGCCATCGCTTATTATTTTATCCTTTTCAAGCCTGAATGACAAATAATGAATCTTCAACCCATTTTTAACAAAAATATCTTCATAATATGTTCTTATCAGCAGAGGGTCCCTGCTGTCGATAACCGCGATATCCGAAGCTCCTGTTCCCTGTGAACCGGCATCTTTTTTTTCGTTGTAAATGCCATGGAGGTCTTTGGTGGATAATAAAATTTCAAGACCGTTAAGCACGGCAAGCTTAAGGGTGTATTCATAAAGGTCATTACTGTCAGTTTTGAGGTTAACGATACCTTTATGCTTTAAGAACTTCCGGTATTTGTTAAGGAACCACGGGCTGGTGAGCCGTTTTCCGGAATTCTTTGATCCCGGATGAGGATCTGGAAATGTCAGCCATATTTCGTCAACTTCATCCGTGTCAAAGAACAGATCAATGAATTCGATCCTGGTACGGATGAAAGCAGCGTTATCCAGTTTTTGTTCAAGGGCAGTCCTGGCTCCCCGCCACATCCTGGCCCCTTTGATATCGACACCTATAAAATTCTTCTCCGGAAACATAAATGAAAGCCCGGTTGTATATTCTCCCTTTCCGCAGCCAAGTTCAATAACCAGGGGATTCTCATTGGCGAACATATCCCTTTTCCATTTTCCTTTCAGGTGATGGTCGGTTGCCTGCAAATAGCCGGTGCTGTGCTGGACAACATTTGGGAAAGCTGCCAGTTCTGCCCATTTGGCTATTTTGTTTTTTGACACAGGAAATGAGTTATTTTACAGCCCTGGTGACCTTAAGTCCGAAATCATAAAAACCCCTGAGTTCTGTATCCCGCATTCCATGCCTTATAGTGAAATTAAAGGTGCCCTTCGCGGGGAAAAAAACGTTGGTTTTGAAGGGAAGCGTAAGCTCATATATGTCGCCGAAGCCTTTTCCGTACCAACGGCCTTTTTCATCGGCAAGAAAATACTGAATTGTGTCCGTGATTTTTCTCCCTTCAGGAGAACTTGTTGTGATAAATAAGTACAGGTTCCTGAACGGATATGACGGTCCGGTCCTTATGATGAAGGATATATCGTTACCGGAAACCGTATCCTCAACGGGAACATCAAATGAAAGAATATTATCAAGATGCCACTTCTCATTTTTCATGGGAACAGAGTCTGTAAAGACAGTATTCCTGTTGCATGAAGCCAGGGTCAGTGAAAACACCAGGACAATTGCAAAGCAAAACTCACTTATTTCTTTTGTCATTAAATCTTTTGTTTTTCCTTTTACGGGAATGCTTGCCGGTATGGTTTTTTGATTTCACAGGCGTGTCAAACCGGGTTATGCTGTCTCCTTTGAGAACATCCTGTGAGACAAAAAGCTGACCTGTCACCTCAGCTGTTCCCAGAAGCTTGTCGGGCCTGAGCCCTTTTCTGTTCATTTCCTGGATTTCTTTCACCCTTTCGACAGGGACTGCCGTCATATTTGTTGGCAGGTCGGGATTGGTAACATACCAGTAAATTCCCTTATGGACCTCCATTTTCTGAAAATAAGCCTTTGTATCTGCAAGTTCAAGCGGTATTTCGCGGGGAGGGAACGAGCGCTGGGCTTCAACGTAGCAATCAAGCTCATAGTTCAGGCAGCACTTTAGCTTTCCGCATTGTCCGGCAAGTTTCTGGGGATTAAGCGTTAATTCCTGGTATTTGGCATGAGTCGTTGTTACCGAAATGAAGTTTGTAATACAAGAGGAACAACAAAGTTCTCTGCCGCAGGATCCTATTCCTCCTATGCGTCCGGCTTCCTGCCGGGCACCGATCTGGCGCATCTCTATCCTGACCCTGAACTCCTCTGCAAGGACCTTAATCAGCTGTCTGAAATCAACTCTTTCATCGGCAATGTAGTAGAATATGGCTTTGGTCTTATCTCCCTGGTACTCCACATCCCCGATTTTCATGTTCAGCTTAAGATCTTCCGCAATTTGCCTCGATCTGAGCATTGTCGGGATCTCAAGTTTCTTTGCTTCTTCCCATTTAATTATGTCCACAGCTTTTGCTTTGCGGTAAACCTTTTTCAGATCATCCGGTGACTGAAAGGACTTAAGTTTTCTGAGTTGCTCCCTTATCAGCGGTCCCTGCATGGAGACTCTCCCAATGTCATGGCCCGGTGATGCCTCCACGGCAACAATATCACCAATCTCAAGACGAAGCCCGTTGACATTCCTGAAGAATCCTTTACGTGTATTCTTGAAGCGTATCTCAACAATATCGTTGTGATCAGGTCCGGGAGGGACATCTTCGAGCCAGTTGTAAGAATCAAGCTTATTGCAACCCGGTCTGTAAGTTGTGTCGGGCAAATGAAATTCCTCCCCCTGATCAGCATTCTGACCATGTATATCTTCATGTTCGTTCATAATACCCTCAAAGCCCTGTTATTTTCGATCCCGCAAAAATAGTTAAATAATGGATCATTATCAACACCTCCTGTTACTTCAGCGGATGAGCCGTGTAATTTTCAGTGCAAGATCAAGAAAGATTATTCTGGCATTTCCGTTTGATTCAATATGCGCATGGGCAGTGTTGAATTCCTCAGTAAGGGCAAACACATTCCGCTGGTTTATGAATGGATGAAACCTGGCAGAAAACTCATCCTCTTCCCCGGTCATGTATACAAGGTCGTTCTGTGTCTGACCGAGAGTCATCATAAGGTTCTCCCTCAACAGGCGCAACGAGTATGACAGGAAGCTTTTCTGTGCTTCCCTGCCGGTAGAGGAGATTTCTTCTGACCAGGAAATGACGGATATGATGTCACGTTTCCAGGCAAATCTCATCAGGTTCCTGAAACGCTCAAGATCGGTAAGGGAAGAGCCTTCGTTCTCAATCTGCTCAATGGCCCTGACTATATTGCCGTTGGTCACTTTTGAGATTTCGGATATTGTTTTTGCTTTGTCCGGCCCGTATCGCGACATGAGATATTCTTCAATTTCCTGTTTCGTGAAGGGAGGAATTTTAACCATCTGACAGCGTGACAATATCGTTGGCACCACCTTGTCTGGTTCCTCTGACACCAGGAGGAAAAGTGTTTTTTCAGGTGGCTCCTCAATAATTTTCAGAACCTTGTTTGCCGCTGCGATGTGCATTTTCTCGGGTAACCAGATTATCATTATTTTAAAGTCCGACTCATACGTCTTCAGGCTCAGTTTTTTGATTATTTCTGAAGCTTCAGATGAGAATATTAATCCCTGTGCATTTCCGACTTCAATAGTGTCAAGCCACCTGTTCAGGGAAAAATATGGCGATGCCTTCAAAAACTCTCTCCACTGATCTATAAAGTTATCACTTACGGATTCGGAACTCTTTTTATCCTTTATTACCGGAAATACAAAATGGAGGTCAGGGTGGATGAACTTCCCGTATTTTATACACGATTTGCATTTTCCGCATGAGTCGGCAGGCGATCTGTTCTCACAGCTGATATAACATGCGTAGGCAATGGCCAGAGCCAGACTGCCACATCCTTCAGGCCCCGCAAACAGCTGGGCATGGCTTACTCTCCCCTGGCTGACTGTGCTTATAAGTCTTTCAATAACATCTTTGTGGCCGGGTATTTGTGCGAAGTTCATGGGAAAGGCAGATTCGTAAGAATTTACAATGCGGCAAGAGCAGCATCATAATCGGGTTCCTGGCTAATTTCCGGTACAAGCTGTGTGTAAATTATTTTCCCGTCTTCGTCTATAATTACAACGCTCCGGGCATAAAGGCCCTGCGTCGGACCGTCAATAATATCGACCCCATATAACCTGCCGAAGTCTTTGTCGCGGAAACCTGAGAGAGTAACAACCCCCGATATTCCTTCAGTTGTGCAGAAGCGATTATGTGCAAACGGAAGATCCTTTGAAATGGCCAATACCATAACACCTGACTTTCCGGTGACTAACTCATTGAATTTGCGTACAGAAGCAGCGCATACTGAAGTGTCGAGGCTGGAGAATATATTCAGGAGTACTTTTTTACCTTTCAAATCGGAAAGGCTTAGTTCACTCAGATCTGATCTGACCAGAGTAAAACCGGGGGCATTGCTGCCCTTTTGAGGCAGATTTCCCGATGTATTGACAGGATTTCCTTTAAGTGTTATTCGTGTCATGGCTTTTCTCCCAAAAATAGTCATTCTTTTCAGAAGAAATAACAAACAGGCAGGTATTTGACCCTGCCTGTTTTTGACCGAAGAATTTTAATAATTGTCAATCTTGGTGTATCTTCGTGCCGGTGAGCCATGGATATGATTCCTGTTTGCCCGGGAAACAGAATAATTATTAATTAACCTAAATTTCTTCATAAATGAAAATGATTCAGGACTTTGACTTTAACGGGAAAAAAGCAATAGTAAGGGTCGATTTTAATGTACCGCTTGACAAACAGACATTTACAGTTACAGATGACACAAGGATCAGGGGTGCACTTCCCACGATTAAAAAGATACTGGGCGATGGTGGCAGCGTTATACTGATGTCACATCTTGGACGACCTGAAGGGCGAATGGAAAAGTATTCCCTTAAACCGGTCCTGCCGGTTCTTGAAAAACACCTGGGGATCGAAGTTAAATTTGCTGATGATTGTCTTGGCGAGTCTGCTTCTTCCATGTCAGCAGCATTGAAACCGGGAGAGATCCTGTTGCTTGAAAATGTACGTTTCTATCCTGAGGAGGAGGGAAAACCCAAGTTGCCTGAAGGTGTTTCGGAGGAAGAAAAGAAAGCTGCAAAGGCCGAAATGAAATTGAAACAGAAGGAATTTGCCAAAAAGCTTGCCGTATATGCTGACGTTTACGTAAATGATGCGTTTGGCACAGCTCACCGTGCACATGGTACCACAGCAGTGATAGCTGAATTTTTCCCCCGGGAAAAGATCATGTTCGGATTTCTGATAAACAGCGAGCTGGCTGCAATGGATAAAGTCCTGAACAATGCCCGGCGTCCGTTTACCGCAATAATGGGTGGCGCAAAGGTGTCGGATAAAATAATGCTCATAGAAAACCTTTTGAACAGGGTTGACAATCTGCTTATCGGAGGAGGAATGACTTACACATTCATTAAAGCCCGGGGCGGAAAAATAGGGAACTCGCTTTGTGAGGAAGACAAGCTTGAACTTGCACTTCAGATCATAAACAAGGCCCGTGAGAAGGGCGTTAAACTCTATCTGCCGGTCGATAGCCTTAATGGTGATAAGTTTGACAAAGATGCAAACACGGCAGTGACCTCTGTTGATGAAGTGGAAGACGGATGGCTTGGGCTTGACATCGGAGAAAAAACCATCGCTTTGTTTTCTGAGGTCATAAATAATTCCCGTACTATTCTCTGGAATGGTCCTATGGGCGTATTTGAGATGGAAAAATTCTCAAAAGGAACGACCGCTGTAGCCATGGCAATAGCAAAAGCAACCGGGCAGGGAGCCTTCTCCCTTATAGGCGGGGGCGACTCAGTGGCTGCGATAAACAAGAACGGTCTGGCAGATAAAGTCAGTTATGTATCGACAGGAGGAGGAGCCATGCTCGAGTATATGGAAGGCAAGAAACTTCCGGGAATTGTAGCCGTAAGAGGGGAGTAGATCCAACTAAAAGTCTGGTTATGAGAGTAAATACAGCCATAATGCTGATAACTCTGTCGCTGATATGTTCGTGCAGCAGGGAAGATTCACCAGCCACCTCGGGCCTGGTCACCATTGACAATACCACATTTCTCAGTCAGACCTACTATGTATATGGTTTTCTCTTTTCCCAGGCAAAGCTTGTAACAACCATTGCCAATACACCTCCTGACATTACTGTTGACAGCGACGGGACAAACCTTTTTTTTCAGACCAACAACTTTAAGCCCTCGTTCTACAAAGCAGGTGAATACCCCGATGAGACAACGGCCAAAGCTGCTTTCAACAACCTGCTGACTGCCGATGTCGCACAATGGGAAGAATGGGCAAATCCCCTTAAAGTCAATCAGATATGGATTTACAGATCAGGATCTGAACGTTATGCCAAAATACGGATAATATCGCTCGTTTCAGAAGAGAGGTCGGGCAGAAATTATGCCGAATGCACTTTTGAATGGGTCTACCAGCCTGATGGCACCCTCTCTTTCCCCGGTCAATGAAAAAAGGACTCCCTTACAGTATCTTCAGCATTAAGGGACAGGAAGAATTCAATGAGGCAGCCCTTGAGGTTTTCAGGTATCAGGCAGAGTATAATCCGGTTTATTGTGAATATATAAAATATCTGGGCAGGCAGCCTGCGAAGATTGACAATCTGACGGAGGTACCCTTTATGCCTGCCGGGTTTTTTAAGACCAGGATGGTTCTTGCCGGTAACCGGACAGCACAAAAGATCTTTGAAACCAGCGGAACATCCGGCTATAATGCCGGAAGACATTATATTTCAGATCTGAAGCTTTATGATAAAAGCTATACTGAAGGATTCAGTCTGTTTTATGGCGATCCGGAAGATTATGTTATTACCGCTCTTTTACCCTCGTATGCTGAAAGAAAAACTTCATCACTCGTTTATATGGTGAATGGCCTTGCGGAAGCGACCATGAATCCTTTGAGCGGATTTTACAATGAACGCCATTCCGTGCTTGTTGAAAATATTAAAAAATCAGTCGCGGAAGGAAAGAAGGCCATTCTTTTTGGTGTAAGCTTTGCACTGCTTGATCTGGCTGTCGGAGAAGCACCGGATCTTTCCGGCACTATAATCATTGAAACAGGAGGAATGAAAGGCCGCAGGCAGGAGATTACAAGGAATGAACTGCATGATATACTTAAGAGCGGATTCAGTGTTGATAAAATTCATTCGGAATATGGAATGACTGAGCTGCTGAGCCAGGCTTATTCCTCAGGCGACGGTATCTTCTATTCTCCTCCCTGGATGAAGATCCTTATACGCGATCCTTATGACCCCCTTTCTGTTATGACCGTAACAGGCAAGCAGGGGGGAATAAACATTGTTGACCTGGCAAATTATTATTCATGCTCTTTCATTGCCACCGGCGATCTTGGCAGGCTTCACGAAGATGGAGGATTCGAAGTTCTCGGCAGGTTTGACAGCACTGACGTGAGAGGATGCAATCTGTTGACCGGGTAGATATGTATGATAATAAAACAGACAAAGGTTTCTTAAGGATTTTTCAGGTTTTTTATGTACGTCGCATAACGTTATTGGTAAGGTACCCGGACAGCTTTCTAAAGGTATACTATCCTTTTTTCCCTGGCACTCCTGTATATTGCCACAACGATCTCCACCGCCTTTCTTGCTTCCACTGCATCTATTGATGGAGAAATACCGTTGTCAATAGCAGCGGTGATCTCATTGAACTGACGTATGTGCCCGGTATCGCTGATTGCTTTTGGATCAGAAACACCTCCCCCTGATGTATTGCCCGCAGAATATCTGGATCTGATCAGATGATCTTCTTCCCTGTCTTCATCAAATTGCCATGCAAGAAGACTTTCCTCCTCAATTACCACTGAGCCCTTTGACCCAAGTAATTCAATTCTCCTGAAAAATCCGGGATTGACAGCCGTTGAAGCTTCGATAACTCCGAGTGCGCCATTGGCAAATCTGAGTATAGCCACCCCTGTATCTTCAACCTCAATGTCTTTATGGCCAAGAAGCCCGGTAAATGCGCTTACCGATTCAACCTTTCCCATGTACCACTGAAGCAGGTCAATTGAATGTATGGCCTGGTTCATTATTGCACCGCCTCCGCATTTTTCAAGGCTTGCCCTCCATTTAACGTCGCTGTAGTATTCAGGTTTTCTGTGCCACTTTACGAATACATCGCCCATGATGAATTTCCCGAAACGACCCTCGTCAACACATTTTTTCAGATCGGCATTTACATCAGCAAATCTCATCGGGAATATCCCTGCCACAACTACATTCTGTCTGTCGGCTTCCTCTGTTATCCTGTCACAACGTTCGAGGGTAACCTCCAGAGGTTTTTCTATTATACAGTGTCTTCCGCTTCTGATTGACATCAGAGCAGGCTCAAGATGAGAACCCGAAGGAGTGCATATACAGACAATATCAATTTTCTCATTTCTCAGCATGTCCTCCGGTGAGCTGAAAGGCTCGCAGTTGTACTTCATGGCGAAGGATGTGGTTCTGTCAGGGTGTGTGTCGTAAACTCCTGCCAGGACCGAGCCTTCGATAGTCTCTATTGCCCTTGCATGAACTTCGGCAATAGCTCCTGCTCCGAAAATTCCAAAACCATGTTTCATATTTAAACTATTTATTCAAATTTTATTGAAAACAGATCAGCATCCTTCATTCTGACGCGCATTAAAACCGTCTTACCCTGCAGGGATGAAAGGACGGCTCCGTTTTTCCACTCTGCCCGTCTTGATATTTCGTTACCTGTGAGGGTCTTGAAATCATCCATTGAAAACCCCGGGATTATGTTTCCGTTGCTGTCGAGGAGTTCAAAAAGAAGATAACCGGCAGCAGAGGTCGAAAAATTTACCACCAGATAATGCCCGGTGAACCGGAATGGTTTTGTGATCATTTCCCCGGGTCCATATCCTGCGTGCAGCGAAGTAAAACCATCAATACGTAAAGAATACCTGTGAAGGTGAGAGCCGGGCTGGGCATAATTTTGATTCACATAGAACGACATTTCATTCTCTCCGGTCTGTACAACATTAAGTGCAGGATAATTGGTCCTTGACACCCAGTTGGCAAGTCCGATGCCCGGTCTCAGGAAACCTTCCATGAAAGTGCGCTGATAAGATGTACCTCCTCTTGAGGTCAGGAGAACTGCATCTGAGCAGTCGTGGTAATAAGAGGGATTTACATTGAGCCTGCGGGCCTGCTCTTCTGTAATAATCTGTTTTCCCGGAAAAAATCTGGCAGCAATGGCTATGTAAATGTGAGGAGCTCTGTAGTAAGGGCTGGTCTGATTTGTGTAAAGCTCTTCCGGACGGGTGTCGCCAAAGGACATGAGAACGGGTGGAGACCAGTTAAGAAAATCTTTTGAAACGCTCCTTCCTACCGAGCGGATCTGTTTATCCCCGGCTTTTTTCCATTTGCGGAAATAACAGACGTAAGTTTTCTCACTTTCCGACCAGAAGGATACATTCTGGGAATCAAACTCTGCCCCTTTGACTACCGTTTCGTCATACATCCGGGTCCATTTTATGCCATCTGATGATCCGTATGCGAACAAGCCTTTATGCGTTCCTCCAAGTGCTTTATACGGATAATTATCATTCATTGCCGGATTGGAATCCTTAAACGGGCAGAAGTTGTGTGTTGCAGGCGCTGCATGGGCAAGAATTATATTATTGTTCAGGCTTCCTTCGTATTCATACAATCCGGTTTCAGGCTTTGTCCAGTTAATTCCGTCCCGCGACTCTGCATAGCAGGTTACCTCGGCGTCACTTCCGTCGCTTCCGGCACTTGGCACCCCCCTGTAATAAAGCCTGAACAGGTCTTTATCCCGGATAATGGTTGTGTAACCTGAAAATATCCCCTCCCATGGATTGTCAAAAAACAGCACCGGACCTTCATCAACCGGGGTCTGTAACTTCAGACGAAGGTTGTCCGTCGACTTAATGAGGTGATAATCAATGAAAAGCTCAAGGTCTGATCCAAGATTCACGGGCTCGGTTTGTGATACGTTTTCCGGAATGATCATGCCGGTTAAAAACATCAATGTCATGGCGGTGAGAAGGGACACTCCCCTGACTGCCGATTGTTCATGAGGATTTTTCATTATGAAAGGAATTACCGGAGTGTGGGATAAAAAGCGTGTTCTATATGATCTGTTTCTACTTTACCGTTACCTATAATGACAGTAATGACATCAAACCGTACTTCCTTGTCTACTCCGAAGCGTTTGATATAATTGTCTGCCGCAAAAATCAGAGCTTCACGCTTTTCACGGGTTATTGCAGAAACAGGGTCCGTGAGAAAGTTGTCCGTTCTTGTCTTTACTTCAACAAAAACGATGAAATCTTTGTTTTCAGCGACAATATCGATCTCTTTTTTCCCTGCTCTCCAGTTTTTACGGAGAATAGTGTAACCCTTCTTTTTCAGATGTTCTGTGGCATACATTTCACCTTTCCGGCCAAGAGTCAGTGATTCACTCATCTGGTATAAGTATTGTCAGGTATCAGATTTCTATCAGCTTGTTTTTAATTGCGTAAAGTATAAGGCTTGCAGTATTCTTTGAACTGGTTTTTCCCAGCAGGTTTGCCCTGTGTTTATCAACAGTTCTTTTACTTATGAACAGGGCCTCTGCTATCTCCTGGTTCGACATCCCCTCACAGATTTTTGTGAGTATTTCTTTCTCCCTTCTTGAGAGGCTTGCTGATTTGTTTTCATTTTCACGGTGTTTGATTCTCTGAATAACGTGGTATAAGAGTTCCTGGGAAAAATAGCTTCCGCCTTTGTTCACTGTATGAATTGCCTCGTTTACTTCATTTATGTCCGAGTCCTTGAGAAGGAATCCTTTAGCTCCCGCATCAATCATTTTATAATAATAATCCTCTTCTCCATACATTGAAAGAGCTATAATGTTTATTTCCGGGCAGATCTTCAATCCTTTCCTTGTTGCCTCGATGCCGTCCATAATTGGCATATTGATGTCCATGAGAGCAATATCTGCCTTCGTGTTTTCAAGAATTCTGAGAAATTCTTCTCCGTTTGAAGCTTCTCCGGCAACTTCGAGGTCGGGGAAGGAGTTTATCAGGATCTTGAGCCCGTTCCGGAACAGCTGGTGGTCATCAGCTATTATTATTCTTGTTTTATCCATTGATGAATCCTGTGGTTGTCTGTGTTAATCAATTAATTTAATCAGGGCACTGATGCCTTTTCCGGGAGTGCTCTCAAGAATGAAGATTCCGTCAACCGATTTAACCCGGGTCTCAATATTGGAAATTCCCATGCCCTTGGTGTCTTCGCTGATCAGGTCTGATGTGTCGAAGCCACGACCATTGTCATTGTATTGCAAGGTAATAAATTTTTCATGCTTATTCAGTTCAATCTCTATGCGGGATGCTCCGGAATGGCGGATTGAATTATTAATCAGCTCGCAGACAGCACGATAAACAACAACCTCCTTGTCATTTTCAAGCCTCAGACCTTCCATATTCGACTTGAAGTCTATTTCAACCGTCTTTGCCTGGTTTACTTTGGATGTAAAAGCCCTTATAGCGCTTGAAAGGCCAAAGTTTGAAAGGACATGGGGGCTGAGATTGTTGGAAATGTCCTTGAGTGTATTAATCGCTTCGTTTACAAGATGGTTCGTATTATTGAGAATGCCCGTATCAACAGGATCCTTTATTCTTTCATTCAGCGACGAGAGTGACATTTTCACAGTTGAAAGAAGAGGGCCGAGACCATCATGGAGTTCTTCGGCAAATCTTTTTCTTTCCTTTTCCTCGGTGATGATGATTGCATTGATGACCCTTCTTTCAGCTCTCAGACGTTCGATATCTATCCTTTTGAGTGAATAAAAGAGTTCTCTTATTAAAACAACTCCTACGATGATCATAAAAGAAATAAACACTCCTGTCCATTCATCTATCATCTGCCATGTATATGAAGGAGTTCCCCTGAAGTATTCGAAAAGCTGGATGATCTTCTGCACCGCCATGAAAACAAAGGCGAGTGAAAGAAGTATCCATGAAAGACGATACTTTGTCAGCTTCATGAACCGCAACGCTATGGAGGCTGCTATGATCTGCAGAACGATGGAAATAATAAGGGCGATAAGTCTTACCATGGCTCCTGGCTTTATTTATGTAAAAATAACAGTATTTTGCTTAACGGCATAAAGGCATGTGTGCGGATCAGCGCAAAGACAAAAAAGCATTACCGGCTTCAGGTGTTTTTGATTTATTCAGCCTGTCCTGTGTCTTTGCACCTTTGCACCTTTTTCATACCTTTGTCCGTTTTTTATTGGGTATGAAAGCATTTTACAATCTTGGCATAATACTTTTTACTGCCGTTATCAGGTTGGCGGCTCCTTTTAACATCAGGGCACGGCAGTGGGTTGCCGGAAGAAAAGGATGGCACAGATCTCTGGAGGATCAGATAGACAGAAGGGGCCGGTATATCTGGATCCATTGTGCTTCACTGGGTGAATTTGAACAGGGAAGGCCTGTAATTGAGGCCATAAAGAAACAGGTGCCCGGGCACGGGATCGTTCTTACTTTCTTTTCGCCTTCAGGATACGAAGTAAGGAAGAATTACCCCGGCGCTGATATCATTGCTTATCTGCCTGCAGACACACCCCGGAATGCTGAAAGATTCATTTCCCTGGTCAATCCGGTCCTGGTAATTTTTGTCAAATACGAATTCTGGTATAATTATATTAATAAATTACAGAAAAAGAATATCCCTCTTTTGCTTATCTCTGCAATATTCCGTCCCTCCCAGCATTTTTTCAGATGGTACGGGACTCTCTTCAGACAAATGCTTAAGGGCTTCACCCATATTTTTGTCCAGGACAGCAATTCGGAAGTGTTGCTTAAAGGTATTGGTGTTAATAAAATAACAATAGCCGGAGATACACGCTTCGACAGGGTTGCAGAGATCACAAAAGCCGCAGGGGAAATAAGGGAACTCGAAATCTTCAGAGGCGGTGAAAAACTGTTTCTTGCCGGCAGCAGCTGGCAACAGGACGAAGAAATTATTGCAGATTATATAAACGTTCATCCTGAAAAAATGAAGTGGGTATTTGCACCTCATGAAATAGACAAACAGAACATTGCCCGGCTTGAAAGGCTTTTCAGGGTTGACACGGTAAGGTTCTCACGTGTGGGAGAGGCTCCGGAGGCGAGAGTGCTGATACTTGATAATATGGGTATGCTTTCCTCCGCATACCGTTACGCCTGTATTGCAGCCGTGGGAGGCGGTTTTGGAAGGGGGATACATAATGTTCTTGAGCCTGCATGCTGGGGCATACCTGTAATGTTTGGTCCCAATTATGGAAATTTCAGGGAGGCTGTTGATTTAATAAAAGCCGGAGGAGCTAAATCCTTTAAATCATTAAACGAATTCACTGATATAATTGAAAAATGGCTGAACGATGATGCATTTTACTTGAAATCGGCTCAGTCAGCAGGAAGGTATGTTGGTGAAAATACGGGCGCAACCGCCGAAATAATGCGAAAAATCAATCAACAAGTTATTAACATACCCGTCTCATAAATTGTTAAAAACTTATTTTGGCTCAGCTGGACGGATCTGGTAAAGAGGTGTAAATTAAACCCCTGTCAGATAAAAAAACCTTTAATTGTAATGGCCTGATCAACAATTTGTTATAACGATATTGCAGTTATTATTAACCTTAATCCTGTTTCTTATGATAAAACATTTAAAAAGAATCCTTACGATGTCTTTATCCCTGTTCATAACGGTAATGCTATATGGGCAGGGTGCAACAACATCGTCGCTTGGAGGGAAGATCACTGACAGTAATGGACAACCCTTACCGGGTGCAAGCATCATTGCCGTTCACAATCCTTCCGGAACACAATATGCTACCATTGCCGATAATGCCGGCAACTACAAGATCGAAAACATGCGTGTTGGTGGCCCTTACACTGTCAGCATATCCTTTATCGGATATACGACCAGGAGCTATACCGAAATTATTCTCAGGCTGGGTGAAACCTATGCTCAGGACGGGGAACTGGCTGAATCGACCACCGCATTGCAGGAAGTTGTTGTCTCAGCTGGTCTGAGGAACTCCATACTCAGCTCGGAAAGGGCTGGGACACAGACAAATGTCAACAGCCGTGATCTGGCGAACCTGCCAACTCTCGACCGCAGTATCATAGACTTTGCCAAATATACCCCGCAGGCTCAGGGTAATTCTTTCAGCGGTCGTGACGGACGTTTTAATACCATTACCGTCGACGGGGCGGCTTTTAACAACAATTTCGGCCTGAGCAGCAATCCGCTGCCCGGAGGTGAAGCACAGCCGATCTCGCTTGATGCCATCGAGGAAATTTCCGTGAACATTGCACCCTATGATGTCCGCATGTCACAGTTTACAGGTGCAAGCATCAATGCGGTAACCCGCAGCGGCGACAATGAGTTCAAGGCATCGGTGTATACCTATCTGCGTCCAAAGTCATTCACAGGAAACACTGTTGACGGAAATGAAGTTTCCGGCGCCAGGGAGAGAAGCTCACAGAATTACGGAGCCCGGGTCGGAGGTCCGATAATCAAGGACAAACTCTTCTTTTTCCTCAGCGGTGAATATGAGAAGGAATCAATACCCGGCGTAACATGGCGCCCGAGCACAGATGGAGTGTCAAATCCCGACCTTATGATATCCCGGACCCTTGAATCCGATATGGTGCGTATGAGAGACTTCCTCCTGGAGACCTATAACTATGACCCCGGGAAGTACAAAGATTTTGACGCTTTTAAGAACCTCAATACAAAATTCCTGGCACGTATAGACTGGAACATATCGACAGATCATAAGTTCACAATCCGGTACAATGATGTTGTGGGAACCTCTGACCAGCAGACAAACTTTAACAGCGGTCCACCGAACAACACCAGATATTCAGGGCGTATCAGCAGCCAGTCGCTTGCATTCTCAAATGCATTTTACGGATTCAAAAATACTGTCCGCTCAATAACCGGCGAACTGAACAGTTCATTCGGGGCCAGAATTTCAAACAAGCTTCTGGCAAGCTATACTTTCATTCAGGATACCCGTACAAGTAATTCGGACCTTTTCCCGTTTGTCGACATTTACAAGGATGGAGACCAGTACATGTCATTCGGATACGAACTGTTCAGCTTCAATAATGATGTGACCAACAAAACCCTGAGCATTACCGACAACCTAACAGTCAACCTGAACAGACATACCCTTACCGCAGGATTATCGTTCGACCGCCTCTTTTTCCGTAATTCCTACATCAGGGAAGGAACATCCTATTACCGCTATGCTTCAATGGATGACTTTATCTTTGGGAACGATCCAATAGGTTTTGGTGTGACTTACGGATATAACGGTGTGGATGCTCCGGGAGCTATCGGTACCTTTGGTTTTGCTGCTGCATATGTACAGGATGAATGGCAGGTTGTGCCAAAGTTCAAGCTCACTTATGGTGTCCGCCTGGAATTGCCTCTCTACTTTGATGAAATGAAAGATAACCCTGCTATTTCGGAGCTGACATTTATCAACGGTAAAAAAGTCGATGTCAGTAAGTGGCCCGACAACCAGGTAGTGGTTTCACCGAGGCTGGGGTTCAACTGGGATGTTAAGGGTGACAGATCATTACAGGTAAGAGGAGGAACAGGAGTATTTACGGGACTTCTGCCTTTTGTATGGTTCACCAACCAGCCCACCAACTCGGGCCTGATTCAGGTTCCGGAGATAGGCTGGGGCCCGGGAAATACAAACCTTGCCGGACTTGAATTCCATCCTGATTACAAGCAGTTCATTACAAGCAGATCTGACCTCTTTCCTCAGAGTCCCGGCACTCTTCCAAACAATGCCGGACTGGCCCATGTGAGCAAGGACTTTAAATTTCCGCAGATATGGCGCTCCAACCTGGGTGTTGATGTTGAATTGCCATGGGGTATGATATTCACCGGCGAAGCAATGTTCTCCAGGGATATAAATGCAGTCAGGCAGATTAACATAAATCTTGCGGAACCCGCCGGCATCATGGCCGGAACCGATACCCGGCCGTACTGGACCACAAGCAAGGTAATTTCCTCAATAAGTAATGCAATGGAACTTACCAACACTGATCAGGGGTATCAGTACTCATTTACAGCCCAGCTCACCAAAAACTTCAGAAGAGGTCTGGCGGGTATGTTTGCGTACACTTATACCATGGCTAAAGATGTTACAAGCAATCCGGGGTCAGCTGCATATTCTGCATACTCCTCCAATACTTCAACCGGAAGCCTTAATGACCCGGAACTCAGCTATTCGGGATTTGCAACCCCTCACAAACTGGTTGGGAATATTTCATACCGTGTTGAGTATGCCAATTATTTTGCCACAACATTCTCACTTGTTTACCAGGGTTACCAGACCGGCAGATGGACATACACATATTATAATGACGTGAACGGCGACGGCATTTCTTCCGATATCATGTTCATACCATCCAGCAAATATGAGATCGAATTCGCTGATTACAGCGGTATGACCGCCGCTCAGCAGAGGGATGCTTTCTGGGATTATATTAACAGGAACGACTACCTGAGCAGCCGCAAAGGGAACTATGCTGAACGTTTTGGAGACCTTCAGCCATGGATCCACAGATTCGATGCCAAGATACTCCAGGATATTTTTACAAATTTCGGGACAAGCCGTAACTATACCCTGCAGATAAGTCTTGACCTGCTTAACGCAGGGAACCTGCTCAATGATAAATGGGGAACCTATACCTACAACCCGCTGGCAAATTATGATAATGTGAGGCCATTGCGAGTAGCAACACGAGGTACCGCAACAAGGGAACCGGTATATACCCTTAATGCAACATCCCTGTCTGATTTTGAAAAGAAAACAACCCTGAGCAAGGATATCAGCACCAGAAGTACCTGGGGCTGCCTGCTTGGGCTCAGGCTGATATTCTAGATCATAAGGCCTGGTTGCAGAAGAGGCTGTAGAAAAAGTCAGTATTGACCATAGTTGGTCTGGCAAGGATTACCGCAGTACTTATAAATGAAGTCAATGTAACCGGTAATCTGTGACCTGCCAGGTTTAATGGTTTATGATTTTTCTACAGCTTCTTTTCTTTTCAGTTTCCGATACCTTTCCGTGTCTGTCTGAATTGATTTTGTCCGCCGGACGCAGGCATGCTTTTTACCCTTTTTTAAACTCATTCATCATCAAAGAGGGGATTTTTCAGTCCTTTTTTCCGGCTCATAATAACATACAGGCAATTACATATTTTGCTGTTTCTTTTTAGTGGTTTTTGAGCCTGCAAAAATTTAAGTCTCATAATATCAACACAATACACGGCAGTTAATAACTCTGTCATCAAATGTTAATAAACTTAAAAATTTTGTCTTGCATCACGATATGGGCTTGCCTAAATTAGCAACTACCCGCTCAAAATATCAGTGGTCACTTAAACTCATCAAAACCAAAGAGTAACATAAATTTTTTTTTATTATGGGAGATTTATTTGTAGAGACTCCGGCTGCTACGAAGGAAAAACAAAGTGAGAAAGCTTCTTCGGAAAACACGAAAAGAGCAACCGGAAATAATGAGAAAGATAATGAAGAAGAGAAGAATGTAGCTACAGTATACTCTCATGATGAAGCCGTGGTCGCCAGCATTGAATATTTCGGGGGCGATGAACTGGCAGCCAGAGTATGGGCAAGCAAATATGCTCTTAAAGATTCTTTCGGCAACCTGTATGAAAAGAATCCTGACGATATGCATCGCCGCCTGGCAAGAGAGATTCACCGGATAGAAAAGAAATATGCAAATCCCCTGCCGGAGGAGCTTATTTTCAATGTTTTAAAAAACTTCAGATACATTGTTCCCCAGGGCGGGCCGATGACGGGAATAGGGAATGATTACCAGATAGCATCACTTTCAAACTGCTTTGTCATAGGTAATGAGGGCGACTCAGATTCCTACGGAGGGATAATGAAAATTGACCAGGAACAGGTTCAGCTGATGAAGCGCCGTGGTGGCGTGGGGCATGACCTTTCGCATATCAGACCCAAGGGAACTCCTGTCCTTAACAGCGCCCTCACTTCAACAGGTGTCGTTCCGTTTATGGAGAGGTATTCCAATTCAACACGCGAAGTGGCACAGGACGGAAGAAGGGGAGCCCTGATGCTTTCAATCTCAATAAAACACCCCGACTCCGGTAAATTCATTGACGCCAAACTGGAAAGCGGCAAAGTGACAGGCGCCAACGTTTCCGTAAAGCTTACGGATGAGTTCATGAGAGCGGTGGAAAATGAAACCACATTCCGCCAGCAATATCCGATAAACTCTGAAAATCCGAAGTTTGTAAAGGATATTGACGCTACCCAGCTCTGGAACAAAATAATTCATAATGCCTGGAAGTCAGCCGAACCTGGTGTCCTTTTCTGGGATACGATCATCCGTGAGAGTGTCCCGGATTGCTATGCCGACATGGGTTTTGCAACTATGTCAACAAATCCGTGCGGAGAAATCCCTCTGTGCCCCTATGACAGTTGCAGACTGCTGGCTATCAACCTTTACAGCTATGTGGAAAATCCGTTTACAAGCGAAGCCGAATTCAATTTTGATCTTTACAGGGAGCATATCGGGCTGGCCCAGAGGATGATGGATGACATCATCGACCTCGAACTTGAGAAAATTGACGCCATACTGGCGAAAATTGACGCAGACCCTGAATCGGATGAATTGAAACATGTTGAAAGAAATCTCTGGAGAAATATCAGAAAAAAATCGGAAGAAGGCAGAAGGACCGGAATAGGCATTACTGCCGAAGGTGACATGCTGGCGGCCCTGGGTCTCAGATACGGTAGTGATGACGCCAATGATTTTTCGGTGGAGATTCATAAGACCCTCGCCCTTGAGGCATATAAGTCGTCAACATATCTGGCAAAGGAGAGAGGCCCGTTTCAAATATATGACGCTGAACGGGAAAAGAATAATCCTTTCATAATGAGGATAAAAGAAGCTGACCCGGTGTTGTATAAGAATATGGTCAGGTTTGGAAGGAGAAACATAGCACTCCTTACAATTGCACCTACCGGGACAACAAGCCTTATGACACAGACCACCTCGGGAATCGAACCGGTATTCTCAACCTTTTACAAACGCAGAAGGAAAGTCAATCCAAACGATAAAGATGTTACCATCACATTCAGGGATGAAGTGGGTGATTCATGGGAGGAATTCAACGTTTTTCACCATAAATTTGTTGACTGGCTGACACTTAACGGTTATGACCCGGAAGAGGTAAGAATGATGCCCGACAAGGAGATTGAATCAATAATTGCAACGTCACCTTATTACAAGGCTACGGCAAATGATGTGGACTGGATAGCCAAGGTAAGAATGCAGGGTGCAATTCAGAAGTGGGTTGATCATTCTATCAGCGTTACAATCAATCTTCCCGCTGAAGCAAAGGAAGAACTTGTCAGCGAGCTTTACCTGACTGCATGGAGATCGGGGTGCAAGGGAGCAACCGTTTACCGCGACGGCTCGAGAAGCGGAGTGCTTATTGCCGGGAAAAATGAGATCAGGGCCGAAAGACCCAAAAGACCCAGAGTTCTCGACTGCGATATAATACGATTCAATTTCAACGAGGAAAAATGGGTGGCCTTCGTGGGTCTTAAAGACGGAAGACCTTACGAGATATTTACAGGCCTGGCAGACGAGGAAATATTTCCCATCCCCAAAACCATAATTAAGGGGAAGATTATAAAAGTCAAAACAGATGATTCCAGGACCCGTTATGACTTCCAGTATACCGATAAGTACGGATACAAAAAGACCATTGAGGGACTAAGCCACATGTTTAAGCCGGAATTCTGGAACTATGCCAAGCTTATCTCGGGCGTGCTCAGGCACGAAATGCCCATAGCTGATGTAGTAAACCTTGTTCAGTCGCTGAAGCTTGACAGCGAGTCGATAAACAACTGGAAGAACGGCGTTGAAAGAGCCCTGAAAAAATATATACCAAATGGCACCAAAGCCAAAGGCAAATGCGGTGAATGCCATTCAGAAAATCTTGTATACGAGGAAGGATGCCTTATATGCAAGGACTGCGGATCATCAAAATGCGGATGACATGTGATATTTATAATCTCAGGTCCGGAGGATATCCTGTCAGATCACTTTCAGTTCCTTTCCTGTTTTCTCAAACGCGGCTATAGCTTTATCTATATCCACGGTCTCGTGCGCAGCAGAAAGCTGTACCCTTATTCTGGCCTGTCCCCTCGGGACAACGGGATAGGAAAATCCGATAACATAAATGCCCTCATCAAGAAGACGGGCAGCAAATTCCTGGGATAACCGTGCATCGTAAAGCATCACGGCACATATTGCAGAGCGGGTGGGTTTTATATCAAACCCAAGACTGGTCATGCGTGAAATGAAATATCCGGAATTATGATGCAGTTTATCCTGTAATTCATTTGTCTCGGTCATCATTTCCAGCATTCTTATGCCCGCAGCAGCGACAAAGGGAGGGATCGAATTTGAGAAAAGGTAGGGGCGCGATCTCTGCCTTAAGAGTTCAACGATCTCTTTTTTCCCGGTTGTATAACCTCCTATTGCTCCTCCAAAAGCTTTTCCCAGTGTACCCGTGATTATTTCCACCCTGCCTTTGAGGTCATAGAGCTCTGTCACTCCCCGTCCTGTTTTACCGACAACACCGGCTGAATGCGATTCATCTACCATCACCATGGCGTTATACCTTTCAGCAAGGGCAACAATACTGTCAAGCGGTGCAACATTGCCATCCATGGAGAATACCCCGTCGGTAACAATAAGACGAAAACGTTGTTGTTCAGATAATTGCAGTTGTTTTTCCAGATCGGCCATATCAGCATTGGCATACCTGTACCTTTGGGCCTTGCATAATCTTACTCCGTCGATTATTGATGCATGATTGAGGGAATCAGATATTATTGCATCATCTTCAGTGAGCAAAGGCTCAAAAACACCTCCGTTGGCATCGAAGCATGCCGCATAAAGTATGGTATCTTCGGTACCAAAAAATTCTGCTATGCTATGCTCCAGATCTTTGTGAAGGTCGGTGGTGCCACAGATGAACCTTACCGACGACATACCGTAACCATGACTTTCAAGTGCTTTTTTCGCAGCATCTATGAGCTGCG
The DNA here is from genome assembly GCA_964466705.1 of uncultured Rikenellaceae bacterium. GTDB lineage: Bacteria > Bacteroidota > Bacteroidia > Bacteroidales > VadinHA17 > LD21. Next base: position 113,293 of record CAYXSM010000008.1, read on the forward strand.
GATTGTTTGAAAGCCCCAGATAATTGTTTGCGCAAAAATTCAAAACTTTGCGCCCGGAGTCAAGCTCAATTTCAGCTCCCTGGGGAGATACGATTATTCTCTCATTTTTGTATAATCCTGACTCCCGGATCTCTTTAATGAGATTATTCAGGTGATCCCTGTAGTTATTATACATTTGGAATTTATAATTGGTTGCTTAAGTACTGAATCGCAGCAGGTCGGAAAAAATTTTGTCAGCTTTTGCATCATTCCCAGTCCAGGATTACTTTTCCGCATTCACCCCTCTCCATAATATCGAATCCTTTCTGAAACTCATCAATATGAAAATGATGTGTTATAACCGGATCGAGGTTTATTCCTCCTATTATCATCTGTTCCATTTTATACCATGTTTCCCATATTTCCCTTCCATAAATACCTTTCATGGTTATTGCCCTGAAGATTATATCGCTCCACGGGACTGAAAAATCGGAGGGCAGAATGCCAAGCAGAGAGATGGATGAGCCGTTGTACATGTTGCTTATCATTTCTTTGAAGGCCTGTGGCGAACCTGACATCTCAAGACCTACATCAAAGCCTCTCATTCCAAGCTTAATGACGGCATCGGATATTTTTTCCCCTTTTGAAGGATTAATGGTAAGGGTTGCACCCATTCTTTTTGCAATGTCGAGTCTGTAATCGTTCAGGTCGCTCGCAACAACAAATCTGGCTCCGGCGTATCTTGCTATGGCAACCGCCATATTGCCTATAAGGCCGGCCCCGGTGATAAGTACATCCTCTCCAAGAAGGGGAAACGACAGAGCTGTATGAGTTGCATTACCAAACGGATCCATTATTGCAGCCCAGTCGTCGGGAATCCTTTTATCGAGCGGAACAACATTTGAAGAAGGGATCCTGACATATTCCGCAAACGAACCGTCAATATGAACACCTATCCCCAGCGTATTCTCACAAACGTGTTCCTTTCCCCTCCTGCAGTTCCTGCAATGACCGCAGGCAAGATGTCCTTCGCCGGTCACCCTGTCTCCTTCCTTGAAGGTTTTAACTCCTGCTCCCGATTTTACAATATGTCCCATGTACTCATGACCTGTGATCATTGGGATATTGATGGTGCGCTTTGACCAGTCATCCCACATGTATATGTGCAGATCTGTGCCACAGATGGCTGACTTTTTGACTTTGATGATAACATCATTCAGCCCTGGCTCCGGAACCGGAACTTCCTGCATCCAAAGTCCCTTTTCAGGCCTGGCTTTTACTAGGGCTTTCATTGTTTGCATGTCAACCTGTTTTAACCGCTAATTTAATATAATATGGATTACGGGAAGAACAGATTTGTCATGTGATACTTTTTTTCTTTGCTTACTCCCGGCTTATCGTTGTAAAATACAGCATCTCCGGAAACCGAACGGAACGAAACATGACGGTCGTACCGGATTTATTTCTTTGGGTTTAGTTATCTTTGCATCAGTTTTTACAGATATTCACTTCAATTTTTAAAATGTCACAGGTCAGAGTAAGATTTGCACCAAGTCCCACGGGCCCTCTTCATATCGGAGGGGTAAGAACAGCATTGTACAACTATCTTTTCGCGCGGAAAAATAATGGTGTCTTTATCCTGAGGATTGAAGATACCGACAGGGCCCGCCTGGTGGAAGGTGCTGAGGATTACATCATCGAAGCTCTGAAGTGGTGCGGTATATCAATAGATGAGGGGGTTAATGAAGGAGGTAACTATGGCCCCTACAGGCAGAGCGACCGAAAAGGGATATACCGTAAATATGCAGATATGCTTATTGATTCAGGGAATGCTTATTATGCATTCGATACTCCTGAGGATCTTGATGCCCTCAGGGCAGAATATGAAAAGGAGGGAAAGACTTTTATCTATAATTCTGAAATACGGGACAAGCTAAAGAATTCCCTTTCTCTTGACGATGTGGAATGGAACGCTATGCTTGACAGGGGCGAACCTTATGTGATCCGTTTTAAAATGCCTGCTGATGAAGAGATACATTTCGACGACCTGATACGTGGACATATTGTGGTTAACTCAGCTACTCTCGATGATAAGGTTCTGTTCAAATCAGACGGCATGCCGACATATCACCTTGCACACGCGGTAGACGATCACCTTATGAAAATCAGCCATGTTATACGGGGAGAGGAATGGCTGCCTTCACTCCCTCTCCACGTAATGCTCTACCGTTCATTTCAGTGGGAAGCACCTCTGTTTGCCCATCTTCCACTTCTCCTTAAACCTGACGGTAAGGGGAAACTTAGTAAACGTGACGGAGATAAATACGGATTTCCTGTTTTTCCATTATACTGGCCCTATGGCGAAACAGCTAACGGTTATCGCGAAGAGGGTTGCTATCCCGAAGCATTTGTCAACATGCTTGCACTTCTGGGATGGAACCCGGGAACGGAGCAGGAAACATTTACAATGGAAGAACTTATACAGGAATTTTCACTGGAGAGGGTCGGAAAATCAGGATCCCGGTTCGATCCGGATAAGGCAAAATGGTTCAATCATCATTATCTTCAGAAGAGAACCAACAACCAGCTTGCACTTGAATTCAGAGATCTGCTCAGGTCAAAGGGCTATCATCATGATATTGTTAATATTGAAAAACTTGTGGCACTGGTTAAGGAAAGGGTAAATTTTGTAAAGGAGATATGGGACCAGACAGACTTCTTTTTCAGGGCTCCTGAGGAATATGACACGGACGTGATAAATAAAAAGATAAAAGATGGAACCCTGACCAAAATTGAAGAACTGTTAAGCTATATGGAAACTGTCAGGGATCTTTCTCCGGAATCGGTTGAAAGATCGGTAAAGGACTGGATTGCTGACAAAGGGTACGGCACAGGTCAAATATTGAATGCTTTAAGGCTTCTTATTGTGGGTTCATTGCGGGGGCCGCATCTGTTTGATATTATTTCGTGGATAGGTAAAGAAGAGACACTTAAGCGAATCAGAAAAGGACTTGATTTCATTGGTACTTTAAAGAAATGAACCTTCCGGAACCGGATGATTATATAGACATTCATACTCATGGCGCAGTTTTCGCTCCGGGGATTTACTCAGTGGAGAACCTGATGGCCCATGAAGGCAAAATACCTCACCTAAGTAAGGGCGTTGGCTACACTGCCGGTATCCATCCATGGTACCTTAACGAAAATAACAGGGAACAGCTCGTTGAATATGTGCGCAGGATTGCATCAGACCCTTATATACTGGCTGTAGGCGAAGCCGGGTTTGACAGACTGAGAGGACCTTCCTCCGGCCTGCAGAAAGAAGTTTTTGAAGAACAGGCCCTGATTGCAGTGGCAGTTGATAAGCCCATTGTTATTCACTGCGTTAAGTCGTGGAACGAACTCCTGGATGCCCGCACAAGATTTAAGAAGTCCTTACCATGGCTTATTCATGGTTTCAGGGGTAAACCGGAGCTTGCCAGGCAACTCATTTCACATGGTATGTATATATCATTCTGGTTCGATTTCATAATGCAGCCACGGTCATCGGTGCTTTTGAAGGAACTTCCGGCAGACCGGATCTTTCTTGAGACTGACGGTGCGGGGATCGATATTAAGGATATTTACAGAAAGGTGTCGGGGGATCTCGATATGGATCTTGATGATCTGAAGAGGGTGATGTATGATAATTTTATGAGGCTTTTTCATCACCGGATGAATTAGAGGGGAAAAATTATGGATGACTGGTTGTCACGGAGCGAACTGTTAATCGGACGGGAGAAGCTGGAAAGGCTTAAGGGTTCGAGTGTGCTGGTGGCCGGTCTTGGCGGTGTGGGGTCGTATGCTGCTGAAATGATATGCAGGGCAGGTGTGGGCTCAATAACCATTGCCGATGGCGACACGGTACATGCAACAAACCGTAACAGGCAGCTCCATGCTCTTAAAAGAAACGAAGGAAAACCCAAGACCCGGGTGATGGCTGAGCGTCTTATGGAAATAAATCCCGACCTTGATCTTATATGCATCCAGGAGTATCTTCGCGATGAAAGAATGACCGGGGTGCTTGATCGCGGCTACGACTATATAATAGACGCTGTTGACACCCTCTCTCCGAAATTATTTCTTATTTATCACAGCGTGATAAGGAAGATACCCATTGTCAGCTCAATGGGATCGGGTGGAAAGTTCGATCCTGTTGAAATAAGGATCTCTGATATATCGGAATCAACCGGCTGCCCTCTTGCCAGGATACTGAGGAAGAGGCTTCACAGGCTCGGGATCAGGGAAGGTGTAACAGCCGTATGGTCGGCGGAGGCAGTAGACAAGAGCAGGGTGATACCTTCAACCGGTGAGCGCAACAAGGCTTCCACCGTCGGAACAATATCTTACATGCCGGCCGCATTCGGGATCGCATGCGCCTCGGTTGCTATCCGCAATCTCGCAGGAATCCCCCTTATGTAATACTTTCTTATATTCTTGCCACTTCCTACCTCAGTCTCTTCTTCCCTGAGTCTATATTGGTCACTTAATCCCACTGCTTCCTTTATCCGTAGTCTTCATTTTAACACGGCCACTCCCTGATCCCTCTGCTCACCTTTTTTTTCGCCGGTCTCTTCTTCTTTAACCGGTTTCGCCGTGAATCCCAGCTTTTCAATGGCCTTTTGCAACTGCTCCGGGTTATTCCTGTTTTTCCGGTAAGTTATTGCAATTTCTTTTGTCTCAAGGTCGCATTTGACATCTTTGACTCCCTTTTCGTGAGGTATGTTATTCATGATCTTATTGACGCAGTTCGCGCAATCAATCGATGTAATGAATTTTACGGTTTCATTGCCCTTGCTTTGATCCTGAGCCGTAATTATTAAAGGAACAGCAAGAAGCAGCCCGGTTAAAAGAAATTTCTGTATTGTCTTCATGATCTTGTTTTTTAAAACGCAGATAGTTAATTGTTCGTTAATAATTTATAAAAATGTTTCTAAGCTGTACCCGATGAAGAAAATTCTCCGTTATCTGAAACTGATTAAAAGGTACAGGCTATTCGTCCCTGTCAAAAAATATTCTGAACCCTGCATAAATCTTTCTTCCGTGAACAGGCCCCCATACAAGTCCTGAATCAAAATATTCACCGAACGGATCACCGGCCGCAATGATCGGGCTATGCTGCCTGAAGCCCGTAAGGTTTTCCGACCCGACATAGACATTCCACTTGCGAAAATTTCTGGTAACCTGGGTATTCATGACCGTATAAGCTTTGAAACGGTTGTCGCGCCTGTATGGTTCAGGATTTGCTTCTGTTGAGGGAATTCGTCCCGGGCCGTTAAGCTGAAGCGTATAATCTGCCTGCCATTTTCTGAGGCGGCTCAGCCATGAGGCAGTAAGAAGTCCTTTGTAACGGCTGGTGAGAGGTTTTTCCTGCAGGAAGCCGCCGATTGTCATTTTCACGTCGTTCCAGCGCCATGCAGCCAGCAGGTCAAAACCGGGAAAGAGCTCACCTGAAGCTTCGACCTGCAATACATTTGAGTAAGATCTTCCGTCGAGGTTGTAAAACCTTACCTGGTTTACATCGGCATCCATATCGGTTATTATCTGGTTGATAAACCTGGTATGAAATGCTTCTGCCGAGAGTCTTATCATCCTTGATCCGGCAGGTAAGCTGCCTGCCAGACTAATCCCTGCATTCCATGCTTCCTCAATGTCAATATCATCAGGGATTATTATTTCACGACTGCTGGCCAGGAGGAATGAGTTCTCGGCGAGTATGTTGCCGGACCGATATCCTTTCCCTGCCGATGCCCTCAGGGTCAGATGAGGGTCGATAACGTATCTCATATGCACCCGGGGTGTTATCAGGGTACCGTAAATATTGTGGAAATCAGCCCTTATTCCTGCAATGAAAGTCATCTTTGCAGAATCAGTATATGTGTACTGGGTAAAGATACCCGGGACGGACTCTTTTTTACCCAGGATAAGGCTGCCAAGTTTTTCATCATACAGGTCATATTTATAACTTAAGCCGGCGTCGATGTTATGTTTGCTCAGTCCGGGATTCCACTGGTAAAGCAGGCTTGAATAATAAGCATTTTGGGAGCCGTTATACGCTCTCAATCCGAAAAATGATTCCTGTGTATGGCGTGCAATGTTCTGGATCCAGCCGATTGTCATACTTTGATCGCTGGTTAGAACGCCCCCCGTCTTGGTGAATCCTTCAATCCTCCGTGTATCAATCTTAATCCCGAATCCTTTTGTCCAGGTATCGGGATTTTCCGGCTGGTAGCTGAACTGGCCTCCAATCCTTTCTTCACCAAGATATTTAATACCTGTTCGGAAGGTGAAATTTCCGGTCATATAATCCCAGCGGTTGAAAAGGTTGTACTGCTTAATATCAGGCTCATCCCTGAATCCATCGTTGTTATGATCGCTCATGTTTCCCTGTAGCTCACCGTGAGCCATAATCATTGTACTAAGACGATTATTGACAGGGACGGATGAATTAAGGTTTATTTCTTTCCGGCCTGCATTGCTGACAAAACCATTCATGAAGAATTTCTCAGCTGTCCCTGGTTTTTTATATTCAACGTTTATCTGGCCGGCCATTGATTCATATCCGTTCCTCACCGATGAGGTCCCTTTGGATACCTGGATCGATTCCATCCAGGGTCCCGGGATATAGCTCAGACCAAAGGCTGAATTGAGTCCATATACCGATGGAATATTTTCAGTGAGTATCTGAGTATAGGTTCCTGCCAGCCCCAGCAGCTGGATCTGTTTAGCCCCTGTTGAAGCATCGGAATAGTTCACATCGACAGAGGCATTGGTCTCGAAGCTTTCTGACAGGTTGCAGCAAGCTGCCTTGCAGAGCTCTGCAGAAGTGATGTTGACGGTCAATATCGGGTCTGCCCTGCTGATGAATGCCCCGGCTGACCTCCCTGTAATAACAACCTCTTCTAATTCACTACCCTGCTTCAGGCTGTGGGTAATGTACTTTTCATCGTGCCCGACAATGATTGTGTCGGTCCTGTAACCTACAAAACTGATCACCAGCCTGTCAGTCTCCTTTACACGACGTATATTGAAATAACCTGCCGGATTTGTTGAAGTGCCTGTGGTTGTTCCGGCCCACACAAGATTGGCGCCTGCGAGGCCGGACTCGTCCTTATCGTCAGCGTCAATGATCTTACCCTCGAGCTTTCCCTGGCCTGAGAGTGGCACAGGCACCAGGAGAAGCACTGATGCTATAATAGATAGTATTGATTTCATCCTGTCTGAAATAAAATAAAGTAAATAGAAACGTACTGATTATCTGCACTATGCGCAGATAAGACAAATGACAGGAAAAGAAATCAGGTAAGAAGCTGGCAGTTGAGTGTGATCACGGACCGGCCACCGTGTTTGTTAAAGACTGAAAAATGTTGTTGCCTGTTAATTGTACCTGGTGAGGGTAATATTATATTAGAATAATAAATTGTCAGGGCCTCTCCCTGGAAAGTGAGGTTCACAGGTTCTGAGGGTGTATAGTTTGTAAGTTTTAGTTTTTCAACCTTCAGAAGGCAGCAGGTTTCATTAAAAGCAGGCGGCTTACCAAAGGGATAAGCTTCATGTGAGCTTTTGCAGCAATCATCTGTATGGTCGGCGGGAGGAAGAAACAGAGTAGCCTCAGTCTTATTATGTCCACACAGCAAGCAATGGTGTATAACGATGTTTAAGCCGGTGCTGCCTGCAAAGAAGAAAATTCCGACGAGAAGTGACAATCCGGATATTATGAAACTCTTATTTTTCACAGGGAACAAATGTATCAAAATCCTTTATATTAATTAACAGGCAGTATCAAAATTTGTTTGATCCAAACGATATTGCAGGGATTTTTACAAATGAAGAATAACCTTGCCCCTGGCTTACTCTACACTGCAATTGCATGGTCAATATCAAAAATTATATCTGCGAAATGCTAAGCCACTGTTGTGCTGATTCATGAACAGCTTTCCTGATCTGTTATCTCCGGGCTCTTGCCGGATGTGTGTTTAAAGATATAATAGGCCGGAACACCAATAATTACAGTCAGGGATGCTATTGATGATTCGACCGGTCTTTCAAGGAATGACAGCACCAGGATCATCACCCCTGCAAGAATGTATATTATTTGTACGATCGGATAACCCGGCAGCCTCAGGGCTCCCGGATTTGTTGCTCTCTGTTTAAAGACCCCGATTACTGACATTACAGGGAATATTCCTAGTGCAAAACCCATATATGTCAGGACCTGTTCAAAAGTGCCCGAGAAAACCAGTACCACTGCTATAACACACTGAAGAAGGATTGAATTGGACGGCACTCCGAACCGCTTGTGGATATTAGCCACCGATTTGAAGAAAAGTCCGTCCTTTGCCATCGAATAGTATACCCTGGGGCCGATTATTATAAATGCACTCAGTGAGGAAAAGAGGGCAAATGCGATGATAAGCGAAAACAGAATATCGGCCGATTTCCCGAAAAGATTACCCATAGCCAGCCCGCCCACTGAGATAACACCTTTCATATCCTCGGGATTGATGCCGTAGACATAGAGGAGGTTTATTCCAAGGTATAGCAGCATTACAATACCTGTTCCATATATCAGAGACCGGGGGAGTGTCCTGCGGGGATTTTTTATCTCAGCCCCAAGATATGTTGAGGCATTCCATCCACTGTAGGCAAACATTATCCACATGAGCGAGAGCCCGATGGTTTTCCATCCTGCCAGTCCTGGCTGAATATTGCCTCCCGCGTGAAAATTACTGAGATCGCCTTTGCCTGAGAGCAGCCCTGCTGCGAGCAGCAGGACGATGAGCCCGACTTTCATAATGGTTAGAACATTCTGAATTTTTGCGCCTGTCCTGATTCCCCTGTAATGGATCCATGTGAATATTAAAATTACGCTTATTGAGATTACTTTTCTGGTTGCCTCCGGACCCATTATTCCGGCGTTTTCGAACCAGCCGGTAAAATCAGGGAAAGCCCTTGTGAAATATTCGCTGAAACCCATGGCGGATGCTGCGATGGGAGCTGAAAATCCAACCATGAAGGACACCCATCCGCTGAGGAAGCCGAAAACAGGATGATAAAGCTTTGACAGGAAGAGGTATTCTCCTCCTGCACCGGGCATTGCTGCCCCAAGTTCGCCATAACTGAATGCGCCGCAGAGTGCAATGATACCTCCAACAGCCCAGAGGCCAAGCATCAGAACCGGATCATTGAGACCCGCCATCAGAAGACCGGATGTTGTGAATATTCCTGCGCCAATCATGTTTGCCACAACAATGTTTGTTGCCGGGAAAAGTCCCAGCTTTCTTTGTAATTGTTCTCCGGTCATATAAGTCAATGATTACCTGTCTGCAATTTTGTAGCTTATTGATATACCCTGTCCTGAAGAGTTTATGGTTGTTTTATAATTTTTCAGGCTTCTCACATATTCAAGAAAGACAGCCTGTCCTCCGTAACCGCCATAACCCCTGTTTCTTTCCGTAACATTGTGAGCCGTAAAACAAGCTCCAACCCTGAGACTGGGTTCTATATCAATGAAGTAGTTTTTATACCATTCCTTGTCAGCATCACAGAATACAAAATCAAAAGGCCCCGGGAGCTCTTTTACAAGCTGATGTGCATCTGCAAGCCTGGTGTCTACGTATTCTGATAACCCGGCTTCCCTGAAATTTTCCAGAGCTTTCCTGTGCCTGCTTTCGTCTATTTCTATTGTAATGAGCCTTCCGCCTGTTTTGCTGAGGGCCCATGCCATCCATATGCCCGAATGACCGGTGGAGGTGCCTATCTCAAGAGCAGATTTGTAATTGTTCTTTAAAATGAGATCATACAATATCCTGCCGTCAGATTCGGGAACATTCATATCGTACCACCTGCCTGTCTTGTGTTTAAGGAAACTCCTGACCTTTTCATCAGTTGTATTTCCTGAATCACGGGTTTGTGCTTCAAGGGCGATTCCGCAGCAAAGAAAAATAAAAAGCAGAGCAATAAGTACTGATATGTTTTTTTTCAGTGACAACCTTAATTTTTTTGAATCCGGAAATATATAACATTCATTTCACAAATCCATTTCATTAATTGTTATTAGCTGGCAATGTTTTCAGCTGTGTTAAAATTTACCTGAAAAGAGCATGCTGAGACCGGTATTGCCTGACTGCATTCATGATTCAGGGAAGCCTGTCCTTTGCAGGCCATGGCTCAAACAAATGTTTTAAATATTTGTTAAACTTATATACCATGCATTTAAATTGGACAATAGATGATATCTTTGTCATATTAACAGATTTTACATAACATCAATGAGTTTTTCAGATTATATATCAGCAGGCGGCAAGAAGATTTGCAAGGATCATTATATAAATCTTGTCCAGGTTTCAATGGTAGATGGAGTTGTGAATCAGGCAGAACTTAATATGCTCCACAAGCTTGGCAGGAAATTCGGACTTACCGACCCGGAGATAGACAGAATTATCGAATCGGAAGCAGATCATCAATACAATCCGCCTTATAGTCTTAAAGGGAAATTCATTCACCTTTATAATATAGCCCAGATGATCCTGGCTGACGGCGAAGTGCCTGAAAGTCAGATAAAAGTCATCAGAAGATTTGCAATTGAGGCGGGTTTCAATGACGAAACCATCGAAAGACTGATCGAACTCCTGTTCGAAGGAATCCGAAATGATATCGAGGAGGATGAATTGTTTGTGAAATTCAGACAGGAGCATCTGTTCAGGGAATGAACCGGTTATCCCGACCGGCTTTTCCGGACAGTGCGGGAAGTGTTACCCCCATTCAGGGTATTTCCTGCAGCCCAATCTCTGATCCTGAGCCAACAGGGTTAAGTGGCAAATCAGCTCAATGTTAACCTTCTGTTGCAGAATGGTAATCCTGCAGCGACCTCACTGTATATGACCCGTTCTGTCTTTCTTTTATGCCTTTTGTAGCTGCAAGGGCTGCTGATGTGGTTGTGATATACGGGACCCTGTAACGTATGGCATTTTTCCTGATATATGAATCATCGTATTCACTCAGCCTGCCGGCCGGGGTATTAACGACAAGATCAATTTCACCGTTCTTGATGGCATCTACTATATTCGGCCTGCCTTCGTGAACCTTAAGAATAAGGCTGGCGTTAATACCGTGTTGTTCCAGAAACCTTTTGGTGCCCCCTGTCGATATGATCTTAAATCCCATTGTGCTGAAATTACGGGCTGCTTCCAGTATCTTCTCCTTGTCGCGGTCGGCAATGGTAATTAAAACGGTTCCTTTTACCGGCAGGGGCGATTGAGTTGCTTCCTGGGATTTGTAAAATGCCATCCCGTAATTGTCAGCCATCCCCAGCACCTCACCCGTTGAACGCATTTCGGGACCAAGCAGGGGATCAATTGTCGGAAACATATTGAATGGGAATACGGCTTCCTTTACTCCGAAATGCTTTATATTTTTGTTCCTCAGATTGAATTGAGCCAGCTTCTGTCCAAGCAGTATCTGGGTGGCAATCCTGGCCATTGAAACATCACACACTTTTGAAACCAGTGGTACTGTCCGGGATGCCCGGGGATTGGCTTCAAGTATATAAACAGTATCCTCATATATTGCATACTGTATATTCAGCAATCCGACAACGTGCAATTCCATTGCAAGTCTGCGGGTGTAGTCGTAAAGAGTTTTTTTGTGATCCTTTGGGATTACTACCGGGGGAATAACACAGGCTGAATCACCCGAATGAATTCCGGCGTATTCAATATGCTGCATAACAGCCGGCACAAAGGCATCGATACCATCTGATATGGCATCAGCTTCAGCCTCAATAGCATCTTCGAGGAATTTGTCCAGCAGGAGCGGCTTGTCAGGAGATGCATCCACGGCTTTTTCGACGTATTCCCTGAGCATCTGTTCATCAAGGATTATTTTCATGGCCCTGCCGCCAAGAACATAGGATGGCCTTATCATTAGAGGATATCCTATCCGGCCGGCTATTTTCAGGGCATCTTCAAGACCGCCGGCCATCCCGGATTCAGGTTGGGGTATACCCAGTTTGTTTATCACTTCCCTGAAACGGTCACGATCTTCAGCCAGGTCAATGGTCTCAGGAGTTGTGCCCAGAATTCTGACACCGGCCTCGGCGAGCTCCTCTGCAATGTTCAATGGTGTCTGCCCGCCAAACTGGACAATCACTCCCTCTGGTTTTTCCTTATTGTAAATGCTTAAAACATCTTCTACAGTGAGAGGTTCAAAATACAGCTTGTCAGAAGTGTCATAATCAGTTGATACTGTTTCCGGATTGCAGTTTACCATTATGGATTCATACCCTGCATCACGTATGGCAAAAGCAGCATGGACACAACAATAGTCGAATTCTATTCCCTGGCCTATCCTGTTAGGTCCGCCGCCAAGCACCATGATCTTCTTCCTGCTGCTTACTTTCACCATGTCGGGAGCATTGTAGGTCGAGAAGTAATAAGCAGCGTTTTCCACTCCGCTTACCGGTACAGCTTCCCATGCCTCATCAAGGCCCAGGGAAATGCGCTTTGCTCTTATTACTTTTTCACTTATCCCCGTGAGCTTTGACAAATACCTGTCAGAAAAACCGTCTTTCTTTGCCCGGATCAGAAGATCGTTAGGCAGCATCATACCTTTGTATTCAAGTATCTTTTCCTCTTCTTCGACCAGCTCTTTCATCTGGTTGATGAACCATGGCCTGATGTGTGTTTTCCGTGCCAGCTCTTCAACATCTGCACCTTTGCGAAGAGCTTCGTACATTATGAACTGTCTTTCGCTCGAAGGATTTTTCAGCATGTTCATCAGCTCTTCAAGAGGTTTTTTATTGAAATCTTTTGCGAACCCAAGCCCGTATCTGCCAATCTCAAGCGACCGTATAGCCTTCTGCAGTGCCTCTTTGTATGTCTTCCCGATGCTCATTACCTCACCCACAGCCTGCATCTGTGTTCCCAGCTTGTCTTCAAGACCTTCAAATTTCTCGAAAGCCCAACGGGCAAATTTCACAACAACATAGTCACCGGAAGGAGTATATTTGTCCAGTGTGCCTTCACGCCAGTATGGTAATTCATCCAGAGTGAGGCCTCCTGCAAGCAGTGATGACACATAGGCGATCGGGAATCCTGTTGCCTTGCTCGCAAGAGCAGATGAGCGGGAAGTACGCGGATTTATTTCGATAACCACAACCCTGTCCGTTTCAGGATCGTGGGCAAACTGAACATTTGTGCCTCCGATGACATCAATGGCTTCTACGATGTCGTATGCATATTTCTGGAGCCTTTGTTGCAGTTCAGGAGCAATGGTCAGCATAGGTGCCGTGCAGAATGAATCGCCTGTATGGATTCCCATTGCATCTACGTTCTCAATGAAACAGACGGTTATCATCTGGTTTTTGGAATCTCTTACGACTTCTAGTTCAAGTTCTTCCCAGCCCAGCACCGATTCTTCAATCAGAACCTGATTAACGATGCTGGCTGCCAATCCCCTGCTGGCAGTGACTCTCAGCTCTTCAAGATTATAGACCAGCCCGCCGCCGGTACCTCCCATTGTGTAAGCCGGGCGCACGACGACAGGATAACCAAGCCCGGCAGCAACACTTTCAGCTCCTTCAACAGTGTTGACCGCTTTGCTTAACGGCATTTCAATGCCAAGACGATTCATTGTATCCTTGAAAGCAATCCGGTCTTCCCCGCGCTCTATGGCCTCGATATTTACTCCGATAACTTTAACGTTGTATTTTTCCAGAACTCCTTTTTTTGCGAGAAGAGATGACAGATTCAGGCCTGTCTGTCCTCCCAGGTTGGGAAGCAGGGCATCGGGCCTTTCCTTCTTTATTATTTCAGTGAGTGAATATTCGTTTAACGGTTCAATATAGGTTACATCTGCTATACCGGGGTCGGTCATTATGGTTGCCGGATTTGAGTTAACAAGTATGATCCTGTATCCAAGCGACCGAAGCGCTTTACAGGCCTGTGTACCTGAATAATCAAATTCACAGGCCTGCCCTATAATTATCGGTCCTGAACCTATTATAAGAACTTTTTTAATATCTTCCCTTACTGGCATTTCGATCTGGATTTATAGAATTATTATTTATGTGACGGGTTTTGCAAAGATTAATGCCCGCAATTTAGAAAATCAATTTATTATCTCGTAATTTTATGGAACAGTTGAACGGCGCAGGCCTTAATTTTAAGAATAAGAACCATTAACCTGACAGATATGAAGACCAGAGATTCAAAAACAATCAGCCGCAGGGGTTTCATCAATACTTCTGCAACTGCACTTGCAGGGCTGACAATCATTCCACGGCATGCTGTGGCAGGACTGGGGCACACAGCCCCGGGTGACAAGCTCAACGTTGCCTGCGTTGGCATCGGAGGAATGGGGCGGGTAAACATTGAAAATGTTGCAAGGACTGAAAACATGGTTGCTTTATGTGATGTTGACTGGCGGGGTCAGACCCTGAAAGTATTTGAAGCCTACCCCGGAGCAAAACGGTACAAGGATTATCGTGTAATGCTTGACAAGCAAAAGGACATTGATGCGGTAATTGTCGCCACATCTGACCATACGCATGCAGTGATCAGCATGGAGGCGATGAGGCGGGGGAAGCATGTTTTCACCCAGAAACCACTTACCCACACGGTATTTGAGGCGAGAGCCCTGGCCAAAGCTGCAAAGGAGTATAAGGTGGCCACCCAGATGGGAAACCAGGGACAGGCCGGAGATGGCCCGAGGCGCCTCCGCGAGATGATATGGGACGGGGTTATAGGCCCTGTCAGGGAAGTTCATGTGTGGACCGACAGGCCAAATAACGGCCTCTTTAAAACTTACTGGCCCCAGGGTGTTGACAAACCGTCTGATACTCCGCCTGTCCCTCCGGAACTGGACTGGGACCTGTTCATTGGTCCGGCACCCATGCGCCCATACCATCCTTCTTATCATCCTTTTAAATGGAGGGGATGGTGGGACTTTGGAACCGGAGCACTGGGCGATATAGGGTGCCATTCCCTCGACCCGGTATTCAGGGCATTGAAACTTAAATACCCTGTCTCCGTACAGGCAGTCTCCACACTTGTAAACAGCGAAACATACCCCTCGGGATCAATTGTCAGATATGAGTTTGCAGCCAGAGGCGATATGCCTCCCGTAACACTTACCTGGTACGATGGAGGACTGCGCCCGATGCTCATCCCGGAAATAGAGCCGGGAATGAAAATGGGAGCCGGAGGAACATTATATGTGGGAGATAAAGGCAAGATACTTAATGACAATATTTTACCGGTATCATTGAGAAAATCATATCAGCCTCCGGCTCCGTATATTCCTTCTTCACCAGGACATGAAGAAGAGTGGATACTGGCATGCAAAGGCGGAGAACCGGCCGGCTCTGATTTTGAGTGGGCCGGCCCCCTTACTGAAACAGTATTGCTTGGCAATATCGCACTGCGAAACGAAATGAAGGAAAAACTGGGAGGAGAGGTTATGAAATGGGACCCTGACAGGTTCAGCTTTGACGGTGTGCCGGAGGCAGACGCTTTCCTGCATTGCCGGTACCGCGAAGGATGGTCCCTCTGAATATGCTAAACATTTTGGAAATTTAATTGTTATTATTTACACCGGATCATGAAAACAACCCTTGATTTTAGGATGTTTTTACATGGATCAAAGGTATAAATAAACTGATTTGTTGATAACTCTGGAAAAATTAACAGTCGCGGGTAAAGGATTTTAACTAAATTTTCATTGACTTTGCCGGCTGATTTAAAAGAGTATATCAGACAACAATTAAATTTCTGCTTATTGAAGAATTCAAAAACATTAAAATATCTTTCAGAAATTTCTGGAAAAAGATACAGAACTAATTTATTTCTGTCTGTTTCCCGGCATCTTTTTGCCGGGACCTTTTCTTATCGCCCGGAATATCGGGTTTTGAAGATCAGGTCAGGGATACTGATACTGGCAGCATTGTTTTTGTTTGCCGTACTGCCCCTTTCTGCACCGGATGTAAAACCGCTTTATATTTTCAAACCTCCGGTCATAGAGCCTTTTAACGATCTTATCAATGCAATAGCAATGGTGGAGACAAGAGGTGACACTCTTGCCTATAATCCTGTTGAAAAGGCAGCCGGGCTTTTGCAGATAAGGCCGGTACGGGTAGAAGATTATAACAGGCGCACTGGCAGCCAATATACCCTGGAGGATATGTTCAGTTTTGAGATATCCAGGAAAGTATTCCTCTACTATGCATCACAGACCGGTCCGTACAACTTTGAAAAAATTACCCGCGACTGGAACGGATCCGGGCCCCGCACAATGTTGTACTGGAACAGGGTGCAAAAACACCTTCCGTGATCTTCAACGATCAATCTTGATTTTGACTCCCCCCGGAGCCTCAGGTGATAAACCGGGAGGTTTACCGGATATATCGGACGGATTTATACATAACATTAAGCATACCAGACTTATGGTTTGGCTGTTATTATTTTGATTTCACACGCAGGTTTTATAACTTTATATGAATATAGTCCTCTGTAACCGATCATTGATTATTAATAATAAACTTACAGATTGATGAAAACTTCAAGACGCGATTTTATCCTGAAAAGCACTATGGCTGTGACCGGCGTGGCTTTGCTGCCGGCGACCGTGCTTGCAGCAAAAAAAGAAAAGGGCTTAATTGGGCTGCAACTCTATTCGATACGGCAGGAAATGTCGAACGATCCCTTTAGCTCACTTAAGCAGATAGCGGATATGGGCTATGAATATGTGGAACATGCCAATTATATCAACGGAAAATTCTACGGATATTCACCCACTGAATTCAGAAAAATTCTCGATGATCTTGGTCTGAAAATGATTAGCGGACATACTGTCATGGGACCTCAGCACTGGGATCAGGCACGAAAGGACTTTTCAGACAGCTGGAAAAAGACTGTAGAAGATGCAGCAGTGCTGGGCCAGAAATATGTGGTAAGCCCTTCCATGGATAACAGCATGAGAAATAACCATGATGATTTCATGAGATATATGGATGTTTTCAATAAATGCGGGGAACTATGTAAAAGATCGGGGATGAAATTCGGGTACCATAATCATGATTTTGAATTCAGTGAAAAACTGAACAATATCAAATTGTTCGATATTATGATGACAAGCATGGACCCTGATCTCGTGGTCATGCAGCTTGATATCGGGAATCTCTATAACGGGGGAGCTGTGGCAATGGATGTGGTAAAACAATATCCCGGCAGATTTGAGAATCTGCACGTAAAAGATGAAATTGTCAGCACAGAAGGGAGAGAGAAATATGAAAGTACCATTATTGGAGAAGGAATTGTGAATGCCAGAAAAGTGCTGAAACTTGCAACTAAGATCGGTGGCACAAAACTGTACATTATTGAACAGGAATCCTATCAGGGGAAAACACCGATGGAATGCATGAAGATGAACCTTGAAATAATGAAAAAATGGGGATACTGATGCTGGCACAATACTATGTTGTGTAAGCCTTGTTAACCATATTCATAGGGTTTCAGATACGTGGTATTTCTGCAAAGTTTCGTTGTGCAGTCCGGCATGGATACCGGAGATAAATATATGCAGGTTGTATTTCTGATCAGGCTTTATTGGTTTTTAAGCATGAAAATATACGCCTGCCTGCTTCCTGAGTTTGTTGAGTTAAAACCAATTATATCTCCCTTCGGGCTCCATCTGCAGTGAATGTCGCAGCGGCAGAATCCATTGTACTCCGGAGGATGCACAAACCGGCCCAGTGAAAGGACAGCTTCAGTTTTCATGTCCATAAGGTAGATTTTCTGTTCATTCAAACCTGAGCCGGGATAAGTGTCGGTAACCATCCATTGCTGATCGGGAGAAAAGGTCCCGTGTCCGTCATAATCGAGCAATCCATTTCCAAGCCTCCTGTAATCATTTTTTCCGGTTGTAAATAGTACATGTGCATACTGTTTGCCTTCATAACTGGCAGTAACCATCAGCTCATCATCATTCAGCCAGTCGTAATGCGACCCGCCCCAGTTGTCGGGAAAACACCGGCGCAGCCCGGTTCCGTCCCTGTTTATGATCAGGGAAGTGGTGATGCGGGTTTTTCCTTCCATCTGACGCGAAAGCCAGAATATTTTTGAACCATCCCGGCTGAAAAGAGTGTGATTAAACCATTCAATATTTCCATCCTCAGGAGGCGGGACCAGTTCCCTGACCTGTTCATAAGAAACAAGGAGACTTGCTTCTCCTGTTTCGAGGTCAACAAGAAAGATCCCGTCGTTATCAGGAAATGGCATATCTTCCATCGGATCCTGACCATTGCCTCCATAGCCATAATCAGGACGTGTCAGCCTCAGCCTTGAGAAATTGATGCTGGCAGCCTCTTTCCCATTGGGAGATACGGCGCTCACCGGATATGGAATTACTTTGATCTCTTTTCGCGTATGGACATTCATTATGACGGAAACGTATTTCCCGTTCCTGAAATCGTTGTAGATGATCAATGAGTCGGGAGATGTTGACAGCCAGTGGGCCATGCACCCCTGCTGGAAATTCCAGGCATACGTCAGTGTTAACGGTATGAACTCATGGGTGGTAAGATCCACCAGCCCTAATCTGGCAGGATCTGTTTCATCCGGCAGCCTGTTTTTTATATCGGTTTGCAATACTGTGGCATAACGTTGTGACATATCAAATGAGTTAATGCCGTAGTAACTTGCAAATAAATGCTCTTTATCTCCACCGGTTATCTGTACTGGCCCTGATATATCAGGGAAGGTAACGGATAAACCGGCGCTTTTCCTGTTGCTGCAGGAAGCGACAACGAAAATGCACAAAATGCCTGTTGCAAAAAATTTTATTTTCATCATACAAGAATTTGACACGAAAGGAAAAAAGTTAAATATTAAACCGGAGCATAATTCTCCTGAAGGTTAAAATAAAGCAATTATTGTCGATTATATACACATATGACCTCTGATAAAATCTGTCTCCTTATGATCTTACAGATCAGCGGACATATTTCATGAAGTAACTGTAGTTTTATGTGCGGATCGCAAAAACTCACGGTTATATTAATCCCTGGTTATCGATATGGTTGTATTTTACGGATTATCGCTTATCCTGTATTAATTGAACCATTTCTTATCTTTGACATGGTTGTGCATTTGATTCAAATGTTTGATAACTGATTATAAATATTTATTATGAAGAAAGAAAAAAAGGGAGCCAGGATTAACAGAAGATATTCACTCCCGCTGATTGATTTTAAGGCAAACCTCATTGCCTTGCTGGTTATTTTGCTGCTGGTGCAATCTGCACCTTCAATGTCTCAGGTCAGGATATATGTAAACACTGACCTTGAGGGAATAAGCGGAGTATTTAAATTTTCGCAGACAAGGGAAAAGGATACTCCCCTGAATATTCAGGCCTGCGAATATTTCATGGATGATCTGGCAGCTGTAATAAAAGGTTTGCGTGACGGAGGCGCTACTGACATTGTAGTTCTGGACGGACACGGAACACAGGCCGTATTGCCGCATCTTATGGAACCCGGGGCTACTTATATTACGGGTCATCCCAGGCCCGGGGTTGCCAATTTGACCGGACTTGATGATTCCTTTGCAGGCATGGTCCTGCTGGGGTTTCATGCCATGATGGGAACACCTGATGGTGTTTTGTGTCATACCCAGAGTTCAAGGTCAGAAAACCGCTACTGGTACAATGACGTTGAATCGGGAGAGATAGCCCAGAGTGCAGCAATTGCGGGATGTTACGGAGTACCCGTCATAATGGTTACCGGAGATGCGGCCACTATTCGCGAAGCGGAAGAATTTCTGGGAGAAGGGCCTGTAATGGTGACTACAAAGATAGGGCTTTCAAGAGAAGCAGCCATACTTTTCCCTTTCAGTGAAACACGCCGGGCCTTATATGAGGGAGCAAAAAAAGCTGTGGCAGCAATACCTTTATGCAGGGTATACAAAATGAAAACCCCTATAAATGTAAAAATGCAATACCTCAATCTTGATCCGCAGCTTCCGGAACCTGAAACAGTTACGGTCGAAGCTGTTGTTCCTGACGCCCTTCATCTTTTCGATATCGGAAAAAAATAGTTGGTGGCTGGTCTGAAAAGAAAGCTCTTATATGGCAGCATTGGAATATATTGGAGGATAAATTTATAATATTGCATATTGATCAGGATGTATATGAAAATGATGATAATTCTCCATGCCCGCCTGGCAACTGTTTTTTTACTTCTTTCCCTGGCCTCTTTGCCAGGAATGTCACAAAAGGTGCCTGTTATGGTTGTTTGCACACCGGGGGCCGGAGAATCGGAATGGCAGGTCGTTGATGAATATTACAGACCGGTTTTTTCAGGGAATGAGTATTACAGAAAAGATACTGTTTATTTTTCTCTTGAAGCTTCCAGAAGATATTTATTTCAGATCTCCGTTACGGATATCTATGACCCGGATACATCCCTCTGTGAATTGTGGCTTAACGGAGATCCCCTGCTTCTGATAGGTGCCGATATCGATCCGGGAGATTACTTTCATCCCTTTTTTACCGGGATAAGGTCTGACTCGGAAAAGATCATTGGAGGCACAGATGCCGATATCTCTGATTTCCCCTGGCAGGTATATTTCAGGACCGGAGGTTACAGATGCGGAGGGTCGATTATTGACAGGAACTGGATCGTTACCGCCGCACACTGTACTGTGTACGACAACGGGACACCCATTCCCGTGTCTGAAATGTCGGTAAAGGCAGGAGCAACGAATCCGTATCTGCCAGGTCAGGGAAGAGAATACCAGGTTAGCGAAGTGATAATCCATGAGGCTTTTAACAGCCGGACCCTTGCCAATGACATAGCATTGTTAAGGCTGGAATCGCCTGTTACAGTGGACGATGCTTCTCCTGTAAGGCTTCTTACAACAGGTGATGTCTCTGAAGGAGCTGCTGATCCCGGGGTCATGGCCTGGGTAACAGGATGGGGTCTGACAAGTGTTAACCCGGAAACATCACCTGTAAGGTTGCAGAAAGCAGAGCTTCCTATTGTCTCCAACCAGCAGGCCTCCCTTGTCTGGGGCTCCATACCGCCAAATGTAATCATGGCAGGTTATATTGACGGAAACAAGGACGTCTGTAACGGCGACAGCGGAGGACCTCTGGTCGTTCCGGTGTCAGGAGAACTTAAACTGGCCGGTATAGTCAGCTGGGGAAGTACACTGTGTGAGACCTACAGCGGCTATACCAAAGTATCGGCATTTGGAGACTGGATAAGAGCAAAATCGGGAATTTCAGAGTATATACCCCCGATCCCGGAAGGGGATACGCTGGTGTGTCTGGGAGTTGTTGCCAGTTCTTATTCAATAGATCCATTGCCTGAAGCATCAGCTTTTGAATGGGAATTGTATCCGGCAGAAGCCGGAACTGTCTCGGGCAGCTCTGAACAGGCAAGCGTAATATGGGATCCGGCGTTCACAGGCACGGTATCACTGAAGCTCCGGGTCGTGATCGATGGCAGACTGTCAGAATGGGCAAGGCGCGATATTAAAGTTGCACTCAACACAAGACTTGTAAGTCAGTCAGGCGATAAGACATTGTGTGCTCAGCAGCAGTTAAATCTGGATGTTGTGGCACAGGGAGACAATCTCCGGTTCAACTGGTATAAGAACGAAATCCTGTTCACAACGTTATTGACAGGGAATTATAAAATCTCAAACACATCACCCGGTAACTCCGGAGAATACAAGTGTGTTGTTACCGGTTCGTGCGGGACGGTCAGCACAACCACAATGAAAGTGACCGTTCATCCTCTTACCAATATCACTTATGTCTCTCCGGACCTGACGGTAAACTATGGTGATGATATTTCACTAAGTGTGGAATCAGAAGGATACGGACTTTCTTACATATGGAAAAAGAACGATAAAGTGCTTGCGGATAATGAAGACAGCACCATATTTATTGATGATGCTGATGCAAATGATATCGGACTGTACCAGGCCGTCGTTTCGGGTGCATGCGGAACAGAAGCCAGCACTAAATCGTATGTTTATGTACGCCAGGGTAATTCTTCAACAGACAGGGAAGTCTATTTGTGGCCGACTGTTGCGGAAGACAGGATTAACGTGGCGTTAAGTACAGAGGATCAATATAATATCAGGATATTTGCCCTTTCAGGCAAATTAATCAAAGAGATCAACAACCGTCGGTATCAGACTACACTGGATGTCAGCGACCTGCCGGCAGGCCTGTACATCATAAACTTTTATATAGCTGATACCCGTACATCACTCAGGTTTATTAAGAAATAACGACCCAGGAAAGTGCTTCCGGTTTATTCATCCGGCCGGGAGGATTACTGTTCCGGCCTCCATCCGGGACCCCTGACCACCCTGCCTGGCATGGCCCCTGTGTGTTCGCCATCCTTCAGGACCTGGATCCCGTTAACAAATACATGGATCATCCCTGTCGAATACTGATGCGGCGATTCAAAGGTAGCATGATCCTGTATCATGTCAGGGTCAAAAATTGCCAGATCGGCATAATAGCCCGATTTTATTGCACCTCTTTTAACTATCTTCATGTTTGAGGCAGGCAATGATGTCAGTTTGCGTACAGCCTCCTCAAGAGGAATGACCTTCTCATCTCTGACATATTTACCCAGCAGGCGGGCAAAATTTCCATATGCTCTCGGATGAGTGCCTGAGTTAAGAAAAACTCCTTCAGCAGAGCATGATTTGCCGTCTGAACAAAAGCTCATCCATGGCAGTGCGATCTGCTTTTTTGTATTTTCCTCCGACATTGAAAAATATACAACACTGCATCTGCTGCCATCCTCAATCACCAGATCCATCACAGTCTCTTCAGGTGTTTTGCCTTTTATCTCTGAGATCTCTGCAAGGTTCTTTCCTTCAAGATATTTCAGGCTGTCATTGTTAAAACCTACGACAAGGACTTTATCCGCAGACCCTGTCTTGCTGATGATTGCTTTCCGGATCTCGGGAGCAACAACTTGCCTTATACTTTTGTCCCTCAGTCTTTTGGTCCATTTGCTGAAACCACCTTCCTGAACCCAGTCAGGCATTATAATATCGAAGCCTGTTGAACTTGCGGTATAATTATACATGTCGGCGGTGATATAAAGGCCTGCAGATCGTGCTGAGTCTATTTTCCTTACAGCTTTGCCGAGCTTGTCCCAGTTTGCCTGCCCAACCTGTTTGAAATGGTATATTTCGGATCTTATACCAGCTTCCCTTGCAGTTTGAAGGAATTCATCAAGGCATTCCAGAAAAAGATCTCCTTCATTCCTCAGGTGAGAAATGTACATACCGTCATATGATGCCGCCACTTTGCACAGTCCTGTGATTTCCGCGGGTCCTGCAAAGCTTGCGGGCACATATTCAAGGGCCGAGCTTACTCCGATTGCTCCTTCCTCCATCGCCTGTTTTACAAGAAGCTTCATGGAGTCCATTTCTGCAGGAGTCGGATCCCTGTCGTCATACCCGATAGTATGGATCCTAAGTGTAGCTGTTCCGACAAATGAAGCAACATTTGTTGATACACCTTTATTTTCCAGGTATTCAAGATATTCACCCAGAGTGGTCCATTCAATGTCATATTTGATATCGCCCTGGGAAGCCTTGAGATCTTTTTTCATTCTTTCGTTCAGAGGTCCCCATGATTCTCCTTCTCCCATTACTTCAAGAGTAACCCCCTGCCTGATGTCACTCTGTGAGCGTCCGTCCTCAATGAGTGATTCCACTGCCCAGCTGAGCATGTTTATAAACCCAGGCGACACTGCCAGGCCATCAGCATCTATTACAGATGAAGCCTTTGCTTTATTCAACCTGCCGATACCTGCAATGGTATCGGCCCTTATGCCGATATCTCCTCTGAAAGATGGTTCACCGGAACCGTCAAAAATGTTTCCGTTCCTGATAAGTACATCATATTGTTCAGGAGAGGAACAACCCCATGTTGTGATGAAAAAACAAACAGCAAGCAATTCTTTGATGGACTTCATAATTTATATATGGTTTACTTGTTAAGGATGAATATTGTTCGCTATCAGCTGCGGCTGATGAAGCTGAGTTACAAAGATCATTGTTTTCTTTTGTAAGTGTGTTGGATGCCGTCGGCAGTGATCCTGAGGGCCGTCACAGTTCCCTGCGGATCAAAGATAAATTCTGCGGTCTGATCGGAGAATTCACGTACTCTGAATATATTGTCCTTGTATGGCACAAGGTGCCTGGGAGGAGCTGTATTGATGACCAGCGTATTATCCCGGAAAACAATATTTATCAGGCTTCCGTTAAGTTCATACCGGCCTTCAAGTCTCCTGAGGAACTTAGGATCACTGAGTGCAGGATCGGCTTTCCTTGTGAATACCACCTCCTTTTCGTCCAGGCTTATCTTTGCCTGGTGTATTGATCCCTGGGCATCGGTGCTGAATGTAAGGGACCATTTTCCAAACACTTCATGATCATCGGTAACAAACCTGTCATAATGGTAATGGTTAAGAGGCAGTGAAATGTCATAATATTTGAAATGGAGCTTATCGCTGGTGGCTGTAATTTCTATACATCCGTAAGCCTGATCTTCGAAAGTGCCTGCATAACAGGTAAGAGGGTGGGAAGGGTTTGTATCAGGGATACGGTCTGTGCCGGTATTTTTCCGTGCTTCCTTCGATGTTTCCCTGCTTCTTTGATAGTCGGTCAGGGCTCTCTCGCTCCATGGCGTCTTCGGAAGATCCAGTAACCTGTCGTAAATTATATATGAAATAATGCCCGGAAGCTGGGACACCCGGTTTGTAAAGACAATAACTCCCATGCTGTCGGCCGGCATGACCGAAATGCTGGAGTAAATACCGCCTATGGAACCTCCGTGCTGTGACAGGTAATGACCTTTATAACTGGATGTACTCCTGCCCATGCCATAAACAGAATTAAGGTTTTCAAAATACTTTTCAGGAACTGAGGAATTAGGCATTGCCGGCATCATGGTTTCCCTGATGACCGACGACGGGATAACCTGTTTGCCGTTGAACCGGCCATTGTTTAACTGAGCAATCAGCCAGTTCGAAAGATCGCTGATGCTTGAAATGATTGATCCTGCAGATCCCAGGCTCTCATTATTGGTAAAATAATGACGGGGAAGCAACAGATCTGTGTCCCTTTTTTCATAATAGGGAGCCATGAAATCAGGTTGCTTCTGCATTTCTTCAGTACAAAATAAAGATTTCGTCATATTGAGCTGATCAAATATCCGGGTCCTGACAAAATCTTCCCATGTTTGACCGGAAAGCAATTCAACGATTTGACCTGCTGCTATGTACATAATATTATTGTACAGGTAGCCCTGTCTTAACGGAATACTGGGTTCCAGATATATAATTCTGTCAAATATCTCTTTCCGGGTAAATCCGGGGTAGTACCATATGCCGTCGTGTCTGGAAATCCCTGTTCTGTGAGAGAGCATGTCACGTATGGTAACATTGGCGTTCAGCTCGTTATTGTAGTACTCTATCTGGGGGATATAATTTCTAACAGGTTTATCCCATTCCAGCTTTCCCTCCTCCACCAGCATTCCGATCGATGTTGCTGTAAACAATTTTGTGTTTGAGGCTATCTGAAAAAGAGTGCCGGGGGTGACAGGCAGTTTTTCATCAAGGTTCCGAAAACCGTAACCCTTTGCGAAAACAAGTTCATTTTTCATTACGATTCCGATTCCGCATCCGGGCACATTCCAATCTTTGAGTATCTGCTCAATCTGTTTGTCAAATCCTTTAAGCTTTCTGGAAACATCTGTGGTTTGAGCGTACACATTTACGACCGCGATTGTCAGGGTGAATAATACCGAAGAAATCACTGTAAAAGCATGTTGTCTGCTAAACCGGGCGATTCCGGCGCTGGTCCTGAGAATGTTCATAGTTGTTATTTTGCAAAGTTTTTTGTAATACCGGCAGAATTCTTTTGCTGGTATCGGCTTAATTTAAGGCTAAAATACAAATAATGCCAGGTCACAGAAACTTTCTGCCGGTTTTATCTTCCAGTTTAAATACTTCGATTGCGTTTTTCCTGAATATTCCGTTGGCAATTTCACAGGCCAGCTCTTCGGTAAGCAGACCCCTTTTTACTCTTTTGGCAAGCACTTCCGAGACCACATCCATGGCAAAGATCAGTGAACCTGTTGATTCTTCAATCAGGCCGCAATCACCTCCCCAGAATAGCTTATTGTAAGGAACACAGTCGAGTATGACATCGAGGGCTTTAACAGCCTCTTCCCTCGATATCTGAGGCAGCCAGACAAGGTCGAGGTACACATTCGGGAACATCTTCCCAAGAGCAGCATATTCACCTGTCCATGGGAATCCACCGTGAAAGAGTGAAAATTTTGCTTCCGGGTATTTCATGAAAAGATTGTTCAGTTTAACAGGATAACCGTTATCAAGAACGTTACCGTTACCCGCAAGATATCCTGTATGGATCTGGACAGGCAGGTCATGGCCGACGGCTTTCCGTATTATCCAGTGAAACATGAAGTCTTCAATTCTTTTTGCTTCCGTACCTGTAAGTCCGGATGAAAGTTTGTCGAACAATATCTTCGCTTCTTCATAGGACACATCATCATAGAACAATGTCCTGGAGTAGGC
Organism: uncultured Rikenellaceae bacterium; assembly: GCA_964466705.1. Lineage (GTDB taxonomy): Bacteria > Bacteroidota > Bacteroidia > Bacteroidales > VadinHA17 > LD21. The sequence goes on from CAYXSM010000008.1 coordinate 139,949, forward strand.
CTGGGAATTTTTGAGACATACTGCCCCAGCTTCAAGATTTTTCTGGAAAAGATGGTCGCAAAATTTCAGATAATCGTCGAGAGTATTTATCTCAAAACCTTCGGCGGCTGCTTCTTCATAAAATGATCCCTGCTGTCCTGTGCCCTTGTCCGGTTTATGGCCTGATGCTGCAACAAGGGCATTAATATTGAAAGCCAGGGCATAATACTTCTTATCTATTTCGGTATTGAACGGTTTCCAGTACTGATCAATGAACATAATTTCAAATCCGGCTTTGTTAAAAGCCTCTTCAAACCATTTCCCGTAATCGCTGTAATTTTCTTCTATCTTCGCAGATAATTCTCTTATATTCTCTTTCGTAAAATACATATCATCAAAATCGTATAAAGCCCGGAATCCCTTTACAAAATGCCCGTAATAACTTGTATTTCGGGTATGATCAAGCGCCTTGCCGTATGAATCCCACAAATCGTCAAGACTTAACGAATCAATGATATCCCAGTCAAAGGCATCTGCTCCGGCAGAGCAGACGTCAGCAGCCAGGTAACTTGCAGCCAGCAGGTGGTAGAACCGGAAATTGTAATCGCCGTATTCTTCACTCCGGTGCTGATGCTCATGGGTATTGATCACTTTAATTCCGGCGGTATAATCCCTTATTCTTTTGTAAACCATATTTTCATCATCAGTACACCGTACCATTAACAAAAGTGACAGGATCATAACAGGCCATGTGCAGATGCGGGAGGGTTGAGATCTTTTCATAATGACAGTCATTTAACAGGTTGTTTTATAATTGGAGGACAATAATTCATGTCTTCATTTTCATATATTTTACTTCTCCATTTGCTATCATTTATGCAATTTACATCCGGAGAGGCCAATCTTCAAATTTTTTTACAGGATGAATATCATCCGGGAAAATTTTTGCAGGAACCCCGGATTTGCCTTTTGTCTGTGGCGATGATCTTATATAGAGTGAATATTGCTGCACTTAAACAGGCTCATATGGGCTGTAAAATTTCAGGTCTTTTATTTATTTCAATATATTTAGGCCGGATTTATCTTAAGTCATAATACTTATGTTGAAAAGGATTATATGCATCGGGTTTTCTGTCATGTTTTTTTCTTTTGGGATGGTCTCCGGGCAGGTATATCAGTGGAGAGGACCCGGGCGCGACGGTATCTATCCTGACAAAGGCCTTAAAAAGTCATGGCCGGAAGGTGGCCCGGAGATGATATGGTCATTTGAGGGCCTCGGGGATGGCCATGGAAGTGCAGGACCGGGACGGGACAGATTTTTCGTTCTGGGAATGCCGGATTCACAGGGTGTCCTGTTTGCGTTTGATTACAGCGGGAAGTTATTGTGGAAGCGAACATACGGACCAGAGTGGGATGAGAACTATGTCGGTACCCGTTCAACGCCAGTTGTCGCAGGCGACAATGTTTATTTCGAAAGCGGGATGGGATCGGTGTATTGTTATAATATTTATACCGGTGACAAGATCTGGTCAGCAGATCTGCTGAGGAGATTTGATGCCAGGAACATTACCTGGGGCATGGCTGAATCGTTGCTTATCTCCGGCGATATAGTTTATTGTACTCCCGGAGGCACGAAGAACAACATAGTTGCTCTCAACCGTTTTACCGGCGAGACGATCTGGACAAGTCCCGGGAACCGCCAGCAGTCAGCATACTGTTCACCATTGTATGTAAGGCACAATAAAACATCGCTTATTGTGACCATGACAGCGCAATCTATCATAGGTGTTGATGCATTAACAGGACAGTTTTACTGGCAGGTGCCTCATTTTCAGTACAATAACATACATGCCAACACGCCTTTGTATTCTGACGGGATGATCTATTGTCCGAGTGAATTCGGAAGGACGAATAGCAGCGGCCTGGTCGCCCTGAGACTTTCAGACGACGGCAAAAGTGTCAGAATAGTGTGGAGAAATGAAACCTTCAGGAACCTGATGGGGGGTATAATACTAAGGAACGGCTACCTTTACGGCTCTATATATCAGAGAAATACATGGTGTTGCATCGATGCTTCAGACGGAAGGATAGTGCATACTTTCAATAAATTCAGGGATGGAAGCATAATTATGGCCGACGGGCTTTTCTATTGCTACAGTCAGACCGGGGAGCTTGCATTGATGGCTGCTGACGAGAAATCTTACCGGCTGATCAGTAGATTCAGGGTCCCGCTCGGAGCAGGTCCTCACTGGGCTCATCCGGTAATCCATAATGGCAGGCTTTATGTCAGGCATGGTAACGCTCTGATGGTTTATAATATCAGAGCATGAATCTCCCGCGGGCATTGGTTTTGCCGGGCCCGTAAACCCGCTTCCACTCAACTTGATCCGGCTGAGGGAGCATAAAAATAAAACACCGTAACAGAAATTGGAAATCCTTCCGGCTTGCTGAGTTTTCTTATCTATTTGCAATTACGGCGGAATGTGTTTATCAGATAATCAAAGCTTCTCGGCTTTTCAAGCAGATCAAGGAACTGGCCAAGAAACATTATTATATCTCTTTTGTCTCTCTGATTCAGATAAGGGAATTCATTGACCAGCCTGTAAAAATCTTCTTTTTTATCTGAAAAGCTCATCAGGTCTTTCCTGAAAACCTCATTGCTGCGGCAGCTTCCAAGAAACAGCCTGTCACGCACTGTCTGTATTCCTTTGCCGGGAGGCGGAATTGCAAAGTCAGCATTGACAACGCCGGTGAGATCAAAATCATATGGTATGGCAATCCCCTGAGAAGCTGCTTCATATTCTTTCGGAGCCAGAACAACAACATTGTGCTGCCCGGCAATTGACCAGTCCCAGTTTGCTATCATGTAATTAAATATTGCCAGTCTGTCCATGGATACGGGTTCGATATCTTCCCTTTTCAGGGCAGGTGATTTGACTATGTTGGTATTGGTTCTGGCAGCAAGGATCTCAACCGGTTCGATAAAAAAAGCATATTTGGAGATGGTTCTTCTTTTTTTCTGACTGTCAATATAATTTATTTTCAGCAACCTTACCCTGAAACTGGTGTCAGTTAGCGCATTAAAAAGCTTATACACAAGGTATTCCCTTAATACATACTCCTCATATGACGATCCGTTGTCGCAATGTGTGACAAGCTTCAGTTTTTTCACCTTTACGGAATCGGGTCCCAGATATTCCGACTTCCTGAAATTGATCATAATGGGGGGGAAAGGACATCTCTCAAGACGATTGATACCCCGGTATTTCAGTGATACCTTTCTGTTAAGGGAGTCTGTTGAAGAGAAATGGAGTGTCATTGATGCATCGAACTTTCCTTCCCTGGGATTTTTCCTCAAAAATTTTGCCAGGTCAAAATAAAGGGAGACTTCAAGTAGATCATCACTGCTGAATAATGTAATCAGCTCCTTATGGGTACCTTTCTTTCCGGATTCCTTATCATTTGAATCATTCTGACCAGTGACACATAATGACGTCAGAAATAATAAAACACAAACGAAGAGCATTGATATCAGAGCGGTATGTTCAACAGTATATTTTCTGCTTTTAAAAGAAGGCTTTGAACAGTGATTCATCATATCCATAATCAGCATTGTTATCAGGAAGTGTAATATGTGAATTTACACTTAACTTCTTTTCAAGACAAATTATTATTGAGCTGACGGCATTTTAAAGCACTTTTCCACACATGCTTGTCCCTAAAGACCTGACGGTAAATGTGGCTGTTGCGAATTCTGACTGAATGTTTAAAATGACAATAGATCATCAATGTTGTACCTTATCCCGTTTTTGATCACAATTTCCACATTTCTGGTATTCTTAATATCGTCGAGAGGGTCGCCGTTTATTATTACAAGGTCAGCAAGTTTTCCGGGTTCCACTGAACCAAGGTCCTTTTTTGCTCCGGCAGCTTCGGCGGCTTTTATTGTAGCCGTCTGCAGAGCCTGGAAAGGGGTAAGCCCACCGTCAGTGAAAAGCCACAGTTCAGCGTGGAGGCTGGTGCCATAAGGTACGAATGGTGAATCTGTTCCTGCGGTAATGTTTCCGCCGGAGTTAACAACTGCGCATACAGCTTTCTGAAATTCATGGAAATTGGGGCCATAATCATCCGGGGCTTTTCTGTTTGCCCAGGATCTTATATAATTTTCAGAATAAAAGGCATTAAGCTGCTTGTTCTCAAGCAGGGCCGGATCTTCTTTTGTCATCTTCAGAAAGCCTTCGTGCATTACTATGGTGGGAGTGACTACTATCCCTGACTTAACGTAGATCCGGATAACATCATCGTAGATCCTGTTAAGAGCAGACTGTTTTGGAGAATATCCGCGGCGGCTTGTTCCCCTGAAGTGCTCCACTGCATCGATGTTATACCGTGCTGCCGGATATATTTCGTGCGAAGAAGCAGGAATACCTGCTTTATGAGCTGCTTCGATTATTTCTTTCTGAAAGGAGTCATCAAGCCGTACATAGGTTTTAATCAGATCAAAACCCAGCTTTCCTGCCCGTTCAAGTTCAAGCAACATATGCTTTTCCGAAACAATGGGATTTGATAATCCGTAATAAACCCTGCCGCCATCAAAGAACCCTGTTGAGAATAGTCTGGGTCCATGACTTGCATCACTTGCCCATGACTCTTTCCTCTCAAGCGCATCATACGGATCAGCTCCTGCCTCTCTCACCGATGTTATTCCGTTGCTGAGAAAGATCCTTCCCAGCTTTTCTCCTGTGACGGAGTGCAAATGGGTATGGCTTTCAAATAAGCCCGGCATTACAGTTTTGCCGGATGCATCAATAACTGGCAGTTCGCTCTGGCCGGAATGAGGCCTGATGCTCTTTATCCTGTGGCCATCAATTAAAATGTCAACATTATAAATATAATTGCTGTCAATACCGTTAAACAGCTTTCCCGCATGAATTATATATTGTTCATCAGGCATTTGAGGCCTCCAGTAAATATTTACCGTGACAATTTCCGATTTATCTGTTTCTATATTCAGTTTCTTAAGTTTGTCGACGGCGAGATAAACAATACTTTTTGAATCGCCCGACCAGCTTATTTTATCAGCAAGCTCACACGTATACTGTATGGGCTCTCCTCTGATATTACCCATCTCATCCACTTTGTCAATGCACAGAAAGCCATCCCGGATATATGCTATCATGGTTCCGTCAGGTGACCAGACCGGTCCGTTCTGGCCACGTATTCCTGGGTACTCAGAACTGCCTGTAGAAGTGAAATATTTTGTTTTGTCATTAAGGTTGACCATGAGGAATTCGTTTTTTCCCTCCCTGAACCTTGAAGAGGCCGGCTTCAATGCCATTAACCCGATCGTTGTACCGTTTCCTGTCCAGCAGGGCCTGCCGGGAACGAAGATCTTTTCAAGTACTGTCACTGATTCCCCTGTCAGCATATCAGCCACGCACAGATCCGCCTGTCCCCATTCATTGAGAACGCCTTTGACGTAATAGGCGATTTTCCTGCCGTCGGGCGACCAGACCGGCATTGATGCACTACCCTCCTGAATGTTTGTCAGAAGCATTGACCTGCCTGTTTCCAGGTCCTGTACCCAGACCTGCATGCTGCCATTGCGATCAGAAACGTATGCTACAGCCCTGCCGTCGGGTGACCAGTCAGGGTCAATGTCAGCATAAAAGTCAGAAGTGACCCGGGTAACCGGTCCTGCGATAGTCTGTATATAGATATCGTTCAGCGCTGAGAATGCCACATGTTTTCCGTCGGGCGATACTACGGGGCCCGTTATTCCCAAAGCTTTTTGCTCGCTTCTATCATCAAAATTATACTGCTTCCTCCGGTAGGTTTTTCTGTTAAGGCTTATCACAGCCTCAAAGGGAACAGATTCAACAGTTGCTTTCCCGCGGGTCCTTTTTTTTATCTTACCGTCGGCAGTATAGAAGAATGTGTCATTATCAGACCAGGATGCCCTGAAGGGAAAGATATCTTCATCATCAGATATCTTTTTTGTTGTCCGTTCTTTGATGTCAGTCAGTAAAAGAGTGGTTTTGCTTCTTTCATATTCCGTAAAAAGAAGCCTGTTGCCGTTCCTGCTCCACGACGGTGCGGCCAGTCTCAGGGAAGAAGGATATAAAAGACTCTTCACATCCTTGTCAAGAATATAAATACCCGCTTCCCTGCCATCTGAGACATATGCTATCCTTTTCCCGTCAGGAGAGAAGGCAGGATTATATTCATTCGCCGGATCTCCGGTAAGCTGCATTAGCTCACCGGTATTCAGATCGGTCTCCCAGATATCATAATTTGAGTTACGGTCTGAAGAGAAAATTATCCTGGTTCCATCGGGCGACCAGCAAGGCTCACGGTCATCAAAAATCCCGCTGGTGATCCGTCTCAGACCGCTTCCATCCTTTCTTACTGCCCAGATATTATAATTTCCGTCGCGATAAGAATGAAAAGCTATATGGTTGCCGTCAGGCGACCAGGCAGGCTCATGACAATCCCCCAGGTCGTCAGTAACAGGTACAGCCTTCCCTCCCGTGCTGCTCATGACCCATATCGTTCCCTGAAGGTCAAGAGCTAAAGTTTTATTGTCAGGCGATAGGGCGACAGCCATATTTGTACCCTCTCTCAGCGAAACATCGATCCGGGAAGAATCAGCATCGCCCGGAACAGGTGTCAATAATGTTGTAAGAGACCACGGAAGCAGGAATTTAGCAGTTATAAAGGGCATATGGAGCATAATATTCGACTTATAAAAATTAAAGATCAGAAAATTATGAATATTTCACGGATTTCCATTGGCTGGTTAACATATAATGTTTAATTTGAAGGTCAGTTCAGGGCCCGGGAGCTAAGGGCGGAAAGCGTGAAAATCTCCGGCTTCGGGAGCTGAAAATAATGTAATTGACAACCCTCTTAATAATGGGCAACAAAGCAAAATTCTCTATGCAGATGGTTACTGTGCTTCTGCTTATTTTTGTTTCTGACAGCTGTAAAGACTGGCGAAGCGGAAAAGGAAGAAGCCTGGTGACAGATGAAGGAAAAACGGAAAATGTTATCAGGGAATATCTGCCTGGTTATTTATTCGAAAGCGGAACCTGTGGTTATAACACTTTCAGGATCCCGGCCATTATTGCAACAAAAGAAGGTACTCTTCTTGCCTTTGCAGAAGGGAGAAAGAACAGCTCTTCCGATACAGGCGATATTGATCTGATAATGAAAAGATCGGAAGACAATGGTGACACATGGAGTGAAATAATGGTGCTATGGGACGATGCAGTGAATGTATGCGGAAACCCTGCACCGGTTGTTGATTCAGAAACGGGTAACATACACCTTTTAATGACCTGGAACCTGGGGAAGGATCATGAGCCTGACATTATTAAAGGAAGCAGTGAAGATACCCGCCGGATTTTTATAATGCACTCCTCAGATGATGGTAAAAGCTGGTCAGATCCTGAAGAGATAACCTCAATGGTAAAGCGGAGCGACTGGACCTGGTACGCTACAGGCCCGTGTCATGGCATACAGATGGTATCCGGCAAACACCGGGGGCGCTTAATCGTTCCCTGCGACCACATAGAATCAGGGACTAATAAATACTATTCTCATATAATCTTCTCGGACGATAATGGAAAAAACTGGAGCATCGGGGGTTCAACCAGGCAGGATCAGGTCAACGAATGTTCAGTGGCTGAGTTATCAGGAGGGCGACTGATGCTTAATATGAGAAACTATGACCGGACAAGGAAATCACGCAGGGTAGCTCTGAGTGATGACGGAGGAATGACGTGGGGCGATCTTTTCCCGGATACAGCCCTGGTTGAGCCCATTTGCCAGGGAAGTCTGCTTACATACTCCTATTCAGGGTCAGAACGGGGCAGATTGTTGTTTTCAAACCCGGCTGATGAAAATATCAGGCAGAATATGATGCTCAGGATGAGTTACGATGAGGGACAAACCTGGCCTGTGTCAAAAGTCCTCCATCCTGGACCATCCGCCTATTCTGATATTGTCAGAATGGCGACAGGCGATATAGGATGCTTGTATGAGGCGGGTTCGGAATCGCCTTATGAGGGAATTGTGTTTAAAAAGATTGCTCTTGAGGAGCTTGAAAAATAAATACAGGTACATCATAAACTTATGTCAGCAATGGATTCAGATTTAATTTATCATGGCCGGAATGTCCTTATTCCGGAAGCCCGGATAGCGGTCAGCTGCAGATTTTCCGTACAGATACTCCGCAGTTTTTTGATAATGGTGTGTCTCAGTCTGGCTTTTTCACAGTCACTTGAATCCCAGACCAGGGAGGAGGTGTTAAGTTATCTGAAGAATCTCGGGAACGGATCATGGCTGTTCGGACAAATGGCAACATGGGTCCATGATGAAGATCCTGACATGGATCACTCCAGTAACTGGCTGAGGAAGATATATGATCATACAGGAAGATTTCCGGGTTACGGATGCATCACCTATGATTTTGATGATGATCCGTTTTCCGATTCGGCATGGAATGAAGGTGTAAAAAAGATGTACGAAAAAGGAATTATCCCCGGTGTCTACAATTTTTTTGCCAATCCCATGGGCGGATCGTGGAGAGATACAGTGGTCATAGGACCGATATTTGACACAGGAAATAATCCTGTTAAAAGTAATTTCTATGCCCAGCTGGACCGTATGGCTGCAAATATTAAGTGGCTGAAAGACAATGGGATTACAATAATTTATACTCCCTTTGTTGAGTTAAATGACAGGAATAAATGGCATGCGAGGGAAGGAAGCACGAATGCAATAAAGCTTTACCGGCTGGTCCATGATCACTTTACCTCTAAAGGTCTGGATAACATAATCTGGGCTTATCATACCACCCAGGGGGAAGGAGCTCTGCAGGAGTATTATCCCGGAGATGAATATGTGGATGTTCTTGGTAAATCAGCTTACGGTACCGGATTGATTTTCTCAGAGTACGAATGGGCTGTGGACAGGAAAAGGAATAAAGGGAAAGTTATCTGGTGGGCTGAGCTGGGGATTCGTGGCAGGTCTGACCCGCCAAGGGATTGTATGGATGTTGTGGACAAACTTGAAAACATATTTTCCGAACTGGCAGGGTTTGTATTCTGGAGCGATGCAGGATTCTACAACGTAACAGGGAACATTAACGGTCCGGAGCTCATGGCTCACCCCCGGATAATAACTCTGGATAAAAAGCCCGACCTGTAATGTAATGCCGGCAATGGTCCGAAAATCATAAACAGCTCTGCCCCCGGCAATTCCTTTCTGCAGGCATCCGGCAAAATGCCTTGCGGTGAGCGGGACCCAGCCTCTGTATTCTGCACAATTTTTTACCTGCCATATCGGGTAATAAATAAAATACTGAGAATATTACATATTTTTCAATGTATATCCGTTTAATAATTATTAATGATTGTGCAACCGGATTAATTGACCTGCTGAAGAAAGCGCCGGATTGTGCATGGTTGCAACAGTATTTGGTTAACTCTGGTTCGAATCATTATTATAATCTTAAATGGTTGGACAGAACTTTTTCGGCACACCGGACTTTTATAAATAAATGACAAATGGATCATAATGAATCTGCGGGCCTCGTAAAAGAAGCTCAATCTTTGCTGACTTGTGACAATTAGTGCGGTAGAAGTTTTCATCAGCTCACAACTATAACTG
>CAYXSM010000009.1:0-28254 GCA_964466705.1 uncultured Rikenellaceae bacterium
CGTGGAGGTCATCAAATCCCCTGGCAAAACCCAGAACAGTATTTCTGGCGTCCGGGCCTTCGGCGTACATATCGGGCTGAACGCTCATAAGCAGGGCGGCATTGAATCCGTTTTTCATCCTGTCGGCCGCATAGATCTTCACCTGGTCGGTTGTTGCCCTGAAGGGGATAGACCATGGCGTGTCACCAACCACCAGGAAAGGCTTCCCGTTTGCGTGAATTACGTTTCGCTTTCCTTCCGACATTCTCAGGAGTCCGTTCTTTATCAGAGGATTTTTTCCCGAATATTTAACCGATACCAGAGAGCCTTTCTTCCCTGATAATCCCTTATCAGATGGGATGGAAAATACTTCCCATGACCATTTTGATCCTGAATCCGGAGGTGCAAACCTCACTTTCCAGATGTTACCTCCATCCCAGAAGCCTGGTCTCAAAAGAGTATCTCCTTTACCGTCAGTAAAGCGTGCCCAGACCTCAATATCGGTATAAGCGTTGTCGTGACCTGATTTTGAAATCAGAGTGATCTCATGTGTTTTCCATTGCTGAACCTCATGAATTCTGACCTTACGGGTACATCCAGCTGCTGTTAAATACTGAAAAACTGCAATGCAAATTACGATCTGAGGTATGGAAAAGAAATAAATGCGGTTTGAAATTGTTTTTTTCATCTTCAGTTATGTTTTATTATTCTGCACATTGTCAATAATGCAAAATATGGTTTGAGATAAAGTAAGTTACGGATAATACATACATCACTGGCATGTAATACCTTATCAGATCATTATTCACCGGATTCTGGATGCAGGCTGAATTCCTGATATTTTCATTTGTTTGCGGTTTATTTATTATTGTCTTCAACCTTCGGTAATTTTCATATAACCAGTCCCTTCATTTAAAGTCAATATAATATTGATCAATCCTGGAATTCCGATCTTTCAGTATGATTTCGCCATACGGACTTCAGATTAAAAGCATTTACAGTAAATCGCGCCAGACCGGGTCGGCCGGAGATCGTCATATTTGCAGGAGCCTTATCTTCATTGATGAAGCATTTTGAAATCTGTACAATCCCATCGTTTGCAAATAGCTCTATTGATGTCCTGTCAATAATAAGGCGGAGTTTTACCTGGTTATTGACCGGGATGAGAGGAGCTTTAACACCTTCCAGTTCAATTGTCCGGGTTCCCGGATTGTACATTATATTCTGCCTGAAAATCTCGGTCCTGATAACATTCATCGTATCGAGCATGGCATCAGGTGCCAGGGTGAACGTCAACTCAAGATCAAACAATTCTCCGTCAAGCTTCAGCCTGGCAGACCTGTCTTCCCCCTTAAGCTTTTTTGAAAACTTTATTGGTTTTGAGATTCTTAGCTTTTCGATCTCCTTCACCGGTTCCATGAACAGCCGGATGCCATTGTCCGTTGATCTCAGAGTAAGGTTTCTGGGTATGCTGAATTGTTGATTAAATGGCATTCCCGGGTATTCTCCGCCTGACATCCACGACAGCATTATCCTTCTGCCGTCGGTTGCGGGAATATCGCTGAATGTCTGGGCGGCATAGTCGTTGCCGCCGTATTTTGCAAGGTGCGGGCCACTTTCTTTCAGGAATTCTTTTCCATTAAAGCTGCCAATCAGATATTTGCCGCCGGCTTCCCAGAAAATCCATCTGGTATCGTTAATGTCGCCGTCAACCGGGAGTTCGAACATATCCGGACACTCATATCCTGCATTTTTGATATCAGATAATTTTTCCCACCGGATAAGATTACATGAAGAGAACAGTGCAAAGTCCTGACCATCCATATACAAAACCATGATCCATCTTCCGCTGTAAGGATTCGACTGATCATGCTCATCCTCGTACCAGAATACTTTGGGATCACGATTTCCACCTGTAATATGGGGTATTACAGGATTTCCGCGGTATTTTATCCATGTTCTTCCTTCATCAAGTGAATAGGCCAGTGACTGGGCAGCAGGTCCTATACCTCGATTGGCATTTGTTGAAGTGTAAAATGCCACCTGGGGAGGATAGGTTAACTTTCCATTTTCATCGAAGAGGGGATCCTCCTGAAGTCCTGAACTGTTTTTCCAGTCGACCGCAGCAGAGCCTGAGAACGAGACACCGTTTTTGTCCGGAAGAACGGCATCAGGCTTTTCGTTCCAGTGGAAAAGATCAGTGCTGATTGCATGACCCCAGGTCATGTTGCCCCAACCGGTGCCATACGGATTATGCTGATAAAACAGATGATATATGCCTTTGTAATAATGCAGCCCGTTAGGATCATTCGTCCACCCGCGCCGTGGCGAAAAATGGAACTGAGGTCTGTATTTTTCAGTGTATACTGTTTCCTCATCCGACATCTGGTCTGACATTTTGATAAAGTTCAGCCAGTCAGATCCCTGTGCAATAGATTCGGCAGTGAGAGTAAGCTTTTTTCCAGCCCAATGTCCTGTTTCGAGAGTGGCATAAAAGTCAGGTTTTTCCGGAGCCAGCTCTATTTCAAACTCGTGTTGGAGCACTCCGTCAACATTAACGGTCATCCAGGTTTTTGAAGCACCCTTTTTTACAGGCAAATGAACAAATCTGTCAGATACCGGATTGACCTCAAAGGATTGATAAAGAGCCTGTCCGTGAACAGTAAACAGAGCAAGAAGAATTCCTGCAGCCAACAGTCCTGTTGATCTAATTATTGCTTTCATCACAGTCATGCATTATTTCCATTTCCCTTATCTCGAATATTTTTCCGTCGTATTTTTTTGTCATACTTACATCAAATCCTTCAACTGAAAGTTGTTGTCCGGTAAGTACGTCAATTGTTTTTTCATCGGGTGCATTTATTACCAGATATTTCTTGTAAGGGTCAAGGTTGGTTACAAAGATTTGTCTGGTCTCTTCCATGGCTCCTTGTCTGAAAACCCCCAGTATTCCGCCGTTCTTTCTGTCATTATTTATCCTTGACCATCCGTCCCATGATCCTTCGGCAGGTTCTCCGAAGCCCGGAAGATCCTGTCTGTACGACATATAATCATATCTTTCCTGCATCCTGACCATCCAGTCGGCCCATTTTTTGATTTCCGACCTCCTCTCGGGAGCAAGTTTTCTCGGATCTCCAAGTACTATAGGAAGAGTACCTATCAGCGATTTAAGATCAAAATCAAGATCTTTGCTGTCAAGCGGAAGATTGCCTATCACGAGTGAACCCGCAGGTACTGCAGGAGATCGCCACCAGGCCATCTGCCGTACTCTGAGGGCACCTGTGGGAGACGGTTCTTCAATATTTGACAGCCAGTTACCTTCGGCGTGTTTTACGAAGGCGTAATCCTGCAGCTGCAGTTTACCCGCTGTTTCAAAGGTACAATCTATAAAAAGATCAGGTGCTTCAGCATGAAGCTCGTCAAAGAGTTTAAGAACATTCTGATAGATCACAATGAAAGATTCCTGATGGTCACGATGGCCAGGATGATCTGTGGCATAACAACCTGATATTTTCGGATCAGTGACATAAGCACTTGTCCCCACTGAAAAATCGAGCTTTGCATAGGCCAGACCATGCTCCCTGACAAGATCAAGAATTACAGATTTAATATAGCTGAACCATCCCGTGCCATAACAGCTTGTAAAGAAGTCCGGTGCTCCTGAGCTGGTATGCAGGTTGCCTTGTTTCCCGGTCTGATCAACAACGAACCATTCGGGGTGTGTCTTAAAAACCCTGGAATCGGCTGTTGCTGCTCCTATGCTTATCCACAGGCCCGGTTTCATGCCGAGGGACCTTATGTAATTGAAGGTTGAAGTGAGTCCGCCGGGAAACTTGTTGGTATCCACAAGCCAGTCACCGTAATTGCCTCCCCATCCTTTTTCTGAAGTCTCAGCACCAGAATTGTATTGCCACCCGTCATCTATGATAAATTCCTGTATGCCGCATTCGGCAGCAGCTGCGGCAACTTCCCGGACGAGTGAATCGTTAATGAAGGTTCTGAAAGGATACCAGGTGTTATAGATAAAAAGAGGCTTGTTTTTTATCGTGGAAATACGAGAACCCAGGTGCTTCCTTACAAAATCGTTGACCACCGTATTGACGACATTGAATCCGTCATCTGTCCCTGAGTACAGAGCAATAAAGACCTTCGGGGATTCCCATGTTTCTCCGGGTTTCAGCCACTTTCTGAAAGGGTAATCCTGGTCCAAATGAGTAAGCCCGATTTCTGCGTTCATGTCTGAAGTATGGAATGCAGTCCTTTTCAGGACTCCGGGAGCTTCGTTCCCGAGTGCAATTCCGGTATGTTGTGAAGTGTTGTGAACAACAACCACAGGGTCATCCCAGCTTCCCACAAATGTTCCCAGTTGCTTCATCCTTGCATAATTATGGTATACCCATGTTGTTATATAATTGATATTCAAAAAAAGACTTTCAACATCCAAAGCTTCAAGTTTCATGTCCGACGAAGTTTTGTTTGTGAAAGTCATCCACTTACGGATCAGCGGCAGCCCCGGATAGGTAAGGTATTTCAACTCTATTTCGATCCCGCTGGCAGGCCCTGTCCCGGCTAATCTGAGTGAAGTTCCATCACCGTTATATGAGTCAGACAATGGTATGCTTGAAATTACTTTCCAGCCTGAAAATCCGTCGACAGTTGATCCGTTCAAAAGAAACCGGAAATCCGGTGACTGCGTCCTGAGATAATTTCGCGTGCTGCCTGCAATGAAAAGCCCTTCGGAAATTATACTGTCATTCTGGTACTTTATAGAACGTTTTATGGATCCATTATCAATCAAAAGCCTGTTATTGACGAGATCAATGGATTTCTGGGAAAAACAGGTCATAACATAAAATAAAGACAGGAACAAAACAGATATTTTTTTCATCAGTATATAATTTTTATTTTAATGGCCTGATGGAACCCACATGTTTGAAAATTATATACATACGTGTTTGTGTATCAATACATGTGGGTTTCATGCTAATAATTATTGTTGATTGTTCTCACACCTGGAGAAAAACTGAGTTTATCTGTTCTTGTATGAATTTTCTATCCTGCTTTCTTTCCATCGTAGGCAAGCGTATATTCCGAACTTAATTCCGGATGGTTTTCCACATCAAGTATCACCTTAAACCGGTCGACTGACCATTTGGGCAACTTGTACCTGGCAGTTGGGCCGGCCTGGTTTGTGTTAGCTTCAAGTGGATTAAAGTTCCATTCCAGCACTGTTATCTCTTCCCTTCCGGCCACCAGCTTAATAGTTACCTTACCGGCCGGAACATTTTGCGGAAGATCGTTGAGGATCCAGATTTCTGCACTGAAGATCTCGTTTTCAGACCATCTGAATTTCTTAAGCCTCGCGCTTGCAAGGAGGGGACGGCAGGCGTTGCTGACTGCATGAAAAGCAGATTTGGGGATGTCGGGATAGCTTATGAGGCTGTTGTTCGCTGCAGTGGGCCACGGTTCATTAAAACACCAGTTTGCAGCCATTGCGCAGTATGGCTTCTGGCGCCTGGCTTCCTCATATATGCATTTGTAACCTTCAGCCTGCATTAACTGGCCGTTGGCAACCAGCTCTTCAAGTGTTTCAGAAGGGCCGAAGTAGTCTTCTATTATATCCTGGCAGAGCCAGGTGTTTCCTTCCCAGGCTTTATATGCATGATGGCTTTCCCACGACGTTCCTGGTTTAGGAGGCCATAATTCATTTTCAGGGATTATTGTTCTCAGAACCTCAACTGAAGCTGGTGCTGGCATGCCAAATTCAGTGTAGGCGGTAAATTTTGCGCGGGCCATCTCCTGGAATACTTCTTCTCCTGTATTCCAGTCGCGGAAGACGTAATGTCCGTGCCCCATTCCCATGACCGGAGAAGTAGGAAGAAAAGGAGTGCAGGGATCTAACCTGTAGCACTGGCTGTTAAGCAGTCTTAATGCAGCTGATTGATCAGTCATGCCGCTCCAGTTGTTGAACAGCTCATTTCCCCCGCACCACAGAGCAAGGGATGGGTGCCTTTTCAGTCTGTTTATTATGGAACCTGATTCCTGTTCCAGAACTGACAGGTACCGGGGAGTGCCTTCATAGTTATTACATGCAAGCGGGAATTCCTGCCATACAAGGATCCCTTTTTCATCACAGAGCTCGAAGAAAGATTCCTTGTTTACAATCCCCCCGCCCCATATGCGCAATATATTGAAATTTGCCTCCAGGGCACGGTTAAGCAGTGCATTATACCTTTCCCTTGTTATTGTACCCGGGAAGATCTCAGGATTGACCCAGTTTGTTCCCTTGCAGAATATTTTGCGGCCATTTATTTCAAACTGGACGGGAGGAACACTCCGGGTTTTAGGAAATCCTGCCGGCTCAGACCAGGCTCCTTCGTTCATTACCAGCCTGGCACGGCGAAATCCTATTTTTGTGGCTTGAGTCTGAATAAGGTTTCCTTCATGATCAGTCAACTGAAAGACAGAGGTATAAAGATATGGCTTGCCATGGTCATGAGGCCACCAGAGTTCCGGATTCGATAATGTAAGCGAAACCTTTTCATTGTCAGATTCAAACACTTCCTCAGATCTTATAACTTCTTTCCCTGATTCATCTTTCAGTTCCCATGAGTAATTCTTTCCGGCAAGATTTCTTCCTGACAGTAAAAGATTAATTTCAGCCTCCGTAAGATCGTTATTCAAAACATAATTTACCTCAATCTTTTCAGCCCGTGAGCCCGGCTGGATTTCCAGGTAAGTCTCGTCCCATATTCCAAGTGGTACCAGCCTCGGATGCCAGTCCCATCCATAGCTGACAGCAGGCTTAGCAGATTGTGCAGCCTGGGTCCTGTCAGCAGGTTTGTCATGAAGCTTTGGCACAGGATATATTTTTACACGAATGGTATTATGGTCATTGAGCATCTCTGTCAGATCGATGTTTACCGGTGTGAACATGCCCTCCTGGTGATGGATGATCTTATCATTAAAAATGATGTCGAATTCGTAATCAATACCCATGGAAACAAAAAACAGGCCTTCGTCTCCTGAGAGCTCAGGCCTGCCAAATGATGCCCGGTACGTATAGAACTGATCCTCCATCCAGAGGTAGTCTTTCCAGTTTTCAGCAAAATAGTACGGCTGATAATCTTCTGCCCTGGCAATATCAAGCTGAACTGATCCGGGTACAATTGCTGGAATCCATTTTACAGGATCTATTTCACCTTTACTACTGTATCCCAGTTCCCATTTGAGCTTCATTAGTTCACCCTGATTGCCTGATGAAGCTGATAAACAGCACAGGATCAGGATCGTACTTACCAATGCTCTTTTCATAATATGTTGTTTATAATTAACCTCAAAAATATTTCCTTAACATTCACATTATCAATAGTCTCCAAATAGCCTAATAGCTTCTTCCATTATTGCCGGGGTAGCTGTGGCACCGCACCTTGATATCCCTAATTCCTTATACTTCAACAGGTCAGCAAGAGTCCTTACTCCTCCAGCAGCTTTTATCTTTACACGCGTATCAGAGTGTTTCCTCATAAGCATAAGATCATGGGCTGTTGCACCGGTATATGAAAATTTCCCGTCAGGCCCTTTTACAAATCCAAAGCCGGTGGATGTTTTGACATAATCTGCTCCAACTTTTGAGCAAATCTCACAGAGTTTTATTTTGTGCTCATCTCTTGTAATGAAGTCAGTTTCAAAAATTACCTTGGTTGCTGCTCCCATCCGGTGACAGGTACCGACAACACTTTTTATCTCTTCCTCAACGTAATCCCAGGCCCCCTGGAGGGCTTTCCCTATGTTGATGACCATATCAATTTCGACTGCACCGTCTTTGCAGGCTGTTTCAGTTTCAAAGACTTTAACCTTTATAGCTGAATTTCCCGCCGGAAATCCAATAACACATCCCACCAGTACGTCACTTTCTTTCAGCAGTTCGACGGCCATCGTGACTGCATAAGGCTTAACGCAAACCGATGCAACGTTGTATTTTTTGGCTGTTTCGCATTCCCTGCGAAGGTCATCATCGGTTAGTGAAGGATGAAGGATTGAATGATCAATCATTTTTGCGATTTCTGCAGTTTTGCTCATCTGATCTTGATGTGAGGATTAAGAATAAGGTGTCTTTGCTATAAAGTTAAAAGAAAATTATTTATTTTGTTAATTATTAACGGATAGATACAAGATTGAATTTCAGTTAAATCCTTAATTGTAATAACACTGAATACATTCAGGCAGAATGAAGACCGTAACAGAATTTCTGGAAGAACACAGGCTCAGGGCCTCAGTCAATGACATAGGTAATCTGGTCAGGATTTTTATGGAAGACATGTCGGATGGGTTAAGGGGGAAAGAGGGAGCGCTCCGGATGATACCGACGTATATTGAAGCCGAAAATGATTTTCATAAAGATATCCCTGTGCTGGCTATTGATGCAGGAGGTACGAATTTCAGGGCCTCGCTGATAAGTTTCACCAGTAGTGGCCGGACAGAAAACAGTGAGATAATCAACTACAGAATGCCCGGGCTGGATAGAGAAATTTCAGCAGTGGAATTCTTCAGCACAATAGCAGGGTATGTAAGACCTCTGGCTGAAAGCGCCGG
Organism: uncultured Rikenellaceae bacterium; assembly: GCA_964466705.1. Classification (GTDB taxonomy): domain Bacteria; phylum Bacteroidota; class Bacteroidia; order Bacteroidales; family VadinHA17; genus LD21. The sequence goes on from CAYXSM010000009.1 coordinate 8,575, forward strand.
AAGAATCGGTTTCTGTTTTTCATATCCGACCGAGATCCTGCCCGGCAAGGATGGCAGGCTTATCCAGTTCTGCAAGGAAGTACGGGCCCCGGAGGTGGTCGGCCGTCTGATCGGAAAAGGCCTTCTGGAAGCACTTGGTACACCCGAAAAGCATATCGTGATTATTAACGATACCGTTGCCACGCTTCTTGCCGGAAAATCGGTTTCTTTAGATGTACCATATGACTCATATATAGGTTATATACTCGGTACCGGAACAAATTCCTGTTATATAGAACAAAATAGTAATATACTGAAAAACAGGGATCAGGATCAGTCCGGAAGCCAGATAATAAACATCGAATCAGGTAATTTCAACAAAGCTCCCCGCAGTGATCTGGACATCATTTTTGACAATACCACTGTTGATCCTGGAAGTTATACGTTTGAAAAGATGTTTTCAGGAGGATATTTTGGCGGCTTATGCCTCAGTGTCTTAAAGGCAGCTTCCGGTGAAGGAGTATTTTCAACCAGGACAGCTCAGATGCTGGAAAGCTTAAAGGAGCTATCCTCTAATGATGCGAATAGTTTTGCAGCTGATCCTCGACCGGACTTAAATGTCCTCAAAGATTGTCTGGCAGATGAACGGGACGCTGAAAACTGCCGCAGAATAATTGATTCGCTTATTGACCGTGCTGCCGCCCTTGTTACGGCCAATCTTGCCGCGGTGGTACTGAAGACCGGCAAGGGCAAGTCATCAGAACACCCTTTGCTGATAACCGTTGAAGGAACTTCTTTTTATAAGATGCATAACCTTAAGGCCCGTTTTGAAAATTACTTTTACAATTATCTCAGCGGGAACATGAAACGAAATGTGGAATTTACGACGGTAGCCCGGTCAGGGCTTATCGGAGCTGCACTTGCAGCTCTGATTGATTAATGTTAAATTTACAATAAAAAAGGAGGTTAGAATGAAACTGGGTTTTGTTAGCGCCATTCTCCCTGAACTGACTTTTGAAGAGCTTATTGACTACGCTGCAGACCAGGGCTTTGGTTGCGTTGAAGTTTGCTGCTGGCCACTTGGCAAAGCAGAACGCAGGTATGCCGGAGTAACACACATCGATGTTGATACCCTTGATGATGCAGGGGCAGAACGGATCCGGCAATATCTTGACCAGAAAAATATTACAATATCAGCGCTTGGATATTACCCGAATCCTCTAGATCCCGACAGGGAGAGAAGCGATTTCTTTACGGGACATATCAGAAAGGTTATCCTTGCTGCAAAATTGCTGGGAATTAACCAGGTAAATACCTTTATCGGACGTGATCAGCATAAATCGGTTGATGAAAATTTTGAAAGATTCCTTACTGTCTGGAATCCGCTGATTAAATATGCCGGGGAACAGGGAGTTAAGGTGGGCATTGAAAACTGCCCGATGCTTTTTACCATGAATGAATGGCCCGGCGGACACAACCTGGCCTCATCTCCGACAATCTGGAGGCGTATGTTCAGTGAAATCAGAAGTGATTATTTCGGTTTGAATTATGACCCTTCACATCTTCTCTGGATGCAGATGGATTATGTGAAACCCATCTATGAGTTTCGTGACAAACTTTTCCATGTTCATTTAAAAGACGCGAAAGTTTACACGGACAAGCTTAACGATGTCGGGATTCTGGCAACACCTCTGGAATTCCATTCCCCGAAACTGCCCGGACTGGGAGACATAAACTGGGGGAAATTTATCTCGGCACTTACTGATGTTAAGTACACCGGACAGGCATGTATTGAGGTTGAAGACAAGTCATTTGAAGATAGCCTTGAAGACCGGAAACGATCCCTGGTTCTCAGCAAAAGGTATCTGGAACAATACCTGATCTGAGAAAAAACTAAATCCCGAAGATTAATGGCTGATTGAGATCAGCAGCACAATCATACTGAAAAGTACTGAATAAAGTGTCTCAATGGATATACTCCGGATATAATAAAAATTTTACCATACTTTTATTTTGATTATGCCTTTCCCGGGATTTTCAAACGGTCCGGCTGCAGGATTTGATTCAGATCGTTTATTCCCAAAAAAATCTGTGTCAATTTTTAAAGGAGTTCCGTCAGGGTTTTCAAAACGTGCCCTTGGCATTTTAGCATTGCCAAGCATCGAAGTGGTAACGAAAATTGTATTTGCCTTTTCGGCACCTTCGTCCAGACTGTATGTTAACATCACATCTTTGCCCTCTTCTGAAATTTCCACCACGGGTTTGAAGCCGGGGTTCGTGTAAAAACCGGTTTCATCCCTGTAATGACCGGCCCTGTTATAATAAACATTCCCTTTTATCCATACTGGCAGCCTGGCGTTATTGTAACCGGTCAATCCGTGGTTGTACCTTGCATCTCTTTTGATATCATCTTGCTGAACACCTAAAAAAATGTTATTGTAATACCTGTCATCACCCGAAAAAATTGTCGATAAACCTGCAACATCGGTGGAATGAGGAAGGTGGTATGGAGTGAACCGTCCGGGTTCGGGCCACATGCACACCATCCCGGCTATCATGTTATGAACAAATGCAAATCCCTGGGATTGTGTTACAATACCTGCAGGAGATAACATGATGTTATTATCAACAAGTGCAGGTCCGTGATTCACCTCCAGGAAAAGGTCTTCAAGGTCATTATTATACAGAAGGTTTTTCGAAACCCTTGTACCCTGAGTCATCCAGTCGAGCCATATGCCGCGACCGGTGTCATGTATCCGGTTCTTTAAAATCTTTGTGTCAATAGCTGCATGAAATTTTATTCCCCCTATTTCGGCACCGCTGAATTGTCTTTTTGTCCATATATGATGTATATGATTGTTCTCAATAACACTGAAAGCAGCCCCCATACTACCGCACATGCCTGTCTGCTCACAATTGAATATCTCGTTGTTCCTTACGATATGTGATCCGATATTATCCCTGTTCCATCCGTTTCTTAATGTATTGAATGTCACTTCAATATAATGCAGGGATCCGTCGATGCCCGGATCTGCGGACCATACATTATGACCTGTTCCCCGCTCTTTGCCCAGAGTTATTCCGGAACACTTTGAGTTACTTATCACATTATTTTCTATAATCCATCCCTTGTTCCAGTTAGTGGATATCATGCCTATCTGTTCTGCAGTTGGAGCACCCCATTGAGTGGCTGCCTGGCTTATATGGAATCCCCTTATTGTAATGAAGTTTATGCCAGGTTTATCGGGATAAAAGCAAGTCCTTCGGGTGCTTATCTCAACAAGCTCCCTGTTGGGATTGAATTCATGAAAATTTGCCCAGATAGTGGTATTGTCCGCGTCGCTTTCACAAAACCATGTGTAGGTCGAACCCTCTTTGTCGGCAGCCTTTTCAAAAGGAACCGGATTTATCACTTCGTCAAGGGATGGTTTCTCATATAGCGACTTTCCGTTGAGGAAAACCTCTCCGGTATGATGGATTCTTCCATAATCAGTGAACCAGTCGCCATGTATCGAATCCTTGTAAGGATTATAATCTCCGAAAAAAGAGTCAGGAATGATTACTTTCCATACCCCGTTTTTTTCTTTCTTCCAGCCTGTGATTATCTCCGATCCTTTTATCTCAACTTTTTCACCTGGCGCAGCCTGATATGTGATCCTTTTTGTGTTGCTTTCACCACCCCTGGCAGGGTTTATCCATTCACGATATGTACCTGCATGAACGGTTATTTTATCCCCGGGTTGTGCGATCATGGCAGCGTGACTTATCGTTCTGAACGGCTTCAGCAGGGAACCCTCATTGTTGTTATCCCCATTTACGGCAACATGATATTCTGCAGGTGAAGCATAAATCGCTGTGGTCAGGGATATAGCCAAAATTCCGTATATTAGAGTTCTCATTATTATAAAATTTTACAGTATTATTATATTTTAAAACTTATTTCTGTTTTACTGATACAGCCCTTACAGCCACATAGGGAGTTCCGGGTAATCCTATTTCGGTAAGACCGCTGTACACTCCCTCAACAGGAGTGACAGTCATATTCCATGCATCGATAACTTCAAGCCTGAATCCCACCTTGTCTGGAAGATGAATCCTTGCCTTAGCCTGCTGGCTGTTTCCATAATAGAAGAGATAGAATTCATCTTTCTTTATAAGATAAGTTTCTTTGTTCCAGAGGTTATGGAAAGGGTAAACCCCGTTTTCGGGTGTTTCGGTCATGATTTTATAAAGGAAAGCGATCCTGTCAGGACTTTTTCCGTAAAGTTTGCCGCCTTTGGACCACCATAGTATATTTTGCGGATGAATATATGTTTCGCCATGTGTACAATATGCTCCACGACACCAGGATATCCAGAAACGGTTGACCATCTCCTCAGGTGTAAGGTTGCCCCAGTCGTTGGGTATGTTACCTTCATAAACACACTCGTCAATTATTACGGGCTTCCGGTAAAGCTTCCTCCAGTCCTGTATGTCCTGCAGGTAGGCGGTCTGGATACTTAAGTGGGTGATCCATGGCTTTGAGTGATTGTACCAGGCCATGCCATTATGAATGCTGCAAAGATGAGAATATGGATCAAAAGCCTGAATTATTCTGAAATATCGTTCCCATTCTTCATCACTCCTGTTCATTACATCGTACTCATTGGCCATTGACCACCATACATTCCTGAATGCAGCTATGCGTGCAATCAGATAGCGCAGATAAAAAACCGCCTGTTCCTGATTCATCTTATCGAGATTCCATTTTCCATAGTCATAAGGGTGAAAGAGGATCACATCTGCTTCTATTCCAAGTTTCTGCAGTTCGAGAATTCTTTTTTCAAAATTTCTGAAAAATACCGGATCGGGCCTTGAGAAATCCCATTCCAGCTCCTTCGTTCTTTCAAAAGGATAGAATGGTGGTTCGTTATTGATATACACATCATAGTTTTTGGGCATTACCGTCATGCGGATCTTGTTGAATTTTGTTCCTGCAAGTGTGGTAAGTGTCTGTTGCACCAGTTCATCCGGCTGATGCACCCAGGCATAACATGTTGTACCCACCGGATAAAACGGTGTTCCGTCGGAGTAGCCAAAGTCAAAGGTGTTCCTTACCTTTACCGGACCATGATTTCCCGCAGAAGCAGAGGTACATGTAAAAGATCCCTTTCTTAAATCCAGCTCTTTGATATTGCTGGTTGTTACATATGACCAGGCCCCTGCCTCATCAGGCATAAAACGAATGCGATAAATTCCGTTGCCGTCATAAAATCCTTCACAGTAAACAGTTCTGTTCATAAATGAGAATTCAGCACTTAACTGAACATCCTTAAAGGGATTGCCGGCTGCCGGCCCTTTTAAAACCACCTCGAAGACCGTGTACTTTTCAATAGTATTGGCCTTAATAATTGATACAAACAGGAAGACTAACAGAGTTATACTGAATATTTTCTTCATATGGATATTGGATTCATTTAAATCAGGCATTCCGGTTTATTAAGGGTGGTCAATTTTTACTGATCCCGGACATAAAAGGGAATATTGGCAACTCCCACATTTCCATGCCCGTCATATACATACACGAATAAGCGGTAATTGACACCAGAGGGAGCTGGTACCTGAAACTCAATTGAACTTGTCTGTTCAGATTTTATAAAACCCGTTACAGCTTTTGGCTTAGTCTCACCCTGGCCGGCATATGAGCCGAATTTTTCTGGTTCCGGCAGCAATTCCCATTTAACGTTTAAATCATCGTTCTCAGGATCAGTGACAAATACCTGCGCTGTGTTTATGCTGTTGGGAGCCAGTTCAATGTTATCAAGGGCATCTTTTCCGTTTATTGTGAGCGAATCAATTCGCGGTGCAAGGTTTGCCGGCCATGAGCCTGTCCACATATAATGCATGACTTCTATTGTTTCTGTCCTCAGGCTGTCGTGAAACATATTGAACCATGTATGCGTCCTTTCCTGACGATTGGTGGTCCACAAGAAAACATATGATCCTACGCACCAGGGATCAGCTAGTATAACATTTTCGTACCGTTCCCTGTAGGCTTTGGCCTTCTGGGAACTGGTTTCTTCAATCACTACACCCTGCTTTGTCCGGGGTACTTCCCACCAGCCTGAAGGACCCCATTCAGTTACTGCATATGGTTTATTCCAGTTATATTCACGCAGCCATCCGGGAATATCAACAATGCTGGCGTATGCATTTATTCCCAAGAGGTCAAGATTGGGACATCTCTCAATGATATCTTTTAATTTTTCAAGTTTACCGTAGCCTGTTACTGTCATCACCGGATGATTGGGATCTGTTTCCCTGATCATTCCGGCTATATCATTGACGGCATCCCACATTTTGAGGTTATAATCGAGATTACCCGGGATATGATCCAGCTCGTTCCCTATCGCCCACATCAATACAGCAGGGTGGTCCCGGTTATCTTCAACAATCTGTTTTACCCTGTTATACTGATTTTTAACCTCTTCAGCGTCATCATAATTGAAGCCGTTTCTTTCGGCTCCCATGGGAAGATTTACCAGCACTGTCAATCCAAGTTTATGAGCCACATCCAGGGACCGGTGTGATCCTCTTAACGAATTTGCTCCTGATTCAGCAAGCTCATCCAGAAAGCTCCAGCCTACAGCTCCTTTGATAAAGTCAGGTTCGCCGTCTTTGTAAAGTACATATTGACTGCCAACTTTTCTGATCTCCACCTTACCAGCAGAAAGCTGCCGGTCGGGTCCTTTACCTCCTGACAGCCCGATTATCAGGACGATAAAGATCAGGATCATTATTATTGTTCTTGTCATGTTAAATTATAAATCAGTTTACAACTTCAACATTGATTTTAAGCAAATGTCCCAGCCTTTCCAGCTGCGAAGAGTAATCACCGTAAACCCATACAAGGTGGTTGCCGTAATCTGACTGTTTCCTGATGAACTCCTCTGCTGTTCCACTCTTCCTTCCGACAATAAAGGCTGAAACAGAACAACCAAGCAGGTCTTCATTGGCTCCTTTTGAGCCGGTAAGTCTTCCATCAAGGACAAGCAATCCTGTGGCTTCCGGATTCATTCTGGCCACAGTAATATTTTTTTCTTCCGATTGCATGAAATCAACAACAACTTTGGTGCCCCATCCTGATTCGACAAATCTGCCGAGCTGGTATTTCAGTGGATCTTTACTGAACCCATGCATCCTCGTTCCGGGAACACTGTGATTTATCTCCATGACCCCTTTTTCACGCAGGAACATGTTCCCCATATGTGATGATTTCCTGGATAATGCCATCAGCAGGTGCATCGAAAGAAGCCCGCCAAGATCTCCTTCGCATGCTGATGGTATTCCATTGTCTTTGAATATGGTATGTATAAGGCACGGGGTTATCTGCCATTTATCGGGCAGCCGGCTGGCACAGAATTCGAAACATTCGATGGTAAAAGCGTTGCAGTTGTGAGCCTTCATAAGGTTTATTACCGCAAGGTAATATTCCATGCTTTTTACAACATATTTTTTGTCAAGGAAGCTGACCTCAGAATTTGAAAAAACTGTTTCGGCCAATTCTTCGGCCATCCTCACCTTGCCGGAATTACTTTTAATACTGTCAACAGCTGCTGACATCTCATTGTAGGTAATGGTTACGAGATCTATTCCGAACTTGTTTTTCAGCCTGTACGGATCGTTAATGCCCGCAACTGAAGCTACAGACGGCCATCCCCAGTCCGTTGGATATAAGATCCTGGTACCGGAGAAGATCTTTCTTGCTCTCAGAAGTGTCATAATATCGCTGATACCAGATACGGAATCGGGTATGAAGACTTCGAAGCCTTTGCTTCTGCAATAGGCTGAAATGTCGACAGTTCTGCAGCTCAACCCGGATGCGATCACAACAGGTTTTTTATACCTGGCTGCCAGATCATAAGTAGCCACTGAAGAACCGCTCGGATCAACAAGCAAAACATCTGCTTTTCTGACGTCGGAGTCAAGTTCTGACAAATCTTCTTCTCTTAGTTTAAAGTCTTCAACAAACATGAGCAGTGAGGGCTCCAATAGTTCGACATCTTCACGGTCGATCCCGAACGATTTGTCATTTATTCTGCGTTTAAAAGCTTCAAATGAGCTGACCGCACGTTCTTTTTCCTTTTCGGTCGATTCCACGTTGAATCTGCACGGACCTTCCCATTTTTCAGTGTGATACATGTTTGTCATAACTGGTTTAACCACAAGCTTAATTTCCCGCGGGCTTACTATATCGGGAATGATCGATTCTTTCTTATAGCCGGAGCCGGGGAATTCCGTTGCAGGTAAACTGTCAGCTAAAGCCGTGCCGGCTATTGTTGCAACAATGCTTCTTTGTAGAAATTTTCTGCGATCCATAACGGGAGAGATTAGTTGGAGAGTATTCGGGTAACTATTTATTTGAGATCAGAATTCAGCAAATTAAATTTGGTAAAAATGAGCTTGAAACGCCTCAAATAAAATTAGTAAAAAAATTCGGTATCATTGTCAAATGTTATAAAATGAGTTTATCCGGAAACTTGTTGCAGAATCATGGTGCCTGTTGCTTAAAATCAACGACTCTGGCAGCAAGAGTAAAATCATTTGCATATATTTATTAGATTTAGTAGATTATCAGTGCAAATATGCTCCTTCCACATGAAACTGCAATGCCTTAACTGCCTGTTATTTACATTTATTATCTTGAACAGTTTTAATGCTTCGGGCCAGAAAATTTATGTTTCGCCTGAAGGTAATGACCATGATCCCGGAACAATTGATAAACCGCTGGTCTCTCTTAATGCGGCTGCCCTGCTGGCCCGGGAGTACCGGCTTAACAACACAAAAGCCGAACCTGTAGAGATCATTGCCCTGCCCGGAGAGTACATCATGCTGCAACCACTTGTTCTTGTATCCGATGATTCAGGTACACCGGAATCGCCTCTTGTATTTAAGTCTGAAAATGGACGGTCTGTTTTCAGGGCTGGTGTTCGCATTGCGGACTTTGAGATAATAGGGGAGGACCTGTGGCGGTCGTTTATTCCACAGGTGGCATACTACGATTCTTATTTTGAACAGCTTTATGTCAACGGAAGAAGAGCTGTCAGGGCGAGAAACCCGGACAGCGGATTCTTTACAGTAGTCGGAGTCGAAGAGACAGTGGTGGAGAAAGGAGCCGGAAGGTCGCCCCTGGTGGCGGTTCAGAAAGTGATTGTAGACAGCTCTGATGCCGCAGGCATCAGAAATTTCACTGACCGGGATCATGAAGACGCTCTCGTTGTGTTCTATCACAACTGGGATAATACCCGGAAGCGCATTTTGTATTATGACACCCTGGAGTCTGCAATATTCACAGCAGGTGAAGGCATGAAACCATGGAATCCCATCAACGGTAAATCGCGCTGGTTCGTGGAAAACTATTACGACGCCCTTACCGCTGCGGGAGAATGGTATCTCGACAGGTCGGGATATTTGTATTACAAGCCTTTGCCAGGAGAAACACCTGAAAGTGCAGTTGTCTATGCGCCGCTTTTAAAAGAGTTTATTAAAATCAGCGGTGAATCCCCCGTGAATCCTGTCAGTAATATAAAGTTTGAAAACATCACTTTTGAGGTTGCAGGATATCGTACTCCCCCTAACGGAAATGAGCCTGCCCAGGCTGCAGCTCCGCAGGGAGCGGTCGTCACCGTTGATTATGCCTCTGATATAAATTTCACCGGATGTGAGATTGCCCACACCGGATCATATGCATTCTGGTTCAGGAGAGGATGTTCAAACTGCACTTTAAGCCAATGTTACATGCATGATCTTGGAGCCGGGGGCGTTAAGATAGGCGAAACAGTTTTACGGGATAACCCTGCAGATTTAACGAACAACATAATTGTAGATAATAATATCATTACGGACGGAGGCCATATCTTTCCATGTGCCGTTGGCATAATAATATTTCATGCGAGTGATAACAAGTTGACACATAATGAGATATCAAACCTGAGATATTCAGGCATTTCTGTTGGCTGGGTATGGGGTTATTCATTCAGCCCCACCAAACGGAACCTGATCGCTTACAACCATATCCATCACCTGGGATGGGGTGAGCTGTGTGATATGGGAGGTGTTTATACACTGGGAGCGTCAGAGGGAACAGTTATTGCAAACAACCATATACATCATATTTATTCTTTTGATTACGGAGGCTGGGGTTTGTACACAGATGAGGGCTCTTACGGAATAACCATGGAAAATAACCTTGTATATTACTGCAAAAGCTCAGGATTTCATCAACATTACGGAAAGGAAAATATCATAAGGAATAACATATTTGCTTTCAATATCAGATCACAGCTTCAGGCAACACGAGTTGAGGATCACCGGTCAATATCATTTACGAACAATATAATCTATTTTGATAAAGGGACCCTCCTGAGCAGTAACTGGCATAAATTCAATCTTTTAACCGACTATAACTGTTATTGGGACACACGTTCGCCCGAGATCATGTTCGCAGACAATACTTTTTCTGATTGGAAAAGTTCCGGAAAGGATGTTCATTCCCTGATTGCCGATCCGTTTTTTGCAGATCCTTACAACTTTGATTTTCAACTCAGAAGAAATTCTGTGGCACGAAAGATAAAGTTTATACCATTTTACTACTCATTAGCGGGTGTCTATGGTACGGAAGAATGGAAAAAACTGGCAGTGATTGATGCTGGTCTGGAAAAAAGATTCAATGATATTGTAAATCAGTTCGAATAATTAATGATAAATTAAATCAGATGAAAACGGAAACAAGAAAAACCCTGGATTTTGTACTGAAATGGGTCTTTACGATAGCCCGTATAGCAATTGGATGGCATTTCTTATATGAGGGGATCTCAAAGGTAATGGTCAGTGACTGGAGTTCTGCTCCATATCTTGCAGGATCGAGATGGATCTTTGCTCCGCTTTTCAATGCAATGGCGGAAAACGCATCTGTCACAGGAGTGATAGATTTTCTGAATATATGGGGAATGATCCTGGTCGGTGCAGCTCTGATACTGGGATTATTTACAAGGTGGGCAGCCGCAACAGGTGCATTGATGATCTTCTTTTACTTTGTGGCTTATCCTCCTATTCCTGGATATATGTTCGGAGTACCTGCCGAGGGAAGCTACCTTTGGGTCAACAGGAACCTGATCGAGTTAATTGCTCTTGCTCTTTTTGTTTTTGCAGCTCCCTCAACCAATTTCGGCCTCGACAGGTTGATAAGGAGATGGAAAGAAGAAAAAGCCCGCAGGCCGGTGGGTGAAATGCCCTCAGATGCCAGAGGAGGAAGGCGCGAGGCTATAAGAGATCTGATATCCATACCTGCCCTTGGTGCTTTTGCTTATGCTTTGTACAGGAAAAGGAAATGGGACAGCTTCGAGGAAAAGCTTCTTGCTATAGATGGAATGGATGCAAACACGGGAGCCACTTTGCTGACATTCAATTACTCGACTCTTAAGGACTTAAAAGGCCAGGTTCCAAAAGGAGTGATAAAATACAGGGACAAGAAAGGAAATCCTGCGGACTTCGAACTCAGCCGTTTGCTTTTGGGAGGGAACCTTATCGGCGGATGGGCTCATGCACGTGACCTTATATATGTCTCCAAACTGGTGAAAACTTATCACACCGATGAAAAGGTTCTTCAGACACTGGCACTTGGCGAAAAATGCGGTATGAATGCCATTATTTCAAATCCTCAGATGGGCAGAGTTTTTCAAAAATACCGTCATGAGTTCAATGGAAAGATAAAGTTCATTTCTGACTGCGGAATAAATCTCAATTTCCAGAAAGGAATCGCCATGTCGCTGGCAGCTGACTGGGATGCTCTCTATTGTCAGGGTGAAATCACCGACCGCTTTGCAAACCCTGAATGGGATGATCCTGAGAAAAGAACTGTCGATGAAAGGATGGACCTGATCAGAAAAGGACTTGAAGAGATACGTAAGAACGGAAAGCCTGCCGGTATAGGGGCTCACAGAATAGAAGCCATTAAAGCATGTGTCGATTACGGGCTTCAGCCTGATTTCTGGGTCAAGACATGTCATAGTCACAATTACTGGTCAGCACAGCCCGGTTCTGATTGGCACGATAATGTATTTGATTATGATCCTGAGGAGACTATAAAGTATATGGCTGCACTTAATGAGCCATGGATCGCTTTCAAGGTGCTTGCTGCCGGAGCCATCAGTCCTGAAGAGGGACTTAAATATGCATTTGATAATGGAGCCGATTTTGTATGTCTTGGAATGTATGATTTCCAGATAGTTGATGACGTTAACATTGCTCTTGGCGCCATTGCCGGCGCTCAGAACAGACAAAGGCCGTGGATGGCTTGAAACAGCCTGGCTCTGAAAGTTAAATAAGTTATCTGAGTCAGTTAATATTCCTGGCAGTTCTGGTCTGACGAAAAATTTACCTGAGAACCAGACAATACCGAAAACCGGTTTTTTTGGCCTTATATGATAATCCCGGTGAGATGAATAAAATACTTGCCCTTCTGTTATTGCAGACTTTTATCTGTTGTTTACATTGCAAAAGAGGACCGGATGATTATCTTTTCAGAGGTTTTCAAAACCCACCTGCCGAAGCCCGTCCCTTCGTCAGATGGTGGTGGAATGGCAACAGGATAACAGAAAAAGAGATTATCCGGCAGCTCGACCTGCTGCACGATGCCGGCATAGGAGGTGTGGAGATCAATCCTATAGAGATACCGGAATGGTGTGACACAACCGGAACGAGAGAGCTGGTCTGGCTCAGCCCGGAATGGAACCGGCTCCTTGCTCTTGCTTCAGAAGAGGCAGGTAAAAGAGGAATGATAACCGACCTTATTGTTGGTTCAGGCTGGCCCTTCGGGGGCGAGTTCCTGAAAGAAAACGAAACAATACAAAGGGTAATCACAAACACCATCAGCTGTAATGGAGGGGAGATTATTGCTGAGAGCCTGGAAAGTCTTTATGAAAAAGCGCTGGCAATGCAGAGCCGGCAACCGGAAAGTGAAACTATCAGACGGGATCTGCTGTTTATCACTCTGGTTCCTGCAGCGGCAGAAGATACCTCCGGAATAACAGATCTTTCCGTGTATTTTAACCCCGGTGGACAATTCAGGTATTCAGTGCCACACGGCAGTTACAATCTTGTTTATGGCATTATTGAGAAAGGTCACCGCCATGTCCAGAACGGTGCACCCGGTGCTGCCGGCCCGGTTATGGATCACTACCGTCGGGATATTACACTCGCCTATCTTAACAGGCTGAAAAAGATCAGCGAGGATACAGGCATTCCACTGAACAAACTTATCAGAGCGCTTTTCTGCGACAGCATCGAGCTTGCAGGAGCCAACTGGACTGATGACTATGAAGAATTATTCCTCAAAACATATGGATATGATCTTAAACCATGGTTCCCTTTCATCTTCTATGAATCGTACAGGGGATATGCTGACGATAAACCAGGCGATGATCTTTTTGATCAGGTTAAAAGGGTAAGGTATGATTACAACAAACTGCTCGTAAAAGCCTTTCTAGATAACTTCACCCGTACCTTCCAGAGCTTTTGTACTGAGAACGGCCTCCTGTGCCGATACCAGGCATATGGCACCCCTTTTCTTATGGGAATGATGGAAGGGAACATGATCCCTGATATCCCGGAAAGCAACAACTGGATCTATTCAGTTGACATGGAGACCGATGAATGGATCTGGAACCAGGACCACGGCTATATGATCTGGAACCTGTACGCCTCTTCGGGAGGACACCTCAAGGGAAGAAAAATTGTCAGTTGCGAGGCCATGACTAACACCAGGGGAGTATTTAAAACTTCACTGGAAGAAATAAAGCGGCATGACGACATGAACTTTGTTACCGGGATCAATCACACAATACTCCATGGATACAACTATTCCCCGGTTGAAGCCGGCTTTCCGGGATGGATAAGGTTCGGGGCCTATTTCAGTGAGCAGAACACATGGTGGCCCTGTTTCAGTAAATGGGTAAACTATAACGCTCGTTTGTCATATATTTTCCAGAATTCACGACCGGTTAAGAACATAGCGATAATGGGTCCGACCGGTGATGTGTGGAGCGAACGGGGTCTGATAAGAGTCCCTTTCCATAATGAACCATGGTACTGCTACAGGCTATGGGAGCCTCTCAGCCAGGCAGGAAGCTCATGCGATTACATTGATGAGCTGGTAATCACGGAAGCACGCAAAGAGAAGGGGCTCCTGAAGTACGGCCCCATGTCGTACCAGGCACTGATACTCTGCAACGTCAGGTCTATGGAGCCTCAGACAGCCGAAGCTATTGCTGAATATGCCAGATCGGGCGGCAGGGTAATCCTCGCCGGATCTCTCCCCGGGCGGTCACTCTCTTTTGCCAATGCCGGAGAAAACGACAAATCTGTTAAAAGGATATTTGAAGAAATGCTTCAGAATTACCCCGGAAGAATTCTCACGGCTGATGAACCTGAAAACCCTGCTGACCTTTTACCCTGGACACTGGGTATCCTTGAAAAAATTAAAATTCAGAAAGACGTTGAGATAAACGAACCAGACAAAAACCTGTTCCAGATAAGACATACTGACGGTGAGAGAGATATCTGGTTCTTTGTTAATTCAAATATGGCAAAGAAGATAAATACAGAAATTACTTTCCCGACAGGTAATAAAATACCATGGAAATGGGATCCTGAGACCGGAACCCGCGAACCATATCATTTCAGCGGAAAACCTTCTCTTCTCAATATTCAGCTTGATCCGCTTGAGTCACTTCTTCTTGTATTTGAACCTGGTAAAGCGGGAATTCAAAAAACTCAGACAGGAAAGGAAACGGCTGATACACTCCTTGTAATTGACGGTCCCTGGGAGGCTGAATTCATACATATAAACGGAAGCAGTTTTACCAGAAGATTTGACGAACTTAAAGACTTTGGGACTTCAAAGGATAACCAGCTGAATTCATTTGCGGGAACTGTTAATTATTTAACACTGGTCAGGTCGGACGGAAATTGCAGATGGCTTTCTCTTAACAGTCTGAACAGGGGTGTAGCCGAAGTATCTGTCAACGGCAAAAGTGCCGGAATATGCTGGTATGGCAAACCTCTGTTCAATATCGATGGTTTGCTGAATAAGGGAGATAATAAGATCGAAATAAAGTACACTACTGTTTTAAGCAATTATGTCGGAAGCCTGAAAGATAACCCGGCTGCCGTAAGATGGACTGCCGGATATGATAAGCTCCGGTCCGGGATTGATGGCCCGGCAGTAATATTTAAATAAATTTAACGCCAGACGCTGAAGGCTGGACGTCAAAACTTTAGAATATACATTTCATATGAAAAACCTGATCCTTTGTTTATTGATGGTCACGCTCTCAGGTAACCTGATGCTCTCCCAGATCAGCTGGGTGCACCTTTCCAGCAGTAAAGGGGACCTTGAACCTCCTAATGCCGGCAGGCAACAAACGTCCTGCGCAGTAGCCGACTTCGACAACGACGGCATAAACGATTTCTGCATCTCGGAACGCACCACTGCACCAGGCCTTGTCTGGTACCGGCGAACAGAGGACGGATGGAGAAGAAATGTGGTTGAGGATGCAATCTGCTTTATAGAAGCCGGCACAATCGCCTTTGATGTCGACAACGACGGCGATATGGATATTATTGCCGGTGGCGAGTCAAAAACAAACAACGTCTGGTGGTGGGAGAACCCATATCCCGATTTCAGCAAACCTGCCTGGCCAAGATACCTGATAAGAAACAGCGGCGGTAACAAGGTCCACGATCAGATGGCCGGGGACTTTGATGGCGACAATAGACCGGATCTTGTTTTCTGGGCACAGGGTGACCAGACTCTTTATTTTACCCGCATACCGGCAGACCCCTATTTACAGGAGAACTGGGAGTTGATACCGGTATACAGATACTATTCCGACAGCCAGATGGAACAGCATGGCAAATATCCATCCTGGAAAAGGACCAATGAGCATGAAGGGCTTGCAAAAGCCGATATTGATGGTGACGGTGTTCAGGATATAATCGGAGGGGGACTATGGTTCAAATACACGGGCAACGATACATTCTCCCATAATATTATTGATGCAGCATACACCTTCAGCCGTTCTGCTGCAGGACAGATCATTCCCGGGGGAAGACCTGAGGTGGTTATGGTGGTCGGCGATGGCCTCGCTTCCATGTTTTTATACCAGTACGATAAGGGTACTTGGAAAAGAAGAGAAATCATACCCTCAGTCAGCAACGGACATACGCTTGCAATAGTTGACTTTGATGGCGACGGGAACCTCGACATCTGGTATGCCGAGATGACTCTCGGAGGCCATACGGAGGCTGTCAACCGTATTCTTTTTGGTGATGGCAAGGGGAATTTTCCGAGAGATATGATAGTCTCAAAAGGGATTGATGTTCACGAATCAGAAATGGCAGACCTGGACGGAGACGGCGACCTGGATATACTTGGCAAACCGTACGACGGAGATGCTCCGCGCCTCGACATATGGCTTCAGAACGGAACAGGTAAAATCATTTCAGTTAAAAAGAAATAAAATGGTTAAAGATGTTTTATTTACAAGGTTAGGGATTGTTGCAGCAGGATTAACACTATCCCAGATATCTGCCCTGGAGGCCCGGGAGCATCCTAACGTTATCCTGATAATCACCGACGACCAGGGTTACGGAGATCTTGGGATAAATGGGAACCCTCATGTTAAAACCCCTGTACTTGATAATCTCGCCAGACAGAGTATCCGGTTCAACAATTTCTATGTATGTCCTGTGTCAGCACCTACCAGGGCCGCTCTGATGACGGGACGCTATTCACTCCGCACAGGCGTCAGGGATACCTATAACGGCGGGGCAATGATGGCTTCATCGGAAGTAACTATAGCAGAAATGCTTAAAGAGGCTGGTTACTCTACCGGGATCTTCGGCAAATGGCACCTTGGCGATAACTATCCCATGAGGCCCTGCGACCAGGGATTTGATGAATCGGTCATTCATCTCGCAGGAGGAATGGGCCAGCCGGGTGATTTTACAACCTGGCCCAGAGGTGACAGCAGTTACTTCAATCCCGTTTTGTGGCATAATGGCAGGCAAAATTCGTATGAAGGATACTGTTCCGACATATTTACCAACGAGGCAATAAGGTTTATTGATCAGAACAGAAAAGACCCCTTCTTCTGTTACCTGTCATTTAATGCACCTCATACCCCGTTACAGGTGCCTGATGAGTATTATAATATATACAGGGATCTGGATCCGTCTTCCGGCTTTGTGAACGATACAAGGCCTTTCCCGGTCATGAGCGAAAAAGATAAGGAGGACGCCCGAAGAGTATATGCAATGGTGACAAATATTGATGATAACGTGGGCAGACTTCTGAACAGGCTTGAAGAACTTAAGATATCCGAAAATACCATTGTCATTTTCATGACTGATAACGGTCCCCAGCAGAGACGTTACAACGCAGGAATGCGTGGGCTTAAATCCTCCGTACACCGGGGAGGAGTGAGGGTGCCTTTTTGGATAAGGTATCCCGGAACGGATAGTAGCGGCGTCGACATAGAGGCAACAGCGGCTAATATAGACCTGTTCCCCACTCTGGCAGATATCTGCGGTGCAGGAATGCCTGAAGGAGTGAATATTGACGGAATAAGCCTTGCTCCCTGTTTGCGGGGCGAGAATTTGAATAAAGATGACCGTTCACTGTTTTTTTACTGGACAAGACATTCTCCGGAACTCTATACAAATATTGCATTACAGAAGGGCAGATACAAGCTCGTTGGGAATGATGACTATAATGCCTCCGTTGACAAATTTGAACTCTTTGATATTGAGCACGATCCTTACGAACAGGATAACATCCTGAATGATAACGCCGACAGAGCTGCTGAGCTGAAGAAAGAATTGGACCTTCTTTTTGCCGATCTGGCACGATCTGAGAACCTGCTTGACCGCCCCCTGATAGAAATCGGAACCAGACATGAAAATCCTGTAATACTGAACAGGAATGACGCTGACGGTCAGTGGGGAATATGGGAGCAGTCAGAGATATTCGGCTTCTGGAGGGTGCTGATAAATGAAGGCCGGTACGACCTCAGGTTTAAGTTCATTGAACCTGTCCCATCAGGCGGAAAGATGATGGTCGAAACAGGAGCCTTTATCAACCAGATGAAGAATGGAAAAAGCGATACAGACTTCCTCGAGATGAAAGATGTAAAACTTCCGTCAACCAGATGCGATTTCGTTCCGTTCTATCTTTCAGGCAGCAGGAAAATATTTCCCTTATGGGTCGAAATAGAGAGAATTGATGTTTGATAAAGAACGAGCATGAAGCGGATTATGAGATTAGGTAAAATATCAGGCCTCTGAATTCGTCACAAGAAACAGAATCTTATTAAGGAAAAAAATGGATAAAAAAATTCATTATGGAAGAAATGATCTCGCAGGGGAACACAGAACTGGAGATGCAGGACAACTTATCCTGGCTTTTGTTTTTATTGCAGTCTGGCTGGCAGACTCTTTCTTATTGGAAATGACCACGTTCCTGAATGAGATAGTACCGAACAATATCAGGGTTATTGCCGGATTTTTAGTTATGGTCATAGCCGGTTACCTTTCAATGACAGGTATGAGGACTGTATTTGGAGAGGTGCGCGAGAAGCCGGAAGTGATAAGGAAAGGTGTTTTTGGCATTGTCAGGCACCCGGTTTACCTCGGCGAAATACTGGTCTATTTCGGACTTCTGTTATTCTCTTTTTCACTGGCCGCGGCATTTGTCTGGTTAATTGTGATTATTTTCCTGTATCGTATCTCGCGGTATGAAGAAAAAATATTGCTGGAATTTTTTGGTGACGAATACCGGACTTATATGGACGAAGTGCCTATGTGGATTCCAAAATGTCACGGGATCTTCCGTTCCGGAGTGAAGAAGAAGTAGAAATCATTTATTATCAGGAGTTTTTGAAAAAATTTTAGATGTATTGAAAACCAGGATCATGGCAGTATATGACTGAAGTATGGCAGTTATTTCATTAACAAACTCCGGCAGCGACAAAGGCGTAAAACCTAATGTGCTTCTTATTCTTGCTGATGACCTCAGGGCTGATGCCCTTGGGTGTTATGGGAACAATGTAATAAAAAAACCGAATATCGACCGGCTTGCAAAAACAGGCACGGGTTTACAAACAGCTATATAATGGGATGCCGTCAAGGAGCCATCTCTGCACCCGGCGGGTTGTCACAACCTGTTATGAAAGGAATCTCAACAGATTTTTTCGGCGAAGCTGCCATAGAATTTCCTGATAACAATCCGGGTGGCAGGACTGCGAATCCTTCAAGTGGCAGCCTGAATACCCGCTTAAGAGGTATTTTGTCATTGATATGGATTGAAAAGTTGAATTAATTTTCTCTGTGTCCCTCTGTGCTCTCAGTGGTGAAAAGTGTTTAACCACAGAGATCGCGGAGCAGCACAGAGAAAAAAGGAAAAATAGAAAATAACACTAAATGGATTTAATCTCTGTGTCCCTCTGTGCTCTCAGTGGTGAAAAGTGTTTAACCACAGAGATCACGGAGCAGCACGGAGAAAAAAGGAAAAATAAAAAATAACACTAAACGGACTTAATCTCCGTGTCCCTCTGTGCTCTCAGTGGTGAGAAAAAAATTAACCACAGAGATCACGGAGCAGCA
>CAYXSM010000009.1:28354-136280 GCA_964466705.1 uncultured Rikenellaceae bacterium
ACACTAAATGGATTTAATCTCTGTGTCCCTCTGTGCTCTCAGTGGTGAGAAAAAATTAACCACAGAGATCACGGAGCAGCACAGAAAAAAAAAGAAAAATAAAAAATAACACTAAATGGATTTAATCTCCGTGTTCCTCTGTGCTCTCAGTGGTGAGAAAAAAATTAACCACAGAGATCACGGAGCAGCACAGAGAAAAAAAGAAAAATAAAAAATAACACTAAATGGATTTAATCTCTGTGTCCCTCTGTGCTCTCAGTGGTGAGAAAAAATTAACCACAGAGATCACGGAGCAGCACAGAAAAAAAAAGAGTTTATTATATCTTTCGATAACATATTAACTGGTCGTGATTTTAAATGACTTTTTTATTTTTTCAGATTAAAAAGGGGGCATCGCTGGGATGACTTTAATTCAAAAAGCTGAATTATGATTTTATAATTGCATTTTCTGCAATGCAATACTCTAAAATAATGAATAAAAGACTATTTGTAACTTTGATGTTGGGAACTCCGGTTCTGTCGATATCCCTCTTGTGTCAGAGATCACAGAATAAACCTAATTTTGTTCTGTTTATCGCTGATGATGTAAGCCGTGACGATATAGCATGCTACGGCAATAATCAGGTTCAGACCCCAAATATTGACCGTCTAGCTTCCTCCGGATTAAGATTCGCAAATATGTTCCTGACAGCGAGTTCGTCAAGCCCCAGCCGCAACAGCATCATTACAGGAAGGTACCCTCATAATACAGGAGGAGCTGAGTTGCATACAGAACCTCCTGATTATATAATCTCATTTCCCGAGGTTCTTAAGACCAACGGATATTATACCGTGCAGGCCGGCAAATTCCACATGGGTCCTTACGCCCGCAGAGGATTCGATAAGATAAATGACAACAATAAGCTCAACGGTGATGGCGGCGAGGAGCTATGGGTTAAATGCCTGCAGGAGAGGCCCCGCGAAAAACCTTTCTTCATGTGGTTTGCCGCAATGGATGCACACCGCCCATGGGGACCGAACGAATTCTCCGGTAAACATGATCCAGGTGAAATAATACCGCCTTTCTACCTGGCCCCCGGGAAAAAAACCAGATATGATCTGGCCAGATACTATGATGAGATTTACCGGTTTGACCACTATATCGGTCTGGTATATGATGAACTTGTCAAACAGGGAGTTGCCGGTAATACCCTGATTATCATTATGGCTGATAACGGGCGGCCATTCCCGCACAGCAAGACAAGGGTAAACGACAGGGGTCTTCTTTCACCTTTCATTGTTTACTGGCCTGACGGGATTGGCATTAAACCGCATGAGTGCACTTCTCTCATAAGCTCAATTGACATTGCCCCGACAATACTTGATCTTGCTTCTGCGGCAATACCGGAAACAATTCAGGGACAAAGTTTTGCAGGCCTGTTAAAGAAGCCCGGCAGAGACTTCAGGAAATTTGTTTTCGCCGAACATAACTGGCACGATTATGAAGCGCATGAGAGAATGGTGAGGACGAAAAATTTCCTGTACATACTTAATTCAAGACCTCAGTTTCCTCAGTCAGGACCGGCAGATGCTATAGGAAGCCCCTCTTATTTCGAGCTCGACAGCCTTGACAGGCTGGGAACACTCACCACGGAACAGGCTGATATCTTCATGACTCCAAGGCCTTCGGAAGAACTTTACCAGTGTACTGTTGACCCTGACCAGTTCAATAATGTAGTACATTCTGAGAGATATATTAAAATAAAAAGACGGATGAATGCAATACTCCTGGATTGGATACAGGAAACAGGTGACAATATTCCGGAAAATCTCACAAAGGACTGGTATGAACGAGTTCCGGGATACGTGAAAACACCCCACATCAACATGAGGGGCGAACCGGTCGACCAGAAATACAATGCAACACAAAATAATAATAAAGGCAGGTTTTGAATATGAAAAAATTAACCGGATTAATACCGCTTCTTCTGCTTGGCGGAAGTACCATCGCTCAGGAAAAACCCAACATAGTGTTTATCCTTACCGATGACATGGGATGGAAAGACCTGGGATGCTATGGCAACACACATACTGAGACCCCAAATATTGATTCCCTTGCACAAAAAGGAATAAAGTTTACACAGGCTTATGCCGCATGCCCTGTGAGCTCGCCGACAAGGGCATCAATAATGACCGGGAAATATCCTGCCCGGCTTCAACTTACAAACTTCATAGCGGGCAACAGAACCGATCCCCTTTCTCCAGTTCTACCCGCTCCATGGAAACCATACCTCGAAGCAGGAGAGGTAACAATTGCAGAACTGTTGAGGGAAGCAGGCTATAGAACCGCAATGGTTGGGAAATGGCATCTCGGGGGCCACGATTCAATCGCCCCATGGTCTCAGGGCTTCGATTATACACGGATGATCGGGAAAAACGGACTCGACTATTATAACTATTCAATTTTTGAGGACTCCTATCAGAATGAGTTCTTTGACAATGGAACAGAGTATCTTACTGACAAGCTGACAGATTACGGGGAGGAATTCATAAGTATCAATAAAAACAAACCTTTCTTTCTGTACCTTTCCTATTCGGCGCCCCATGTTGTTGTTGTCCCCCGGCCGGATAAACTGATGAAGTACTTCCGTAAATACGATCAATCGGAAGAAAAATTCAATCCGTACTATTCTGCAATGGTCGAAAGCATCGATGACGGCGTAGGAAGAATAATTGAAAGACTCAGGGAAGAGGGACTGCTGGAAAGGACATTGATAATATTCACCTCAGACAACGGAGGACTCGGACTGGATGAACTGGGGCCCACTCCGACATCAGTTCTCCCCCTGCGGAAATGGAAAGGGCATGTATACGAGGGTGGTATAAGAGTCCCGGCAATAGTGAGCTGGCAGGGTAAGGTTCCTTCGGGTATAATTTCCGAAACTTATTTCAGTTCAATAGATTACTTTCCGACTCTTTGTGAACTGGCCGGCATTAAAAACCTGCCTGCAGATGTTGACGGGAAAAGTGTTTTATCATTATTTCTTCAACCCGGATCACAAAATCCTGAAGCGACACCGGTTTACTGGCACTATCCGCACTTTTCGAATCAGTTGGGAAGACCCGCCGGAGCAGTGAGGGTGGGTGACTATAAACTTGTTGAAAGCTATGAAACCGGCGAACTGGAACTGTATGATCTTGAAAATGATATTTCCGAATCAAAGGATCTCTCAATGACCATGAAGCAAAAGACACAGGAATTGTATAAATTGCTTGTTCAATGGAGAAAAAGCCTGAATGCCAATATGCCCGTTTCTAATCCCGATTTTAAGAAATAATAAAGGTGTCATGCTCTCCAAGGAGGGGAATTATTAAGAAGAGAATCTCTTAAAGCATGAGAGATAGTGTAATTGGCTATGGTAAAGGCTAAGAGAAGACAGAATCGGCTATTTATGTAGAACAAACTTTATACTAGAAATATGCTTAATAAAAATAATTTCAACCCATACTGCTTATTTGCACTTGCAGCATCTGTAACAGCCTGCAGCGGACCACCCGAAAGTGCGAAACCAAATATAGTTATGATCCTTGCCGACGATATGGGCTGGGGTGATATAAATGCCAACGGAAACGACCTTATTTCAACTCCGGTTCTTAACAGGCTTATTTCGGAAAGCCTTAGCTTCGACAGATTCTATGTTTGTCCACTCAGTGCGCCAACCCGTGCCGAGATGCTTACGGGCAGATATTTTCTCAGAACAGGGGTTTCTTCAGTTAGCCGCGGATATGAAAATATGAGAAGTGAAGAGGTTACCATTGCTGAAGTGTTGAAAGACAAAGGCTACACAACAGGCTGCTTCGGTAAATGGCATAACGGCAGATACTTTCCCCAGCATCCCAACAGGCAGGGTTTTGATGAATTTGTCGGATTTCCTGTCGGGCACCTGGGTTATTACTATGATGCCTGGTTCCTCCATAACGATGAAGAAAAACAATCTTCAGGCTATACAACTGATTATTTTACAGGCCAGGCCCTTGAATTCATGGAGCGCAGCAGGGAGAGACCGTTCTTATGTTACGTGTCATATAACGTCCCTCATTCACCCTTTCAGGTACCAGAAAAATATTTCAGCAAATACAGGCAGACAGGCCTTGATTCAACCCTTTCCTGTGTATACGGGATGGTGGAGAACATGGACGAGAACATTGGACTGATTCTTAAAAAGCTTGACGAACTGGACATTACCGGGAACACGATTGTGATCTTCTTCTCCGACAACGGGCTCAATACTGAACGATACAACGGTGGGATGAAAGGCAGGAAGGGGTCTGTTGATGAGGGAGGGGTGAGGGTCCCTTTTTATATAAAATGGCCCGCCAGGATCAGACAGGGAACTACCATTCAGCTGGCACAGGATATTGATATCATGCCTACACTTTTGGGACTATGTAACATAAAATTTGATCAGATCAATCCGATTGACGGGATCGATCTGTCAGGAATAATTGTGAATAAAAAGAAGCCATTTGACAGATATATCTTTTCAAGGCAGGGCAATCAGATACTTGAAAATTGTAACAGCTCTGTAAGAAATAACCGGTTCAGACTTGTACTTACACGAAAGGATACTCTCCTCTATGATATTTTAAATGATCCTCAGCAACAAACCGATATCTCGGGGAAGGAACCGTTAATCACTGCCGACCTGCTGGGAAGATTGACCCAACATAATGAGGAACTTGTATCAGGTTATCAGCCTCTGACGACAATAGAAGCCGGATTTGAGAATGAAAAGAGCTTTACCCTGCCTGTTCAGGATGCATTATTGTCAGGTAAGATCAATTATTCGAGTATTCACCCAAACCAGTCCCATACTGAAAGCTGGAACCAGAAAGGCGATTCAATTTTCTGGAGACTTAGTATTAATGCTACCGGAAACTATAAAGTGGAGCTGCAGTATGGTTGCCCTCAGGAAGAGACAGGCAGCAGACTAAGCCTGAGCTCAAATTCAGGGACAATTTATTTTACCATTGACCAGCCATTCCATTCGGAGATACTTCCTGATCGTGATTATGTAAAGCGCAGTGAATCAGTTGAAAGAACATGGGGCTGGATGGAAATAGGACAAATCAGACTTAACAGCGGTACGGAAGCGATCACTCTGAAGCTTATAGATTTGAAGAGGAGCGAGGCAGGATTGATAAAAGCCATCAGGTTAACGAGGTTATAATAAGATGATTAATTTTAATGCTCACTGACCGGTATTGATTATAATGATCCTCCGGCCACTGCTGAAATTATTTGTGGCCCTGACAATTATGAAGGGATCAATAGCCGTACGGAGACGGAATGGCATTTTTAGAAGAATGCAATGGCAAAAAGCCTGTAGGGATTCTGCTGATGAGTATGGCAAAGGATCACAGCTGGCTTGGTCGTAAGGTCATTGACCTTTGGGCGTTTTCATAACCGTTAGTATGATTATGTCTTTTTTTCTGGAAGCAGGTGTTACGTTCAGTGATTTTATCGTACCGTTAATGATTTTCCCCCTGATAATTGTTTTGTGCGGGGCGTGTAGTTTGAATTCGGCGTTCCATCCTTCAGGCCAAGCAGGAAGAAGATAGATTTTATGTGAATACGGATCCGCCTGCAACAACATTGACTGAAATGTCTTCATTAATACTCCGCCGTGGTCCTGATCAGGGGTCCAGTCGTAGTTAGGACCCCAGAATGCGGGAAATAGAAAGTTCTCATCATGATTTTTGGCTCTGCTTACAAGATTCTTTTTTGCCTGACCAGCCAATCCGAGGTAAGCCATGAAGATATCATCCTGCCGCCAGCCGAAATCTCCGCTGTCCCAGCGGTGTTTCAGTGCATTTACTCCCCATTCGGGATTGGGCAAGCCTGTTCCGAAAAGCCTGAATGGGAACACAGCATATAATTCGGGATTCTCGACATTGTTTTTTAATTCAAACCTGGCTGCAGGTGCCAACGCCGGTCCGGATGGTGTTTCGTGCAGAGGTATTTCCGGGAGTTTTGAATTGAATGTTTTCCAATAATCACGTTCAGAATCGGTTACAAAAGTTTCCGGCAATTTCATCAGGCGCCGTGTAATACTATGTAGACCAGCTAGCTCAGGCATCGGATTTGTACAGTCCCACCACGTCTCACATGCCATTGACGGGTGCATCAGCAACTTACCATTCTCATCGGTCCCGTAATAGTTGTCAAAGAATCTGATCACATCATTCGCAACCGGGATTATTTTATTTTTCAGGAATTCACTATCCAGAGTATGATCATAATAGTCAAGCATCATGAATACCAGTTCCGGGCCTGCCACCCATTCCCATTTGTGCCAGTCGCTCTCCTGAAGTTTATCTTCGCGTTCCTCAAAAGGTGTCCAGCCGTAGGTTGCTGTGAAAACTGATCCCCAGAAATACATGCATTCCGGGAAATATGCACCGTCAAAGCCGAAATATTTTTTTGTTCTGAACCGGCAGAGGTTATAAATGTCTTCTGCATACATTTTAAAAAATGATTGCATCAGGTCAAGATCGCCCGCGGTGCACATGCTCAGATAGGGGAGCCGGGTGTTCTGCCACCAGTAACCAGGACCCCATCTCCTGTAATCGGCATATCCTGGCATCCCTTCGGCCGGTACGGTGAAAATTGAACCGTTGAATTTAATCGGGTATCTGCCGCGGCCGGCTGATGCATCAATAAAACGCTGCAGTGCGTATGCTCTTGAAACTGTAAATGCATCACTTTCTTCCATACTGCCTGAATTGTTGCTGGTGGTTGCATTGATCCAGCTACGGTCCCAGAATCCGGCCCACCAGTCTTCATGTGATCTTTTTCTTTCCTGAAATGGATATGACTCGATGGCTCCGGCAAGTTGTTCGATTTCTGCAAGCCACTCATCGGGTTGTGAGGGATGGGAAGTCAAAACAAATATATTCAGCCTTCCTTCTTCGGACTCAATGGTCTGAAGAGTCCTGTCATCCAGTTTTCGGGTTCCCGTTCCTGTTATAATAGCCCCAAAAGTTCTGTCCAGAAGCGGATCCGTATCAAAATATTCAGATAATCCCTGCAGCTTATTGGTCAGGTCAAAACCGGCAGATTTTATATTGTGATGGTACCATCCGACATATCTGTCTGATCCCCTGATTATAATATCAGGTTCCACAATCACCGGCTCATGCAGATTTCCGGGAAAGGACCTGTCCTCGAGCAGATCGCTGGTATTCAGTTCCGGCAGAGTGTCCGGTTTGGTTCGCCATGGTTCAATAAAGGCTGTCAGTTTTACCGGGATTGAACTTTTATGGGTTATATGAATAACAGGATTATTTGCATCTGCCCATAACTGAATATCGGTCCTCACATCTTTGTTTTCATATATGCCCCGATTACTTACCATCAGTGTGCCCGAATACAGATCCAGTTCCTGCCTGAAACCATCATTACCGGTAATAATGGCCGGATCGCATTTAATCCTCACCTTGCCAACTTTCAACAATCTTCCGTTATCTCCCCATGAATCTGTCTTCCCGATAAAGAAACAGATATCTCCATTCTCTTCGACCCATGCATTCAATCCTGTATCACCGTTCCCAAGAGGTATTGACCCGTAATGATCTTTGCCTGGTGAATCCCAGACTACATTGTATTTTTTAAGACTGGCCTTGTTGTTCTTTAGGAACTTTTGTTCTGAATGGCAACCGGAAAATAAAATGATGATCATTACACAGAACAACTTCAGCACATCTCCTTTTAAAGCTGATTTTCTTCTCATGTTATTTCAGTTTAATAAACTTATTGGCAGTGATATTAGTTCCTGACCCATACGGGATGTTTATCGAGTTCGTTTTTCAGAAAGATAAATATTTCTTTCTCTTTGGGTGTGAGAGAATCCGGTGATAATGGATTTTTTTCCTGAAGATCATTTGAAAGGTCAAAGAATCTCCCGTCGATGTAAAGTTTATAATCTATAGTCCTGAGGAACTGATTTCTGTACTGATTCGCTCCTTTACCCCACCTGGGATCATAATGAACCGAAAGGGTTTTTCTCGGTTTATGATCAGAACCGGTTAACAGCGAATAGAAGCTCTTTCCGTCACAATTAACCTCCCTACCGGTCATTTCCGCCAGTGTCGGGAAGAAATCGCTAAACTCGATCAGACCATTATATACAGAACCATTTTTGATCTTTTCCGGCCAGTACACAATCAAAGGAACATGGGTGCCGGCATCAATTGTATTACCCTTGGCGCCCCTGATAATCCCCTTATCGGTATCAGTATAAATTGACCTGGCCGTGCCGTTATCACCGGTGAATATCAGAATGGTATTATTGTCCAGCCCCGTTTCTTTCAGTTTGGCGGCAATCCGGCCTGTTATTTTATCAGTATATGCGACCATATCTTTAAAATAAACAGTGTCATTTTTGTAGCGCTGATGCCGGTTATTCCAGTCTTCAGAGTCGGGAGTAGGAACAAAAGGATCATGTACCAGTACCATGGGATAATAAATAAAAAATGGTTCATTTTTCTTTCTTTCTATGAAATCCAGGACATAATCTGATAAAATATCAGGTCCGTAGTCATCTTCGGTGGTGGAAAGAATCTCTCCGTTCTGTTCGATAAGCGGTTTTGAATACCTTTCTCCTTCTTCTCGTGTCTTTGTATACTGCCAGAGGCAGTATTCTTCAAATCCGAATTTATTTGCACGGGTTTTATCACTCCAGTAAGGTATGCTGTCTTTATATGACAGCCCGTTGAGCTGCCATTTTCCGGCAATACATGTTGAGTAGCCCGCCTCTTTCATAAGAGTGCCGAATGTGTATTGATCATTATTCAGGTGGCCGAAGTAATCATAATTGCGATAATTGTAAAGCCCGGTCATCAGTTTTACCCTTGAAGGCGTGCTCAAAGGCTGTGAATGGCACTGTCCGAAAAGTATCCCATGTGTAGCAAGGGAATCAAGTACAGGTGTTCTATAGGATAAACTTCCGTAGCAACTTAGACATTCATAACCCATATCATCGGCCATGATAAGTATTACATTCGGTTTGCCTTCATCCTTGTCCTCACTGCAGGCTGCGAGTGCAAGTGATGAAAAAAATACCGGATAAATGATCTCATGCTTCATATTTCTTTATTATTCCCATAACCGTATCATTTGATACGATACTATGATTATCACGATTTGTTTTATGGACAGACAGAACACTTTTCTGCAGGACATAATAAGCAGATCTGAAAATTGCAGGATTTAGCCTGTAATTTTCTATTTCCTTCCTGTCATTTTCGAAGAATGCATGTAAAGATATATTCTTCGGATCTGACCCTGCTATTTCCAGGCAATTGTAATAGTCATTCCACCATGCTTTTTCATCCATCACAAATGAATGGATAAGTGCAAATCCATTGGTCCTGAAGAATTCCGTTTTCATCTCATTATCACTGAGATCGTCGTGGATAATAAAATAACCCCCTGCTTTTATAAGCCTAATGACTTTCAGGAATCCGGTTTCGAAACCTACTGCATTCAAGAAACCTTCTGCAACCAGCAGGTCGAATCTCTTTTCTCCGGGGTCATAATCAATGAAAGACCCTGTGGAAAGGTTTATTCTGTCAGACAGGTCTTCTTCCCCAGCTTTTTCTTCAAGCCACATTATTGCTTCCACATCATTGTCGAGAGCTGTAATGTCTGCATTAAAATGTTTAGCAAGCCATATTGAAGGTACTCCTGTACCACAACCGATATCAAGTATAGAATAGATATTTGTTTCGGCAATAAAAGATACTGCCCTGGCTAGATATTTCAGAAATCCCTTCCTGCACTCATCTTTTATCCTGTAATAATCAAATTTATTGGTACTCATTATATTGATTATTAGTGTATTCGGAGTCTTTTGCTGACACTGTTACATTATTAATGCATTAGCCCGAACCCTTTAGCCGGTATTTATCTGATTTTGACTTCTCTCATGCTCTTAACTGACTCTCCCCGAAATTCTGTTTCTGCAATAAGCTTATACTCCCCGGGTTCAGCCGGGAAATCAACCGGGAAGTTAATTATGGTTCGATCGGACGGAGCGATTGCAATATCCTTCCTGAAGCTGGAAATGACACCTTCCTTACCGGCAATGGTCAGTGCTAAGGTACCTTCCCATTGTGAATCAAGATCATTGATCAAGTAAATCTCAATATCTTCTTCTGTTCCCGGATTTACAGCAATATCCCAAAAATTTATCATCAGTCCGACAGGTGAGAAAGCCGGCTTTACATACTCCACAAACTGAGGTTCATAAACAAGGTTTTCAATATCGGTGAAATGATCGCTGGTCTGTCCCCTTGGTTCGTCTGGCCGTGAATAACCAAGACCGCAGAAATGGAGAACTCCGGCACACTCCCTGTGAGTCCGCCAATATTCCGTGAGCATTCCTAGGTGTCTTGCGTACTGGTAGATCCTTTCTTCCTTTTTCAGGTTTTTCCCGAAAGCCACATCATAAACCTTGTCGGTTAGTGTGGTTGTTGATCCGTCACGATTCAGCCACAACCATCCGTATTCATTTATCAGCAGCGTATTGGGATATCTCTTTTTACCAGGTAAAGGATCATGATCGTTTGCGTCATTACCGGGGATCCTTTTTTCGGACAGCAGATCTTTCAATGGTCCTTCCCGGGAAGGCACTTCCTTTCCCCGGTACCTTGAAAAGAGATAAGGATGAGCTTCAAGCGGATCGGTTGGCAGGTCAGGTGCCGACCAACCGTTTTCCCAGGGACGGTTTGAAAGGTCCAGTCCTCTAACCATACTTATAGCTTCTCCTGTCACCCTGCAAACCGACTCATTCTGCGCATCCCATATTACAACACAGGGATGATTCCATTGTTCCTTCATCCATTCAATGTATTCATTTGCCAGATGATCAGCTGTTATTTCCGGGTAGATCTTATTGTGTTGATTTAATGTCCAGACGGGATATTCATTCTGGATCAATATACCCAGACTGTCAGCAATTTCATACCATCTTTCAGGAGGAAGGCCGATACAGTATCTTATCGAATTCCAGTTCATAAACTTAAATTGATTGTGCAACTTTATTACCCAGTCATCATTCCATGGCAATAATCCTCTGCCCGGATCTTCAAAGAAGCGAAAGATACATACGTTGGTTCCCCGCATGTAATAAGGTTTTCCGTTCAATACTGCACGTCCTGAAGCCGTATCGAAAGCAAAGGATCGCATACCAAAATTTACTGATTTACTGTCTGAACCGGTTGAGAGGTCAAGTTGATACAAAAAAGGAGATTCAGGGGACCACAGATTGCAGTCGGGAAGAGAAACGGTAAAATCATTTGATCCTGAAATGCCACTTGCGACTATTTTGCCCGTTGCTTTTTCACTGATTGAATATGACAGCCTTATATTTCTATGATCCCCCTTATCATTAATGTCGGCAACTATCCTTACCGATTCTTCAGAGACCAGCGGAGCTGTCTGAATATTGTTTATAAAGGGGTAGTTGACAAGAATAAGTTTAACATCATCATAGATACCGGGGATATAGGTGAGTTTTTCAAAGTCATGACCACTGATGACCGTATCAGGCATATTGTTATATGTACCCACTCCTATCATCAGTTCATTGACTTCTCCCGGAGGATTCAAAAATCCGGTGATATCAAAATAACCCGGGGTAAAGCAGTACAGCATCTCGCCTGCATACTTTTCATTCACAAAAATTTTTGCATGGTATTTTGCCTTGCCTATTTTCAGTTGTATTAGATCAGGATATTGATCGTTGATAACAAAGTTCCTTTTATACCAGTAAACACCGTCATTAAAAGTGTTACCGGTATCGAGAGAAGGCATTGCAAGATCAACCAGCCCCGGTACTGGAGTTTTATTGCCAAATATCTCAGGTAACAGGTTAAAAGAATCTGTACGGGTAATTGACCATTCCCCGTTAAGATTGATGTATTTTCTTTCAGCAGATTCTTTCTTACAGTATGTAAGGATCGTCAACAGTATAGCCACTGGTAAAATCCTCTTCATGCTATCAATATTAAGATTTTGTATATATCTTTTCGGGACGGGATTTCTCTATGTCACATCCGTTAGTCATTGTATGTATTACACAGGATTTGTTTCCTTTGCTGCAGATTGCAATTCGGGCTTCAGTGAAAATAATACCTTGGTTTTATCTGTAAGTTTCATGGATTTTATCTAACTTGATTTCTTTAATTGATTTGATCTGACTGTTTTTTACTTTCAATTTATCGAAATTAATTCTTTATGACTCAAAAAACAAGAATTATTGACGTAACTGCCTCTAACCTCAATGAACATCCCGGAGCGATCTGTTTTATAAATCAGAAAAATCAGTACCATAAGTTGAAAGTTGAATGGCTCACTGAACAATTCAGCAGAGGATTGAAGATCAAATTACTTTATATTGAAGGGGAAAAGACCCCGAAAGGATTTATCGAATATATTCCGGGGGAGTTTTGCTGGAGATCTGTGGATGCACGGGATTATATGTTCATCCACTGTATTTGGACAAACGGAAAGAAGTATCAGCATCAGGGATTGGGAGGGCAGCTTTTGACTGAAGTGGAGAAAGATGCTTCGAAAATGAAAGGTGTGGCAGTATTAACAAGTGATTATTCTTTTATGGCTGATAAAAGAATCTTTCTGAAGAACGGTTACAGAATTATTGAAGAATCCGGGAAAGATCAGCTTATGATTAAACAATTCCGTGAAGCACCATTACCGGTTATTAATAAGTCTGCCAATGCCCCCGGGCATCATAAAGGTTTGACTATTAGCTTTTCAAAGCAATGCCCCTGGGTGGCCAGGTTTATTCTGGAGGTAAAACCAATTCTTGAAAGAGAAAAGCTGAACCCTGAAATTACAGAGCTCCGGACATGTGAGGAAGCACAAAAAGCTCCGTCGGCATATGGAGTATTCAATCTTTTATATAACGGCTCTATCCTGGCTGACAGGTATATATCAACTACCCGTTTTGAAAATATTATTAAGAAAGAGGTAAAAATATGATCCAGGCTCAGGAATAAAATAATCTTAAACTTTCGCACATTATTTATACGGAAAATCACGAATTATTAATAAGTAAAATATTAATATCCAGATAGATGGAGAAGGTAAAACTGTTCAGATTCCTTTCTGGTGCCTGTACTCTCGGATTAGCTGTAACAGCATGCACACAGGCTGGACCTGATAGATCGCCAAACATAATATTGATCCTGTCGGACGACATGGGCTATTCCGATATAGGATGCTATGGCTCGGAGATACGGACCCCAAATCTCGACAGGCTGGCAGAACAGGGCTTACGGATGACCCATTTTTACAATGCATCACGTAGCTGCCCGACCCGTGCCTCACTTCTGACCGGGCTTTACCAGCATCAGGCAGGAGTGGGAGATATGGTCTCGGACCTGGGTTATCCATCATATCAGGGTTATCTGAATGAGCAATGCATTACACTGGCTGAAGCTCTTAGGATGTCAGGATATATTACCTGCATGTCCGGTAAGTGGCATGTGGGAGGAAGACCTGAGGTCCATCCCCTGAAACGTGGTTTTGACCGGTTCTTTGGCCTGATTGATGGTGCCGGCAGTTATTTCGAGCGAAAAGCCTACAGGGTTAACCAGAAGGCTCCGCGCTGGATGCTCGATACTGCAGACTATAACCCGCCTGAAACAGGATTTTATCTTACTGATGCCATAACAGATTATGCGATCAAATTTCTGGAAGAGAACCGGGAAAATGAAAGGCCATTCTTCCTTTACCTTCCGTATACCGCGCCTCACTGGCCGCTGCATGCCCTGCCTGAGGATATTGCCAGATACAGGGGAAAATATCTCAGAGGGTGGGATATCCTGAGAGAAGAAAGATATCAGAGTATGTTAAAAACCGGAATACTGGACTCATCGGTTATACTTTCGCCAAGGGACGAAATGGCTCCTGCGTGGACCAGTCTTCCGGAAACGGAAAAAGATATGTGGGACCTCAGAATGGCGGTTTATGCAGCCATGATCGACAGAATGGATCAGAATATTGGAAGGGTTGTTAATTATCTTTCAGAAGCAGGTAAATTAGAAAATACACTGATTATTTTCCTGGCCGATAACGGAGGATGTCATGAACCAATTAAAAACAGGGGCAATTATCTCCCGACTACAGCGGAAACAGGTACACGGGGATCCTTCGACGCTTATGAATATCCCTGGGCAAACGTCAGCAACACTCCGTTCAGAATGTTCAAGCACTGGGTCCACGAAGGCGGGATTTCTACACCTTTTATCGCATTTTATCCGGGAATGATCAGGGGAGGAACAATATCAGATCAAACAGCTCATATAATCGACATAATGCCTACTTTTATAGAACTGGCCGGAGGAACATACCCGGAAAACCATAACGGGCAAACCATAAAACCAATGGAAGGGATAAGCCTGATCCCCGTTTTTAAAGGTAAAAGTCTTAAAAGAGAAAATCCTGTTTTCTGGGAGCATGAAGGAAACAGGGCTGTGCGGGACAGAGACTGGAAGCTGGTATCAGCTTATGATTACGGCAGAAAGAAATTTTTAAAATGGGAACTTTATAACCTGAAAGAAGACAGATCAGAGATTGAAGACCTGAGCGGGAAATATCCTGAAATAAAAAACAGAATGATTGATGAATATGAAAGGTGGGCCGCTCGTACGGGTGTCGTTCCCAGAGAAATAATCGACAGGAGATAACGTAAATTCGGCAGGATGAGCCCCTGTTCCCGTTTGGACACGGGCTTACATATACCACATTTTCATACACAGGCCTTAAAGTGTCGAATGAATCATTCCGGGAAAATGGTGTGGCAGAAATCACAGCTGACATTATAAATACAGGAAGTTTAGACAGTGATGAGGTTGCCCAGTTATACGTCAGTTTTCCGATTCGAAGGTAGAACGGCCACTAAAGGAACTAAAAGGATTCTCACCCGTAATGGTCAGTAAAGGAGATTCAATAAGAGTTACCATTTGTCTGAATGCAAATGACCTGAGGTACTGGGATGAAATTGGCAATAGCTGGAGACTTGAATCCGGAAAGGTAAGATTCTTCATCGGATCCTCCTCTGCCGATAAAAAACTTGAGGGAGAAATTACTTTAAGTAAATAACCTTACTCACGCTTTATGAGACATACCCAGTCTTTATGATCTGATTCCGGAGGGTTTCCCGTTGGTCTGTAGCCGCCGCCATCGACCATAGTCAGACTTCCCTTTACAAGATCACCTCCTCTGCGGGGATTGTACCACTCAACAGAGTAGTCACCCTGGGGCAGTCTGATTTCAGTCCCTCTGCCTTCAGGCAGGTAAATGGCATAAACCTCCCCTTCTTTTGCGAAACAGTAGCTGCTGTTATCTCTGGTTATTTCATTGGCATTTGTCATTTCGGTGAATGGCAGGTTTTTATGAAAGAAGTCAAGTGCAAACCTTGTCTGATCCCATAATTTGTCGCGACTCCGCCAGTCTTCACAGCTCAGATCGGAGTGGGGGAAATTATATCCGAAATACCATTCCACACCTGCTCCGCCTGCCATAAGATTTCCCCAGAGAACTTTATGCCGTATGGTGTCGTGGGCAGGATCAAACTCGTCAGGCATAGCCCCTTTCCAGTGCTGACCAATCTCATCGGAGCATACCACCCATTTGTGGTTCGCCCTGGCTGATTCTTTAAGCCAGTGCCTGGCATCCTCGTGCACCTCGTCAACATTTCCGCATTGAACTGATGGCCCCTCGACATTCCTGAACCCAAGGTATTCTGTCATGTCTTTTACTCTCTGATGGGGCGCTGAATGGGTGTGTATAACAATAAAATTGTCGTAAGGATCGGTTTCCCTGAGATAATTTGCCATAAGCTTTGTCTCTCTGTAAGTCTGTCCGTACGGGGACCATTCTGTAGGATGATGTTCTTCCCCCAGGTTCCATGTGATACCGAGGTGGTGCGAAAACCTGGCAACAAGCTCCCTCAGGTACAGTTTTCGCTGAACATCAAGATAACCGCAGTCGAGCAGACACTCATTCTCGGTTTCCTGCAGGACGAAATGTTTCATTATGCCAAGTCTGTCGGCATGAGAAAACACTATCTCCCACTGGTCGAGCTTACTGCAATCGAAACGATACCTTTCATTCCGGTCAGTGTACGGCCATACATCTTCTCCGTCACCGAGAATGTTCAGGGTCAGGAAATAAAAACTGTTCATTCTTTTCGACGAGAGGTAATTCAATGCTCCGATGATTCCTTTTCCTTTCCCGTTTTTCCACAGGGGATCCCCATCGTTCCAGTCCTTAATATGTGGTTCATAAAGATGAAGACCACTGTTGGGAGCTGCTTCTCCGCTTCTGGATACATTGGCGCCGCCGTAATATGTTCCGTCAAATTCCCTGTAAGCCAGAAAATTTTCGGGTGAATCAGCCCCTCCCTTAAGAAAGTTCTCCCCTGTTCCGGCATGCTTAAGATAATGAGTGCCGTTATAAAAAAGCCTTCCTTTTGAACGGAAATCAGGAGCTTTCTTGTCTGTCTCTTCAACGATTATCGTACCTTCAGTCCCGTCCATAAAACATTTCTCACCCTGGCTTAAATCATCTGCAACAGCTATATTCTTTCCTTTCAGAAAACTAATTTTGTAGCTCCATTCACCATCGAGGGGGGGACAAAAATGAACCCTCCATTTATCCCCGGCCCTTGCAGATGTTTCTGCCGGGTTACCGTCAGCAGCAAAATAGCCTGGAACCATCAATTTTTGGTTGCCCTGTTCAAATTCAACATCGAGCCGGTAATCGGTAAAAGGATTAATCGTGTCATACTCTCTTGTGAATGGCCCGGTAAAAGTTAAAGTAACATTGTGCCATACTTTTGGTTCTCCGCTGACCTGAGGCTGCGAAGGGGAATTGCACGAACAAACTGCAATACAGACAATTGCCGGGGCAATGATTAACTTAATAAATCCTGTAGGTTTCATCGTTTAATAATTTTTATTTTATCTGTCACAAAGAACCCGCATTTATTGAAAGCACACATTATTGCTTGTTTGTGACCGATAGTAAATGAGGAGCTGATAATTCGATTTTGATGATTCATTTGTTCTTTGTATATTTTGGATCGGTCATTGCTCTGTCCGGAATAATAACATAAAAATAGGATTTAATTCATTTATGATGTTTGTTATGACAGACAAAAAGCTTTTTGATTGTATAATATCAGAGGGATATATCAATGGACCGGTTCTTATCTGATGGTTTTGTTCACAGATCAGCAGATAAGGTCCATATCCTTATATATTTTTAATTTTAACCTGTAAATCAGTGATTATTGCAAAAATAAAACACATTAAAAAAATTGAATTACTATAATATATTTACATAATCTGTTAATTTTGCGACGAAATTAATTTTAAATAGTTAAAATAATATCAAATTGAAAAACAGTTCTGTCAATTTAAACAGAGTGGCTGTCAAAGTCGGCAGTAATGTAATTACCAAAGATGACGGATCACTGAATGAGGAAAGAATGCTGCGGATAGTTGAAGATGTAGCAATTCTTTACAAGCAGGGGATGGAGGTGATTTTGATTTCGTCCGGCGCGGTGGCGGCCGGCCGGGGAGAGATAGTACCGTCAAAAAAGACCAATATGATTGCATCAAAGCAGGTTCTGGCATCAATCGGACAGGTTAAGCTTATGGCAAAATACCAGTTTCTTTTTGGCAAGTACGGAATTCAGGCAGGGCAGCTCCTGGCAGCCAAAGAGAGCTTCAGAGACCGCAGGCATTATCTTAATATGAAAAACTGTATTATGGCATTGCTGGAGAACAGGGTTCTCCCTGTTGTTAATGAAAATGATACAGTATCGGTAAATGAGTTGATGTTCACTGATAACGATGAACTTTCAGGGCTTATTTCAGCGATGATGGATTGTGAATCACTAATCATCCTGACCAATGTAGATGGCATATACAATGCTGCCCCGGGAACCCCGGGAGCTGAGCTTATAAGGGATATCGATTACTCTGTCCCTGAGGATCCTGACAGTTTTATCTCTCCCGTGAAATCAGAATTCGGAAGAGGCGGAATGCTTACAAAATATTCAATAGCACGTAAAATAGCATCTGAGGGCATTGACGTTTATATAGCAAATGGAAACCGCGATTTCATTATTACTGATATTCTGCGGGGGAAAGACATCCCTTGTACCCGGATAGCGGGAGGTTCAAGGAAGAAAAACGGTGTAAAGAAATGGCTGAACCACTCCGATACATTTGCCAAAGGCGCAGTATATGTAAATGAAGGGGCAAAGCATGCCCTGGTTCAAAATAAAGCCACAAGCCTGCTGATGATAGGCATCACAAGGATTGATGGAAGCTTCAGGAGCGGAGATATTGTCAGGATACTCGATGAAGGCGGAAATATGATCGGGCTTGGCAAATCTCAGTACGAATCTGAAAAGGCCAGGATGATCATCGGAGAAAAGCAGAGCAGACCGTTTATTCATTATGATTACCTGGTTATTAATGATGGGGTCAGGGAACAGGTAAACAACAGGATCACAGAAGAAAGATAAAGCATGGATATCAAGCCCTTGTTGAAAAAAGCACTGGAAGCCGGCCGTTCCCTTAATGTAACGGATCCGCAGAAGATTATTGATGCCTTACTGGTTATTGCTGAAGATGCCCTGTCGAATACGGAATATATTCTGTCAGAGAACAGGAAAGACCTGGCTTTGATGAAGGAGTCAGATCCCAGATATGACCGGCTTCTTCTTAATCCTCAACGTATTGAAGGCATTGCCTCGGATATTAAAAATGTAACATGCATGCCTTCACCGCTGGGAAGGATCCTTTCAGAGAACCGAAGACCTAACGGGCTCCTGATATCCAGAATATCAGTTCCCTTCGGAGTAATTGGTGTGATTTATGAGGCCAGACCAAATGTTACATTTGACGTATTCTCCCTGTGTCTTAAATCTGGCAATGCATGTATACTTAAAGGAGGAAGTGACGCAATTCATTCGAACACAGCCATTGTAAGTATTATAAAAAATGCTCTTCGCAGATCCGGTATTTGCGAGGATATTGTTACCCTGCTTCCGGCCGGAAGAGATGAAACAGCCCAGTTGCTAAAAGCCCGGGAATATGTAGATCTTATCATCCCAAGGGGAAGCCGTGAACTTATCGATTTTGTAAGAGATAACTCATCCATCCCCGTTATCGAAACCGGTGCAGGAATATGCCATACATATTTTGATGAATTTGGTGACAGGGAAAAGGGGAAAAAAATAGTTAACAATGCAAAAACACGCAGGGTAAGCGTATGCAATGCACTTGACTGTCTTATAATTCATGAAAACAGACTTGATGATCTGAGCTACATTGTTGAACTTTGCAAAGATTCTGATGTTGTAATATATGCGGACAATAGTTCTTACAGGGCTTTAAAAGGCAGCTACCCGGATGAATTATTGAAAAAAGCCAACCGGGAGTCATTTGGAACAGAATTTCTTTCTTACAAAATGGCAGTAAAAACAGTCAGATCAGTACAGGACGCAATAGAACATATAAATATTTACGGATCACGGCACAGCGAAGCCATTATATCAGAAAATGATGATAATATACATCTGTTTGAAAGTCTGGTTGATGCATCTTCAGTATATTCAAACACTTCAACGGCTTTTACCGACGGAGCAGAATTCGGGCTGGGATCAGAAATAGGAATTTCGACACAGAAGCTTCATGCAAGAGGCCCGATGGCTCTTGAAGCTTTGACAACATACAAATGGATTATTGCCGGAAACGGCCAGATAAGGAAATGACAGAATCAATCCTGAATAAATGACATCTGATATCGGACACATCAAGTTATTCTATGAACATCTGGAAGCCAGGAGCCTTAAGATTAAGGAAAGAGCCGGCCGGCCACTGACACTTGCAGAAAAGCTTCTTTTCCTCCATCTTTCTGAAGAGATAAATCCGCTTCCCTCCGGCAAAAATCGGGGATATTATGATTTCTCACCCGACAGGGTGGCCATGCAGGATGCAACAGCACAAATGGCTTTGCTTCAGTTCATGGTGACGGGAAATCTTCGCTCAGCGGTTCCTTCGTCCGTTCATTGTGACCATCTTATAACCGCTGCTGACGGTGCTGACAACGACCTGAAACTCGCCCTTGAAGCAAACAGGGAAGTTTATGATTTTCTAAGATCAGCATGCATTAAGTATGGTATTGATTTCTGGGAACCCGGCTCGGGAATAATACACCAGATCATTCTGGAAAACTATGCTTTCCCGGGGGGAATGATCATCGGTTCAGATTCACATACTCCCAATGCCGGAGGATTGGGAATGATGGCAATAGGCGTCGGAGGTGCAGACGTTATGGATGTAATGGCGGGAATGAACTGGGAGCTGAAATTACCTTCGGTCACAGGAGTAAAACTTAACGGAAAACTTGGCGGGTGGACTTCTGCAAAGGATATAATATTGAAAATAAACGGATTATTTACGGTCAGGGGTGGCACCGGCCATATTATTGAGTACTTTGGAGAGGGAGCTGAACACCTGTCATGTACAGGCAAGGCCACAATCTGCAATATGGGTGCTGAAACAGGAGCCACATCGTCAGTTTTTGGATTCGACAGCTCAATGTCAGAGTATCTGAAAGTAACAGGCAGAGAAGAGGTTGCCGCTCTTGCTGAAGCTAATTCAATGTTTCTCGTCGCTGATCCGGAAGTCCATGAAAATCCTGGAAAGTATTACGACAGGTTCATTGAAATAAACCTCTCTGATCTGGAACCATACATCAACGGACCTTTTACCCCTGACAGGGCAATACCTGTCTCCCGGATGAAAAGTGAGGCTGAAAAGAACGGATGGCCGGTAAAGGTTGAGACCGGTCTTATAGGTTCCTGTACCAATTCATCTTATGAAGATATGACCCGCTCAGCTTCTGTGGTAAGGCAGGCCATATCGCTTGATCTTGTATTCAAATCAGAATTCAAGATAACTCCGGGGTCTGAACAAATCAAAACACTGGCAGAAAAAGACGGACTTATAGCTCTCTTCAGGTCAGCGGGAGGAGATGTGCTGGCAAATGCATGCGGCCCCTGCATAGGTCAGTGGAAGAGAAAAAGATCGGCAGCAACGGATCCAAATACCATTATACATTCATTCAACAGAAATTTCTCGGGAAGAGCCGACGGTAACCCGAACACTCATGCATTCGTGGCCTCACCAGAAATGGTTACGGCTATATCTCTTGCCGGAAAACTTACTTTTAATCCCCTTACTGACTATATTGAGAACACAAATGGTGAAAAAGTGAGGTTGTCTGAACCGGCAGGAAAAAGTCTGCCTGCGGAAGGCTTTCCCGGGACTGCCCGAAAGGAAAAACCTCTGTCATACATTGATAGTGTGGAAATTCTTATTAGTCCGGAGTCTGAAAGGCTGCAGAAACTCACTCCCTTCCCTGAATGGGAGGGATCAGACCTTTTAAATATGCCTCTTTTAATTAAAGCGGGCGGTAAGTGTACAACTGACCATATTTCGATGGCAGGCCCGTGGCTAAGGTACCGCGGACATCTGAAGAATATTTCCCGCAATTATATGATAGGAGCCCGAAATTTTTTCAACGGTAAGGAAAACACCATTCTTAATCAGCTAACGGGAACATACGGAGCTGTGCCGGATATTGCAAAGATCTATCGCGATGTTGGATTAGGGTCAGTGGTTGTGGGAGAAGATAATTTTGGCGAGGGTTCATCCCGTGAGCATGCCGCGATGGAGCCCAGGTTCTTGGGTGTCAGAGTGGTACTGGTAAAATCTTTTGCCAGAATACATGAGACAAACCTGAAAAAGCAGGGGATTCTTACTCTTACTTTTACAGATAATGCTGACTATGACAGGATAAGGGAAACAGACAGGATGGATGTTACGGGGCTCACAGAGTTTGCTCCGGGAAAACCTCTGGTTGTCAGGTTGCATCACCAGGACGGTACAGGTGAAGAATTCATGGCCGATCACTCATATAATGAGGCGCAGATCTCATGGTTTAAAGCCGGAAGTGCCTTAAAC
This sequence comes from uncultured Rikenellaceae bacterium, assembly GCA_964466705.1. Lineage (GTDB taxonomy): Bacteria > Bacteroidota > Bacteroidia > Bacteroidales > VadinHA17 > LD21. Next base: position 50,471 of record CAYXSM010000009.1, read on the forward strand.
CTTATCAGGAAATATAAAAATGAAGGTTATGGCTGAAAAAATAAAAATTTGCCAGGGCAAGCTCCAGGTTTCTGACAATCCGCTGATCCCGTTTATTGAGGGTGACGGTACCGGTCCGGATATCTGGAACGCCTCTGTGCGCGTTTTCGATGCCGCAGTAGGTAAGGCTTACAGTGGCAAAAGGAAAATAGTATGGAAAGAGGTTTTTGCAGGTGAGAAATCATTTAATATTACAGGAAACTGGCTGCCTGATGAAACCCTGGATTCTTTCAGGGAGTGTCTGGTGGGAATTAAGGGACCTCTCACAACACCGGTGGGAGGCGGAATGCGTTCCCTGAACGTAGCTTTGAGGCAGGAACTGGATCTTTATACATGTTACCGGCCTGTACGTTATTTTAAAGGTGTCCCCGGACCTGTAAAAAATCCTGAAAAGGTCAATATGCATATTTTCAGGGAAAATACCGAGGATATTTATGCCGGAATTGAATATATGCATGGGTCTCCCGAGACAGACAAACTAAAGAGGTTCCTGATCGACGAAATGGGGGTGAAATCCATACGCTTCCCGGGAACATCCTCATTAGGGATCAAACCTGTGTCGGTCGAAGGAACAGAGCGCCTTGTCAGGCAGGCTGTTAAATTTGCGGTTGAACGATACCTTCCTTCAGTCACTCTGGTTCACAAGGGTAACATCATGAAATATACTGAAGGAGCTTTTATGAAATGGGGCTATGCTCTTGCCGGGAGGGAATTTGGCAACAGGGTATTCACCTGGATGCAATATAAAAACATATCTCTGGAAAAAGGGGAAAAAATTGCAAACGAAGCGCTTCAGAATGCATCTGCTGAAGGCAAAGTAATCATAAAGGATGTCATCGCCGATGCATTTTTGCAGCAAATACTTACCCGGCCATCGGAATATTCGGTAATAGCTACTCTCAACCTCAACGGCGATTACATATCTGATGCTCTTGCCGCCATTGTCGGAGGCATAGGAATAGCTCCGGGTGCGAACATTAATTTTGAGACAGGACATGCGATATTTGAAGCCACACACGGCACTGCTCCGAAATATGCAAATCTGGATAAGGTAAATCCCGGATCTCTTATATTGTCAGGAGCTCTTATGCTGGAATATATCGGATGGAATGAGGCTGCGGAAAAAATTTACAAAGGCCTTGAAGATACTATCCGGAGCGGCCGGGTTACTTATGATTTTCACAGGCTGATGAACAACGCTACACTTCTTAAAACATCTGAATTTGCTGATGCTGTTATCTTAAATATGTAATACTTCATTTATGGAAGACGACGCTTTCTTTTCAAGACTGGAAAATCTGGTAACCGATGCCTGCAGGATTGACAATGACTTGTTTGAAAAATATGACGTTAAACGAGGTCTGAGAAACAATGACCGTACCGGTGTACTGGTGGGGTTGACAAATATAGGAGATGTTGTTGGTTACACTAAAGAGAACAACAAAATCACAGCCGTGCCGGGAAGACTGTTATACCGCGGCATAAGTATTGATGAAATAACCCATGGATTCCAGAGGGAACAAAGGCATGGATTTGATGAAACGATATATCTTTTGCTGACAGGCATGCTGCCGGACAGACAAGAACTTGAAGATTTTTCAGCACATCTTGCTTCCCTCAGATCGTTGCCTGACAGTTTTATCAATGATATGATATTGTCACTCAAAGGAAAAGATGTGCTTAACATGCTTGCACGTTCAGTACTCGGCCTGTACACTCTCGACAATGCTCCTGATGATATTTCAGTTGGTAATATGATAAGGCAGTCATTGAACCTGATAGCCAAATTTCCTGCTATAGTTGCATATGCATATCAGGCACTCAGGCATGCATATCACAGAAAAACACTTTCCATCCGTCATCCGGATACCAGCCTTACGACTGCCGAAAATTTTCTTCATCTCATAAAAGGAGAGGGTTCTTATACCAGACTTGAAGCCGACCTTATTGATCTCTCCCTTGTGCTTCATGCCGAACACGGTGGTGGTAACAATTCCACTTTCACTATGAGAGTTACGAGCTCAACGGAAACAGATATCTATTCGGCTGTGACCTCAGCAATCGGCTCGTTAAAAGGTCCTCTGCATGGCGGTGCTAACCTGAGGGTGCTGGAGATGATGGAAAATATCAAGAAAAATGTAAGGGACTGGAACGACAGGGATGAAATCGAAAGGTACCTTTTAAGGATCCTGAATAAAGATGCCAATGATAATTCAGGTAAGATCTATGGTATCGGGCATGCTGTATATACTATTTCCGATCCAAGAGCCATACTGCTGAAGGAAAAGGCCAGGGAACTGGCAATGGAAGAGGGAAGATCAGAAGAGTTCAACCTTTACTCATTGGTGGAAGAGGCCACTCCTGAGGTGTTCAGAAAGTTCAAGGGAGAACAATCCACCAAAATTGTATGTATTAATGTTGATTTTTATTCGGGATTTGTATACTCCTGTATTGGTATCCCGAAAGAACTTTATACGCCTCTCTTCGCACTGGCAAGAGTGGCAGGGTGGTGTGCACACCGTATAGAGGAACTCACATTCCCGGCAAAAAGAATAATCAGACCGGCATTCAAGAATGTTTATGGACGAAAGGATTATATTCCCTTACTTAACAGGTGAGGTTGCATAACCAGGATATTTTGTTACTGTATCAGTCCCGTTTTATCAGGTATACTACTTTTTTACACGCCGTCCTCAGGAATTATAAAACCACTTTCCTGATTGCTTTAAGCTGCAATAATAAAGCCCTGAACGATTATGACTAAGATCCACAACCTGTCAAATTGTTTGGTTATTATCAGAAAAGACCATGGTTGATCACTTTTCTGTAAAATCAGCTCCATTCCACAAATAAAGTTTAAGATATAAAGTTGGCATTCAGCCTTGAATTGCCTAATTTTAATATCTGATTGGACCATTCCCGGATCAGTCAGATTTATTTAACCTGCTACCTGAAAATGAGATCCTTCCGGTTGTGCCTGATCCCCCTGTTATTGATTGGTTTCTCCGCATGTCATAACAAAAGAGGCAGCTTGTTTATTTTTTTGGAATCTGAACAGGGGGTCAGTCTTTATGAAAGAGGGAAGCCGGTGTATTTTTATCAGAAAACACCCAAAACTCTTCATAATGAGTACATCTGCAATAATTACCTCCATCCTTTGTATTCGCCGGGAGGTGACACTTTAACTGAAGAATCGCCTGGCGACCATCCATATCACAGGGGTATTTTCTGGGCGTGGCATCAGGTATATGTTGATGACATAAGTGTTGCTGACGGGTGGATAATGCAGGATCTTTCCCTTGAAGTTGCCAAAATTACAACCGATATCACCGGGTCTTCTGCAGGCCTGAATGCCGAAGTTCTGTGGAAATCACCCAACTGGCAGTATAATAAGCCTTTCGTCAGGGAAAATACCATTATCACCGTTAATAAAAGTAATAAAAACAGCCGCCGGATTGATTTTGAAATAAGGCTCAGGGCGCTTGTGCCGGATGTTACCATTGGTGGATCGGATGATGAAAAGGGATATGGCGGATTGTGCTTCAGGATCAAAATGCCTGATGACCTGGTATTTAGTTCCGAGACGGGACAGGTTGAGCCTCAGACCGGACAGGTCACGGCCGGATCATGGATGGATATGTCGGGTTCTTTTGGCAGAGGCGGAGAAAAATACGGCATAACAATTTTTTGCAATCCCCTGACACCAAATTTTCCTGCACCATGGATCCTGCGCCAGACAGGAAGCATGCAGAATATAGTCTTCCCGGGCCGCCAGAGGGTTGTTGTACCCGTTGACAGGGATCTTGTTCTAAAATACCAGATGCTGATTCATAAAGGAGATAAAGCGTATATCAAAACAGTTAATCCGGCTGACGTTGTTTCTGTTGATGATGTGATCGACATTACTAATCGTATGAATCCGGAAGGTATCCTGGCATGGAATCCGCCTGAAGGAAACCGGGAAATATTACGGACAGGTTATACTGCCACCATGGCACAGAACGCACCAGCCACTTCAGCAGGAAGAGGGCTTGAATGCGACAAAATGGATACAGCTGAGCTTATAGAAGAATATTATTACAGTCACTTTGGTCAACTCTGCAGGCGGAACGGAATAAGATCTCATGCAGAAGTGATCTGTGGCGGAACAGGATATCCTCCTCTCGATATCCTGAGATCCAATAATTATTTTGATGTCCCGATGTTTGAATTCCGGGCCAGACAAGACAATGAGACAGGCATGGTCAGCCCTGTATAATATTGGCTGTGATGATTAAATTACTGAATTGAGGACCTGGCAATGAGAGAATTTTTAAATATCGTCATAACTGTCGGATCAACTTTTATGATACTTTTATATTCTTGTAGTTCAGCTAATAATACTGACATGATACTTCATAACGGAAAGATCATTACGGTTGATGATTCTTTTTCTATAGCACAGGCTGTCGCGATTGAGAATGCCAGGATCATTGCTGTAGGGACAGATGCTGAAATAGGTAAGCTTGCAAGAAAAACTACAAAGATTATAGACCTCGGGGGCAGAAGTGTAATCCCGGGACTGATTGACGCACATCTTCATCCTGAATCGGCTTCACTGAGTGAACTTGACGATGCAATTCCTGATCTTCATTCAATAGCAGATTTGCTGGACTGGATAAAAAAGCAGACTGAAATAAGGGATAAGAACGAATGGATCATTCATCCCAAGCTTTTTTTTACCCGTCTGCGCGATATGAGACAACCCGGTCTTGAAGAGCTTGATGAAGCTGCACCTGAAAATCCCGTATTCCTGAACGGGTCATTTGGCGGGATGATCAACTCTCGGGCAATGGAGATTTCAGGCATTGATGAAAAAATAAATCATCCCGGCATTATCCGCAATATGGAGACCGGCCGTCTGACCGGTTTTATTAGAGCTTCAGCATTTGATATGCTAAGGCTTCCCCAAAAAAGAATGCTCAAATATGAGCAGAGACTGGATGCTCTTGAGGAAATGCTCTGTCGCTATAACCGCCTGGGTATAACCAGTCTGGGTGTGGGGTCGGGCGATCAGCAGACACTGGCTGTTTACCATGACATGCATGAAAGAGGTAAACTTACTGTCAGGATTTTTCTGAATATTCTGCTAAGCCCGGGCAAGGAGAACAGCCTTGTACAACTGCTCGATTCACCGGTATTATCAGAGTCCTCAACCGGCTCAGGTAACGAGTGGGTAAGAACAGGTGCACTCAAGTTGATACTCGACGGAGGAATACTGACAGGAACGGCATATCTCAGCGAACCGTGGGGCGATAAGGCTGCCAGTATTTTCGGAATTGAAGACAAAACCTACCGCGGCATAATTAATTATTCCCGCGATGAAGTTAAAAGGACGGTGCTTTCAGCTCTTGAAAATAACTGGAAATTTACGGCCCACAGTACCGGAAGCGGAGGCGTTGACATGCTTCTGAGTGTCTTTGAGGAAGTGAATATGAAAATCCCGGTAAAAGGGAAAAGATTTTCCATAATTCATGGGAACTTTTATACAAAAGATGCAATCAGAAAGATGAGTGAGCTTGGTGTCTATGCCGACATGCAGGCAGCCTGGTTCTATAAAGACGCTGATGCCGTGAAACTGATACTGGGCGACGACCGGCTCAAAAACTTTCATCCTTATAACTCAATGTTTAAAGCTGGTGTCATGATAAACGGAGGATCAGATCATATGGTGAAATGGGATGCCAACACATCAATAAATCCTTATAATCCTTTTCTGGCTATGTGGTCGATGATAACACGCACAACAGAAAAAGGAACAGTAATTCTTCCGGAGGAGGCAGTCTCCAGGGAAGAAGCCCTGAAAATTTACACTATCAATAACGCATATGCATCCTTCGAGGAAGATATAAAGGGGACCATAGAACCAGGCAAACTTGCAGACATGGCTGTGCTTTCAGAAGATATCCTTACCTGCCCGGCCGGCCAGATAAAAAATATAGTCTCTGAACTGACAATTACCGGAGGAAGGATTGTATATTCTTCCGGTAAACTTCAAAGTGGCTCGTCAAATTCATCGAAGACTTTTTAAATGTTGCTATTGGACCTCTTAAAAAGTATTAGATTACCCCTTAAAAGAATAGCATCCAGACTGTCAATAAGTCTCCCCAACGGGGGATTTTGTAGTTAAAAAAAGTATTTAATTTTTTCAACACTCTGATTTAAAAGCTCCTGGTTTCGATTATAGCATAAATCACTTTTCACGGAGTTCATACCCCGGAGAACCATTTAACGGCATTCTTGTATCAGATCTTTATAATAACCTCTCAGGACAGCTTCAATCTTTTAAATTCTCCTTTAAGTTCCAATGAAGGCATTATTGAATCAGTTGCAAGGAATTTCCAGTCGTGCATCCCGATCGAATGGACTTCTGCCTTCTCCTTTTCAGCCTCGTGGGATGTGTTTCTCCCACTATCTCTATGCCGGCATCAAAAGAAGGTCTGATATCAATTTCATCGACCAGGCAGTCATTTTCTGCCTTAATCCTTATCCGGTACTTCCCTGCAGGCAGGTTATTGAGGTATGCAAACACAAATCCTTCCCCAGGCCGGGCATCCCTGCGACAGATATCTAATGCATCATGGCCGGTTTATGTCCCTGCGTAGACCAGAAGGGCAAGTCCTGCAAGATAGAAAAGGAACATCAGGAATATCAGGGTATTCACTTTTCCGGTAGCTCCTTTAAATTCTTTCCATATAAAAACCCCCCATAATGCAGCTATAAGCGTGGCGCCCTGACCCAGCCCGTATGAAATGGCAAATCCTGCCTTACCGGCAGCAATTATGCTCATAGCCATACCGATATTCCAGATTATACCTCCCAGAATGCCGGTAAAATGTACGCCAATACTGCCTTTAGCATAATCTTTGAAGGAAAGCGGTTTCCCTTCAAAGGGCTTCTTCATAATGATGTAGTTGAACAGCAGGTTGCTTATAAAGACACCTGTTGCGAAAAAGAAAACAGCAGAGTAGGGGGTAAGCTTTCCTGCTTCGGGGTTTGCAAAATCAGTGGCCATGGAACTGGCAACGAAGCGGTAAAAGAGTGACATAAGAACACCTGCTGCAACAGACAGCATAATACCCTTTCCAGATACTTTTTTTAATGAAGTGCTGTGTTTTTTATAGGCCAGCGCATCGGTTAATATTGCTGCTACAACCAGTCCTACTCCGGTAAAAAGCAACACCGGATCGCCTTTTGGTACAGCAATATAGTTGATAATTACCCCTAAAGCCAACGCAATGCCGACACCAACGGGAAATGCCAGCGCCATGCCGGCTATGGCCATGGCTGCAACGAGGAGTATGTTTGATGCGTTGAAGATTACTCCTCCCAGAAACGCGTTAAGGATATTACCTGATTCGGCCTGGGAGATGTCCCTGACAAAACCCCTCCCTTCTTCCCCTGTACTTCCCAGGGTGAAGCCGAGTATAAGAGAGAACAAAAGGATGCCTGCGACATAGTCCCAGTAATAAAGCTCAAACCTCCAGGTTTTGCCTGACAGCTTCTGGGTATTGCCCCACGATCCCCAGCATAGCATTGTGACTATACAGAGAATTACAGCGAATGAATAGGTCTGCGGAATAAACATATTTTTTAAATTAGAAGATAAAATTTCGTGATAGCTATGTTAAGTATGTCTGATGATTATGTTCAGGATCAATCGCAAGGCCTGTTATCAAATACCAATTCCTTTCAAATGAACTGATTTCTTGTTTCACTTTATGTCGCGAAGATCAAGGAGCATTTTGCAAAAGACATTACCGATCCCTGTCTGCTGAATTATAAATTAATTTTCAAAGGAAAATCTGAAGTTTTCATTCTTCTTAGGTTCAGTTTTAAATATTGTTGCAGAGGTGATATAAACCCTTGTTCCTTCAGATTCCGGGCGTTTTTCGCCCCTGACAACAATTTTTACAGTATGATTACCTGGCTCAAGGTTCATTATATGCCAGATACTTTCCGTATGTTGCTGGCCTGCAAAATAATAATATGTATCGATGGTGCGGTGAAAGATACCATCGACATAGATATCAGCCTTTCCACCGTCCTTGTACCAGTTGCCTGTAAGCGAAACGCCTGTCCCTGAAAATGATAATTCCAGCTCGTCGCCCTTCTTTTCAGCATATAAAGACTGTTTTCTTACCCTGTTATCATTTCCGGTTACTTCATATGCTTTCCATCCGCCTTTAAAGGACCATGGTCCTTTTTCAAACACCGGGATTTTTCTGTCAAATACCGTGTTGGGAAAAGACACTTTAAGCGGTGGCGGAACCGGAAGCTGTGTTTGTATATTTATCTTATCCCCACGTATTTTGCCGCCATCAGCACGAATCAGCTCCAATGCATAGTCATAAGTGCTGCTTACTGCTGTATTAAAAGAATAAGTTGTATTAATGAACAATGAATCACCAATCGAGGCAACAGCCTCCTGCATTTCTGCAGGCAGCCCTGTCAGCCCTTTTATAACACCCAGAACGGCCATGGCGTTCGAAGGATTACAGTCTGAATCCTGGCCGCACCGTGTTGACACCTCAAGTGTTTTCACCGGGTCTCCATCACCGTAGAGGAGTCCCATCAGGATATAGGCACCGTTTAACTTTGCATCAATGTTGAAAGGATCTCCAGCGCCGCATATGTCAACATCTCCCCATTTATTTTCAAGTTCCTGCCATGCGGCTCTCCAATCATCCGGATAATGACCGTGAAGTTTCAGGACGTCAGTCAGGATGCTGTAATAATCACTTCCTGCAGGCAGGGACAACAATGCTTTTTCAACAATTTTCCTGATGTCCGACTCAAAAAAAGCTTCGGAATACAGAGCAGCCACAAATACTCCCCCGTAAACGCCATCCCCATAATTCATAATATGCCCGATTCTTTCAGCTATTTCCGTAGCTGTGGCCGGCATGCCCGGACACATGAATCCGATATAGTCAGCTTCTATCTGAAAGTCAATATCATCAGCGTGGATATTGTATTCCGGATTTCCTGAAAGAGGAGCGAATATGCTGTCGTAATAGTTTTTTCTTGCCTGCATATTTGCATGCCACAACGGATAGCCTGCTTTGGCGAACATTTCGTGGATTTTTTTTACGGGTGCATCAATTCCGTATTTGTCCATAGCCATAAGAAATGTGAGCTGTACGTAAATATCATCCTGCCAGAGGCTCCCTCTGATGTCCGAAGGCTTCCAGTTTATCGGATCCTCGTAAGTTGTCCCGCGGGCCCGGAATTCTGTCGGGGCACCATAAGTGACACCAATCATTTTGCCTGCCCAGCCTCCGGCAATTTTATCCCTTAGGACATCAGCCTTAATGGTTTTGACCTCATCAGGTCGCGGTTTGCATCTGGCAAAGGCAATGCACGAAAGGGCAAGAATGAGAATTATTGTAACTTTTTTCATAGGGTAAATAGGTTATAATGTTTACATATGATCACTGAATTTCATTTCTGTAGGGTGCTGACGCCTGAGCCCCCATACGTGTTACTGATATTGAGGCAGCCCTGTTTGCAAAATCTACCGCACTCGCGAGATCTTTTCCTTCAGCAACGGCAACAGCAAGGGCTCCGTTAAATACATCTCCTGCAGCCGTTGTGTCAACTGCTTTAACAGGCACGACAGGCATCATCAACGAAGTATCCTGATTAAGCAGGAAGGCACCGGATGCCCCCATGGTAATGATCACGTTCTTAACACCCTTCTCGAGAAGTTTCTCGGCTGCCTTGTGAGCCGATAAGACATTTTCCACTTTTATGCCTGTAAGTATCTCAGCTTCAACTTTATTCGGGGTAAGAGCGAAGATGGTTTGAAGCAGGTCAGGGCTCAGTTGTTTTGCCGGAGCAGGATTAAGTATAACCCTGTTCCCTTTTTCATTTGCTTTTTCTGCAACGAACTCAACAGTGCTGACCGGTATCTCAAGCTGCATGAGATAAACGTCGTTCTCACCGGCAAGATATACATCATCATTGATATCATATGCTGAAAGTGTTGCATTCGAACCGGGAGCTACTACGATACAGTTTTCCCCGTTTTCATCGACAGTGATCAAAGCCACTCCTGAAGGATTATTTTTATCCTTGATGATAAATCTGGTATCGATGCCCTCCTTTTCAAAAAGAGACTTTGCCTGTTCCCCGAAGAGATCATTGCCTGTTTTTGTAACAAATGTTACATTTCCATTAAGTCTTGCAGCAGCAACGGCCTGATTAGCTCCTTTTCCGCCGGGATTCATAAGGAAAATGCCCCCGAGTATAGTTTCTCCGGGAGAGGGTATCCTTTTGGATTTTACGACCATATCGGTGTTTGAGCTTCCGATGACAATGATTCTGTTCATGGGTTTTCAAATGGTTTGCTTTCAGATTCTAAGATAGAATTTTCCTTTTGACTTTTTCCCGCCGGAATAAAAAAAAGCTGCTGTAAAAATTAATTCACAGCAGCCGGTTCAAATACCAGAAATTTTATCAGTCGATCCTTACTTTGACCACCACTTTTTTCACCGGACCCGGCTTATCTTCCGGAGCTACTTTTGGCTGATGAGCATCCTCCGGGAAGAAGATACTGTACGAACCTTTTGTAAGGGTAACATAATCGCCTGTACCGCTAAGGATTGCAACATCTTTTTCAGGATTATACTCTGTAAGTACCTGCATGTTATCAATATGGGTAAAGCCAATTTTCTCAATCCCCTCTGCTATATACTGAATATCAATATAATTGCGGTGGCATTCCCACTTTCCCTTTTCTTTTGGCACTGAATCATATTCCTGGACAAGGACAAACAGGTTGATTCCGTCCAGTTCAATACGTCCCGGCTCCATTGAAGAAAAATCTGTTCCTGCAATAAAGTCGAGAGCAGTTTTTATCCTGGGAGAAATTGCTCCATAGATTTTCCTGTTTTTGATCACATCTGCTATCATCTTACTGTGTTTTTGGTTATCTACTAACTTTACGGGACTGAAGCAGCAGTTAAATCCTCGAAGGGTACTGCTGTCTGAGCCTTCTGACAAGTGCAACGGCCTCTTTTACGTCCTGTTCAATTTGTTTGAAATCCTTTGCCTTAACAAGTTCTGATTTGATAAGCTTTGATCCCATTCCAACACATACGGCTCCAGCCTTGAACCATTCCGTGAGGTTTGACTCCGTTGGTTCAACACCACCTGTTGGCATTATTTGTGTCCAGGGCATGGGGCCTTTAATGGCTGCCACAAATTTAGGTCCGCCAACCTGCGATCCCGGGAATATTTTTACTATTTCGGCGCCAAGCGCTTCGGCCCGGGATATTTCTGAAGCAGACCCGCAGCCGGGAGACCATAATACCTTCCTTCTGTTAAGCACGTCAGCCATTTCTTCATTCAATATCGGAGAAACAATAAAGTTTGACCCCAGTTGAACATAGAGAACAGCTGTCGGGGCATCAATTACTGATCCTGTTCCCAGGATCATATCCGGGAATTCCGCAGCGGCAAACTTGTTTATCTGCTCAAACACTACATGAGCATAATCACCTCTGTTGGTGAATTCGAACAACCTTATGCCTCCATTGTAACATGCTTCGAGCACTTTTTTGCATACTTCCGCATCGCTGTTGAAAAAGACCGGGATCATCCCCTCTTCTGCCATTCTAAGGGCAACCTGTATTCTTGTAAATCTTGCCATCCTCGAGTGTATTATTTTTTTACAGAGTTAAAATTCAAATAAAGTAATTTCCGGTTTAAGAGTGCTTTGTCTATCTGGAAACACGTCCGGAAGCATCTCCTCCCATCAGATTTTCAACCTCTTTGACAGTAACAAGGTTGAAATCACCGTTTATGGTATGCTTAAGACATGATGCAGCCACTGCAAAATTCAAAGCACGCTGATCATCTCCGGGGTAAGTTATAAGTCCGTATATCAGTCCGCCCATAAAACTGTCACCCCCGCCTACCCTGTCAACTATATGTGTTATATCATACAGAGGAGCTTCGTAAAGCCTGTTGCCGTCAAACAGAACACCTGACCATGTGTTATGGTTGGCATTTATTGAACCGCGAAGTGTGATGATAACCTTACTGGCCTTGGGAAATTTCTTCATAAGCTGTCGGCATACCGATTCATAGGCGGCAGCCTCAACATGTCCCTTTGTTACGTCCACTCCTTCCGGGTGAATTCCGAATACCTTTTCGGCATCTTCTTCATTCCCCAGGATGATATCACAGCCTGATACCAGATCGGGCATGACCTCAGGGGCCTTTTTACCCCATTTCCAGAGATTTTTCCTGAAATTCAAATCAGTGGATACTGTTATTCCCTTTTTATTAGCGGCATCAATTGCCTCTTTGCATACAAGGGCTGCCCCTTCAGATATTGCGGGAGTAATGCCTGTCCAGTGAAACCATGTCACATCAGCAAAAACCGAATCCCAGTTTATCATTCCTGGCTTTATCTCGGCTATAGCTGAATTTGCCCGGTCGTAAATAACTTTGCTTGGACGGGCAACAGCTCCGGTTTCGAGATAATAAATACCAACGCGGCTCCCTCCGTAAATGATTTTTTCGGTGCCAACGTTATATCTGCGCAGGTCCATTACACATGCGTTTGCAATGTCATTTTCAGGCAGACGGGTAACATAATCAACCTTGAGGCCGAAATTAGCCAGAGATACCGCAACATTTGCTTCTCCTCCTCCAAATGAGGCATTAAACTGCTTTATCTGGCTGAAACGCTCAAACCCCGGAGTGGCAAGTCTGAGCATAATCTCACCGAATGTTACTATTCTGTTTTCCATATATATATGTTTTTGTAAATAATATTAAAGCTTATAATGGTTACTGCTTTGCGACTACAGGTTCTGTTCCGGCAGCTTCAGCGGCAGCCCTGGCTTCCGCCATTTCTTCCCTGGTAGGCCTGGTTCTCCACCAGCTTGCAAGTGTTGAACCGGTAACATTCATCAGTGGTCCGTAAATGGCAGGAGCAAGTCCTATAGTTGCAATATTACCCATTGTCAGGGCGAGGCCGGAAGCTAAACCTCCGTTTGACATACTTACCTCGAAAGCAAGTGTTCTGCAATCCTTTTCAGGTAATCTGAAGAGCCGGCCGGCATTGTATCCGAAGAAATAACCACCCAGGTTCTGCAAGGTGACAACAAGTAAAAGCAATGCCCCTACTGCCAGAAGACTTTCCTGTCCGGCGGCAGTAATAACTGTTACTATCACTGCAATTCCGACCATGGAAAGAAGCGAAAGGATCTTTTTCTGAAGCTTTACGTCCCCTTTAAGAAAATGACGGAAAAGCATCGCGGCGACTATCGGAAGAACGATCCACAGGGCAAGCGATTTGGCTGAGGCGATTAAATATCCAGAAAAGCCAACCTGATTGACTTTAAGATAGATAAGGTTACAGAGCAGGATTGTTACGGCATATGCCAGGAGCTGTATGTTCCTCGAACGTCTGGTTTTGTCACCTGCATTTATCATATTGAAGATAAAGCCTGCAATGATCGGGAATATCATCATGTTTATTATATCCATCATCATGCTCCATATATTTATTGCAACATACTGACCTCCAATGATTTTCATCAAGAATGGTGTAACAACCGGAGCTACAATGGTCGTTACGGCGCTTACGGCAACTGCAAGCACCAGGTTAGCATTACACAGCAATGACATTACATTTGAGGCAAGACCGTTGGGAACACAGCCTACAAGGATTATACCTGCAGCAATTTCGGGAGGGAAATGAAAGACTTTTACAATCAGCAGTGCTGTCAGAGGCATTATGGTGTAATGTCCGAAAAAACCGACCAGAACCCCTTTCGGCACTTTTATTACCCCTGCAAAATCATCAAAACTCATTTGTGAACCCATTCCAAACATAATTATCTGAAGCAACGGTACTATCAGGGCAGTTGTTTTAAAATTTCCATACGAAAGAAATAGCTGGGGATAGAACATTGCGGCAGCTACGGCTGTAAACATCCACATGGTGAAGGATAATCCCTTTGTAGCCTGAAATCCCTTGACTGCAAATGATAGTATTATGAACATTAATATGAGCAATGGTCCTGAGGCTCCGCCTTTACCGGCAATTGCCATACCAATCACAATTAAAAGCAACAGCAGGGCAACTCCAAGACCTGCCTTGTAAAAATTGATTTTTTTCATTTCAGGTTTTTTAGTAATTTAAGTTGAATGATTTTCACAGGTGAGATAATATTGTCTGGTATCACAAATGATCAGTTATTTCAAGTATTTCCATGGATCAGACAAATATAATTTTTGGTTTTATAATAGCCTAATTTAACCGTCATTTACTTTCTGATTTTAAATTTTTTTAATATATAATGAAGCCTGGATTGCTGATATTTCGTATCTTCCGTAATAAGACAAATGCCTTGTGGTAACCTGATCTTTAATATCAAAATTCATAGAGATAATGTTAAGAAGGAATTTTCTGCGAACTTCTTCTGCAGGCATCCTGGGGCTTATGAGCCATGATATCAGGAATGTACTGGAGAACCCTGACCTGCCGGCAATACCGAAGCTGACAATAACGGGAATTGAAACGGTCCGCTTCAGGAATGCTAACTGGATGTGGCTCAGATTGCATACCAGTGAAGGTATTACCGGAACGGGAGAGACTTATCCCTTCAACGAAGCAAATTCCGGGGTTATTAAGGACCTCGAATGGCACAGCTGGGCAGGCAGATTGCTTGGATCAGATCCCCTTGAAATTGAACAGATCTGGGAAAGGGTATTCCGGCAAAATGCATTCCACGGAACAGGCGGTGCCGAAATGAGGGCTCTGTCGGCTGTTAATATCGCACAGTGGGACATCCTGGGGCAGGTTGCCAATATGCCTTTATACCAGTTACTCGGCGGTTCATACAATAAGGAAATCAGAGTATACAACACGTACACTAACTCTCGTGCCATTAACGGATGGTCCCTGGAAAATGATATGGAAACAATTGCAGGATTCCTTGTTGGTCAGGGTATCAAAGCAATAAAGATCTGTCCGTTTGATAAAGTGGCTGCCAGGAATAATGGTGAATATATAAGCAGAATTGATATTGAGGAAAGTCTTGACTGGATCCGCAGGATAAGGGATTCTGTCGGGTTTGAGCTGGAAATTGGTTGTGAATTCCACAGCATGTGGAACCTTCCGTCGGCTGTACGTATAGCAAGAGCTCTGGAGCCATATGAAATACTTTTTCTTGAAGACATGCTTTTACAGGATAATATCCAGGCCTACGTCAGTCTTAATAATGAATCACCGATCCCTCTCGTTATAAGTGAACGGCTGGCTACACGCTTCGGATTCAGGGAGATGTTTGAAGCTAAAGCAGGTTCTATAGTCATGTATGATCTTACATGGTGCGGTGGAATCAGCGAAGGAAAGAAAATTTCAGACCTGGCGAATACTTACTATATACCCACCATGATGCATACTGCAGGAGGACCTGTCCTGTGGTACGCATCAGCACATCTGGCTGCAGCCATAACCAATCTCTTCTACGTGGAAAGTGTTTTCCCGACATGGCACGACCGCGACTTCCTTTACTTCGAAAATCCTCCCCAGGTACGGGGAGGCCTGATAAAACCACCATGCCTGCCAGGTCTTGGCCTTCAGTTCCGGAAAGAAGTGTTCGATCACAAAAATAGCATTGTTGAGAGAATCGCATGATATCTGCGACAACTAAACAGATTATCATACCTTATCATCCTCTAGCCTTCAGCAATCACCCGTTCTACGAGTGCTTTCATATAACCTATGGAAAAGGCAGTTCCCGTATATGGCCCGTAAACCATCGAAGGAATGTGATCGGCAATTATCACCCCGTCAAAATCAACATCTTTCAGAGCTTTGAGTATTTTGTACATATCGGCATATCCGTCATCAAGGAATGTCTCGACAAAATGAGGAAGAGGCTGGTTGACATTACGGAAATGGACCTTGAAGATCTTTTTTCTTTCACCGAAATACCTGATGGTCTCAATGACATCTTCGCCCATAAGATCTCCGCCTTCAAGCCAGCATCCTACGCACAGGCAAATTCCCACGTTTGGACTGTCAGCAATTTCAAGAGCACGTTTGTATCCATCGAAACTGCTGAATATACACCTTGGTATTCCTCCCAGTTCAGGAACAGGGGGGTCATCGGGATGAATGCCGATTTTAACATTTTCCTCCTCTGCCACGGGTGCAGCCTGACTGATGAAATATTTATAATTTTCCCACAGTTCATCATCAGTATATTTACGTCCGTGAGTTAGCGATCCTTCGTAGGTTTTTCCGTGCCAGTAACCGGCTACTGCACTGTCAAGGTTGAATGCCCGGGCTGAAGCTCCACCGCGTGTCGTTTCTCTTTCCGTGCTCCAGATGCCGTTAGCCATATGGGCATATGTTGTGTATGGTATACCTGCTTTTCCCAGATTACGTAAATGAGTTATATACTCTTTAATTTTGGAATCCCTTCCGGGCAGGTTCAGGGTAATGGCATCCTGGTTATGGACATCCCAGTTACCGAAACCGAAAACTTTTATTCCGGCTTCTTCAAACAGCAGACGCCTGCTGTTGTAATATTCGAAACCTGCCTTTCGGGCATCTGTCCACAGCACAACATGGTCAATACCCATCTGATGCATAAACCTGATATCATCTTCGGAAGGTTCAGGGGAAGCCTGCAGTGCAATTTTGATACAGGGCTCCTGAGGAGGATATTCTGAAGGATCTTTAATATAGCTTTCAACGGTTTCTTCAGAAGCGGATACATTGTTCCTGCATGAACTCAGCCCGGCAATCGAAAATGCTGCCAGGGCAGAGCCTTTTTTTATGAACTCTCTTCGGTTATCTTTCATATTGTAAATTTTCGATGTTTGATTATTCTGATTATTTTCCTGCCTTTCTGCCGGAAGATCCTTTGTAAGCTGACTTTTCATTCTTTACCAGAGTGTCAGGAAAAGAAACGAGTTCAATGCCTTTGTTGTATCCCAGGTTTCTAGAGTATTGCTTCTTCTCCGGGTCATTCCAGTGTTCATGTACACCAAGACTGGGGATTGGCTTACCGCTGTTATCAGGGTCATAGATAATTCCCTCCGGCCAGTTTGATTTATCGGCTGCCTGGTGAAGATAGTCATCCACTCCGTTAATGTTGGGTCTGTCTTCTGCTGCGTTATTGGCAGGATCATGTTTGTTGATCCCGTTCCATTCGGTCCGGAGAAAGTCAAAACATACCGATTCAAGAGCAACCTGATCCTGTGAGACAAAAATTGAGTTGCACCAATCATCGTTGAAAGGTGGCATAAAGTACTTAACCGGTGCCCTGGTTTCGCTTGCACCCCCCCCAAAAAGACCGTCAACCAGGTATAATACCGTATTTTGACCAAGGTATTTGCTTCCCATCAGATCCACAAGGTTTCTGTATTTCCTGTAGCCGGTGTTTGTAGGACGTCCTCCAATGGGTATCACAAGGGCATTGTGCAGATGGATTGCATTCTCTCTGGCATGAGATCCGAAATGATTTTTTGCCGTCAGCGAGATGCCTGCCGACATATGAGGTTTGAGATTCGCAACATTTATCAGGTAGTCGGCATTCTCTATCACGTCATAAAGCTTATCGGTCTGGGCTTTGTCGGAATAAAAGATAAGGTCTTTACTGGTAGGATAAATGAGCGTTCTTCCGTTTTCTGATGAGAATTTGCCAGTATAAACAACATCAGGAAATTCTGAAAACCATACATCATAATTATGACCACAGATATCAGTCATCGGATCACCGACGACGATGTCAGCCTGATTGACTCCAACCTCATATACCAGTTCTTTCAAAAGCTCCAGGACAACATACGGCCCTGCCTCGGTTGCTCCGAAAACGGGTTTTCTCCGCTCTTCGCCCGGTTTCAGGGTTGTGGGATAATAGAATCCTTTTTCTTTTTCCTCAACATTCAGTCCAAGTCTTGATGTACCCTGGTTAATTTTGATTAGTATCTTTTCCCCTTTTCTGTAGCCTGCCTTTATGTTATGCTTTTTATGGTTGTGATACCGGAACAGGACATCCCATGAACGGGCAATTGTTTTTTCCCCGGTAAGTCCCGTAAGGGAGGATCTTATCATATCCCTTACCACTTCCCTGTTTGTATTCTCCGGCTTAAAGAACCAGTCCTGTGTATCGAAACAGGTTACACAGTTTTCATTTGTAGCTTCCGGATTCCACACCCAGACGACACGACCCGGATGGACTCCCTGTTCCACACCAGAGGGCTGGTTCGGGCCATCATCGGGGCCTGTTGCCGGAAGAGCTGCAGCATAAACGTCTTTAGCGCTGTTGGTCATGGAAATAATCAGTCCGGCAAGTGCGGCAACAATAAATAAAGCTGCGGCCACATAACGCGAACGGATAAGATTTTGTTTCGCTTTTCGGAAAGCCAGCAGGCTTCCTCCAAGCGAGAGAAGGTAGACAACAAAGCCTGACATGAGCGGTGCTGCCACTTTCATGCAGGGGTATGTGGCCCTGGATGGTTTTGGTATAACCCGGATTAAAAACCATATAGTAGAGATATCTCCGGTAAGTGCAAAAAGAAGCCGGGGAGGGATGTTGCGGCCAGGCATCCAGGCATTAATTTCCCCGATCTTTCTCTTAAGCTTTAATGCATCAAATCTGTATTTTCTCATTATACTCCAGGCTGGTTAAAAATAATATATTATGATATTTCAGTTGTTTTTTATAATTATCTGAGTATTTAATAATTAATGTTCTTCATCTGCTCTCTTTACATTCAAAAGTACTTATTTTTAATAAAAAAAGGGGCTTGTATCCACCCCTTTTCTTATAAAAAATATCATGTGATCAACTCCACAACCGGTCATGGGAACGCTTCTGATCCCATTCAGGTGTGGGTTCAAACCATGTCGAGCCTTTGCGCATATATTTTTTGCACACTTCCTCGTTCAGCTCAATGCCGAGTCCGGGAGAGTCAAGCGGTACATTGGCAAATCCTTTCTCTATCATGGGTTTGGAGCCGGTCATTCTGACAAGGTCGTTATAATAAGGTGTATCCACGTTATGATGCTCCAGTGAAAGGAAGTTTTGAGTTGCGGCTGCGCAGTGCACATTTGCCATCAGGCATACCGGCGATCCTGCCATATGCATGGCCATGGCAATTCCGTGCTCTTCGGCATAATCACCGATCCTTTTGGTCTCCAGAAGACCTCCTGAGCTTCCAAGATCGGGATGAATAATGTCTATTGCCTGGGCATCAATGAGAGGTTTGAAACCATCCTTGAGCAGATAGATATCCTCTCCTGTCAATACAGGTGTTTCGAGAGCTTCGGTAAGGATCTTGTTCTTGTGTACATCGAACCATGGCACCATATCTTCAAGCCATGCCAGACGGTATTTTTCCATAGCCCGCCCGAATCGTATTGCATTGTTCACATCAAAGTGTCCGAAATGGTCGGCACAGAGGGGCATTTCATACCCGACCCCGTCTCTCACCTTTTCAACGTATTCTGCAAGTCCTGCGAGTCCTTTGTCCGTTATCTGTACCTGTGTGAAAGGATGAAGGGTGTTGCCGTAACCCATATAGGTTCTCAGATCGTACTGTCCTGTGGCTCCGTCCCAGAATTTTGAATTTACTAGTGTGTCCGGCTGCTTTGCAACGACATGTATTCCAAGATCCATCTTTAGCCAGGTAAATCCCTGTTCTTCAACTCTTTTCTTCATCACTTCTGCAAATCTGACCGGATCGTCGGCACCCGGAGTGTCAGCATAGAGCCGCACTTTGTCGCGGTACCTTCCTCCAAGAAGCTGCCAGGCCGGAACATTGTAAGCCTTTCCTGTCAGATCCCACAGAGCCATTTCAACAGCACAAACGCCCCCTCCCTGGCGGCCATGGTAGCCAAATTGCCTTATTATTTTAAAAATCATTTCAACATTGCAGGGATTAAGGCCCAGTATTCTGCTTTTAAGGAAAAGAGCATAACGCACATCGGCACCGTCTCTTACTTCGCCAAGTCCGTAAATTCCCTGGTTGGTGTCAATCCTAATGATATGCTTGTTCATGATAGTGGCGTAGCGCATATCGGTGATCTTAAGATCAGAAGGATTTGATGCCCTGTTGACCTGAGATGTGGTATGTGCTATAGTGTCTTCCAATGACAGGTGCATAAGACCGCCCAGGGCAATACCCCCGAAAGCGGCTTTTTTCAGGAAGCTCCGGCGATCATTGTCCTGATGAGGCGAATCAATGATCAGGGATTTATTTACTTCTTCCTTTTCCCTGGTCTTTTCTTTTTCAATAATCTTCTTCAATGATTCTTTCATAATGTATTTATTAATGATTTAATTGGATTAACATTTTTCTGATTACCAGTTACGATCCTTGAAATAATTATCCAGCTCCTCCTGTGTCATGGGCAGTTTGCCGGGGTAATTTTTCAGCCAGCTGAGAAAATCATTTCTGATTTCTTCTGACCAGCGGGTATCTATCTGTCCGGGTTTATACCTGCCTTCACGCAGTCTCTGATGTCCGAATTCATCACGCAGGGCTGTTACTTCGCCGTTGATGACAAGATCCTTAACAAGGTATGCGGGAATGAAAATCACTCCGTATTTTTTTGCGAGCACCACATCACCAGGAAAAACGGTTGCATTGCCGATTCTTACCGGGGCATTAATCGAAGTCAGCATCATATTGGTAATCCACGATGGGTCCGAACCCAGAAACCAGGCATTGAACCCTTCTATTTCCGCCAGACCTTCCTCGTCCCTTATTGAACCATAGAACACAACCCCTCTTTTGGATTTACTGTAGATTGAGTTACCCAGATTATCTCCGATAAGAGTTCCATCCACTATTTTCCCGTATCCATCAGCAACATATACATCACCATCTACAAGAATATCTATGGGCCATGAGTTGGTCCCTCCCTCCTGGGTCCGGTCCTCCTGTTTTCCCAATTCACGTATGTATTTGTCATAATCAGGGCGTGAGGGCATGTATTGGGCTGTGACAACTCTCCCTGTCATTGTTTCTTCAGGATGAAGGATCTCCCATTTCCTCTCGAACTGATTATGATAGCCTCTGGCACGAAGGAAGGCATAAGCTTCCTCCACAGAGATATTCTTCAGTCTTTCAAGATATGAATCTGAAACTTTGGGTCTCCCGTCAGCAAAGCGTTCACCGGTCCATTCCGAAGTAATGGATTTAATGTATCCGGGGGTGGAATTTATTCGCTGAGGCAGGGCAATGGCGCTTATTCCAAACAAACTGGCAAGCAGAAATAATCTTCTGTACATAATGTATGGGTTTAGATTTTAAGTAAGCTGATCGTAAGTTAAGTCTCGGTTACAAAAATGGCTCAAAGTTACCTTTATGGTACGTTGGGATTCTTTAGATTACCTCCTGGATATTGCCAGAGTATCAGGCACAGAGACCAGCTCTATGCCATATGGGCGCCCCAGATTACGGGAATACTGCTTCTGCACTGCATTATTCCAGTGCTCATGAATGCCCAGGCTCGGAAGGGGCCTGCCGCTGCCGTCAGGATCATATACAATACCCTCAGGCCAGCTGGCCGGAACAGCAGCCTGATGAAGATAATCGTCGACTCCGTTTACATTTGGAATGTCCTCATAAGAATTGTTGGCCGGATTATGTGAGTATGTTCCGTTCCATTCTGCCCTCAGGAAATCATAACATACCGATTCAAGTGCAACCTGGTCCTGCGATACAAATATCGAATTGCACCAGTCGTTGTTAAAAGGCTGCATAAAATATTTAACCGGGACTTTTGTCTCATTTGACCCTCCCCCGAACAATCCGTCAACGACAAAAAGCAGCGTATTTCTGCCAAGATAACGGCTTCCCATTATGTCTACCATTACCCGGTATTTACCGTATCCGTTGTTGGTTGGTCTTCCCAGTGAGACCGGAGAAATTAAAGAAGCATGAAGATGAACAGCAGATTGTCTTCCATGTGATCCGAAATGATTTTTTGCGGTCAGTGAGATTCCGGCTCTTCCGTGAGGTTTCAGATTTGCCACATTGATAAGGTAATCAGCATCCTCAAAGACATCATATAGCCTGTCTCTCAGCTTTCCGTCAGAGTAAATGACAAGTTCATTTTCTGACGGCTTTGTAAGCGTCCGGCCAAACTTGTCAGACGATCTGTCAACATACACCACATCAGGGAATTCCCTGGCCCACACTTCATGATTATGTCCGAATATGTGGCTCATAGGGTCACCAATGGCAATATTCTTCTGATCTACCCCGGCTTTGTTGACAAGCTGTCTCAGGATTTCAAGGACCACGTTGGGATATGTCTCGCATGTTCCCGTCAGGCCATTTCTGGCATGTTCACTGTCAGTTACTTCTGCAGGAATGTAGAAGCCATTTTCTATCTCTCTTTTTCTCAGCTTTGCATTGGCAGTTCCCTGGTTTATCTTGATAAAGATCTTTTCTCCTTTTTTATATCCTCTTTTTTTATTGTATTTCTGATAATTAAACGACCGGAAAAGAGCATCCCATGATCTCTCGAGGGTTGATTTGCCTGTGAGCTTCAATATTGCATCTTCCATCATTTTGCTCACGACGTCCTGATCTGTGTTGCCGGGTTTGTGTAAATCAAAACTGTTAATGCAATTTTCATTGGTAGCTTCCGGGTTCCAGACCCATACAACACGGCCCGCATTGATGCCGGCAGGTTCTCCCATTGGCTGGTTAGGCCCGTCCGAAGGTCCCGTTAAAATGTTTCCTTCAGTTATATCGTTACCGGATGTAGCCGGATCAACTGTGTTGCTGAAGCTGAATAATGCGGTAAACAACAGGAACAGGGTTGATATAAACCTGACCCTGTGAATTCCATTACGTGTTTTTCTGAAGAGAAGTGTAAGCCCTCCCACAGACAGAATATATATCACGAAGCCTGACATCAGTGGCGCTGCCACACGCATACAGGGATATGCAGCCCTGGAAGGTTTTGGCATTACTCTGATGATGAACCAGATTGTTGATACGATACCAGGAACCAGGAAAATCAGAAGGGGAG
Organism: uncultured Rikenellaceae bacterium; assembly: GCA_964466705.1. Classification (GTDB taxonomy): domain Bacteria; phylum Bacteroidota; class Bacteroidia; order Bacteroidales; family VadinHA17; genus LD21. Next base: position 73,581 of record CAYXSM010000009.1, read on the forward strand.
GGATTTTAAAATATTTCATCTTCTCCCTGATTCTGCCCGGCCATCCTTTTAATTTAGAAATGCCAAATCTCTGAAATTCAGCCATAGAGAATGAAAAGGAATTTATACGCAGTTAATTATACCACAAGGTTTATCAAAAAGATTTATGTGATTAAACATATGCAGTTTTTTCCTCAGAAAAAATCCGCATAATGAAAAAATCAAAAAATTTAACATTTTTTAAGATATGCCACGGCAAATTCCCTGAGAAACTGATTTAAACCAGAGTACGTATGTCGGATACTAATTATACCTGAATGCAACAAGGCTTCTTGGCGGGAGGTTTTTTACCGCTATGGTGTTCCCATTCCTGCCGAGCGTGGCTTTTGCATCGTAGGGCAGGGATAATATCTGTTTGGCATCTGTCACTGCCGGTAAAGTAAGGCTTACATCAACCGGTTCATTGTTAAAATTCTCTATTACGCAACAATCGTCACCATATAGATATAGTCCGACTTTGTTGGGAGCGTCAAATTTCATTCCGAGAGGTGCCAGCAGTTTATCCCGCATGGGATTAAGTTCTTCCCGGGTAAGCTTGAGAAGGCTTTTAGGTTCTCCCGAGACCTTCAGCGATGACAGGTTCTTATGCTGCAGGAGATCCTGGTCAGTAAGCCTTATTGCAAGTGCGTCGGTAACAAGCACACTGTTCCCGTTGTTAAGCATGCGCCTCAGTATTTCTGAGAATCCCGGCTGCTTGAGCATATGCACGGTAAATACGGAAACTTTTGCCAGTTCATTTACCTGGTGTGTTGGCAGCAACGGGAGTCCCAGCATGCCTATGTAACTGTAAACATAAGGCTCTTCGTAGGGGTGGCTGGCAGGCAGTTTTGGCATATTTATTCCCTTAAGAGGTTTATTGCGCACGATCCTTGCCAGATCGAACAGATGAGGGAGTTCCTTTCTGAATGCTTCAACATTGGCTACACCGGTGCCTTCCCATCCGTCATATTTATTTGATGGCGAAATTAGATTGCTGTAACAGAACAGCATGAGTTCCTTTGCATCTGCCAGTACCGTTTGCCGTGCCTGCTCAAGATATGTGTCGGATGTGGTTCCCAGTGCATCAAACCAACCTCCTCCGGTTTTGTCACCGCCAAGGCCGCCAAGCCAGCGCATAATGAAATATGCATTATATTGTACCGTACCTCCCGGCCTTATATCAAAATCGTAGTCGCGTGTCTCTGTGCCGACATATATGTGATCAAAATCTTCAGTTTGCCGGTCCACTACATATCCACGGTCATGAAACCTGTCATACCATAGAGGATATTTTATTATTATCCTTGCGTTGGGGTTCACGGCTTTTGAAGCCTTCAGTATTCGCTCACGGCTCACTTTGACCATCAGGTCGCTGTAATAATCGGACCATTGCTGATGACCTTTTGCATTATAGCATTCTTCACAGGTGCAGTCGGTGAACAGAAAGTCATCTACCATTATCTCATCGAACATTGAGGCTGTGTATTCAAATATCTTCTGAAGCTCTTCCTGTGTCCCCCTATTTGTATAACAGGAAATAACATTCCACCCCCCGGCTGAAATTTTAGCAATCTGGGTGGGAGTAACACATCCTGAAACCTCAAAACCCTCACTGAGAAAACGGTCTCTGGCAGTTACAAGATCTTCACGTGTGGCATAATAGTTATTTCTGAACGATTCAATATATACTTTTGTAATGCCTGTCTTTTTGCACCAGTCAACAGCGAAATCAAGCCCGTCAGGCTTGGAAAGGTGGTCTCTTACGTTCTGGGCCGTAAATAATGTGGTTACTGTCAGGATGTCCTTGTTTTTCCTGGCAATGTCCAGGAGTGATTGTGATAAGGCTGGTACCTGAACGAGAAAAATGGCTGCAATTACCATAACAGCACCGAATGATAATTTCTTTGTCATTTTTTATGGTTTTAGTGTGGTTTAATCAAAATTCAATGTAAATTTTAAGAAAATAATTTGAATTTTGCAACTTCCGGCACATAAGGATGCATGGGTCTTGAAGACCGGATCCTTAATGTTTTCATGGATAAGGAGCCATAAAAATCAGGATCATGTTTTTCCGGCTCCTCTTTTAATTACAGATTTTAAAATTCAAAAAAAATTTATTAACTTTAATATAATGAACCCTTTTAATCCGGAAGTAAAAGCACCCATGAAAAGAAATCTCTTAATAATGTCATTGTCAGCCCTGCTGATCTGTTATTCCTGCACTTCACAAAAGCCAATGGAGGATATCATTAATGAATCGTTATCATTTGCAGTAAAGCAATATGGACTGATGACTGATGTGATCAGGGAAATACCCGATGAACTGCCCAGGACCCTGGATGACCAGGGAAACCTTATCACTGTCAGGTCCGGCTGGTGGACAAGTGGTTTTTTCCCCGGAAGCCTGTGGTACCTTTATGAATTTACGGCTGATCAGCAGCTGAAAGATGACGCCATCCTGATAAGTTCGCGGGTGGAAAGGGAAAAATATACTACAAACAATCATGATGTAGGATTTATTCTTTACTGCAGCTACGGAAACGGATTGAGGCTCACCGGCGAAGAGAGCTACACTGAAGTTCTTCTTACGGGTGCAAGGTCTCTGAGCAAGCGGTTCAGACCAAACATTGGAACCATACAGTCGTGGGCGGCCACACCCGCATGGCAATGCCCGGTTATTGTTGACAACATGATGAACCTCGAGCTTCTTATGTGGGCTTTCAAGAAATCGGGCGACTCGTCATTTTATAAAATAGCCGTAAAACATTCTGACACAACGATGAAGAATCATTACAGACCAGATCACAGTGCATATCATGTGGTATCATATGACACAATCACGGGTCAGGTTGAAGCTAAACAGACCCATCAGGGTTTTTCGGACGAGTCAGACTGGGCGCGCGGTCAAAGCTGGGGTCTTTATGGTTTTGTGATGATGTACAGGGAAACGGGACTGTACAGGTATCTCGAGCACGCGATAAATATTGCAGATTTTCTTACGGGTCACCCGGGCATGCCGGATGATATGATACCTTACTGGGACTACGATGCACCCGGTATCCCTGATGCAAAAAGAGATGCCTCAGCCGGGGCAATAATGGCATCTGCGCTTACTGAACTTGGCGGATATGTTGATAATGACAGGAAAAGCAGGTATCTTGAGGTTGCCGGAAAACAGTTGCGAAGCCTTTCTTCACCCGCGTACCGGGCAGGCCCTGGAGAAAACGGAAACTTCATCCTGAAACACAGTGTGGGGTCACTTCCTGCCGGCAGCGAAGTTGATGTGCCGCTTACCTACGCCGATTATTATTACATAGAAGCATTGCTGAGGTACAGAAAACTATTGCGATAAGCCTTCAGGGCAAAAGCATATTAGAAATCAACCAATGCCTTCATAACTCCGTCACCGTAATCTGCTACGAGGTCAAATGCTTTTCTTGTGTCAGCAAAAGAGAATCTGTGGGTGATCATATTTTTTACACTGACTCTTCCTGAATTCATCAGTTCCAGGGCGGTTTCCACACAATCTACCTGTCTTCTGACAAATTGTATCTCAATTTCCTTGCGGCGTGTAAGGTCAACATTAAAAGACCAGTTCTCAAATCCGGGGATTCCCACCACCATCAGTCTGCCGCCCGGCTTCAGCAGCTCGATCGACTGATCCGCAGCTTCCTGCTTGCCACAGCATTCAAAGACTATATCAAGGCCTGAAGGCACCTTGTTTAATATACTTTCAACAATGTTTTCATTGTCAGGGTTTCCGGCCCAGGAGACCTTTTCACGCTCCGCAATTGATAACCTCTCTTTAATCCTGTCAGTAACATAAATATGTCCTGCGCCTGACGCTGCGGCTGCCAGCATTACACTCATGCCTATAGGTCCAAAGCCGAGGATGGCTGTATCGGCATTTTTAATTTTACCGGATTTCTTGACTGCATACACTCCTATGGCAAGCGGTTCAGATATGGCACCATGATCCGTATTAAGATGGCAGCTGAGAGGAAAACAGCTTTCTTCAGGCATAACAATATACTCCATAAGGCATCCCTCAGCCTGTCCGGGGCAGCCAAGAAATTTCAGGTGCCGGCAGGTATGATGTCTTCCCGAAAGGCACTGGTCACACTTCCAGCATGGCATTGCCGGTTCAACGGCAACCCGATCGCCGGGCCTGACCCTGGTGACCGAAGATCCGGTTTCGGTAACCACGCCCGCCCCTTCATGTCCTGCTGCAAACGGGTATGTGACAACCTGGGAACCGATTTTCCCTTTAGTGTAATAGTGTATGTCTGAGCCGCATATACCGACCACCGACATTTTGATTTTTACATCACCGGGGCGCTTTAACTCAGGTTCAGGAATGTCACTCATTTCCATCTGTCTGATCCCTGTCAGCCTCATTGCCTTCATCGTGTCCTGTTTTATATTGTATTTGAACAAATATAATTATTAAGGATGATATTCACATCTGTTCAGTTACGGGGCCTGTCATATCTGCCTGGTATAAAGGGGAATTTTTTCGCTGCGTCATCTATCATTTCGACCCCGAATCCTGGTTTATCAGGCAATTCGATATAACCGTTCACGGGAACCAGCGGTTCTTTGAACAATTCTGTCCGCAAAGGATTGAAGGTCTGGTTTGACTCAAGCATTACCAGGTTGGGAATGCCTGCCGCAAGGGTGGCGTTGGAAACTGTAAGCAGTGCCCCGTGCCAGTTATGAGGAGCACATAATTGTCCCTGCAGATGGGCCATCCGTGATACATACCATGCTTCAGTGAGACCCATGACCCCTGCATCCGGCTGGACAATATCCATGGCGTTACGGTCGATCCATTCCTTGTAATGGAACCGGTTGTCCATCACATCTCCGCCGTAGGAGAGCTTCACGTCTCTCAGGTTGTCCTTGATTTTCCTGTAATTATCCCTTGCCTGAGGCCCGAGGCGCTCGACAGGGTCCTCAATCCAGATCAGCTTCATCTTTTCAGCCTCAGGAATAAACTGCATTGTCTGTTCCATATTCCACTGTGCGTTGCACTCCTGGATCAACCCGAAGTCAGTGCCGACAGCTTCCCTTATTTTCCACACCCCGTCAATATATTTTGTCATTGTCATTCCACTGACTGACCAGTGGGTTCCCGGCCTGAATTTGTAAGCCCCGAATCCTTTTTGCTTAAGTTCAAGGGCCTCACTGATAAGATTATCGGGCCAGATATCACCGTCATACATTTCTCCGGCACTGGCATATACAGGGATTTTTGTCGCAGGTTTATGATCAACCGCCAGAAATTCATAAACAGGCCTGCCTTTTACTTTCCCTATAATGTCCCAGAGGGCAGAGTCAACTCCTGCCCACCCAACCATCGGCCCCCTTACTCTTACCCCGCATGTAAGAAACTCTATGTCAAAAGGATTCTTTCCTTTTATGGCAGGTCGTATTACTTCTTCAAGGTATTGTTTTACGACGTCCGGGCCCCCATATTGCGTGGCTCCTCCTATACCTGTAATTCCTTTGTCGGTGAATATTTCCACCAGTATGCTGTCTGTTTTCCAGGCCTTGTACCTCTCAGGGATCCAGTCCAGGTACCATTGCTCCTCTGGTGGCAGTTCATATGAAAGCAAAGTAACTTTAAGATCAGTTATTCTGATATTTTCCCTTTCGACACCATCCAGAGGATGATTTCTTGATTTTTCTGACAACCCTGATCCTGTATCTGTTCCGCAGGCAGAAAGTCCGGCTGCAGTGCCCAGGCCTGCAAGTGTACCGGTACTTATGAATTTTCGTCTCGACAGTGATTTCATGATATAAATTGTTTGATTGGAAATTATTTAATGTTCCGGTGGAAAATTTTAAATATTAACACTGTATAAAATATTATTTACAACGTTCATTTCTTGTATCTTAAGGGAAGAACGCACACTTCCGGGTATGACGACTGAAAAAACCACCTGATTCAAAAATCATGGAAAAAAAAGGAAATCATTCAGTTGGTCGTCCATATTATTATATTTACGGCAATTCCTGTCTTATAAAATTAATCAAAGACTTCATATCCCTGCCCATGAAAAGCTTTTACTTTTATGCGGAGGGTAAAATTTCGTATATTCACTTCGTAATGAAGATGACAGGAATGAGAATTATAAAGGAAGATTCTGCTGCAATATTGATTGACATTCAGGAGAAACTGTTTCCCCACATGGCGGATGGAGACAATCTCAGGAAGAATTGTCTGAAACTTATTGACGGGTTGCAGGCCCTTTCAGTGCCGATTCTGGTGACACAGCAGTACACAAAAGGTCTGGGGCCTACCATTGGGCCGATTGCAGTCAGATTTGCCGAATTCAGCTTTTCTGAAAAGATATCTTTCAGCTGCTGCGATGATCCCGGAATAAATGAGAAGATTCTCAGGCTGCAAAGAAAAAATATTGTTCTCTTTGGCATTGAAGCACATGTATGTGTCCTTCAGACCTGCATAGATTTGCTGGAGAGAGACCTCATGCCCGTTATTGTGGAAGACTGTATTTCTTCGCGGAACCTGAATGACAAAAGAACAGCTGTCGGAAGAATGAGCAGGGAGGGAGCTGTTGTGACAACTGCCGAGAGCCTGCTTTTTGAGCTGACCCGGCAGGCCGGCAGTGAAACATTCAAAAAAATTTCTGGTATAGTAAAATAAAAGTCAGCAATGAGAAAAATATATGCAATCGGCGAAACAGTATTCGACATAATCTTTAAAAATGACCAGCCCCGGGCCGCAAAGCCTGGGGGCGCAATGCTTAACAGTGCTGTGTCACTGGGCAGAATAGGATTGCCTGTCTCATTTATAAGTGAATACGGTGATGACAATGTCGGAAGCCTTATCGACAGATTTCTGAATGACAATGGTGTGAATACGTCGCACATCGATCACTTTACCGAAGGAAAAACAGGCTTGGCTCTCGCCTTCCTTGATGAAAAGAATGATGCAAGCTATACTTTCTATAAAAATTATCCGGACAGGAGGCTTGAGATCCAATTTCCCGATATTTTAAAGGACGACCTGATATTATGCGGCTCCATTTATGCGATAACCCCTGATATCAGGACAAAGTTCAGGTCTTTTACGGAAAAATCGGCCACGAACGGGGCAATAGTTGTTTATGATCCCAATTTCCGCAAGGCGCATTCTTCGGACCTGGAGAAGCTGTTGCCCCTGATGATCGAAAACATGCAGGTTGCTTCGATAGTCAGAGGATCGGATGAGGATTTCAGGAATATCTGCGGAGCCGCTACACCCGATGAAGCCTGGGCATTTGTTAGTAAATTCTCCGGCTGCCTGGTATATACTGCCAGCTCCGAAGGTGTTTATGTGAGGACCGTAAACTTCAGCGGAAAATTCCCGGTCAGACAGATAGATCCTGTCAGTACGATAGGGGCCGGGGATAATTTTAACGCCGGCATGATAGCTGCAATTTATCTTAATGGAATATCCGCAGAACAGATCGATAAGATGGGAGAGGAAAAATGGTCGAAGGTTATTTTCATGGGGGTGGATTTTGCAACCGACGTTTGCATGAGCTATGAGAATTATGTTTCAGCAGAGTTTGCCGCCGGAATGAGAGCGAACAATTAAAAGCCAGGCATGAGACAAAAATAACCGGCATTTGTCATTAGATCAGGAAGATTTATTTATAGTATCTGCAGCGTTCCATTTGGGTCATTCCCTGAGTTGCTTTACGGTCAGTTACTTTCTTGCCCCGGCCGGATTCATATCGGCATTGCATTGGCAAGAAGATATTTTTCCGCTTCCATGTTCCAGATGTAGTCATTCTTTTCAACTATCTCATTCAGATCAGCGTAGAACGGATCATCTTTCCCTTTTTCCTTTAACCCGTGCAGAGAAGTCAGGGGCATTGATATATTTGTATATATCAGCTTTTTACCACCTGGGATATGCGGCAGGTTGAGCGTGGTCTCAATCACAGAGTCAAGTCCGCCGATATGTGTAACCATTACCGCAGGATTTATTTTATTTTCAGCCATCAACCTGAGCGACTCGCGCATATCATCTGTATTTCCTCCCGAGGTTCCCATAACATGAGTGAAACCGTAATGAACATTATAAAAATTCAGTTCGGCATGAAACCCGGGATCTGTAGGTCCTGCGAAGAAGTTCAGGCATCCGTCAAAGCCCAGAATGGCATCACCCTGTTCCACAACCTGCCGGACCGGGGCAAAAACAAACACATCGTCAAAACCTGTTCCCCCGCTCAGCTCACGAAGGTGGCGAACCGGTTCCTTTACTTTTCCGGTGTTGACATAAACCAGTTTAACGCCTTCTTTCTCTGCCTGTTCCGGAGTGAATATACACGCAGCCCTGGCAAGCCTGCTGTCATCTATATCGGTAACGACAAGCAAAGAGGGCCTGCGTGACTGATGAAGGGCATAGTCTATGGCTCCGAGGCCCATCGGGCCCACCCCGGCAAGGAGAGCCATTTTCCCTCCTTTTCTGATCCCCATATCGTGTTTGTATGTCCCGGGAGGTACATGATAGCTGGCGTTGAACGCTCCGATTATACATGACATGGGCTCTGACAGGGAGGCCGGGAAAAATGCTTCTCCCTCGTATGGAAGCAGACAGTCAGCTTCCATGACAATGTCAGGTATAATGATCAAGGTGGCGTTTCCTCCCGTAAACCTGTAGGAGTAACCTGGGGCATCCAGCGTACCGGTGTGAGCCATGGCCGGTTGTATGGAGAACTTCTGTCCCGGGCTGAATTTGTGTTTCCATTTCTTTCCCACATCGAGCAGCACCCCGGCAAATTCGTGTCCTATAATGGTGGGATTTATGTTTACATCATCAGGGACCCTTTTATGATCTGCTCCCTGCAATGCAGCCTTGTGTGATGACATGCATATGCTGTCGGAGACGACCCTGGCCAGAATCTCATCTTCCCCGATCCCGGGCAGTTCAAACTCTTCAAGCCGAAGGTCCTTTTTGCCGTATAATCTGACTGCTTTTGTTTTCATGTTTCTTCATCAATAGCATCATCATCAATTTGTAAATCCTGTATTTATGACATTACATTACTGTGAGATCAGCCCAACATAACCTGTCCCCCTGTCACAGGCACTGCCTGCCCGGTCTCATATTCCTGATCAATTATGTAAAGAATTGCCTTAAAAACATCTTCAAGCCTGCACCCGCGTTTCATCGGAACCTGGTCCTCGTAAAACTTTCTGACATCATCAATGGTTTTTGCCCCGGGGACCTTGCCGGCTTTAAGGTATTGAATGAATAGGCCGTTTGCCGGATCCGACCATAAGGGGCCTTCATAAAAATTTCCCGGACAAACTGAATTCACCTTTATCCTGTGCGGTGCCAGTTCGAGCGCAAATGACTGGGTAAGACCTATGCCCCCGAACTTGGACCCGGCATATGCAAAATTCCTGTTTGAGCCCCTGAGACCCGATTTTGAATTGATCTGGATAATATCGGTATAATAATTTTCTCTTTCCTGGTTCTGCAACCTCATTATCTCTGAAGCATATTTTGCACAATGAAAGTAGCCGTTGTAATTAACGCCGGTGGTTGAAGCAAAAACTGCAGGATCCATTTCGTCGAGACCACCTGCCCTGAGCACTCCTGCATTGCTTATCAAAATGTCGAGTCCTCCGAAATGACCTGTAGCGGTATTTACCAGTTCCCTGACCGATTCCGGATCTGATACGTCAGCTTTTATGAAAACAGCTTTATTTGCTGTTTTCTTTTCATTAAGTCTGTCAGCCAGATCGTTTCCTTCCTTCTCGTTAAGATCAGCAATAACAACATTTGCAGAATGGTTGAAGAGATGTTCCGCTATGCCGGCGCCAAACCCTCTTGCTCCTCCTGTGACTATTGCTATTCTGCCGGAGATCTTACTCCGGTCCTTAACCGACAACGCTACTTCCCTTCTGTAGTTTTCAACTTCCCATTTATCTATGAAATCAGACTGTTCTCTTGTGAGGAATCTGGGACCACCACATTCTGCAGTATAATGCCTGATCCTGATGAGATCTTCATAAATGTCAAGGACCGCGTCAGCCGCTGTTACAGAATTTTCAGCCGAGATTATGCCGACGTCCCTGACAACAATTACTTTTGGCATATAACCATGTTCGGCGATAAAACGGGGAAGCTGTTGCCTGAACGACTCAAGGATTTTATGTGGTGTTTCCGATTGCTCTATGTAAAGGTAGCGGGATTTGCAGTATACAATAATATCAGGAGTAAGGGGCAGGGATATTTTGTGAAATTCCTGCCGGCTTTTATAATATTCGGCAATAAGGGTATTATGCCTGAACCTGAGAACTTTTACCCGTTCCTCCGAAAGCATCATTCTCATCACAGGCAATATTCCGGCAATTTCAGGATCAGATGGGAGCTGTTTAATTTCAGGAATGCTCTGAACTCTTTCTCCGGAAAGGGAAATAATTGCCCTGTAAGTTTCCCTGACCTCCTCTGTGGTGTCAGCGCTGACGAATACACCGTGGTTTTCAAGAAAAATGATCCCGGGATCATGCATGTGTTTCTCACGAAATCTGATGATCTCTTTCTCAAGGCTTTTAAAAAGCGTATATCCCGGATCGGTGTAAGGCACAAATAAAGCTTTCTCCCCAAAAAGTTCGTATGTCAGCTGTTTTGCATGTCTGCTGCAAAGTATCCCGTTGATTACAGCCGGATGTAAGTGTACTACAAAACTGTAACGTATGATCTCATGCAATGATGTCTCGACAGACGGGCGTTTTTTACCTTCAGGATCAATTATGCTGCTCATCAGGTCGATCCTGACCTGGTCTTCCCTTATTACAGGGTCGTCCGAATAAGTTCTCTCGGCAATGACCCGCAATCTTTCCCTGTCAAGGGCAACAAGTCCGGTTTCATCAAGGGTGGCAAGCGGATATCCGCTTGCCTTGATCCAGATTGTTTTGTCATCCTTATATGAGGTATTTCCTCCCCCGGCTATGACATAGTCCCTGTTTGTGCCGTAATATCGTGATATTTCAATAAGTTCACCGATTTCCTTTTTCATCGTATGTTTTGTTGTTTAAGAAGTATTCGATGACCATCTTACCCAGGTATGCAAGTTCTTTTTTCTGAACAGCACTTGGGTCCCCGTTTGGCAGAACATATCCCTGTCTCCCGTTTGCCCTCAGATATTGATGAGCCGCAATAACACAAATTCCTTCCCAGGAAACTGCCTTTAGATCATTATCAAGAGGCCTTCCTCCTCTTGATGCCACTGTTAGTGGAAGCATTTCAGGCGTGTTGTGCTCTGTTCCGAAAGTAATCACATAATTCTTTGAATAAAAAAATTCAACAAATTCCCTGAGTATATTGTGATCATTCCGTCCCGGGATCAGTTCGATACAGCCGACTTTCATTGCTGAAAGTGAATGATGCAGCTGTTCCGGATCTTTTTCAAATTCAGTATAATTACCTGCCGGATCATCCAGAAGAACAGGATAACAGGGAATGCCGCCCGCGCTGATTATTATCTTTATGATTTGCTCCAGGGGCAGGAATGAGTCTTCATTTTCTTCAACGAAAGCAGCACCTCCCTTTTTGAGGAGGTTTGACCGGATTTCATTTTCAAGGGCAGAAGGGTCAGAAAGACCGGCTGCTGATTTTTTACCGCCATACAGTGATTCGATAAAATGTAACTGTTTTTCCGGTTCCCTGAGCTTTTCAGATGCAAGGACCCTTATGGCTTTGGCCAGATGCCTTTCCCGGACGAGCTCGTTTGCATAACTTCTCTTTATACTTTCGTATGTGAATGAAAAACCATCTCCGTAAGGTACCATAAGGTTGTTAAGCAATTTAATCATTTCCCTTATCTGGAACTGGCTTTCTTTTTTTATTCTGTTAAGCTTCAGTTTGTTCAAAAGCCCCGGGGAGAATGGAAAATCCAATCCCTTTCCGCTGAAATAGATCCGTCCCGGATTATTGGGGTCATTTATTCTGATTCCATCTTTCTGCTTCTCTTTGACCAGTCCGATGAATTCGATATTGAAAACAGGAAAGACTTTGCTTTTCAATGCTTTCTCGTAAAAGGGCCTGTAGCCGTCTGTAACGAAGAAATCATTTATTCCCAGTGCGGCGATCTGTTCATTGCCTGCCGCAGTAAAGACAGAATCGAGATCGGGGAATGCACTAAACGAGAATGGCGTGTGTATATGTCCATTCACTTCCCTGAATTCAGGCAGGGGGTTATCCTTTAGTTTGCGGATAAGTATATCTGGCTCAGGAAAATTTCGAAGGAAATAGGTCATGTATTTATTGTTGTTTCTACATATTTATTAATAGGGACATTGGCACCAGGCCGGAAGCTTTGCTTTATTATGCTTATGTCCTGAATAATCTGTTCAACTCGGAGACCTGCGATCCTGTTAGGGGCTTTTTTTTACCGGCCAGTCCTGTAATAAAAGTCATCCTCGCAGCATTTTCAACGACCTCAAGCCGGTCGAACGCCTGAAGCAATGATTTTCCCACAGCCAGAACCCCATGGTTCTCGAGCAGAAGTATTTCTGATTTAAGAATGCTTTCTGCTGCAAGATGTGCAAGTTCTTTCGTTCCCATAAGTGCATAGGGTACAAGTACGGGGTCACCGCAAATGGCTTTTGCTTCAGCTGTAAGATCAGTGTCAATCGTGAGGTTCATGGCTGTAAATGCTGATGCAAAGACAGGATGGGCATGAACAATTGCCCTGATATCAGTTTTTTTTCTGTATATCAGAAGATGCATCCCTGATTCAATTGATGGTTTAAGTTCAGGAGTGAGATTTTCTCCTGAGATGCTCATCAATCCCACCTCTCTCCAGCGCATCGTTCCCTTGTCGGTTGCAGAGGGAGTGATTGCTATTACATTATCAGAGACTCTGTGGCTGATGTTTCCTCCTGAAGTAGTTGTCAGTCCCTGATTGTAGAGACGCCGCATGAATCTTGCAACCTCCTTTCGTTCTTCTTTATATTCAAGATAATCAGGTTTTTCCATCATTGAATAAGATTTATTACACCATCGAGGACATAATGGGGTTTGTAAGGAAAGTTATCGATTTCAGCTTTATTTGTGATTCCGCTGAGCACGAGCAGCGTATCAATTTCTGATTCAAGTCCGCAGCGCACATCCGTATCCATCCTGTCTCCGATGACTATTGCCTCTTCTCTTTTTACTCCCAGCTTTTTCAGGGCGATACGCATCATAAGAGGATTGGGTTTTCCTACAAAATAAGCTTTTTTCCCGGAGGCAATCTCTATGGGTGCTATCAGGGCCTTGGTTGAAGGAGCGACACCATTTTCAACCGGGCCGCTGACATCCGGATTGGTTCCTATCAGCCTGGCACCGCGCAGGACAAGATTAACCGCCATCTGGATATTTTCAAAATTATAACCATGGGTATCGCCTACAACAACATAATCGGGATTTACATTATTTATGGAATATCCTATGCTGTACAACGCATGTATCAATCCGGCATCGCCAATTATATAAGCGCTTCCGTTTGGTTTCTGACTTGCAAGAAATCCTGCCGTGGCAAGTGCACTCGTATAAAAATGATCTTCTCCAACCTCAATCCCCAGCCTTTTTAATTTTTCATGAAGCTCCCTGGGAGTTCTTTCGCTGGAATTGGTCAGGAAGAGGTACTTTTTACCAGACTCCTCCAGCCATCGCAGAAAGTCATTGACGCCAGGCAAAAGCTTGTTCCCATGATAAATAACACCATCCATGTCAATGATGAAACCTGACTTACCCCTTATCTTTTCAATTATATCTTCCATAGTGTTCCTGTATGCTGTAAAGATACCAAATGGGCCTGTAAAATACCTTTGCCCGTCCGGTTAATTTGAGAAAGAAAGTTATACTCCTTTTTTATTCAGATTTATAAGCTTTTCATCAGAAAAGTCAAGTACGGGTACATGACCCTCAAGCGGAATTATTTTCTGATGAATGGCATCAATAATCCATTCGGGCTGCGGGAAGAAAAACTGTTCCATCTCGTATGCTGGAGTGATCCAGTTCCTGGATCCGACTACAACAGGAGGCGCATCCAGTACATCGAATGCCAGTTCGGTAATTGTATGGGCAACTTCTTTCAGAAAAGATCCCCGGGATGATGCGTCACTGGCAAGAACTATCCTGCCTGTCTTTTTTAATGATTCGATAACCGGCAGGTAGTTAAACGGAACAAGGGTTCTGGCATCAATTATCTCGGCCTTCAGGCCGTATTTCTTATCCAGAATATCTGCTGCCTTCATCACTGTATAAAGGGTTGCCCCTATTGAAATAATCGTGATATCGCTTCCGGGTAGCTTAATATCTGGTTCACCGATGGGAATTTCGTAATATCCTTCAGGGACACCGGGCGTATGGAACATCTCTCCGACATCATAGATACGCTGACTTTCAAAGAATATTACCGGGTCTGTTCCCTGCAACGCACTGTTCATTAAACCTTTAGCATCATATGGGGTGGCCGGGAAAACTACTTTCAAACCGGGAATATGAGCCACCAGCGAAGACCAGTCCTGTGAATGCTGGGCTCCGTATTTTGACCCTACAGACACTCTTATAACCACAGGCATTTTTATAATATTTCCGCTCATTGCCTGCCATTTTGGAAGCTGATTAAATACTTCGTCACCTGAACGCCCCAGAAAATCACAGTACATTATTTCGGCAATAACCCTTCCGCCGCACATGCCATAGCCGATGGCTGTGCCTGCTATTGCACCTTCGGATATGGGTGCATTGAAGAGCCTGTGGTAGGGGATCGCTTCTGTAAGACCCCGGTAAACTGCGAAAGCGCCTCCCCAGTCACGGTTTTCTTCCCCCCACGCCGCCAGAGTAGGGTCTTTATAGAATCTGTCAATCACCGCTTCAAAGATGCCATCCCTGAGCTGGTAAAGCTTTACTTTTGAGACCAGCTTGCCGTCTGTATCCTTATAAAAACGTTCCTTGTTTTTCAGAGATTTGACGCGCGGATTATCTGAAAAAGGTATCAGTGTCTCAGGTTCTCCTGAACCCATGCTGTCTGCGGATCCGTTGGAAAACATCATCTGGCCTATCAAATCATGGTCTTTCGTAAGATCCAGATGAGGAGACACTTTGTCATCAGTGCTTAGTTCCAGTATGTGTGTTATCAGATCGGCACACTCGTGCTTAATCACATCGAGAAGTTCCTTTCCTGCAACACCTTCTGCAACAAGGTCTTTCCCATACGACTCTATGGAATCCTCATTTATCCAGGCTTCCAGTTCTTCCTTTGATCTGTAAGAAGATGCGTCGGAAGGTGAATGGCCACTGATTCTGTAGGTCAGAGTATCCAGAAGGACAGGGCCTCTTTTCTCTTCAATGATCTTCCTCTTACGACGGAATGCGTCGATCACGGCAAGCGGATTATATCCGTCAATTCTTTCAGCATGCATCATTTCAGGATTCACACCGGCCCCGACCCGGGCAAGTATACCATAACCCATGGTTTCACCGGTGGTTTGTCCGCCCATGCCGTACTGATTGTTCATGAAATTGAAAATGAGGGGAAGTCCGCCGTTATATTCACCTTCCCACAATGTATGATACTGGTCCATCGTGGCAAATGCAATGCCCTCCCACACCGGTCCACATCCCATTGATGCATCACCTATATTGCAGACCACCATGCCTGATTTTTTGTTTATCTTCTTGTATAATGCGGCACCTACGGAAATATCGCCTGAGCCTCCGACGATTGCATTATTCGGATATATACCGAACGGAGTAAAAAATGCATGCATGGAACCTCCAAGACCCTTGTTGAATCCGTTCTCCCGTGCAAAGATCTCTGCAAGCGCACCATACAGCAGGAAATGTATTCCCAGCTCCCTGATTGTTCCGCGGAAATCTTTCTCAACCACTCTCAGGGCAGAGCCTCCGAAATATGTGCTCATGATTGTGTAGAGGGAATCCTCGTCAAGCTTCCTTATGGCTGACAGACCTTTTGCCAGGATCTCACCGTGACTTCTGTGAGAGCCAAAAATATAATCATCACAGTCAAGGGTGAAAGCCATACCGACTGCTGCAGCTTCCTGACCTATCGACAGATGTGCGGGACCGGGATGATTGTATCTTATGCCCCGGTACTCATTGGTCGTTTTTATAAGGTTAAGCATTGATTCGAATTCACGTACCAGAACCATATCATGGTAGATGCTGATGAATTCTTCAACGGTAAAATTTCCTTTCTCCTCACCTATGGATCTGTTGTACTGGTTTACAGGGATCGTTCCAAATTCCAGGAAGCCTGATCTCCTTACAATTTTTGGATCAATATTTTGACTTTTAGGCATATACTGTATTGTTTTTAATTATCTCTGCTTTTATTTTTAGTAGCTGAACGTCTCAATCTCATTTTTGATCTCTCTCAGAAACAATGTTGCAGGGCCGCCGTCAACAGCCCTGTGGTCATACGTCAGAGATAATCCGATATATGGCACAAAACCCATGATGTTGTTCCCGAGATCAGCAGGCCGGTTCGTTATCGTACATACTCCAAGGATGGCAGTCTGGGGGAGATTTATCACAGGCGTGAACATTTCCACTCCGTAATTGCCAAGGTTTGATACAGTGAAAGACGCTGAAGTACTCTTCAGAAGCTCAGGATTTATATTGCCTTTTCTGGATGCTGCCGCTGCATCCCTCAATTCCCCTGAAAGCATTTCCAGGCTCATCCTGTCAGCGTTTTTTACCACAGGAACCATTAGTCCCCTGGCTGTATCGACAGCAGATCCCAGGTTAACACCTTTGAAGATCCTGATCCTGTCATCCAGATAATGACTGTTGAGAGCAGGGTGCTTTTTCAGTGCCTGAACAACACACCAGCATATTATGTCGTTTAACGTAATATCCTGATTCAGTGACTTTTTTATGATATTGTCCTTGATTTTGCGTCTGGCATCAAGGATTTTTCTGGCATCAGCACTCAAATGATGGGTAAGCTGGGCTGAATTCATGAGAGATGCATGCATGGCGGTGGCAATGAGCCTTCTTATATTTGATACGGGCTGGTCAGAATATTGTTCTGCTTCTGCTTTTGTTTCCTTACTGCCGGACGATAATGCCAATGCAGACATAACATCCCGGTAAACGATTCTTCCCTGAGGGCCTGATCCGGTTATGCCTGAATAATCCAGCCCCTTTGCTTCCGCAAGCTTTCTGGCCCTGGGAGATACCCTTGTCTTTCCATGCCGGCTCACCGGCTTCGCAGCTCTCTCCTCAAAAGGGGAAGCCGGCATGCCCTCGCCGGTATCACTGGCCCCGGCAGGTATCCCTGATGGAGGCGGGACGACAGGCTGGCTGATAAAGGTTGCTTCCTCCCCTTCCTTTCCCAGGAAGGCAACATTGGATAAAACAGGCACTTCATCTCCTTCATTGTAAAGTATTTCCAGGAGAATTCCATCGGCCGGTGATTCAAAATCAAACGTCGCTTTGTCAGTCTCATAGGAAAAAAGGACATCCCCTTCTTTTATCGAATCTCCTTTCTTCCTGAACCATCTGGTTATGATACAGGTCTCTACCGACTGACCCTGTCTGGGCATTATTAACGGGGTTGACATATGATTCTCAGATTAATGGTTTGTATTTTGTTTGCTGCGATCAGATATTTGATGTTTCATTCCGTTAGGACGACTTGTTAATATAAGTGAGTATAATAACAAGAATTCTCAGTCATAGTGTATTAATATTCAGCTGTTACAAAAATAATGCAATCAACTTGTATTTACAAGTATTTATTGATATATTTACGGTAAAATATCACCTATGGTATCCGGCAGATCTTTGCC
The DNA here is from genome assembly GCA_964466705.1 of uncultured Rikenellaceae bacterium. Classification (GTDB taxonomy): domain Bacteria; phylum Bacteroidota; class Bacteroidia; order Bacteroidales; family VadinHA17; genus LD21. Next base: position 91,431 of record CAYXSM010000009.1, read on the forward strand.
ACAGTACAGGAAACTTTACGGGATCCTCCGTAAGCACATAACAGACGGCATATACGGTGAGGGGGATTTACTGCCTTCGGAGAATGAACTTTGTCAGCTTTACGGGATGACTCGTCCGACTGTGCGGCAGGCATTGAGCGTTCTGGCAAATGACGGGTACATAAAAAAGTATCAGGGGAAAGGAAGCCTCGTGCATACACTTCCAAGGGAGATCGGCATTTTATCAGTTTCCGGAACTACGACGGCTGTCGGCAACAGGAAACTCAAGACTGTAATAATTGTAAAACCTGTTTTGAGACCATGGCCGGATGAATTCATGTTTCCCTTAACGGATCTGGAGAAAGAGTCGGGCTGTGTTTATATGGAAAGGCTCAGGCTTCTGGAAAATGATCCGATATTTTATGACATCAGCTACCTTCCAAATATTAATCTTCCGAGGATTACGGCAAGGAAATTTGAGGACAGGTCGCTTTTCAGGATTTTGCGTGAACACTATCGTATTGAGATCAAGGGAGGGGAGCAGAGAATCAGGGCAGTGCAGGCATCCCTGGAGGTGAGCAAGCTTCTCAGGCTTTCGAAAGGACAGGCTGTCCTTCATCTCGAGAGAAAAATAGAAACAAGTGTTAACGGCCTCTTTTTGTATTCATCTATTTACTGCAATACAGGAAAATATTCCATATTTGGCAGATTCTGAGAGTAATATTGTTTTGATTTGGAAGAAAAAAGTATAATTTTATAACTGATTTAAAGCACATATACCTTTCAGACTATTTTTTTTGAACTATTTAAACTAACCAAAACTAGAAAAGACTTATGAAAGATCAAAAGAATCTATGGTCAAGGCGCCGTTTCCTCGGTTCGGCAGCTGCAGGAATGGCAGGAATGGTTGTTGTTCCGCATATTATAACTTCCTGCAAAAGCGCACCTGATTCAGACATTAAGCTTGGATTTATAGGCCTGGGCCGCCAGGCTATGTTCCTTCTCAATGGTTTCATGCAGATCCCCGGTGTAGTGGCAGTTGCCGGATGTGATGTGTATGCCGTGAAACGTACCCGGTTTGAAAGAAGGGTGAACAGGTTTTATGCCGAAGCAGGGAAAAAGGTCAGGGTTGAAACATACGAAAGATTTCAGGATCTTCTGGCACGCCCGGATATTGACGCAGTAGTGATTGCGGTTCCTGATCATTACCATGCGATCATTGCGATTGCTGCCTGCAATGCAGGCAAGGATGTATACCTTGAAAAACCAATGACTCTGACCATTAAAGAGGGGCAGGAGCTGAAAAAAGCTGTCCGCAACAATAACCGAATACTTGGCATTGGGAGCCAGCAGCGTTCAGACCCGAATTTCCAGCATGCAGTCAATCTGGTCCGGACAGGGGCACTTGGTAAAATCAGTCTGGTAAATGCATACGTCGGAGCACCGCCTGTACCTTATGATCTTCCGGAGGAACCGATTCCTGAAGGTCTTAACTGGGATTTATGGCTTGGCCCGCTACCCGGAGATATTCATTTCAACAATGAGCTCAATCCTCCTATTTCGCTTGATCCGGAGCAGGACGAGCAATTCTGGGGAGGATGGCGCTGGTATAAGGAAATGGGCGGAGGTTTCACTACCGACTGGGGCGCTCACATGTTTGATATAGCCCAGTGGGGACTTGGGATGGACAATAGTGGTCCGGTCGAAATCTCACCCATCGGAGATGGAACAGAATTTATAACATTTAAATATGCAAACGGTGTCATCATGACCTCGGAGCCGTTTGACGAAAAGCTTACCAAAGGTGTTAAATTCCTGGGTGACGCAGGGTGGATAGAGGTATCACGTGAGTCGTACAATGCTTCTGATCCCGGATTTCTCCCTCCGCCTTCAGCAGCGACTGATGAAGATATACCCTATGAAACAAAGATCCCTCATCAGGTTAATTTCATTGAAGCAGTGAAATCAAGGCAGGATCCCGTTGTGCCTGTGGAAATAGGGCACAGCAGCTGTACGGTTTGTACGCTTGGAAATATCGCCTGCGATCTGCTTCGGACAATTAACTGGGATCCGTTAACTGAAACTTTTATCGATGATGTTGACGGGGCAGCAACGAAAAAGTTGCACTATGAATATCGCAGTCCCTGGAAACTTGTGTAATAATATTCTGAAAAACAAAAAAGGAGGCTCTGTATACAAAGCCTCCTTTTGATAATAAAACAGTTTCTGTTCTATTCTACACGTTTTACCTTGATGGCAACAGGGCCTTTTTCACGCATTTCAATCTCAAACTCAACTGCCTGGCCTGCCTCAAGTTCGGTGTGGGAAATCTCAAGACCGGACCTGTGAATGAAAATGTCTTTCTGATCCTCGGTCTGCAGAAATCCGTAACCTTTAACTCTGTCATACCATTTAACAGTACCTTTCATGATTGTTGATTTAAGATTTTCCTACCTGTAATTGTCCCTTCTGTTGCCTCCACCCCTGCGGTCATGATCACCACCTCTGAAATTGCCTCTGCGTTCAGTTCTTTCTATTGATTCGTTAACTATAATTTTCCTGCCCTGTATTTCTGAACCATTAAGTACTTCAATGGCTTTCTTTGCTTCGGCTTCGTCAGGCATCTCAACGAAACCAAATCCTTTACTTTTTCCTGAGTATTTGTCAAAAATGATCTTGGCGGATGTTACTTCACCATACTCTTCAAATAATTCTCTTAGTTCTGCTTCATTCATTTTAAAATGAAGGCTTCCACAATAAATGTTCATAATTCAGTTGTTAAAAAATATTAATACATTGACAAAGGTCATACTATTTTTTGAGAAGTAAAAATAAAACGGCATAATATATTGTATTTTAATAACTTTTTAGAAAAACCGGCCAAAATATTCCATATTTTAAAATTGAATCCTGTTTTTATGAATCCGTAACAGTTTATGGCATATCTTTACAAAAAATGTTCATGAACAGAATTGAAATTAAAAACCGCCGGACGCCTTACTCATTATTCACATCTGCCACATTGGCCGTTTGACCAGTCAGTATTTCTTTCAAAAACAGGCTCTGTGAATAATTTCACAGACCGTGCGGTGCAAAAGGGGGGAAGTTCCGTGATTTGAAAGTCTTAAACTGAGTTTGTAAATAAAGAATATTATTAACTTTGTCAGATCCGTGAAAAAGGATTATCAAAACAACCTAATTTTATTGTTATGGGAAAAGGTGATAAAAAGTCAAGAAGGGGAAAAATAATTCTTGGTACCTATGGTGTCAGACGTCTCAGAAAAAAATCCGGGAAGCCAAAGGTTAAACAACGGGTGGAATCATCAAAAGATAACGATCTCAGGGATAAAAAACTTAAAAAAGCAAAACAGAAGGCTGAAGAGCAGGCAGAAAAAACTATAATAAGGGAAGAGAAAAAGGTTGTGGTGGCAGATGAAGCATCAGGACCATCAGAAGTCACCGCCGCTGCTGAGCAGAAAAAAACGGAAGCAAAACCTGCCAGGGCTGCAAAAAAGAAAAGGACAACAGAAAGCACGGGAACACCTGAAAAGGCATCGCGGACAAGGCTGAAGGAATCGCCTGTTGAGAAGAAGAAGCCGGGAACGAAGGATAAACAGGGTGAAAAACAAGAGGTAGTGCCTGAAGAGCATAAAAAGGTTAAGTAAGCTCGGGCGCTTCAGTTCTTTTTATCAGCCATTTGTAATCATCAGGTTCAATACGTGCATCAATAATGACAGGTTCCGACAAAGCGAATGATGTCCTTACGGCCTTTCGCAATTCATCTTCGCATCCTGCAGCAAGAACTCTTATTCCCAGGAACCTGTCCGATCCGAATAAATCACCAGAATAAAGAATTGTGCCGTATGGAGATTTATTCTGCCAGCTCTTTTTTAATCTTATGAGGTTAAGTTCTCCGTCGCTTAATACTACGATTATTACAGGCAGGTTATATCTCCGTGCAGTTGCAATTTCTCCTGCTGTCATGAGGAAACCTCCGTCGCCGGTGATACAGACAACCGGTTTAAAGGGGTTTATCATGCAGGCTGCCAGAGCTGCCGGAATCCCGAAGCCCATCCCCGACCACCCGTTGGTCATCAGAATTTTCTGCCGTCCGGATGTATTCCAGAACTGGCCAATGAGGTGAAGGTGTGATCCCACATCAGCAGTGACGATTGTTTCCGGGGGAATCTCTTCCTGAAGAACCCTGAGAGCAGTGACGGGGCCGAAATGACCGGTAAATCCCTGGAAAACCCTGGTAACTTCCTCTCTGACTTTTGTGATTTCCTCAGGTATTGATAACCGGGGAGGCCAGGCGGCTTTCCTGAGAACCGAGAACCATTCTTCGGGAGGGCCGATGAACTGTGCACTTTTAATATTTTCCGGTAAATCTGTCCATCTTGTGTTAAAATGCAACAGCGGAACATCAGGCATCCACGATTCGTAATTATACTCGACAGGATCGTAACCAAGTCCGATGATAAGATCGCATTTTTCGACAATGTCGTCAAGATATTCGCTCAGTGCATGAAACAACACACCTGCGTAACACGGGTGATTTTCGGGAATAACTCCTTTAGCCATGGGAGTAAGAACTACAGGAATTTCTGCTTGTGTTAGAAATGTAATAAGCTTTTGTCCCGCAGAAAGACGGGCCAGTGTCAGACCTGCAGCTATAAGAGGCTTTTTTGTATTATTCAGTATATTAAAAATAATGTCAGTATCGTTGCTGACGATTTCTTCCTTTTTCTGTTTTGCAGCAGGCTGTATGGTCAATGCTTCCTGTGATGCAATGTCTGCCGGCAGACCGAGGTGAACAGGTCCGGGATACTCTTCGCGGCACTTTTTCAAAGCCATTTCAACCACCTCCGCGGTATGCTGAGGAGTTAGCCTGAAAGTAGCTTTTGTTATCGGCTTGAAAAGTTCCTGATGATTTATGTTCATCTGGGTGGTCCTGTTTATCATTGCCGAATCCGTTTCGCACGTCAGGACAACGACAGGCAATCTGTCAAGCAGGGCGACGCCACAACCGGTCGTTATGTTTGTGGCACCCGGACCTGTAGTAGCATGGCAGACACCGGTGACTCCGGTCAGTCTTGCCGTAACCCCGGCCATTATTCCGGCAGAGGCTTCGTGTGAGGTAAGTACAAACTCAATTCCTGCAGCCCTGAATGCTTCAATATACGGGATAGATGATCCTCCGGGGACCCCGAAGATGTATCTGACACCTGATCTGAAAAGAGCGCTGGCAATATATTCAGCAACAACCATTATCTATATTTTCATCCTGACAAATCTATTAAATTATATCAATCTGGCAGTCAGGAATCACCGATTACTTATCATACCTGTTCTGTAGAAAGATATTTATAGGATTAACCAAAAACTTAATACCTAATGCCATTACTTAATGAAGAAAAAATTTTTGATATTTGCGGCCAGATAACTTTATTATTCAAAAACCAGGAGAAGCGCAAACTTCACTGCAATAATAGCATGTTTGTTATGGTCAACACCATATGCAGAAATAAAACTCGGGCTGGAATATGAAACCCCGTTGCAATTATGCCGGCATACGGTTCATGATGTCAGGACTGATAATTATTTCTGCTTCGCTCCTGATTTTCTATCATAACGGCGGAAAAAAGACTCAGGAAATACTTAAAAATTTGAAAAGATGAGAAACAGATTAAAAGCGATCCTGATATATGCACTTTTCTGGCTGGTTTTTTTCTTTTTTGCCAGGCTTTTTTTTATTCTTACACATCACTCTGAAGCTTTTCAGTCTGGTTTTCCAACACTTGCCGCATCGTTCTGTCACGGGCTTAAGCTGGATATATCGGCTGCAGCTTATCTTCTGGTGCTGCCCGTGCTGTTTATGATTCCGGCATTATGGATCAGAGGTCCCTGGTTCGGAAAAGCAGTGAAATGGTATACTTGTATTTTTATCTTCGTTGCTTCATCCATTACAGTTGCTGATACCATACTGTATAAGTACTGGGGATTCAGAATGGATTACACACCTCTTCTTTATCTCAGGACACCTCAGGAAGCAGCAGCTTCAGTGACTACCATCCGGTTGATGATCATGATTATTTCTGTTATACTTATTGCAGTTTTATTTATTTTTATTTACAGCAGGCTGGCAGACAAATTCTTCAGAGGATTTGAGAAGGTCAGACACAGATTGCCGCTTGCACTCCTGTTTCTGATTATTTGGGGATCCCTCATCATACCCATCCGGGGAGGTATTGGTATCGCGCCGATAAATGCCGGAACGGTTTATTTCGGCAACGATATGTTTGCCAACCATGCTGCCGTAAATGTTTTCTGGAATGTCGGCAGCTCTGCTTTCAACCACAGGCCTGTATCCAACCTGTATGAATACTGCGATCATGAGGAAGCCAGGTTAATAACAGATTCCCTGACGCTTGGAAAAGGTGTTTCGCGGAAGGTACTGAATAATTTAAGGCCAAATATTTTACTTATAGTACTTGAAAGTTTTGGAAATACACTTATAGGACCACTGGGCGGAGACTCACTCACGACACCTAGTCTGAACAGATATGCAGAAGAAGGCATCCTGTTTACTAATTTCTACGCCTCAGGCAACCGTACCGATAAGGCACTCCCGGCAATCCTGAGCGGATATCCGTCGCAGCCTGCCGTTTCGATAATCAAGGAGCCCAGAAAGACCCAGTCGCTTAAATCCATCACAAATACCCTTAACTCCCTTAACTACAAAAGTTCTTTCTGGTATGGCGGAGATATCAATTTCGCGAATTTCAAATCTTACATAATCGCATCAGGTTTTGACCAGATTGTAACCATGGAAGATTTTGATCCTGAACATTACAATTCGAAATGGGGAGTGCATGATCATATATTGTTCAATGCATTGAAAGAATCGATGAAAGACATTAATGAACCCTTTTTCAGGACAGTTCTCACACTTTCGAGCCACGAACCCTTTGAAGTGCCCATGGAGCCGGTATTTGAGGGCAGGGATGACCTGACACGTTTCAAAAATTCGGTTTATTACACCGACCGGATACTGGGTGAGTTCCTAGACTGGGCAAAAGGAGAATACTGGTGGAATAATACTTTGATTATCCTTGTTGCTGATCACTGCCGCAGAAATTCACCTGAGGTTCTTGTATACTCGGAGGAGATATTCAGGATACCGATGTTGTGGACCGGAGGTGCCGTAAACGAAAGAGGCGTCAGGATCAGTAAGTACGGAAGCCAGGTTGACATGGCTCTTACACTTTGTAACCAGATGGGCATTGAATGTGATTATTATTTTGCCAAGGATATGCTTTCAGATGAATCGAACTCATTTGCTTTCTATACTTTTAATGAAGGTTTTGCTTTTATAACGGATACATCCGCGATAATATATGATCATAAGCTAGGAAAACCGGTCTATTCTGCGGGAAGCAATCCGGAGCTTACAGAAAAAACAGGAAAGGCATACCTTCAGATCCTTTTTGATGATTATCTGAAAAGATAACATTGGCATTAAACTATTACGTAATCAGGGATTTCTCATACTGAAGCAGTAAATCGCCTCAAAAATACAAACCCGCCTCAAAGCATTTATCAGACTGGATTTTAATCATTAATTTGACTAAATTTGATCAATGGAACTCAGGCCGGTAAAGATATATTCACAGGGCAGCGCAGCCCGTCTAAATTACATGGCAGAAGTAATTCTTCATGATATCCTTGGTCTTTCATATGAAATAATCACTGACAGACGCAGGATCGGTAAAAACCCGGCAATCAACTATTCGTCAGGTAAAGTTCCTGGTGCTCTCAAGATGAGCCCTGATTCACTTTTATTCGAAGATGACATAAAACCGCGTAATCTGATTGTTGAAGATTGGGATGGCCTTCCGGGATTTTTCCCTACTAGCCCCGATTCAGATTTTCCTTTCGATATCTTTGCTTCGTCCTTTTATCTGATAACCCGGTATGAAGAATACCCCGAATATGGTAAATGCGACGAATCTGGTTGTTTTATTGCACCATCTTCACTGGCTTACCGTAAGGGTTTTCTGAATATTCCCGTTATCGAGCTCTGGGCGAAAAGATTTGCCAGGGCAATGGCCGGTATGTTCTATGGAATGGCCTTTAAAGCAGGCAATTATAAATCAATGATGATCTTTTGCACAGGTAATCCGTTTTCCGTACATGGTAAAAACCTTCTTGGCAATATTACATATCTGCTGAAAGAAATAACAGGTGCAAAAGAACAGCATAAAGATTCTGACAGGGATAAGGATGATGCATCTATGTTCTTTGTTTATCTTAAAAATAGTTTGTCTGCATTCTCGTCTGAAGCAAAAATGTTTTTCTCAGCAGCAGACTCCTTCCATGGTGAAAGTCATCATCAATGGAGAAATTCTGATTACAGGGCACTTATCAGAAGCACCTCCTTAAAACATGATGCCGGAATATATCTTACGGGTGATTCTGCAACTTCATTAAAATCGGTCAGGAAGGAAATTCTAAGGCTCGCACCGCTCATAAGTCAGGATATCCTTAAAAGTTGTACTGATCCCTCAGCCCTTGTCATACCGGAATCCTGCAGGGTTCTTTGTGACGCAGGAATAAAGGAAGATTATTCCATGGGTTATCCGGAGGACCCGGGCTTCAGAGCCGGCATATCAAGGCCATTCAGATTCTTTGATCTCAGGAACAACAGGGTAACAGGGTTGCTCATCATACCTTATCAAATGACAGACATCGCGCTGGCAAAATATAATAGAACAAATATCGGGGCATTCAGGAAAATTGTTGAAGGGATGATAAATGTAACCAGAGAGTCAGGAGGCCATTTTGTAAGCCTGTGGCACGAAACTTCTTTAACGGATGCCTGCGATGACGGGGAATGGAAGGAAATCTTTGAATTCGTACTTGACAGACAGGCTTGGTGAAATTGTGATGCCATGAACATTCAGAGAGACTCCAGCTCGATCTCTTCATCATTATTTACCTCGGTTAGTTTTCCATTATCGCACCTGACGGTTCTTGACGGGTACTTTTTAAGGATGGTGTGGTTATGTGTGGCCACCATGACAGCCCGCCCTGATGTGCTTATATCCTTGAGCAGTTTGATAATGCCTTCCGAAGTTTCAGGATCAAGATTGCCCGTTGGTTCATCTGCAAGTATTATTTCAGGATCGTTCAGGAGTGCCCGTCCGATAACAACGCGCTGCTGCTCGCCTCCTGAAAGCTGGTGGGGAAGCTTATAGCCTTTCAGATTAAGTCCTACCTTATCAAGAACATCCTTTATTTTCATTTCAATGTCTTTTTTGTTCTTCCAACCGGTAGCCCTTAGAACAAATTCAAGATTTTCATTGACAGGTCTGTCTGTCAGCAGCTGAAAATCCTGAAATACAATTCCGATCTTTCTCCTCAGATACGGAATATCGCGGGATTTGATTGAGGAAAGGTCATATCCTGCAACTTTGCCGGTGCCCTCTTTTAACGGAAGCTGTGCATTGAGCGTTTTGATCAGGCTGGTTTTACCACTGCCAACCTTGCCGACAATGTACAGGAATTCACTCCTGTCGACAGTCAGGTTTACATTGGTAAGCACGAGGTGGTCCTGTTGCCAGATATCACAGTTCTTAAGCTCAATTATTTTGTCGGAAATGTTGTTATCAGACATGACGATAGTGTTTGAGCTGCAAATTAATGAAAGAAATGATAATTAACATTTGGATGTTGATAAAATGCGTAATAAAGGCCGGCAGCCCCCCGTTTAATAATTGTAATTTTACCCTTTGATACAAGAAATAAAAGTAATCGGATATTGTTAATTATTAATCTGTTATGAATACAGGTATGTTTCTTGTGAATTTCAGTTGCAGAGAATCCGATACCTAATAAACATATTAGTTATGAACATAAAGACTCAAGTCTTGATAATAAGCCTTTTTATTGCCATTCTTTCCGATAGTTTGGCTCAGGTTTCCTTTGCGGGCCGGGAACTTGAATCGGAATATAACAGGGCTTTGGATCTGTTTAACAAACAGAAATATCCCGCTGCTATCAGGCTTTTTGATTCATATGTTAAACAAAACGACGGGATTGAATCCATTAATGCTTCGGAGGCTGAATATTACGCAGCACTTTCGGCGCTTAAACTGTTCAATCCTGACGCAGAATACAGGATGGTTGTATACCTGAAAAACCATCCGGAAAGCCCCAGAGCCAATGAAGCCAATATTGAACTCGCTGATTATTTCTTCCAGAATAAAAATTACAGAAAAGCTGTAACATATTACCAGGCTGTAAACAGACACGAACTTGATAAAGAAAAACTTCCCGAGTTTTTTTTCAGATATGGCTATTCCCTGTATGTCAGGGGTGACAAGGAAAACGCTCAGGTAATGTTCTCCGAGATAAAGGATGTCGACACAGAATATTCTGCTCCTGCTGTTTACTATTTCTCCCAGATAGCCTACGAACAGAAAATGTATCAGACAGCAATGGACGGATTCATGAGACTTGTTGATGATGAAACATTTGGAGACATAGTTCCCTTTTACATAGTGCAAATGCTTTATCTGCAAAAAGATTACGACGGAATACTCAAAATGGCTCCGGATCTTCTGGCGTCAGCTCCGAAGGACAGGGCTGTTGAACTATACAGGTTTATAGGGGATGCTTATTACAACCGGCAGGATTACAAGTCGGCTTTGCCGTATCTCGAACAATACGCTTCAACGGCAGCAGCAAGTGCGAGGGAAGATAAGTACATGCTGGGATATTCCTATTATATGACCGGTGATATTGACAATGCCATAAAGGTTCTTCTGGAAATCGGTGCAAGGACAGACATCATAAGTCAGAATATCTGGTTTGTTCTGGGTGACTGTTATCTTAAAAAGAATGACAAGAAACGGGCACAGCTGGCATTCGGCCAGGCGTCAAAAATGGATTTTGATCAGAAGATCAGGGAAGAAGCACTGTTCAATTATGCCAAGCTGACCTATGAAACATCATATTCTCCTTTTGGTGAAGCAATTGCAGCATTCCAGGAATATATCAATCTCTATCCCGGATCAGATAAAATTGACGAGGCTTACAATTACCTTGTTTCCACACTTCTTGAGATCAGGAATTATAATGCCGCACTCGCAGCTCTCGACAGGATAAGGAACAAGGACGGCCGTCTTGAAGAAGCTTATCAGAGGGTAACATTTTACAGAGGCCTGGAGCTGTTTAAGAATATGGAGATAGAGGCTTCTTTGAACATGTTCAACAGGTCACTTCAGTATGAGAAGTACAACAGAGAGATAGCGGCCAGGACATTTTACTGGAGAGGGGAGGCGAATTACAGACTGGGCCGGTTTGCAGAATCAGCTGCTGATTACCGAAAGTTTTCCGGACTGCCTGCTTCTGCAATGCTGGAAGAAAAAAATCTTCTTCATTATAACCTGGGATATGCTTTGTTCAATCTGAAGGACTACGATGCGGCACTGAACAATTTCAGAATATTTGAGTCAACTGCTTCAGGCATCGGTCAGGATATTATCCATGATGCCAGGCTGAGGATAGCTGACTCTTATTTTATCAGCACCAGGTATACTCAGGCCATAACCTATTACGACAAAGTGATAGAGAACGGCAATGCCGGTACTGATTATGCCATGTATCAGAAAGGCTTCTGCATGGGACTGATGAATAACCAGCAGGGGAAAATAGATATATTATCACAGCTTCTTAACAGATATCCGTCATCATCACTGGCAGCAAATGCACTGTATGAACGGGGCAGGGCCTTTCTGGTCCTTGAAAACCACATGCGTGGCGAAGCAGACTTTATTAACGTGATAGCGAATTATAACACAAGTCCGTTTGTTCCACGCGCCATTGTTCAGCTAGGCCTTCTATATTACAATCAGGGCGATAATACCAGGTCGGTTGAGCAGTTTAAGAAAGTGATTGAGAATTACAGCTCCACTCCGGAGGCTAGATATGCCATGACAGGCCTTAAAAATGCATATGTTGACATGAATGATGTTGAGGGATATTTTGCCTATGTTAATACAAAGGGGTACGGTGATGTCAGCCTTGCCGAGAAAGATTCACTGCTTTATGCATCAGGCGAGAACCTCTATATTTCCGGGAATTGTGCCAGAGCCAAAGAAGTATTCAGAAACTACCTCGGTGAGTTCGTGAACGGCAGCTTCAGATTAAATGCCCAATTTTATCTTGCGGAATGCCTTAATTCGGAAGGGAAGCCGGATGAAGCCCTGAATTATTACATGGGAGTGATCAGGGTGCCAAATAATCAGTTCATGGAGCAGGCGCTGATAACTGCTTCTTCAATTTTATACAGTAAGGAAGATTATTCTGCTGCTTCAGAATATTATGACCAGCTTGAGAAAATCTCTGCTACCTCAAGGATAAGGATTATTGCACTGGGAGGTCAGTTGAGATCCGCATACCAGTCCGGAGATGCTCAGAAAACCATAAATGCTGCCATAAAAATCAGCAATTCGGCGGAAATACCTGAAGAATTGAGAAGAGAAGCCGTTTTTATGAAAGGTAAAGCGCACTACAGCCTGAATGAGTTTGAACAGGCGCTGAGTGAATTCAGAAAGGTGGCAACAGAAGTCTCCAGCTTTGAGGGGGCTGAATCAAAATACAGGGTGGCCGAATTATTATATAGAAAAGGATCATCTGCCGAGTCGGAAAAGATAATAACAGAATTCATTGACCAGAACACACCTCACCAATACTGGATGGCAAAGATGTTTTTGCTTCTGGCCGACATAAGCATTGATAAAGGCGATATGCTGCAGGCCAGGGCAACATTGCAGAGCCTTAAGGAATATTATTCTGTAAAGGATGACGGAATAATTGACGAGGTAAATATAAAACTGGCTTCTCTTGACAAGTAGCTGAAGAGGAGGTCAAAGCACTGGTTTATTGCTTGGAAAACGAAAAAATAATAATGACATGATTAAAAAGATTTTCACACTGATATATCTGACAATCTTGATATGCCCGTCGTTCAGCCAGGAAAGAGGTGAAGAGCCCTCACTCAGAAGGGAGGTAACTCTTTACAATCCATATATACCTTCCATTCCCGATGTCAGGAAGAAAGGCTTTCTTCCTGATATTGTTGATACGCTGACACTCAGGCCGTCATTTAATTACCAGATAATCCCTGTTCAGTATTCACCGGAATACAGCATAAGTCCGATCAGGCCGGCCGCACTTCTTCCCGATCCCCTTCCCAGGTTGTATAAAAGCTATGTGAAGCTCGGACTTGGCAACAACAACACTCCTCTGGCGGAACTTAGCATCACAAATGAACGCTCAAAAAAAGGCGCACTGGGCCTCTATGCGAGACATTATTCATCAAATGGAAAGGTGCCCCTGGAAAATAAGCAGAAAGTATACGCGGGATTCATGGATAACGAAGCATCTCTTTTCGGCAAAAAATTCTTCAGGAGAAGCCTTCTGGATGCCTCGTTTGACTTTAACCAAAAGACAAGATATGCCTACGGATACGATACTGAGATCGGATTGTATGAACCTGACAGAAAAGATATCAGGCTCGACTATTATAACATGGGAGGCGGAATCTCATATTCCTCCACTACAACTGATTCATCGGATTTTCTCTACAATTTCGGCATCTATTACAACTACTTTAACCACAAGCCAAAAAAATCCATGAACCATATTGCTTTCAATGGATCTCTGGCAACTCTTTTCGAAGGATTTTATCTGGGATCTGACATCAGGCTCGACAGTTACACTATGTCTGATACTCTCAACCTTGAACCCGAATATGTTTTTTCTGTCTCACCTTTTGTGAAGAAAAGTTCCGGGCAATGGAACTTTGATCTTGGGTTGGAATTACTGCTTGATAAAAATCTGAGTACATCGCCGTCGTTCCATGTTTACCCTGATGTTAACTTCGGATTTACCGTTATACCAGAGTACATGAGCTTTTTTGCCGGACTTGGGGGCAAGCTTTTACAAAATAATCCTTTAAGCGTGATAAAGGAAAATCCATACCTTGTCCCCGATGATGCCACTCTTTTCAGGCTTCCTAATACAAGCCATACAATCTCGATAAAAGCCGGACTGAAAGGAAATAACGGAATAAAAGGCAATTACCTGGCATCAGTCGAATACTCGAAATTTGAAAATATGCTGTTTTATGGTAATGTGGTTTTTCCGGATACTGCTTCCAGAATAGAGAGGGGCAACCATTTTTTGCCTGTTACCAGCAACGGAGACCTGCTTAATGTACACGGTGAACTCACAGGGTCAATAACAAAGAGGCTTCGCTTTAACGCTGCCGCAAATTATTACAACTACACATTCTTGAAAAATGAAGATCCGATAATCAGTGATTTCGCATGGAACAAACCTGAATGGGATGTAAAACTCGGATTAAATTATAATCTGAGAGACAAGATATTGGCTACGGCTGAAGTAACAGCGACGGGCCCCAGGAAGTTGCTCACCAGGAAGAGTGCTACCGGATGGCTCACTACCGCTTCACATCCGGTGGACCAGCCGGCGCATGTCAACCTCGGCATAGGAGCTGAATACAGATATACCAAAATTCTTTCACTGTGGGCGAAAGTGAACAACATATCCTATCAGCGATATTATGAATGGGCATTTTACCCATCGCAGATGTTCAATTTCCTGGTCGGATTTACGTACAGCCTGTGAGCATTTGGATACTATTTTCCAGCATCATTCCGAGTGACATTTTAAGGAGGGATAATGTGTTAATTTCTTTATGAAATTGTGCATTACTTTTAATGATTCCTTAACATTTCGGAAAGTAAAAACAGCTATCTTTGTGACTAAAATTAAGACACTAGTTTTCAGTTGTTTATTGCAGAAAAGTGGAGTTGGAAAGGATAGGCAGCAATCAGGAAATTTTCATCGGTTTTTCCCCGGAAAACATTTCAAATTGTCTCGGCTGAGAAGAATGTTGATTCATCAGGATTTTCTGATAGTATTCCTGTTATCTGACTTGTATGCAACAGAGTTGTGAATATATTAAGATGGTTTTATTATGAGTGAAAGTGACAGAAAATTGCAGGAGGGATTTGAATATTCTGCAGAGAGTATTCAGGTTCTGGAAGGTTTGGAAGCTGTACGGAAGAGACCTGCAATGTATATAGGTGACATTGGCCTGAAAGGATTACATCATCTCGTTTATGAGGTTATAGATAACTCAATAGATGAAGCACTGGCAGGATTCTGCTCGAGGATAGATGTAGTAATATATAAAGATGGTTCACTGAGTGTGTCAGATGATGGCAGGGGGATTCCCACCGGAATGCATGAAAAAGAAAAAAAATCAGCACTTGAAGTCGTAATGACACTCCTGCATGCCGGAGGAAAGTTTGACAAAGGTTCTTATAAAGTATCGGGAGGACTTCATGGAGTTGGCGTTTCCTGTGTTAATGCGCTCTCCCAGCAACTGGTTGCTGAGGTTATGAGGGAAGGACAGGTTTTCAGACAGGAATACCACCAGGGCAAACCGGTGACGGGTGTTGAAGTCGTTGGAAAAACAGACAGATCAGGGACAGTAATCACCTTTAAACCCGATCCTTCTATCTTTCAGACAACGGATTTTAACTTTGAGATACTTTCTGCCAGGCTCCGGGAGCTTGCGTTTCTTAATAAAGGCATACTTCTTACCATCAAGGATATGAGAGAACTCATTGAGAACGGTAACGGAGGCAGAGAGAGATATGAGGAATTCAGATCATCGAAGGGTTTGATCGAGTTTGTTGAATATCTGGATTCAAACAGGGAAAGGATAATCGACAACCCCGTCCAGATTAGTTTCGATAAATCTGAAGTCCCTGTGGAAATAGCCCTTCAGTATAACAGCTCTTTTACGGAAAATGTACATTCCTATGTGAATAACATAAATACCATTGAAGGAGGAACCCATCTGGCAGGCTTCAGAAGAGGCCTTACCCGCACACTTAAAAAGTATGCCGAGGATTCAGGTGCAACAGCAAAGCTTAAATTTGATATAAACGGGGATGATTTCCGTGAAGGCCTTACTGCAATAATTTCAGTTAAAGTCGCAGAGCCTCAGTTTGAAGGTCAGACCAAGACCAAGCTTGGGAATTCTGAGGTTATGGGGGCTGTTGATCAGGCAGTTAGCACTATGCTTACAAATTACCTGGAAGAAAATCCGAAGGATGCAAAAGTTATTGTTCAGAAGGTGATACTTGCTGCTACTGCAAGGCATGCAGCCCGTAAGGCAAGGGAGCTTGTCCAGCGAAAAAATGAATTTTCCGGATCTGGATTGCCCGGCAAACTTGCTGACTGTGCAGACAGGGATCCTGTCAACAGCGAAATATTCCTTGTTGAGGGAGACTCGGCCGGCGGTACTGCCAAACAGGGAAGAGACCGGCGGTTTCAGGCGATCCTTCCTCTCAGGGGAAAAATCCTGAATGTTGAAAAAGCAATGCACCACAGGATCTACGAAAGTGAGGAAATTAAAAACATTTTTACTGCTTTGGGAGTAAATATTGGAACGGAGGAGGACAGTAAAGCCCTTAACCTCTCAGGCTTGAGATACCATAAGATAATTATTATGACTGACGCCGATGTTGATGGCTCACATATTACCACCCTTATAATGACATTCTTCTTCAGATATATGCAGGATCTTATTAAAGGAGGTAACATTTTTATCGCCACACCTCCGCTGTATCTGATAAAAAAAGGCAAAGCTGAACGCTATTGCTGGTCAGAGGAAGAAAGAGAAGCTGCTATTGCTGAGCTGGGCCAGGGTAAGGATTCTTCAGTAAGCCTACAACGCTATAAAGGCCTTGGGGAAATGAATGCTGAACAGCTGTGGAGCACAACTATGAACCCTGAAACCAGGACGCTGCGACAGGTTACTATTGAAAGTGCGGCTGAAGCAGATCACATTTTCTCAATGCTGATGGGCGATGAGGTTCCTCCGCGCAGGGAATTTATCGAAACACATGCCCGTTATGCCAGAATAGATGCCTGACAGGTTCATGCATTCTCAGAATATTTTGATCCTTATTTTAACTGCATCGGCCGGACATACTTCACTGCAACAGTAGCATCTTATGCATTTCTGATCGGTGAGCAAAATCTTGTTTCTTTCATCAGGGTGAACAGCCAATGCATTCTGGGAACATATCCTGACACATTCCCTGCAACCAATGCATCTTGATTGTATAAATACCGGCCTTTTCTGAAGTCTTCGCACAGATCTTATCCTTCTCAGAACGAACCTTAGTATAATATTGGAGTTGCCTGATATTGGAGTCCTTTTGAAATCTTTCCTGACAACTTCATTAATATCGGGCCCATCGTAGAAAATTTCATCTTTTGACTTTATCCACAATCCTCTCTCGGTTGCGATTCTGTTGGTAGGGATCTTAAGCGGATCGTAACCGGCAACGGTGCAGGCAATCATGTCGAGGGCAACAGGATTGGAGGAGCCTATCAGTACACCGGTCAGCACAGGTGTTCCGGCAACGCCGGGGCCCCTTCCTTCCAGACTCATTATGCCATCCATCAGAAAAAAACCGGGGGTTACCGCTTCATTCAGGTCCAGCAGAAAAGAACTGTAACCGGTAACATCCTGGTGCATTGCATGTGTAAATGATTTGGAAAATCCGGGAACAAGACCAAGGGTGTTTTTAACTGCTCCGGAAAAATACACGAATTCATGATTCTTTAATTTGGGAACTGAAATAATTAGATCTGCTGATTTAATAACAGAAGCAATACGGATCTTTCCATCAGCTAAATTAACTTCAGAAGGGTTTTCCAAAAAATCAACCCATCTGGCACCTGTCTTGTTGCAAACTTCCATTATGCCGGATTTTATTCCCCTGAATCCTTTCAGATGGACAGCCGGTGAGTCACCGACAAGGACTGTTGCACCGTTGGACTGCAGGAATCTGATTAACGCTTCAACAACAACAGGATGAGTGGTGACAGCCTTTTCCGGATCAATGTCTCTCAGAATATTCGGCTTGACAAGGACCTTCTTGTTTTCTAAAACCGGCCCCCTGCATGCATGGTATATTTCAGAAATAATAGCATAAACACTGTCATAATCATACTGGCCGCATTGTCGTAAAGCAACAATATTGTTCATTGTCATCTCATAAGTATTTATATCCTGTCATCAGTTACCCAGGGATTGGTCTTGCATAATTTTGTGATATCAGTTAAGGCAGGAAAGTAAACAGATTTACTGTCCCGGCCGGGAAAAATGTTTAAAAGTACCCGGGCCCCAAAGATAGTTCTTTAATTAAAAGGTGAATAAAGGGATTGTTATCCGTACAGCATTAATTCTTTAAGAAACTGCTCTATGGCTTTTATTATTCTGAGTGGATTTCCTGAATAGTTATTAACCATGATACAGAAGGCCAACTCATTGCCTGCCATGGTTGTCAGGTAGCCGGCATAGCATCTGACTCTTTGCATAGATCCGCTTTTGGCTCTCATCCTCATATCAAAAACTGGATCTGTGAAGTAATTTTTCAAAGTGCCCTCTTTACCGGCTACAGGCAACGATGAAATAAACCTGTCGGAAAACCTGCTTTCTTTTTTCATGTAATACAGTAGCCTCGACATTCCTTCAGGATTGATACCGTTGACCTTTGACAGGCCGCTGCCGTCCTCAATGAACATCCCGCTGAGGGGAATGCCGGCTTTTTCCAGAAATTCTTCAACTGCCTTTATTCCTGCAGCAGTGGTTCCCTCGTTAAACCTCGCAATCCCCATTTCCTTAATCAGATGTTCGGCATACAGATTGACGCTTTCACGGTTGAGGATATCAATGATCTTTTCCAGGGGAGGGGATATTAATTCAGCAACAGGCGTTAATAAAGCTTCATTTCCGGATCCTTCAAGCCGAGTGGTTGAAGGTTTGTTCCTGATAACTATTCCTGCTGAATCGAGCCTGTGGTCAAGGATTCTGGCAAGGAGCAGGGGCGGATCAGCAATGGATCCTTTCAGTACAAAGTCATCGTTGTTGACAGGTATTGTTCCTGAAATCCATCCTGAGGTACTGTATGGAGCACTGAAAATGTAACCTCTGTCGGAGCTACCTTCCGATACGAGTCTGTTGGTAAAGGTGTAACTGTATTGCGGTGGTTTGATATAGTGAATCAAAGGCACTGACCCTGAGTCGGATGATATCAGATGTACCCTGCATGTATTGTCGAAAACAGAGAGCCCGAATGCCCCTGCACCGTAGTAATTTCCTGTGTCTTCCCATTGCCATCTTGCCGGTACAGGCTGATAATCATACCTTGAATCATCGGCGATTATTTTTCCTTCAATAGTCTTTATGCCTCTCCCGGTAACTATATCAACCCATTTATCTATAAAGTTACCATAATGGTCATAAAAATAATCCGAACCAAGTGCAGGATCGCCTCCTCCCTTAATTACCAGATCGCCGGTAAGAATTCCTGTAACAGGGTCCAAAGTGCCTGTGTAACCAAGAGTTGTCCGGAAAGTAAAGCCGGGACCAAGAGTCTCCAAAGCTGATGCTGACGTTATAAGTTTAAGAATTGACGCAGGAGTCAGACTCTTTAATGAATTATGTTCAATTACTGTTTCCATCGACACGGTATTTATAACACAAACACCTGCGGAGGCATTTATCATGGAAGAATCTGATATGAAAAAATCCAATGCAGGCTTCTGGCATGGAGCAAAAAGCGCTGGGGCGGTAACTAAAACAACTGTTATTAATAACCTGAGCATATTGTTATGATTTATTTTGTTCCATTGTTGAGAGCAGTCCGCAAGCTGCCTGAATGTCCAGTCCCCTGCTGGCCCTGACAGTTGTAATAATGCCCTTTGCATTCAGCGACTTCCTGAACTCATCGACTTCATCCACTTCCGGGCTTCTCAATGAAGATCCCGGAACAGGATGAAACCTTATAATATTTATTCTGCACTTTATGCCATTGAGTATCCTTGCCAGCTCATTGATGTGCCGGGGGGTATCATTAAGTCCCTTGAAGAGAATATATTCAAAAGAAACTCTCCTTTGTCTGTTAAAGTCAAAATCTCTGATGATTTTGATTATTTCTCCGACAGGGTTGGTTTTCTGAGCGGGCATGAGCATTCTTCTTTCATCTTCAAAAGGAGAGTGTAAGCTTACAGCAAGATGACATCTGCTCTTCCCGATGAATTCTCTCATTTTGTTTATTAAGCCCACCGTGCTTACCGTAATTCTCGCCGGGCTCCATGCATAACCCCATTCAGATGTCATGATCTCGAGACTTTTCAGCACTTCATCCGGATTATCTAGAGGTTCACCCATACCCATGTAAACCATATTTGTTAGTTTTCCGAACTCTGGAAGGCTCCTGAACTGATTGAGAATCTCACCGGAATCAAGGTTGCCCTGAAATCCCTGCTTCCCGGTCATACAGAAGATACATCCCATTTTACATCCTGACTGTGTGGAGATACAGACGGTCGCTCTTTCACGGTCTGGAATAAAGGCTGTTTCAATATATTTACCTTCAAGCACCTCAAAAAGATACTTCCTGGTGCCGTCTTTACTTTCTTTTGAACTTACAGGGTCTGCAAGTCCAACCTCGTAATTTTCCGACAGAACAGCCCTCATCTTTCTTGAGAGATTGGTCATCTCATCAATGGTTCTGATCTCATTTTTATACAACCATTCGGCGATCTGTCTTGCTCCATAACCAGGCATGCCGGCCTTTCTGGCTACGCTTATCAGCTCATTTAATGTTTTGCCGTATAACTTCTCTTTTCCCATCTGTTCACGATAAGCAAGCGATTCTTTAAATACTTTTAACCTGCTGTTTATAAGGAAGGATTTTCATGGTCTTAATCTCTTAGACCAGGCCGTGACCATCCTGCACTTCAATTTTTCCTTCGAACACGAATGTTGCAGGGCCTGTCAGCCAGATATTGGTAATAAGATTGCCCCTGATGTCAAATTCGGCCATTAGATTACCTCCCCGTGTTCTAATGTTTATCGGACTGCTGACAAAATGACCTGACAAAACTGCAGCTATGGCAGATGCAGTGACTCCTGTCCCGCAGGAAAGGGTTTCAGCCTCGACCCCTCTTTCATATGTTCTTACGTATATATGATCTTTTGAGGCTTTTACAAAATTCACATTGGTTCCTCCGTCAGGGAATAATGATGACCATCTTATCCTTCTTCCTTCATTGATGACATCAGCAGTATCAGGATCCCCGGCAAATATAACATAGTGAGGCGATCCGGTGTTGATAAAGTAGTTCCCTTCAATGATTTTTTTTTCAGAAACATCGCTCATACTGAGTCTTACTTTCCCATCATATGATTCTGCGTGGTGCAAACCGTCAGAAGCCATGAAAGAGAGCTTTCTGGCTGCAATTCCGTGCCTTATGGCAAAATCGGCAGCACACCTTCCGCCGTTTCCGCACATTGAACCCAATAGACCGTCGGAATTGAAATATATCATTCTGAAATCGCAGCCCTCAGCTTTTTCGATGAGAATAAGCCCGTCAGCTCCTATACCGGTTCTGCGTTCACAAAGCGTTTTTATTGCAACACTATCTGAAGGATTAAGTACTGAATTTCGGTTATCAATGATAATGAAATCATTGCCTGTCCCCTGATATTTGTTAAATGATAATGTCATCACTGTTAAAGTGTTGTTAAATCTTTAATAATAATTGACAACCCCCGAAAAAATGTATGAACTTTGTAAAACATAAGTCACTGAATACGGTTATAAATATAATGAATCTTTTAAGGCATAATTCTTGTGCATAGCACATGGTTCAGTGAAAAATAATAAGTAATAAACACATATAATTATGAAAGCAAAGTATTTGATAGGATCCTTGATAATGGCACTACTGGGTGGAGTGATAGCTCTGTTTGCCTATACCAGGATTGTTCAGAAGCAACCGGCCCAGCTGCTTAAAGACACTTCAGGTGTTGATATCCGCAATGGAGAGGCTATCCTGACATCACTTGCAATGCAGGAAGGCCAGGTTGATTTTACATATGCCGCAGAGCTTACAGTTCATGCAGTTGTTCATGTCAGGACAAAAAGTACGATGGGACCTCAGGCCAGTAATCCTATTATGGAATGGTTCTATGGTGAAAGGTACCAGAGGCCCCGGGAGGTAAGCGGTTATGGTTCGGGTGTAATAATTTCAGAAGATGGTTATATCATTACGAATAACCATGTTATTGATAATGCAGAAAATGTTGAGGTAAAGCTTAACGACAACAGAACCTTTTCTGCTTCCGTTGTAGGGAGAGATCCGAGTACGGACATCGCCCTGCTCAAGGTCAAGGCCAGTAATCTTCCTTATGTGAAATACGGAGATTCCGAACAGCTAAGGCTTGGCGAATGGGTTCTGGCTGTAGGCAATCCATTTAACCTGACATCCACTGTGACTGCCGGAATTGTCAGTGCAAAAGGACGCAGTCTGGGCATCCTTGATGACGATCTTAAGATTGAATCGTTTATCCAGACAGATGCAGCCCTGAATATGGGTAACAGCGGCGGAGCCCTTGTCAATACCAAAGGACTTCTTGTAGGCATTACAGCTGCCATAGTATCCCCCAGCGGAGCTTACGCGGGAAATTCTTTTGCCATCCCGGTCAGTATTGTCAGCAAAGTTGTTGAAGACCTGAAGCAATATGGTGAAGTCCAGAGAGCTATTATTGGTGTGAATATAAGGGAAGTAACACAGGCCGATGCAGATAAGCAGAAGCTGGATGAAGTGAAAGGAGTACTCATTGCCGGTATAGTTCCCGGAGGAGCGGCTGAAGAAGCAGGACTTAAGGAAAATGACATTATTATCAAATTCAACAATGTTGGCGTTGCAACACCAGCTGAATTGCAGGTACAGGTAGGAAAACACCGTCCCGGAGACAGAGCCAATGTTACTTTTATCAGAAACGGCAAACAGTCTACAGTTTCTTTGGTAATGAAGAATGTTGCCGGCAATACCAGTGTTGTGACACGTGAGATGAGCAGCAGTGTAGTTTACGGCGCCCGACTGGAATCACTGGGATCAGCTGACAGAAGAAATTTCAATGTAGATTACGGTGTAAAGGTTACAGAGGTCAACGAAGGAAAATTCAGGGACCTCGGAATTAATAAAGGATATGTTATTCTCAGTATAAACGGAAAGAAGGTCAAAAATGCTTCCGATGTCCGTGAAGCCAGCGGAAATGAGACCGACCTGAGGTCTATAGAAGGAATACAGTCCAACGGTACTTATTTCAGTTACTCCTTCAGAAATTAAGATCGTCTATCATAAATGTCTGCATGGCAGGGGATTAATCAGGAATATATCTCCTGCATGCAACATTATTAATTAAATTTTGTTATTAGTTTATAAAGCAATATCTTTGCGAAAATTTTTTCGGAGGCATAATGAGACAGCTAAAGATTACCAAATCCATAACAAACAGAGAAAGTGCATCACTGGATAAATATCTGCAGGAAATTGGTAAGGAAGAGTTGATATCGGTTGAAGAAGAAGTTGAACTGGCACAGAGAATAAAGAAAGGAGACAGAGCTGCCCTTGAAAAACTCACAAAAGCAAACCTGCGCTTTGTAGTATCAGTTGCCAAACAATATCAGAATCAGGGATTAAGTCTGCCCGACCTTATAAATGAAGGAAATCTGGGTCTGATCAAAGCTGCTGAAAAATTCGATGAAACAAGGGGTTTCAAATTCATTTCGTATGCAGTATGGTGGATTCGGCAGTCAATACTTCAGGCACTGGCGGAACAATCCAGGATTGTCAGGCTTCCGTTGAATCAGGTTGGGTCACTCAATAAAATAAACAAGGCATTTTCTAAATTTGAACAGGAAAATGAACGTACACCATCTCCTGAAGAGCTGGCCGACGTTCTTGAACTGCCCAAGGAGAAGGTTTCAGACACTCTTAAAGTATCAGGAAGACATGTTTCGGTTGATGCACCGTTTATTGAAGGGGAAGACAACAGCCTTCTCGATGTTCTTACCAATTCTGATTCACCTGTTGCAGACAAGCTCCTGATGGATGAGTCACTGTCGAGAGAAATTTACAGAGCCCTTGCAACACTTACGGAGAGAGAACGCGATATCATACGATTCTTTTTTGGAATAGGATGCCAGGAAATGACCCTTGAAGAGATTGGGGAAAAGTTCGGGCTTACCCGTGAACGGGTGCGGCAGATAAAGGAAAAAGCAATACGAAGGCTGAGACATACATCCCGGAGTAAACTTCTTAAAGGTTATCTGGGATAAAACAGGTTATAACATTCGGTAAGGGGCCTTGCATACTGCAAGGCCCCTTATACTTTTCTGTGCCAGTGTTGTTATGCCACTCCCATCAATATATTGGTCAAATTAATTATGATTTCTTATGCAGAAAATATAATTTTATGAATCATAATGATAGTTAATCTGCCGGGATTAAATACACTTCGATTTTTAGGAAAGTCAGATTAATTTGTTATTGGAACGATGAAAAATTATTTGTCTGTTTTAATAATACTGTATTTATTTACTTTTCCCATAGAAAGTTCTTTTGCTGACACGGATGAAAGTAACAAAGCTCCGGCATACTCTTGCTTTCAACAGGAACCATTTTACTTTATAAAAGAAGTCCCTGTATCAATCAAATTGTTTGGTGGCGTTAATTTAAGTTTTTTCAGGAACCGGCAGGTTGTATTTATGTACAGATACAGACTCCAGATCCCGGATGCCGGAACGACCACTGTTGAAAGATCCCTGCTGGTGTGGTCTCCCTGGCTTAAATTAGATTATTCCGAAATCAGAATCCCGAGACTTGATCTTGAAGGAGGCCATAAATTCATAATTGAATACAAAGAGCTTGAAAGTGATGTTACGAAAATGGTTGAGATGCCCTTTTTCGTATACAGGTTGAATCTTTCGGCCGGTTTTGCTAATGTTGTTGAGCCGCAGACTTCGACGGCTGAAAGAAAAAGAACTGATTTAAGAACAGTGCCTGACAGAGCCCCTCCGGATAATACGGCTGTCAGCAAAACAGCTTCAGATGAACCGGCTGGTGAACCTGCAACAACTGACGCAGATTCTCTTATTACACCCGGGGAAAATATAACGGTTGACGAGAGGGACACACCGGTTGTTGAAAAACTGACATTTGAAAAAATCAAAATCAATTTGATTCCTTCAGATACTGTTGAAGAGAATATACGACCAGCAATGTTGCTGGCAGAATATTCAGAAGATGCGGTAATAATTGATGATGAGAAGGAGAAAAAAACGGGATCAGAAGATGAAATAATAATTCAACCGTCACGTACAGATCCCCTTGATTCATTTATTGCGACAAGTACTGAGACAACCACTTTCCCTTTGCATGCAGCAGTTATCACAGGAGAAAACCAATATGCTGTTAATTTGATAAACCAGGGAGTTGACCTGAACACAAGGAACAGTATGAACCTTTCCCCGTTGCATCTGGCTGCTCTCTCAAACAATAAGGAAACAGCAAAGGCGCTGATAGCAGCAGGGGCAGATGTTAATATTCAAGGAGATATGGGATATACACCTCTTCATATAGCTTCAGAATTGAATTATGCTGAAATGGCTGCACATCTTTTGGCAGGAGGAGCAGACCACAGAATAAGAACTGATCAGGGTTTATCATCCAGGGAAATTGCTAAGATTCAGCATAACAACGAGGTTGTTAAACTTTTTGGCAATAAAAATCAGCCAGCTCTGAACCAGCCTGACCAGAACTTTACCGGAAATATGATCCTGAATAATCTTAATATTCAGGATCCGGATTTTATATTCAACCTGCCATATGACAGTAGACTGGCAAAGCAAAGGCAATTCTGCAGGGTTTTGCAGATAATTTCAGTACCCGTTTTCGCGGTGAGCGCTGTGAGTAACAGATACCTGAAGTCTGAGGCAGACAGGTACTATTCTCTGTCAAAAATTGCCGGGACAGAAGAACTTGCAAGAACTTATTATAACAATACAAAGAAATATGATACATATTCGTATTTAGCCGGAGGGATATCACTGACTTCTGTTTTTGGTATAGTCTATTCAACACTAAAGAAGAAGAGTGTTACAGGGAGGATGCGTAAAATATTCTATTAGAAATCAAAAATTTTATTTTATTTTATGTACATGCAATTTTTCTCGGGTGCCTTACAGAATATATTTTTTTGGAAATGAAAAGAAAGCACAAAATAATCAGCTTGTTCCTTATGACAATTATTGTCATTTACCCGGGTTGTGACAGGGATGAATTCAGCTGGGGAAAACAGGTGGGAAATCTGGTTTATTCAGGAAATGTTATTTTTCTGGGATCTGTGGAACTCGCACTAATAAGCGAAATTGAAGATGACAGAATAGTATTTGGTGGTAAGACTGGTGAAATTGAAAAAATAGGTGTCGGAAGCATTCTGGTAACAGGGGTTTCCGGAAAAACACCCTATGGCACCCTGCGGAAGGTAACCCATATTACAGCGAATGGAAGCCAAGTTACGGTCAGCACTTTGGATGCCACATTGCCTGAGGCCATAAAAGAAGGAACCATAAGGATCGAAAAAAGATTGCTCGAAAAAGACTTCAGACTTAAATCCAAAGTTGACGGGATCCTTGTAACCGGACCTGACAAGGCTTTTGACGGTCTTGCTGTAACACTGGATGATTTTGAGATCCAAAATGAAGGAAACTCATGGGCAACTCTGGAAGGTGCAATAGGTGTCAGCGCAGAGATCACCATAACAATTGAAATAAGGTTTAACAGGATACAGGAGATGAATGTTACAACAGTACTGCATAACATTGACGAAGTCACCTTAAGATCAAGCGGATTATTTTATGGAAGCAAAGATACTACACTTGCAGAGTTCATTCATTCACCCATTATCACCGACAGTATTGTAATCGTACCCGAGATTGCATTCAATTGTGGTTATGAAGGAACTGCATCCGGAGAAATTGTTTCAGGGGTGAGACAGGACAGGATACTTACTTCACAGATGAGGTTTCAGAGGTATAATTGGTCCGAAAACACGTTTGATCATTCAGAGGTTTTCGATTTTATCGAACCATACCTTACAGAAAGCACAGATGTAAAAATCTCCTCAGGGCCGGAAGTTATGATCAGGATTTTTGGTGTACCTGTTCAGTCGGCAAGAGCAGCCGGATTTTATCTTGTACGGTCAGATGAAACAATTCCTACTGGTTGGAGGTTGTTTATAGGTTGTGACGGATATAATATCATAAACGCCGGCTTGCTTGGATTCAGAGATGATTATATTCAGAAACTTGATGTCGATGCTTCAGAAATAAACAATAACGGCGACAAATAAAATACCCGGTTTCAGAGTAAAGAATTGCTAACGTTTAATAACGGAGAACGTTTTAAAACTTACGTTATCCGCCATAGTTATGTAGTACAGGCCTGAAGGCAGATCTGATATGGTTAATTCTAATTCCTGATGAGGCAATGTATTCTTGTATTCCCTGTTATATACAATATTGCCGTAAATATTAGCTACTGATATTTTGATCATTTCAGATCCTTCATTGCCCAGTCTGATAAAGACAAGTTCTCCTGCAGGATTTGGATACATCACAACGTCATCAAATTTTGATCCGGCCAGTTGTGGTATTCTGCCTTTTTGACTTACGTAAATAGTAAGTTCCGGATTTGATGTATATGTAATATTAATGGCAGCAATCTTGTCTAATACTGAAATATTTTCCATGTAACCAACCTCGATATTTGAAGATTCTGCATCTTTAACAGCCTTTAACCATAATGAATTATCCTTTACAGACCACTCAGTGTTTGAACTCACACCTATTTTGAATGATCCTGCATTTGAGCCGGCAATCTTTATTGTATCCTGAGGTCTGATGGATATATTACCGGGTCCTGTCAGATCCAGGGTATACAGGCCCACCGCCTGTGATTCCCGTGAGGTGCAGCCATCCGGATTAGTTACTGTGAACGTATAGATCCCGGGGCTGATACCTGATATTATTGTTGAAAGACCGGTTCCGGTAGTTGTTACCCCTCCCGGATTCATAACTAGTGTCCACACTCCCGGGGAGGGCAGCCCTGTCAGAACCACACTTCCTGTGAAAACATCCGGAGTGGGTTGTGTAATATTGCCTATTCCGGGAGGAGAAGGTGTTACCGGTTGTGTATTTATGGCCACTTCGGCTGATGATTCCGATACACATCCATGAGTGTTGGTCACAGTGAATGTGTAATTACCGGCAGCCAGTCCTGAAATTGTTGTTGAAGGACCTGTTCCGCTGATAGTTGTGCCATCCGGGGATCTTGTCAGGATCCAGTTGCCTGTCGAAGGCAAATTGCTAAGTTCTATACTTCCTGTTGCTACGTCGCAGGTTGGTTGAACAATTGTTTCAATCACCGGCGGAGGCGGGGTGGGAGGCTGAGTATTGATAACAACATTCTCCGTGGATGGGGAAATACATCCTTCAGAATTTGTTACGGTAAAGGTGTATGTTCCCGGAGCAAGCCCTTCTATGGTTGTGTAGCTCCCTGTACCGGTATTTGTCATGTTTTCCGGAAAACCGGTAACAGTCCATATTCCGGAAGCAGGCAAGCCGCTTAAGACCACACTCCCTGAAGCGTCTGTGCAGGTGGGCTGGATTATGGTGGTTATTATGGGAGCTGATGGAGTTTCCGGCTGAGGGTTTATCACCACTTCATCTGTTGATATTGAAGTACATCCATCGGCATTTGTAACAGTAAAGGTATATGTTCCGGGGGCAAGTCCTTCTATGGTTGTGTAGATCCCTGTTCCGGAATACGTTGTGCCACCCGGCGACCGGGTAATTGTCCATGTTCCGGCTGCTGGCAATCCTTGCATTAAGATACTTCCTTCAGCGACTGAGCAGTCAGGGTGAGTGACCGAAGTTATTGTGGGAGGCGAAGGATCAGACAATGTTACCGTTACAGCCAGTCGTGTATCACTTTCACAACCTTCAACAGTCTGGCTTGCATAGTAAATGGTTCCGTTGTCCAGTGCGGTTGATTCAGATGACGGAGAACCTCCTGATGCGCCAGCATACCATTGAATTGAAGTTCCGGTTGCAGCGAGGTCTGCAATTACAGGATTGTTGCCGGCACAAAATAACTGTTGCGAATTGCCGGTCGGAGCGGCCGGATCAGATACTGTTACCATGACAGCAAGTCGTGCATCACTTTCGCATCCGCCAACGGTCTGGGTGGCATAATAAGCAGTTCCGTTAACCAGGGCAGTTGATTCCGGCAGAGGAGAACCTCCTGATGCATTTGCATACCATTGGACTGAGGTTCCGGTTGCTGAAAGGTCTTCAATTATGGGATTGTTAATGGCACAGAATAACTGTGGCGAAGTACCGGTGGGAGCTGCCGGATCAGATATAGTTACTGCTACGGCCAGCCGTAAATTACTTTCGCAACCATCGACAGTCTGGCTTGCGTAGTAGGTAATTCCGTTGACCAGAGAGGTTGATGATGGCAGTTGTGAGCCTCCTGACCCGGTAGCATACCATCTGATCGCAGAACCAGTTGCAGAAAGATTTGTTATTGTGGGATTATTAACTGCACAAAAAAGCTGAGGTGAAACACCTGTAGGAGCTGCAGGATCAGATACAGTAACCGTAACAGCAAGGCGTGTATCGCTTTCGCAGCCATCAATAGTCTGGGTTGAATAGTAGGTAGTTCCGTTTGTGAGGGGGGTTGATGAAGACAGTTGAGATCCTCCTGAAGCGGAAGCGTACCACCGGATTGACGTCCCTGTTACGGACAGGCTTTCAATGGTCGGATTATTGATAGCGCAGAATGACTGCAAAGTACTGCCGGTCGGGGGAGGAGGATCATGTACTGTCACCATAACAGCAAGCCGTGTATCGCTTTCGCAGCCGTTGACAGTCTGGGTTGCATAGTAGGTGGTTCCGTTAACCAGAGGTGTTGATGTAGATAGTTGAGAACCTCCTGAAGCAGAAGCATACCACCGGATTGAAGTACCTGATACAGTCAGACTCGCAACTGTCGGATTAATGATAGCGCAGAATGACTGTGAGGTATTGCCGGTTGGGGGAGGAGGATCAGAGATTGTTGCCAGAACAGCCAGGCGGGTTTCACTTTCGCAGCCATCAATAGTCTGGGTTGCATAGTAGGTAGTTCCGTTGACAAGAGGGGTTGATGAAGATAGTTGAGAACCTCCTGAAGCAGAAGCGTACCACCGGATTGATGTTCCTGATACAACCAGGCTGGCAACTGTCGGATTATTAATTGCGCAGAATGATTGTGAGGTATTACCGGTCGGGGGAGGAGGGTCAGTAACTGTTGCCAGAACAGCCAGACGGGTATCACTTTCACAGCCATCAACGGTCTGGGTTGCATAGTAAGTAGTTCCGTCAACAAGAGGGGCTGATGAAGACAGGGGAGAGCCTCCTGAGGGAGCAGCATACCATTGAATTGATGCTCCGGTCGCTGCAAGATTCGCTATAACAGGATTATTATAAGCGCAGAACAACTGGGGAGATGTGCCTGATGGAGGATCCGGGGCCTGAACTGTTACATATACTGCCAGCCTGGTCCTGCTTTCACAACCGCCAGCAGTCTGGCTTGCATAATACGTATTTCCGTTGACCAGGGCTGTTGACGACGGCAGGGACGAACCGCCTGATGGAGCAGAGTACCATAGGATATCAGTTCCTGTTACGGCAATGTCCGCCAGGGTTGGATTGTCGCCCGGACAGAACAGCTGGGAAGGATCGCCGGTGGGAGCTGCGGGATCAGATACTGTAGCCGTAACAGCAAGCCGTGCATCGCTTTCGCAGCCATCAACAGTCTGGGTTACATAGTAAGTAGCTCCATTGGCCAGAGGGCTTGATGAAGATAGTTGAGAACCTCCTGAAGCAGAAGCGTACCACCGTATTGATGTTCCTGATACAACCAGGCTGGCAACTGTCGGGTTATTAATTGCGCAGAATGACTGTGAGGTATTACCGGTCGGGGGAGGAGGATCAGAAACTGTTACCAGAACAGCAAGCCGTGTATCGCTTTCACAGCCATCAACGGTTTGGGTTGCATAGTAAGTAGTTCCGTCAACAAGAGGGGCTGATGAGGACAGGGGAGAGCCTCCTGTGGGAGCGGCATACCATTGAATTGATGCTCCCGTGGCAGAAAGGTTGGCTATAACCGGATTGTTGACGGCACAGAACGACTGCGGAGAGGTACCTGATGGAGGATCCGGGGCCTGAACTGTTACATATACTGCCAGTCTGGTGCTGCTTTCACAACCGCCAGCAGTCTGGCTTGCATAATACGTATTTCCGTTGACCAGGGCTGTTGACGACGGCAGGGACGAACCGCCTGATGGAGCAGAGTACCATAGGATATCAGTTCCTGTTACGGCAATGTCCGCCAGGGTTGGATTGTCGCCCGGACAGAACAGCTGGGAAGGATCGCCGGTGGGAGCTGCGGGATCAGACACTGTAACCGTAACAGCAAGCCGTGTATCGCTTTCGCAACCATCAACAGTCTGGCTTGCATAATAGGTTGTTAAGTCGGTCAGAGCTGTAGCCTCAGGTAATACGTTCCCTCCTGTTGGAGCGTCATACCAGATTATATCAGTTCCTGTTACTGCAATGTCGGCAATGGTTGGTGAATCTGTTTCGCAGAATGCCTGAGGAGAGCTGCCTTCAGGAGGGGCAGGAGGAGTGCATTGTGCATGGGTTTTCAGTATGGCAAGGATCATTAATATTCCTATGCTTACGGCTCTTTTCATTTTCTGACGATTCCCTGCTGATAGTATGGTAAACAGTAATTTTAAAGAAATATAATTTGGCAAGATCTTCACGTCATTAATCTGGTTGTGCAATGTATATAATTTTCAATATGTGTTAGCTATTACACTGTTTTCAGGTGATGTTTTGTCTGGATTTATCGCTTCAAATATTTTCGCAAATCAGATCGTACATGGAGCACAGAACGGGCCGGTAACAACAAACATTCCCTATAAGGCCGGTATTCAATCTGACCGGTACAATCTATAAAATTACAAACTTGATCTCAAAATGACCAAACATTTTTGACGAATGAATGAACAGTTTTTGAAACGATTCTCTGTATCTGCAGCTTCATTTATACACCTGCAGGTAAGAAGATCAATAATGTGTGGCGGTCTGTCATGGTAAAACGTGCTTATTACGGGTGTAATCTGCAATAAGATCACTATGGAACTGAGATTGCAGGAATTATTTTGCGAAGCAGACAAATTGTTATAGTATCTGATTCATTTATCGCTTCATAAAAATATCAGGTCTCATTAACCTTTCTCTGAGGATAAAAATCTTCTGATAATAAAAGAAGAGCTATTTTTGGCTGTATGAATTTCAAGCTAATATCAGATTTTCAGCCGACGGGGGATCAACCTGAAGCCATTGCCCAGATTGTTGAAGGACTAATGAAGGGAGTTCCATATCAGACTCTTCTGGGGGTTACCGGATCAGGAAAAACATTTACCATAGCAAATGTTATTGAGAAAGTCCAGAGACCGGTACTTGTGCTGAGCCACAATAAAACCCTGGCAGCACAGCTATATGGCGAGTTCAGGCAGTTTTTCCCGGACAACAGGGTTGAGTATTTTGTGTCTTATTATGACTATTATCAACCAGAAGCCTACCTGCCTGTAACAGACACATATATTGAAAAAGATCTGTCAATCAATGAGGAAATTGAAAAACTCAGGCTGAGCGCAACATCATCGCTTCTGTCAGGAAGAAGGGATGTCATAGTAGTTTCTTCAATTTCGTGCATATACGGTATTGGCAATCCTGACGATCTTCATTCAAACACAATTGAAGTAAAGACAGGTCAGGTTATTGCCAGGAACCAGTTTCTCAGGAAACTCGTAGACAGCCTTTATTCGCGCAGTGAAATTGAATTTCGTCATGGTACATTCAGAGTCCAAGGTGACACGGTGGACATTTATCCTGCTTATGCTGATCAGGCTGTCCGTGTTTTGTTTTTCGGTGATTCCGTAGAGGAAATTTACTCATTTGATCCTTTGGAAGGATGCCGGATCGAATCATTGCAGGATTATGTTATTTATCCTGCAAATATATTTGTAACCACAAGAGATAGAATTAACCAGGCTATAAAGCAGATTCAGCACGATCTGGTTCGCCAGGTTACCTATTTCAATGAGATAGGAAGGAGGGATGAGGCTAAAAGGCTGGAACAGAGAGTTACTTATGATCTGGAAATGATAAAGGAACTTGGTTATTGCAGCGGAATCGAGAACTATTCACGTTATTTTGATGGCAGGAATCCTGGTACCAGGCCATTTTGCCTGCTCGATTTTTTTCCTGAAGATTTTATTACCGTGATTGATGAAAGCCATGTCAGTGTACCTCAGATCAGAGCGATGTATGGTGGTGATCATTCACGTAAGCAAACACTCGTCGAATACGGCTTCAGATTACCTGCAGCACTTGACAACAGACCGATGAGGATGGAGGAATTTGAGGCATTGACCGGGCAGACAATCTTTGTAAGTGCGACTCCCGCGGACTATGAGCTTGAAAAAAGCGAGGGCGTCTTTGTTGATCAGGTTATTAGGCCAACCGGTTTGCTTGATCCTCCTGTTGAGGTTCGGCCAAGCCTTAATCAGATAGATGATTTAATGGCTGAGATGCGTGCAAGGGCCGGGGCAGGGGAACGAAGCCTTGTTACAACAATAACAAAACGAATGGCCGAGGAACTGACAGCTTATCTGCTGAAATATGATATAAGGTGTCGTTACATTCATTCAGATATAGATACACTGGAGCGTATAGATATACTTGAAGGATTACGTAATGGAAGTTTCGATGTGCTGGTGGGGGTAAACCTTTTGCGTGAAGGGCTTGACCTTCCGGAGGTTTCTCTTGTGGCTATCCTTGATGCAGACAAGGAAGGATTCCTGCGGTCTGCCCGTTCTTTGACGCAAACAGCCGGAAGGGCTGCCAGGAACATCAACGGAAAAGTCATAATGTATGCCGATGTTATTACCGGAAGCATGCAGGAAGCGATAGACGAAACGAACAGACGCAGGGAAAAACAATTGAAATACAACGAGAAAATGGGGATCACCCCTTCTCAGATTATTAAAAAGAGAGGTGCCATCCTTACCGGACTTGCTAAGAAAGGAGTTGCAGTCAAGGCATATATAGAGCCGGAAAAACCTGATGTTGCAGCCGACCCGGTTATCAGGTATATGGATAAGAAAGCTCTTGAAAAAGCTATCGACAAGACCAGGAAAAATATGGAAAAAGCCGCATCGGAACTTGATTTTATCGAAGCTGCCAGACTGAGAGATGAATTGAACGATCTGAAGAGACTATTGACGAACAGATAATTATACTAAATCAATACCTTGCGGCAATCCAGGCTGATTTGCTGTTACCTGATATATCACTGATATTTCCTGCCATTTTATTGCCTTCAACTGTTCCGGTATAATTATCACTGTTGATACTGAATGAAATAGAATTTCCCCTGAGCCTTCCGTTGTTTATTGTGGATGTTATGCCATTAGCTTTATAAGTACCGCTTATCATCTGGAATTCCTGTTCAAGAGATAACTCACCGTCGGCAAATTTCCAGTTTCCTTCAACATTGGCGGGCACTATCCACAAAAGCGCTGTGTTCCAGCTGTTCCAATTTTCTTCCGTGACGACTTTATGATCAGGTTCCCAGTTCCCCATGGAAAATGTGTTGGACACTATCCGTGTTCCGGGTTCAAGTTCAAGCAGAATGGGACGCAACCTGAGGTTAATCTCAGGAAGAAGGAACATTGTAATGACCGTTGCAACCGAGAGATCTGCTTCAAAAAGATCGCCTTCTATGAATTTAACCTCGTCGGCAACGCCTTCCTTCCTGGCATTTTCCCATGATAATGCTACCATGTCAGGATTGAACTCGATCCCAACAGCAGTTGCACCAAGCTTTGCAGCCGCTATTACTGTCCTGCCATCACCCGATCCGAGATCGATAACATAATCGAGAGGAGTTACTTTTGCCATACTGAGCATCACTTCAACCAAAGCCTGCGGGGTGGGAACCCAGACAACATCCTTGCCCTGCTGCCCGATTTCAGGAGAAAATGCTCCTGGTGATTTCTGACCCTGTGAATAGAGAACGGTATTTAATGCAAATAACAGGGAAATAATAAGTACTGATTGTCTGGTTCTGTTCGTTACTTTCATTTTGGTCAGTTTAAACAAATGCTGATAGAAAAATTTATCAAAAATATCGAAAATTCCTTTACAGTATAACCATGTCATTATATTATTCCTGCATTGGAAACAATGAAGCCTGACCTTATCTGCGGCAGGATCGAAACGTGAAATATATGATTAAACTATATCTCTAAGATATCCTTTAAAATTGCATCACCTCAGACATACTATTTCTTATCATTGCCCGTAAAACGAAGCTTTGATCTCTGATCGGATTCTTCTGCAAAATATCCGGAAACTGTTATGAGAGATTATCAGTTAACATTCTGAAATTGTAACAGGTAATCCGTGATGCCAGATCTCCGGTTTGTAAAATCAAACCTGCAGTTTGTAAATCCGTATTGATTTAATTAACCGGAAATTGTAACTTAAGGGTATTATTGTGACCGGATCGTCAGAACCTTATGTTATCATTGTATTGTATTATTTAATATGAACGAGTGTATGCTCTCAATTATAAGCGCAACCAGACGGTTATCACTGGTTTTGCTAATTGTTTCATCCATTTTTTCTGAAACAGCCGGATCAGATCATTCTGACAGGACGAATAAATTCGGATTTGGAAGGGAAAGATCAGCCGATACTTCAAAAGTCCATGATATTATCAGGAAAGGATTTATGCTTCTTTCAGAAAAATCATCTGCAGAAAAGCTTAAACAATATATAGATAGTGCGGTTAATGTCTGTGAAAAGCATAACATCGATTTCCCTGCCTCACTTCATGCACTTGCGGCAGAGTATCACTATCTGACAGGTGATTTCAGGACTGCCTCAGAGGAGGCAATAGCTGCTATTCAGGTATCGACCGAAAATAATGAGCATGAAATAGCCGCAAAATCAATGATCTTTATGGGGCGGTATTATAACAGGACAGGTTTCTACAAAGAGAGCCTGGAATACTATGATAACAGTATTATTCATGCCGGTAAATACGGACTTAAAGGAATAATCCCAAGAGCTTATCATGGTCAGGCAATGGTTTTTAACCAGCTGAAGGACATAAAACAATACCGGCAGAAACTTCAGCAAATGGCTGAGGCCGCCATGGCTGAAAAAGACACTGCTTCAACAGCCTGGGCAATATATCTTCATGGAACCTCTATGTGCGGACAGGATGAAAAATACAGGGATTCAGGGAAAGCAGATTCGCTCCTGAGAAAATCACTTGAACTTGCGCTTTCAGCAGGTAACCCTTCTATAATTTCAAGTTCCCTGGCCAATATAGGCTGGAATTTTTATCTTGGAAAAAACTATGATTCCTCGCTTTATTATTATAACAAATCTCTGGAATACAATATCCCTGCAAATCTGCATGAGGCAACGGCAAATGCTCTGGGCAATCTGGGCACGATTTACAGGGATCTTAACAAGCCTGAAAAATCCATTGAATACTATCTGGAAGCAATAGACCATGCAAAAAAAGTCAACGACTGGTATGATCTCAGATGGATATATGAAGATATGAGCCAGATGTATCTCAGACTCAAGGATACGGCAAATGCCTTTAAAAGTTATGTTCTTTTTAAACAATTCAGCGATTCGATGATGATCAGGGAAAGGAGCCAGGGTCTGCAGGACGCTCTTTTAAGGTACGAGGCAGATACACATAATAAAGAAGTGGAATTACTCTCGCTAAGGCTCAAAAACAACAGGCTGCTAAATTATGGATTTGCTTCAATTCTTATCCTGACACTCGCATTAGGCATTCTTCTCTTCAGGGGATCAAAGCTTAAGGCAAAAAGGCGGATCAGTGAAATGAACAGGCAGATTTCAGAGATCACACAGGCAAATCTCCGTCAGCAGATGAATCCGCATTTTATTTTTAACACTCTCAATTCGATACAATACTATATGTATCAGCACGATAAGCTCGCAACAAATAATTACCTTACAAAGTTTTCAAACCTTATGAGACGGGTTCTGGAGAATTCCCGGCATACGTCTATCCCTCTTAGTGATGAATTAAGTGCATTGAAACTCTATCTGGAACTTGAGAGCATCAGGTTTAAAGAAAAATTCGATTTTGAAATAAATGTTGATGAGGAAATAGATCCCATGACCTATAAAATACCCACCATGCTCATTCAGCCATACGTGGAGAATTCAATCTGCCATGGGCTGATGCCAAAGGAAGGAAAGGGTATCGTTAAGATAGACCTTAAGCTTCAAAACGGTTACCTTTTGTGCCTTATTGAAGACAATGGAATAGGCCGTGATGCAGCAAGGGAAAGAAAACTAAACAGGGGAGACAATCATAATTCTCTTGGAACACGTATCATAAGTTCACGTCTCGATTTGGTTAATGCACTATACGGGACCAGCCTGAAAACCATATATACCGACCTGAAAAATAACCGTGGAGAGCCGGAAGGCACCAGGGTTGAAATACATATACCGATAATTACATGAAACCCGATTGTATTCCCTGCACAAACACGTATGTATATAATCTTCAAACATATGGGTTCCATCAGACCTTTAAAATTATATGCTGATGAAAAGAAAGATCAGAACGATAATCATTGATGATGAACATGACGCTGTAGACTTTATCAACTCAATAATAGTAGAATACTGTCCCGCTCTGGAAGTTGCCGGAAAGGCCCACAATGTAGCGGATGGTGTGAAAGTGGTGAAAGAAATAAAACCAGATCTGATATTTCTGGATGTCGAAATGCCTAACGGAACAGGGTTTGATCTTCTTGCCAGTTTTCCGGAAAAGAATTTTGACGTGATTTTCATTACCGCGTTCAACCATTACGCAATTAAAGCTATCAAGTTCAGTGCGGTGGACTATATTCTCAAGCCAATAAACATCAACGAGTTTATTGAGGCAGTGAATAAGGTCGTGCAGAAACGATCGGAGAAAACTGTACACGCCAATGAGAACCTGAAAATGCTCATGGAGAACCTCAGGTCACCACTTCCTTCAAGGCTTGCAATCCCGACTTCCGATGGTATGGAATATCTTAATCCCAAAGATATAATCCGGATAGAAGCAGATCGGAGTTATT
The DNA here is from genome assembly GCA_964466705.1 of uncultured Rikenellaceae bacterium. Lineage (GTDB taxonomy): Bacteria > Bacteroidota > Bacteroidia > Bacteroidales > VadinHA17 > LD21. Next base: position 129,754 of record CAYXSM010000009.1, read on the forward strand.
CATGGTTCTTTATTGCCGGCAATAGAAAAATATTAGTCTCCAGGCATTTGAAGGAGTTTCAGGATCTGCTCAGTGACAGATATTTTTTCAGGTCACATAACTCACATCTCATAAACCTGAAGTACGTTAAAAAATACATCCGCAGGGAAGGAGGATCAATAGAAATGCTTGACGGATCCGTAGTGCCGGTTTCAAGGGATAAAAAAGACATTTTCATTACTCATATGTCAAGATTCAAAGGTTGATCACGAGAACTTCAAATTTAAGATCTTCTCCCATTCATCCGGTTTAATATAAATAAGAAAAAAAAGCGCTCCTGATTTGGGGCGCTTTTTAAATTCAAACCTGAAACTAAATCATGGCCGGATGCCATATGAAAAAGAACTACCTCGAGGCAGTTACCTCTGTGTCGGGATTGATAAGTTTCGGAAAATAAGCAGCAATAAGCTGGGTTGATTCAATTTCTGTGCTCTGGCCTGAACCGAGAACTTTCTGATGAAAATACTCCATTCTGTTTAAAGCTTCATCAACGGTCCTGTGACCTTCTTTTTCAAACTCCCTGCTGAGCCTTTCAACTCCGAAATAAGTTGGATTGCATACATACTGTACGGAAAGCTTGTCAGATAACACAACGTATTTCTTGCATTTGTTATCCTTGCAGATTGCCACAGTTACCTCGAGCGGGGAGTTTTCATACTTTATAACGTAAGCTTTGCATTCAGATCCCTTGAGAGGTATTTCTTTGTCAGACTGCTCAATGGTATAATCACCCAATGCCGTAAAGCTTTTGCCTTTAGCGACAACTTTACCGGCAAATGACACGCCACACATTGCGGCGATGAGTACTGTTGTTAAAATCATTCTTTTCATGGCATTTTAATTTTTATTGGTGAATAATTAAAGATTAACTTTTACTGTCTTTTATCTTTCTGTCCATTCTTTGTTCTTTCCTGTTATATTCATACCGAAATTATTTCTTATTTATATGCGAAAAAAGACCCATCCAACGGATTGCAGCTTTGGTTTAACGTATGACTGTTTTTTAATGCCGGGGGCTTGATGATTCATATGAATTTCCGGGTCAGCATCAATAATTCTGACGTTTTTGTTATTTACTGAATCTCTTTTGCTTTATGCCTGAGGGCATATTTGCTGAAATTTGATCATTGGAAATCCAATGTTTGTCAAAATTCACCATATCTGAGGCTTTTAAGCTTTTGGATGATTCATAGTGCAGATAATCAATATTTTATCAGGAGAAGTACCGGTATTTACCTTCTCTGATAACTTAATTCCTGTAAATATTCGTCTGTTTTTGACGAATCATTCTTTTTTTAATGTAAGAAGCCGGTATCAGTAAATCATCTTCCCTGTTCGTTTGACAAAAATTCCGGATGACACATTCATTTGCCCACTGACTGGACACTAGAGGCTTGACAGAATTGATAACCGGGGTTACTTTTACATTGACTTGAAAGTTTTTGGAGCCAGTAAGGATTTGGAAAGATCAACAAACAGAATGAAAAAGAAAGAAAACAGGGATTTTGATTTTAATGATACCGGAATCGGATTTAATCCGGCAATAATGAAAATACTTTCCGGGGAAGGCAGGATATTTCTTAACTACCTGAAGGATCTGGGGCTGGCAAAGGAAAGCAATTTAATGGTCATATCACCCGGCCATCAATACTATCATAAGGAGACTGACCTGAGAAATGTGAAAACAATCCTAAATCTCGAAAAACTTAATTTGATAAAGCACCTCGACAGATTCCTGAAAATACTTGTACGTATCATGCCTCCGGATTCCAGTTTCATCGGATGTTTCGCTGACGTCAAATCAGTAAAAAAGAAAAGCATATTTCACTGGTTGAAGAAAATTCCAGACAGAATGAAAATTTATCCGGATCCGGGGAAGGAATATCGCATGGACAGGGATAATGTAGCAAACCTGTTCACTACGTATGGCTTCAGAATAATGAATATGAAAGAAATTAATGGTCTGACTTATTTCCACATACAGAATATTGTCAGATCAGAAAAAGAACCGGATTGTTTGACATCCTGAATACAGTTATGCATTGCCATGAACCAAATTCAACATAAGAAACTGGAAACTTTATACCAGATAACCTCAAGTGAGACCGGAACAGTAATCCTCCGTAAAAGGAAGATTGCCAAAGCATTCCGACGATGGCTCCGGGAAAATAGCCACACTTTCACATACGTCTGCCTGATTAAGGAAACATCTGCTGCTAACAATAATTAATAAAAGTAAAATGAAAACAATGAAAATTAACAAATCAAACTTTTTAAGCCTTCTGTTTCTGGCTGTATTCATCCCCGCGACAGCTGCTCCCGTAAAGACCGCAGCTGTAAGCAAGAGAGCTGTCAAAAGCGAATACAATTACAAAAAATCAAAATGTAACTGCCCTGCCTTAAAAGAGTATAAAAAATACACAGGGTACAACAAATACCTTAACAAACCTAAAAGAAAAGGTTAATATCTTTATATCAGAAGTGCAGGAATATTTTTCCCAATAAAGTACGCTTATGGTAAATTTTTTACTCGGATAAAACAGGACTGATTGAAGATCGTATCTTAAGATTTTTAAGATTTGCAATGTGAAAAGGGCTGTTATTATTATAACATTATTATTAAACGTGTTCAGTCTGAAAAGCCAGATGGATATTAACTCCGGAGTATGTTTGTACTCCGGGGTTGATTTCAGAGAATCACGTGATTTCGGATTTAACTTCGGAGTTACGATAAGCTTCATTTATTTTGACTTTTCATCAAATCTTGCCAAAGGCAAGGGTTACAGGGAAGAATATCTTCCTGAAAACAATACAATGGAACCCAACGGCATACATATTGACGCATTTAACATGGGTTACAACCATCAGCTTTCCGGAAGGTGGTATATAGTTCCCTTTATCGGCATGGTGTATACAAAAGATATATATCAAAACGTTAATGGCCCTGATACATATTTTTATGATAACGGCGGGACTGACTTCAAGTTCAATTTCGGACTGAATGCGAAATTTTTTGTGACTGACAACCTTGGAGTAACTGCAGGAATCGGAAGATGTGAATTATTAAAGGCAGGCCTGGTATTTAAATTTCTGAGCTCAAGTACTCTCAGACGTTGATAAAATAATCCCTGATCAAAAGTTTTAAAAATATGAAAATAAAAATATTAATATTTTGTATAATGCTTGCTGCATTTTTATGGTCGTGTGGCAGAAGCAGTCACGGAAGCACTGAAAATGTATCACATAAAACCGTTATGCAGCAGGAAGACGGCACTATCCTGTTAAGAATTGAGGATGCAGCATGTTATTATGATAATTCTGATCCTTCTGTAAATACGGCAGAATGGATTATGACGATTTCCAGGGCTGGCAGCTACAAAGTGTGGTTGTCAAGTGCCACGAAAGACACATCAGACCTCGATTATACCAATTATGTGAAGATCCATTTTCTTGACAGGGAGATTGAAGCCGACCCTGACCGTGATAAGATTGTCAGGAATTCAGAAGGGGGCAACCACTCCTTATACAGGACCGATTCATACATGGGAACATTCTACATTATGGAACCGGGTAATTATCAGATACAGGTTGTAAGCGATAAAATCATCCCTGGCGATCCCGTGAATCCGACAGCTTCCCTTGTAAAGACAACTAAAGTGATGTCACTTTTTCTTGCACCAATGACCAGGTAGAAGAAATTTTTATTTTAACCTGACCAGATATCCCGGTTTTATGATGCTTAATGTTGTTATCAGATAAAAGGGATCATTTTGTTTGACGGTTATCCCTTTGCGTCTTGCCTTCAGGATCATTTCTCCTGCAAAATCTGAAAGATTTTACTTGCTGACCCGGATAATGTGTAAAATAAATTCTGAATACTCAAATCAGGTAATTATGTTGATAATTTCATCCGGACGGATAAAAACAAAAAAAGATGATTTGTCTTCTTTATCATCTTTCCATAAGCGAAGCAGGCACATGTTGACTTCGAGATCTGCCGGAGAGATTTAATGCACTGAGAATATATCAGGATCAAATAAATATAACAATAAGGATAATGAACAGTTCAAGGGCTATTATTAAAGCCGGAATGAAAAGGTCCTTTGATTCTGAGGCATGTCGTTTTTTCCCAAAAACTGATCTGTGGGTTTCCCCGATGTAATCACATAATATTCTCGCCACAGTTTTTTCTGAGGCAAATCTGTTTCTTAATGAAGCAAACCTTTCAAAAATAATTGAAAACAATGCCAGCAGAAATGGAAACGCCACTACTGCAAGGATTCCTGCAAACATCACATGGATTAAATTAAACTCTTTCACCTGTCTAACTTAAATCATTGTCCTGAACCATTCCGATATCAAATATCATCAAAAAAATATTATAAGTCAAATCTTTCTTTTCGTAGATAAGATTACTATTGTCATTACCCGCTCAGCTCCGGCCTGGAAAGTCTGTTCAGCATACTGACCGGACTACCCTATTGCATTTATAATCATGGCTTCAACGCTTTCTTAATCAAAGATTTGAAATGCACTTTTCTTTAATTGTCGGGCAACATCTCAATAATGAGCACGTTATACATAAATCTTACAAATATCTGAGAATAGATGCTTCCGAGATGTTCCGTTCTTATTATTTTAATGCTGGCACTATCACAAAAGCTTGATGCACAGCTTTATCTGACGACATTTAACGATCTGGGCAAAACTAATGTTTCAGGAGGACTTTATGTTAAGACCGCTGTTAGCGCTCAATACCGCTTGGGAAAGACCTCTCTTGGATATGGAAGTTTGTTCAATCTTAAAAACCACACTTCCAATTTCTTTTCAGGAGCAAAGCTGAATCTTTCCAGAGCAGCTGAAATAAAGGGCAGGATATATGAAGCCACGGCTTTTTTTATGTACAACCCATTCTCCGGACTTATCCTTGAAACCAACTGGGGCCTGGCATTAAATACCAGTGCAAAGCATTTTAGCTACATCCTGGGGACAAATTTCAGAACAACGCATTTAACCGTAAGAGAAACGGAAGATTATGAAACATTCAGAAATAAAAGGTTAAGGGAAAAGTGGAATTTGATGTACCATGTCGGCTATAATCTGAGACCTGAGGAAAGTATATGGAATACGGGAATATCACTGACAAATGTCGACTGTTTTCTCATTAACCAGGACACGAATCCCATGCTTTCATTTAATGCAAGATACAGGTTGCCGGTACCCTTAATTCTGTATATCGAAACATGGTATAAACCTGCAGGTGTTTTTAATATCAGTGCAGATTCATTTGGTTTTTTCTTCAGGACAGGACTACGATGGGAGCTATTATGAATATAAGGTTTTATATCGGCATATTAATTTTTAGTTGTTTTTCCTGCGAAAAATTTGAAATCCGGGGGTTTTTCCTGTCATATGAGGACGCAGATGAGAGGTTTAATCAATCAATGTTCTGGAACAATATTAACCCGTACAGGGAAATCATAACAGATAAGGATAGTTATATTATTTATGTAATGGCCGACAGTCATGTCGGCACCACTGGTAATTTAAAACATTTTATTCAGGAAGCAATAGAAGATGACGCCGTTGCAGCTGTAATGGTAGGGGATTTAACTACTGGTCATTCATATGACTATAAAATCTTTCACAGCGCTTTGCCAGATCCGGATGAACTGCTGACATTTCCGGTTGCCGGAAATCACGATATCTATTTTGACGGATGGAAACAATTTCATTCATTGTTTGGCAGCAGTACGTATATGTTTTACGTTAATACTCCTGAAGGGAAAGATCTTTACATCTGCCTTGATACTGCCGGAGGGACCTTGGGAGCTCTGCAGTATGAGTGGCTGAATAAGATCTTAAGAACAGAAAGGATACATTACAGGCGGTGCATAATTTTTACACACAATAACATTCTGCAATTCAGAAAAATTGCCACAACAACCCCTAACCTGGAGGAATTGTATTCTTTGACAGAACTGTTTGTTGTTCATCACGTTGATATGGTCGTAACAGGGCACGATCACCGTCAAGGATGCATAGAGTTCGGTAATACAACTTATGTATCACTCACTGCCCTTCTGGACGGATATAAGGATGCCGGATTTATGAGGTTATCAGTGACAGATGGTAATATAAGCTTTAATCACCTGCTAGTACCTTAAGGAATTATTATGCTGGATCCGGGTATAATCAACTAACCGGGTAATCAATTTTCATTGCTGATAAACGGGAGTCAGAAAGCCAAAGTAGTGAATGATTCGAATTATTTTTCTGTTTCAGCGCGGTTTCTGAGGAGGGAAATTTTTCTAGAAGATCAATTTATGATGTTGCAGCATCAATTTAGGTTCCTGAGTTCAGGATCTGATCAATTATCTGAAGGCCTATGGCAAGAAAACGGGCTTGCCTGAGCGCAAGCCCTTAACTGATCGTTGTCGGGGTGATCTGACTCGAACAGACGACCCCTTGCACCCCATGCAAGTGCG
>CAYXSM010000010.1:0-122228 GCA_964466705.1 uncultured Rikenellaceae bacterium
GGATGTCGCAGTGGTTGTTCCTGTGGTTACCGTTGGCAGGTTTATATCAGGAGGCGTTGTAAAGGTCAGATCATTTCCGTAGGCTGTTCCTGTGCTGTTGGTGGCATAAGCTCTTACATAATACGTTGTATTTGGTGAAAGCCCTGTTATGCTGCTCGTGAATGATCCTGTGCCGCTTCCATTGGTTGTCCTGCTGTTTGAAATAGTAGGATTCTGGTTTGTGCTCCAGCATACGCCTCTGGCTGTCACCGTTGCGCCTCCGTCGGAGGTTACATTGCCGCCGCTTGTTGCCGTGGTTGAGGATGTCGCAGTGGTTGTTCCTGTGGTTACCGTTGGCAGGGTTATATTTTGAGGCGTTGTAAAGCTCAGATCAACCCCGTAGGCTGTTCCTGCGCCGTTGGTGGCATAAGCTCTTACGTGATATGTTGTTCCCGGCTGCAATTCGTTAATAGTGCTCGTAAACGAATCCGTCCCGGTTCCGTCAGATGTATGATTACCAGCTATTGTCGGATTTAGTGTAGTGCCCCAGCAAACTCCCCGTGCCGTAATTGCACCTCCCCCGTCAGACGTTATATTGCCTCCTGACACAGCTGAGGTTTGTGCAATTGCTGAAACCGCTGCCGTTGTAATAGTTGGCAGCTGCACAGCAGCTAAAGTTGTAAATGATGATTCATTTCCGTAAACAACACCATCTTCACTCCATGCATATGCCTTTATATAGTATCTTGTCCCTGGCTGCAGGTTTTGAAGATTACTCAAAAATGAACCTGTGTTTGTTTTACGGCCAAGTGAAGTATTTGAATCGGAGATGTCAGTATTTGGGGATTGACTCCAGCAATGGCCATGTTCGATTATGCCATCACCAATGTCTATTAAATTACCTTCAGCCCTGGCAGAATTAGGAGTTATATCTGATACTGGGCCTGTTTCAACCTTTACTAAACGCGGTTTGTAACACGATACTGAACAACAGAAAAACAGACTGAAAAAAACAAAAGTGTGCCAAATTTTATGAGAGGCTGTCTTCATCTTACTGACTGAATTGCCTTAATGATTGTAATATTACCTGACTGAACATCTCACAAAATCACTAATTGAATTACTTGATTGTCATGTTAACCCAGACATCCCTGTTATTATCACCATAGATAACCTGAGGGTCCTGTTCCTTCTGGTTTACCAGCAGTGATTGGAGCGAAACCTGGGTCTGAAGATAACCGGCCAGCTCTCCATAAGTGATATCCCCGCGGCTATCCTGAAGCTTTTTAAGAAGGTAATAGGTGAACATGCCATGTTTCTTTGATGTGTACGGCAAGGCTGACTGCTCGCCTGAACTTGCTGAGAAAACGATGGTATTGGCCGGAGGGACCTCAAGCTTGGGTCTTACACGTATCCCCCTGCTGGCCAGAAGATCTGTGTTCCTCCCGCCTCCTGAGAAGCAGGCATCGAGAAAAATGGTGATCTTTTTGGCATTTGATTCTTCAAACCTGTCGTAAAGGTCATTGAGCTTTATGGCATTCAGCAGGCTTGAACCCGTTACATCCACCGGGATCAGGTACGGGATATTGGTACTCTCATCCGGAAGCCCGTGCCCTGCAAAGTAAAATACAATTTCAGCATCATCGGTTCGCTGAGCCAGCTTAGACACCAGATCGATCGATTGCTTCATTTCAGCTGAAGTGGCATCCTTCAGAAGAAATACCTTCTCTTCAGTGAAGCCCATGGTTTTAACTATGTATTCCTTAAAGATTTCGGCATCGCGCTTTGCATAAATAACATCTGTTTCACTGTTTATTCCTGTCTGCCTGGCAGAGTAATCTTCATTCCCGATGATCAGAGCATACTTATTGGGGTGTTTTACCATTTCCTCAGGGATGTTCCTGTCTACTTCTGCGACCAGAGATGCTATATTAATATCATAGTTCTCCGAGGGGATACCCTGGATGATCACCTCACGATTAGCCTGCAGTGACTGGTTAAGCCCGACCGATACAATGGTATCCCTGGAATATTGCCTGTATTTTTCTTCCAGTTCGATCCTTATAGGTATCTGTGTGTCAGCATATCTTCTCGTAGCAGTGAACGGGAACTCGAGCTCTACTGCCTGCCCGGGCTTAAGTGATCCCAGCTCAAAGAGGTTGGTGCTGTCGAGCATGATACAGTATTCTCTCATAAATTTAAATTCAGCTTTTACATTCGAAGCATCTCCCTTCCCCAGGTTCTGGACCAGGATCTTAAGGTTAATAGGGTAATTTCTCACTATTCTGCCACCTTCTTCTGTGCTGAATACGGCATCCACTACTTTAACATCAGGTTTCTCAAATTGCCGGGTAGGAATAATCACCTGATGCGCAAATGAATCAAATCCATTATGCTCAACAGCAACCAGGGTAAATTCTGCCGAACTGGTTTGCAGATTCATATCTGTCCTTATCGGTATTTTAATATCAACTGATTCACCTGGTGCAATGTTTCCGACCTGGAGTTCGGGAGTAAATGACAAACCGGGAACAGAGGTTTTTGAAGCTACCCTGAAAGTTACGCCTTCAGCCGCACCTTTGCCCTCATTGACGAGTTTCAGGCTGATTTCACTCCTCTCATTGGAATTGATAATTCTGTTTGAGTTCTCGTCAGTAAAAATAATATCCCTTATTACCAGGTCTGGCAAAAACATTACAGATTTTATTTCCTGAACGGGGGCTTTCTTAAAGGTTACATGTTTGGTCTGGCTCTTTGCAGGAACGAGTACAGTCTTTTCCTGGGCTGACACGAAACAGGTCTGAATTAAACCGGCACAAATGAGAAAGATGAATGTTTTCATAGGGTTTAGAATTTTTTCATCAAAAACGGAATTTACAGGTAATCAGGTGAGCTTCATTAGATGCAAATGAATATCCCATGTTGAGACTAATGCCTGCTGAAGGCTTGCCGATAGTTTTATTTTTAACTGACAGAACAGTTACCAGGTCAACAGTCCATATAGTTGCTGCTGCCCCGGCAAGGATGTAGGAAAAAGTACTTTTATTACTTGCGGATTCATAATAGTTCTCCCTGGTTACCGGATCAGTTGCTGATTTGTATGAATCATAACTGTCATTGCTCATGTTTGCCATTATTACTGAACCTATAATAGCCCCATATCCTGCAACACCCTTAACCAGATGGCCTTTTTTAAGAGTAATATCACTCGTACCCCAGCCGGGGAAAGCCAGTGATTTAAAAAAACAAGCCGTCCGGCTTACAGGTTGTATTTTGCTTTTTGCATCAGAAACCGGAGGAGTAATTACAAACGGGGTTTCCATTGTTTTGTCAGCATCGCCTTCAGTGATTACCTCACCCGAAATAACCACATAAATATCATCATCCAGTTCTATATTATCCCTTTCTATATCCCATACAATACTATTGTTCTCGCCTGACTGAACCTGTTTAAGGTCGCTGGTAAAAGACATTGCATTGATCTTTTCACCTGAAGCTTTAAAGATCTCTACTTTTAAATTGTACTTATCGGTATGCTTATAATTATCAATATTGTATTTAATTACTAACTTATTGTTGATCAATGAAAAATCAATATCACTTATTGTCGGGACTTTTTGGCCGGGGCAGGTATGCCCCAGCAGAAAAAGAAAGGTTGTTATTAATAACCTCGTTTTCATAGGTTCAGGAATTTAGATTTTGGGAATTAAAGTATAAGCCAGTTTTATATGATGTGCCAAATCTGCTGAAATGAGTCAGACGGTTCTTCAATGAATCATTGTGGGAGACCACGCAGAGAAATCCTGTACGTCTTGATGATTTTGTACTATTTGTTTTCATGGCAAGGGTTAATTCATGAATCTGATCCTGATAAAGAACCTGTAACTAAATTTCATATTTAAATATAAGCAAACATATACCTTTGAGCAGGTATTTTAGATCATCAGAATTAAGTATCAGCCTTGTCCGGTTTCAATGTAACATCCATTTAGTTTCTCTTTACTATATTTACCCCTACAACCTGAACCTGAAGCTCTTTATTTTTTGTTCTGTTATCCTGCAGCCATGAATGAAAACTCTCACGGCTCATTGATTTAAAAGTGGTATACCCTTTGTCCAGCTTTTCCGGAGGATTATAGAAGTATCCTCCAAATGGTACCGGCGAGAACAAAATATAAAAAAGATTATAATCGATCGGACCTTCTGTATAGAACTCTATTTCGTCCACCTGGTTCCTGTCAGATAAATAATCACAATTCTCGCGCGAGAAAAAAATATACTCCCTGTTGCCTTCTACTTTGAAATAGTTTTCATTTGATTTATTGTAAGGCACACAGCGCTGAACAGTTTTCAGATCATCAAAAAAAACAATTATGCAGCCATCTTCAGGGCTCTTAAAATACAGGTAACCGAACTCTCCATCCGTAAATGTTTCACTTCGGTTAATTAGAGGATCTGTACCGTCAAGAGTAAAAGCCTTGAACATTACAGAAGCAGACTCTATTTTTCTTGCATATCCTGTTACGTTACAAGCATACCAGAAATTACCGTTTTCATCTTTTTTATCGTAACAACTCTTACTAACATCTTTAATCCATATTCCATTAGGAAAGGAGTTTAAATAATTGCTGCGTTTATCACTGTTAAAAGCGACACTTCTGCCCTCCATTTCAGTTATTGTAAGTCTTTCATAATTGGACATCACACTTGTTCCGAAAGCTTTTTCAATGGCGTTTTCCCGGGCCATCAGCATAGCTTCATGCTCATATTGAGCTCTTGTTTTCAGGAGGTTATTTGCCAGAACAGAGGCCTCTCCCGACACAAGTATCTCCTGGGCGGCCAAAGCCTTAGAGTAAAAAAGCAGAAGCAACAGTATCAGAAATCCATACTGTTGCCTGCAAAGACTTAACTTTTCAGATAAAAAATTCATTCTAGTCAAGATCAAATATCTTATCAAGATCGCGGTGGAGCTCTTCGGCCTCATTCTTCATCTGTTCCCTGAGAAATTCACGTGCTTTTGCCATAGCCAGTTTCTGACTGTATGCACCTGCATAGTTAACCTCAATTATTGCTTTTCCGTCACGCTCATCCTTTAATTCGCGAAAAAGTGTATATGTATCTTCCATCGATACTCTTTGGGCTATTAACTGCTTTCCGGCCGTGACGGTTTTATTTATTCCCTCAGCGCTTTTCATTGATATCTGTTCCGTGTTCAGGCTTCTTTTAACCAGTTCGGCGACCCTGGTCTCAATATTTCCTGCAAGGGCAGCACGCGCGGCAGAGCGGCAGGCAGTTGCTGCTCCCTCAAAAGTTGGATCGACTGCGGAAGTGTATACTACGGCGAATTTTGAATCGCCATTCTCATCAGTGTCAAATTCCTTATTGATGGCTTCTCTTACATAAAGCTCAAGAGAACCTGCTCCTTTCGGTGTATAGCCATCTTTTTTCAACTCTTTGGCCCTTTGCTTCAATGCCTTCTTGTATTCTTTCTGTCTGGTTTTAAGAACCTGGGCTTCCGTAACTCCAAAACATCCTATTAGAGCTAAAAGCAGAAGACTTCTGATAATGACTGTTGTTTTCATGGTTATAAAATTTAAATGTTTCATTGGTTAATCTTTTATTCTGTTCATTAGTAAAACTGTTTAATCAAAATTACAACCTGAAATCAACACTGGAAATACCCATTATCAGGTAATCTGAGTCACTACAGAACAGTATTATCCAATTAATTTATTATCAATAGCGAACTTTATTAAACCGACTATTGTTTTACACTTTGTTTTACGTAATATATTTCGCCTGTGAGTCTCCACTGTCAGGGGGCTCAAAAACAGCTTTTCGGCAATTTCAGCGGAAGTTAACTCCTGGCATATAAGCGATATAATTTCCTTTTCGCGTGCTGAAAGAGCCTGGGTATTATCCCTGATTTTTTCTTTTCTTATGAAATTCTCGGTCATTATTGAGATCACTTCATTGCTGTAATAAGTGCCGTGATCCGTAATACGGCTGATGGCATTAACAAGTTCCTTTTTATCGGAGTTCTTCAGAATATACCCCTCAGCTTCAGTCATCACTATTTCATGGATGATCTCACGGTCATTGTACATTGTCAGCACAAGGACTTTAATATGGGGATACAGCTCTTTTATCCTTTTGGTAAGTTCCGTGCCTGACATTTCAGGCATGTTAATGTCAGTGATCACCAGATCAACATCAACCTCAGCCAGCTTTTCAAGAGCCTTAATTCCATTGTTCGCTTCAGCAACAACCTCAATGTTCTTTTCCTTTGAGATCATTGTTTTTATCCCGTCAAGGAACATCTGATGATCATCAACTATAAGGGTCTTTATCATATTATTAACTACGGTCGGTATTCGTTTAGGCTCCAAAAAATAGCAGGTTACATGTTTACAGGTCAATTACTAAACATTTTTCTATACTAATATATAATATAAGATGGAAATGAAACTTGCCGAAGATTTATGTTAATTATGTCTTACGCTCTAACAAATATATGCACTTCTGCGCTGATTTGTTATTAATATTTTTTAGAATACATCAATTTTTTAACTCATTTAGTCAAAAAAACAGTGCTTCTCCAAAGATTATTCATTCTATTAATAAAAGGCATACCGGAACCTGATTATATAATGAAGCCTGCCCCAAATATTTGATCCGTGGTGAAAAAAGAAATATCCGGTGTTAATGTAAGCTCGTGTTTTCCGCAATCATCGCTAAAACCTATATCGTATAAGTTACAACAGGATTCTTATACTGATATGTGACCCGCTGTTTTTTCCTGATCTTATGTTCATGGTACCATTAATTATTGCCAGCCTCGAATAGATATTCTTCCAGCCGATTCCGCTGCTTGTTTTGATCAGTTCAGTATCAAAACCGATACCGTTATCAATAACAACAAGATCAAGGTATTCTTTTTTATAGCGATTAAGTGTTATTCCTATCTTGGTTGCATTAGCGTGTTTCAGTATATTATTGAGTATTTCCTGTACTATCCTGTAAAGAGATATTTCGAGGTTCTCATCAAGCCTGTCACTGTTAAGGTTATTTACGAATGAAGCCTTGATTTTCTCGGATAAATTTATTTTTCTGACCAGTTCTTTGACTGCAGCCGTAAGTCCAAGCCTGATAAGAGGGCCGGGCATAAGGTTATGGGAAATGTTCCTTACTTCCTGGCAGGCCTCATCGATTATACGGGCTGAAGCAGAGATGGTTTCTTCATGCTCAGGGGCAAAGGTCCCGGGAATATCCATCAATCCTGACAGATGAAGCTTGGTTAAGGAAAGCATCTGGCCCACACTGTCATGAAGATCACCTGCAATTCTTTTTCTTTCATTTTCCTGGGCCTCAATGGCTGCTTTAAACCGCTCTCTTTCGAGCCCGGCAATTTTCCGTGAATTTTTTGATTTCTGGCTGATACGGTAAATACGGAATCCAAGCAATGCTGTAAGGAGCATTATAAATATTATAGCAACCAGCAATATGATTTGTGATTTGCGCTTTTCCTGTTCTTTTTCAAGGTTCAGAATCCTGTTTTCCTGTTTGAGTTTAATAAAAAGGGCTTCAATACCGGCCACATTGCCTTTTTCAGTAAGCCACTCATTGTGCAGATCATAGTATTGCTGAAGATTCAGATACGCATCTTTATAATTCTCCTTCTTGCTGTACACATCTGCAATATGCCTGTAGGCATCTTTCATTTCTTCCTTAAGGCCGTATTGTTCTGAGATCGAAAGACTGCTGTCGAAATATGTCAATGCTTCGTCGAGCTTTTCAACTCTGAAATTTAGAATGCCCAGGTTGTTATAAACTGAGCTTATATTTTGTATGTCATTTCTTAATCTGGAATAATAAAGAGCTTTCCTGAAATAATCCAGCGACTTTTCCACTTTTTTCTCATACATGGCTATCACCCCGATGCTGTTGTATGCTTTTCCGGCATTTACATGATCACTGACATATTCAGAAAGTTCGATGCATTTATTGTAAAAGTATTTCGAGCTGTCATATTTCATCATTTCAAAATAAATATCCCCCAGCAGAAGATATTCGGAAACCAGAGACAGCGAATCATCTGACTGGATTTTAATATTTACTGACAAGTTGACAAAATCAAGAGCTTTTTCTGTTTCACTGAGCAGATAATATACACCACTTAAGTTGGAAGCAGCAACAGCCAATCCCTGTTTGTAATTCAATGAGTCAAAAAGTACTATTGCAGATAAAAAATATGATGCGGCTTTGCTATAATCACCTTGAGCTGTGGCTATTAATCCAAGGTTATTATTTGAATTTGCTTCCAATGTTCCATTTTTTAACTCTTTTGCAGCTTTCAATGATTCCATGAAGTAACCTTCAGACTTTGCCAGATCATTCTGTGAGTAATAATATTTTCCCAGGTTCGAGGCACTTAACGCAATCCCTTCCATATCATTCGCAGATTTGCTCTGATACAGGGATTCTTCAAGACTTGTCCGCAACCTGACTGAATCAGATCCCTGGAGTAAATCATATTTTTCCGGAAGGATTGCAGACCTGTTTGTTTCTGCGACCTGACAGATGCCATTGCCTTTTATTAATATATCATGAGGAACAACAGATATCAAAAGCAGCACTGTGACTTTTAAGAACTTCCCGCAAAATAGTTCCATAACTCTTTAAATTTTTTTATCAGAAGACATTGAAGCTTTATAATAACTGAGAAGGTACCGGCATTTTTTTCTGGTATTGATTGTCATAATCAAGTATTATTTGGCCTGTGGTCTTATCAACCATTATGTAGTTCACATCATTCCATATCTGCCCGTTCCCTCTTTTGATGCCATACAGAACGTCAATCTTTGCATTGCCGTTAATAAAAGAAAGTTTTATCCTGGAATCATTAACTGCCTGTATGTGTCTTATGGTAACAGGCTGCTGATCAACGGTTTTTATCCATGTAATACCTTCATTATTAATAATCTTCCTTATCTTGTCAACTTCTGAATACAGAAGAGGAGAATCGACATTCACATCATCATAAACAGCCGCGACAGCCTTGACCAGAGAGGCGCCCTCTATGACTGCCCCTTTGTTGCTGAGAAACTGGAAAAGAGTATAAAGAAATGCAACTGATTTTGGAAAATTTTGCTTAATGAGGTTGTCATTCCCGCTTATCAGGTAAGATACCAGATCAAAATCGCCGCCATCCGCGAAATATTTGTTCAATTCCTCACCCGGACCAATTCCGGGTATCATTGCATATATATAGCAGTATCCGTTGGCATCTGTATCCATAATATAATTTCTCCTGTGGGGGAAGTGATCATTGGCCATATAATATTTCAGTTCCCCGTCTGTGCTAAAAACAACCGTGATCCCCTGAATTGCTGAATCTGCAGGTAACAAAATGTTCCGGAGCCAGTGCGCATTTCCTGAAATATCCAGTTTAGCCAGATAAAAACTGCCTTCATCCTGCGATGTTATTCTGAAAGTGTCAATAGACAGCGTGTCTTTGAAATATCCAAATACATATAAGAAATCATCGCCGGCTTCAGTAATACAATAACCTGAATTTAAAGCAGATCCCTTAAATTTTTTAATCCATGCAGGTTTATTCAGGGTATCAAGCCTGGCAACAAATGTTGTAATCCGGTTGTAATCCGACAAATTATTTTCATTGCCAGGCTTTATGTTCTGATTGGTCATCCCGGTAACGAAAACATTCTTATTACTCGTTATTATATTATAACCAGAATTGTCAGCCTGCAGTAATCCCTCGGCACTTATACTTTCCCATATATTCCTTGCGGCACGATATTTATCAAGATCCTTCCGGTAATCTATAATTACTGCACTGTTTAACTGGTAATCGGGTAACATCACTCCCGGGGGAGCACCGACGTAAGTAGGATCGCATATCAGAAATTCCCTCTCATTATAAGTGAGATCCCCGTTCAGACCTGCATCTGACACATCTACTGCAGAACAGATATGCCCTTTGAAATCAAGCGCTATAACATCCAGATTCAACAGACTATGAACAAGGCAGGAAAAAAGTATTACCCTGTCGTCGCAATCTGAATAATCGTAATTTAGCATTTCTTCGGGAACCATATATTTTTCTTTATTAAACTGCTCTTCATCTTTCTTGTATCTGAATCCGTACTGCACAAGACTTAAAAGAAACCGCAATGATTCCAGCCTGCTTTTATTATAAAGGAAAGGAGCCAGATTATTCTCAACGGACTCCTTGAATGCCCTTGAAACCGGTAATGTGAAATAATAATCAACGTCCAGCCCAGGATAATCCGAGTAATAATCAACTATATTTTGGTCATATTCAAGTGCAACCGAATAGTTTTTCCCGTCAAACGGGAATGTAATTGTTTTCTCATTTATTTCCCCTTCAATCAATATAGGCTTATGGTGAAATACATTCACATACTTATAGCCTTTGAAATATTCGATCTCATAAGTAGCGATCTTGTTGTCATCACACTTTATTGAATAGTATCTTACACCGTTAATATTAAACCAGGGTAAGTTATACAGGGTTTGGTCTGACGCCAGAAGAACATATAATATATCATTGCAGTATCCGATCTTTGCTTTATAATTTGACTCGATAAGAAGGAACCATGTAATGATTCTTTGAGCATTTGGCTCCCCGGATACCGATGCTGAAAATTCAGTTAAGAGACGATAGTAATCCCAGTCATTCAGATTATACTGCTCACATAAGGACACAATCTGACTTAGAACCGGATGATAGCTGGTCTTCATAAGGAAATCGTAACAATTTTTTATAACACCGGGATCAGGATGAGTCACATCTGGTATTTCTCTGAAATTCGGGTCAAACTCTATCGTAAAAACGGTATCAAGTAACTTCAGTGAAGCAATGAGAAGTGCTCCGGCTGATTTCTCAGCGGGTATTTCAGGAAGAAACAATACCTCCGTTTTTCCTTTGGTTGATGCAATTCTTTTGATTGAGTCAACAGCAATAATCACTTTAGGGGTTTTCAGATAATCAGTAATCTTATCAGGTTTTCTTGCTTCCGGGAGCTCTCCGGGAATCTCAGAAGTATATTCCCTGAAACTACCAGCCAGAAGATCTGAAAACTCTTTCTCAGCTTCTTTCAATAATTGAAGATATTCCTTATTTATTGAAACCGTGAATATTTCAAACTCATAAAATGATCTTTTTTCCGTTGCTTCAAATTCTTTCTGAATTTCATCAAGGAATTTCCTGTATTCCTTTTCCTGTGAATTTAACAAGACAGGAATAAAGAATATAAACAGGAGGAACATTGACTTTCTCATTGTGTTATTTGATTTTCATTTCCCATAAATAATTTCATCCGGGTCATTCGGTTTCTGATTCAATGAACAGTGAAGTAAAGATAATCTGACTTAATACTATTTTGTTAACCACTGCAAGGTATTTAAAATACCTCCTTCCGGGTATTCTCAGCCGGCACAGGCATTGGTAACTTTAAATTCGTTATCGTTTAAATTTTCTCATGAGCCAGTATATGATCTGATCGTTCAGGTGTTCCTGTAAATAATGCAGGTTAAAATTAGGTAAATGGATCTGATTTAAACCTGACATTAAGAAATGAATATTTACCGGTAACAGGATTTCCATTGCCCTGAAGGAGCGTGAAGCATTAATAATCAGCATTAAAGCCTGTATATTCCCGAAAAAGCTGTTAAGGAGACCGGATCTCTCAATTAAAAGCGGGCAGAAATATTATATTATTTCATTGTGGTATTTTCTTTATTAAACGTCTTTATGGAAAAGCAATGAATTAAGTATTTGATAAATTTCAAATAATCCGGCTTTAATTAAAGCTTCAAGTTAAAATTCTCAGGTTGATTATAGGTTAGGTAAATGAGAAATGTGAAATGCTGGTCTGAGATTGGCATTTCACTTATTTCTGAACACAGGAGTCAATGATTGTTAATCTGCCCCTCATAGAAACAGAAAATAAAGAAGAATTTTTTAAACAGTCATCTTTGAAGGATTTTATACCTTTGAACGACACAAGGGGAAAAAAGGTGCACAATTCGCATTCTTCTGTTGATAAAGTACTGACAGACAAACTGAATATAGGTGATTATTCGGCATTCTCCATTATTTTTTCTACTTATTACAAAGATCTTGTCATTTTCGCCTCAAGATACACTCACGATCTTAACAACGCTGAAGAAATTGTACAGGATACATTTGTTAAGCTATGGGAAGATCATAAATCAATAAACATTAATAGATCAATAAGATCGTTTCTTCTTAAATCAGTCCGGAACAGGTGCATTGACTGGTTCAGGCATAAAAAAATAAAGCAGGCCCATTCCAGGCTTATAATTGAAAGTACGCTTCCTTATGAGCGCGATACTGAAAATTATATTCTGTTTACAGAGCTGCACAGAGAAGTAGAAAATGCCATTAACATGCTGCCTGACCAGGTTTCAGAAGCGTTCCGGATGAACAGATACCAGGGACTCAGGTACCATGAAATAGCTGAGATCCTGAATGTGTCAGTAAGGACTGTTGAGGTCAGAATCGGAAAGGCATTGAGCCTTCTACGGAATTATTTGAAGGATTATTTAATTATAATAACAGCTATTGCCTGCATTCTTATTTAACAGAAAGAGAATAACATTGGCCGGATATAACATCATTTGATAATCTGATAGCGGCTGTATGTTGTTTGTTGTTTTTAGTTTATGAAACGTCTTTATGATATGATATTTTAAAAATGGAAATAAAAAAACAGGATGATATTTTAGCGTTAATTGCGAGACATCTGTCAGGGGTAACTGATCCGGATGAAATGGTCAGGCTGAGGGAATGGGTTGAGTATTCGGAAGAAAACAGGCGGTTTTTTGAACAGTCAGGCAATGTCTGGGATCTCTCTGACAGAAATATTGATCTCTCAAAGATAGATATTGAAGAAGCATTTAAAAAGGTACAAAGCAGGACCCTTAAAACATCTCGTGTAAGGACCCTCTGGCGTTCCTGGCAGAAAATTGCTGCCATACTTATTATTCCGCTTCTGGCAGGAACTAATTTGTGGATTTATCAAAAATCCAAAGGAATGATCAGTCCGCCGGGTGATGATGTTATTTACAATGAAATTTTTGCGGCATACGGGACACGCACCTCGTTAAGGCTTGCAGATTCGACTTTCGTTTGGCTGAACTCGGGAAGCAGCCTGAAGTATCCCAGCAGATTCAGTGAAAATGACTGCAAGGTATTTTTAAAAGGAGAAGCTTATTTTGAAGTAAGTAAAAAGAGTGATGTTCCTTTCATCGTCCAGACTTCAACTCTGGAGGTTAAAGCAACGGGCACCAGGTTCAATGTTCAGGAATACTCTTCAAATTACATCTCGGAGGTAGCTCTTGTCTCGGGTAAAATATTTGTAAATGAATTAGATAATAAAAAGAGCAGGTCCAGCCTGATAGCAGAGCTTTATCCCAATCAGCGTCTGACCTATAACAGGCAAACCAAAATGAAACAGATCATTGATGAGGACACATACAGGTTTACAGCCTGGAAGGACGGGAGGCTGATTTTCCGTAACGACCCCCTTGAAGAAGTTGTAAAGAAACTAAGTATGATGTTCAATGTTGACATCGAGGTTAAGGGCAATGAGTTAAAAAATTACAGGTACCGTGCGACGTTTGAGGATGAGTCATTGGAAGAAATATTAAAGTTGTTGAAGCTTAGTTCACCGATTAATTTCAGAGAGGTCAGGAGAGTTGCATTGCCTGATGGTTCATTTCCCAGGAAGAAAGTAATAGTATACCCTGCAGTCTGATAATTTATTATATAATGCACCTGGTCGATTATTAACTTAAAGATTAAGCATATGGCACCCCCATGAACCCGGCAGATCTGGCTGATCATAAAAAAGGGAAAAAGTGCGGCAACACCTTTTCCCTGTTAATGGTCAGATGAATGTCTTTTCCTTAAAAAACCAACATTCTATTATTAACCCTAACACTTCAAAAGTATGAAAAAAAAACTTAATTACTATGGGATAGCAAGATCCCGCGGTAATTGGCAAAAATTACTACTAACCATGAAAATTACAGTATTTCTGTTTTTTTGCGGATTGGTGAATCTGATAGCCGCACCCGGCTATTCGCAAAACACAAAAATCTCTCTTTCCATGGAGGACGCCTCAATTGAGAGTATACTCAACAGGATTGAAGAATCAAGCGAATTTTATTTTCTCTTCAATCACAAGCTTATTGACGTTGATCGCAAGGTTAATGTTATTGCAGAAAATA
The DNA here is from genome assembly GCA_964466705.1 of uncultured Rikenellaceae bacterium. Lineage (GTDB taxonomy): Bacteria > Bacteroidota > Bacteroidia > Bacteroidales > VadinHA17 > LD21. The sequence goes on from CAYXSM010000010.1 coordinate 14,281, forward strand.
AACCTATCAAGGACATCCTTGATGATATCTTCAATGACGATGTCAGATTTATAGTAAGTGACCGCCAGATAGTGCTGACCCCAAATCAGCAAACATCATCTGATTTTGAAGAACTGCTTCAGCAAAAAACTATAACGGGAAGAGTTATTGATGCTTCCACAGGTGATCCAATGCCAGGTGTAAACATTGTTATTAAAGGAACTAGCATTGGCACTGCAACGGATTTAAATGGTAATTTTTCATTATTTATTCCCAGTGAAAAATCAATTCTCGTAATCTCATTTATTGGCTATATTACTCAAGAAGTAGTAGTTGGTAACAGATTAACTTTAGAGGTTAATCTTGAAGTGGAGTCGATGACACTTGACGAAGTTGTAGTTACTGCGTTGGGAATATCAAAAGAAAAGAAATCTTTATCATATAATGTTGCTGTCGTACAAGGAGAAGAGATTACTAAAACAAAAGAGATTAATCTTGGTAATTCATTAATCGGGAGAGTTGCTGGGGTAAATGCCACGAGCACAGCAACAGGTCCAGGTGGTTCAAGTAGAGTACTTGTAAGAGGGAATACTTCTATTTCGGGTAATAATCAACCACTTTATGTAGTTAATGGAATTCCGATTAACATTGAAAGTAAAGGTCAAGCAACTGGATCGTATGGCGGATACGAGAGGGGCGATGGATTAAACAGTATTAATCCTGATGATATTGAGTCAATATCCGTTTTAAAAGGAGGAGCAGCCTCGGCATTATATGGTTCAAGAGCATCTAATGGTGTTATTTTAATAACCACTAAGTCTGGTACTATAAGAAAAGGGCTAGGAGTAGAGTTTAATTCTTTATTTAGCCTTCAATCATTAGGCGTCAAGCCAGATTATCAATATGAATTTGGTTCTGGTACTAGGGGTTTAAAACCTGCTAACCAAGGGGAAGCAATTCAATATGGAAGGACATCTTGGGGTGCTAAGCTGGATGGCTCGATGGTTATAAATCCAGATGGTGTGGCTAGGCCCTATGTGGCACATAAAGAGAATTTTAAGAACTTTTATACCGAAGGCTTTGGATTCTCAAACAGTCTGGCTTTTAGTGGAGGTTCTGAAGTAGCTCGATTTCGTTTTTCAGTCTCAGATCTTACTAACAATAGCATTGTTCCAAATTTTTCATTTAAACGAAATGTTTTTGATTTAAGTGTTGATGCAAACATTTCGAAAAAAATAATTTTCAGGGGAAATGCCCAATATAACTTTGAAAGTGGTGGTAACAGGCCTGGACTAAATGATTTTACTTCTAATCCTAACGCTTCTTTATATGTAATGGCAACCAGTCTTGATGTGCGTACTTTAGCACCTGGCTATGATGAAGATGGATATGAAACCGCATGGAATGACTTAACTTTTGCAATAAACCCTTATTTTGCTACTGAAAAAAGAGATGCAAGTGACAAAACGAGAAGATTCATTGGCTCTTTTTCCACACAATATAACATAACAGATTATTTATTTGCAAAAGTTGAAGCAGGAATTGATACAGATAATTTTGAAGCAAGAGATGTAACTCCTACGGGGTCTCTTACTAACGTTTTGGGATCTATGTCTGAATCGAGATCTACTTTCTCGGAAATCAATCTAAACGCATTATTGGGTTTTATAAAGAGATATGGTCAATTTTCGCTGGATATTTTCGTTGGTGGCAGCCAAATGCATCAGCAATCAAAGTCAGATAGCTGGTCGTCAGGAAATTTTAATGTACCATTTAATTATTTTATAAGAAATGGAGTGTCACCAAATTTTTCTAATAGTGTCAGTGAGTTGGCTATAAATTCTTTATATGGATCTTCAAATATCGGTTTTAAGAATTACCTTTATTTGACAGTAACTGGCAGGCAAGATTATTTTTCCACTTTATCATTAGAATCAAATCACATATTCTATCCATCGGTTGGGCTAAGTTTTTTATTCTCTGAAATAATTAAACCATCATGGCTTGATTTAGGTAAAGTCCGAGCATCCTGGGCGCAGGTTGGTGGTGGTGCTCCTAACCCGTATTCATTGAATTTAACTTATACTGCTCAGTCTGTAAGTCATTTAGGCGTGCCTATGATGGCAATTGGAACTAGCAGAGTACCCAATTCAGCTTTAAAGCCCTACACTTCCACGACTAGTGAAATTGGATTAGAGCTTAGCATGTTTAAAAATAAATTAAGATTTGATGGTAGTTTATATAATCAGATAACTACTGACGATATTGTAGCCGTAAACATTCCAAATTCGTCAGGGTATACTAGTACCTTAATCAATATAGGCAAAGTAAGAAACAGAGGTATTGAACTTCTTGTAACCGTATTACCGATTGAGAGAAAAAATGGTTTCACTTGGGAGCTCAGTTATAATTTTTCCTATAACCACAATACTGTGGTGAAAATTTCTGATGAAATGGACAGAATGTCTGTAGGGGCACCACCAAGATCTCTTAATGGATTTGTCTATCATTTTGAAGGACAGCCATATGGTATGCTTGCCGGGTATAAATTTAAAGTAGATGATAATAACAACTATGTTTATGATAGGAGCTCAGGTTTGCCAATGCAAAGTGACTTAGAGATACTCGGAAAGGGAGTTCCTCCTGTTATTTCAAGCATCAGGAACAATTTTTCATATAAGAATCTATCAATGGGCTTTCTTGTCGATGGCAAATTCGGAGGAAGCTTATATTCGGGTACTAATGCTAATGCTACTTTCTTTGGTCTACACAAAAACACAATTGAAAATAATGTACGAGAAACAGGAATTGAGTTAATAGGTGTTGATAACGACGGGGATGAATTTAGCAGAACTTTACCTGCACAGGATTACTATCAGGGCATAGCACTCAAAATCACGAATGAATATATATATAATGCAGATTTCATAAAACTTCGTGAAATATATTTAGGCTATTCAATACCTAATGAAATAACATCTAAGGTAAGGGCAACATCTGCAAATATTTCTTTATTTGCCCGTAACTTGTTATTTTTTCTTAGAAATGTACCAAACATTGATCCCGAATCAGCCTACAATAGTTCTAACAGCCAAGGATTAGATTCATTTGGGATTCCACCAACACGAAGCTATGGTATAAGTCTAAACATTGCCTTCTAGGTTGAAACAACTAGCTATTCGGAAAAATATGTTGATATAAAAATTATAAAACGTATGAAAAAATTAAGAACTTATATTAGAAAAATGAGTATAAAATTAGCTTCTATTGTTTTTATACTCATGTATTCTTGCACTGAGGGTTTTCAGGAAATGAATACAAATCCTCTGGCTTATACTAATCCTATAGTGAATGATATGTTTGCATATGCTATAGCCAGGGGCTCCTTAAGTGGTACCGATGGAGATAGTGTTGATCTCCGTTATTGTTCAAGTCTAGTACAATTCTTTGCTTCTCTTTGGACAACGCGCTGGTATGGAGATAAGTACAATCAGGATAACATGAATTTTTGGGGAAGACTTTTTGATCAAGGTTATACCTCATATTTGAAAGAAATAGAGCAAATTATTTCATTGGTTAAAGATGATCCTGAATTGGTAAATAAGTATGCTATAGCCCGTATTTGGCGCGTGTTCTGTTACCACAGAATTACTGATATCCACGGAGATATTCCGTATTCAAAAGCTCTTAAGGGATACCTTGAAAACATTTACAAGGTAGATTATGATCCACAATCAGAAATATACGCAGATATGCTGAAAGAGCTAGAAGAAGCAGCGAATTCGCTTAATCCTTCTAAGGCTTCTTATGGGAATAGCGATTTCATATATCAGGGAAATACGGAAAAATGGCAAAAATTTGCATATTCTCTGATGCTTCGATTAGGAATGAGACTTACTAAGGTGGATCCAGCAATGGCTGAAATATGGGTCAAAAAAGCCATTGCCGGTGGAGTAATGCAAAGTAATGAAGACGTTGCATTGCTTATTCATACAGCTAACGAAAACCGTCTTAATTACAATGCCACAAATGCATTTATATGGCTGCATGAGATGAATGTAGCTTATAAAGGAGTTCATGTATCTAAGCTTTCAAAAACGTTTATTGATTTCTTAATTGAGCACAATGACCCTCGTTTACCCATATATTCTACTCTATGGGAAGGAAACGCTGATCAATCTAAACTATCTGAAACTACCCTGCCAGAGATACAAAAGGGACTGCCAAATGGTTACGATGAAGTCACAATCAAATCTATAATTCCTGACTGGAATAATAATATGCTAAAAGAGTATTCAGAGATTAATCGTTGGACTATAGGCAGTACAACTGCTCCAACAATTTTCCAAGACTATTCTGAAGTGGAATTATTATTGTCTGAAGCTGCACTGAGGGGTTGGAATAATTCAGATCCAGAAATTCACTATGAAAATGGGGTGACTGCAGAAATGGAGATGATAACAAAACTTCCAGGTAATATGGAAATTTCTCAAAGTAGTATCAATGAGTACTTATCTTTGAATCCATTTCCTTCCAGCGGAACATTTGAGGATAAGATGAAGTGTATCCACTACGAAATGTATATCGCACATTTCATGAATAATATTGAAGCTTATTCAAATTGGAGACGAACAGGTTACCCGGAACTAACTCCAACAAATTGGCCTGGGAATCTAACCAATGGTACTATTCCTCGACGTATTCCTTACCCGACATCTGAACAAGTCAGTAATCCTGATGCTTATAATGCTGCAATACAAAGGCAAGGACCGGATTTACTTACTACTAGGATATGGTGGGATAAGGAATAATGGAACAATGCTGAAAACCAAATAAAATGTTCTTTAATTCGGAGTTTTAATCTAAATATTAACAATAATGAAAACGCTTCAAGTTTATCTAAGAATTTGCTTTTTCGCTTTGATAATAATCAGTCTACAAATGAATTACGGCTGCATTTCAAATGCACAACAATATGACCTTCTTCTTAAAGGAGGTACTGTTGTTGATCCAAAGAATAATATTAACAATTTGTCAGACGTTGCAATTTTAAATGGGAAGATCGCTAAAGTTGCATTAGATATACCCATTTCGACTGCTAAAAAAGTAATCAACGTAACTGGATTTTATGTTGTCCCTGGTTTAATTGATGCTCACACTCATGTTTATGGGGGGCTTATCCGAGGTGCCCATGCTGATGGGGAGTATAGCGTTTTCCCTGATGGTTATACCCTTAGAACAGGTGTTACTACAGTTGTCGATGCTGGTAGTTCTGGTCATAGAAACTTTAAACATTTTCATGATGGGATAATTGCACTTTCACAAACACGTGTACTTGCTTTTTTAAACATTGTTGGAATGGGTTTGTCTGGAAGTGTACATTCTCAAAATGTTGTTGATATGAACCCTGAATTAGCAGCAAAGTGCGCAAAAGATTATCCTAACCATATTGTTGGATTCAAAACAGTTCAATGGCAGGGTAAAGAATGGATCAATGTGGATAGAGCTCTTGAAGCCGGAAGATTAGCTAATCTCCCAGTAATGTGCGATTTTGGCAGATTTTACCCAGTAGAGCGTCCATATCAGGAATTAGTTCTTAAAAGACTCCGTCCTGGTGATATATCAACACATATGTACAAGAAAGATGTCCCTCTTTTTGATGAGAATGGAACCCTTTTGCCATACCTCATAGAAGCTCGTAATCGTGGTGTATTGTTTGATTTAGGGCATGGACTCGGCAATTTCGAATTTTCAATCGTTGTACCAGCAGTTCGCCAGGGCTGGTGGCCTAACTCATTAACTACAGATCTTCACGCCGAATGCGTTAATCATGCTTCAAAGGATTTAAATAACCTAATGTCAAAAATGATGAATATAGGTATCCCCCTTGTCAATATAATAGAAATGGTAACTTGGGGACCTGCAAAAATGATTGGGCGCACTGATTTGGGTCATCTTACGCTAAATGCTGTAGCGGATGTAGCTGTGCTAAATTTAGTAAAAGGTAATTTTGGATGGCTTGATGTAAGAAATGTACGAATGACAGGTACAGAGAAGTTTCAATGTGAACTTACCTTAAGAGATGGTAAAGTAGTTTGGGATCTAAATGGGATTGCAGCCCGAGAAGAATTGAAGTAAATTTTTTAAAATTGCTCTTAGAATAAATCCTAAAATTTGTATATACATTTTATTTAATGAAAAGAAGAGATTTGATTAAAAATTTATCTATTCTACCAATTGTAGGTGCCGTTAGAGATTCATCCTTAGATCCTAACATTCAGTTAAATTCATTGTTTTCACACTCAACCACCCGGAGAAGTATTTATGAATCCATTGGTGCTCGTCCCTTAATTAATGCACGTGGTACAGTCACAGTTATCGGAGGAAGCAGAATTCTACCAGAAGTGCAGCAAGCTATGGATGAGGCTGTACGTGATTATGTTCAAATCGATGAACTGATGGATGGTGTTGGTCGAAGGCTAAGTGAACTTACAGGTGCTGAATCAGGATGTATAACCTCTGGCGCATCTGCTGCCATAACAGCTGGTACCGCTGGCTGTGTAACCGGAGGTGATCCTGATAAAATATGGATGATCCCAAATGTCACAGGTATGAAAGATGAAGTAGTTATTACATCATATTCAAGGTCTGCGTATGATGCAGCAGTAAAAGCTGTGGGAGTAAGACTAATAGAAGTAAAAAACAATGAAGAGCTAGAGTATGCTCTAGGTCCGCGTACAGCTATGATTTATCTCTTGTCCGGAAGTCGCTCTGAACGTGGTCCTATGTCTCTTCATGAAATTTCAGAGATTGCTAAGCCCAGAGGTATTCCGATTCTTGTAGATGCTGCAGCCGAAGGGCTTGACAATCCGATTACTCATATCATTCAGGGAGCGGATCTAGTTGCGTATAGTGGTGGTAAATATTTGCGTGGACCTCAATGTGCCGGTTTATTACTGGGCAGGAAGGACCTTGTGATGGCAGCAAGAATGAATACAGGTCCTCATCATGGCTTTGGAAGAGGATACAAAGTTGGACGCGAAGAAATAATGGGTATGCTTGCTGCTGTAGAAATGTGGTTTAAGCGTGATCATGAAGCAGAGATGAGGCTATGGACTTCATGGCTTGAGCATATTTCAGATCGTATAGCGTCTATAAAAGGATTATCTCTTAGTATTCAGCAACCTAGGGGGAGATCAAACCCTAGCCCGAATCTTTCAATACAATGGGATATGAATTTAATTCCTTTAACAGGATATGATCTAGAACAGATACTATGGAATGGAACTCCAAGAATTGCTGTTGGGGGAGCTGGTAGTTTTCTTCCGTTCCCACCAAATGTGAGACCTAGTATTAGTGTTAATTCATCACAGTTGGAACCTGGTGAGGAGTTAGTTGTTGCTGACCGTTTGTATGAAGCATTATCCAAACCAAAAATGAAGGAGAATTCTTGCTTACCACCTGGCTCTGATCTAAGTGGTCAGTGGGATCTGGAAATTCAGTTCTCAGCAAGCAATGTCAAGCAGTCTATGATCTTTGAACAGAGTGGCAATGATTTGAGGGGAACTCATTTTGCTAGCATAGGGTCACGCGATCTTAAAGGTACTATTTCAGGATTAAAAGTAATTTTACGCAGCTCATATACAATTGATGGTGTTCGTCTAAACTATGAATTTACAGGACTCGTTGATGGCGATATGATTGAGGGAGAAGTAATCATGGGTGAATATGGTACAGCAGGTTGGATCGCCAAACGCCATCCTTATAAGATGTAGAAATTTATAGAGAAACTGAAACATATTTAGCTTTAATTACTCGAAGTAAGCCACATATAGGATGTAATTAGTCCATATTATACCTATTGGCAGGTGTCGCTTTACAGAAAAATTGAACTATCTTAAAAACACATGGCGTGAACAGCGGGGGAGACACAAAATGAATGATAGTTTTAGACCGTGGAGTGAATGAGGTGTGTATGATTCTAATTATGAAACCAATTATTTTGTGTTAGTAATATGTGGATTGATGCATTCAGTGGTCCATACAACAGGTTAAAACAATAGTATATTTGAATGGCTAGTGTAGCTGAATAAAGAGGGTCTAAAATAACTTGAATCAATCTCCTATAAATAAGAAAAGGGTTGATATTCAGACTTTGGAGCATACAATGTTTTTAAGATATACTGACCTTTTGTAGAAAGGCACTTTATCAAGGTTTTCTTCCAGCGAGCCAAATAAGGCAGAGAATTATTGGTTTCTTACATTAGTGATAAACTATCACCAATTGCAGGCACTGTCATAGTGGTAATTACTTGGTTTCTTGTAATGCTTGCTTCTGCATTCTAGTTTACCTTTGAATCTGCTGAAGCAAAAACATTATCGGATTGTACGGAATGTGTCTATAAACTCAGGCACAGCAGCTGGTTTAAAATAGCTGAAAAAGAATTAAGTATATTAGCAAGCCAATTTATAAACAGAAGAATTATCAATTCAAAAAATGGGTAAAGTAGACATTAAAGCGGGTCAAAGGCAAGGACTTCTTCCGGGCGATTCGCTTGTTGAAATGGATTGCATTGCTTATATTTAGGTTTTTAAGCTATTTAGTAATCAGTTATTATATATACAGATGGAACGAAGAGAAATTATTAAAAGCCTGACAATGCTTCCCTTTGCAGGGAGCCTGATGCCCCTGGAATCCCTGCTGTCATCTTCAGCAGGTCCGCTGGAAGCCGGACCAAACATCTATCAGTCAATTGGTGTTGAACCTGTAATAAACTGCAGAGGCACATTTACTATCATCGGAGGATCTATTGAAAGGCCTGAGGTTCTGGAAGCAGCCCACGCTGCCTCACAGTTCTTTGTCCAATATGATGAGCTTGCATTTGGTATAGGCAGGCGCCTGGCAGAACTTACCGGGGCTGAATGGGGAATGATTTCGGCCGGATGCGCTGCCGGATTAAAACATGTTACCGCAGCTTGCGTGACAGGAGGCAACCCTGAGAAACTCATAAGAATCCCTGACCTGTCCGGATTGGACAAAACTGAAGTCGTTTTTCCGAGAAGCTCGAGGGTTACCTATGATCATGCGGTAAGGAACATCGGCGTAAAGATAATTACTGTTGACACGCTTGAAGAACTCGGACGTGCCCTGAACCCCAGAACGGCAATGATATTTCTTATGACGGGAAGAGACACTGATCCGGGAGAGGCCTTTTCAATTGAATCTGTCGCAAATCTGGCAAGGCCTCACAACATACCTGTTCTTGTTGACGCAGCAGCTGAGGATCTTACAATACCTAATGTTCATCTTCAGGCTGGTGCCACAGTTGTTGCCTACAGTGGAGGCAAGGCAATATGCGGACCTCAGTGTGCAGGGTTGCTGCTTGGCAGAAAAGACATCCTTATGTCAGCCTGGCAGGCCAGTTCCCCGCATCACGGACCAGGCCGTGACAATAAGGTAGGAAAGGAGGAAATGCTGGGAATGCTGGCAGCTGTCGAGGCATGGGTAAAACGTGACCATGATGAGAAATACAGGACCTGGCTGGCTTACCTCGATTATATTGCAAAACGTGTGACAACTATTAATGGCATCACTACCTCTTTAAGAGAGCCGCGAGGCCTTAACAACAGAAGTCCGTCACTTAATATTACCTGGGATCCCGGGAAATTCAATATCACAGCTCCGGATATAGTTGAAATTCTTGCAACAACAAAGCCAAGGATAGCTGCCGGAGGCAGCGATAACGAAGATGACGGAACCACTTCCCTCAGAATAAATGCCGGACAGATGCAACCGGGAAATGACAGGGTAGTTGCAGAACGCATTCATGAACTGCTTTCAAAAAAATACCCGAAGCCGAAAGGTATGGATCTGCCTGCGGGTAGTGTTAATGGCAGATGGACTGTGGAAGTTGAATATTTCAGCAGTAAAACAACACACATGTTCAATCTGGAACAGGACGGGAACTGGATCCAGGGTCTGCATAAGACTGACTTCTCCTTGCGTGAAATGGGAGGCACTATCGAAGGTAACCACGTGAAGCTTAGCAGTTTTGAAAGAATGATCGCTGATAACATACCATTTATCTTCTCCGGCACCCTCTCAGGAGATAAAATTGAGGGAGAGATTTATATGGGAGAATACCTGCGTGCAAAATTTACTGCCAGACGCGAGGACACCAGAAGACCCAGAAGAAAGATCAGATATCCCGATTATCAGCCTTTATCAAGTTGAAGATCGTTAATATCCGGCCGCCGGTAATGGCTAAGACATAAATTTCTTCCATATTATTTACACCATAAAGCGATTGCAGTCAATCTTTAAGGAGAACTAGTGTAAGTATATCCATTGTATTTCTTCTAAATAAAATGATTGACACATAATTAAAAAACAACGGATTATATGTCAGAAGGTATTATTGCATTATTAAGTTTTATACCAATCGCTGTTATTTTCATTTTAATGGTTGGCTTTCGATGGCCGGCTATAAAAGCCATGCCATTTGCATTTGCATTAGCTCTGGTTTTGGTGCTTTTTATATGGCAGACACCATTGAACTGGGTCCTGGCCTCCAGTCTGAACGGCATTGTAATAGCTCTGAAGATTATTTTTATCGTGTTTGGTGCGCTTACTTTGCTGTTCACGCTGAGAGAAAGCGGGGCTCTGGCTGCGATAAACAGGGGTTTTATATCAATAACGCCTGACAGGAGGATCCAGGCGATAATCGTTGCATGGTTATTTGGAGCCTTTATCGAAGGCTCAGCCGGGTTTGGAACCCCGGCTGCACTGGTCGCACCTCTGTTACTCTCGCTCGGCTTTCCGGCGTTGGCTTCAGTCATAGTAGCACTGGTGGCCAACAGCACTCCTGTTTCCTTTGGCGCAGTAGGTACGCCGACAATTATAGGGATTGGCGCAACATTGAATACACAGGAAATAATTGGCGCTTTGTCTGAACGGGGCATGAGCTTAAATGATTTTATTCACCAGACAGGTCTCTGGACAGCAGTTCAACACGCAATCCCGGGCATGCTAATGCCCCTTGTGATGGTAGTGATTCTTACCAGGTTCTTTGGCGGGAACAGAAGCATTAAAGAAGGTCTCGTGATCTGGCCATATGCCATATTTGCCGGATTGTGCTTTATTATTCCTTATCTGCTTACAGCTGTTTTGCTGGGACCGGAGTTCCCGGCGATTTTTGGCGGACTCACCGGACTTTTGATTTTAATACCTGCCACAAGGGCCGGTTTTTTAGTGCCCAAAGAACCGTGGGATTTCGGTGAAAAAAGTACGTGGCTTAAACATTGGAATGGTTCAATATCAACCAGAGGATCCAGTGAAAACATCAGTCTGGGTTTACTTAAATCATGGACTCCTTATATCCTCATAGGTTTTTTACTGGTTCTCACCCGTGTGCAATTCCTGCCTTTCAATGACTGGATTAAATCTGTGAAGTATGTATCTCCTGAGCTGTTTGGCACCAGTATAACCACTGATTTTGATCCATTAAACATTCCCGGGATCATGCCTTTTTTACTGGTGGCACTGATCTGTATCCCATTATTTTCAATGACCAGGAGACAAGCCGGGATTGCATGGAAAGAAGCTTTAAAAAGGATCAAGGCACCTTTTATAGCTCTGATCTTTGCCGTTCCGCTGGTGCGGATAATGATGCAATCCGGAACCAATCCCAATGATTATGAGAGCATGCCCATTGCAATGGCGCAATATATGGCACACGTGTTTAAAGGGGCCTGGCCGCTGGTTGATCCCCTGATAGGAGCCGTCGGATCATTTATGGCCGGATCAAATACAGTTTCCAATATGCTGTTTGCTCTTTTTCAGTACTCTATTGCCGGCGAGACCGGACTTTCGCATATTATAATTGTCAGCCTTCAAAACGTAGGAGGCGCTTTGGGAAATATGATCTGCGTACATAATGTAATTGCTGCCTGTGCGACAGTAGGACTGGCAGGCGTTGAAGGATTGATTATCAAACGCAACCTTATTCCCATGACTTTTGCAGTATTGATTGCAGGGATCGCGGGCCTGGTACTTACGATGTTTATTGGAAATGGGTTGTTTTGATAAGGAAACAACAAATCTGTTTATTGTACTATAAACTAAGAGTGACCCTTTTAAGACTCCCTCCTTAAATATCCGGAGCTAAAATAGATGCCTGGAAATTCTATTTAATTTAATTGAAGTAAGGGTATAATCAATTTGAATTGTATTAACATTAAAAGGTTACAATTAATATGAATGATTTATTGTTTTACAGAGATCTGATCATAAAGTTTCTATCGAACGAAATTTCTGACAATGAACTTGATCTTTTGAAATCATGGCTTGAAGAGGATTCAAAGAATAGACTTGAATTTGATCGGCAAAATAAGTTATGGCAAAATTCAGATATAAAGACCATTAACGAAATCTATCAGACAGACAAGGCGTGGTTAGACATTTCAAGACAGCTGGAAATTGGAGAAAAGAATAATAAAAACACTTTAATCATAAAAAAAACAACATTAAGGCTTGTAATAGCGGCAGCCAGCTTAGCTTTTTTAGTAGTTTTTTTTGGAATGTCGCTATGGATGCATGGGAAGAGATCATATATGCAACAAGCAGCATCCACAATAATTAGTACAAAAGAGGGAGAGAAAGCCCGCATATTTCTCTCAGATTCCACACAAGTTACTCTAAACTCGGCTAGCACCCTGGAATACAAGGCCAACTATAATTTCCACGACCGCAAAATCAACCTGACAGGAGAAGCTTTTTTTAACGTTAAAACAAACCCGGATAAACCTTTTATTATTCACTTGGGGGCAATGTCTGTTTCAGCAACAGGTACCAGTTTTAATATATTCTCTTATGGAGAAGAGAATCGAATTGAAACAACACTTGTTGAAGGAAGCTTGAAGATTTTGATTGGAGGGCGCGAGCTTATTAATCTAAACCCGGGTGAACAGTTAATATATCTATTAAGAACAAATAAGGCTGTCGTAAAGAAGGTTAATACTGAAACTTATACTTCATGGCAGGATAATAAGCTTAGGCTCCTCGACACTCCATTTGAAGAGGCCTTAAGAAATATAGCAAGAAAATACAATGTCATTTTTGAAATAAGAGATACCAGTCTTCTTGAATTAAAATACACAGCTACTTTTATTGATGAGTCGATTGATGATGTAATGCAAATGCTAAAAACAGTAAGCCCAATTACATATAATATATATAAACGCGCTGGAATCGAAGATAAAGAATATGTAAAACCCAGAATTACAATTGATAAGAGAAAAACAAGATATCGTTCAATACATTAGATGCTTAACAACCCTAATCCTAAACTACAAGGCCTATGAAGATACACTGACTTAATTAAAACCAAGCAGGAAGACCCTGCCAGGTCCTCCTGCCTAATTCAAAGCATTTAACCCTTAGTTACACCAGGGTAATGCGATTTAGTTTATTAAACCTTCTAAATCCCTCAAATGTATGAAAAAAAAATTCTTACAACAAAGAACTACGATTTTTCTAAAGAGTTCTTTTAAAATCATCAGGATCATGAAACTAACCAGCTTTTTTCTATTTGCAATAACTTTAAATGTTCTGGGAAGTTTAAGTTACTCTCAGAATACAAAGTTAGATCTTGATATGAAAGATGTGCCAATTCAGTCAGTACTGAATGAAATTGAGGAGCAGAGCGATTTCTATTTTCTATATAGCTCCAAAATGATTGATGTCACTCAGAAAGTTGACATTAATACTAACAACGCGCAGATAACTAATGTTTTGGATGAACTGCTTGCTCATACCAATATAAAGTACAACATAAGGGACAAACAGATACTTCTTATAAATGCAGAAGCTGAAAATGCCCTTAAAATGCAGGAGAAGCAGCTAAGTGGGAGAATTACAGGAATAAATAATGAGCCACTGCCAGGGGTAAATATTGTTGTAAAGGGAACAACAATTGGCACATTATCAGATTCGAATGGCAATTTTACTTTAACAGTTCCTTCAGACGCCAGAACACTGACTTTTTCATTTATTGGCATGAACACATTAGATGTTGAAATTGGCAATCAGTCTTATTTCACTATTGTAATGGAAGAAGCTGCTGTTGGACTTGGTGAGGTTGTTGTTGTTGGCTACGGCGTCCGTCTTAGAGAAGAGCTTACAGGATCTGTATCTACAATGTCAACTGATAAACTGAGTTTGTCAACGGCCCCCAGTGCAATCAGTCGATTAAAAGGCCAGGTATCTGGCGTTACAGTTACAGCTTCAAATGTACCAGGTGGAACTGCGACAGTACGCGTACGTGGTCTCGGTACCATAAATGATAATGACCCTCTTTATATAATTGACGGAGTCCCTTCTGATCCTGGTAATATGATTAACCCGAATGACATCGAATCAATTTCTATACTTAAGGATGCTTCTTCAGCAGCCATTTATGGCACCAGAGGGTCTAATGGTGTAATAATCATTACCACTAAAAGGGGCCAAAGGGGGCAGACACCCCGTTTTACTTTCACAACACGAACCGGAATAAGCCAAGGTATCAATAAATATGATATGCTGAATGTAAAAGAATTTGGGGAAATGATGTGGCTTGAAGCAAGGAATATGGGACGTACTCCGGGTGTTGATTGGTCACATAATCAATATGGTAGTGGAACCGAGCCGAGAATTCCGGATTATATAGTACCGAATGGAGCAATGGAAGGTGACCCTGGAACAAGTCCTGATTTGTATGTATACCCTTCATATGCTATTATCAAGGCAAATAAACAAGGGACGGACTGGTATGATGAAATATACAGAAATGGAGTTGTAACGGATTATAATCTTTCCGCCTCTGGTGGAGGAGAAAATCTAAGTTATGCTTTTTCGGGCAGTTATCTTAAAGAAGAAGGGTTTCTTATACATACTGGTTTTGAAAGATTTACTTTCAGGAGCAATACAGATGCCAGAATAACTAATTGGTTTAGGGCAGGTCAATCACTACAGGCTTCCTATACAAATGCTAAAGGGGATCTCACTAACAATTATGATGAATCAGCTATTGGCCGGGCTTTTCAGGCACAGGCAATTATTCCGGTATATGACATAGCTGGCAACTTTGCAGGAAGCAGGGCTCTCGGAATGGGAGCTTCTCAAAACTCGGTTGCAATGCTTTATCGTGCGCGAAACAACTATACCAAGAATCTTGATTTATTAGGTAATTTCTTTGTTGAGGCCGATATTATCAAAAGATTTACCTTTAAAAGTCTGCTTGGTTACAATTTCCGGCAGGGTAATTCTAAGAATATGCGATTAGCAAATCCTGAAGCTGCAATGGCTGAGACTATTGACCGACTGACTATGGGATCCGGAAATACACTCCAATGGAACTGGGCCAATACTCTTGATTACAGCACAACGTTGGCTGATATTCACAAGATTAATGTTATTCTCGGAACAGAAGCTATTGAGAATTCAAGTAACACAATGAGTGCTGGAAGAACTCAGTATTTTTCCACTGATCCTAACTATATGCAGCTTTCTTCGGGAGAAGCCAACCAAACCAACTCAGGAACAGGTTCAGAATGGTCTTTGTTTTCTGTTTTTGGCCGTATTAATTATGACCTTATGGGGAAATATCTCTTTGAGGTTACTGTTCGTCGTGATGGATCTTCTAGATTCAGTAGAAATCAAAGGTATGGTACATTTCCTGCTGGGTCATTTGCCTGGATAATTTCACAGGAGGATTTCTTGGCAGGTACAAAAAACTGGCTTGATTTACTTAAAGTAAGGCTAGGCTGGGGCGTAGCCGGGAATGACAGAATTGGAAATTACAATGGATTCACAACCTACGCTGCCAATCCTAGTTGGGCTGCTTATGCTCTTGATGGTTCTAACACAAGTACAACAGTGGGATTCCAACCAGACACCTATGGTGGGTTTAATGTAACATGGGAAACTACAAAAACAACAAACTTTGGGGTGGACCTTCAAGCTTTTAACAATACTTTGAAGTTTTCTGCCGATTTATGGAACAGATATACCACTGATATGCTTTATCGGTTATCTATTCCGATGGTTGTGGGTGTTGCTACTGCACCTTATGTTAATATAGGTGAAATGAGTAATAAAGGTTTTGATATTGAGGTTGGGTACAATAACACTCTGGGCAAATTAAGGTACAGTGCCACAGCTACAATATCACGTTATGCAAATGAGATTAAGAAACTTTCCAATAATACGGCAGAAGCAATCATAACGGGGGGGTTTCGCAGCATGAATTACTCAAGGGCTATGATTGGAACTTCTTTTCCTGAATTTTACGGCTATATAGTGGACGGGATTTTCCAGACTGATGAAGAAGCTGCCGCACATTTTCCGGCATTTGGCACGAGTGGTAGTTATAATAAAGCCGGACATTTCAAATATAGAGATGTCAACGGTGATGAGGTGATCACTAACGATGATATGACTTTTATCGGCAGTCCTCATCCCGACTTTACAGGAGGTATGAACATTGACCTTGGCTACGGCGGTTTTGATCTTAATTTGTTTCTTGCCGGAAGCTACGGGAATTATATGGTTAATCTTGTACGTCGATGGACAGAATTTGGCAACTTAGGATGTAACTTAAACAAAAACGCTCTGTATGAAACATGGGGTAGCCCTTATTTAAAAAGTAATTTAGATGCTTCTCTTCCTGTTTTTGATCGTAATGATGGTTCCCAGCAGCCTTCAACACATTGGATAGAAGATGCATCTTATTTACGACTTAAAACAATGAGGCTTTCGTATAATTTTTCCTCCAATGTTTTGAACAAGTTAAGAATCCAGAATCTTCAGGTATACGGTCAAATAACAAACCTGTTCACTATTACAAAGTATAGTGGCCTTGATCCGGAACTTGACACATCAGGTTCAAGCGCCGGTTGTGATCAGGGTGCATGGCCAACTCCCCGGCAGATTATGCTTGGCGTAACTCTTGGATTATAATGTTATGTAAAGAAATGTGTAATTATTTAACAAATTTTAAGAAATGAAAAAATTACCAATTATTATAATAACCTTTTTTCTTCTGGTTTGTTTTTCAAATTCATGCTCAGAAGGATTCTTTGAAAAAACTCCGCTTGGGTCGACTTCTGAAAATATCTTTTACAGCGAACAAGGTTTAGATGCCCTGCTGATTGGCACTTATGGGGTACTCAAAGGGTATTCGTATGGAGGTTCTATCCAGAACTGGGCTTTCGGTTCTGTTGCTTCTGATGATGCATATAAAGGTTCTGAGGCTACTGACCAGCCAGATGGTAACGAAATTGAAAGATGGCAGGTTATGACAACGAATCTTTACATCGTGCACAAGTGGAGAACAACTATCGGCATGGGAATTAATCGTGCCAACGAGGTACTGAGAATCCTTAAGAATACTACTGGGTTGGATCCTGGAGACGAAAACAGAATCAGAAGTGAGGCTCGCTTCTTACGAGGATTGTTCAATTTTGAGGCATGGCTGGTTTTTAATAACATACCTATAATTACAGAAGATACAGAAGATCCAAAGCTGGTGTCTAATGTAAATCCGGAAGGAGCTGTACTTCAGCACATAATAAGCGATCTCATGTATGCGGCAGAATACTTGCCTCACAGACAGAGTCAGGTAGGACGACCTACGAAATACGCCGCTATGGCCTTAGCAGCCAGGGCTTATTTGCAAGTTTTGGATTATGCATCAGCTAAGCCATTGCTTGATGAAATAATTACTAATGGAGGATATGAGTTAATGGATAATTTTTTTGATAACTACAGAATAGCCCATAACAATAATACTGAATCCATTTTTGAGATCCAGGCAACTGTAAACGATGTAAGTAGTTCACCTAATGCTCAAATGGGGATACAGCTTAACCATCCGATGGGTTCAGATATTGGAACATGTTGTGGTTTTCACCAACCTTCACAAAATCTTGTTAACGCATACAGAGTAGATGAAAACGGACTTCCAATGTTTGATACATTCAATGATACGGATTTAAAGAATGATCAGGGAATCCAGTCATATGAAACTTTTATCCCTTTTGAGGACGAGGTTGATCCCCGTCTCGATTGGACTATCAGCCGCAGGGGGATTCCATATCGCGACTGGGGAATAAACAGAGGAAAGGACTGGCAACGTGATCAAGCAAATGGTGGGCCTTATCTTCCTGCCAGTAAGGCTTTCTTCAATAAATCAGAACGCAGGACTCTGTCGACTAGTTCAGGCTGGGCATCCGGTGTGAATGCAAACAATTATCGTTACTTGCGTTTGACTCATGTTATTCTTTGGAGGGCTGAAGTGGCCGCAGCAGAAGGAGATCTTGATAAAGCTCGGGATTTGATAAACATGATCCGTCGGAGAGCAGCCAATGAAGTTGTTATGGGCAGAGTTCAAATTTATGAGTTGCCTTCAACAGCCTATCCCTGGGGCCCTGGTTCAACAGATGCTGATTACTTAATAGGAGGCTTTGTAGATTGGGATCAACCAGCAGCAAGTTATAAAATTGGAGAATATTCCTCATTTGCAGATAAGAAAGAAGCAATGAGGGCTGTACAATGGGAGCTGCGCCTTGAGTTTGCTACAGAAGGACATAGATTTTTCGACCTCAGACGATGGGATAACCTTCCAGCTGACTTGAAAGTTGAAAGCATGGCTGAAACCCTTAATTCTTTCGCCAGAGCTGATGAAAGAATCAGAACCTTTATGAAAGGTGCTACTTTTCAGGAATTTGCCAAATACCAACCAATTCCTCAAACCCAAATTGATCTGCAACCTGATATTCTGGTACAGAATCTTGGATATTAGTGGTATAATTTTAATTCGGCCAGAAATGGTTTATTACGATTTTATTTAGCCGAAAGGTATTATTTAACAATTTAACATAATTTTTACAATGAAAAGCAAAGTAACATTTATTGCTTTAACAATAGTATTGCTTTGTCCGCAGGATTTGTTTAATCAGGTGAATCTTAATAGAGAAAAAAATGATTATTTGCCATTATCTGTATGGTATAGCGGAGGAAAAGCAAGGGCGCCAATGCTCTCTGAAATCACTCCAAGGTCTCGCGAAGAATGGCTATCTGATCTGAAGCAGATAAAATCACTTGGATTCACAACAGTTAGAACTTGGGTGGATTGGCAACATTGTGAAGCAAAAGAAGGAGAATATAATTTTAAAAACCTGGAATTGCTATTAGACCTGGCTCAGAAACTGGACTTAAAAGTAATTATTCAGGTATACACAGGTTCTGATGGTTTTGGATTTGCCCCAGATTGGGTGCACAAGAAGTATCCAGATGGTTTTGTTAAAAAAGAGAATGTGTACCAAATATCCTCTCCCCCATCCAATATTTTCTGTTCTGATCACATGGGAATTAGGACTGCAATTCTAAATTTCTACACTGAGACTGCAAAGATTGCTTCAAGTTATTCAAATTTCTTCGGATGGGATTTGTGGAGCGAGCCCCGGAGTGCAAGGTTTGTCTGCCAGGCTACAAGAGAAAGATATCGGCAATGGCTTGCAAAAAAATATGTTACGATTAATGAACTGAATCGAGTTTGGTATGAAACATATGAAGATTGGGAAGATATACAACCTCAAAGATCCGGAGGAATAGGAACATACGCCATGGATGCTGACTGGGGATTTTTTTTATGCGAAAAGGCTGCAGAAGATCTGAAGATGTTTGCCGACGCAGTACGAAAGGCTGATAAGAAAGGTGTTATAACTTCCCATGCTTCTCCACCTTCCCTTTTTGGGGGTCAGCTTGATGATTTTTTAATGGCTGGATCAGTAGATTATTATGGAGTGTCTGTTTATCCTAAATACTTAACCGCAAATACATGGCGAAGTGTTATAATAGGCCCGGATTTTTCCTATAGTGCCAACAAAAAAAATGGTGGATTCTATGTTGGTGAATTTCAAGGGGGATTTTCGACGAATAGCATGAGGGTAGGCCTCCCGGTCACACCGGATGATCATCGCACATGGGTTTGGTCACTTGTTGCCAAAGGAGCAAAAGGCATAAATACATATGCTTATTATGTTATGTCCTCAGGCCGGGAGTCAGGCGGGTTTGGATTGATAGGATTAGATGGAATAATAACAGATAGAGCTAAGAAACTGGGAGAAACAGCTCGTATTATTCATTCTAATAATGCATTATTCGCTGAATCTCTTCCTGTTAAAGCAGAAATAGCATTAGTATACAATCCTTTGACACGGATAGTATCAAGCAGGAATATGGAAGCAGGCGGAGGATTCGCAAATTCTTTAATAGGATATTATCAAACATTTGCCGAAAATAATATACCTGTTGAATATATCCATATTAAAGATTTAGAATCTGGTGATCTATCTCAATATAAATTGGTGATTGTGCCTTACCCAATTATGTTTACAGCTAAAGCTGCTAATGGCTTAAAGAACTATGTTGAAAAGGGAGGATGTGTTGTTTCTGAGTCTAGATTAGCATGGAATAATGAAATAGGTCATACATCAGAAACAATTCCTGGTTTAGGGCTCAGTGAAGTTTTTGGTATAAAGGAAACAAAAGTGATAACAGAAGATGAGGTTGTTATTAAAATTATCGATAATACACATCTATCCCTGTCAGGTTTCAATAGAAACGAGTATCTGAGAGGCTTTCATTTCGCTGAATCAATTGAACCACTTGATGGAAGAGAGACACAGATTTTGGCAGCTTTTAAGGATGGCACACCTGGAATGATAGCATCCAGATATGGCGGAGGTAAAACCATTTATTTAGGAACCTTTCTGGGGCTATCAACTTTTAATTCTTCTGACAGTAATAACAAAAACTTCATATTAAATCTTGTTGACTGGGCTCAGGTTGAAAGACCATTTGTAAGTTCTCTTGATGGTAATACAGAATCACATGTAGAAGTTCGCTTGCAGAATAATGATAATGGGTATTTGCTTTTTGTTATAAACCATAGTAACAACAATGAAAATATTTCTGTCAGTTTGAAAACAAAAAAGAATGGCATGCATTCTGTAAGAGACCTTATCCTGAATCAGGAATTTCAGGGTATCGCAAAAAATAATATTATGCAGCTTACCTCTTTTCTGAACGCTAAACAGGTATATGTTTGGGATATCCGTGCCGAACGGTGACTTTAATTGTTAAAACTAATGATCATTAATACAAATTGCGCGAATGAAAGCATTAGTAAAATGGAAGAATCTATTTTTATGTAAGAAATATCATCAGTAAAATCAGATGACTGAGTATTTTCATACCGGATTATAAATCTCATTTTATTTCCATTATTGATAAGCTCATGAGCACAAAGTTTTTTAATGAACCTATTTAATATCTATTTAATAAACAAGAACATGAAGAATATTTATTACTTATTATTTATTGCAGCTTCAATTTATTTATACAGCTGTGTTGGAACTTCAGAAAATAAGATCGTTGATGAACAACTATCCAAAGAAGATTATAATATAAATAAAGAAGGTTTCTATCCATTCTCAGTATGGTATAGCGGGGGCAAAGAAAGAGCCACAATGCTCACAGAAATAACGACAAACTCCAGAGAGGAGTGGAAGAAGGATATAATGCAAATAAAATCACTTGGTTTCAATTCAGTTAAAACATGGATTGAATGGTCTTACTGTGAACCAAGAGAAGGTGAGTATAATTTTGAAAATCTGAAAATGGTCCTTGACCTGGCTGGTGAGGCTGGCCTTAAGGTGATAATTCAAGTTTATGGTGAATCTGCTCCTGATTGGGTAGGGAAAAAATTTTCTGACGCACTATTTGAGGCTCATAGTGGAGACAAAATAAAACCTCAAGTAGCGCCAGGCTATTGCATAGATCACCCTGGTGTAAAAGAAGCTTTTACGAATTTCTATAAAGAGGCTGCCAGGATCGCAGTTCAATACCCTAGTTTTTACGGATGGGACCTCTGGAGTGAACCTCATATTGTTCAATGGGGCTCCCCAAGATGGATCACTGATGCACAGTATTGCTTTTGCCCAAATACCCAGGCACGCTTCCGGGAATGGTTGAAACTTAAATATGGCAGTTTGGAAAATTTAAATAAATCATGGTATAGAAACCTTGAGACGTGGGAAGATGTTGAAGCTCCCAGATTTGGCACCATACTTACATACACGGATTTTATGGATTGGAAAAGCTTTATGTACCAGAAAATGGCAGAAGATCTAAAACTGAGATATGATGCTGTAAGAACTTACGATAAAACCCATGTTGCTACAGCTCATGCTTCTCCGGTTTCACTTTTTAGTTCACCATACGGAACAGGTGCAGAAGATTGTTTTCTGATGTCTGATCAGGTTGATTATTACGGCCTTTCTCAATATCCTAAACATAATCAGCCCGGCGACTGGGTCCCATGGAGATTTATGGCAGGAGCTGATTTCTCTTACAGTGCCAATAAACATAATGGAGGATATTATGTTGGTGAATTCCAGGCAGGATTCGGCACTGTTGGACTAAACATAAGCGATCCGGTTACTCCTGAGGATCATAGAATTTGGGTTTTATCTTGTCTGGCAACTGGGGCAAAAGGCATCTTTACTTACGCTTATTACCCGATGTCTTCAGGATATGAATCAGGTGGATACGGGCTCATTAATCTTGACGGGACACTTACAGAAAGATCGATTGAACTTGGAAAACTTGCAAAAGAAATAGACAATCATGGGGCTGTTATCAGCAGGGCTAAACCCATAAAACCACAAATTGCATTATTGTATAATCCTCTCTCACAGATGGTGGGGGGCACCCGCAGAGTTGGAACTACTGACGGGCACACAAATTCACTGATCGGATATTACCGTTTTTTGTCAGACCAGAATATCCCGGTAGATTTTATTCATCGTCAGGATCTGGAATCTGGGGATCTTTCACAATACAAGCTTTTAATAGTCCCATATGCACTTATGTTTAACAAAAAAGCTGCAGAAGGGCTCAAGGAATTTGTTAATAGGGGAGGATATGTCCTTTCGGAAGCTCGTTTAGCCTGGAATGATGAAAGAGGTTATTCTTCAGCGGTGATTCCGGGGCTTGGATTAAGTGATGTATTTGGCGTACGGGAAAGTAAAGTTAAAACACTGCCTAAAGTGCCTATGAAGGTTGTGGACCCTACACATCCTGCAATGAGCTATCTTAACCGTAATGATATTATTGTCGGTTCCAGTTTTGCGGAATCACTTGAGCCGTTAGAGGCAAATAAGAATACGAAAGTATTGGCTACACTGGAAGATAATACCCCATGTATTGTCACATCTGATTATGGGGAAGGTCATACAATTATGATCGGATCATTTATAGCTCTGGCTAACTCCAGGGGTTCTCTATGGGATCAATCAACCCAAAGAATAACAGTTCAGGATGAAGCCAATCTAAATGTCAATAAATTCTTACTCGGCGTTGTTGACTGGGCAAAGATAGAGCATCCATTTACTGTTCTCCAGGAGGGTGAAAAAGACAATCCACTTGTTGTACGTCTCCAGGAATATCCAGAAGGAAATCTTTTATTTGTTTTAAATCATGGCAAAACAAAAGAGAAAGCTACCATAAGAATTAAAGTGAAAGATGAAGGCATATATTCCGTTGTTGAACTCCTTGGGAAAAAAGATTTGGAGGTAGCCTCAAAAAATGGAATTATTGAAGTCAAAACCCCTGAAATTGTGACAAAAGGAGGGGAAATCTGGAAGATTCAGAAGGTTAGTGATTGAAGATATATAGTAAGAATATTATACTCATCATAACTTTCCGACAATGATTGTTTTGGGTATTGATCTTGGAGGTACAAAGCTGACTGCCTCGGTTTTCACTGAAGATGGGATCATATTAAGACACGAAAATGTTCCTATTGGAACACTTAAAGGAACAGAAGTGGGCAAAATGATTACCGATGTTATAAGCAGGATGCTCAACCCAGAAGTAACAAAAGGAGACAGAATTGCAGCCTTAGGCATATCTGTGCCCGGAATTAGTTTTATAAGTCAGGGAACTGTATGGGCTCCGAATATTGAAGGATGGGAAAACTACCCATTGCTTGAGGAGGTGAAACTGGTTACAGGAGATATTCCGGTTATCATTGATAGCGACAGGGCATGCTACATCCTCGGAGAAGTCTGGCAAGGCAATGCAAAGGGTTGTAAGGATGCCATCTTCCTGGCCGTTGGCACAGGAATAGGAGCGGGAATACTTGTCAACGGAGAGATACTAAGGGGCAGTAACGATATAGCAGGTTGCATAGGCTGGATGGCATTGAACAGACCTTTCAATGACCTGTATAAGTACTGCGGATGTTTTGAGTATCATGCTTCCGGTGAAGGTATGGGTAAGGTTGCACGACAATATCTGAGTGAAAACAGAGAATACGCCGGAGAATTAGCTGTTAAGGTGATAGAAGAAATAACATCATATGACATTTTTAATGCATATAAAAATGATGATCTCCTGGCAAAAAAAATATTGAACGAGTGTATTGAGTACTGGGGTATGGCCGTGGCTAATCTCGTAAGTTTGTTTAACCCGGAAAAAATTATCATAGGGGGAGGTGTTTTTGGGCCTGCACTTTCTCTAATCCCTGAAATACTGAAGGAAGCCAAACGATGGGCACAGCCTGTCGGGATCACTCAGGTTAAGCTTGAACCATCGGGGCTTGGTGGAGATGCCGGAGTGTTCGGTGCCGGGTACCTTGCGATGAGAAGTATTATTAAAGAATGATAACTAAATTAAAGAATGTATAGCAAGAAATTAATATTCTGGGCTTCGTGTCTCGGAATGCTTCTGTTCGGGATAGTGCTAATTACCTTGGGCTCAATCACTCCTGATTTGAAGATTAAACTTGATCTCAGTGAGATTGAATCGGGGACTCTTTTTTCCATAATGCCGGTTGGCATATTATTGGGTTCGCTTTTTTTCGGCCCCCTGGTTGATAATTATGGTTACAGAATTCTTCTGGTGACTTCATGCTTTCTAATGTTTGCCGGATTTGAAGGAGTTGCATACTTACAGAGCAAGGAATTGCTCAAGGTTTGCATTTTTTTTATAGGACTGGGAGGTGGCGCTGTAAACGGAGCCACAAATGCGCTTGTGTCTGATATAAGCAGCAATAGGGATAAAGGTGCAAATTTAAGTCTGCTGGGTGTTTTTTTCGGTATAGGGGCCTTAGGAATGCCTCTTGTTTTAGGCTTGCTTAAGACTAGTTTACCCTTTGAACCAATAATAGCAGCAGTTGGTATCTTGAGTTTTTTTACGGCAATAATATACCTGACAATAAAATTCCCTCCTCCTAAACAGACACAAGGATTCCCCCTAGCACAAGGTCTGACATTGATTAAAGATAGACTATTACTTTTGATAGCCTTTTTTCTGTTTTTCCAATCCAGCTTAGAAGGAATAACCAACAACTGGACAACTTCTTATCTGATTGATCACCTTTCAGTGCCTCAGAGCAATGCATTGTTCGGGCTTTCCCTGCTTGTTGCCGGAATGGTGATAATGAGACTCCTGCTTGCTAGTATCTTCAGATCCTTCTCCACAGTGAAAATAATGGTAACATCTTTTATCCTTATTCTTTTATCACTGTTACTTATAAAAACAGCCATTTCATTTTACATAGTTTTGGCTGGTCTTTTACTTCTGGGTGGAGGTCTTGCTGCTGGTTTTCCAATAATGCTGGGAATAGTGGGATCTCGTTTCAGTAACCTTTCAGGGACCGCTTTCAGCTTTGTCCTGGTAATAGGCTTGTTAGGAAACACTCTTGTTAACTACGGTATGGGAATAATTGCCCAGAATTTTGGGGTAAAATACCTTCCCTCGGTTGCGTCTGGGGAAATGGCATTGATGGTAATAATTTTTTATCTTATAATGAGACAAATAAATAAAAGTAGTAAACAATCTGTAAATTAAAATTTTAAAAATATGTTAGCAAAAGAATGGTTGGGCAACGCCCGTAATGTAATGACCCGGATTGAGGAAACTCAAATGGAGAATATAAGAAAGGCAGCTGAATTAATGGCCGACACTGTTGAGTGTAAAAGATGGGTTCACACCTTCGGTTGTGGTCATGCCACATTGCCAATTGAAGAAATGTATCCCAGAATTGGAGGTTTTGTCGGTTTTCATCCAATGATAGAACTACCTCTGACTTTTTTCACCCGTATTACAGGTGAGATGGGAGTCCATCAATTTGTATTCCTAGAGAGGGTGGAAGGATATGGAATTGAGATTATGAAGGGTTATGATTTTGACAAAAGAGATATTATGTGGTTATTTTCACACTCTGGAATAAACAATGTGAATATAGATGTCGCTTTGGAAGCAAAGAAGAAAGGCATGAAAGTAGTTGTATTTGGCTCGGCAGCCGAGGCAAAAGATAAGAAAACACGACATTCATGCGGAAAAACAATCTTTGAACTAGCTGATATTGTAGTTGATACCTGCGCACCGTTGGGTGATGCCTCCGTTAAGCTTTCAAACCACCAGGACAAGATAGGCCCTGTTTCAACAATAGCTTTTGTTACATGTGTGTGGATGACTATAACAACAGTTGCTGAAATACTTGCCAACCGAGGAGTTAAACTATTTATCCATCCTTCTCACAACATCCCTGGTGACAACACTGCCAGGGAAAGACTTAATGAAGCACTTGCTGAATACAAAAACAGGATTACAGGAGTTTAACAGGAATTTACAGGAAAAGCATGAAGTAAAAGATCAGCATTTTGAGATTTTTAAATACATCTAATCACCTTCAATGAATGTATTTGAAGTGGAGTTTATTGGTTAAAGTTTATAAATTATCATCTATAGTCGTAGTTTTTCAGCAGTTTGAGGTAGTATTAGTCGATCCTTATTTGACGATTAACATGCAGAATATTAGAAATTTATATTAAAATCTTTTTAATTTTCTCCAAAGAAATAAGTAAATTCGATAATAGAATCGGTTCCCAGCTTGTGGATAAAGTGAAAAAAACAGAATCTTCTGCCGGATGTTTTCCTTACTCCGCAGCGAAATGATAGGAATATGAAGCATGGACATTTTTTACAGGTCTATGATATATACTGGATTATTAAGGATTATGGTGGTCAAATGATTAAACTGAAAATCAAAAACTGACCACATATTTTTTTCTAATAAACAATCAATAGTTATATTGAATCACAATAAGATAATATCAAGTCTTTGTAAGAATAGTAAGAATAGTAAATTGCATATATGAAAAGTTTGATGTCAAATTTCCGGTACATATTAATAGTACTATTACTTACTGGATGTTATAAAAATTCTGATCCGGTAATAATTTTAAGTTCCAATGCTGATAATTTGGAAAAACTGGCTGCTAGTGAGATCCGCAAGTATATCTATCTTCGTACTGATAAATTACTTTCAATAAAAGAATGGAATGGAAAAAGTCCGATCAAGGGACAAGCATTAATTATTGGGTGTTTGGCGGAGAAGAAAATAGGTGAGAAAATAAATCCTGATCTTTGTTCGGACGAATTTGTAATAAAAACTCTTTCACAACCAGATGGAAATAAAATTTTCCTGTTTGGAGGTAGTAAAATATGCACCCTTTATGCTGCATATTATTTAGCCGAAGAAATAGGCGTTGGATTTTACCTGGATGGTGATATAATCCCTGATAAGAAAATTCCCTTTTCACTCCCTGTACTGGACATAAGAATGAAAAGCCTGTTTTCTGTAAGAGGTATAATACCATTTCATGATTTCCCTGAGGGGCCAGATTGGTGGAGTATAGAGGATTATAAATCAGTAATAGGTCAGTTGCCAAAACTAAGAATGAACTTTATTGGATTTAATACCTATCCCGAAGGCGATGTAGGTCCTGAACCAATGGTATGGATCGGTCCTCCGTGGGCCATAGATAGGAATAATAAGGTTAAATTAAGCTATCCCTCAAGCCATTTTATGACATTTGATTCCGACCCATATAAATGGGGTTATGAACCAATGAAGACTGGGGAATATTTTTTTGGATTATCTCAAATATTTGAACAAGACAATTTCGGAGCTGATTACATGATGGAACTAGGGCCTTATCCCCTGAGCTACAATGATCAAAACATTCTTTTTGAAAAATTTGGAATGTTATTGTCAGATGCTTTTTCTTTTGCCAGAAAATTAAATATTAAAACATGTATAGGTACTGAAACCCCACTTATAATACCCCAAAAACTGCTCACGCATTTAAATGCACTGGATAAAAATCCGAAGGACCCTAAGGTCATTCAAGAAATTTATGAAGGCATATTCCAAAGAATTAAATCATTACATCCCCTGGATTATTATTGGCTCTGGACTGCAGAAAAATGGCTTCAAGGCATAGATCAAAAAGTAATTGATGAAACAGTAATAGATATAAATTCTGCAATTGCTGCAGAAAATATAGTACAGCCTTCGTTTACGCTTGCAACATGTGGCTGGGTTTTAGGCCCCCAAAATGACCGTTCATTTTTTGATAAATTTCTTCCAAAAAACATGCCGATAAGTTCATTAAACAGGGGCGCAGGTTTTATGCCAATTGATCCGGATTATTTCGGAATTATTGATCGACCTAAATGGGCTATTCCATGGTTGGAAGATGACGCAGCTATGATTATTCCGCAACTTTGGGTTGGAAGAATGCGACGTGATGCAGCAGATGCATTACAATATGGATGCACTGGTTTAATTGGTATTCACTGGCGTACCAGAATTCTGGGTCCTAATATATCAGCTCTGGCTGATGCAGCATGGACACAAGAGGGCTGGAATCCTGATCATCACAACTTCTTTGACCCATCTAAGGATTCAAAGCCAAGTCTGCAGGATTATGAAAAAGGGATAAAAACAAGAGATCTTCCTTCATATGATTTTTATGTAAAATGGGCACGAATATCATTTGGCGATGGGGTTTCAGATAATATAGCTAAAATTTTTACCAATCTTGATGGAGGCGAGTTCAATAGTACAATAAAATATAAATCAAATTTGCCTCGTCCATCTACATGGGTTGACGGGCCTGGGGGGATCGTTCCTGACCACCGCCCATGGGCTGAAGTAAAAAAAGAATACTTCTTTATTAATGAATTGGAAAATCTCCGCCAATATATAACAGGGCCCGGCAACATTGATAGGTTTGACTATTGGTTAAACCAGTTTAAATATATGAGGGGAATAGGACACTTAAATTGTAAATGGTCTGAATTCAATGAAATTATTCTTGAGATTAGCAGGGAAAAAAATGCTGAAGTCCAAAAATGCTTAGCTAAAGATAAAGCATTACCACTCCGGATTGAAATGATTCAAATTTTGACCGAGCTTCAGAATCATCTGATTTCTACCATGTCTTCATATGGAGAAATGGGAACCATAACAAATTGGCAACAACATATTTTGCCTCAACTGATTAGGGATCCGGGCGTTTTGTTAGAGAAGTATTTAGAAGACGAACTTCCAGAAACAGCTTCACTACCAACTTACTATACAGGAGTACCCAAGATAATTGTTTCAAAAATGCGTTCAATCTTACAGAATGACGAATGCCTTAATTTAAAAATTAGACTCATTAGTCCTAATGGAGTATCCCCTCTCAATTTGGAAATATTTTGGAGAGAATTAGGCAAACAGCGATTTAAATCTCAGAAACTTCAGCATATTAATAGGGGTGTCTACCATGCTTATCTAAGCCCAAATGAAATCAGTGATGAAGGGCTGGAGTATTTTATACAAGTGGATTTCACAAATGGAGATCAGATTAGATTTCCTTCTGCTGCACCTATTATAAATCAAACCGTTATACTATTACCTGAATAAATCTTCATTTGGCTTTGCTCCTATAGAAACCATCCGGCAGAAGGTAAGATCAACAGAAAAGACTTCTTGAGTAATAGGTTGGATTATTTTTTTTTTATTTCATAATTGTTTATATTAGCCATAATACAAAGATGGGGAACTTATCATTGATAATTTACGTGAATTCTTAATGATATTGTAATGAATACTTTACAAAATCAACTTGCATTAAGAATAAAAAAGGGAGATACCCAGGCCTTTGAATTGTTGTTTCGCAAGTATTACATCAGACTTTGTTGTTTTTCAAACAAGATTCTTAATAATCCTGAAGAAGCCCGTGAAGTTGTCCAGGATGTTTTTACAAAGCTCTGGCAATACAGAAAAGATATAGAAATAGAAGAATCTCTTGTATCATACCTGTTTAAGGTTACTCAGAATAACAGTATCAATATACTTCGCAGAAGGAAGGTAATCAATAAATATGCTGAGATATATAAACTTGTCTATATTAACCATAAAGGAACATACACTGATGAGTCTGTTATCGCATCCGAATTAAGTGAAAATATCTCAAGCGCTATGACCAAAATACCTCCAAAATGCAGAAAGATATTTGAACTAAGCAGGGTGGAAGGTCTTAAATACCATGAAATTGCATCTGTTCTGAGAATATCAATTAAGACTGTTGAAACTCAGATGTCAAAAGCATTACATATTCTAAGAATCGAGTTGAAGGATTATACTTAGCTAATATTGCTCTAAGCTCCAAAATACTCCCTGCCCGTTTCACTCGCAGTGAATTTTGTTTTTCACATTTCCTCTCTCAGCCAGGGGCCTGGCTCGTTCACGTAAAAAACGTATTTTGTAGCTGCGGAGAGAGGGGGATTACCTTAGGTGATCCCGTGGGTAGAACCAGTAAAGCTTGCAGCATCCCTTCGGGTTATTATTTATTTCTCCTCAGTTCCTTTTGAAGGCAAGCCTTCATCAGAACTTCGTCAAATAAATAAATCCCGCTGATGCGGGATTGCTGCAAGCTTTGCGGAGAGAGGGGGATTCGAACCCCCGGTACCCTTTTGAGGTACACACGCTTTCCAGGCGTGCCAGTTAAGCCACTCCTGCATCTCTCCCTTTAAAGCAGGTTCTGCTCTGCAGATTGCGGCGCAAATTACAAATTTTTTTTCAAACCTTTCCGAACATACAGGCAAAGCACACTGTTATGTTATTTCACCCGCCAGTGACCTGCTGAGATTCTTTACCACATCTGATCCCGAACGATATGTTCCAAGAAGATGCATGAGCTTTGTAACAGAAGCCTCAGATGTAATATCCCTGCCGCTTACCACGCCGGCGGCAAGCATTTCACGGCTTGTCTCATACAATCCCATCTCAACACTGCCTCCATGACACTGTGTTACATTGAAGATTATACCTCCCTTTCTCATAAACGACCTCAGATCATCGAGAAACCATTTATAGGTCGGAGCATTCCCCGACCCGAAACTCTCGATGATTATGGCTTTAAGATCTTTGGTATTTATCAGTGTATGGAGCAGGTTATGATTTATTCCCGGAAAGAGTTTAAGTATGGCAACATTGGTGTTCAATGATTTATGGATGACAAGCCGTTTGTCCGGGTGAGGGTAGCGGATAAGGTGGGTATTAAATCTAAGGTGGAGTCCAACTTCGGCGAGAGGCGGGTAGTTAGGAGAAGCAAAAGCATCGAAATGCTCGGTGCTCCGTTTGGTTGTCCGGTTACCCCGTGTCAGCTGGTTATCAAAATATATACACACTTCGGGTACCACTGCAAAGCCATTTTCTTTGGAAGCGGCAATTTCAATTGCGGTAATAAGATTTTCCCGTCCGTCGGTGCGCAGAAGGCCTATCGGGAGCTGAGATCCTGTAAGTATGACCGGCTTACCCAGGTTTTCAAGCATGAAACTTAACGCCGATGCCGTATAAGCCATAGTGTCAGTGCCATGCAGGATAACAAACCCGTCGTACCTTTCGTAATTTTCCCCGATTATCTCTGTTATCTGTATCCAGAATGAAGGGTCGATATTTGAAGAATCCTTTACCGGTTGGAAGGAAACAGAATGGATCTCAAACCCGAACTTCAGCAACTCAGGCACATGGTCGGTGATATGTCGGAAATTTATCGGCACGAGCGAGCCGGTAGTTCTGTCGTGAACCATGCCAATAGTGCCACCGGTATATATCAGCAGCACCGATTTTTTTACGTTGTCATCTCCGGGCATGGCTGTAAATTAAAAAGTTCCACCGAATTCTTAAAGGTAATTTCTGCCACTGTTTCTTCACTCACCCTGAAGATTTCAGAAAGTTTCCTGTTTATTATGGTGATATATGAGCTTTCATTTCTTTTGCCTCTGTGAGGGACGGGAGCAAGGTATGGGGAGTCGGTCTCAAGAACTATGTTCTCAAGACCGGCTTCTTTAACTATCCTGTCAAGTCCTGAATTTTTAAAGGTAACGGGTCCTCCGATACCCAGCCTGAAACCATAGCTTATAGCTTTTTCAGCATCTTCGGGAGTGCCTGAAAAAGCATGGAATACACCTTTCAGCGGCTCACCCCTGAAATCTTCAAGCGATTCAAAAACAACTGGAAACGAGTCCCTCGAGTGAATTACGACCGGAAGCTTTTTCTCGAGTGCGAAGGTTACCTGTTGCTTAAAAGCATTGATCTGTTCGCATGCAAACTCCCTGTCCCAGTAAAGATCAATGCCTATTTCACCCACGGCAATGAATTTATAATTGGCGGCAAGATTCTGAAGCTTTGCAAACTCCGGCTCATAGTTTCTTTTCACTGAAGTGGGGTGAAGGCCAATCATGGGACAGCATATCCCGGGATACCTGTTTTCAACGGAAAGCATGCTGAATACCGATTCGGTATCGATGTTAGGCATTAGCAGATGAGTGACACCGCTGTTTACGGCCCGGCTTATGACCTCATCCCTGTCGTGATCGAATTCAGGCAGGTAGATATGGGTATGTGTGTCAATAAGCTGCATTATACAACACCCTGATCAATCATGGCATTAGCAACTTTTACAAATCCTCCTATATTTGCTCCGTCGACGTAATTTATAAAACCGTCCTCTTTTTTCCCAAATTTAACACAAGTTTCGTGGATGCTTTTCATAATTGTCTGCAATCTTTCATCGACTTCATTTTTCAGCCATGGAAGCCTCATGGAATTCTGTGTCATTTCCAGTCCTGACGTGGCAACGCCTCCCGCATTCGCTGCTTTGCCCGGAGCATAGAGAATATGTGCTTTGAGGAACATTTCAACAGCTTCGGCGGTGGAAGGCATATTTGCTCCCTCAGCAACACATATGCAACCGTTTCCGATAAGCCGGGTAGCGTCGTCGGCAATTATTTCATTCTGAGTGGCGTTTGGCAGCGCGATGTCACATTTGATGCTCCAGGGCCTTTTCCCCTCATGGTATTCAGCATTGTATTTCAGGGCATATTCCTTAATACGGCCTCTCCGGACGTTCTTCAGTTCCATCACATATTTAAGTTTTTCCGGACTGATGCCTTCCGGATCGTAAATGAAACCGTCAGAGTCGGAAAGAGTAACCACCTTTCCTCCCAGTTCAGTGACCTTTTCTGTTGCAAACTGAGCCACGTTACCTGATCCTGATATGCTGACAATTTTACCACTGAAGCTTTCTCCCCTGGTTGCCAGCATTTCTCTGGTGAAATAGACCAGTCCGTATCCGGTGGCCTCAGGTCTTATCAGAGAACCTCCCCAGTCGATGCCTTTTCCGGTAAGTACACCGGTGAATTCGTTTTTCAGTCTTTTATATTGACCGAAAAGATATCCTATTTCACGACCGCCAACTCCGATATCTCCTGCAGGAACGTCGGTATCAGGACCGATATGCCGGAACAGTTCGGTCATAAAGCTCTGGCAGAATCTCATTACTTCGTTATCAGTTTTCCCTTTGGGATCAAAATCAGATCCTCCCTTCGCACCCCCCATGGGAAGTGTTGTGAGACTGTTCTTAAAAACCTGCTCAAAAGCAAGAAACTTCAATATTCCGAGATTTACCGTCGGATGAAATCTCAGACCTCCTTTATAGGGTCCTATTGCGCTGTTCATTTCTATCCTGAATCCCCGGTTGACCTGGATATCTCCCTTATCATCAATCCATGGTACCCTGAATATGATAGTTCTCTCGGGCTCAGCGATCCTCTCCAGGATCTTTGCATGTTTGTATTTTGGATTTTCCTCGATGAAAGGGATCAGTGATTCTGATACTTCCTGAACTGCCTGGTGAAATTCTGCCTCGCCAGGATTTTTGGCTTTGATCATTGCCATGAATTGCTGCACTCTGAAATCCATATAGTAAGTGTTAATTATTTGAAAGGGTCAAATTTAAGAAAATGAAATTAACAGAGTATTCTTTAATGAAAATTTGCTCATCCCGGCAGATATAAATTTCCGGGATGGCATCTGACGATTCCTCTGAGTTCCATTTGAAGCAGCATTGACGAGAGCCTGTGAACGGGAAGCTCAAGTATTCTGCAGATTGCATCAATTGTTGCTCCCCCTTCCTTCATGATAAGTTCATATATCTGTTTTTCTTCCCTGTCAAGGTCGGAGAAGAGTGACTTTTGCAGCGGGGGTTTTGATTTTTCAGGAAGCCAGTTCATATGGAAGTCAATGTCCGCTGACGTCTCGACCAGGGCCGCCTTGCTGGTCTTGATCAGATTATTGCATCCGGCAGACCACTGATCACCGGGTCTTCCCGGAACTGCAAGAACATCGCGGTTATACGATGCCGCCATATCGGCAGTGATAAGAGCTCCGCCTTTTATTCCGGATTCAACAACCAGTGTGGCATCCGATAATCCTGCTATTATTCTGTTCCTCCTGAGAAAATTGTTACGTTCGGGAAGAACTCCGGAAGCAAAATCGGTAAGCAGACCACCGTTGGAAAGAAATGTGCAGGCTATGGATCTATGCATTGAGGGATATATTGTTTTCAATCCATGACCGAGTACTCCTATTGTTGGAAGATTGTTTGACAATGCAGCTTTGTGCGCGGTTATGTCGATTCCGTATGCCAGTCCGCTGACAATTATCAGTCCCGGGTGCGATTCAGCCAGACCTCTTATAATTCTTTCACAGATTTCACGCCCTCTCGAAGTAGCGCTTCTTGTTCCTACAATACTTACAATCCTGCTCGCGTTAAGATCGCAGTTTCCTTTGAAGTAGAATATAACTGGTGAATCATCACACTGCCGAAGCCTGAAAGGATAATCGTCATCAAGATAGAAATACGTCCTGATATTGTTCTTCTGAACATATTCAGCTTCTTTGTCAGCTATAGCCAGATATGAGCGGTCGCATATGATTCTTGCAATCCCCGGGCCTATACCCGGGATTTGCACAAGAGACCGGCAGGATTCTTTGAAAACTGCTTCAACGTTTCCAAAGTAAGCAACAAGTTTGCGGGCATTTATATCACCAATCCGGGGTATAAGGCCCAAAGCAATCTTATGCTTCAGCGAGACATCCGACATAGCACAAAGAGTTGAGACATCTCAAATATATGCAAAAAGCAGTTCACATAAAACAAGCAAAAGCAGGAGTATATCGCTTTTATGTGTGTTTTACAGAACCCCCATATCGAGCATTGAGTTGGCAACCTTCAGGAAACCGGCAATATTTGCTCCTTTGACATAATCAACATAACCCTCGGGCTGCCTGCCATATTTCATGCACTGTTTGTGTATGTTACACATTATTTCATGGAGCCTGCCGTCGACCTCTTCTTTGTTCCATCTCATTTTCATGGCATTCTGGGTCATTTCAAGACCAGAGGTGGCTACCCCTCCCGCATTTACTGCTTTTCCGGGAGCAAACAATATTTTGTTTTTGTTAAATATCTCAACGGCTTCCGGAGTGCATCCCATATTTGATATTTCCGCAACCATTAAAACTCCGTTATTTACCAGCATTCTTGCATCTTCCTCATTAAGTTCATTCTGGATTGCACAGGGCAGGGCAATATCGACCTTCACTTCCCACGGTCTTTTGCCTTCATGAAACTCAACTCCCTCAAATGCGTATGAATAAGGCTTAACAATATCCTCGTTCGTGGCCCTCAGCTCGAGCATAAAATCTATTTTCCCGCCTGAAATTCCATCCGGGTCATAGACATATCCGTCGGGACCTGAGATTGTAACAATTTTAGCACCCAGTTCTGTTGCCTTCAGTGCAGCACCCCATGCCACGTTGCCAAATCCCGACAATGAAACGGTTTTGCCTTTGAATGTCTCCTGCTTTGTTGCAAGCATCTCCTGAGCAAAGTAAATGCCCCCGAAGCCTGTAGCTTCAGGTCTGATAAGAGATCCTCCCCAGTTGCTGCCCTTTCCGGTCAGAACACCTGTATGGTCGCCGACCAGACGCTTGTACATTCCATACAGATAACCAACCTCCCTTCCGCCCACACCAATGTCACCGGCAGGAACATCAGTTTCCGGACCTATGTACTTCCAGAGCTCAAGCATGAAAGCCTGACAGAATCTCATCACTTCAGAATTTGATTTTCCCTTCGGGTCAAAATCTGATCCGCCTTTTCCTCCTCCCATTGGCAAAGTTGTCAGCGCATTTTTGAATATCTGCTCAAACCCGAGAAACTTCAATATGGACAGATTAACGCTGGGGTGAAAACGAAGGCCTCCTTTGTATGGTCCTATTGCGTTGTTGAACTGTACCCTGTATCCCAGGTTAACCCTGACATTTCCCTCATCATCAACCCAGGGCACCTTGAAGGTTATTACCCTGTCGGGTTCAATGATCCTTTCTATAATATTTGCAGATTCAAACTGGGGATTCTCATTGTACACTTCCTCAATGGATTCGAGTACTTCTCTTACAGCCTGTAAATATTCAACCTCTCCCGGATGTTTCTTTTCGAGGTTGTTCATAATCTTATCTACATTCATTATGTTAAGTATTGGTTTGGTTAGATATTGGTGAACAAATTTGTGCCCTATTTTATTCGTTAAAAATGATTTAACTCATGTTATTTTGGATGCTTATTAAAATCTGGGCGCAAATGAGTTAAGTGACCTGAAAACCTTGTTTCTTTCTTCACGGGTAAGAGAGCTGATATGTACGGGAGGGTATTTGGCAACACCCTCATTAAGCCTCTGAAACAGGATAATGCTCTGAATAAGCCCCAGGTAGCGTTTCTCGACTTTGTAACCGGAAAAACTCTTTTTATCGATCTCTATGGAATTCTTTCTTCCCGATATTATTCCTGTCGTAAAATATCTGAAAATGATTTTATTTCCTTCGTCGGAGAAGTATATGTACTGGTAGTTGAGTATGACCGGCAGAAAAAGAATAATCATGTAGCATGATACCATTACAAGAGTCCAGAAGGTATCACTCATCCCGAGCAGGGGAAATTTGATCAGCTTTCCGACATATGCAAGAACAAAATATACCAGAAGTATTACTGTAGCCGCAAAAAGTTTTATTCTGAAGCCTATGATTGTTTTGCTGTTATTGAAAGTCATGACGATGGGGTTTATTTTTTTCCTTGCAACTGCCGAAGCATGAATTTGCCGGCTGTTAAATTATTAATATTAAATGTGTTTTCAGCATAAAAGAATCATCTTTTCTGCCTGAAAAAGGCGGTTAAAATTTCTCCGCACTCTTCTGAGAGTATTCCGGCTGTGACCCTGGTTCCCGGATGGAGCAGCGGCCCGTTTATCCGGGTATAACCCTTTTTCACGTCAGAAGCTCCGTATTTGAGATCAGAAACCTGACTCCACCCAATGGCGCCCGCACACATCGCACATGGTTCCAGGGTTACATAAATTGTGCAGCCGTCCAGGTACTTTCCTCCAAGCCAGTTCGCAGCAGCAGTAATGGCCTGCATCTCAGCGTGAGCTGTGGGATCTTTGAGAGTTTCGGTCAGATTGTGGGCCCGTGCAATTATGGTACCATTGCAGACTACCACAGCGCCCACGGGAACCTCCTGCCGGTCACGTGCTTTTTTTGCCTCGGTGATTGCTTCACGCATGTAATACTCATCGTCTGAAATGGCCATCAGTCAGAAATTCATGATATAAATTTAACAATAAAAACCATGAGTCGTCATTCTGTGTGCCAATCTGATAATTTTCGTAATTTTGCTGAAATCTAAAAAACAGGGTATGTACAGGACTAATAATTGCGGTGAGCTGAATATGTCGTTTGCAGGGAAAGAGGTCACTCTTTGCGGGTGGGTTCAGAAATCCAGAGATCTGGGAGGAATGACATTTGTTGACCTGCGCGATAGGTACGGAATCACACAGCTTGTCTTCAATATGGAGACCAATGATGATCTGTGCAAAAGCGCCCGGAAGCTTGGCCGTGAGTTTGTCATTCAGGTAACGGGCAGAGTAAGGGAGAGAAGTAACAAGAATCCTAAAATACCCACAGGCGATATTGAAATTGAGGTTGCTGAGCTTAACATACTCAACAGAAGTGAAATTCCTCCATTTACGATAGAGGAGGAAACCGACGGAGGGGAGGAGCTAAGGATGAAATACCGCTATCTCGATCTCAGACGCAGCAGCGTAAAGAACAACATGATTTTACGACACCGGGTTGCACAGGAGGTCCGAAAATATATGGATTCCATCGGATTTCTGGAAGTGGAGACCCCTGTGCTGGTAAAATCAACGCCCGAGGGAGCGCGTGATTTTGTCGTTCCTTCCAGGATGCAGCCAGGTGCTTTCTATGCGCTTCCCCAATCACCTCAGACCCTTAAACAGCTGCTGATGGTGGCCGGATTCGACAAATATTTCCAGATTGTGAAATGTTTCAGGGATGAGGATCTTCGTGCAGACAGACAGCCGGAATTCACACAGATCGATTGTGAAATGTCATTTGTGGAGAGAGATGACATTCTTGACACGTTTGAAGGCCTTACCAGATACCTTTTCAGACAGATAGCCGGAGCCGATTTTCCCGAACCTTTTCTGAAGCTTCCGTATTCGGAAGCGATGGAATATTATGGCACCGACAAGCCGGACCTGAGGTTTGGGATGAAGATCACAGACATTTCTGAAAAAGCAGGAGGAAAAGGATTTTCCATTTTCGACAATGCAGAATATATAGGATGCATATGTGCGGAAGGCTGTTCAGAATATTCAAGAAAACAGATTGATGAACTCACGGAGTTTGTTAAAAAACCTCAGATAGGAGCAAAGGGACTTGTTTATGTGCGGCATGGAAAAAACGGCGAATTAAAATCATCTGTTGATAAATTCTATCCGGCAGATGAGCTCAAAGTATGGGCAGATAAGGCTTTGTCGAACCCCGGCGATCTTATTCTGATCCTTGCCGGCGACAGAAAGACAACACTGCCGGCTTTATCGGAATTACGTCTGGAAATGGGAGCAAGGCTGAACCTCAGGGCAGGCAACCGCTTTGTGCCTCTCTGGGTAGTCGATTTCCCGCTTCTGGAATGGGATGATGAAACAGAAAGGTATTATGCGATGCATCATCCTTTTACCTCCCCAAAGAAGGAAGATCTGGAGTATATGGAAACGAATCCCGGGGTTGTAAGGGCCAATGCCTACGATCTGGTAATAAATGGCGTTGAGATAGGAGGAGGTTCAGTAAGAATACATGATTCGTCCGTCCAGAAACTTATGTTCAAAGTATTGGGTTTCAGCGAGGAAGAAGCAGAAAACCAGTTCGGGTTCCTTCTGAATGCATTTAAATACGGAGCACCTCCCCACGGCGGTATCGCATTTGGGTTTGACAGATGGGTGGCTTTATTCGGAGGGCAGGATTCAATACGCGACTTTATTGCCTTCCCGAAGAACAATTCGGGGCGTGACATAATGCTGGACACTCCCTCGGGGATCTCTCAGAAACAGCTCGACGAACTCTCCCTGAAGCTTAACATAGTCAGGAACAAATGATACGGCCAATGAGTGTTGCCGATGTGCATCTCCCGATCAGAACATTAACATAATCACCCTTCCGGGCATTGCCGGCCGGGAATACAACCACCTTGTTCTGAGAAGTTCTTCCTGAAAGATGCGATTCTGATCTTCTTGAAGTGCCTTCCACCAGAACTTCAACAACTTTGCCGACATCCTGTTTCTTTGATCTTTCAGAAAGCCTGTTCTGCAGCTCTATGATTTCCCTTAGGCGTAGTGACTTGACATCGTCCGGAACATCATCTTCGTACTCAGTCGCTGCTTTAGTTGATGGCCGCGCACTGTATTTGAACATATATGCAAAATCGTAGGCGGCCCATTCCATGAGCGAAAGAGTTTCCCTGTGATCATCCTCTGTTTCACTGCAAAAACCGGTAATTATATCTGTCGAGACCGAACAGCCTGGTACTATCCTTCGTATTGCACTTATCCGTTCCATGTAGATCTCCCTTGTATAGCCCCTGTTCATGAGTTTGAGGATCCTGCTGCTTCCGCTCTGTGCAGGCAGATGGATATGTTTGCAAATATTCCTGTACTTTGCCATAGTATGGAGCAATTCTTCAGATATGTCCTTAGGGTGGGAAGTTGAAAAGCGTATGCGGATTTCCGGATCATGTAAGGCTGCCATTTCCAGAAGTTGTGCAAAATTTATAGTCTCGTTACCTTTTACCCAGCGGTATGAATTTACATTCTGCCCGATAAGTGTTATTTCCCTGTAACCCATTGACGAAAGCTCCCCGATTTCCCTTAGCACAGATTCCGGGTCGCGGCTTCTTTCCACACCCCTGACAAAAGGCACAACACAATATGCACACATGTTATCACAACCCCTCATGATGGAGACAAATGAAGATACTCCGTTACTGTCCATTCTTACCGGCGAAATGTCAGAGTATGTTTCTTCTTCGGAAAGGAGAACATTTACAGCCTTTTGACCAGATCCGGCTTCCTCAATAAGCCCGGGCAGGTCACGGTAAGCATCAGGACCGGCGGCCAGGTCAACAAGCTTTTCAGTCTGAAAGAGGGTTTCCCTGAGTCGTTCAGCCATGCATCCCAGCAGACCAATCATCAGATCGGCCTTTCTTCTTTTCAGAGGCCCCAGCGCCTTTAACCGGTTCCTTATCCGGTTTTCGGCATTCTCGCGGATCGAACAGGTGTTGATGAGGATAAGACCGGCTTCATCGATATTACGTGTAATGTTATAGCCGCTTTTTGCCAGAATTGAGGCAATAACCTCACTGTCAGCAATATTCATCTGGCATCCGTAAGTCTCTATATATACTTTCTTTTCCAGTTCCCTTTTCAGCTGTAATGAGAATTCATTTCTGTACTCTGTACCCCGGTTTCTGGCGGGAGACCGGGCACAAAAGTACAAAGTATGGACGAGGTATTAAAGAATTATTTAATTTTGCACCAGGGATCAAACAACATCATTTATGTCAGGTCATAATAAGTGGTCAACCATTAAGAGAAAAAAAGGCGCCAATGACGCTAAAAGAGGGAAGATCTTTACAAAGATCATAAAGGAGATTACAATAGCGGCAAAAGAGGGAGGCGGAGATCCTGATGCAAATGCGCGCCTGAGGCTTGCAATCCAGAACGCAAAGGGGGCAAATATGCCCAAGGAGAATATTGAAAGAGCGATCAAAAAAGCCGTTGGTTCAGATGCCGATACCTATATTGAAACATCATTCGAAGGATATGCTCCGGGGGGAATTGCGATTTTTGCCGAATGTCTGACAGATAATAATAACCGGACAGTAGCTTCGGTGCGATCGGCATTCAATAAGCACGGCGGCAAACTGGGCACCAACGGTTCCCTGAGCTCGCTTTTCGACAGAAAAGGAGTTTTTCTGATTAAAAACGAAGAGATCTATTCAGAAGAGTTCGAACTTGAACTTATCGATGCCGGTGCAGAAGATTTTGAGATTGATGATGACATGATCACGGTTACATGCGCCATGGAGGATTTTGGCAATGTTAACAGGAAACTCAACGATCTCGGAATAGAAGCTGAAGAGGCCGGACTGAAAAGAATCCCGAACAACACCAAAACACTTGACATTGAATCTTCAAAAAAAGTTTTGAGATTCATTGAGATGCTCGAAGATGATGATGATATTCAGAGTGTCTATCATAATCTTGAGATTACTGATGAACTGGCATCAGAACTTGAATAAATATCAGATAATGTCCAATATTATCAGGAAGGTCACATATACGGTTCTCTTTGTACTGGTTTCGGGTATATGTTCAGCGCAGGGAAATTTCAGGACGGAAGACCTCTTCCGTAAAAATCGTCACAACAGCAGAGCCGGCAGGCTGGTCATACATCAGGATCAGCGCATAGACACGCTGATAAGCAGGCATATACTCAATAACAGCCATTTAGACGGTCTGGAGGGCTACCGTATTCAGATATACAACAGCTCAGCCCGCAATGCACGCGAAGAATCGGCAAAAGTAAGGGCTGATTTTATAAACTTGTTCCCGGATATCCCGTCTTACTCGCGTTTCGATGCTCCCGGATATTATAAAATAAGAGCCGGGGATTTCAGGACCAAGGCAGAAGGCACAAAGTATCTTTTAATGGTAAGAAGGTCATTCCCTGATGCTTACCTTGTGCCAGACATTATCAATTTCTCAGGTCAGAACACACAGTTACCATGAGTGAAAGCATTAAACATGAATGCGGCATTGCACTGGTAAGATTGCGCAAGCCGCTGGAATACTATTCTGAAAAGTATGGCAGTTGGGACTGGGGCCTGCAGAAGATGTACCTTATGATGGAAAAACAGCATAACAGGGGGCAGGACGGGGCAGGTATTGCCGGCATCAAACTCAACGTACAACCAGGAAACAGATTTATTTTCAGACAGCGATCCAACAGAGTGAATCCGATACAGGATATTTTCAATCTTATATATGAAGATATTGATTCCATTTTTGCAAAGAACGATAAAAAATTCAGTGATCCGGAATTCATAAAAGCTAACGTGCCCTTTGCCTGTGACATATATCTGGGCCATCTGCGCTATGGTACATACGGCAACTATAATATTGATTATGTTCATCCTGTGAGCCGTGAGAATAACTGGAGATCAAAGAATCTGGTCATGGCAGGCAATTTTAACCTTACCAATGTGGGCGAAATCTTCGCAAGCCTGATTGAACTGGGTCAGAATCCTGTCGATTTTTCTGATACGGTCACCATTCTGGAAAATATTGGTTACAGACTTGATGAGGAGAACGAGAGACTATTCAGGATCTTCAAAGAAAAGGGGTATTCAAAAAAAGAGATTACACCCATGATAGAGCAGGATCTTGATCTGGCATCAGTCCTTCGCAAGGCAAGCCGTAACTGGGACGGTGGTTATGCTATGGCGGGTATGGCTGGTCATGGCGATGCCTTTGTAATGCGCGATCCGGCAGGCATCAGGCCCGCTTTCTATTACATCAATGATGAAGTTGTAGTAGTTGCATCGGAGAGGCCTGTGATACAAACCATCTTCAACGTTAAAACCGACAGTATTATTGAACTTCCGCCTGCCAGGGCCCTGATAATAAAAGCCTCTGGTAAAGTATCGACAGAGATTATAGGCGAGGAAACCGAGGCAAGACAATGTTCATTTGAGCGCATATACTTCTCGAGAGGTACGGACAAGACTATTTACCGGGAACGGAAAAAACTTGGCGAGCTGCTCACAGGGCGTGTTCTAAGGGCAATTGATTATGATATGGAAAACACGGTGTTCTCTTATGTACCGAATACGGCAGAGAGCGCATTTTACGGACTTATCAAAGGCGTTGAAGATTATCTTAACAGATCCAAGATGGACAGGATAATTGAAAAACGCAAAACCCTGACACGGGAAGAACTTGAAAAGATCATCAGCCAGAGGCCAAGGATTGAAAAAATAGCAGTGAAAGATGTCAAGCTGAGAACATTCATAACAGAAGACAAGAACCGTGATGATCTCGTAGGCCATGTTTATGACGTTACCTACGGGGTAATAAGAAGGGAAAAGGATAACCTTGTAGTTATTGATGACTCCATCGTAAGAGGAACTACGCTGAAAAAGAGCATAATAAAGATTCTTGACCGTCTCGATCCGAAAAAAATAGTAGTAGTGTCATCATCGCCGCAGATACGATATCCGGATTGTTACGGTATCGACATGGCAAAGCTGGGGGATTTCATTGCTTTCAGGGCAGCAGTGGAGCTTCTCAGGGAAAGAGGAAAGGGCGAATTGATAAACGGAATATATCAGAAAGCACTTATTGAAATAAAAAAACCTGCTTCTGAAATGAAAAATTTGGTCAGGGAAATATACAGGGACTTCTGCGCGGATGAAATTGCCGCAAAGATATCTTCGATGCTGAAAGCGGATGAAATAAAAGCAGAGGTGGAGATTGTCTTTCAGTCTGTCGAAGGTCTTCATGAAGCATGCCCCGGGCATACCGGTGATTGGTATTTTACCGGAAATTATCCCACTCCGGGAGGCAATAAGGTTGCAAATCAGTCATTTATTAATTTTGTAGAAGGACGGAACATGAGGGCTTACTGATTCCCTCTGGCAAACCAGGTTATTTCATAATCTTTCCTGTACGAAGACAGGTGCCT
This sequence comes from uncultured Rikenellaceae bacterium, assembly GCA_964466705.1. Taxonomy (GTDB): domain Bacteria; phylum Bacteroidota; class Bacteroidia; order Bacteroidales; family VadinHA17; genus LD21. Next base: position 58,713 of record CAYXSM010000010.1, read on the forward strand.
GTTGATCTTTTCAACGTAAATATCTTTCAGTGTGATCATTATGCCTGTCTCTTCAACATCTCCGAAGTGGTGGTTTATGAAAGTGCCAAATGTCTTCATGGTGGGTGACAGATTCATGTAGGCGTTGATAAGGGGAGGAATATTCTCATTCAGGTTTCTCACTTCCCGTGAAAGGATCTTGTAATTGTCCCTGAAACGCCAGCCTCTGAAAAGACTTTTCATCTCTTCCTCATGAAAGTCTATCCGGGCAGGTTCAAGCGGAGTAACGAGACCTTCAGGATCGTCAAAATACCTTTTCAGGAAATACAGGATCATGTTTCTTGCCTTCTGATTGAAGTGAGGATACATTGTAACTTTTCCGAAAAGATATTTAAGATGGTGATTGTCAATTATCAAGGCACCAAGGCCGTCCCACAGGTTGTCAAGGGCATAGAGGCTTTTGCGTCCCATGGTACGAGACTGATAGTCAGGATGAACAAACGACCGTCCCAGTTCCATAAGGTGGGGATAGTATTTGTTGAGGAATTTATCCGAGAACCTGAAATAGATAGAAGATGCCATTTTTGAGACATCGCATTGGGTGCATCCTTTCTCAGGGAAGAAATAACGGTATCCGCCAACAATTTCCTTATTTTCAGGATCCCAGACTATCAGCTGTTTCTGTGGGCTTTCAATGTCAGTGTCAAATTCATCAATGTCCAACGGTTTATTTGTTCCTCCCCCTGCATGCCTGAAGGTAATTTCCCTTACTCTTCCCACCTCATGCATGAGTACAGGCGATGTATTGTTGTCAAAGATATAAACCTCATTGTTGCCGTTGTTGGTTTTTCTCAGTAATTTGTCTTTGGTTAGTTCGGCAATTATCTGATCTTTTGGTAGTTGTTGATCGACTGGCGTCATCTGGGAGTATTTTTAAGACTTTCTACAGGCCGGAAAAATTGAAAAATTCAGCACAAATTTATTCTTTTTTATGAATCTCATTCCTGACAGGTATAAATGATTGAAGACCGTAGGCCATATTTTTTACCCATTCAGCCCATTCAGCAGGAGTGCGTGAATGATCAAAAGTCGTCCATGGGATCTCTTTGCCGAAGACAAGATTAATCTCCTTGTTTTCCTGCCTGAACATTTCATCGGCAAGGTACAGCATTTCAATGTTTGACCTGATGCCCAGAAAGTTTCTGATATTGGAAAGATTATAAAAGAAGTTTGAATTCCTGCCGGAGAAATATGCCGGAACGATATTTCTTTTATGCTGTATAGCTTTGGATATGAAACTCTTGTGCCATGTCAGGTCTCTTATGATACCTTTTTTCTTCCGGGAACACAAACCGGCCGGAAAATAAAGCACCTGTGAATCCGAAGCATATGCGTCTTCAATCATCATAACGGCATCCCTGGCCTGTGACCCGTGCTTGTTTACCGGAACAAATATTCCGGAAAGATTCTTTATGTGCATAAGGATATCATTTACCGGAAATTTGAGATCGCTGTAATGCTTTGACAGCTCATAAATAAATACCAGTCCGTCGAGACCGCCCAGAGGATGATTTGAAGCAAATATATACCTCCCTTCCGGCGGGATGTTCTCACTCCCGTATACATTGTATTTAATATTCATGAACTGAAGCACGGATCCGATAAACTCGGCATCTTTAAGATGACCGTACTTTTCCAGAAATTCGTTTATCTCATCCTGATGTACGATTCTTTTTAGATAATTTACAAGGAAACGCGGAAATATCGCTGCAAGGGAGGGATTCTTTGAAAAAAGGACCTCTCCGACATCTACTTTCCTTATCCTGTCATTATGTTCAGACTTTGCCAATTACCTGTTATTAAGAATTAAAACCCTGCAAAATTACCTAAAAATATTGTTTCTGCAGTTTGCCGGGGCTCCATATTTTCCGGTTAAATGATTAACAAACATTCATCTAAAATTTAAAATATATATCGAAGATATGGAATAAAACAGGTTTCAACACCATGGCTGCCTGTTTCCCGCAATTTGGAACGGTTTGTCTGTACCAGCGGCAATCCATTTCGCATGAGCCGAAAATCCGGCTGAAAAAAAATCAGAATCCCGAAAAGAACATTAATCGTTCCGGTCAACGCCTCTGTAATAAGCTTTTAAAACTCTAAGTCGCTATTAACGAGAGAATAAAAACACTCTTTTCAAAAAAAGTTATTAACAAAAAAATAAAAAAGTGGAGCAAAGTGGAGCAAAGTGGATAATATTTCTTTATTTTAGCGGTTAAATGTCAAAAAACAGGTTATGGCCACATTTATTGGTGATTACGCCTGCAAAGTTGATGTCAAGGGGAGGATCATCCTGCCCTCGGCATTCAAGAAGCAGATGCCGGCTGGCGCACAGGACCATTTCGTGGTACGGAAAGACATTTTTGAAAACTGCCTGGTGCTTTATTCAATTGAAGACTGGAACAGGCAGCTGGATAAGATCAGGAGAAAGATGAATCCCTATAACAGGGAGCATAACATGTTTCTGAGAAATTTTTTCAAGGGAACTGCAGAGCTGACGCTTGACAACAACAACCGGCTACTTATACCCAGAAAATTACTTGAGCAGATAGAAGCAGACCGTGATGTTGTTCTGGCTGGTCAGGATGGGAGGATCGAAATCTGGGCAGCATCTGTGTATGACAGGATTGACATGCCTGCTGAAGATTTCGCAAATCTGGCTGAAAAACTTATGGGCGGGACAATTAATGAGGCTGGAGAATAATGTTATACCATGTACCTGCACTTCTTGAAGAGAGCATCAGCGGGCTGAAGATCCGGCCAGGCGGGATTTATGTTGATGTCACCTTTGGCGGAGGAGGTCATTCTGCTGCAATACTTGACTTACTGGGTCAGGGAAGACTTATTGCTTTTGACCAGGATGAAGATGCAGTGAAGAATGCTCCTGATGATAAAAGACTGACTGTGTTGAACCAGAATTTCAGGTTTCTCCGGAACAACCTCCGTTTTATTGGCATCGACAAGGTAGACGGAATTATTGCTGATCTGGGTGTCTCATTTCATCAGTTTGATGAACCGGAAAGAGGATTTATGTTCAGGCAGGACGCTCCTCTTGACATGAGAATGAATAAAAGCGGGTCGGTAACGGCTGCAAGCCTGATCAGGACACTTGATGAAAAGGCTCTGGCCAACATTTTTTATGATTATGGAGAACTTGTCAATTCCAGGAAGATCGCACGCGAGCTGACAATTGCCAGAGCTGGTAAGCCTCTTGCAAAAGCAAGTGATATAATTGCGGCAATCGGGAAATTAGCCCCTCCGAAGCAGGAAAGTAAATTCTTTGCGAGGGTTTTTCAGGCTCTGAGAATTGCTGTAAACCATGAGATAGAGTACCTGAAGGAAATGCTGGAGCAATCCCTCGGGGTGCTGAATAAGAACGGAAGACTGGTGGTAATTACATATCATTCACTTGAAGACAGGGTTGTCAAGAATTTCATGAGAACAGGAAACTTTGACGGACGGGAGCAGAAGGATTTCTACGGGAATCTGGTTACGCCATTCAGGATAATAACCAGAAAGGGCATAGTACCCGGAGAAGATGAGATAGCAGCCAACAGAAGATCAAGAAGTGCAAGGCTCAGGATAGCAGAAAAGATCTGAAAATGGAGGGAAAAAACACAAAAGGGCATGAAAAAAAAGCCAGAACAGGAAGTTTTCTGAAGGAGCTTCTTAGCGGCAGCATGGTTTCCGATAAGATCATTCTGAAGAATCTCGGGTATTTCATTTTTCTCACAATACTCGGGGCTATATACATAGCGAACAGGTTCCATGCCGAAAGAATAACCCGTGAGGCTGCCAGGCTGGCAGATGAAGTCAGGGATCTCAGGGCTGAAGCCCTGTCAACTTCAGCAGATCTGATGTCGGTAAGCAGGCAATCGGAGGTTTACAGAATGGTAAAGGAAAAAGGCCTGGGACTTGAGGAGTTGAAGACGCCCCCATACAGGCTGATTGTTGATAAATAGATGAAGGCATGACGGTCAGGGATGAAATAGTATGGCGCAGCGGCCTTATATATTTTGCGATTGTGATAATGGCAATCGCACTTCTTGTGCGCATCATTATACTTCAGTATGTCGAGAGGGGCAAGTGGGAGGCCATGAGCGACAAATATGTATTTAAAACCGCCGAACAACCTGCCAACAGGGGCGACATACTTGCATACGACGGAAGATTACTGGCAAGTTCTGTTCCTTATTATTCTGTTTATATGGATACCCGCAGCTCAGGCATGTCGGCACGGACATGGGCCGATGGTATTGACGGATTATCCGGGGGGCTGGCACGGCTCCTGGGAGAGAGATCGGCAGCAGGATGGAAAGCCGTTATTACAGAGGCAAGAAACAGAGGCGACCGTTATTTTCTTATCAGGCGCAGAGTAAGCTATTCAACTCTCAAAAAACTTAAAGAGCTTCCGATTTTCAGAGAGGGTCAATTCAGGGGAGGCCTTGTCACCCAGCCTGAGAACAGGAGGATACTTCCTCACAGAGAACTCGCTGCCCGTACTATCGGTTACCTCAGTCAGGACACCGATGGAACGCGTGTCGGAATAGAAGGTTCATTCAACAAAGAACTTGGCGGTAAAAATGGTATTGTCCTGAAGCAAAGGCTTACCGGCGGCGACTGGATAACTGTCAATAATGCCAGCAGTGTACCTGCAAAAGACGGTAATGATATTGTCTCAACAATTGATATTGACCTTCAGGATGTCGCATCGAGTGCCCTTGAACTGCAGCTCAGAAAGCACAATGCCCACCACGGGTGTGCTGTGGTTATGGAAGTTGCAACGGGAGATATAAGGGCAATTGCAAACCTTGAACAGGGCAGCGACGGACGTTATCATGAAACCTACAATTATGCTGTCGGTGAGAGTACTGAACCGGGCTCTACTTTTAAGCTTCCGGTCCTGATGGCAGCAATTGAGGATGGTGTTGTAGATACCGGAGATGTTGTTGATACCGGCACGGGATCAGTGAAATATTATAACAAGATAATCAGGGATACCAGGGAAGGCGGGTATGGTGAGATTTCTGTAAAGCAGGTTTTTGAGAAATCCTCAAATGTAGGCACTTCCAAAATTATAACTGAACATTATAAAGACAATCCCAGGGATTTTGTCAACAGGCTATATGCAATGAGGCTTAACAAGGAGCTGGGCCTGCAAATAAAGGGAGAAGGATCGCCGCTGATCAGATACCCGGGTGATAAATTATGGTCGGGCCTCTCACTTCCCATGATGTCGTATGGCTATGAAATTCAGATGACGCCCCTGCAGATTCTCACTTTCTATAACGCTGTGGCAAACGACGGCAAAATGGTAAAACCGAGATTTGTAACCGAGATCAGGAAAAACGGTGCAACGGTTAAGAGCTTTGGCACTGAGGTGATAATAAACTCCATAGCTTCGAGATCAACCATCAGGAAGGCAAAGGCAATGATGGAAGGCGTGGTCGAGTATGGTACCGCAACTAATCTTAAAAGTGCCGATTATAAAATAGCCGGAAAAACAGGTACTGCCCAGATAGCTAAAGACAAGCATGGGTACCGTCAGGGAGCTGTGGTGTCATATCAGGCATCGTTTGTGGGTTATTTTCCGGCTGACAATCCCATCTATTCATGTATCGTTGTGGTCAATGCTCCTTCAAACGGTGTCTATTACGGCAATCTTGTGGCAGGATCGGTTTTTAAAGAAATAGCTGATAAGGTCTATGCAACAAACTTTTTCAGTGATTATAAAAATCTCCGTGATGAAAACCTGACAGCACAGGCTCCTGAGGCGGGTAACGGTTACAGGCATGATATTACCGAAGTCCTTGGCAATCTGAATGTCAGGTTGAAGAAAAATTCCAGGGATGATTGGGTTGCAACTCGTGAAAGCGCTGACACAATACGACTTGTCGGAGTGGAAGTCAAAGAGGGACTGGTGCCCGATGTAAGAGGCATGAGTCTCAGGGATGCGATCTTTTTACTGGAAAACTCAGGACTCAGGGTGAGATTCAACGGAAAGGGAAAGGTGCTGCGACAATCGCCCGAACACGGAGCAAGAGTATATCAGGGTGCGGTGGTTTCTCTCGATATGAATATGTAGGTTAAATGGCAGATATCAGAAATATAGTAAAAGGCATAACGATCCTTTCAATGAGGGGAGAAAAGAATCCTGTCGTTGAAAAGATTGAGTTTGATTCCCGTAAGGTTACAGCCAGGACACTCTTTATAGCTGTTAAGGGAACACGGGACGACGGCCATAACTATATCGGCAAGGCAGTCTCTTCAGGAGCGACAGCTGTTATATGCGAAACGATCCCTCAGGATCCTGAGGAAGATATCTGCTGGATTGTGACCAGCGATTCTGCCAGGGCGCTTGGTATAGCTTCTTCCAATCTTTATAACAATCCGTCATCTTCCCTGACACTAGTGGGTATCACAGGCACCAACGGGAAAACCACGATAGCCACTTTGCTGTATCAGTTGTTCATAAGGCTTGGTTACAAATGCGGACTGTTTTCCACGATACGCAACTGCATTAATGATTCGGAATTGCCTGCCACTCACACTACTCCTGATCCGGTTGTGCTCAACAGGGTCCTTTATGAAATGGTTAAGGCAGGATGTGAATATGCATTCATGGAGGTAAGCTCTCATGCTACAGATCAGCAACGGATTGCAGGCCTGAAATTTGCGGGCGCCGTTTTCACAAACCTTACCCACGATCACCTTGATTATCACCAGTCATTCAGCAATTACCTCAGGGCTAAAAAGAAATTCTTTGATGATCTGTCTGATAACGCATTTGCCCTTATAAATGCAGATGACAGGAATGGTAAAATAATGGTACAAAACTGCAAAGCCGTTACGCATACTTTTTCTGTAAGAAGCATGGCTGATTTCCGCTGCAATATACTGGAACAGGGATTTGAAGGAATGCAGCTCAGAATTGACGGAAATGATGTATGGACCAGATTCTTTGGCGATTTTAATGCTTCGAACCTTTTGGCGGTATATGCTGTGTCAGCATTACTTGGCGCCAATGACAAAGAAGCTCTTACTGCTCTCAGCAATCTGTCTCCGGTAGCCGGAAGACTTGAAGTTGTTGAAACGGCAACTGGAATATCCGGGATTGTTGATTATGCCCATACGCCTGACGCCCTTTCAAATGTTATTGACACAATCAACAGTTTGCGAAATGAGGGAAAACAACTCATCACCGTTGTGGGAGCCGGAGGTGACAGAGACAGGCTGAAGCGTCCGGCCATGGGGGCCATCGCAGCTGAAAGAAGCACAAGACTGATACTGACATCAGACAATCCCAGAAATGAGGACCCTGAAAAAATCCTTGATGACATTGAAGCGGGCATTGCACCGGAACTAAAGCGGAAGGTGGTAAGGATCAGCGACAGGAGAGAGGCGATAAAAACATCAGTGATGCTGGCCGGCAAAGGAGATGTGATACTGGTGGCAGGCAAGGGACACGAGACGTACCAGGATGTCGGAGGTATTAAGCACCATTTCGATGACAGGGAAGAACTGAGAAAAGCATTGCTGATGAAATAATACTTGTTGAGATGCTCTATTATCTGTTTAAATATCTTGATGAGCTGAACGTTCCCGGAGCAGGCATGTTCTACTATATTTCATTCCGGTCGGCGATGGCTGTAATAACCTCGCTTCTGATCTCCTTGCTGATCGGGAAAAAAATCATTGCCTACCTCCAGGTAAAACAGGTGGGCGAGGTGGTAAGAAATCTCGGACTCGAAGGTCAGTACAGGAAAACAGGCACTCCTTCCATGGGTGGCCTGATCATACATGCATCCATAATAATTCCGACACTTCTGTTCGCAAGGCTTGACAATATCTATGTGGTTCTCATGCTCCTGACAACAATATGGCTGGGATTCATCGGGTTTGTTGATGATTACATCAAGATATTCAGAAAGAACAAGGAAGGGCTGGGTGGTAAATTTAAGATAGCCGGACAGATAATCCTCGGGATAGTTGTGGGTATTACCCTGTTTTTCAGCAAGGAAGTGGTTATTGTTGAAAAAGTATCCTTTTCAGAGCTCTCAGCCCGCGAAAGAATCGAAATGCTTGATCCGTCAATGCCGCATTCAGCAGCCGGCGAGCTTACCATGGAACACAAGTCGACCAAGACCACTATTCCGTTTGTGAAGAATAATGAATTCAACTACTCATGGCTGGTATCATTCATTCCGAAGGATAAAAGGGAGATATGGACATGGCTGGTATTCATAGCTATTGTGATTTTCATTGTGACCGCTGTATCAAACGGTGTAAATATAACTGACGGGCTTGACGGCCTGGCAACCGGCACATCAGCCATAACGGGTACGGCTCTTGGAATACTTGCATATGTGTCAAGTAACGTTATCTACGCAGAGTATCTTAATATCATGTACATACCACGAACAGAGGAGCTTGTGATTTTTGCAAGTGCATTTATCGGGGCTACCATCGGCTTCCTGTGGTACAACTCATATCCGGCTCAGGTGTTCATGGGTGATACGGGCAGTCTTGCCCTTGGCGGAATAATAGCGGTGTTTGCAATAATAATACGGAAAGAGCTTCTTATACCGATTCTCTGCGGAATTTTCCTGGTCGAAAACCTGTCGGTTGTAATACAGGTTTCATGGTTTAAAAGAACAAAACAAAAATATGGTATGGGCAGGAGAGTATTCCTGATGGCGCCTCTCCACCACCATTACCAGAAAAAAGGATACACTGAGCCCAAAATCGTAACGCGATTCTGGATTGTGGCATTAATTCTGGCTGTAGTCAGTATTGTCACTTTGAAGATACGGTAAGAATATGAAGAAGATAGTAATACTGGGAGCAGGCGAGAGCGGAACAGGCTCGGCAATATTGGCGCAGAAAAAGGGCTTTGAGGTTTTTGTTTCTGACAAAGCCCTTTTAAAAGAACAGTACAGAACAATGCTTGAGAAACATAATATCAGGTGGGAAGAGGGGAAGCACACCGAAGACGAAATACTTCAGGCCGGCGAGGTAATAAAAAGCCCCGGGATACCTGATGATACCCCACTGGTGGCCAGGATCAGGAGCATGGGGATCCCTGTCATTTCAGAAATTGAATTTGCCGGAAGGTACGCTGAAGGGATGAAAATATGCGTGACCGGGAGCAACGGAAAAACAACCGTTACCAATCTGATCTGTCATATACTTAAAAAAGCCGGCAAAAATGCGGCCATGACAGGAAATGTGGGAAACAGCTTTGCAATGGCAGTGGCAGAGAAAGATTACGATTATTACGTCATTGAGCTGAGCAGCTTTCAGCTTGACGGAATGTTCTCATTCAGGGCAGATCTCGCAATCCTTATGAATATCACCCCTGACCATCTCGACAGATATGGTCACGAATTCAGGAATTACGTCGATTCAAAATTCAGGATAACACAGAACCAGACCCGCAATGACTTTTTCATTTACTGGGCCGATGATCCGGTTATTATAAATGAGCTTCATGCAAGAAATCTGAAAATGATGCAGCTTCCATTTTCTGCCGGCATAAAGGAAGGCATGAGCGCTTATGTCGAAAATGATGTGATAATTATTGATTACCAACATAAAACCAACCTTATGACCATTCATGATCTGGCATTAAAAGGCCGTCACAATGTTTTCAATTCGATGGCGGCCGCACTGGCAGGTAAAATTCTGGGTATCCGCAAGGAGATAATCAGAGAAAGCCTTGCCGACTTTCAGGGAGTTGAACACCGGTTGGAGCCTGTTATTACTGTCTGTGGAATAAATTTTATCAATGATTCCAAAGGGACCAATGTCAATTCGACCTGGTATGCCCTTGAATGTATGGAAACAGAAGTTGTCTGGATCGCGGGAGGAATAGATAAAGGCAACGACTATTCAGAGCTGTTTTCTGTGGTTAAAAAGAAGGTCAAGGCAATAGTATGCCTGGGCAGGGACAACAGAAAGATCATAGAAGCCTTCAGGGACAAGGTCGATACGATAGTGGAAACTTCATCCATGGAGGAAGCTGTCAGGTCATCATATTACCTTGCAAGGAAGGGACAGACAGTGCTGTTGTCACCGGCATGTGCAAGTTTTGACCTTTTCAGTAATTATGAGGACAGGGGAAGACAGTTCAAACAGGCGATCAGAAATCTGTAAAAGGGACCAGATATGCGACAGGGCTGGATTACAAAGACATTTCAAGGAGACAGGGTTATCTGGGCTCTTGTTATACTTTTTATGATATATTCGCTCCTGGCAGTATACAGCTCATCAGCCAGCGTTGCATTTATAAAGTATGGCGGGAATACCACCTTTTTCCTCAGAAGTCAGCTGGTAATGCTGGCCCTCAGCCTTGTTATAATCATTGTTGTTCACCATCTGCCCTACCGTATCTACTATTCACTGGCCGGACTTTCACTGCTGGTAGCGGTAGGTTTGCTGATACTTACCTTTCTTATTGGATCAAGGATTAATGAGGCTACCCGCTGGATTGAGATTCCCGGAACGGGCTTCAGGCTTCAGACTTCCGATGTTGCAAAAGTGGCACTTGTTATTTACCTGGCCAGTGCCATATCAAGGTATCAGAACATGCTTCACGATTTCATGCTGGTTACCAAGTTTATAATGTTGCCTGTCGCAATTGTGTGCGGACTCATTATGCCGGAAAACCTCTCAACAGCCATGATGATATTCGGTATCAGCATTATGATAATGTTTATCGGCAGGGTACCCTTTAAGTTTCTTCTTGCGTACATCGGAATGGCCGCAGTGGGTGTGGTGCTTTTTGCCATGGTGCTTACCCTGGTGTCGGATGATAACCGCGTTGAGGTCTGGAAAAACAGGATTGAAAATTATTTTTCAGGAGAAGCTGATGCAGACGGAGACTACCAGTCGAACCAGGCTAAAATAGCCATTTCAACGGGAGGCTTATTTGGTAAGGCTCCGGGAAAAAGTACCCAGCGAAACATGCTGCCCCAATCCAACTCCGATTTCATTTTTGCAATAATAATTGAAGAATACGGACTTCTGTTTGGTGCCATACCATTAATCCTGGCTTACATGATACTGTTGTTCAGGGGGATCCTTATTGTGAAGAGATGCGATACCGCTTTTCCCGCCCTGCTGGCCATAGGATTGATAGTCATGATTACGGTTCAGGCCATGCTGAATATGCTTGTGGCGGTAGGTTTGTTCCCGGTCACCGGCCAAACCCTGCCTATGGTAAGCTGGGGTCGAACGTCCGCTCTCATGATGAGTTTTTCGATTGGGGCAATTCTGGGAATAAGCCGTGTGGCTGACACCGGAAAAAAACAGGAAGACCTTGCCAGTGATATAGATATTGAAGATAGCGAAAAAGTATATGAGCCTGCAGAAGCATAAGAGAATCATAATAAGCGGAGGAGGGACAGGCGGACATATTTTCCCTGCTCTGGCCATTGCGGATGCACTCAGGAAGACAGACCCGTCAACCGAGATCCTTTTTGTCGGAGCGGAAGGCAGAATGGAAATGGAAAAAATGCCTGCAGCAGGTTATAAGATTATAGGATTGCCGGTATCAGGATTTGACAGGAAAAATATTTTCCGGAACATAAAAGTATTAAGAGGAGTTTTAACAAGCCTGAAAATGGCAGAAAGGATCATTGAGGATTTCGATCCGGATGTTGTGGTAGGTGTCGGAGGTTATGCTAGCGGCCCGCTTTTGAGGCAGGCAGGGAAAATGAATATTCCTGCCCTGATACAGGAACAGAACAGCTATGCAGGAATAACCAACAGGCTGCTGGCACCAAAAGCTTCAGTCATTTGCGTGGCTTATGACGGGATGGAGAAATATTTTCCTGCCGGGAAAATTATAAAAACCGGTAACCCCGTCCGTCATAGCTTTACAGATCTTGCCCAGATACGCCCGGCAGCCCTTGATCATTTCGGTCTGAATGACAGAACACCGGTTGTGCTGATACTTGGAGGTTCTCTGGGCGCAGGAAGAATAAACAATTGTTTACTGGCGGGAATAGAGGTCATGAAAGCATCGGGATTCCAGTGGCTCTGGCAAACAGGCAAATCCCGGCTTGATGAAATTAGAAGCAAACTGATGGCATATGAACACACAGGCATTTTGCTGCATGGGTTTATTGAAAGGATGGATTATGCATACTCGGCAGCAGATGTCATTGTGTCACGTTCCGGGGCAGGGACCATTTCCGAGTTATGCCTCACGGGTAAACCTGTGATACTTGTTCCCTCTCCCAATGTGGCTGAGGATCATCAGACAAAAAATGCCATGGTCCTGGCACGCAACGATGCAGCTTTTATTGTCCGTGATAATGATGCGGAAAAAGTCCTGCTTAACGAGATCATCCGTCTTGTTTCAGACAAACAGAGACAGGCAAGATATTCAGCGAATATCATAAAAATGGCTGAACGGGATGCGGACGTCAGAATTGCGAATGAAGTTTTAAAACTGGCCGGAGTATGACAGAGATAAAGAACATATATTTTATCGGGATAGGAGGTATCGGCATGAGCGCTCTGGCCCTTTACTTTCTTGAAAAAGGACTGAGAATTGCCGGCTATGACAAAACAGAAACGGACCTTACACGATCGCTGTCAGTAAAAGGCTGCGATATTACATATAAAGACAATACTGACAGTCTTCCGCCGGTATTCAGGGATCCTTCTGCCAAAAGGACCATACTGGCAATATATACACCTGCTGTTCCACATGATAATGCTATCCTGTCGTATTTCAGGAATAACGGCTATACATTGCAAAAACGATCAGCGGTCCTTGGAGAGATATCCAGGCGTGCCGAAACGGTGGCTGTTGCAGGAACTCATGGCAAAACAACTGTTTCAACCATGATTGCACATCTGCTTAAGCAGTCTCACATAGGTTGCTCCGCTTTTCTTGGAGGGATATCAAAGAACTATGACTCCAACTATCTCCCGGGCCAAGGAAGGTATACCGTAATGGAGGCAGACGAATTTGACCGTTCCTTTCACAGCCTGTCGCCCCTGATAGCTGTAATAACATCAGCTGACGCTGATCATCTTGACATATATGGCGACAGGGCCGCAATGATCGAAGCATACAGGGAGTTCTGCCTTAAAATAAGAAAGAAAGGGAAATTACTGATTAACAGTAATATTACTGAACTTATCCGTATACCGGAATGGATAAATACATCTACTTACGGATCAACCCCCGGAACTGATTACAGGGCAGAAAATATAAAACTGCACAGCGGCTGTTACAGTTTTAACCTCTGTACTCCCTCAGCGACCTTTTATGATATTCATTTTCCGTTTCCCGGGAAAATAAATGTTGAAAACATCACTGCAGCGTCAGCGGTGGCTTTGATTTGCGGGGTAAAAGAGGAGGAGCTGAGAAATGCAATATTGAAATTTGAAGGGGTCAAAAGACGCTTCGATATAAGAGTCGATATGCCCGGACTGACATATATTGACGATTATGCGCACCATCCGGAGGAGATAAAAGCATGCATATCTTCTGTCAGGGAATATTTTTCAGGCAGGAAGATAACGGGAATATTTCAGCCACATCTGTATTCAAGGACACGCGACCACGCCGATGGGTTCGCAAAGGCACTGGACCTGCTTGACGAAGTTATTTTGCTTCCGCTTTATCCTGCCCGTGAAGAACCTATTCCCGGGATAACATCGGAGGTAATATTTTCTAAAATGAAAACGGGCAACAAAAAGATGCTCTCTATGGATGAACTGCCTGAAGCGCTGGATTTAGAAAAACTTAGTGTTCTTGTTACAATTGGGGCCGGAGATATTGACAGACTTGTCAAACCTATTGAGGATAAACTTAAAAGCAGGAGAAGAGCATGAAAAGACTGTTCAGAATATTATTGCTGCTTCCGGTGTTGTATCTGGTTTTGATACCGGTTTATTATACGTCCAGATCATCGGTTGAAACGGTCAAAGGAATAGATATTAAGATTGCCGATACATCAGAGTATAATTTTGTAACACATAAGGAGATTTTGAATCTCATTGCCGGAAAAAGCGGAAAGATTACGGGAAAACCTGTAAATGAAATAAAAATATCTGAAATAGAGAAAGATCTGAGCAGTCTGAGGGAGCTCAGGAAGTCAGAAGTGTATTTGACCGTGGGGGGCATTTTGAATGTGAATGCTGATCAGAGAGTGCCGGTGATGAGAGTGATTCCTGCCAGCGGGGGCAGTTATTATATTGATAGCGAGGGGGTTTTGATGAGACACAGGAACCTTTACTCTCCCCGCCTCCATATTGTTGGCGGAAATATTAACATCAGCCGGACAATGACTGAAGGCGTCAGCGTACTCGATACAAGTATCAAGAATTCAATTCTCAAAGATATTTTCTACCTGGTTGATTATATCAGAAAGGACAATTTCTGGTCTGCGCAGTTAGACCAGATATATGTTGACGGGAACGACGAAATTGACCTGATACCCCGGGTAGGCAATCATGTTATTCATCTTGGTTCTGCCGAGGATTTCAGGGTGAAACTCAAAAACCTCAGAGCATTTTATGACCATGTTCTTCCGGAAGTCGGATGGAACAGATATTCAAATATAAATCTGGCATACCGCGACCAGATCGTTTGTAAGCGAAGGTGAACAGATAATCCATTACATACCATGAATAAAACGGAACAGTACGTAGCAGCGATCGACATTGGGACCACAAAAATTGTGGCAATTGTCGGTACAAAAAATGAAAACGGAAAGATTGAGATCCTGGGTCTCAGCAAAGCACCGTCGAAAGGTGTCAAAAGAGGAGTTGTCCTCAATATTGAAGAAACTGTTAATGCCATACAGAGCACTGTTGAGGATGTTCAGAAACGCTCAGGTATTCTTTTTTCAGAAGTTTTCGTCGGAATAGCAGGTCAGCACATCAAGAGCCTTAAAACCCGCGGATACATAATGAGGGAAGCTTTTGAGGAGGAAATCAAAAAAGACGAGGTCTTCAGGCTTATTGAAGATATGTACAAGATCCATGTTGACATCGGGGAAGAAATAATTCATGTGATTCCCCAGGTGTTTATTGTCGACAATGAAACAGGTGTAAAAAGCCCGGTAGGTTTTTGCGGCAGGCGCCTTGAAGCCAATTTTCACATAGTCATTGGCCAGGTGGCGGCTGCAAAGAACATTGAAAAATGCATCAGAAAAGCCGGAATGACTGTAAAGGACATGATTCTTGAACCTTTGGCTTCGGCTGATGCCGTGCTCACCGAGGACGAGAAGGAAGCAGGAGTTGTCCTGGTTGATATTGGCGGTGGCACAACCGACCTCGCTGTTTACTATGACAATATAATACGCCATACGGCCGTCATTCCTTTCGGGGGAAATGTGGTAACAAAGGATATTAAGGAAGGATGCGCCATTCTGCAGCGACATGCCGAACAGCTTAAGATACAGTACGGATCAGCTCTTGGTGATATAGCTCCCGATGACAAAGTTGTGGCAATCCCCGGTATAAGCGGACGGGAACCTAAAGAAATATCTTTTAAAAGCCTGGCATATATTATCCAGTCGCGCATGGAGGAGATTATTGATATAGTGAATTTTGAGATCCAGAATTCGGGTTATTCAGACAAACTCGCAGCAGGTATTGTGATTACCGGAGGAGGAGCGATGTTAAAGCATCTGCCTCAGCTGATGAAGTTTAAAACTGCCATGGATGTGAGGATAGGTATTCCGAACGAACACCTGTCAGGAAATGCACGCAATGAGATCAATCAACCCATGTATGCCACAAGTGTCGGACTTATTATGAGGGGGTTTGAATATCTTGAGACTTACAAAAAATCATTCAACGCAGGCCGGAAGGAGGAATTTGTAAGACATGCTCCTTCTGCCGGAGCGGCAGAGCCTGAAAAAGGTCACACAGGAAAACCTGTTCCTGTCTACGAAGACGAAAGGGTTCCTCTTACTGAAAAGATCAAACAGATGCTAACAAAAATTTTTGAGGTGGAAGATCAGAAAATCAGTTAATGAACCAATAATGCCATTGCTTTTATTTAATGTCAGCAAACAAAAACACGTAAACCATGACAGACGATATAATGAATTTTGACCTTCCGGTAGAAAGATCTTCCATCATAAAAGTCCTGGGTATAGGCGGGGGTGGAAACAATGCTGTCAATCATATGTTTGAAAGAGGTATCAGGGATGTGAACTTTGTAGTTTGCAACACTGATCATCAGGCTCTTGCGAGAAGCCCTGTTCCTGTAAAGGTCCAGATTGGAGAATCAATCACGGAAGGCCGTGGTGCTGGCAGCAAACCGGAAGTGGGCCGGCAGGCGGCAATGGAGAATCTGGGCGATGTAATGGATGCCCTTTCAGGCAACACAAAAATGGTTTTTGTAACAACCGGAATGGGTGGAGGTACCGGAACGGGAGCCATACCTGTTATTGCGAAAGCCTGTAAAGATGCAGGCCTTCTGACTGTTGCCGTCGTAACAATTCCTTTTAAGTCAGAAGGTAAGATAAGGATTCGATACGCAATTGACGGCATTAACGACCTGAAGGATCATGTAGATTCCTTGCTGGTTATAAATAATGAAAAACTCAGGGAGATTTATGGAAACCAGAGTGTTTCTACCGCATTTGCTAAGGCTGATGATATTCTTACTGTTGCTGTGAAAGGCATAGCTGAGATAATTACTGTCGCAGGTTATATAAATGTTGATTTTGCAGACGTCGAGACAGTAATGAAGGATTCCGGTGTGGCCATTATGGGTATGGGTATGGCTGCAGGCGAAAACAGGGCTCTCAAAGCGATCGAGAATGCTCTGGCGTCACCATTGCTGAACTCACACGATATCACAGGGGCAAAAAGTATCCTGATAAATATTTCATCAGGAATGGGGCAGAATGAACTTACAATGGATGAACTGGGTGAGATCACAGACTATATGTATGAGGTTGCCTCGGAAGATGCACTTATCATCAGAGGATTGTCTCAGGATGAGACACTTAATGAAAACATAAATGTTACGGTGATAGCTACCGGATTTCCTTCAAACAGTATTTTTTCACCATATAAGCACCCCAAAACAAAAAAAGTGGAACTTCTGTCGGTCGGCAACCCTGTTCCACCGCATGTTATCCAGGAAAAGTCAGAAGAGCTGTTCACTGTTCGGGAAAAAAGCAGCCGGTCAATAATCACAAGCATCGATGAGGAAATACAGGGCGAGCTGGATTTCAATCCTGGCACATTACCGGAGGTACATCATGAATCAAAAGGCAAACAATTTGCTGACAACGAAACCGAGGAGCGGGAAAAGCCGGAAACCACTCTTTTAAAGGTAAAACATATGCAAAACATTCTTAAGAAGGAAGGTCTTTCTAATAAAACAACCAAAGATAACATAGACACCTTCGAAGACGTGCCGGCATACATCAGAAGGAACATGCCGATAGGAGGCAAGGAGAATGCAAAGGAGAGCAAGGTGTCAAAATTTACATTGTCATCCGACGATGATGATGAACCTGTTCTGAGAGAAAACAACGCGTACCTCAATGATAATGTGGACTAGGCATCGCGACAGGTAATTACTTAAAATCCCATACATTTTCTATATTTGCCGCTGATGAGGCTAAATATCGCAATATTGCTGCTTCTGTTTGTTTCATCAGTTCTGTGCGGCCAGAAGCAAGATAGTGTAAAGCCGGGTATCCTTAGGCAGTGGACACTTTCTGAGGATTTCACGGAAGAAGTCAATGTCCCTTTCGATACTCTCTTTTCGCTCTTTAACCGTTACAGACTGGCAGACAAATATTCTCCCTTAAATGCAACACTGGGCAGCTACGGATTACCATTCTATCAGATAAACTTTTTTGACAGGGTCAGGGACCCTGACAGGTTCCTTTGCAGTCATTATTATCCTTTCATGTATCTGCCGGAAAAACAGTATTTTATGAACACAAGGATTCCGTTTACCGAAGTTCTCTGGACGTTTGGAGGTCCACGGGAAATTGCAGAACAGACCTTCAGGGTAAGGCATTCCCAGAATGTGAACAGATTCCTGAACTTTGGACTTGTTTATGATATTGTATATAACCTCGGGCAGTACAGCTATCAGCGTGCCGAAGACAAAAATTTCTCATTATACAGTTCTTACAACGGAGCTAAATATAATATGTATTTCGCAGCCGGAATAAATAACATTTCATCAAACGAAAACGGAGGAATACTGGATAACAATCATTTGAGGGAATTTGAAACCCGTGATGTAGCTGTAAAACTTGGTGGCCTCAACAGCGCCAAAAGCATTTTGAAGAACCGTAACATGATGCTGGTACAACGTTATACCGTGGGAGCTGCAGCAAAAAGCAAATCCGATTCAACCGTCAGCTCAGGATCATTCAGGCTTAGCGGTACGTTTTCTCATATAATTATAATTGAAAGTAACCGAAGAACATATTCAGACGAATCACCGGCATCAGGATTTTACGATTCAATTTACATAGACAGCGGTAATACTTTTGATTCACTTTATTCGGGTAGCATAAAGAATACTGTCAGGTTTGATTTTACAACGGATGAAACCAGAAAATTCAGGCTTGGAGGAGGTGCGGGTATCAGAAATGAGATTATCCGGTACAGCCAGATAATTCCCGCACACGATATTCCTCCTGCTGATACTGTAGAATGGAAAAGAAATAATTTTGTTTTAACAGGACGTTTGTACAACAACATCGGTGACAAATTTCGCTGGACTGCAACGGGCGATTTGTACCTGAGTGGCTACAGGGCAGGTGATTTTAATATTTATGGCATCATTTCCAAGTCATTCACATGGGGGAAAGGCGATGCAATATGGAACATTAACGGAAGCATGTCAAACAGACGCCCATCCTTCTGGTATGAGCAATGGGGAAGCAACCACTTTGAATGGAAAAATGATTTCAACAAGGAATTCAGGGTTGATCTGGGAACAGATTTTGATTATCCCGGCAGAAAAGCACGGATTAAACTGAATTATGCAATAATTGACAATTATACCGATTTTAATACTTTCGCGCTTCCTTCGCAGTTCACCGGAGGCTTATCAGTAGTTTCACTCTGGCTTAAGAAGGATTTCAGGGCATGGAAATTTCACCTGTCAAATGATGCAGTGATACAAAAGAGCAGCAACAGCGAAATCCTTGACCTTCCTCTGGCTGCCCTCCGAACAGCAGGGTATTTTGAACATCTTTTTGTTTTCAGGAAGACAAAAGGAGATCTGAACACTCAGCTTGGAGCTGATGTTACTTTGCACACACCATATTTCCCATATTCATACATGCCTTCAACCGGAAGGTTTTACAGGCAGGAAGTCGTGAAAACCGGCAATTATCCTTTTGTTAA
Source organism: uncultured Rikenellaceae bacterium (assembly GCA_964466705.1). Lineage (GTDB taxonomy): Bacteria > Bacteroidota > Bacteroidia > Bacteroidales > VadinHA17 > LD21. The sequence goes on from CAYXSM010000010.1 coordinate 78,117, forward strand.
TCTTTTCCTGAACCTCAAGTTGAGACGAACACGGATATTTCTGATGTTCGATCATATTAACTCCGGACTGATGGGCTACAACTACTTTATGGTACCTTCTCACCCCATGAATTTCAGAATGTTCAGATACGGGATTGCCTGGACTTTCTATAATTAAAAATTTACACTACTTTTGCACCCTTATTATCAAGACAATGCTGCCGAAAGGAAAAATATTGTTATCACTTTCATTGATTGCGCTGTCAGTTCTTTCATGTGCTGATTCCCGCACTTTATTTCCGCGAAAAGATGCTGTTATGCATGACCTGGATTCGATCAGGGCAAGGGGTAAAATCATTGCGGTAACAGATAATAGTTCAACAAATTATTTTATTTACAGGGGTGAACCAATGGGATTTCAGTATGAGCTCCTGAGGCATTTCTCCAACCATGCAGGGATAGATTTTGAGATCGTTACGGAAAACAATCCAGACAAAGCTTTCAGCATGCTTCATACAGGAGAGGCAGATCTTATTGCCATGGGCCTTACGGTTAATTCATCACGAAGGAAGAAAATCAGATTTACTGCGCCGATTGGTGAGACGCGTCAGGTCCTGGTACAGAGAAAGCCTGATGGATGGAGAGAAATGACCTGTGATTCTGTCGAACAGAGTCTCATAAGGGACCAGTGTGACCTTGGCAAAAGGACAATATATGTGCAGCAAGGCTCATCTCATGTTGCCAGGCTGAAGGCAATATCTGATATAATCGGAAAATCTGTCAGGATAATAAAAGTCCCGCTGGAAACGGAAATACTTATTCAAATGGTGGGAAGCGGAGAGATTGATTATACTGTATGCGACGAAAATATTGCGCTCGTTAATTCTAACTATTACCCCGACATTGATGTCAGCACGCCTGTGAGCTACTCTCAGGATCTTGCCTGGGCTGTCAGGAAGACTCATTCTGACCAGCTGCTGGAAGAGCTGAACAGTTGGATAACTGAATTCACGAAAACAAGTACCTATGCAATATTATATGCAAAATACTATAAGAACAGCAGATCAGACAGAATATTCAACAGTGAATATTTTGCATTAAGTACTGGAAAAATATCTCAATGGGATGATATAATCAAAGTATACAGCGACAGTATAAAGTGGGACTGGCGCCTGTTGGCCTCTCTCATATGCCAGGAGTCCCGTTTTAATCCGACTGTGACTTCATGGGCCGGAGCATACGGACTGATGCAGATCATGCCTGAAACCGGACAAAATTTCGGGATAGATATCAGATCCTCGCCCAATGAAAATATTAAAGCCGGGACAATGTATATCAGATGGCTTCATACCATCTTTGATACTAAAATAGATGATCCGGAGGAAAGGACAAGGTTCATTCTTGCGGCCTATAATGCCGGTCCCGGGCATGTACTTGATGCAATGAGGCTTGCCGAAAAGAATGGGAAGGACCCGGGGAAATGGAATGGTCATGTGGCTGAATGGCTTCTCAGAAAGTCCGAACCTGAATATTTAAATGATGAAATGGTGAAATACGGCTATTTAAGAGGCAGGGAGCCGATAGCTTTTGTCAATAATGTGCTGGACCGTTACCAGCATTACAGAAATATAGTGCCTTGATATGCCGGGTATATCCATCCCGGAACCTTAATATATAAATATCAGCCTCTCCTGTTCAATCAGTCATATCTTATGGCTTTCACAGGTGTGATCCTGCTTATAAGCTTGGATGGGATCAGAAGCATTAACATTATCGCCGCCATTGATCCGGTGTTAAGCAATAAAAGATGAAAAAGGTCGAGATTTACGGGTACTGTTTTGATGTAATAAGAAGCAGGATTAAGAGATACAAAGCCTGTTTTCAGCTGGAGCAGGGCGAGGCCTGTTCCAATAAGGTTACCCCAGAAAAGTCCCTTGCCTATAAGGTAGGCAGCCTGATAAAAAAATACTTTCTGGATTGTGTTGTCTTCAGATCCCACTGCTTTCAGGACGCCTATCATGTTGGTCTTTTCCAGGATAAGTATCAGAAGTCCTGAAATCATGTTGAATCCGGCAACTATTAGCATAAGTGTAATTATGATTATAACGTTCATATCCTGAAAGTTTAACCAGTCGAATATCTGAGGGTATCTTATCCTGATATTGGTAACCTTAAATTTTGTCTCATCCTCGGAGAGCTGATATCCTACAATATCCCTTACCGCTCCTGTCATTTCAGCCAGTTTGTCAAAATCATCAATGAAGACCTCAAATCCGCTTATCTGATCGTCAGTCCAGCCATTAAGGCGTTTAATATGCCCGATGTCACAGAAAACATACATTTTGTCAAATTCCTCAAGGCTTGTTTCGTATATGCCGCTGATATTGAATTTTCTTGAACGGGGCGGATCCTGAATGAAGTGCATTATGAAGGAATCTCCGGTTTTCAGCCTGAGCATGTCAGATATTTTTTTTGATATTATTACATCATTTATCCGGCCGCTGTCAGGCACAGAAAAAACTGTGCCATCAACCATATTAGAGCTGAAATAGTTCCAGTCATAATCACTCCCCACGCCTTTCAGAAGAACACCCTGGATATCTTCATCTGTTTTTATGATGCCGGCTTTTGTTGCATATACCTGAATATGCTTTATTCCTTTTATCTGTTTTATCTGGGGAATGAATTCCTGGGCTTCACTTACCGGAACTGTTTCAAATGAAATATTCGAATCAAAATTAACTATCTGAATATGTGAACCGAATCCCACAACTTTTTCCCTGATCTGTTGCTTGAAGCCTGTAAGGATGGATACCGCAAGTATCATGACGGCAAGACCGGCAGCAATGCCAACTATCGCAATAATATTTATTGGTCTGGAAAAGGAAGTGCCGTCACGGCGCCCTTTTATTAATCTTTTCGCTATAAAAAACGGGAAATTCATTTGATCTTACTGGCATCAAATTTAATAATTTCCATTACTCCGGGAATGAAGAATCGGGTAAAAGTCTTAGTTTTACTGACACAAAAACAAATGTTATGAAGAAATTAATGTCTTTTATTACTGTTAGCGTTGCTTTCATTATACTCTCATGCGGCGGTGCCGGGAAAGATCTCCTTCTGACAGGAGCTGACCAGAATGATTTATATGTTCCTTTAATTAAGGACAAATCAGTTGCCGTTGTAGCGAACCAGACATCGATGGCCGGCAAGATCCATCTGGTTGATCACCTTGTCGGGCTTGATATGAATGTAAGGGTGATTTTTGCACCGGAACACGGATTCCGTGATCTGGCAGATGCGGGAGAAACTATCGAAGACGGAATGGATGAAGCAACCGGCATCAAGGTTACGAGCCTTTACGGAAGGCATCTGAAGCCGACTCCTGAAGATCTGAGCGGTATTGATGTGGTTCTGTTCGATATACAGGATGTGGGGGCCAGGTTCTATACCTACATCTCCACACTCCATTACGTCCTTGAGGCATGTGCAGAAAATGGTGTGAAATGCATTGTGCTGGACCGCCCGAATCCTAACGGTTTCTATTTTGACGGCAATATTGCTGATACATCATACCGTTCTTTTGTCGGGATGCATCCGGTTCCGATTGTTCATGGAATGACAGTCGGCGAGTATGCCAGGATGGTAAATGGTGAAGGCTGGCTTACGGGAGGAGCAATATGCGATCTTACTGTTGTAAGTTGCAGGAATTATACCCATGACACTCTTTACGACCTGCCTGTGAAGCCGTCACCAAACCTTCCGAACCAGACTTCTGTCTATCTTTATCCTTCTTTATGTTTCTTTGAAGGAACAAATCTGTCCCTGGGAAGAGGTACTCCTTTTCCCTTCCAGGTATACGGCTCACCTGATCTTCCCGACCGGGGTTTCAGTTTCACTCCGGAAAGCGTACCTGGTGCTGCTAATCCTCCGCTGCTGGGCATAAAATGTAATGGAACAGACCTCCGAAATGCCATTCAGGATAAAATTGTGCCGTCACCCCAGTTAAATCTGAACTGGATAATAGATGCCTATAATGATTTCCCGGACAAGGATAATTTCTTTACGCCCTACTTTGACGTTCTGGCTTCAGGGCCGGCACTGAGGGAACAGATCCGGAAGGGCATGAGTGCAGAGGAAATAAGGGAATCATGGAAAGACGGACTCGAAAAATTCGGGAAGATCAGGGAAAAGTATCTGCTTTACAAATAAATGCAAGAGATTTTTAAAGGGATAGATATTCCCGTAGACCTCATCAGTCCAAACGTAATACGATGTCGTAGCTTCATTTTTCGATTGAAAGAAAATCAATCCACTCTTCCCGGATATATCTTCAGTGCCTCGGCAAGAGTTTCCATTGCATTCTTAAGATCATTAATGTTAAGCACATATGCTATCCTGACTTCGTTCAGGCCCAGGCCGGGTGTTGAATAAAAACCTGAAGCAGGGGCAACCATGACTGTCTGATTCTTATATTCAAATTTTTCAAGGATCCATCTGGCAAATTTTTCTGAATCATCAACCGGGAGCCTTGCAACGGTATAAAAAGCACCTTTTGGAACAGGGCACAGCACACCGGGCATTTTATTCAGGGCTTCAACCATATAGTTTCGCCGGGCAGTGTATTCTTTATTGACTTCGCTGAAATATTCGGGACCCGTGGCAATTGATGCCTCACCGGCTATCTGTCCTAAACCGGGCGGGGAAAGTCTTGCCTGAGCAAACTTGAGTGCTGTGGAAACAACATCTTTATTTCTTGACACCAGAGCTCCGATCCGCACGCCGCATTCACTGTAACGTTTGGATATTGAGTCGATCAGGACCACATTGTTCTCTATGCCCTCAAGATTCATGGCTGATAAATGCTTTAAACCATCATAACAAAATTCCCGGTATGCTTCGTCGGAGAACAGATAAAGGTCATGATTTCTTACAATATCCCTTATTTTATGCAATTCGCCGACCGTATACAGGTAGCCCGTGGGATTGTTGGGATTACATATTATGATTGCTTTTGTGCGCGAAGAGATCTTCTTTTCAATATCCTCCACCGGCGGCAGTGCAAAGCCGTTTTCAATATAAGAAGTAACCGGTATTATTCTGACGCCGGTGGCTACCGCATAGCCATTATAGTTTGCATAAAAAGGTTCGGGGGTTATTACCTCATCCCCGGGATTCAGGCATGTAAGCATGGCAAAAAGAACAGCTTCTGATCCTCCGGTGGTTATAAGCAACTGAGTATAATCGATGCCGATACCGATTGCCTGGTAAAATTCAGCAAGTTTGCGGCGATAGGATTCGTTACCTGCAGAATGGCTGTACTCGATCACCTTCAGGCTGATATTTCTGACCGCATTAAGGGCTGCCTCAGGAGAAGAGATATCCGGCTGGCCTATATTCAGATGATAAACTTTTCTGCCCTTTTTTTTTGCTTCTTCAGCATAGGGAACAAGCTTTCTTATGGGAGAAGCGGGCATCAGCATACCCTTTTCGGAAATTGATGGCATATCAGGAGAATTTCATTAATGATTTAATTCTGAACATTACGGCAAAGTTAGTAAAAATCATTTTCTGAGATTCTTTTCCCGGTTTTCTCCTCAGGCTTTTGAAATGGCTGTGCTATTTCAATTACCCGACAATAATTCTGATATCAGATTAATTTCTAATTTTGCGATTCAAACAAAAGTACGGCTCAGGATTCAAAATATCACCAGATGGAAATTCCAACAAAATACGAACCGGGAAAAGCGGAAGGGAAATGGTACTCATACTGGATGAAACATGGTTTCTTCAGAAGTGTCCCTGACGACAGGGAACCATATACAATTGTGATACCACCTCCCAATGTTACCGGGGTTTTACACATGGGGCACATGCTTAATAATACAATTCAGGACATCTTGATAAGGAGGGCCAGGATGCTCGGGAAAAATGCCTGCTGGGTTCCGGGTACAGATCATGCATCAATAGCCACCGAGGCAAAAGTTGTTGCCAAACTTAAAGCGGAAGGAATTGAAAAACACGATCTGATGAGGGAGGAATTTCTGAGTCATGCGTGGGAATGGACAGATAAGCACGGTGGTATTATCCTTGAGCAGCTTAAAAAGCTGGGTGCATCATGCGACTGGGACAGGACACTGTTTACCATGGACGAAAAACGATACGAATCGGTAATAAAAGTGTTTGTTGATCTCTACAATAAAGGCCTTATTTACAGAGGGGTAAGGATGGTCAACTGGGACCCCGATGCCCGTACTGCTGTTTCTGATGAGGAGGTAACCTATACGGATGAAAAATCGAAATTATATTATGTCAGGTATAAGATTGCAGGAGAGGATGATTTTGTTGTTATTGCAACCACCCGTCCCGAAACCATTCTCGGTGATACAGCAGTATGCGCCAATCCGGCTGATGAAAGGTTCCGGCATCTGAAAGGTAAAAAAATCATAGTCCCGATGGTTGAAAGGGAGGTTCCTTTCATCTTTGATGACTATGTTGACACGGAGTTTGGAACCGGTTGCCTGAAAATAACACCTGCCCATGATATCAACGATTATGAGATAGGACTCAGACATAACCTTCCGTCAATAGATATTTTCAATGATGACGGTACATTAAGTTCTTCTGCAGGAATGTTTGTTGGCGCCGACAGGTTTGAGGCCAGAACAATGGCTGAGAAGGAGCTTAAGAGGACTGGCAGCCTTTTACGTGTTGAGCCCTACAACAACAAAATAGGACGGTCGGAAAGGACTGATGCCGTAATAGAGCCACGACTTTCGGCACAGTGGTTCCTGAAAATGAAAGATATTTCCAGGCCTGCTCTTGATGCGGTGCTTAAAGGAGAGGTTCATCTTTATCCTTCCAAATTTAAAAACCTGTACCGTTACTGGATGGAAAATGTTCGTGACTGGTGCATCAGCCGTCAGTTATGGTGGGGACACAGAATACCGGCCTGGTATTATGGCGAAAATAAAGTTGTTGTTGCAGCTTCCCTCAGGGAAGCACTGGCTTTAGCCAGAAAGGAAAACGGCAACGAGTATCTTCAGGAAAAGGATCTTCATCAGGATGAAGATGTTCTTGACACCTGGTTCTCTTCATGGCTGTGGCCTATAACTTCCTTTGACGGAATAAACAATCCAGGCAACAGCGATATGAAATATTATTATCCGACAAATGATCTGATCACGGCACCTGAAATACTGTTCTTCTGGGTGGCTCGCATGATCATCGCCGGATATGAATACCAGGGAGAAAAACCCTTCAGGAATGTTTACCTTACAGGGTTGGTTCGTGACCAGCAAAGACGAAAAATGTCAAAATCGCTTGGTAATTCTCCTGAACCTCTTGAACTGATAGGCAAATATGGCGCTGATGGCGTTAGGGTTGGCATGATGCTTTGTTCTCCTGCAGGAAATGATCTTCTGTATGATGATTCCCTGCCTGAACAGGGGCGCAATTTTGCCAACAAGATATGGAACGCTTTCCGGCTTGTCAGGAGCTGGAATATTGACGATACCATCAGTCAGCCAGGATATTCGGCAGACGCAGTCAGATGGATGAAGGAAGTTATTAAAAAGGTCAACGCTGAAATTGATTCTGATTTCAGAAAATTCAGGATATCCCAGGCTCTTATGCTTTCATACAAGCTTTTCTGGGACGAGTTTTCATCATGGTACCTGGAGATAATTAAACCTGATTATAAAAAACCTGTTGACAGAATAACCTGCGAGGCGACATACGAGATTTTTGATGAACTTTTAAGGATTATCCATCCGTTTATGCCTTTTATTACCGAGGAGATCTGGCAGATGATGAAGCAAAGGGAAGAGGGGGAAAGTATTATGATATGCCCTGTCCCGGGGATAAAAAAATATGATAAGGAAATGATTTATGACTTCGGGGTGGCAAAAGAAATAATAAGCTCAATCAGGGCCATCAAAAAGGAGAAAAACATACATGTCAGAGAACATGTTGAACTTCATATAAGGCCGGGTATTGAAGGAAGGGAAATTAAATTTCTTAATGTTATAGCCAGGCTGTCCAACCTGTCTGACATAAAGTTTGTGGATTCAAAGCAGGAAGGCGCTGCTTCATTCCTGGTGGGAACCACTGAATTTTATATCCCGTTAGGAGATCTTCTTGATGTGGAAAGTGAAATAAGCAGGATAGAAGCCGATCTTGATTATTACAGGGGATTCCTGTCATCAGTCATGGCCAAACTCAACAACGAACGATTTATTGCCAATGCTCCTCAAAAGGTGCTTGAGGTTGAAAAAAAGAAAAAAAGCGATACTGAGCAGAAAATAAAATCACTTGAGAATCAATTGATGGGACTGAAGAAATAAATTCATGCAGCGTCTGACCAGATAGCCGCAGATCATCCTCAGGGAGCAAGTTTTCTGACGAAATAGTTTTGATTTACCTCAACCACCTCCCAGTTGTTGTCAAGTACCAGGTTCCAGCCTTCACCGTGAAGGTGATTCTTCTCTTTCTTATATCCTTTAGCGCTGATCCGCAGGTATTTATAGTTGCTCGACACCAGACATCCTTCTTTGTTTACGGATAGTTTGCCCCAATTATCGGACACTCTAAGCCGGCTGTAAAGTATCCCGAGCGTGTCAAGTGAATGCACGTCTTCAGGTTCGAAATCAAAATATGGACTTTCGAGTTCGATAAACACAACAGGCTTCTCTGTAAAGACTGCTATCTGTTTGTTGAGCCTGTCCTTCAGGTCTCTGAAGCGCTGTTCCTCCTCCCTGTAAATTTCTTCAACGTTATAATAAAAGGCGATACTGCCTGCGACATCCCTGCAAACAGATGGCAGAGCAATGCCATATACTTCCTGAACAAGTTTTCCAAGATCGGTCTTTTCAGAACGTATGGTTTTGAAATCAAATCCGTTCTGGGCAAGAAGGGTGGCATACAGAGCTCCGTGGATAAATCCGTACGAACGTGAGTATGACTGAAAAGAATATATCCTTTCGAAGTGATCAAAAAGGATCTCATAGAATTCTGCTGGTGATTTTGAAACAAGATGGATATAAGTGAAAGTGGTAAGCCCTTCATAGCTTTCAAAGCGGTTCTGGTCCTCGGCAAAGAGCGGGTATGTTTCACGGATTGACCCCCTGAATATCAATGCATCTCTGATGGAGAGCAATTTTTCCTCGCCTGCACTGTTTAGTGCTTTCCTCAGTGCTTTCCATTCGAGCTTAAGCCATAGCCTGGCCTGTTTTTCATCAATATTTGCCGTATTGTAAGTAGTGACCAGATCGGGCCAGTTTTCCAGCTGATATCTGTGAAAAAGGCTGTGAAGCGCCCTTGTAAGTATCCTGAGTTCATCTTCTTCAGGAGGTAGCGGAGCCTGGGCGAACAAAGTGCCTCCGAAAACCATCGGGGAGTTGCTGATGATGCTTTCACGCGGATAAATTCCGGTGTAAACATTTCCCTTTGATCTTAACAATCCCTCCTGATCAGGTTGATTTGCCGTGATCTTTCTGCTGGTACGATCAATGAACATAACAGGACCGAAAAGATTCTTTCCCCATAGCTTTCCGCTGTCCGCATCACAGATCTTTTCTATTTTGGTGAAGTAAGCTTCGGCTTTATCGGAAGTAAAATATGTTTCTTCATCTTCCTGCTTGCAGCCGGCCAGTATCAAAATAACGGATATCAGTATGGCAAAATTTTTCATTTTTTGTTTTTGTCGGCGCTAATTTAAGGAATTTTTCCCAACACTGCGGAAACGCATTCAGCCTGTATAATATTTAGTGGCTTTTGTATGGATATGATTCCATACTATTGCAGCCAACAGAAATGACATTTGATGATAGATAAAAATATTCTGACAAATCACAGCAGTCTGGCCCGGGATCAGGGAAAAACCCTGCAGATTTTAAGAGGGATGATATTCTCAGGTTTATGGAATCGAAAGACATAAGAATGATCAATTACAGATACCCGGCAAATGACCGGGTACCCCGTATGATTAAAAAGCTTTCAGGCTCATGTCGAGACTTCTGACACTGTGAGTCAAAAATCCTGCAGAAATGAAGTCTACCCCGCATTCTGCATATTTTCTCACGTCATCAAGGGTAATTCCTCCTGATGATTCCGTTTCACAGCGGCCATCTATCATTGCTACTGCCTCCATGGTATCGGTAATACTGAAATTATCGAGCATAATACGATCAACTCCTCCGGCATTTATGATCCTTCTGACTTCATCAAGGTTTCTTGCTTCGATCTCTATCTTAAGCATCAGATTGTTCTTTTGAAGGTACTCCCTGGCTCTCAGTATTGCAGATTCAATGCCTCCGGCATAATCAATATGATTGTCCTTCAGCATTATCATATCATATAATCCCATTCTGTGATTGTATCCGCCCCCTGTTCTCACAGCCTCCTTTTCAAGGAATCGCATACCCGGCGTGGTTTTACGGGTGTCAAGTATCTTTGCTTTAAACCCTGCGGTTTGATCGACGTATTGTCTTGTTATCGAAGCAATGCCGCTCATCCTCTGCATAATATTCAAAACCAGTCTTTCCGATTTCAATATTGATTGCTGCCTTCCTGAAACTTTAAATACAATATCACCGGGATTGACAGGGTTGCCGTCATTGATATGCAGGTCGAATACAAGGCTTTTATCAACGATGCTGAAAACCTCCCTGGCGACCCGGGTTCCGGCGATTATTCCCCTGTCTTTAACGATAAGCCGGGCATTACCTCCGGCCAGGGGTGGAATACAGGAAAGGGAGGAATGATCACCGTCTCCAACGTCCTCTTTAAGGCTTCTTTCAACGAATTCCCTGAGAATTCTATTTCGTATCGTCCGGCTCAATCCTTATCTGATGTATCAGAAACACTTTATTAACCCTTTTCAGAAGGAAATAAACCCTGAAATCACCCTTGTCGGTCTTAAGATTCCCGATAGCGTACTGAGCTTCGTTCCTTACTCCCTGGTGGCGTGTTGTATAATCTCTGGCCCGGTATTCATTAAAGAAATCTTTCAAAATAGTCTCTGCAACATTTTTTTTATAAAAATCTTCCTTGTCGAGCAAAAGGAGTTCCACTGTTGAATTCATATATTTTGATAGTTCGGCAGCGTTACCGGTTTTAATGGCAACAGCTATTCCTGCAGGAATATTTGATTGTTCCTGCGATACGGTTGCAGCAAGTCCTATTGAAAGAATAACAGCTGAAAAGAAACTTATAACACTCATTTAAAATATTTTTATCTTACATACCATCTAAATATGATCAGGATATATGCAAATTTATATTAATTTCTCGGTAAAGAAAACCGCCATGGAGTATTCCGGCACGATATTGACGTTCCTTGACACTTATAATTAATTACTATTTTTGCAAAAGGCTTCTGCATAGAGTTTATACAAAAGTCGCGCCATAAATTATGAAAGTTTCCCTGATATTTACCGGAAAGACAACAGAAAAATATTTAAGGGAAGGCGTTGACGATTACACTGAAAGAATAAGAAGATATTCTTCATTTGAAATAATATGCCTTCCGGAATTAAAACACACCCGTAACATGCCGGTAAGGGAGCAGAAAGAAAAAGAAGGGATAACAATAATGAGGTCATTGCGTAACGATGACTACGTAATATTGCTTGATGAAAAGGGGATCGAATATTCAACATCCGAATTCTCTGCTGTATATGAAAGAATATTAATGATGGCCCGAAAGAGGCTGGTTTTTATAATAGGCGGGGCATGGGGTTTTTCAGACGGATTGTATGCCAGGGCCGATATGAAGGTTTCCTTATCAAGGATGACTTTTTCACACCAGACTGTAAGGTTGCTGTTTCTTGAACAACTTTACAGAATATGTACAATAATAAAAGGGGATCCATATCATCACGATTAGATCGGCAAAATAATGGGAGGAAAAAAAATACGGGTTCTTATTGTTGCTGTAACTATATTGCTTGTCCTTTTATCCATTGCAGCAGAATCAGCTTATTTCAGCGGGTTCGAATATCGTTACAGAACCAGGCGATTCAATAAAATATTACATAAAAAAGAAAAGATTATTGAGGAGTGCCTGAAAGGCATCAGGCTTGCACTTGAAAGTAGCACCAACGAACCCGCTCCGACAAGGGGCGAAGAGAAGCTTTTTAAGATCGCGGCTAAAAACGGTATTACCATACTTGAATATGTAAATGACAGACTGGTTTACTGGTCGGATAATGAATTTAATGTCCCGGGGATCATAAATACCGGTTTTTATGATAATTCCCTGATTTCAATCCAGAACGGTTGGTTTCTGGCAAAGACAGAAAGATCGGGTAATGAGCTTTTTGTCGGCCTTCACCGGTTGTACTACAATTATGGCTTTGAAAATGACATTATTAATAATGGCTTTGCCGATGATTACCGGCTTCCTGAAAACAGTAAACCGGGTCGCGATCCGTCGGATTCCGGCTACCATATTTACACCAGTGAGGGCTCATATCTGTTTTCGATAATTTATCCCGAAACGGGAAACATTACAAAGTTTATCATCATACCGGCATTAATGTGGTCTGCAGTTCTGCTTTTACTGATTATTATAACAAATGAACTGGTCAGGGAACTGGTTGGCAGAGGATATAAGAACAGGGCAGTGCTGGCCTGCTTACTCGTGTTCGCAGTTATATACACGGCAATCCTGGTTAGCGGAAAACCGGCTTCTCTCTTAAAAACAGAACTATTTTCTCACTACAGGTTCACGATGAACAGCATTATTCCCTCTCCCGGGCATCTCCTCGTGCTGAGCCTTCTGCTTTCGGTCTGGTCATATGTTTTTTACAGGTATTCCGGGTTCCCGGGGGATTTTTGCAGACTAAACAGAGGGAGATACCTGTGCCTGACAATAATGTTAATTCCAGGATCAATCTTATTCCTGGTATATCACGTGATATTAAACCATCTTGTATTTAATTCGACCATCAATTTTGAACCATATAAAGTACTCAACCTTGATCTTTTCAGCCTTGCAGGGTTTTTTTCATTGTTGCTGCTGGTCATTGTACCGTATCTTTATGTTCTGAAAGTGCTGAGAAACAGCAATATAACTTCCATGCGCAATATCGCTCCGGCAGTTTTAACATCATCTCTTATATTCCCGGTTTTCCTGTACAATGAACCACTTATGCTTGCCGGCCTTTTTATGTTCTACCTCCTTTCGGTGCTTTTTCTGTGGCTTGTATCGCACCGCAAAGAGATTTCATTTTACATGACGGTTCTGTATTCACTGATATCAGGCTTATATTTTTTACTTGTAATTTCATTTCTGTCAGAAAGGAAAACCACTGAAATAATAAAAATACAGGCAGTAACACATTCAACGGAGAATGATCCGGAAGCCGAGCACCTTCTCCTGGATATGTGGCCGGTGATTTCGGGCGACACAATACTGGCAGAATTAATGAAAGTTGATTACTTCGACAGAAGCGATTTTGACTCAATATACAGGTATCTGAGTGATTCTTACTTCAGAGGCTACTGGGGCAATTTCAATTTCAACATAATATTATGCGGAAAAAACGATTCACTGAGAATAGGCGATCGAACCGGCAGATATGAGGAGTGTTTCGGGTTCTTCGAGGACCGCATGGCCAGGGACGGAGAACAGCTAACGGGGACAGATTTCTATTTCATTGACACCCAGCAGGGAAGATCTAATTATCTTTGCAGATTATTTTATACTAATAGTACCGGTAATATAAATGGCTTATTCATAGAGCTATATTCTGATATTAATATATTTCAGCCAGGTTATTCTGAATTGTTACTCGATAAAAAATTTCATGGTTATACAAAACTGAAGGATTACTCATTTGCAAAATACATCAATGGTGAGATTGTATTTCGTTCAGGGGAATATTCATATGATAAATCTGATGCCCGTTATGCTTACACAAGCCCTGACTACAGCATTTTCAGGCAGGAGGGATTCAGGCATGTCCTTTATAAAAATGGCAATGTAACTGTTATTATAAGCAGGCCGTCTCTGACAGCAGGAGACCTGATAATTTCATTCGCTTATCTTTTTGCTTTTATCTTCATTTGTACCAATGTTCTGATGTTATTCATCAGGAGGCCGCGATTAAGAAATCTTTACAGCCTGAATTTCAGACAGAAACTCCAGATGTCTTTTGTCGGCATCATACTCATCTCTTTCGCGATGATTGGAGTCGTGATAACTTCACTGGCAATCAGGGAATATAAAACAAGACACTATTCAAACATAAAGGAAAAGCTTAATTCGATATATGTTGAGCTTGAAAACAGGATTTCGATGGAGGAACAGATATCAGCCGGAATGAATTCGTTCGACGACAGTTATCTGAACGATGTATTGATTAAGCTTTCCAATTCATATAATACAGACATAAACCTCTATGACCTGAATGGTTATCTGATATCAACATCAAGGCCCGAGATATATCTGCGCAACCTGACCAGCCGCAGGATGAATGACAAGGCATATTTCAATCTTATAGACCTGGGCAGAAGCGAGTATCTTCAGAATGAGAAGATCGGCAACCTGGAGTACATATCGGCTTATGCTCCATTCTATAATGCGGATAACAAGCTGCTGACTTACCTTAACCTGCCTTATTTCAGAATGCAGAGCGTTCTGGCAAGGGAAGTTTCAAACATGATTGTCGCTGTTATAAATTTCACACTTCTTCTTATAGTTATAACCATGAGCCTGGCTGTTTTTATCAGTACAAGGCTTACATCTCCTCTTGCAATGCTTGCCAGCGGTCTTGCTTCGGTAAAGCTCGGGAAAAAAAGCGAGCATCTGTCCTACAACAGCAATGACGAGGTCGGAGATCTTGTAAGGCATTATAACAGGATGGTTGATGAGCTTGATGATAGTGCGAGAAAACTGGCAGATTCAGAGCGGGATTATGCCTGGAGGGAAATGGCAAAGCAGATCGCACATGAGATCAAGAATCCTCTTACACCAATGAAATTAAATGTGCAACAGCTTTACAAATCATGTAAAGACGGCGTACCGGGATTTGAAAAAAAGCTTGAACGTTTCACCAGAAGCCAGATAGAATACATCGACAGCCTTTCATCCATTGCATCAGAGTTTTCGTCGTTTGCCAAGATGCCTGAAGCAAACCCGGTTAAAGTCAATCTGATTGAGCAGATCAAAACAACACTGGAGCTATTCAAGGACAGTGCAAACATTTCGTTCAGGATTACATGCCCCCACGATGCGGATATATGTATAAATGCCGATAAAGAGCATCTTAACGGGATCTTTTCAAATCTCATAAAGAACGGGATACAGGCTATTCCGCCCGGAAGAGATGGTATTATAAAGGTAGACCTTAAAATTATTGACCATAATGTTATTGTCGCTGTTTCAGATAATGGCTCCGGTATTCCTGAAGCCATAAGAAAAAAGATGTTTACTCCGAATTTTACCACCAAATCCTCAGGAACAGGTCTGGGATTATCGATAGTTAAAAAATATGTAGAGAACGCCGGAGGTAAAATATGGTTTGAATCTGAAGACGACACCGGTACGGTTTTTTACATTGAATTTCCTCTGGCAGCCGATTTTACGCAATAATGCCCCTTTTTCACTTTTCAACCCGCCTACTCAATTATTTAGCTTTTTTGCCGTTTATTAACATAACATCTGAAATTTCCTGATGAAAGAAAGCTTTTTTCGTAATATTAAATTGCTGTTAATAAGTCTTTTACTTTTGGCATGCGGTATTGAGGTCAGTTATCCGCAAACACGGATAAGCGGTTCGGTTAACAGTTATGGCAGGGTAACAGAGCTTGGCAGTGATTATGCTGTTTTGCAGGATATTTCACAGGTATCGGGGTTTGCGGCAGGCGATACGGTGTTACTCATTCAGATGAAAGGGGGCATAAGCATAGTGGATGAAACAGCAAATTTTGGACTTCCTCACGATACTATAGGAGCCCCGGGGAAATATGAATTTCTGATTGTTGACAATGTGATTCCTGCCAGTCTGAGAATAAATTTCCGTAATGAAAGGGTTAACTCATACAGTGTGCGTGGTAATCTTCAGATCGTTAAGGTTCCGTCGTTCAACTCTGCCCTTGTGGAAGCCACCCTCACGTGTGAACCATGGGACAGCGTTGCAGGTACGGGGGGGGTTCTGGCTATGATAGTGGGAAGGTCGCTTATCCTTAATGCCGATATTGATGTGACGGGAAAAGGATTCAGGGGAGGTGAAATCACAACAGGTGATGGTATCTGCGTTGAATCAAATCCTTCCTTATATGATAAATTCGGAGTTCCTTACAGCAATACCAATTCGGGAATTAAGGGGGAGAGCCAGATCAGCCTGGGATTACCGGTGCTGGGAGGTGATCATTATCCCATATTTCCGGATTATGTAAAAGGTAAAGGAAATAACTTTACTGGCGGAGGTGGTGGCAACGGTCGTTTTTCAGGAGGAGGAGGGGGCTCAAATTATGGAGCCGGAGGACGGGGGGGACGTGAAATGAATAACTGTGAGCCACCCGTGGATGGAGGTATTGGCGGCCGTCATATAATCAACTCAAATATGCAGGGTGGTATTTTCCCGGGATCCGGAGGGGGATCCTCGACCTATTTTTCAGGTTCATCTGCTTCTCCGGGAGCCCGGGGTGGAGGAATAATCATAATCCTGTGCGACACACTCACCGGAAATGGACATACTATTTCAGCTGACGGAGCTTCTGCTTCAGGGGCCTCATCAAATGCCGGTGCAGGCGGAGGCGGAGGTGGCGGTTCTGCAGCCCTTCATATCCATAGTTTTTCAAACTATGTAGCCCCGGCATCCACCGTCAACATTTCTGCAAAAGGTGGAAAAGGAGGTAATAATGCCGGCAGCTTTGGTGAAGGCGGTGGTGGTGGCGGTGGCCTTGTATGGCTGAAAACAACCTCTCTTCCATCAAACGTTACAGTAAGCGTGACAGGCGGATTGCCCGGATCAAGAACGGGACCATCAACGGCGCTGTCAGGCAATACCGGTCATGTTGAAAGCTTCGAACCGGTACTGACAGGGTTCCTTTTTAATTCAATCCGTTCATCAATAACCGGAAACCAGATTGATTCAGTCTGCTCAAACAACATTCCCAAAAGACTGACAGGTACTAACCCGGCAGGGGGAGTGCCTCCATACAGCTTTCGCTGGGAAAAGAGTTACGATCAGACAAACTGGTCCTTGCTTTACGAAGGGCCTGACTCAATAAATTACACACCGGAGGATATTGAAAATGCCACTGTTTTCTTCAGGAGGATCGTGACTGACAGCAATACGCCGGCTCTGGAAGATATCGGGAAGCCCGTAATGATTGTCGTGCACCAGTATATAAAAAACAATATAATAGGCAATTCAGATACGATCTGCTACGGCCAGACTCCTTCATCTCTTATTTCATTGGGAACGGTGCTTGACGGTAACGGGATTTATGAGTTCATATGGGAATCCAGCACAGACAACATCAGTTATACTTTTGCATCAGCAGGTACGGAAAGTTACCAGCCTCCTCCTGGACTGACTCAGACAACCTGGTACAGGAGAACCGTAACTTCAGCCAGGTGTATTGATACCAGTCAGCCGGTGAGGATTGAGGTACTTGAACCAATAAGTGACAATACAATTTTGTCACCTTCACAGGAAATTTGCGAAGGGATGCTCTTTGATAATCTGACAGCTACGGTGCCACCGTCACTGACCGGGGGAGATAACGAATACAGCTATCTCTGGCAGAGAAGTAATGACGGAGAGGAATGGGAGAACGCAGAAGGAATTAATGATCAGCCTGGCTATGATCCGGCTGAAGACAGTCCTTCTTTTCCTGCTCCTGACTATTACAGACGGCTTGTTTTTTCAGGATCGGACGATGTTTGCATCAGCGCCAGCAACAGCATTACGCTTATAAAGTATTCTCCGGTCACGAATAACATTTTGACCACGGGTGATCAGACAATCTGTTCCGGCTCGGCACCAATGCAGCTTACAGGGTCTGCCCCGGACGGCGGTAAAGGAGCCGGCTCATATACCTACACATGGCAGGACAGTACGGGCTTCCATTCATGGACTGATATCGTAGGATTTTCCGGTATCAGCGACCCGGATTTCAATCCGGGAGCCCTGACCGATACAACAGGCTACAGAAGGATAGTTATCTCATCAGCCTGTGCAGATACCAGCCTTGCAGTAATGATAAATGTGCATAAACCTGTAACTGAAAATATTATCTCGCTGCTGGAAGCGGGCACGAATGATACCACAATCTGCTCCGGGGCAACTCCTCACAGGATTACAGGATTGCAACCATCAGGAGGAACGGATATAACAGGAGATTATGAATTCCAGTGGTCATTTTCATCCGATAACATTACATGGAACGACCTGACAGAGTCGGCGAATGATATCGATTATTATCCTGTGGCCCTTAGTTCAACCACGTACTTCAGACGGAGGGTTACTTCAGGCGAATGTATATCAGAAAGCGATCCTGTCATGGTGAAAGTGCTTCCGTTGATAACTGGCAACCTGATATCAGGTGATCCTGTTGTTTGCCGCGACGGCATACCCGGCCCGGTTGTACAGCTTGCAGCTACAACTCTTTCAGGAGGAGAAGGGACGGGAAGCTATACATTCTTATGGGAGGAGAGCATCGATGGTATATCATGGATCCCCGCAGCAGGGATCAACAATGCTGCCGGAGGAAGTTATCAGCCCCCATCCCTTTACGATCCGATGAAATACCGGCGAATTGTATATTCCGGGCCGGCTTTTTGTTGTACGAGCATCTCTAATATTGCCGAAATTTCAATAGATGTTCTTCCTGAAGGGACAACCATAAATGCAGGCAATGACACAACCATGTACACTTTTGACTATATTCTGGATCTCCGGGCTGATCCGGTGCCTGAGGGAGGAACAGGTAAATGGACCATTGCAGAGGGAACGGGAACATTTATTGATGATACCAGTAATAATACCAGGGTAACAGGTTTGTCAGCAGGGCTGAACAGGTTATTGTGGACCGTTACAAAAGGAGCATGCAAACTGGAGGATTTTATTGATATATATGTGTATGAAGGATTATTGATCCCTGAAGGATTCTCGCCTAACAATGACCCGGATAATTACAATAATACATTTGAAATTAAGGGGCTCGATCTGTCAAGCCAGATTGCGGAGCTCAAAGTAGTCAACAGTGCCGGTGCAGAAGTCTTTGCATCGTCAAACCGGAACGGGGAGGAATGGAAATCATGGGACGGTAAAAACACAAGAGGAAGTGATCTTCCCGAAGGGACATACTATTACCTTCTCAGGATTACATCAAAGGTAACAGGCAAGGTTTTCAGGAAGAGCGGATTCATAATCCTGAAAAGATATTAAGGCAGGAAAGATAAACACACTGATCAGACTGGCAATAAAAAATATGAAAATTTTCAGATGCATAATAATTCTTGTTCTGTTTTCAATAAACAATGTTTATTGCCAGAATATCCTTGATTCCTCAAGGATAAGCCTCGGATTCCCGGTTTACAGCCAGTATCTGCAGAATGGTCTTATGATCAATCCCGCCTATGCCGGAACAAGAGGTGTCCTCAGCAGTTCACTTTCATACAGAATGCAATGGATGGGAACTTCCGGATCACCGGTCATACAATCCCTTTCTTTGCATTCACCTCTCAAAAATGATAAGGTCGCCCTGGGACTAATTGCTCAGTTCATGCAGTACGGGGTTACAAAATCAACCAGCATTTATGCAGACTATGCTTATCACATAAGACTAAGGAGAGGCAGGATCTCCCTCGGGCTAAAAGCAGGTACAGATCTATCAAACACCGATTATACAAGCCTCAGGCTGATTGATGCTGATGATCCTGTTTTTAAGACCAATGACAGGCCGTTCATTCTGCCAAATGCAGGGGCCGGAGTATATTATTTTGAGGACAGGTTTTTTGCCGGACTGGCAATACCTTCATTTCTTGGCTATCACAGAACAAATAATGGTTCAGTCGTACCCCACCACAGTTTCAGCGACTATGATTTTCTCATAACGGGAGGAGCGCTTTTCAATGTTTCACGAATATTGAAAATCAAGCCATCTTTTCTAATGAACTATTCACTCCAGGATACAAAGAAACTTACTCAGTTTGACATCAATGCAAATTTTATTATAGCCGATCTTTTATGGGCCGGCAGTTCCTGGAGAGTCACCGAGCAGGTTATCGTAGGCATCATCCAGGTTCAGCTTAACGATCAGCTTATGTTTGGCATTTCTTACGATTATCCTGCCGGAAGAATGAGCAATTTTTCAAAAGGATCAACAGAATTTATTCTTAGATATGAATTCCGTTACAAAGTGAGTGCGG
This sequence comes from uncultured Rikenellaceae bacterium, assembly GCA_964466705.1. GTDB lineage: Bacteria > Bacteroidota > Bacteroidia > Bacteroidales > VadinHA17 > LD21. Next base: position 98,485 of record CAYXSM010000010.1, read on the forward strand.
CTAATCCACGCTATTTTTAATATTTTATGAATAGATGTTCATATATACTGTCTTTACTGCTTTTCGCTGCCGTCATGAATCAGCCTGAGGTGACAGCACAGCAGCTGGCCCCTTACACGGTATCCAGAATGTCGTTCAGTTCATCTTTGTACAATGAAATTTCACCGGTAATTTTCAGGGACGGATTGCTTTTCTGCTCTGACAGAAGATTCAGCGGTTTCACTGACCGAACATCTTTTGACGGACACAGGCTTTATAATGTTTTTTATGTTGAAAGAACTGATTCAGCTGCCTGGAGCAAAGATGTGGAAATGCGAAGCGAAAGAACAACCCTTTTCAATAACGGACCTTTGTGCGTTGCACCTGACGGTAAAACAGTATATTTTACCAGTGAGACTGAAACGGGGGAGCCGGCTAAAAGAAAGAAATTCAGGAACCGCAGCGGTATTTTCATTGGTGAAATTTCCGGTCTCGAAATAATTTCCGTAAAACCTTTTAAATACAATAATCAGAATTATGATATAGGGCAGCCGTCAATAAGCAACGACGGGCGTTACCTCTTTTTTGCGTCTGACATGCCGGGGGGAATGGGAGGTTCGGATATTTATTATTGTGAGATGATTAACGGAGAATGGAGCGAACCTGTCAATTTAGGTCCCGGAATAAATTCGCCGGGTGCCGAAAATTATCCTCACTATCAATCAGGCAGACTATATTTTACTTCGGACCGCCCCGGGGGAATTGGAGGATTGGATATATATTTTGCGATACATAAAACCAACAGCTGGGGTCCCCCTGTTCTCCTGCCGGAACCTGTAAATTCACCTTCAGATGATTTTGCCTTTGTAGCGACGGAATCGTTACAATCAGGATTCTTTGCTTCAAACCGGAGAAGAGCAGATGATATTTATGAATTTTTGTCGGCGATAATTAAAAGTCAGAACTGCTCCCCGCAGGAAGAGAATAATTACTGCTATGAATTTGTTGAGGAGAATGCCGTAAAACATGACACCATTCCTTTCAGATACGGATGGAAATTTGGAGACGGAAACACGGCAACAGGCCCGGTTGTCGAACACTGCTATGAGGCACCCGGCACCTATAATGTCAGGCTTGACGTTGAAAATCTTGTAACACAGGAAGTCTCAGAGAATATCAAATCATATATCCTGGTAATTGAAGATATTGAACAGCCTTATATTACCTGTCCCGATTCTTCCGTAACAGGGGCAACTATATCCTTTGATGCATTCAGGACCAATCTTCCCGGATGGGAGATAACAAGGTATTACTGGAATTTCGGCGATGAAACCATAGCTGTCGGTCAGAAGGTTTCAAAACAGTATCTCAATCCGGGCATTTATGATATACAATTAATGGTCTCAGGCCGTCCCGATTCTGAGGGCAATACGAAAGAAGCCTGTGCATCCAGATCCATAATAATCAGTAATCCGTAACACGTCAAAGATTAATTGGTCAATATATGAAATTAAGATCTGCAATATTCAAATTACTGTCTGCTGTCATTCTGCTGGCGCTGATGATGCAGGAGAAAACATCGGGGCAGGCTGTGCCGGGCAAAGATGAAAATATACCTTTTCTGGTGACTTTTGGCAGATATGGAGAGACTTCCTGGGGAGATGATGATTTTTTTTCAGTCTTTTTCTTTACCATTCCCAGGGATTATGACCAGCAGTTTTATATTAAAATATTCGATCCTGATGTCGGAGGGGAACATGATGAGGTACAGGGGGTCTTCAACTCAAGGACAATGTTTTCCGTCTACGGGGGAAAAGGAGTGGATCCTGATAAGAATGAGGAATCAAGAGGGCTGAGGAAAGAGGCAAACTATAAGTCAGGAAATTTACTGGTATCCAGAGTTTTCGGGAACGATCCAAGATATGATAACAAGTACTATGCTTTCGGCCCCTTCAATCCTTCGGAAGGTGATTTCAATGAGAAATGGAATCAGTATATTTTCAAAATAGTTTGTGAAGGAATTTCGGGTGATGACGGGAATCTGTACCGGTATTTTCTGAGCCGTGACGCTGACAGCGAGCTTCCAATAGAAGGATCCAACGCATTTACATACAAATATACCTTCAGAATGTGGAATGATAATAAAAGTGTTTCCCACATCTATCCCTATGTTGACACCGGGATAGTTTATATAAAACAGATGAATTTTGACTGGGATGATGACGGAAATATTCTGGTAGTCTCAAGATATAAGCAGGGTATCTCTGTTCCTGTTTCAAATGAAGATGACTGGGCTGAATCAAAGATCCCGATTGAGCCTGCAGAAATAGGAAAATCTCTTGATTTTCAATTTCATAAGAAAAAGGAAATGCTGGTACGAAATAATAATGTCGTAATATCGCTTGAGAACCAGAGGGGGGATGCTCTCCAGTTCTTCAGTTCACCTATAGGGGGAGTTCCTGTTTACCAGCCCGTTATAGGGATCAGAAAAGTGCAGAAGAAATAAACTATATAGAATAATAGAATAGATGATGCTTATCAATAATTTAAGGAAGAAGGGACTTGCCGGCGCCTTTCTATCCGTATTTTTGTTAAGTGGTATTTCCACAACAGGGCAGATTTATCGTTTTAAGAATTACGGTCCGGAAAATAATCTTCCAAGTAATGTAATTTACACACTGAACCAGGATAATAACGGATATCTCTGGATAGGGACAACCAAAGGTCTTTCCCGTTTTGACGGTTTTGATTTCACAGAGGTTTCTTATCCCGATTCTGCATTCGGCCGTTATCCTGTTTCTTCCCTGAAAGACATTAACGGAAGGCTCTGGTTTGGCTTTAACGACGGTACAATATTCTGGTCAGATGGAAAATCACTTCAACAGGTTTATCTGTCAAATTCTTCCGCTGTCAGCTGCCTGCTTGAAGGTCCTGACGGGAATATTTATGCGGTTCCGCAGAGAAAATCGGTCTACAGGATCGATCCTTTGAGACCCGATAAGATTGATACTCTTTCTCTGAGCGGTGACCCTGTTATGTTCTCTGCTTCTTTTACGTCTGACGGAAGGCTTCTCATAGGCACGCAGGAAAATTTGTTGCTGTGCAGGTTGAAAAATAGTTCGCTGGATGTTGAAAACACTTACGAGGAATTTGATTATGCAAGCGTTACGGCAATTCAGCCAATGGCCGGTGGTGAATGGTTTACTATTTGTACAGACGGGAACGGTATTTACCAGCTTCGTTTGTCGGGCAGCAAATCAGAATTGAAACGTTTCCATGCTCATCCGGAACTCAATATGCTTTCTGTTAAATCTTTAACAAAGGATTCCGCAAACAGCCTATGGCTGGCAACAACCGAAACGGGTGCTGTAAAGCTATCATTCGCAGAGGGTGACAGCGTACTGCAGTCGGTAAGATTTATCGGTAAAAGTTCAGGCCTCCCGGGTGATAATGTATCTGTGATATTTCAGGATGTTGAAGATAATGTCTGGCTGGGTTTCAATGGGAATGGCCTTTCAATGTTAAGTTCGGATGCATTCAGTTTTTATGCACCAGGCGATCAGGATGATCCAAAAAGTATTATATATATCGGGAATTATAAAAGCAACTATCTTCTTGGCACCCCGCTGGGATATTACATTTATGACCCGGTTGTCCCGGATATACTATCCTTTCGCTCATTTTCCTCAATTTCTACGGGGGCGGGTGACATAAGCTCCTATTACGTTGACGAAACAGGAAATGTCTGGATCGGGACAAAGGGGAAAGGTCTTTACATTCAAAATAAAGATGGAAAAACTAACCTGTTTTACAGGTCGGGTGACACAGGGGCTGACTATATTACACACATTGCGAAGGATGGCGGAAATATCTGGCTGGCAACTCTCAATGGCGTCAGGATGATAGACGAAAGGTCTGCCTCGTTGCGAAACAGCTTCAACATAAATAATGGTCTTCCTCACAACAGTATAAACCAGCTTTTGCTTAATGATGACGGAAGTGTTTACCTGGCTACAGAAAGCGACAGACTGTTCAGGGTTGATAGTGATTCGGAAATCTTTTCATCTGAACAGGTTTTGTATGGAATGCTGCTGAACAAGATACTTGCCCTTACACGGGGAAAAGAAGGAGCAATATGGGCTGCGACGCAGGGGAATGGTATTTTTGAGTGCCGTGATGACTCAGTGAAATCGTTTACAACAGCCGACGGACTCTTTTCAAATTATGCCTACAGTATTTTTTCTGATTCGGAAGGCGAAATCTGGATCGGCCACGAAAGGGGAATCTCAAGGTATAACCCCGGCACCGGCGTTATTAAAGTCTATGAGACTGATTTTGCCAGAGGAGGATCATGCAATCCCAACGGATTTTTTGAATCACCCGACGGAAAAGTATTTATTGGAACGACGGAAGGGATTATTATATACGACAAGACAAAGGATATAAAGCAGCAATTGCCTCCTTACAATAATATCAACAGTATAGTAATCAATGACCTTGTTTATCCTTACAAGCCGGTGATAAGCCTTCCATACAAAAAGCGGTACTCGGTAAGAATCAATTACGTGGGGATAAGTCTCAGCAATCCGCAAAAAGTATATTACAGCACTTATCTTGAGAATTATGATAACGAATGGTCAAACCTGTCGTCTTCCCGGGAGGTCTCATACAGCCTGAGGGACGGGAAATACAGGTTTAATCTGATTTCGGTTAATGAAGAAGGTTTGTCCGAGGAAATGCCTGTTACATTTGAGATAATCATCAAACCACCAGTATGGCGGGCATGGTGGTTTATCATGCTGGTTCTGGCCGCTCTCGTGGCCGGAGCAATCCTTATTGTCAGGGAGAGAGAAAAGGCACAGAAGAAAATACAGGAATACCTAGAGAAAGAGCTGGAAGCAAGAACGGAAGTAGTCAGAAAGCAGAAGGGTGAAATTGAGCAGCAGAATATGGAGATCACCGACAGCATAAACTACGCGCGCAGGATACAGTCAAGCATTTTGCCGGACCTGGGCAGACTGAAGGAACATTTCAGCGATGCCTTTGTCCTCCTCTATCCACGGGATATCGTAAGCGGTGACTTCTACTGGTTCGACAAACCTGACAGCGACAGATTCGTGCTTGTCTGTGCAGATTCTACCGGCCATGGTGTTCCGGGAGCTTTCATGTCAATGATCGGTACAACCCTCCTTCAGGATATCGTTTCAAGACAGGGGATAACCAGACCCTCGGAGATCCTGTCAAAACTTGACAAACAGATCTTTTCAACGCTTAATCAGAACCTCGAGGCAGGAATATCAAATGATGGTATGGATATGGTCGTTTGTGAGTTCACCCTTAAAAACCGCCACATCAGATTTGCCTCTGCAATGAGGCCGGTAATACTGGTGATAGGAGGAGAATCGTATTACATTAAGGGAAACAGATCCTCAGTAGGCGGGGAGTCAGTAACGGAAAAATACTTCGACGACCAGGAATACTATCTGAATGAAGGCGACACGCTTTATATGTTTTCAGACGGAATGCCTGATCAGTTCGGCGGTCCTGAGGGGAAAAAGATGAAGATTTCGCGATTAAAGGCACTTATTGAAGAAATTTTACCGCTGCCCCTTGACCAGCAGGCTGAAGCGATCTCTTCATTTTATTCTGACTGGAAAGGCAGCTATGACCAGGTTGATGATATTCTTCTTATGGGTATAAGAGTCTGAATATCCCGGTATCAATAAATGCCGTTTGCCGCCAACGGTATCTCATTTGTTGAGGCTGTATTGCTTACGTTGCCTGCCCTGTCTTTTACGAAGAAGTCATATTTGATGGTATCGCTCTCAAGATAAAAAAGGTACATGAAGGTCACCGAAATTGTACCCTTTAACAGTTTGTTCTGACCCTGCCTGTCCATTAAAGGTATCCTGTAATCAAGAGGTCTGAGCGGATCATCTTCAGGCGCAGGTGACATTATTCCGTTGGTTTTTCTGTAGAGGGTGAAGAAAAGGTTTACTGAATCTGCTTCTTCTCCGGTCTCGGGAGGATCAAGACCAAGGTCTCCGTCACCATCCTCAAAGGAAAACTTCAATCTGCCTCCCTGAGCTTCGTTTCCAAGTATATCAACGGTATCAAATACTTCAAAACTGATATAACTGATACTCGGCTCCGGCGGCATGGTTTTGATTTTCACACACGATACGATGACAACAGAAAGGAATATAACCGCAATATTAATGAATATCCTCATTTTCACCATTTGACTCAAAATTCTGAACAAAAACCACACCAAAGTAAACTATTTTTTTCTGAAAAAAATTCTTACAGGGACTCCGGTAAAATCAAATCTCTCTCTCATTCTGTTCTCGATATACCTTTTATAAGGATCCTTAATATGCTGCGGCAGGTTACAGAAAAACGCAAAAGACGGGGTTGGCGTGGGCAGCTGGGTGACATATTTGATTTTGATCTGCCTGTTTTTTGCTGCTGGTGGCGGGTAATCCCTGATCAGCTCCAGCATTATTTCATTCAACCGGGCTGTAGGTATTTTCCGTTTTCTGTTTGAATTCACCTTCCCGATGAGTTCAAGTATCTTATGGATCCTCTGTTTCTTTGTTGCGGATATAAAGAGAACAGGGTAGTCGGTAAAAGGAGCGGTTCTGCTTCGGATCTCCCTCTCCACATTTAAAGCCGTGTTATTATCCTTTGTAACCAGATCCCATTTGTTGACCAGTATAATGAGACCTTTGTTGTTTCTGTGTATCAGGGAGAAAATATTTATATCCTGAGTTTCCGCTCCTCTCGTGGCATCGATCATAAGGAGGCAGATATCGGAATTCTCAATCGCTCTTACTGCCCTCATAACAGAGTAAAATTCAACATCTTCACTTACCTTTCCTTTCTTTCTGAGACCTGCGGTATCGACCAGAAAGAAATCATTGTTATATTTTGTATATCTGGTATAAATAGTATCGCGTGTGGTACCGGCCACGGGTGTTACGATGTTTCTTTCTTCACCAAGCAAAGAATTTACAAGCGATGATTTACCGGAGTTGGGGCGGCCGACAATGGCAATCCTTGGAATATCAGGGACATTTTCACTCTTTCTCTCAGGAAGTGACCTCACCAGCGCATCGAGAAGATCTCCTGTTCCGCTTCCGTTGATTGAACTTACAGGGTAAATATCACCGAGCCCCAGTTTATAAAATTCAGCCGCATAGGCGGATCTTTCGTAGTTATCCGTCTTGTTAACCACCGGAAATACTTTTTTCCCGCTTCTTCTCAGTACTGAGGCAACTGCTGTATCAAGCTCATGTATCCCGTAAGTAACGTCAACCATAAACATTATGACATCCGCTTCCTCCATTGCCAGCAAAACCTGTTTATTAATTTCTTCCTCGAAAATGTCATCAGAATCCGTTACATAGCCTCCGGTGTCGATAACAGAAAAAACAACCCCGTTCCACTCGGCAGTGCCGTAATTGCGATCGCGGGTAACCCCGCTGGTTTCATCCACAATGGCATGCCGCGATTCTGTAAGCCTGTTGAAAAGAGTTGATTTGCCTACATTTGGCCTTCCGACTATTGCAACTATTCCACTCATTTTTAAATTATCTGTATCCGAACCTTTTAAGTATCTGGGGCTTGTCGCGCCAGTCTTTTGTTACCTTTACAAAAAGCTCAAGGAACACCTTGCATTTGAAAAATTCCTCGAGGTCTTTACGTGCTTCCGTACCCACTTTCTTAAGTTTTGCTCCCCTGTGACCTATTATGATCCCTTTCTGGCTGGTGCGGGAAACATGTATTAATGCTCTTATATTAAGAAGGTTATCTGCCTTATTAAAACTCTCTGTCTCGATCTCTACAGAATAGGGTATTTCCTGCTGGTAATTTAAGAGGATCTTTTCCCTTATTATTTCAGATGCAAAGAATCTTTCGTATTTATCTGTAAGCTGGTCTTTAGGAAAATAAGGCGCCCCTTCAGGCAGGCGGCTGACTATCAGATTAAGAAGAGTGTTTAGATTGAAGTTATTGATCGCCGAAACAGGAACAACCCGGGAAAGGGGAAGCAGTTTTTTCCATGATTCCACTATGTACTCCAGATCATTTTGATTGCTGAGATCAATTTTATTTACCGCTACAATTAACGGGATTGCTAATTTTTTTATACGATTGAGATACTCCCATTCATCTCCCGGCTTTTCAGTGACGTCTGTTACGTAGAGAATCAGGTCGGCATCGGACAGAGCCGTGTCGATGAAGCTCATCATAGCTTCCTGGAGCTTGTACTTCGGCTTAAGTAAGCCCGGAGTATCTGAGTATACAATCTGAAAATCCTCACCATTAACTATTCCCATGATCCTGTGACGGGTTGTCTGGGCTTTGGGTGTGATTATTGAAAGCTTCTCACCTACAAGGGCATTCATGATGGTTGATTTCCCGACATTGGGATTTCCCATGATATTCACAAAACCTGATCTGTGAGTCATTGCCTGATAGTCAGTATGAGTGTTTCTTCAACATGTACACTTCCTTGTCGGTAAGGAATCTCCATTTTCCACGGGGCAGGTTCTTTTTGGTGAGCCCTGCAAAATATACTCTGTCGAGTTTTTGTATTCTGTATCCGAATTTTTCAAAAATTCTTCGTACAACCCTGTTTTGCCCGGAGTGCAGTTCTATACCTATCTGTGTTTTATCATCCGGATCGGTATAAGCTATTGCATCAGGTATAATGGAATTACCTTCCAGATCAGTGCCTTCACTTATTGCATCGAAGTCTTTTTTCGTTAACGGTTTATCAAGGAATACATGGTAGATCTTTTTTCTGTTATATGCCGGATGAGTAAGTTTGCCGGCAAGGTCACCGTCATTTGTAAGAAGCAACAATCCTGTGGTATCCTTGTCAAGCCTGCCTACAGGATAAATCCTTTCCCGGCATGCATCTCCTATTAGTTCGAGCACAGTGTGAGATGCATGAGGATCCCTGACAGTTGTCACGTATCCTTTCGGTTTGTTCAGAAGCATGTAAATCTTTTTTTCCGATGAAAGTGTTTTATTCCTGTATTTTACGATATCTCTATTATTGACTCTCGTGCTCAGGTCAGTTACTACTTTGCCGTTTATTGTGACAAGGCCTTTCTTTATCAGTTCATCGGCTTCCCTCCTTGAACAAAGACCGCTGTTTGAGATAAACCTGTTCAGGCGCATAGGTTCGTCTCTTTTTGCTCCCGCCTTTCCGGATTCATTACTTCTTTTGTCCCGAAACTTGCCAGCAGACTTATTCCCCTTCATATTATTCAGATTTCAGGTGCAAAGGTACTATTATTTGACAATAAAAAGTTTTGCCGCTAATTTTGCATCTTTGTGGTTTCAATGTTTATGTCATGGCATTAATTAAATCAATTTCAGGGATCAGGGGAACAATAGGCGGAAAGCCGGGCGAAGGCCTTACTCCTGCGGATGTGGTAAAATTCTCGGCAGCTTACGGAACATGGCTGCAACACCGGCATAAATGCAAAACAGTCAAGGTTATAACAGGCCGGGATGCAAGACGATCCGGCCCCATTGTGAGCTCACTGGTAATCAATACATTAAGAAGTCTGGGGATAACCGTTACCGATCTGGGAATGGCTACAACCCCGACTGTGGAGCTGGCTGTTACCGGGACGTCGGCACATGGGGGTATAATAGTTACAGCCAGCCATAATCCTGCAGAATGGAATGCGCTTAAACTGCTCAACGAAAACGGAGAATTCCTTTCAGCGAAGGATGGTAGCGAGGTTCTGCAAATTGCGGAAGCGGACGATTTTGACTTTGCCCCTGAGGATAAGCTTGGAGAGCTTTCTCAGGATGACCAGTGGGGTGAGAGGCATATTGAGCAGATAATGAAACTAAGTCTTGTCGATGTTGAAAAAATCAAAGCAGCGCGATTCTCCGTTGCTATAGATTGCGTGAACTCTGTCGGCGGACTTGTAGTTCCCGGATTGCTGAGGTCTCTCGGAGTGGCTAAAATATATGAACTTAATACCGTTGCAGACGGTTTTTTTGCGCACAACCCTGAGCCTCTGCCCCAGAACCTGACCGACATATCAGACCTTGTAAAGAAAAAGAAGGCTGATATAGGATTTGTGGTGGACCCTGATGTTGACAGGCTGGCAATTATCTGTGAAGACGGATCGATGTTTGGTGAGGAGTACACCCTGGTGGCCGTGTCAGATTATATACTCAAGCACACACCCGGGAGTACAGTATCCAACCTGTCATCAACCAGGGCTCTTAAAGATGTTACTGAAAGTTACGGTTGTCAGTATTTTTCTGCAGCAGTGGGCGAGGTGAATGTTGTTGAGGAGATGAAAATCAGAAATGCCGTGATAGGGGGAGAGGGTAATGGCGGAATAATATATCCCCCTCTTCACTATGGACGTGACGCTTTGGCAGGTATAGCACTTTTCCTTTCACATCTTGCCTTTTCCAACATGTGCTGCTCAGACCTCAGAAATAAGTATCCTGATTACTGGATAACCAAGAAAAAATTCAATCTTGAAGCCGGGCAGGATTTCGACCTCATCCTTAACGAAATACGGAAACAATATTCCGGTCATGAAATTGATGAACGGGACGGCTTAAGGATTGAACATAAGGAAGGATGGGTGCAGATACGTAAATCCAACACAGAGCCTGTACTCAGGATTTATGCCGAAGGCAGAACCGCAGACAAAGCTGAATATCTTTCAGCCTGCATAATTGAAATTGTTAAAAAAATCTAATTTTTAGCATTTTATCCGGACCCGAGGAATAAATCCGAATGCGGAAATGTCTTTAATCATAAAGCAACTATTCCGGGTTTTCGTTAAAAGATGTTAACCTGTTAGCCGTAGATACGGGGTTTGCTAATTTTATCATTTTTCCCGGAAATTATAAGAATATTCCTTAAACAGTGTTAAACCAGATGAAGAGAACGATTATCATTACAGGCATCATTGCAGCGGTTGCAGTAGCAATACTGATCATTATAGGACGGTTATCAAAAAGTAAGGATATAGCGAATCTTTACGTCGAGGCCCGGAGAGGCCGGTTTGATATAATTGTTTCCACCACAGGAGAGCTTGAAGCAGAAAATTCCCAGGATATAATAGGTCCCGAGTTCAGGCAAAGCAGAAGGATCAGGTTTATGGACATCAAAATAACTGATCTGGTACCGGAAGGCACCGAAGTACAAAAAGGTGATTATGTAGCCACTCTTGACCGCACCTCCTTTGACAACACATTAAAGGATGAGCTGGAAAGACTTACCACATACGAAACAAACCTGGAGGTAAAAATGCTGGATACGGCAGTTACATTAAGCAACCTTCGGGATAATATTAAAAACCTCAGGTTTGCAGTCGAAGAAGCTGAGATAACTCTCCAGCAGTCGAAGTACGAACCACCGACAACCATACGGCAGGCTGAGATTTCACTTGATAAAGCACAAAGATCCCTCGATCAGGCTATAAAGGGTTATGGCCTCAGGGTTGAACAGGCAAGGGCCGATATCAGAACAATCAAGAATAATCTTAACGAACAACGGCAGCTTGTGTCAGACCTGCAGTTATTGCTGGCAAATTTTGTGATAACTGCACCATCTGACGGAATGGTGATATATAAAAGAGACAGAACCAATACCAAAAGAAGGGTTGGTTCGTCAATTTCACCATGGGATAATGTCGTTGCAACACTTCCGGACATGTCGTCAATGATATCAAAAACATACGTAAATGAAATAGACATAAGCAAAGTCAAGAACGGACAATCTGTTGAGATCATGGTCGATGCTTTCCCTGACAAGCTATATACCGGTGTCGTGACCTCAGTTGCCAACATAGGGGAACAGCTTCCTAATGCTGATGCCAAGGTTTTTGAGGTTCTGATAAAAGTTAACGGAACAGATCCCATATTAAGACCCTCCATGACAACCGGGAACAAGATCATAACCAAAACCATAGAAGATGTGATTTATGTTCCTCTGGAGACCGTACATACGGGCACCGACAGCATACCTTTCGTTTATACTAAAAACGGAGCAAAGCAGGTGGTTCTGCTTGGCGAATCCAATGAGAACAATGTAATTGTTGAGCAGGGTCTGGATGAAGGAGCTTCAATATACCTGAACACTCCCGAAGAGCCGGAAAAGTTCAGACTGGCAGGCATGGATTTGATCGAGGTCAACAAACAAAGGGCACAGGAAAGAAGAAATGATGAGAACAGGGTCAGGGAGGAAATTGAAAGGCGCAGACAGAAGATGCAACCCGGACCGGAGGGCGTCACCCCTGAAATGATGCAGAGATTCCGTGGCAACCAGCGTAATATTCCGGGAGGCGATGCAGGAGATACGGTTACAACAGGGAGAACGACAAACATGCAGAACAACGGCAGGCAACAGGGAATAAGAAGAGATACAGCCTTCAGGCGTGCCAACAGCGGACAGGCCCCTGTTCAGGGCCCTCAGACAGTAGCGGCAGAGAGAAACAATGATTAAAAAGGCAGGTTATGTTTAAATTTATATTAAGGTATTTTCATGACATTGAAATAGCCGTCGAGTCGATAATTTCAAACAAACTGAAATCCATCCTTACGGCTCTCGGCATTATATTCGGTGTTGCGGCAGTAATAGCAATGCTTGCCATAGGGAAGGGGGCCAAGCAGGAAATCATGGAACAGATGAAAATGGTAGGTGTGAACAATATCCTGATCAATCCTATTATCCCTGATAAAACTGCTTCGGCCGAGGAGGGAGAGAAACAACAGAAAAAATTCTCCCGGGGATTAAGCATGCTCGATGTTGAAGCAATACGGGAAACAATACCTTCGGTTAAGAGAATCAGCCCTGAAATTTCATTCAATTCAACTGCAATGATGAACGGTGTGAAATATACAGCAAAGCTGGTGGGCGTCTCAAACGACTATTTTTACCTGTATAACCTTCCGCTTGTTTCAGGAGCCTTCTTTAATGATTATCAGGAACAGAACGGGATACAGGTCTGTATCATCGGCGCAAACATAAGAGCCAAATTCTTCAGTCAGGTTGATCCGATCGGACAATATATAAAATTCAATAACATTTGGCTGAAAGTGATCGGGGTACTTCAGAAAACCAATGTAAGTCTTACAGGTTTTGAGGAAAAAGGAGTCAATGTTTATAATGACAATATCTACATACCCATCCAGACAATGCTGTTAAGATTTCAGAACAGGGCGCTGATAAACACAAAACTGGTTTCCGAAGCCTCCTCAAATGTTATGATCATGGGAGGTGGACCAGGGATGGGAAGGGTCGTGGTAAGCAGCTCTGATGCTGCCTCTGATTCCGAAACTAACTATAATCAGCTCGACAGGATCGTAGTCCAGGTAAATGAAACAGAACAGATTAATTCTACCACTGAAACTTTGAGCAGGATGCTGACCCGCCGTCACTCAGACGTAAAGGATTTTGAGATCACTGTTCCCGAACTGCTTCTTAAACAGCAGCAAAGGACCAAAGACATATTCAACATTGTGCTCGGGGCAATAGCGAGCATATCATTGATTGTTGGTGGCATAGGAATAATGAACATAATGTTCGCCTCTGTCATGGAAAGAATTAAGGAGATAGGAACAAGAATGGCTATCGGAGCCAAAAAAATGGACATTGTGGTTCAGTTCCTTTCTGAGGCAGTATTGATAAGCATCACCGGAGGTTTTATAGGTATCTTCTTCGGTGTCATAATGGCCAAGCTCATTCAGCAGATTGCAGGTATAATGACCATAATTTCATTCTTCTCGGTCTTTATTGCTTTCGGAGTGTCAGCTGCCGTAGGAGTAATTTTTGGCTATTCCCCCGCGAAGAGAGCTTCAGAAAAAGATCCCATAGAATCATTAAGGTACGAATAAAATTTCTAAAATGAACAGGTTAGTATTAGTTTCAACCATCGGTTTATTCCTTATTTCATTTCAAAGATCATCAGCACAAGAGGTTAAAAGGCTTACTTTCGGGGATGTTATCAGAATTTCGGAAGAGCAGTCTCCCAACGCTTTGATGGCCAAACACCGGTTCCGTGCAAGTTACTGGCAGTACAGGACCTATGTGGCACAATACAGGCCTTCACTTACTCTTACAGGTTCCACTCCCGACTACAGTACTGCATATTCAAGAGTCTGGAACTCAGTACTTGAGCAGTGGGATTATCAGTCTACCAATGTTCTGCAAAACCTTGCATCATTGTCCCTTTCCCAGAATATCGGAATGACGGGAGGCTCAATATCTCTCGAGTCAGATCTTACTCTTGAAAACGATTTTGAGAAAGATACCAGAAAATATATAACCGCACCGCTAAGCGTTAGGCTTGTTCAACCTATTTTCAGATACAATGCACTGAAGTGGGAGAAACAGATTGAACCCCTGAAATACGAAGCTGCAAAAAAGACATTTCTCTCAAACATCGAAAGTGTCCATCAACAGGCTGTAATGTATTTCTTCTCACTTGCCACTGCTCAGATCAACAAGCAGATAGCAGAGATGAATTTCTCAAATGCCGATACTCTGTACCGAATAGCCCAGGGCAGGTACGACCTGGGTACCATAGCCGAGGATGAATTACTCCAGATGCAGCTTTCATGGCTCAATACAGAAACAGCAAGAAAAGAGGCTGAAATGAATCTTCGTGACAGGCAGATCCGCCTGAGGTCTTTCCTTGGTTTTAACGAAACAGTCAGAATTGAACTGGTTCTGCCAACGGAAATCCCCGCTCTGCAGGTTGATCCAAACGAGGTTCTTGAGATGGCGATGGCAAACAACCCGGAAATAATTGCTCAACATTTGTCTCTGCTGACAGCACAGAGCAATGTTGCGCAGGCCAAAGCAGAGAAAGGGATTAACGCAAACCTGATAGCCTCTTTCGGATTGCGTGATCAGGACCCTGATTTTGGAATGGCATACAGGCAGTCAAATCAGCAGCAAACGATCCGGGTCGGATTCACAATGCCAATACTCGACTGGGGGCTGGGGAGAGGCAGATACAGAATGGCACAGTCGAGTCTTGAACTGGCACAGGTTCAGTCCCAGCAGGCACTTGTCGACTTTGAACAGAATCTTTTGCTTGATGTTGAACAGTTTAACCTCCAGGCAAACCAGGTTGCCATCGCTGCAAAATCAGATACTGTGGCAGCGAAAATGTTCGAAGTGACCAAGCAAAGATTTCTGATAGGAAAAATAGCTGTCCTTGAACTCAATAACGCCGACACAAAAAAAGACCAGAACAGAAGAGCTTATGTGCAGGCACTCCAGAATTACTGGAATTACTTCTACAACATCCGCAATCTTGCGCTCTACGATTTCGTGAACAGGAGACCCCTTGAGACCGAGTTTGAGAAACTTCTGGATTGAATAATATAAGGTAATTGAAGATCCTCTCAGCAAGCAACGGGATAAGAGTTCACCGTGATTCAATAATTATCAAAGGCATATGCAGCAAATTCCTGATGCAGCCCTGAGTTGTTAACATCTTTCCGGCGGCCCTGATAATGCAACAGAACCATTTTCCATCACGAGTGACATAACTCAAAACCCCGGAAGAGAAAAAATCTGTTATGCATCCTTTTGGTACTCTCCAAATGTTTTTTACAAAAATTTAATATCTTTGCGCCTCGATAAAGAAGATCAAGAATTAGCTGAATAATACAAAATAACAGAGATGCAAAACAAAGCAGCAATCATTGTCCTGGCAGTTGCATTGGGGCTGGTTACCATTTACCAGCTTTCCTTTACCGGAGTAGCCTACAAAGTAAGGAAAGATGCCAGGGAATATTCAAAGGGAGACCTTGTAAAGCAGAGTGCCTACCTTGACTCAATAGCTTCACTCCCAAAAAAAGACTGGAACTTTCTGGGGTACACATTCAAGGAAGTTCAGAAAAAGGAGCTCAACCTCGGGCTTGATCTGAAGGGAGGGATGAACGTTATTCTTGAGGTTTCAGTTGAAGATATTCTAAAAGCACTGTCAAATTACAACACCGATAAGACATTCACTGATGCGCTGACCAGGGCCAGAGCTGAATATCAGAGGCAGAGCCAGAGTGATTACCTGACTCTTTTTGGAAGGGCCTTTGAGGATATTGACCCCGATGCAAAGCTGGCGGCAATTTTTGGTACTGTTGAACTGCGCGACAGGATAAACTTCAATTCCACGAATGAGGATGTGCTCAGAGTTCTTGACCAGGAAGTTTCGGATGCAATAAAAAACGCGTTTAACATTCTGCGTACCAGGATTGACAGGTTTGGTGTTGTACAGCCTAATATAACACAGCTGGCCACAAAAGGACGTATTCTTATTGAGCTTCCGGGTCAGGATGACCCGCAGAGGGTAAGAGAATTACTTCAGGGTACAGCTAATCTTGAATTCTGGGAAACGTATGAAAATTCGGAAATTATAGGTTATCTGTCACAGGCAAATACCTTGCTAAGGGAGATCCAGTCATCTGTTGCAAAACCTGATACTGTGGTTCAGCAGCCCGGGGAGCTTACAGAGCCAGCAGATACTACCAGGGAAGATCAGACCTTGCTTGATCTTATTGGCGAAGACACAACAGCTGCCGCTGCCGGTACCAGGGAAGAGTTTACTTTGCAGAACCCTTTGTTCGGAATACTTGCACCAAGGGTCACAGAAACCGGTGAACCCTTACCGTCGAGCATGATAGGGCTGGCTGCGGGAATTGATACTGCAAAGGTAAACAGGTATCTGAACATGAATCAGATAAAAGCTCTTTTTCCTCGTGACCTTAAGTTACTATGGAGCCAGAACCCTTATAAGTATGATCCCTCGGGTTCATTATATGAACTTCATGCCATAAAAGTGACTACCAGGGATGGAAGACCACCCCTGGGGGGCGATGTGATTACATCAGCCAGACCCTCATCGGGTATCACCGGATCAGAAGTGAAAGTCGATTTTTCCATGAACGCCGAGGGTGCAAAAACATGGGCAAGGATGACCCGTGAGAATATCGGCCGTTGCATTGCCGTGGTTCTCGATGGTTATGTACGCTCGTATCCAAGGGTCCAGAATGAGATCACGGGCGGGAATACGGAAATAACGGGAGATTTTACCATTGAAGAAGCTGATGACCTGGCAAACATATTGAAATCCGGGAAGTTACCTGCTCCGGCAAGAATCGTTTCCGACACCATTGTCGGTCCTACCCTCGGAAGAGAGGCAATTAACGCAGGTTTTGTCTCATTTGTGATATCTTTTGTTATTGTTCTGCTGTATATGATATTTTATTACAGCAGAAGTGCCGGCGCTATCGCGGATGTTGCCCTTGTCGGGAACATCTTTCTGATCATCGGAGTATCGGCATCATTGGGAGCAGTTCTTACTCTCCCCGGAATAGCAGGTATTGTGCTTTCAATGGGTATGTCGGTCGATGCCAACGTACTGATCTATGAGAGGATCAGGGAAGAGCTGAGGGCCGGCAAAGGGATCAAACTTGCCATAGCGGATGGGTATAAAGGATCGCTGTCTGCCATACTTGACGCAAATATTACCACCCTTCTGACAGGGGTGATTCTGTATGTTTTTGGGACAGGACCCATCAAAGGATTTGCCACAACGCTCGTAATAGGTATTTTCACCTCGCTTTTCTGCGCGATCTACATTACCCGCCTTATTTATGAAAATCTGCTTAAAAAGAATGCTAACCTTTCATTCTCAATCAGACTGACTGCAAACTTCCTCAGAGGTACCAAGATTGACTTCATCGGAAAAAGAAAACTGTTTTACGGAATATCAGCAGGCATACTTATAATTGGTTTCGGCTCCCTCATCTTCAGGGGGCTTAATCCGGGCATTGATTTTACAGGAGGAAGAACATTTGTGATAAGATTTGAGGAAACAGTAAGCACGGCCGAGGTTGCCAGCAGCCTTACGGATGCTTTTGGCGAACCTCCCCAGGTGGTAACATTCGGATCGGATAACCAGGTAAGGATAACAACAAAATATAAGATCGACGAAACAGGAGTTGATGATGAAGTCGAAACGGCCCTTTACAACGGCCTTTTAAGTATGATAGGAGGCAATGTAACAAAAGAACAGTTCCTTTCGGATTACAGGGTCAGCTCTGAAACCGTTGGTCCGACTATCGCAGCCGACATAAAAACAAGGGCAATATGGGCAATTGTTCTGGCAACAGTCATGATGTTCTTCTATATTTTCATGCGGTTCAGGAACTGGCAGTACGGCCTTGGAGCTGTGGCTTCAACGACCCATGATGTTCTGGTAGTTATCGGAGTGTATTCATTGCTGTGGGGAATAATGCCATTCTCCATGGAAATAGATCAGTCATTTATCGCCGCAATTCTGACAGTGATAGGTTATTCCCTTAATGATACCGTTGTTGTATATGACAGGTTGAGGGAATTTCTTCCCCTTCACAGAAAACGACCCGTAAAAGATGTTCTTAATCTCGCACTCAACGATACCCTGAGCCGTACCATTAATACGGGTATTACATCGATACTGGTACTTTTTGTGATGTTCTTCTTCGGAGGAGCAACAATACGGGGATTTTTGTTTGCTATGATACTGGGAATCGTTGTCGGAACATACTCATCAATTTTCGTGGCAACACCTATAGTTTACGACACGACAAAAAAGAAAGGACTAAAAGCCTGAGATCACAAAGGCTGGGAAATTTAAAGAGAGACTATTTCAAGGGAGATAGTCTCTTTTTTATATTTTTATACCCTGAGCAAATTTAGTCAGCATGAATTTCATTAAACTTTTCTAAATTTGCCATTAATTTGTAAGAAACTCTGGAGGGAAGTCTTAAATGAGCGGACAGGAAATATTTGTGATACTTATTGTGGCACTTCTCCTATTTGGTGCTGATAAGCTCCCGGAAATCATCAAAACCTTTTCCAGGGGCATGCGTGATTTCAGAAAAGCTACTGACGACATTAAACGGGAATTTGAAGAAAGCACAAGGGAGCTCAGAAAAGATATCAATGAAGTGACAAACACTATTACAAGGGATGTGGAAGATATGTCGGAGAATATCCAGAAAGATGTCAATGAGATAAAGAGCAACGTTGAAAATGAGGTAAATACTTTTACAGAAGATTTACAGGCGGAAGTGAACGAGGCAAAGGATAACATCGAAAAGGAAATTAACGAGGTAAAAGATAGTCTTGAAAAAGACATTAATGAGGTAAGTGAGAACCTCGAACAGAAGGATGGAGAGGTAAAAACTGAAGATAAAAAAGAACCTGACCGGTACTCCGATGACTATAATCCCTACAATTACACTGATTGACAGGCTTTTTTAGCTGTTACATTCTTCAGGTCACATTATCTTACTTATCAGTCACGTTACTTCTTAAATCAGAACATGATCAAAACCAGCGGTATAATCAAATCATTCGGAGATCTGAAGGTCCTTAAGGGGATAGACATCGAAGTAAAGGAGAAAGAAGTTGTTTCGATTGTCGGAGCGAGCGGTGCAGGAAAAACTACTCTTTTGCAGATAATAGGGACACTTGATAAGCCCGATGCAGGGCGTATACTGTTTAAAGGCAGCGACATAATCGGCTTGAAAGGAAAAGCCCTTTCTGTTTTCCGTAACCGCAACATTGGATTTGTTTTTCAGTTTCACCAGCTTCTTCCCGAATTTACAGCTCTTGAGAATGTCTGTATTCCTGCTTATATTGCAGGGAAAAGTAAAGTTGAAGCCGAGGCAAAAGCTTCAGAATTGCTGGGATTTCTTAATCTTTCCGAAAGGCTCGACCACAAGCCCTCAGAGCTTAGCGGCGGCGAGCAACAAAGGGTTGCAGTTGCCAGGGCTCTTATCAATGATCCGGCCCTTATTCTGGCAGATGAGCCCTCAGGAAACCTTGATTCGCAAAATAAAAACGAACTCCATAAGCTTTTTTTTAAACTAAGAGATACCTTCGGACAGACGATAATTATAGTCACTCATGACAGGCAGCTGGCAAATATGTCGGACAGGATTCTGCAGATAAAGGACGGACTTATTGTGCATGACTCCTGAAAAATCCTGTAATGGAATACCCACATGAGAACTGAAAACTTTTCCCGATCAAAAAGTCCCGCACTATAATAATCCTTCATCCAAAAGCAACGATCCGGTATCTGTTTCCAACAGGTATCAATCATCTCACCCCAGGGAGATCTCCGGATTCCATACTGCGTTAATTGCCTGGAGCAGAATAGTCCTTATCCCCCGCAGCGCCAACATGCTTCCTGAGGCAATGGATAACGCTCCCTGTGAATTTGTTATGGAAGCTGATGATTATGACCTGTAAAGAGTGGGTAATTTTGTCCGTCGGACTTTTAACGGCACTGACTGCACATATTTTATGAAAGGATTGCGTAACATCTGTACCAGATTTCCCGGTATGTAAGACGTGATCCTCGAAGGGATGAAACAAAAAGGCGACCTGAGGGAAGGTCTTGCACACCTGCGTCAGCAGTTTTTTTGTGAGAAGCATCCTGTAAGGACCGGTAAACATTTCGCGGATACTGGCAGAGGCGCTACCGGTAAATGCCTGAATATGTTCTAACGGATAATTAATGTAGCAGAATATTCAGACATCCCATTTTGTTACACTTTTTACTAATCTTTACCCGCAATCTGTTACAATATTTTCAATTAATTACCCCCGATTTATTACAACAAAGATTATATTTGCTTCTTAAACTAACAATTTCAACTAAGTGTTCAGGAGGGATATTATAAAGGAATTTAAGAAATGGGCAGAAAAACCAAACCGTAAACCATTGGTATTAAGGGGTGCTCGGCAAGTGGGGAAAACTACAGCCGTCGCAATGTTCTCAAAAGATTTTGATCAGTATATCTATTTGAATCTGGAGAAAACAAGTGACAGGGAAATATTTGAAAAAGATTACCCTTTTTCTGATTTGCTTACTTCCCTATTCATATTTGCAGGTAAAAAGCGTGCCGGAGGAAGAACCCTTATTTTTATTGATGAGATCCAGAATTCTTCAAAAGCTGTGGCGTTGTTGCGGTATTTTTACGAAGAAGCCAACGACTTATATGTAATAACTGCGGGGTCGTTACTCGAAAGTATAATGGACAAAAGGATTTCGTTCCCTGTGGGCCGCGTAGAGTATATGGCAATGCATCCCTGTTCATTCAGGGAATTTCTCTTTGCCACCGGTAACAATCAGTTGATAGAAATGCTCGAAAAAGAAAATGTTCCGGGATTCTTACATGCCCAGTTACTCTCCTGGTTTAAAAAGTATGCCACGATTGGCGGAATGCCCGAAGTGGTGAACCTTTATGCACAAAAAAATGATATTACTTCGCTTGATACGGTATTTGTCAGCCTTATTCAATCCTACTCCGATGATGTTGACAAATATGCGGCTTCATCAGCTCAGGTTCAATACATTCAGCATGTTATTGCAAATGTTTTCAGGGAAGGTGGTACAAAGGTCACTTTCGCAAAATTTGGCAATTCAGATTTTCGTTCTCGTGAAATGAGAGAAGCTTTCCGCGTGGTTGAAAAGGCAATGCTGATAAAACTGATATACCCATGTACCTCGGCTAAAATGCCTATAAAGCCAAACCTGGGAAGAAAGCCCAGGCTGCACGTGGTCGATACAGGATTAATAAACCACTCACTAAAAATCATGGGAGAACTAGTGTTTAACGACGATATAAACAAAACACATCTGGGAATTATTGCTGAACATATTGTTGGGCAGGAATTGCTGGCAACAGGTTTTTCCATAAGTAATGATCTGTATTTCTGGACACGCGAAAAAGCCGATTCAAGTGCGGAAGTTGATTATATTCTTCCTTATAAAAATAAACTCATTCCCATAGAGGTTAAGACGGGAAGTATTGGAAAGTTGCGATCTCTCCATCAGTTTATTGAAATTGCCCCCCACGCAATTGCTGTCCGTGTCTATCAGGGCGAGTATCTGGTGCAAAAAACCAAGACCATTTCAGGTAAGGAATTTACTCTTCTCAACCTGCCTTTTTATCTCGTTCATAGAATCGGGCAGGAATTAGACAAAATAATGTAATTGGTTTTCGTGACAGAATCATGGAATTAACAAAATCAGAATTGAAGGAATTTCTTGATGAAAAGGTAGAACTTTATAACCGTACTGCCTTTATTGAGCATGATCCGATAAGCATCCCGCATCGTTATACCGAAAAAGGGGATATAGAGATAGCGGGATTTCTGGCTGCAACCATAGCATGGGGAAACCGTAAGATGATCCTGAAAAATTCGGTCAGGATGATGGAGATCCTCGATGATTCGCCTTTTGAATTCATAGTGAGTTCGAGCGATTGCGAACTGGATCAGGCCGTACGTTTCGTACACAGGACCTTCAACCTGGTCGATCTTGCTTATTTTCTTAAGGCTCTCCGGCATATTTACAGGAACAAGGGGGGACTTGAGACAATTTTTGAAACCCATAAAACTCCCGGCTCGCTTCAGCCTGCGATACATGAACTGCACAAGATATTTTTTGAGCTGCCACACGAAAAAAGGACCGAAAGACATGTTTCGGATCCGTTTAAAGGTTCGGCGGCGAAAAAAATAAACATGTTCCTGAGGTGGATGGTCAGGAAAGACAACAGAGGAGTAGATTTCGGTATCTGGGAAAAGATATCGCCTTCACAGTTGTTTATCCCCCTCGACATTCACTCGGGTAATACTGCAAGAAGTCTGGGCCTGCTCAGAAGAAAGGCAAACGACTGGAAAGCTGTGGCGGAACTGACAGCTGTTCTCAGGGAATTTGATCCCGAAGATCCTGTGAAATATGATTTTGCCCTTTTTGGTCTTGGGGTCAACGAAAAATTCTGGATCGACAGCTGATGGCAAATTCCTTTTTCCGGTTCAGACACTTCACCGTTTTTCAGGACAGGTGCGCTTTCAAAGTAGGTACGGACAGCGTGCTTCTTGGGGCTTGTGCCGATGTTTCAGGAGCACGGACCGTACTTGATGTGGGTACGGGATCCGGGCTCCTCTCTCTTATGATCGCTCAGCGAAGTGAAGCTTGTATCACCGCAATTGAGCCTGACCCGGAATCTTTCTGTCAAGCCTCAGCCAACATCAGCAACTCCATCTGGGGCAGCAGAATTAAGCTTGTGAATACGGATCTTCAGAACTTTAATCTGATAAAAATTACTTTGACCTTATTATTACGAATCCTCCATGGTTTTCAAACTCGTTGAGAAATCCCGACCCGCTCAGAGCTGCTGCCCGGCACAGCTTTTCCCTTCCTTCTTCAGATCTGTTATACGCAGTTTCGGAACTGATGGGAAGTGAGGGTAAATTCCAGCTCATTCTTCCATATGCCGAAGGGAATGTTTTTATTGCTGAGGCACGGGAATATGTATTATATTGTAACAGTATACTGAAGATCAGGCCTACACTGAACTCAACGATCAAAAGGATGATACTCAGATTTTCCAGAAACAGGCACCACCCTGTTGAGAAATTTCTTACCATTCAGAAAGGCGGCAGGGGAGACTATACTGATGATTACAGGGAACTTACGAAAGATTTTTATCTTAAATTCTGACGGGGCCTGCAGAAATAAGCAGTAAATAGCCCTGCAGGCGCGGATCTGTGATCCGTGCCTCAACCCCGCCCTGCTGGCGCGGATCTGTGATCCGTGCCTCAACCGTGATCCGTGCCTCTGCAGTGTCTATTTCAATTCCATTTGTATCTCAAATAAAATTTGTATCTTAGTCTTTTCCTCGTGCTTTGTCAG
>CAYXSM010000011.1:0-116225 GCA_964466705.1 uncultured Rikenellaceae bacterium
CTTCTTCCAGCCTGGCAGACGGATCAACCACAATTCCTTTTCCTTCTTCATCATTCTTCAGGCGATAATGGGTGACGACCGCGCATTCTTTAGCGAAACCTTCAACATGAGCTGCTTCCCTGCTGAAAAATGATTTGGGAATGAAAAGTGGGAAATAAGCATTTACGTGACCTGTGGCCTTAAATAACTTGTCAAGTTCAGACTGTATCCTTTCCCATATTGCATATCCGTAAGGCTTGATTACCATGCATCCTCTGACTGCAGAGTTTTCAGCCAGATCAGCTTTAATAACCAAATCGTTATACCATTGAGAGTAATTTTCCTCACGGTTTGTCAGATACTTTGCCATCTTTTGGTATGGTATTTGTTTGTGTTCATAAAATGTTTACGCCGCACAAAAATAGACAAACTTGAATAAATTAAAAACATAAGGCCATTAAGAAAGGCCATAGCATTTAATTATTAAGTTTCACAGGCCTTTCTGCTAATTTCAATAAAGATTAAATTATAAATTGAAGGTAACCAGTGTTATATTGATCGCGGCAACAAAACAATGATCAGGAATCTTTATGCTGACAACAATTTTTACAGGGCATCGGGAAAAAGCTTCGCCTGAATAAACTTGCAACTTCATCAAAAAATATTAAATTTGCTAGTACCTGATAGTAACATTTTAATAAACAGCAAAGTTTGGTACAGAATTTGATCTCTGATTAATAAACAACAAATTAAGGCTAATAAAAATGAAAGCATTATATTACATATCCGGTCTTCTTCTTCTGACACTGGGTTCATGCTCTTCGAACCTTTACGTTGGAACAGAGTACGACGATCTTTATTACCTTTCTTCTGATGAGCCGGTCACAAGAGTTGAGACAAGAACTGCAAGGGTTATCCAGGAAGGTAATCTCAGATCGGATGAATACTATGATAATATATATGCAACCGACACACTTGTTTCGGATGATTTCAGAAATGCAGTTGATTATGAGGATGAATTAGTTTACGGCAATGACCGTCTGCGGGCATATGATTATTATGATTATTACTCTTACTCCGGCAGGCTGAACAGATTCTACGGAAATTATTTCTATCCTTACTGGAGAGATCCCTTCTATTACAGTATGTGGAGCTATCCTGTATTCAGCTATTCATTCGGATTAGGAGGATATCCTTATTATTACTATGATCCTTTCTACTATGATTATTACTACAGCCCATTTTATTACGGGAGCTATTACGGAGGATATTACGGAAGATACTACTCACCTTATTACAGCTACTGGCATTCGCCATTCTACAGGGGATATTACCCTTACTATTACGGAGAGGCGAGTGCTGTGAATTATGGCAGAAGTGAAAGGGTCAGTTCTCTATCAAGCAGGTGGCTGGGAGGATCGTCTTCGGCAACCGGATCATTATCAAGGAGGGATGCTTACAGTTCCGGTTCCGGCTCTGTACCTGCTCCCAAGTCATCCGGAACGCAAGTGCCGGTCGCAGGGTCAAGACGTTCATCGCAGGAAGGTAATACACAGCAGGAACTCGTAAAATCCGGCACAGGGACCAATACCGTGTCACAGTCAAGAAGGCCGGCAACTGCACAGCCTGAATATAATTCTGTTAACAGAAGCTACACTCCGAGCTACAGCAATCCGAGAATGAGTACGCGGCCTTCATATAACAATTCGAGGGTTAATCCGGATGTAAACCGCAGCAGTAACACAGTTATAAACAGGTCTGCCGTCCCTTCACAGAGAAGTTATCAGAGCCAGCCTGATTCGAGGACACGTTCATCATATTCAACAGCGCCCTCCAGATCATCCAGCTCATACAGCAATACAAGATCATATTCTGTGCCCTCAAGGAGAAGTTATGAAGGTACCAGATCGTCAGGCTCATATGGTTCATCAGGAAGCAGATCATCTTATGGTGGTTCATCCGGTTCTGTATCGAGAAGCTCTTCCTACTCCTCAGGAGGCTCTTCATCAAGCTCTTCATATTCTTCCGGCTCCTCTTCCTCGAGAAGCTCTTCATCAGGAAGAAGATAAAGGAAATAATGTTAACATACTCAAAATCAGTACATTCTAAATAAGAATGCTGCCATAGTCATAAATAAAACAAATAAAATGAAAAGGATAAACCTTATTTTGGCATTGCTGTTATCAATAATTTTCAGCTCTTCGGGCCAGATCGTTGATGACGCATTAAGGTATTCTCAGATATTTTACAATGGAACAGCAAGGTTTAACTCAATGGGAGGCGCATTTACGGCACTGGGCGGAGATGTATCCTCTCTGAGCCAGAATCCGGCGGGAATCGGACTTTTCAGATCATCTGAAATAACTTTTTCTCCTCAGCTTTACCATATAAAAAATTCAGCCGGATTTAATGGCATTTCAGAGGATTACCTTTATAATTTCAATCTTGGCCAGGCAGGCATCATAAATTCTGTTATATCTAATAAGTCCGCAACCACAGGCCTTATCTCACTTAATGTCGGATATTCATATAATAAGACCAATAACTTCAACTCATCAACCCGGATTCAGGGTACCAGCAATACCAGTTCAATGGCTGATTACTGGGCAGATATAAGCCTGGGGACAGATTACAGGGATCTGACAGGAGCTGCAGGAATTGCTTATGATGCGTGGATCATGGATACAATAACCGGATCAGGTGCCAGAGCTTATGGAACAGTGTTTTCAAACTATGGCGATAATCCTCCGTCGGTTTACGGACAAAATATAAGGAGGATAATAACCAATGAGGGCTATTCAGGTGAGCATGCAATTTCTGTCGGAGGCAATTACTCAAATAAATTTTATTTCGGAGCTACCCTGGGGATAAACAGGATACGATTCACAGGACACTATGAACATCTTGAAACGGCAGCCGGACCTATGCTTTCAGGTTTTGAGAACTTTACTTACACTGATCATTATGAGAACACAGGTACCGGATTTACCTTGAAGATTGGAGCAATAGTCAAGCCGGTTGAAACAGTGCGCCTCGGATTTGCATTTCATTCCCCGACTTTTTACCGGATAAGCGAGTACTTTTATGATAACATAAGCTCCAATTTTGTCAATAATGAGTATTACGATTTCAAAAATGAACCATTGCGGTACAACTATGCATTGACAACCCCTTTCAGGGCGATGGCCGGTGTTGCCGTTCAGGTTAAGAAAATTGCCTTACTGAGTGCTGAATATGAGTTTATTGATTACAGCAGCGCAAGGTTCTCTGAAACGGGTGATAATTATGATTACAGCGAAAAGAACCTGCAAATAAAGAATACACTCAAATCAACGGGAAACCTGCGCCTGGGTGGTGAGCTGAGAATGGATAAGCTGTACCTCAGAAGCGGTTATGGTTATTACGGGAAAGTATTTAAGGAGGGAGAAGAGAACGATGATCTTTACCATAGCTCTGTATCTTTCGGAGCTGGTTACAGGGAACAGAACCTGAGCGTTGACTTTGGTTACACAAACTACCGGTCTGATCAGAGATACATTATGTATAACACCAGCGTTGAATCAGCAATAGCCGGCGTTGATACAAGAAAAAACATTTTTACGGTAACGGTTGGATATAAGTTTGGTTACTGATCTTTGATGTACTTCCATGTCATGAAGGGGGCTGATGCAACAGTCCCCTTCTTATTAAATAAGATACCGGGCATCAGGTCCGTTGTTAAAGATCAGGTCGATAATACTCAGGCCGGCGACAAAACTGCCGGCATCAAAGACCTGAAGATATTTTCCGGAAGTGTATCCTGAGCTTACTTTTGGCGATATAAGGTACCTGTGATCATATGATGCCTTCTCATCAGGCTCAAAAGCTGATGTAATATTAACTTCCCTTTCCATTCCAAGTATTTTCATCGCCCAAACCAGCAGATTCATGTTCAGATCGAAAAGGTATTCAGAATTTTTTCTGATTATCTGCTCCAAACCGTCAAAATAATACTGAAAGTAGGGAGATGAACCATAAGAGGAGGTCAGGGCTCTCAGGTGCATCAGCTGCCATCTTTTTGTATAGTCGATTCTTATTTCCCTGACAGGCGTTTTTGGAAAAGGCCCTTTGACAACAGGGACGGAAAGGGTCAGGATCCCGTTTGAAGAAAGAATTCTGCATCTGTTCCGGTAGGTCTGCTTAATATAATTTTCTTCTCCTTCAATGAAAACCTTCTCCGCATTCATTATGTGGCTGAAGTATTCAGCAGGGGGCAAATAAGCCGTAGACAGAAGCACGCCTGAAAGCATTTTCCGGGTCACCTCATCTGATTGATCATACTTGCTGAGAAGCCTGCTCCGAAACCGTTGTCTATATTTACAACAGTAACTCCGGCAGAACAGCTGGTCAGCATGGCAAGCAATGCAGACAATCCGTTGAAGCTTGCCCCGTATCCCACACTTGTGGGCACAGCTATTACAGGTTTATCAACAAGGCCACCGACTACACTTGCAAGCGCACCTTCCATTCCTGCAATGACAATAATGACTTTGCAGCCCCTGATCTCCGGGAGTTTATCTACCAGACGATGTATACCTGCAACTCCGGCGTCAAATATCCGGATCACGTTGTTGCCCAGAAGCTCTGCGGTAACTGCGGCTTCTTCGGCGACGGGAATATCTGACGTGCCTGCTGTAATGACAGCTATCATGCTTTCAGGGGGTGTAAGTTTTTTTCTGCTGATACTGATTATCCGGGCAGTTTTATGGTACACAGCATTTTTTTCTATTGACTTAACAGCATCATACATCTTTTCATCAGCCCTGGTACCTATGATATTGTTCTCACTTTCAGTCATTGATTTGAAGATCATTGCAACCTGTTCAACAGTTTTGCCTGCACAGTAAACGATTTCCGGATAGCCTGTACGCAACTCCCTGTGGTGATCTATTCTTGCGAATCCCAGATCGGAATACGGAAAGTTCTTCAGGAATTCCAGAGCTTCCTCAATACCTAATGTGCCCTGCTTTACTTCATGCAGTAGCTTTTTAATATCATCTTTTGTCATATTTCCTTTTGTTCAGGATTAAAACTTCCTGTTCTGTAACCTTCAAGATCCAAAGATACATACCTGAATCCTAATTTTTTAAAGTAGTCAATGATTTGTTTTCTTTCGGGGCTTTGAACAATTCTCGAAACATTGCCTGGAAGACATTCTATCCTCGCCAGGTCTCCATGGACCCTTACCCTTGCACCCGGACAACCTTTTTCCATCAGGTATAATTCAGCTTTTTCCACCGACTGGAGGATAGTTTCGCTGACAGAGGTTTCATAGGGTATTCTCGTAAGAAGGCACGCCATGGCAGGCTTGTCCCATATTGGGAGGCCTTCCCGTCTTGCCAGTTCCCGGATCTCATTTTTCGTCAGGCCTGCTTCAAGAAGCGGGCTGGGAATGGAAAGTTCCTTCAATGCGGTGAGACCGGGCCTGAAGTCACTTAAATCATCGGCGTTAGAGCCATCAACGACATGCTTGTATCCATTCTTGGCTGCAAAATCAATAAGCGTATTGAACAGTATTTTCTTACAAACATAGCATCTGTCAGATGGATTGTTTAAGATCTGGTCTGGAACTATAAGGTCAATAATATGATGATTGAAACCGTATTTCCTTGAAATCTCAATGGCTTCCTTTATCTCAAATGAAGGTATGTAAGGTGTTCTTATGGTTACCCCGATCACATTGACATTCTTAAGAGAATGAGCCCTGTAAAGAAGAAATGTGCTGTCAACACCCCCTGAAAAAGCAATCACGATTGAGTGTAGTTCGTTCAGGATAGCATTGAGCAGATCCGACTTGTTTAATGTCATTGTCTATCCCTTGTTGATTATTATGTAAGAAACAAGTTTATTATACACTTCCTTGACCGGCATGTTCCTTTCATGGGCAATTCGCTTACATTCTTCATATTCAGGCTTGCATGATACTTCAACCCCCTTGTGAAAAGACCGTTTGATTTTTACTTCGCCAAATTCGGTTTTAATGGTTGAAAATTCCCTTGTCAGGGTATCCTTTCTGAAAACGAAGCTTCTTACTCCAAGAGTTGTCGATTCAGTAAACAGTATTTGTTTCACGATATCAGCATAACCTGCTTCGCAAATTACATTTATTACTATTCCAGGCCTGCCCTTTTTCATTATTGTGTTTGAGAAATAAACGTCAGAAGCTCCTGCATTAAACAGCTTATCGGAGATAAATTCGCAGAATTCAGGATTCATGTCATCAACGTTGCAGCAGATTAGCATGGCATCATGTCCGCCTGAGGACCTTTCCCTAACTTCACCGACAGAGACCCTCAGGAGGTTGGGAACGTCGGGATGGTCTTTTTGCCCGACGCCATATCCTGTCTTCTCAATTGTTATTGAGTGCCTCACTGAAAAATCAGTTCCCAGTGCTGATATTATTGCGGCTCCGGTTGGCGTGGTAGCCTCAAAATCTACTGTTCCTTTTCTTACAGGGATACCTTTCAGAATTTCAGATGTGGCGGGTGCAGGTACAGGCAAGACTCCGTGATCGCACTTCACAAAACCGCCTCCAAGTTCAATTTCTGACACATACACGGCATCAACCTTCAAAGAGGCAAAACATATTGCTGCACCAACTATATCAATAATCGAGTCAATTGCTCCTACTTCATGAAAATGAACCTTCTCAACAGGAATTCCATGTACTTTTGCTTCAGCTTCAGCCAGTTTCCTGAAGATCTTTTTACTTGATTCCTTTACACCGCCGGAAAGCTCTGAGTTGTCTATTATCTTTTCTATGTCTGAGAGATGTCTGTGATGATGGTCGAGATGAATGATGTGTTCATTCTCATGCTTATGCCCATGTTCATGCCCGTGTTCATGCCTGTGTTCATGTTCATTTTCATTTTCATGTTCGTGTTCGTGGATATGCTTGTGTTCATGGCCGGTCAATTTTACGATAGCCCTGGTTCCCACTATGCCGTGCCTCTGATCCTTCTTCGTTACCAGTTCCCAGCCACTGAGGTTCATCTTGTTCAACTCACTGACAAGGAAGTCTTTATCAACGCCAATATCTATCATGGCACCCAGATTCATATCTCCGCTGATGCCTGAAAAGCAATCATAAAAAAGTACTTTCATTACAAACAGTATCTGGTTAAGTAAACAATTAAAAATCCGGAATGTTAAAAAAAATAATGATTTACTGTTTTTCTTTGTAATCCCGCTGCTAATATACTATTTACTATCATGGTGAAAAAACAAAAAAAAATAGTAATTTTCGGCTTTTTCCACAATGGTTAATTTCAAAGCCACCCATAAAATATGAAAAGAAGGGATTTCTTCAGTAAATCGGTAATGGCAGGAATGGCAGCAGGAGCGGCTGCTACCTTTGGAGGTTATGACAAACTATGGGCGCGATCATCAAATACTGCACGATACGATATGGTTGCCGTTATGGGCGGAACCCCGGAGGCTATGTTCGATATGGGAATTCAGGAACTTGGAGGAATTGGTGCTTTTATCAGCAGGGGACAGAGAGTGCTGGTTAAGCCCAATATAGGATGGGATGCCACTCCGGAGATGGCCGCCAACACAAATCCCATGCTCGTAAAGAGAATTATTGAGCATTGTTTTAAAGCCGGGGCAAAGGAAGTCTATGTTCTTGATCATTCCATTGACAACTGGCTGAACACCTATAAAAATTCAGGCATAGAGCGTGCTGCCAGGAGTGCAAAAGCTAAAGTGGTACCTGCAAACTCCGAAAGCTATTATCAGTCAGTTAATATCCCTGCCGGTGTCAGGCTTAAGACGACAAAAGTCCATGGAATGTTGCTTGAAACCGACGTTTATATAAATGTTCCCGTTCTCAAAGATCATAATTCAACAAGGATGTCATGTTGTCTTAAGAACGCGATGGGACTCGTGTGGGACAGGGGATTCTGGCATGGCAACAACCTCCATCAGTGTATTGCCGATTTCGCGCTTTATGAAAGAAAGCCGGTTCTGAACATAATCGACTGTTATAATGTGATCGTAAAAAATGGGCCACAGGGAGTTTCCAGGGAAGATGTAGTTATGATGAAATCACTTATAATAACACCCGATTGGGTGGCCGGTGATACAGCAGCAGCAAAAATGCTCGGAGTTGAACCGGAAAAGATCGATTATATTCCGATAGCGTATAAAATGGGACTGGGAAATATGAAACTGGATTCCCTGAATATAAGGCGGATTAAAATGTAATATGTGATGACCTCACCTTTCCTCAGGAGATTCCGGATATTCTTCTCAACGATTGTCCTGATTTGTTCGATACTGGTCTTTGTAGATTTCAGATCACTGATTCCTGCAAAATATATAAATGCATTTCTTTACCTCCAGTTTGTCCCGTCGGCATTAAAATTTGTTCAGATAAGATCGCTTGCTGCAGGTGGTTTTATATTTGTCCTGCTTTTAACATTTCTGACTGGCCGGACCTATTGCTCATTCCTTTGTCCTCTGGGTATAGGCATGGATCTTTTCAGCAGGATGGGGGGATGGTTCAAAAAGAAATTCAGGAGATTCGGATACAAAAGACCGTTTACGTTCGTACGGTACTCACTGCTCGCCATTACACTGACAGTTACATTTATATGGGGAATATACATGTTAACCCTGCTTGATCCATATAGTATATTCGGAAGATTCATAACTTTTTTCATTAAACCTCTCTTCCTGTACTTCAATAATTTTCTTGAAAGCATACTCAGAAGATTTGATGTTTATATCCTGAGCAACATCCATGTACATGGATTCAGCCCCATGACATACCTCATACCTTTATTTTTTCTGTTACTTATAAGTACGCTTTCATTCACCAGGGGGAGGTTATACTGCAATATGATCTGTCCTGTGGGTACCTTCCTTGGGCTCATTTCCAAAATTTCACTTTTCAGAATTAAATTCAGCGAGGACAAATGTACCAGGTGTGGCAGATGCTCTGTTGGGTGCAAATCATCATGCATTGATTTTCTGAAATATCATGTTGATGTAAGCAGGTGTGTTGACTGTTTCAACTGTATAAACACATGTCCTGAAAAAGCCCTTTCATATGGGATCTCTGATTTCAGGACAAAGAAACAGGAGACAGACCAGTCACGGCGTGCATTTATTACAGGTTCACTGATCCTGCTCTCCGGAACATCTTACACTACCAGGGGACAGGAGAAAAAAACGCCGGTCCCCACTCGTTTATCCACTGTGAAGGAATCCAGAACCTATCCGGTTTGTCCGCCTGGAGCAGGGTCAATGGAAGAATTCAACAGGCTTTGTACAGCCTGCTCATTATGTATAACAGCATGTCCTGACAGAGTTCTGAGACCGGCAGTAAAGGAATACGGTATTGCAGGATTAATGCAACCGGTTATGGACTATCACAAAAGTTTTTGCTCTTATAACTGCACCATATGTAATGAGATTTGTCCGACTAACGCCCTGAAACCTCTTATTGTGGAAGCTAAAAAGCTGACCCAGATCGGTAAGGTGATCTTCATCAAGGACAATTGTATTGTTAAGACTGAAAAAACAGCATGCGGCGCTTGTTCCGAAAGTTGTCCCACGAAAGCAGTGTTCATGATTCCTTACGAAGACAATCTTCTTATTCCTGATACTAACCAGGACATATGCATCGGCTGTGGCCATTGTGAATATGCCTGCCCTACAATACCTTATAAAGCCATTTTCGTTGACGGGAATCCGGTACATCAGGCTGCGCAAAAGCCTGAAACCACTGAGGCTGAAATAAGCACACCTGAAGATTTTCCTTTCTGACATTTTCTGCAGGTCTTTACGTTAAAAATCTGAAAAACATGATTTTTATTATCTTATAGTTTTACAGATCGGCTATTTTTGCGTTTATTAATTTCCTTCCCATATTTTCCGGTATGAAACCATCACATATTGAGCATATTGGCATTGCGGTGACCAGTCTGGCAGATGCAATCAGATTCTATGAAGAAATCCTTGGACTTGAATGCTACAAAATTGAGGAAGTGCATGATCAAAAGGTCAGGACAGCATTTTTTAAGATTGGTCAGACTAAAATCGAGCTGCTGGAGTCAACAGATCCTGAAGGACCCATCAGCAAATTTTTAGAGAAGAGGGGTGAGGGTGTTCATCATATTGCCTTAGCTGTAAAGGATCTCAAAAAGCAGCTGCGTTTATTGGAAAAGGATGGGGTAAGGCTCATTGATGCTGATCCCAGAAAAGGCGCAGAAGGGTTGGATATAGCGTTCCTCCACCCAAAATCCACATCAGGTGTGCTCATCGAATTGTGTGAAAATAAGAACCGGAATAAAAAATAGCAGATCATCTATGGATAGCAGAGATAAAGTCAGGCAGCTGATTGAGTTAAGGGAAAAAGCGAGACAGGGCGGGGGCGAAAGGAGAATTGCAGACCAGCACGCAAAAGGCAAGCTTACAGCCAGGGAACGAATAGTAATTCTTCTTGATGAAGGAAGCTTTGAAGAGTATGACATGTTTGTTACTCACCGTACTGAAGATTTCGGGCTTGGAAATAAAAAGTTTCTATCCGATGGTGTTGTGACCGGGCATGGTACAATTGACGGCAGGGTGGTTTACGTCTTTGCCCAGGATTTCACGATTTTTGGCGGCTCGTTATCAGAAACGTTTGCACAGAAAATATGTAAGATAATGGATCAGGCCATGAAGGTGGGAGCTCCGGTTATCGGGATAAACGACAGCGGAGGGGCAAGGATCCAGGAAGGAGTCCGGAGCCTTGCAGGGTATGCAGAGATCTTTGAGCGCAACATTCTTGCATCGGGAGTCATACCACAGATTTCCGCAGTATTTGGTCCATGTGCCGGAGGAGCTGTTTATTCACCGGCACTTACCGACTTCATAATTATGAGCGAAAAGAGCAGCTACATGTTCGTAACTGGTCCGAAAGTGACTAAAACCGTTACTGGAGAGGACATATCGATTGAGAATCTTGGAGGTTCAAATGTTCATTCAACAAAATCGGGAGTTGCTCATTTTGTTGCAGATGATGAAGAAGAGGGACTTCTCCTTATCAGAAAACTCATCAGCTATCTTCCCCAGAATAACCTCGAAGATCCTCCGGCTGTTGATTGTACTGATCCGATTGAAAGGCGTGATGACGAGCTTAACAGTATCATCCCGGAAAATGCAAACCAGCCTTATAATGTAAAGGATATTGTATATAAAATCGTTGATTTCGGTGAGTTCCTTGAAATTCATGCAACCTATGCGCGTAACATTGTGGTAGGTTTTGCAAGGATGGGAGGGATGCCTGCGGGAATAGTTGCAAATCAGCCTGCTTTTCTGGCAGGAGTCCTTGACATTGATGCTTCGAGAAAAGCTGCAAGATTTGTGAGATTCTGTGATGCATTCAACATCCCACTGGTCACGCTGGTCGATGTCCCTGGCTTCCTCCCCGGCAGCGGACAGGAATACGGAGGTATTATTATTCATGGTGCAAAGCTTATGTTCGCGTATGGAGAAGCAACAGTACCAAAAATCACCGTTACCTTGAGGAAGTCATATGGAGGAGCTCACTGTGTTATGTCCTCCAAACAGCTCAGAGGGGATATCAATTATGCATGGCCCTCTGCAGAAATAGCAGTAATGGGTCCTTCAGGCGCAATTGAAATACTGGAAGGCAAGAAAATAAATGAGATTTCAGACCTTGAGGAAAAAGCAAAGTATATAGAAGAAAAGGAGAATGAATACAGGGATAAGTTCACAAATCCATATGAAGCTGCACGCTTTGGCTATATCGATGATATCATTGAGCCACGTAACACAAGGTTCCGGGTAATAAGAGCCCTCAGGACAATGGCCACAAAAAAAGATCCCGGGTTAATGAAAAAGCACTCAAACATACCTCTTTAAAATTTCAAGCAGATGTACAGTCTTATCGATGTAAATTTTGAAGTAATTGACCGGTCATCCCTGGCGATTGTATTCACCGGAATTTTCATCGTTTTTATATCCCTTTTGTTTATTTACCTGTTTTTCAGATATGTGTTGCCTGTATTTCTGAGGCTTATAGCAAAGAAAAAGGCAATAAAGCTTGGTCAGCCAGGCCATAACGGCGATATCCATGAAATACCGGGAGATGTGAATGCTGCAATAGCAATGGCCCTTTACCTTTACCTCAATGAGATACATGACAAAGAGAGTGATGTGATCACGATAAAACGCGTATCAAGGACTTACTCTCCCTGGAGCTCAAAACTTTACAACATGAGAAATCTATAGCCGGGATGAAGGAATATAAATTCATAATAAACGGAGTTCAGTACGAAGTTGAAATACTCTCGCTCGAAGGTAATAAGGCAAAGATCGAAGTTAACGGCACATTATACAATATAGATATTCAGGCGGATATCAGGCAGGTTAAAACTCCTACAATTGTAAGGCCGTTAGTCCGGGAACCCGAAAAGGATATTGAAAAACGTCCTCAGGGCCCCAGAACTGAAATTAAATCCCCTCTGCCCGGTATTATAGTGAGAATATTGGTCAGCCAGGGTGATGCAGTGAAAAAGAATCAGCCACTCTTCATTCTCGAAGCCATGAAGATGGAAAATGAAATAAAAGCAGAAAGAGACGGATTTATTGCCACGGTAAAAGTAAATGCAGGACAGTCAGTGCTTCAGGAAGAAGTTGTAATGGAAATGGATTGAGTATGTACAGGAGCAAACTGATTACTGTCATAGGCGTCATTGCCTTTTTATCCGTAGCCTGGGCAATATTTATGAAACCTGGCGGCACTCCGCAGTCTGCAGGCGAAATTATTACGGCAGCTGTTTCCGGTTTGCCGGAAGATTCCCATCAAAATGCCGTAAATTCAAGTGACCCATTGAAAGGGATCAGGCAGTTCTGGAATTATACCGGATTCAGAAATATTACTGCCGGTCACGGAATAATGATAATAATAGGTCTTGTTTTTATTTTCCTTGCAGTCCGGTTTGACTATGAGCCTCTTTTACTTGTGCCAATCGGAACAGGGATACTGCTGGGGAACATACCTTTTCTCCAGGAAGGGGGACTAAATCTGCAGATTGGTGTTTACCAGGAAGGATCTGTCCTGTATTACTTATATTTTGGCGTTCTGAAGGGCATCTATCCACCCCTTATCTTCCTTGGTCTGGGTGCAATGACTGATTTTTCCTCACTTATCTCTAATCCAAGGCTTATGTTGCTGGGTGCTGCTGCCCAGGTTGGTATATTCATTACCTTTCTTGGTGCTCTCAGTCTGGGTTTCTATCCCCAGGAAGCAGGAGCCATAGGAATTATCGGAGGTGCTGACGGGCCGACAGCTATTTTTATTTCATCAAGGCTGGCTAACGGAGTCAATATTCTTCCTGATGGTACGACAGTTAAAAATCTCATAGGGCCAATTGCTATTGCAGCATATTCATATATGGCACTTGTACCTGTTATACAGCCACCGGTTATGAGGCTGCTTACAAGCAGAAAAGAGAGGCTTATCAGAATGAAACCTCCAAGGGCCGTATCAAAGGTCGAAAAAATCATATTTCCAATAGTTGGCCTTTTACTGACTCTTTTTATAAGTCCTGGCGCTTTGCCGCTTCTTGGTATGTTCTTTTTCGGAAACCTTCTCAGGGAGTCAGGGGTTACCAAGCGGCTTGCCGAGACAGCCCGAACTTCTCTTATTGATATAGTGACTATTCTCATCGGGCTTACGGTTGGGGCATCAACACAGGCTGATGTATTTCTGACACCAAGCTCCGTTCTGATATTTGTGCTTGGAGCATTTTCATTTATAATTGCAACTGCTGGAGGAATTCTTTTTGCCAAATTCATGAATCTTTTCCTGAAGGGGGAAAATAAAATAAATCCCCTTGTTGGCGCTGCAGGTGTTTCGGCGGTTCCTGACAGTGCCAGAGTAGTACAGGTGGAGGGATTGCGTGCAGACCCGAATAACCATCTTCTCATGCATGCCATGACACCCAACGTGTCAGGAGTTATCGGATCCGCTGTAGCTGCCGGAATACTTCTCAGCTTTCTGGGATGATGTATCTTATGGTATTTTAAAAATACGATGGAAGTAATTCCGGTACGTTATTTTGAAATAATTGATTAGGTTTGTAATGGACAACCATCTGATGGAAGAATGAACAACCTTGCTGCAACTTCAGGTAACGCCGGACCAAAGGTAAGGTCTGACTGTGAAATACAATTGGAACTGACCGGAGAAGGAGGTATAGTCATTGATTTGGTATCAAAGGTTAAGTCTTTATTCGGGAAAGACATAACAAGGCAGTGCGTTGACATTCTAAACTTTTTCGGAGTAAAGAACGCTGTGGTGAAGATCAATGATTCCGGCGCATTACCGTTCGTCATAACTGCAAGGATGGAAGCTGCCATGAAACAGCTTATCGGTGATATTCCGGAATACCTGCCGGAACTGATCAGTGAAAATACAGTACCCACACAGCCAGACCGGTTCAGGTTCACCAGGCTGTATGTTCCGGGAAATACTCCCAGTCTGATGATTAATGCAGGACTTCATTCTGCCGACGGGATAATACTGGATCTTGAGGATTCTGTGGCGCCTCAGAAAAAGAATGAGGCCAGGATACTTGTAAGGAATGCTCTCCGACAGATTGATTTCAGGGGAGCTGAAAGAATGGTAAGAATAAACCAGGGAGAACAGGGTTTGGAAGATCTGCATTGGATTGTGCCTCACTATGTGAATCTTATTCTTGTTCCAAAGTGTGAAGAACCTGATCATATAAGGAAGATCAGTAACAGGATCCAGGAGATACTGAATGAGAACAGAATTACATATGCTGTTTATTTAATGCCGATAATAGAAAGTGCCCTGGGGATAGAGAATGCTTTTACAATTGCCCGTTCTGCTGAAAATATTGTTGCATTGGCTATTGGTCTTGAAGATTATACCGCGGATCTGGGAGTTCCTAGAACAGATGAGGGAAGAGAATCTTTATATGCGAGGTACAGGCTTGTTAATGCAGCGAAAGCAGCTGGAATACAACCTATAGATTCTGTTTTTTCAGATATAGATGATATGGAGGCTTTGAAACAGAATGTAATCGCATCTAAATCAATGGGATTTGAAGGCATGGGTTGCATACACCCACGGCAGGTGCCTGTTGTCAGGAATGGATTTGCTCCCGGAAAGGAAGAAATAGAGAGGGCCATAAAAATAACTGATGCCTTCAGGGAAGCAGAAAAAAAAGGAACCGGAGTTGTGGCTCTCGGATCAAAAATGATAGATCAGCCGGTTGTAATAAGAGCCGGAAAAACACTTGACCTGGCCAAAAAACTTGGATTATTGCCTTCTGCAAATGAAGGTGGTCTGTCAGGAGAACCAATACATGCTCATGTATCACCGGACGAGAGCTGACGTATTGAATTAATTGTCATTTTGATATTTTCAGCTGGATACGGAAGAACAGCCTTTTTATGATTATTACCATAGATTCAGCAACACAAAGACAGCAACGATCAATCTGGATTATAAAATATTAAAATTCCCCGATATGTCAGTTCCGACAGAAGTAAATGCTGCAGGCAGGTGTGTTCCTCTGGAATTGAACGGATCGCCGGCAATTCCTTTCAAGGGAATCGGAAACCACAGACCTGAAGGACGTAAACATGGTCAGATCATACCTGTCTGCACCGATTACCCCTCAGACGGGAACAAGGTCGTGGCTTCCGTCGAAGATGCGCTCCGAAGATGTGGTCTGAGCGATGGAATGACTGTTTCCACACATCATCATCTTCGTGATGGAGACCTTGTAAGCAACATGGTTTTTGATGCAGCTTCGGCATTGGGAGTGAAAGACCTTGTGTGGTTACCTTCGGCCTCATTTCCATGCAATGAACCCGTAATAAAGTATCTTGATGACGGGACCATAAACAGAATTGAAGGAAGCATGAACGGTCCTCTGGGACGTTATGTATCGGAGGGAAGAATGAAAGGTACGGCAGTCCTTCGTTCTCATGGAGGCCGTGTACAGGCTATACAGGACGGAGAGGTGAAAATTGACATTGCCGTTATAACCGCTCCGGTTGCTGATTCTTTCGGAAATGCCAACGGAAGATACGGACAATCCGCTTGCGGAGTATTGGGTTATGCAAAAGCTGATTATTTGTATGCAGACAGGGTGATAGTTGTTACGGATAACCTCGTGAATATACCCTGTTATCCTATGGAAATCGAAGGAAATTATGTTGACTATGTTGTTGTTATTGATAAGATAGGCATACCCGAGAAAATTATTTCCGGCACAACACAGATCACAAGGAGCCCTGACAGGCTTTTGATTGCAGAACTGACTGCTTCGTTTCTGGAAAAGTCAGGGATCCTGAAAGATGGGATTACACTGCAGGCAGGAGCAGGAGGTACCTCCCTGGCTATTGCCGTGTTCATACACGAGATCTTTCGTAATAAAGGATGGAAATCCAGGTTTGGATTCGGAGGGACCACCCGTTATATGGTTCAGATGCTTGAGGAGGGAACTATGGATTATATCCTTGATGCCCAGGCTTTTGATCTCGATTCTGTTGTTTCAATTGCCAGGAATGCAAATCATATTCCATATTCTGTATTCAATGCATATAATTTTCATTCAAAGGGCAACCTGACAAGTATGATGGACATCATGATACTTGGCGCCACAGAAGTGGATCTGAATTTCAACGGTAATGTTGTGACTCACTCGGATGGTTATTTGCTCCATGGCATAGGGGGCTGGCAGAATTGTTTGCATGCCAGAAATGTAATTTTGCCACTGCCCCTGTTCCGCGACAGAATCCCTGTTATTGTTGATGAAGTAACTACATTGTGCGGCCCCGGAGAACTTATTGACGTTATAATTACAGAGAGAGGAATTGCAATCAATCCCCGCCGGCAGGATCTTATGGATAGTGTAAAAAACAGCGGGCTTCCTCTCAGGTCGATTGAAGATCTCAAAACGGAGGCTGAAAGAATATGCGGAAAGCCTGAAAAGCCGGTATTTGACGAACAGGTAGTGGCAGCAGTAAAATGGGTTGACGGGACGGTAATAGATGTTGTCAGAAAAGTAATAAAATCCTGAACAGATGAAAAACTATAAATGTATTATATGCGGATTTATTTATGACCCTTCTGAAGGTGATCCGGCTTCCGGTATTCAACCCGGAACTTCCTTCAATGACTTGCCTGACGCTTATGTATGCCCTGTATGCGGAGCAGGCAAGGATGAATTCCAGTCAAGAGACTGAAGCTGCTCTCCGTGGTAAATTTCAGTATGCTTTTATCTTCCGGGTATGTTAATCAGAACATTTACAAGGAGATCCCAGAACATTTGAACAGTTGAGATCTCAATTTTTTCTTCAGGGGTATGCGCACCCCTGATTGTGGGTCCGAAGGAGATCATATCTATGCCCTTGAATTTCTCATAGATGAGCCCGCATTCAAGTCCAGCATGAATTGCACGTACCTCAGGCTCTTTTCCAAACAGATCTGAATATGATTGACGGGTGATCCTCAGTATTTCAGAATTAAGACTGGGTTTCCAACCGGGGTAACCGGCAGAATGGGTTACAGTTGCACCGGCAAGCTTCAGGCACGATTCGACGATAGCTGCCGCATTATGTTTGGATGATTCGGATGAACTTCTCTGTGTGGTCACTATTGTGATAGTGTTATTGTCATCAAAAGATATTGAGGCCAGATTGGTAGAAGTTTCAACCAGATCATCCATATCTTTTGACCAGGAAAGTACACCATGAGGGCAGCAGTTAAGAGCACGCAGCAATTTTTCCTGATCTGTTTCTGACATTGTATTGACAGGTCTGACGGAATCCTTTACTGATATGGACAGTTCTTTTTCCGTTTCTTCAAATTCTTTACTTATTTTTCTGGAGAAGTCCTCGACCCATTTTTTAACTTTCTCTGTTTTTGCCGTGTTAACATTCAATACAACAGAAGCTTCCCTTGGAATGGCGTTGCGAAGGTTGCCGCCATTAAAACTGTGGATCGAAATTTTAAAATTCTTTGCCAGGCTTAGCAGCAGCCGGGTCATTAGCTTTACAGAATTTGCGAAACCTTTATGTATCTCATCTCCTGAATGACCACCATGGAGACCCGTAATTGATATTTCGAGCGCACCGGCATTATTGAGAGAAGGGATGCTGTCGTATCTGATAATGCCAACAGTGTCTATACCTCCGGCACAGCCGATAAAAAGAATCCCTTCATCCTCTGAGTCAAGGTTAATTAATGTACGCCCTTCAAAGAAGCCTGGTTCCAGGTTGATGGCTCCGGTCATTCCCGATTCTTCGTCAACAGTAAACAGACATTCTGTTTTTCCTGTTTTTATTTCTTCTGATACCAGTATAGCCATCTGGGTGGCAATTCCAATACCATCATCAGCTCCAAGGGTAGTTCCCTTTGCTGTGACCCATTTTCCGTCAATGTAAGGCGTAACAGGATCTGTAAGCCAGTTATGCTGAAGACCTGATTCTTTTTCTCCAACCATGTCCATATGACTCTGGAGTACAATTGTCTTCCTGTCCTCCATGCCGGGTGACGGAGGTTTTATAATCAGAATATTGCCAGCTGAATCTTCCTTTGCCTCAAGGTTGTTTTCCGATGCAAAGCGGAGAAGATACTTCCTGATTTTTTCTTCATGCCTGCTTATGCGGGGGATTTTACAGATTTCTTCAAAATATCCCCATATCGGAGCCGGGCTTAAACTTGATATAACACCCATGATATGTAAATTAAAACGAAAAGAACCGGGTTAAAAGTACATCTTTTTTTTTCAGGCAGGTCGTTGTTAACAGTAAAAAGGCATAACTGGTTTGAGTAAGGTTTTAATTTCTTATTTTTACACATACCGGCATGTTTAAACTTAACACAAAATAATGTATGAAACCTACAATTGTGGCCTTACCTGGCGATGGCATTGGTTCTGTTGTACTGGAACAGGCGATCAGAGTTCTGGACGCAGCAGGATTTGAAGCTGATTATGCACATGGTGATATAGGCTGGAAATTCTGGTGCACCGAAGGAAATCCTTTACCTCAAAGGACAATTGACCTTATCAGCAAACATAAAATTGCCCTGTTCGGGGCTATTACCTCAAAACCGAATGAAGAAGCGATGGCTGAACTGGATGTGTCGCTCAGGGATAAAGGTTATAAATATTCAAGCCCGATTGTTGGATTACGGCAGTTATTTAACCTGGATATATGTGTAAGGCCATGCAGATCATATAAGGGAAATCCGCTTAATTTTATCAGAAGAGGCCGGGATAACAAAATAGAAGAACCTCATGTCGACGCTGTGATTTTCCGGCAGAATACTGAGGGTTTATACTCGGGAGTGGAGTGGACAAATCCTCCTGAAGAAGTTTACAGGGCATTAATGACACACCCCAGGTTTGTTAAGAATTTCAGTGATGTTCCTGTCGGTGAATTGTCTGTTTCAGTGCGCATATTTACAAGAAAAGCTACTGAGCGGATTCTGGCAGCTGCTTTTGAATATGCACGTAAGAATGGTTATCCATCTGTTACGGTCTGTGAAAAACCCAATGTGATCAGGGAAACTTCGGGATTAATGTGGCGGCTGGCAAAGGAAATTCAGCATAATTCTTTCCCGGAAATAAAACTTCATAATACAAACATTGATGCCCAGATGATGTGGCTTACAAAGAATCCTGAAGACTATGGAGTAATTGTGGCCGGGAACATGTTTGGCGATATTGTATCAGATGCTTTTGCAGGACTGATTGGGGGTTTAGGATTTGCATGCAGTGCACAGTTTTCATCCGGTGGTGTTGCAGTTTTTGAACCCACGCACGGTTCAGCTCCCAAATATGCGGGCTATGAGGTTTCTATTGTCAATCCCCTGGCTATGATTGAATCCGCATGCATGATGCTTGATTACCTTGACCGCAAGGAAATATCAGCAAGGATCCGTAATGCCATTAAAGATATCATCCTTGAGGGTCAGGTAAGGACTTATGATATGATGAAAATGCCCGGCAGCCCTGATGTGCTAAAGAATGGGGCGGCATCAACAGCTCAGATGACTGATGCGATTATTGCCCGTTTGCAATGAAAATATACAACCACTATGAATAATACTGTCGAAAAACTATGGCCAGAGCTGAAATGGATCAAAGATCCTTTATTACGTGAAAAAACAGCAAAGACATGGGAGCTTGCCCTTCAGAAAAGTGTCTTAAGCCCGGAGGATCTTGAAAAAATACCATTCACACTACTGTGTGGCCCCGATCTTAAGGTCAGTTTTATGGCCCATAAAAGATGTGTTGTTCATATCGCAAAAGAGAGCGGTGAGAAGATGAATGAATTTTTCGGAAAGGAGCTTCCTGTTAACATGGACACTCTGATATCCGGTGCAATCCTTGCAGATGTCGGCAAGCTGCTTGAATATGAGCTTGATAAATCAGGCACTGCAGTTCAGGGTAAATATGGCCAGTATTTAAGGCATCCGTTTTCCGGCGTATCACTTGCAGAGGAGTGTGGAGTTCCGCCTGATGTGTGCCACATAATTGCTGCTCACGCCCATGAGGGTGATCTGGTTAAAAGGAGCACGGAAGCATATATCGTCCATCATGCTGATTTTATGTCTTTCCTTCCTTTTAAAAGCAGATTGGC
This sequence comes from uncultured Rikenellaceae bacterium, assembly GCA_964466705.1. Lineage (GTDB taxonomy): Bacteria > Bacteroidota > Bacteroidia > Bacteroidales > VadinHA17 > LD21. Next base: position 20,668 of record CAYXSM010000011.1, read on the forward strand.
CTTATAATAATGATATCATCCTGAACTATTTCATAGCGTTGGCCCTGGCAACGTTTTCGACTCCCATTTTATTTATCTTCCTGTCGTAAGTCATCAGGCCGTTTGTTTCAGTTTCGACATCGGTTGTCTGAGTGTATACTGATCCACTGAGCCCGTTTTCTTTTACAAACTTGTGAACCTGTTCATAGTATGAGGCATATCTTGAAAGAAGCTGGAGAGAATCTTCCATATTTCTGTAGCCCCAGTTCTTCTGTTCCCATGTATGACCCTGGACCGGCAGACCGAGACCTCCAAATTCCCCAAGGACAATAGCTCTGTGTTCTTCCGCTGCCGGTACCACAGGTTCGGGATAATGATGCACATCATTCACATGGCCGGTTCCACGGTCGGTCCAGCCGGAAGCACTGTTAACAAGCCTTGTGGTATCATAAGTTTTTATCAGATCAGTGATCCTTCCGGTTTCAAACTGACCCCAGCCCTCATTGAATGCCACCCACATTACAACCGACGGATGGTTGTATTTTGTTTCTATGAGACGTTTTAACTCAAACTCGAACTGCTCAGTTGCTTCAGGAGTTTTTGAAATATCAGGCATTGAGCCACTTATGTACTGGTCGCCGCTGGGCATATCCTGCCATACCATAAGCCCAAGCACATCACACCAGTGGTAAAACCTTCTGTTTTCAATCTTTACATGTTTTCTGAGCATATTGAACCCCATTTCCTTTGTCATTTTCAGATCATAGACCATAGCTTCGTCAGTAGGAGGTGTATAAATTCCGTCAGGCCAATAACCCTGATCAAGAGGTCCGTTCTGCCATACAAACCCGTCATTAAGAAGAATTCTGGTGAAACCATCTTCTTTCTTTCCCAGGCTTATTTTTCTGATTCCGGCATATGAGGTAACATTGTCCAGTATTTTATTGCCATCAGTAAGTGTGATCTCCAGATCGTAAAGAAAGGGGTTCCCGGGAGACCAGAGGACAGGATTTTCCAGTTTTAAAGTAATCATTTCATCTGATCTCCCCGAATTTGCGGCAATTATATTACCCTTGCTTTTCAAAGTATATTTAACAGAGCTTGTGCCCGGATTTACCACTTCAGCCCTGAAAGAAAAAGTTCCGTCATCAGGGTTGGCAACTGTTCTGAACGATGATATGTATGAACTATTTACCGGTTCGAGCCATACAGTCTGCCATATTCCGGTAGCAGGGGTGTACCATATTCCTCCCGGATCTGACACCTGTTTGCCACGGGGTTGATATCCTTTGTCAGTCGGATCCCACACTCTTACCAGAAGCTCATGATTCTTTTTCCGGTCAAGCAACTCTGTAATATCAAAAACAAACGGATCATATCCGCCCCTGTGACTTCCGGCTTCTTTCCCGTCGATCCATACTGTTGTCTCCCAGTCACAGGCTTCAAAGTTGAGCAGAATCTTCTTCCTGTTCCATTTTGATGGCACTTTGAAATTCCTTTTGTACCAGAGATATTCATTTTCAGAAACTCTTTTCCTGACTCCGGACAGCGCTGATTCTACCGGAAATGGTACAAGTATATTGCCGTCCCATTCTGCTGGTCTGGAATCAGATTCTGTCACTGAATATTGCCAGAGGCCATTCAGGTTCATCCAGGTGTTCCTGGCATGGGCAGGCCTTGGATATTCGGGCCACGGATTTGCAGGATCAACATCAGGGGCCCATGGTGTAAGCAGCGGATTATCAGCTATATTCCAGCTGATTTCTGTTTTTGAGCTACAGGAACAGGCAAGGAGAACTAAAAGGATTGGGATTATGGCTATATGGTTCTTCATGATAAAAAAGATTAATTACGGTATCTCAGGTTAGTTATGTTAACCCAGTTTCATTTTTTCAACTTCTTCAACATTTCTTTCATTCGCTATGTCTTTTGCATACGGAGTGTAGAGGTAATCAATCAGCTCCTGATATTTATCCATAATTTTTCCCCTGACTATCTTCATGGTAGAGTTCATCAGTCCGTTTTCTTCGGTGAAACCCTCTTCAAGAATGCCTACAGCAACAGGCAGCCATCTTTGTGGAAACATTGAACCATAACGTCCATTAGTGCGGTATTCATTCATTTCACTTTCAATAAGGTTAAGCACAGCACGTTTTCCTTCATCTGAATTGGCGGTAAGGTTCTTTTCTTCAAGATATATTTTGAGGACGTGCTGGTTTGGCACAACCAGCGCAACACTATATGGTTTCTGGTTGTTGTACAACATGCATTGATCAATATATTTTGACTGTTCCGATACAGCCTCTTCAATTCCTTCAGGGCTGAATTTTTCACCGTCATCCGCAATCAGGAGGCTCTTAAAGCGTCCTAGTACATAGAGAAAACCATCTTCTGACATGTACCCCATGTCGCCTGTATACAGCCATCCGTCTCTGATAGCTTCCCTCGTGGCAGATTCGTTCTTCCAGTATCCGTGCATCACATTTCCTCCCCTGATAACAATTTCTCCTTTTTCCCCAACGGGAAGCTCATTTCCATTGTCATCACAGATTTTCAGATCCATGTTGTTGACAAGAACCCCTGAAGAACCAAGCTTGTGTTTATTAGCTGAATTTGACGATATTACAGGAGAGGCTTCGCTTAGTCCATAGCCCTGGTACATTGGTATGCCCAGCGCGTAAAAAAATCTCTGCAGCTCAATATCAAGCAGAGCGCCTCCACCTATGAAATAATCAAGCTCTCCTCCGAAGCTTTCACGGATCTTTGAAAAAAGGATTTTGTCATAAAGGCTTATCAGAGGTTTTTTAAGCTTCTGCAATCCCCGTCCTTTATTCCATCCCTCCTTATTGTATGAATATGAAATTTTTATAGCGTGTTTAAAGAGAATATCAATAATTTTCCCCTTTTCTTTTATACCCTTTTCAATGTTTTTCCGGAAGTTTTTTGCTATCGCAGGAACACTCATAAGAAGGTTTGGTTTTATTTCTCTCAGACAACCCGGGAGGTTGCGGAGGGTTTCAATGGGGGTTTTTCCCGTCTTTACTGATGCAATGCTCGCACCCTTTCCCATAAAGGCATAAATGGCGCATGTATGTCCGAAGGAATGATCCCAGGGAAGTATCAGGAGAGTTTTGTAAAAAGAGGGAATATCCATCAGGCTGTATGACTGGTAAACATTTGTAACATAATTACCGTGAGTCAGGATTATTCCCTTTGGATCTGCAGTAGTGCCCGATGTATAACAGATATTGGCAAAATCAGACGGTTTGATGTTTTTGCATATTTCATCAAATCCGGCTCTGTTTTCAGGACTTTCAAGCCATTCTCTTCCTGTTTTTCTCACCTCGTTAAAATGTATTTCCTTTCCGGAATACTCCTCCTGAGTATCAAGGTGGATTACTTTTTCAACAGTCACGCAATCGTCAAGTACCTGTTTCAGCTTCTGTGCCTGAACTGAGGAAGTAAGAACCATTCTGGCTCCTGCATGATTAATACGGAATTTTATCTCTTCCGGGGTCAGCTTAACAGACAAAGGGACATTTATTGCTCCGGTGTACAAGATGCCAAGTTCACCGATCACCCAGAAATTACGCCCCTCTGATATCAGAGCAATTCTGTCACCTTTTTTGATCCCCATTGAGATCAGGCCTGCAGCAAATTCATACACCTGCTTTTTTGTCTCTCCATAGGTAAGGCCCTCATACTTGTCAAAAGGTTTTTCCCACAGATAGATATTGCTGCTGAATTTCTCAACACTCTCTTCAAAAAACTGTATCAATGATTTCATCAGATCAACATTTATGTATAACAAAATTGAACTGTCTAATATACGAATTCTGCATATAACAGGTTATGACTTTATAATATTAAAAATGTTTGGCAATACCTCTGAATTTTAGTATCTTTACTTATATTAACACTAAGCGGGCGGATTAAAATGCGAAATAAAAGATCTTTGTGGTCACTTGTATACGCAATATCGGTACTACTGATAATAACCACTCCCTCGTGCAACTGGCTAAAGGAAAAGGGTATAATTGGGAAAAAAGAGAGAAGACTGGCCGAGTTGCTTGCCCAGCAGGACAGTTTGAGGAAAGCCGATTCTATCAGGAAGGTTGAAAACAGACTCAGGGCTATAGAGGAGGCACGGCTTGATTCAATAAGACTGGCAGAAGAAGAAAGGGTTTTACTTCAGTCACGTCAGCGCTATAATATTGTTGTCGGCAGCTTTCTTAACCACGACTATGCAGTGGAATGGCTTGAACAATACCGCTCTCACGGGTTCGATCCAAAAATTATACAAATGAACGGGACAGATTTCGAGCTTGTGGTAGCAGAGTCACATGAACAATATTCCAAAGCGATTGAAAGGCTTGATTACTTTCTGGATGAAATAGATATTTTTTCCTGGCTCTATATCTTAAAATAAATCCCTTTATTGTCTGAATATTGTCTGGATTCTGTCAGGGCCTACAGATACCATCGTTATTGGTACATGCGTGTGATCTTCAATAAAATTTATAAATTCCTTAAGGGTGTCAGGAAGCTGATCGAATTCCCTGATCGCTGAAATGTCTTCTTTCCAGCCCCTGAGTTCAGTGTACGTGGGTTCTGGCTTTTCAGAAAAGACAGAAGGTATCTCATTCAGTTTACTTCCCGATATATTATAAGATGTGCAGATTTTTATTTTGTCAAATCCTGAAAGGACGTCTGCCTTGGTCATGAAGAGCCTGGTGGTACCGTTTATCATTATTGCATATCTTAGTGCCGGAAGGTCAAGCCATCCGCATCTTCTGGGGCGTCCTGTGGTGGAACCAAACTCGGCCCCTTTATTTCTCATCCTTTCACCATCCTTGTCATTGAGTTCGGTAGGGAATGGACCGCTGCCAACTCTCGTGCAATAGGCTTTAAAGATACCGAAGATCTCACCCACCCTGGTTGGTGCAAACCCGAGTCCGGTACAGGCTCCCGCACTGATAGTGCTGGAGGATGTCACAAACGGATAAGAACCAAAATCAAGATCCAGCATGGTACCCTGGGCTCCTTCGGCAAGTATTCTCTTTCCTTTGGCTATCAGATTGTTTATAAGGTATTCAGTGTTTGTGATCGTAAATTTTCTGAGGTTTGCAATTCCTTCAAGCCAGCCTGTTTCATTTTTGTTATGATCATATTCAAAACCAAGAGACTCCAGTATTTTCAGGTGCCTGTTAATATGCATTCTGTATTGGCTGTCAAAATCTTTGCTGAGGATATCTCCTGTACGAAGACCATTGCGGCTCGATTTATCTGTATATGCGGGACCTATACCCTTCAGAGTGGAACCGATCTTCATATTGCCTTTACTTTTTTCATATGCAGCGTCAAGAGCCCTGTGGGTTGGAAGTATGAGGTGTGCCTTGTTTGAGATAACAAGTCGTTTTATGAGTTCTTCCAGAGGAGTACCGAGGCTTTTAATTTCATCATGAAAAACTTCAGGATCAAACACAATGCCATTACCTATTATATTCAGCTTACCCGGGTGAAAAATACCTGAAGGGATAAGGTGAAGAATATGTTTCACATTATTGAATTCGAGAGAATGACCTGCATTGGGCCCTCCCTGGAAACGGGCAACAACATCGTATTCAGGACTTAATGCATCAACTATTTTTCCTTTGCCTTCATCGCCCCATTGCAGGCCCAATAAAATATCAATTTTCATATTTCGAGATTATCAGCTTATTTAAACAATCACCAAATTACAAAATAATCTGTGTAATATTAGCGTTTATAATATATTGTTGATAACTGGCCGGGGGAGAGAAATCATATTTTAAACAGTCTTAATTATTGAGCTTTATAAACCATATTTTCTGAACAAGCTTTTAGTATGTTCTCAATTGTACAACAGCAATTATTTTTTGATTCATTAATTTGAAGAGTAATAAATTTAAAACCAGTCATGAAAAAAACAATTATCCTGCTGATGTCGGCCATGATAATTTCTGTGGTTCCATCTGCCGTAACCGCCCAGGAAAAAGGATCATCCAATGATTTCAGGTTTACATTGAAGACGAATCCATTATCGGCCCTGGGGGGACCTTTCTGGGTAGTAATAGTACCGCTGACAGGAGAGTATAAAGCACTTTTTGAGGCAAAAGTAAGTGAAAAGTCCTCTGTACAGATCGGTGCCGGTTATGTAGGTCCCAGCGTTTTGCTTAACCTTGATGAATTTACCAGTGAGGAGAGTGCAATAAACAAGATAACTACTAACGGTTTCAGGGTTCAGGGTCTTTATAAATTTTTTATAAGCAGGGACCTTTCTGCCCCTGAAGGCTTTTATATTGGACCTCATTTGTCTTATGCCTCAGTAGACATAAAGAACAAGGATGATGAGTCCGACTCACTCAAAGGCACAAAATTCAATGCAAACGGAGTTTTAGGATATCAGCTGATCACATCGGGAGGATTTACTCTTGATATCTTTACCGGTATCGGATTTGTTTCGAGGAAATGGGAGCTCACGGGTGAAGATTTTGAACAGGATGAGTTCAAGGACAAGGCAGGCGTTAACATACCTCTGGGATTTTCCTTCGGATACGCTTTCTGAAAGGAAATTAAAAACCTTGGGTGTACAGCAGACCTGGAATTATTCGGATTTTGTTCCACCGGTGAGGAAATTACCGTAAATGTAAAGAGAATGGTATGCCGGCTTGAATTTATGCAATTCACTGGCCGTCCTGATTATTTCATTAATCCTCGGATCACAGAATTCCATTACTGTCCCGGTCTCAAGGTCAATAAGATGATCATGCTGAGCGCATTGAAAAGCTTTTTCGAAATGAGCCATATTTTTTCCGAACTGATGCTTAATAACGAGATTACAGTCGAGCAGGAGTTCTATTGTGTTGTATAGTGTTGCCCTGCTTACCCTGTAGTTCTTGTTCTTCATAAAAATGTACAGTGATTCTATATCAAAATGTCCGTTACGTGAATATATCTCCTCAAGGATAGCATATCTTTCGGGAGTTTTCCTGTGACCTTTCCTTTCAAGGTATTCTGTGAATATCTGCTTTACTGTAGCCTTTGTATCAACGTTAGCCATATTTGGACTAATTTTAAATAATGACAAAATTATTATAATTTTTGTAATTATTTTTTTTATTAACAGTAATCATTCTTCTGAAAAATCTTCTACCCTTTTAACATTTTCAATGCCCTTGATATTTGATATCTTGAGGATGAGATTGTTAAGGTCCTGGGTGTGATGAACATACAGATCAATGGTTCCTTCAAATATGCCATCACGCACACCGAAGTTTATGCTTGTCATATTCACCTTAAGCTCAGATGAGATAATATTTGTAAGATCATTTACAAGTCCTATTCTGTCAACTCCTGTAATGCTGACGCGTGCAATAAATGATACAAGTTTGTGAATAGTCCATTTAACTGCAATAATCCTGTTTCCTTCATTCGACATCAAACGTATTGCCACGGGACATTTGGGTTTATGAATAATAATCTGTCCCTCGGGTGATCTGTAACCCATTACCTCATCACCGGGGATAGGATTACAGCATTTCGCTATCTCATATGATTGTTCAGCATTATCCACATTCTCTCTCAGCAGGAAAGGAACGCTTCCGTCAATTTTAAGGGGTGTTTCTACATCGTCATCCTTTTTTTCCCTCCTTGGTCCGAGAAGCTTTAATTCCCAATACTTTATCATATTCTTTGATGAACTTTTACGGATAATTTTCTTAAGATTGTCCAGGTTGATTGTCCCAAGCTCTATTCCGGCATACAATTCATCTTTGTTAAGAACATCGAATGTCTGCATCAGTTTTTTCAGAATTTCAGAGTTTGGTGTAAGACCGAGTTCATCCAGTTTAGCTTCCAATATTTCCATTCCTTTACGGATCCTGTTTATGGATTCTGTTCTCAGCTGGCTTTTTATGGCCTCTTTAGCCTTTGAAGTGCACACGAAAGAGAGCCATTCCTTTTCTGGTTTGGCTATATCGGAAGTAATAATTTCTACCTGATCTCCGCTCATAAGGGTGGCGCTGACAGGATTAAGCTTGTAATTGATTTTTGCCCCGATGGCTTTATTGCCGATCTCCGTATGAATTTCATATGCAAAATCGAGTGCAGAAGCGCCTTTTGGCAGACTGACCAGAGTTCCCTTCGGGGTGAAGACCATTATTTCAGATGAAAACAGATTCAGTTTGAACTCATCGAGAAACTCTATCGGATCCTCCAGAGGATTTTCGAGCATCATTCTTATCTGTTTTACCCATTTATCGAGTTCGGTTTCCGGTGCAGAATCACCTTTATATTTATAATGGGCAGCATATCCGCGTTCCGCAACTTCGTCCATTCTGCGGCTTCTTATCTGTACTTCGACCCATTTGCCTTCGGGCCCCATTACGGTAAGATGAAGAGCCTCATAACCGTTTGGCTTAGGCCTGCTTATCCAGTCGCGAAGACGATCCGGTTTAGGCAGGTAGACATCAGTTATGGCTGAATAGATATTCCAGCAGGTGGTTTTTTCCGGTACCCCGTTTACGGGTTCAAACACTATCCTTACGGCCAGAACATCATATATTTCTTCAAAAGGAACATTTTTCGCCTGCATCTTTTTCCAGATGGAAAAGATCGATTTGGGCCGTCCATTGATTTCAAACACCAGGCCTGAATCGGTAAGCTTTTCAATGATCGGAAGGCTGAACTTATTTATTAATGAGTAATATTTCTTTTCGCCGTGCTTAAGTTTAGAAGATATTTCCTCATACAGCACCGGATGCCTGAATTTAAAACTGAGATCCTCCAGCTCGCTTTTAATGGCATAAAGCCCAAGCCTGTTTGCCAGTGGCGCATACAGAAAGATCGTTTCACCGGCGACTTTCATTTTTTTGTTTTCAGGCATCGAGTCGAGGGTCCTCATATTGTGCAGACGGTCAGCTATCTTGATGAGAATTACCCTGAGATCGTCTGAAATTGTAAGGAGCATTTTCCTGAAATTCTCGGCCTGCATCGATGACGAGTTGCTCTTGTCATATGTTGCCGACAACTTTGTCAGGCCGTCTATCAGTAAGGCAATTTTGGGTCCGAAGTCTTTTTCAACTTCCCTGATCGAGTAGTCAGTGTCTTCCACAACATCATGCAGAAGTGCGGCAGCAATAGACCTGGCTCCCAGCCCGATCTCCTGGTTAACTATCCTGGCTACCGCTATAGGATGCAGAATATAAGGCTCACCTGATTTTCTTCGCATATTCCAGTGAGCCTCGTTCGCTATCCTGAAAGCCTTGTCTATTAATTCCCTGTCTTCCGGCTTGTTACACCTTAAGAGATTGTTTATAAGTGAATCGTACTCCGACTGGATACGCGCTTTATCTTCTTCGTCAAAAATATCCTTACTCCCCATAGATTTTTCACGTCGTTTTTCTGCCTTTTACAAAGATAGCTTTATTGGGTGAAATTTTTTAGTGATGAAGATCCAAGAAAATAATTTATCATCTGTTTCTGATTATTGTAACCGTTCCGGTGCGGGTTATATTTCTTCCTGACGGGGTCACAACTTTAAGAAACCATAAGTATACATCCTGCGGTGCGGAGCCTCCTTGGTCTGAACCATCCCAGGCTTCAGTAAAGTTGCGTGACTGGAATACTGTTTTCCTGTGACGGTTGGTTATTAAAAGATGATAGTCAGATGGCGAAAAGGTTATTACCGGCAGAAAAAGGTCATTGATCCCATCTCCGTCAGGTGAAAAAATATTTGGGACTCTTACCAGTTCATTTATTTCATGACAGGATATGTTTGAAACACTTTCTCCCGAAATACCATAGGGATTTGAAATTTCACTGGCTGACACTCTGAAGCAGATCTGGCCACCTGTGACATCATACATTATTTCAGGCACGCTTACACTTAAAAGAGTATCGGTAGAACTTAATGAGATTAATTCCCTGAACCCGTTTCCGGTATCAATATAAACCCTGTATGAAAGAATCTTCCCCCGCCACTCCCTGTAGTTGTTCCAGAACAGTAACAGTTCTTCTTCACCATTCGTGATTTTCAATACGATATTCGATGCAATGTTAGAGGTAGTAACAGGTACATTACAATCATTTACTGCTGACAGCCTGTAAAGGTTTGTTATACCGGTATTCCCTGATTTATCGGTATATTCAACTTTGCCTCCTGAACTGTTAATCCTGTCTATTTCCATGAAAATGCCTCCCGGTTCCTTTTTCTCAAGGCTGAACAGGTTGATTTCAGAATCAGGGTCTATTGTAAATGAGAGAGATACTTCATCTGATTCCGTAACAGTTGCATAATCGGCATTTATCCAGCGGGGGCCTCTTGGCAGAGATGCAACTATGCATGTCCGGTTTGATTCAGATACCGTTCCGTCCTCTAACCTTGCCTGTATCATGAAGCAATAATGGGCATCAATAATAAACTCATCAGATATGAATACGGTCATTTCATCTGAAGTCTGACCAGCAGGATAGTAACTGCCTCCATCAACGGAGATCAGAATATCGTATCCGCTAACACCCATAGGAGATGAAGGATATTTATTCCATTCGAGAATAATTCTGCGGTTACAGGTGTCAATTCCGGCTTTAGCATATATGGTATTGAGATCGTTTGAAAGAGGGCTTATATTACCTGAATAATCCAGGGCAGCAACAACAAATGATTCGCTGCGTATAAGGGACCACGGCCAGACGAAGGAATAACTTGTGGCTCCCGGGTCGAATATTGTATCGATTGCTGTTCCTTCACCGTTCTTGTACGAATAAATAACATACCCGGCTACATCAGGTGACGGACTCAGAACCCATTTTACTTCGGTTTCCTGAGTTACCTGATTGATTGTAACCATGGTAAAGAGGGGAGGGGCCGGAGGGTCCTCGTCAGCCTGCCCGTTGACCTGAATACAACATAATGACAGGCAGAAAATAATAAGGATCCTTATGGATGCATTCATTTCAACCTGCAGTAATTTCATACATTTCATCAATATTGTAATATATTCTTGCCAGTGACATTATTTCTTCCGGAGTTATTTTCCTGATTTTTTCAGCAAATTTTGAGAAGTACTCAACACCCAGCCCGAAATCCCATATCGATTTAAAACTTTCTGCGAGGGCGAAAGGACCATCAAACATCCTGATAAGTTCACCTGACATGTAATTTCTTACCACATCCATCTCTGTTTCTTTCACGGGTTCAGTCTGGATCAATGATATCTCCCTGTATATTTCGTCAATGGTCCTCCTGACGTTCAAGGGGCTTACTTCAGTGCTGATCAATTTGTAGCCTGCAAGATCGAATGATGTGACCGCAGAGTAGATCCCGTATGTAAGACCTTTATCTTCCCGGATATTCTTCATCAGCCTCGATCCAAAATATCCCCCCAGGATAGTATCAACGATCTTAAGTCCGAAATAATCGGAATGTCGCTTGTTTATTGTTACAGACCCGATCCTGACTGAGGTTTGAACAGCTTCAGGCTTAATAATATGAACTTTTCTCTCCGAACTGCTTTTTAAGATGCTGCAGGGATCCTCAACATATATATAATTTCTTTCTACATTACCGAAACGCCTGTCCATCATTTTCAATGTGTCACCAGGTATTTTTCCGGATACTATGATTGTCATTTCATCAGGGGTGTAGTGCATGGAATGAAAATCTCTCAGCAGTTCAGCAGATCTCAGATCAAAGTCAGCAGCGAGTGCCTGGCGGCCATACGGATGGTTTTTACCGAATATCGTCTCAAAAAACTGGTCAAGTGAAAGTAACGTGACTTTTTCCCTGCTGTTGAGAAACCATCTGAGACGCTTTTTCATAAGGTTGTTTAATTCTTTTTCCGGAAATACCGGCCTGAAAAGTATTTCACCAGACAGATCAAGGATTTTGCCCAGGTGTCTGGCAAGACACAAGATCACGACTGAGGCGGTATCCTTTTCTGCACTAAGGTTTACAAAAGCTCCATGAAAATCCAGTTCCCTGTTTAGTTTTTCCGCACTGTATGTCTCTGAACCCTCTGTAAGCATCAGGTTCGTTGTTGAGGCAAGCAATGGAAGGTATTCTTTGACCTGTCCTGCGCGAAACACAAATTCCAGCCGCAAAATATCTTCTGTTCCTGCCTCAATAATAAAAACAGGGATGCCATTTCCAAGACGGGCTTTTTCCACATCAGGGAAGCTTCCTGCTTCAATTATTGAAAGCGGGGGCTGAGCTCTTTTCAGGCTTTTCATTTGTTGCGGGTCGATAAGTAAAAAAGAGTACTTGAATTGGAGCGGCTAAAATATTTATTTGCAGCATCCCTTACCATCATTTTGTCAACATTTCTGAAATATTCCGATTCCCTGTTGACTTCTGAAGCATCTCCGAGCAGTTCATGGAATGCAAGTTTAACAGCTTTGTTCAGGATATTCGTATTCGAAATGACATTTGATGATTCAAATTTGTTTTTTACTTTTTCCATTTCAATGTCACTTACGGGAGTTGTTTTAAGTTCGTTAATAACGTTATCTACAGCCAATTCAGCATGCTTAATGCCAATTCCGTTCATCAGGCGACCGTGAACCACCACAAGTCCGGGGTCAATATCAGAGGTTATATAGGCATTAATTTCACTGAATAGATTCTGTTTTCTTACGAGTCTGGTATGCAACCTTCCTGATTCTCCCCCTGCAAGTATGTCAGTCAAAAGATCCATTGTGTAAAAATCCTTTTCTTTACGGGCGCTGGAGTGCCACACTTTATACAGGGCGTTTGAGGGAACATCCTTTTCAACTGCAAGGATTCTCTTTTCTGTCTGCACAGGTTCGCGGGGCAGGCTTCTTGCTTTAACAGTCCGCTCAGGGATTGTACCAAACCATTTTGATGCCAGACCGTGTGCTCTTTCTGTATCAATATTCCCGGTAATGGTTAAAATGGCGTTGTTCGGGGCATAATGGGAGTAGAAGAAATCTTTTACATCTTTTAATCTGATATTTGCAACATGGAGGATATCCATTCCAATTGCAGGCCATCTGTAAGGGTGTATTTTATATGCAAGCTGTCTTATTTTATGCATTACATCACCATATGGCTGATTAAGATATCTTTGCCTGAATTCTTCCATCACAACATTTTTCTGGATGTCAAGCTTCCTGCGTGAAAATTCAGGCCCCAGCATTCTGTCGGATTCAAGCCAGAATCCTGTTTCAATGTTTTCAGGGGGAAGAGTCAGGTAAAAGTTAGTAATATCGTTATTAGTAAATGCATTCGTTTCGCCGCCGGCAAGCTGAATCGGAAGGTCGTAGTCGGGGATACTGGCTGAACCACCGTACATCAGATGCTCAAAAAGATGCGCCAGGCCGGTCATGGTTGGATCTTCATCCCTGGACCCCACGTTATACAGAATATTCATGGCAACAAGCGGGGTTGACCTGTCCTCATGTATTATGACTATCAATCCATTGTCCAGTACAGTCCGGAAGAAATTGATCATTATTACTCTGCTGTTATTTTACAAAAAGACAAACTTAAGCAAAAAACAGAGAAGCTCTTGTATTGTTTTTATATTTGCATCTTATGCGGAGTATCAAATCTATAAAGAGATTTTTCAGTACGGGGCTTTTTGAGATTGACCAGGTTAAGCTTATTTATGCCTTAAGCTTTTTGGTAGGATTATTGAGTGCATTGGCTGCTGTATTGCTTAAGAATCTTATTCATTATGTTCACATACTTCTAACCAGAGGTATAAAGCCTGACTCCGGTAGCTACCTGTACCTGTTATATCCGATGGCAGGTATGCTTCTGGCATTGCTGTTTGTACGGTATATTGTAAAAGACGATATAGGCCATGGTATAAGCAGGGTGCTTTATGCTATTTCCAAGAGAAAAAGTAATATCAGGAGCCATAATACATGGACATCTGTTGTTGCAACCTCATTGACAATCGGATTTGGAGGATCGGTTGGGGCTGAAGCACCCATAGTGTTGACAGGATCATCAATCGGATCAGCAATAGGCAGATTTTTCAAGCTGAATTACAGAAACATAACCCTGCTTATTGGATGCGGCGCCGCCGGTGCCGTATCGGGCATATTCAAAGCTCCGATAGCGGGTATTGTTTTCACGCTCGAGATTCTGCTTCTCGATCTTACAATTTCTTCAATTGTTCCGTTGATGATATCGTCGGTAACGGCAGCAACAATAGCATATTTTCTGATGGGAGACGAGGTGCTGTTCACATTTACGGTCAGTGAAGCGTTCAACATCAGTAACATACCATGGTACCTTGTGCTGGGAGTCGCTGCAGGATTGATCTCGATCTACTTCAGCAAGATGACCTTGTTTCTCGAAAGCAAATATGAAAAGATACGCAATACTTTCATAAAACTTTTAACAGGAGGCGTTGTGCTCGGAATTCTGATATTCCTGTTTCCGCCTTTTTACGGCGAAGGTTACGATACCATCATGTTGCTTCTGCAGGATAATGTCAGTCCGGTTTTTGCAACCTCCCCTTTTCATAAGCTCACAGGGAATTTCTTTTTTTATGTCATCCTCCTCGGCTGTCTGGTGTTTTTAAAAGTTATTGCAAGCAGTTCAACTAACGGAGCAGGCGGAGTGGGCGGTATTTTTGCCCCGGTGCTGTTTATTGGTGGTGTGGCAGGTTTCCTTATGTCGGTTCTTTTTAACAGATATGCTGGTTTTGATATACCGGATAACAGATTTATTCTGGCAGGTATGGCCGGAACTATGGCAGGAGTGATGCATGCCCCGCTTACTGCAATTTTCCTCATAGCAGAAATAACGGGTGGCTACGCACTTCTCATACCTCTTATCATAACATCAACAACTTCATTTATAACGGTCAGGAGCTTTGAACGTCATTCAATATACCATGTTCAGCTGGCCAGGCGGGGCGAACTGATAACGCACGACAAGGATAAGGCTGTTCTTACTTTTATGGACTGGAAGAAGGATATAGAAACAGACCTTCTGACAGTCAGTGCCGGAGACACTCTTGGTCAGTTGGTTAAAGTCATTTCAAAATCTAAAAGAAACATATTTCCTGTGGTTGACAAGCATAACATTCTTGAAGGCGTGGTGCTTCTTGATGATGTCAGGGAAATAATGTTCAGGCATGATCTGTATGATGAGGTCAGAGTCAAGGATCTGATGACGATACCTCCTTCATATCTGGATAAGAAAGAGAATATTGGTGCAGTTATGGAAACATTCAGAAAAACAGGTGCCTGGAATTTACCTGTGCTGGATGATGGTTACTATGTAGGATTCATTTCAAAGTCACGGATATTCTCAACCTACAGGGATCTGCTGGTGCAATTTTCTGAAGAGTAGCAAAAATGATGTCAGAGGCGATTATTTTAATTTTATAAGCATATATTTGAGGGTGGTCAGATAAGAAGAAGCCTGACCAGGATTTTCAGACTCGAGGTAATCTGATTGAGAGCGACAACTGAATCAAAAACTATCAATATGAACAGAGACACTGCAATATTTGACCTGATCGAAAAAGAACGTCAGCGTCAGATAAACGGTATTGAGCTAATTGCTTCCGAAAATTTTGTAAGTCCGCAGGTGCTTGAAGCTATGGGATCGGTTATGACAAACAAATATGCTGAGGGTTATCCGGGGCATCGATATTACGGAGGTTGTGAAATTGTTGATCAATCGGAACAGATTGCGATAGATCGCCTTAAACAGCTTTTTAATGCTGAATATGCAAATGTACAACCCCATTCCGGAGCTCAGGCAAATATGGCAGTTTTTATGACCATATTAAAGCCGGGGGAAAAGTTTATGGGGCTTAATCTTGCACATGGAGGACATCTTTCACACGGCTCGCCGGTAAATTCATCAGGTATCCTTTACCAGCTACTGGCTTACAGTGTAAGGGAAGAGGATGGTCTCATTGACTATGACATGATGGAAAAAGTTGCCCTTGAGGAGAAGCCAAAAATGATAATCGGAGGAGCTTCTGCTTATTCACGTGAATGGGATTATGAGAGGATGAGAAAAATTGCCGACCAGGTGGAGGCGATATTCGTGGTTGACATGGCACACCCTGCCGGGCTCATCGCTGCGGGCCTTCTTAAGAATCCGCTGGAGCATGCACATGTTGTGACGTCCACAACGCATAAGACACTCAGAGGCCCGCGAGGAGGTATTATTCTTATGGGCAGGGATTTTGTCAATCCATGGGGGATTACTACTTCCAAAGGAGAAGTAAGGATGATGTCTTCATTGATTAATTCTGCAGTATTTCCGGGTGTTCAGGGTGGTCCCCTTGAACATGTCATAGCGTCTAAAGCGGTTTCTTTCAGTGAAGCCCTGCATCCTTCTTTCAGGAAATACCAGGAGCAGGTCAGGCTGAATGCTTCAGTTATGGCACAGGCGTTTACCGACAAAGGTTATCATGTAATTTCCGGCGGTACTGACAATCATCTCATGTTAATTGACCTGAGGTCAAAGTTCCCGGATCTGTCGGGAAAGAAAGTTGAGAACACCCTTGTTCGGGCACATATAACCGTGAATAAAAACATGGTACCGTTTGACAACAGATCCCCCTTCCTGACATCAGGTTTAAGGGTTGGGACACCTGCAATAACCACAAGAGGATTAAAAGAAGAACACATGGAGCTTATAGTGGAGCTTATCGATGATGTGATTTCAGATATCGACAATGAAGATGTCATAAGCATGGTAGGGAAAAAAGTAGTTAGCATGATGAGCTCATTTCCACTTTTTAAAATGTGATTAAAGGATAAAAGAAACTTCACCTACAGACCAGGGATCTATCTCAGCTTAAAGTTATAGGTAATAGTTCCTTTCTGAATTACTGGAGCATCGGGCTTCGGATCGAAACGTGCCTGGAGAGCAGCTTCTCTTGCAACCCTGAGGAGATATTCATCAAGAGTGTTTGAGCCTTTGTATCCGGGAACAGCCTGTGTTACCTTACCCGATCTGTCAACACTGACTTCGACCACAACGCGTCCTTCTCCCTGATAGTCATACTTTGGTACGGGTAATGACTGGAATCCGCGACCACTGAGGTCATATGATATTCCGCTGTCGCCAAGTCCGCTGCCGTCGCCCCTGGTGCTTGAATCAACAGACCCGGTTTGCACTCCCTGGTTACCTCTTCCTCCTGCTTCTCCTTCACTGGTGCTGCTTGTACCGGTGTTTTTTGCACTTGAAAGGGCGTCCCTGGTCCTGTTCATGATATCTGCCTGCCTTTTCTTTTCAGCCTCAATTCTTTTCATTTCAAGCTCTTCCTGTTCTCTTCTTATTCTCTCTGCTTCAGCCTGTTCCCTGAGCCTTCTTTCGGCCTCAAGCTTCTCGAGCCTCTTTTTCTCAGCTTCAGGGTCAACTTTTTTCACCTCAGGTGCTTCTTCATTGTTTTGTGTCAGTAATGGTTCTTCGTCCGTAACTTCAGGTACTGTTTCTGATGGGAGAGGGGGAGAAACTGCCTCCTGTACCGCAGGAGGAGACGGCTCAATAACTCCGAAGCCGGATTCATCAGTCCCGAAATTGACAATAATCCCTTCCTCTGCTTCCGGGGGTTCAGGAACAACGAATCCGAGGATCAGCATAAGCGCAAACACGATAACGTGAATGACTGCTGTCCCTATAATACCCTTCTTTTTTTCTGAAGGGTATTTATAAGCATCTTTATTTTGGCGAAGTTGCAATTATCAGTTTATAATTATTAGCCTGGGCAATGTTCATTACTTTCACAGCACTTTCGAACGGAGCGTTTTTATCGACGTGAAGCGCTATGTATGTTTCAGGATTAGCTCCCAGTTTTTCCCGCAGAGCAGCTTCAAGGTCGTCGATGCTTACAGGTTGCTGCTCGATGTAATATTTCTGATCACTGGTTACGGAGACTGTTGTCTGGGGTTTGGCCGACGTCTGGGTACTGCCTTTCGGCAGCACAAGCTTCAGGGCGGTAGGATGCACCAGCGTCGATGTTAGCATAAAGAAAATAAGAAGGTTAAACACCACATCGGTCATTCCGGTGGAACTGAAACTGATGCTGACTTTATTTCTGGAAGAGATAGCCATTTTAATGTACAGATTTTAATGGTTCATTTAAGATATCCATGAATTCAGTCAGTGTGGCTTCGAGGTTAAAGACCACCCTCTCAACCCTGACAACCAGGGTATTGTATGCAAAATACCCCAGAATTCCGACAATAAGCCCTGCAATGGTAGTTATCAACGCAGTGTAGATCCCGTCTGAAAGCAAAGATACTTCAATATTATTACCTGCCTGAGACATTGCATAGAAAGATCTTACCATTCCTATGACAGTACCAAGAAAACCCAGCATGGGAGTGGCTCCGGCTATTGTGGCCAGAGTGGGGAAACTTTTTTCCAGCTTTGCAATTTCAAGTTTGCCAACATTTTCAATAGCTGTGGAAATATCATGCAAAGGCCTTCCTAACCTGTTAATACCTTTTTCCACCATTCTGGCAGAAGGACTTTCTGTTGATCTGCAAAGAGCTAACGCAGCATCCACTTTGCCGTCATGGATATAATCCTTGATCCTGTTCATGAAGTTCATGTCTTCCTTGGTAGCTTTTTTTATGACGTAGAACCTTTCAACAAAGATATATGCTGCCACCAGCGATAATAAGACAATCGGGATCATAACCCATCCTCCCTTTATTGCCAGATCGAGTAAAGTTAGTTTCATTTCACTTGTCCGTTCAATAGTCACAGGTCCTTCCTGCATAAAAAATTGGATAAATGCCATTTTGCCTTTTATTAATTAATTTATATTCAAGTTTTTACAAGCCTCAACACATCATTGATGTGGCGAAGATATTAAAAAACGCAAAAATACCATGGTCTATTATACAGTGTTAATAACATTAACAAAGTAGTTATTAACGTTCATTGTTCTATTACAACATCTTCTTCCTTCTTCATTTCTGATTTATCCGATCTTCTTCTCAGAAGATCCGAAAGGCTGTTGAAATCCTGCTTGAAGAATATACCTATACCCTGGGTGTAAGGAACACCTTTGCCGGTATATGGGTTATTAAATCTGTTGAAAACTTTTAGTCTTATTTTTTCCGCAAGCTTATATTCTATATCAAAGTCGCCTGTAATCGGATTACCATAAGAATTATCTGCGCCCCTGACATCAAAATTCCCGTTGATGGTTACTTTATCATTAAGGATCTGAGTTGAAAGGGCAACCTGTACTTCCTGTGAGTTAACATCCTTATAACCAGGCCTGTAGATAAAGCCTATATCAAAATCGTTGCTGATTTGTGACAACCAGTTGCTTAACTGGTTTGAAAGCATCTCGGTTGTGGTCACAGCCATCGCTGATGTTCCCGTTGATGAGGTGCTTAATGATGAGCGGTATGAAGGATCGGAATAGAAGCTGTTCATCACCAGAAGGTAAAGGAATTGTCTGCTCAGTTCCTCTTCTGTGGTAATTGCATTTTTAAGGTAGGTTCTTGTTTCTTCATCGGCATTGGGAAGATGGATATTAAATCCTACTATGGGGCTGAATAATCTACCTGAGAGGTTGAGCTGGCATTCCACAGGTATTCTTTCATTGAATCTGTTATCCTGGAGGATCTCGTAAAGTGAGGTTCGAAGCTTGTATATTGCTTTTATATCAATTTCGGCATTTTCAATATCTCCCGGGAAATTTATTTTTCCTCCGTTTTCCACGATAAAGGACTTATTAAGTATATTTCCAAGAGTGAACAGATAATCCCCATCTTCAATGGTGTAATCACCGGAAATTTTAAAAACGCCTGCTTTACTGAGATTTACATTCAGATTTCCTGATCCCCGCCCCCTTATCACATCACCGGCCTTGGGATCAATCAGGAGCTGTACTTCTGCATCAGGAGTGACATTAAGGTCAATGTTCAATTCCAGCCCTGACCGGGAAGGTGCCGGCAACAGAATTTCGGATTTTTTATCGAGGGTAGTAAGAGTCAATGAATCCTTGCTTACAAAAGATACGAATGAATTCTCTGTCATCGAGGTTCCCGAATTAAGTGGTATGAAGAATGCAGTATTTCTTCTTGTACGGGCAGAAATGTCGAATGACAAAACACCCGGAGCGCTTTTTATGGTTGTAACCCCCCTGGCAAATACTGTACCGTAGAAGAGGTCATTGTCTCCCTGTCTGGTATTCAAAACCAGACAGTCATTCATGTTTATTAAAAGATCGACGCGGTAATTTTTAAGATGAGTGTGGTTTATTTTTCCTGATAAAACAGCATTATTCCCTTTTTCATCTGTCAGCCTGATATTGTTGAACGCAATCCCATTCCTGTCAAACCGCACAATATCGCTGAATCTGTATTTAGTGTTCAGATAGTCAATTTTCAGTGATGTATTTTCAGCCATCAAATCGCCCGTTAAGCTCAGCTTGCTGAGTTCACCCGATATGTTAATATTTCCGGTAGCAGTACCGTGTATGTCTGAAGCAAAGAAATCGAGCAAAGGATTCAGGAAGTCTACGGGAAGATCTGCTGCGTGGGCATTGACATCAATCTTTTTTGTTAACGGGTCATAAAATCCTTTAATTTCAGCCAGCTTTTTACCGTTCAATACGGTTTCTGCACGCAGATCGGCCACTTTTATCATTGAGTTCCAGACTGATTCAGCTGATAAATC
Organism: uncultured Rikenellaceae bacterium; assembly: GCA_964466705.1. GTDB lineage: Bacteria > Bacteroidota > Bacteroidia > Bacteroidales > VadinHA17 > LD21. Next base: position 41,318 of record CAYXSM010000011.1, read on the forward strand.
ACCATACTCCGCTCCAAGTATTGAAAAATCTTTAATAATGATTTCACTTTCTATCATTGGATTATTATAGGCGTCGTTCAGATGGATGTTCCCGTTGAGTATCCCATTGAGCCCAAGAGACCGTCTGTTTTTTTTATTTCTGTCACCCATGTAGTTGAGGGGGCTGAGGTCAATACCCCTGAAATCTATATACAGAGTATCAGTGGGATCCTCAGAAACCTTGCCGTTTATTCTGTAGAAGTTCTCTCCGCTGCTTACGAGAAATCTGTTTATTGAAACTGAATTCGAATCGGCAATGATATCTGACCCGCTGATTGTCCACAGGTTACTCCTTGTATATATTTCAGAAGGTTCAACAGAGACATTTAGAATAGCTTTATCATGTTCCGGATCATCTTTTATGAATGAGCCTCTGGCTGTTACGTTACCCCTGTTCAGAATCTTCTCCTTGTTGTCCCATTTTGCAGAAAAAATAAAATTATCCGGTACTGTGTGTAAATCGGTGTAGAAATCTTTTAATTCAGCATTGCCGGGCAGGATAAGGGATGAACTCCGAAGATCAGCATCCATAGTGTTTTCCAGAACAGTTAAGTTGAAATTCATATTTCTTAAAAGGGTCTTCTTTATCTCAAGATGCCCGGCTTTAGCATTGATGCTAATGATGCTGTCAGGATAAACAGCACCTTCAACGATACTTTTTTCTGCTATCAGCACACCTGTTCTGAAAAAATGGTTTAGCTGATCAGTGTTCCTGAATCTGATGCTGAAATCGAAATTGTTATCAAGCTTTCCCCGGAGATTTTCAGGCATAATGAAACGTGATGGCATCAGTGATGCCATCGCCGATCGGGTCAATGTTCCTATTTCCCTGAAGCTGTAATAGCCACGAATATCAACGTCGACAAAATCAGTTCTCATGCTGATAGCCGGCTTATTATTTTCAGTGAACGCTTTCAGAGTGAAATCATACAGGTCAAGAGTATTGTCAAACTTTCTCAATGTTGAATTCAGCAGTTTTATTTCCCCGCTGAGATTATCTATATTGTTACCTTTAAAGTTTGCTGTCATTATAAGTGAGACCTGAGATGACGAATCTGCTTTGTCGAAATTCAACCGGTATAGATCAGCTTTATTTAAATTAAGTGTAAAGTCAAATTCCGGAAGGATCCCGCTAAAATCGAAAAGACCCAGTATGTCTGCCCTGATGTTATTGTCAACTATCTTTATGCTGCCATCCCAGGCCTTTTCAGAAAAATCACCTGCCATGGCGATATTTCTGTAAACGTATCTGTTTATTTCAATGCTGTCGATACTTCCGTTAATCCGGCCTGAGAAATTCTTTGCAGACGATGCGTTAATATCAACATTTGTTTTCATGCTAAGCTTACCAAACATATCATTCTTCCCGGTAACTTCACCCATATCTATATTCTGCCCTTTAATAAATCCTTCAATTCTGAAGCTGTTCTCCCCAACAGGCCGCAGCGAGACATCAGTACTAAGAATCCCTGCCGTACTGCTTAGTTTGCCGTACGTGACAAAATCGGTTGTAAAGCCTGCAAAACTTCCGTTGAAGGAAATACTGCCCATTGTGTAAAGGATTTCGGGGAGTTTTATTTCATCTTTTCCCGGCAGGTTGATTTTTTCAAGATCGGCGGCATTGGTGCCAAGGCTGGTTATATCAAGAAACATGAAAGTGTCATCAATTTCAGGAAGCCCGGAAAAATCAAAGTCGCAATAAATGTGACTGCTGTCGCGGTAGGTTAATTCGATATTCCGTCCTCTGAGCTCGGAGATTGTCCCTGATATTTTTCCGGAAAGCCATAATGATTCATCCGCGTCCTTGAGAAAAGGGATAAAATACTGAAGCTCTGAGCTGCTGACCAACGATTTTTCAAGGTGGATCCGTAGCTTTACTTCTTCAGCAAATCTTTTAAATGAATCTGTTGTATCAGGATCTATGCTTATAATACCGGCATTCAACACGGATTTGCCGAAATCCATAAGAACATCTGAAAATATGAGCCTGTTGCCCGTAACAGCCACATCACTCCTCATTTTTTTCAATATAAGACCTTCTCCCTCAATGAATCCGAGTTCATCGATCGAAAAGGATGTTGAGTCATTTTTTATTCTAAAGTCTTTGATGTTCCCATTGATGCCCGACAGCCGGAGGTTGTTAAAATTGACAGTCATTTTCCCTTTTGGTGCATTTCTCCTGATAAGCGAGAATCTGCCATCTGTAACTGCAACACTATTGGCCGAAAACAGGCTTCCGGCCTTTGACGGTTTTGTTTCAGGCGGCTTTTTTAACATGTCAAGATACCATCTCAGGTTCATGATCCCTGATGAGTCGGTAATGAATGCTACCACCGGTTCAGTTATTTCAACCCTGCCAAGTCTTATCGCTTTATTGCGAAAGTCAAGCTTCCTGACCCCTGAAGAGATCTTCGGTAAATAGATCAGTGTATCATTGTATTTGTCTTTGATAACTAAATCATTTATTGTTAGCCTGTTGAAAAATGAATACTCAATTCGTCCAACCTTAATGGTTGATTTGATTTCGTCAGATAAGTGACTGGTAATCCTTCTGACCAGAAAAGTCTGCACATCCGGCAATCGCATCACTGAAAAAATGAATGCAGGAACCAGCAAAACTATCCCGGCAAAAATTGCCAGATACTTAAATGATTTTTTAATACTTTTGAGCATTAAACTCCGGTTAAACAACTGTCAGTCAAAATAACCAAAAATATACGGAAAATCAAATACCGATGGGAGTAACGATACTGGCAATTGAATCATCCTGCGACGATACATCTGCTGCAGTCGTAAAAGATGGTTATGTGCTGGCAAACCTGATTGCCGGCCAGGATGTTCATATGTCTTTTGGTGGTGTGGTGCCTGAGCTTGCATCAAGGGCACATCAGGCCAACATAGTACCTGTAACTGACCTTGTTATAAAGAAAGCAGGCATATCTGTCAGTGAAATAAGTGCGGTGGCATTTACGCGGGGACCAGGGTTGCTTGGGTCTTTGCTTGTAGGCACATCATTCGCGAAAGGATTTGCGCTTGCAAGGAACATTCCGTTGATTGACGTGAATCACCTGCATGCTCATGTTCTGTCTCATTTTATACTTGAGCAGGGGAAGGAATCCAGGATACCGGGGTTCCCCTTTCTTTGTCTCCTGGTATCCGGCGGGCATACCAGGATAATTATTCTGAAAAACCATCTTGAGATGGAGGTTGCAGGGAATACAATTGATGATGCTGCCGGTGAAGCCTTTGATAAATGTGGAAAGCTTATGGGATTTGCCTATCCGGCCGGACCTGCGATTGACAGGCTTGCTGCCACAGGGAACAGGCATACTTTCAGATTTGCCAGACCTAACGTAAAAGGACTGGATTTCAGTTTCAGCGGGTTGAAAACAAGTTTTCTATATTTTCTAAGAGACAAACTTGCCGGGGATCCTGATTTTATAGAAAAGAATAAACCGGATCTGTGTGCCTCAATTCAGCACACAATAATAAGTATCCTTGTTTCCAAGCTTATAAAGGCTTCCTCACTGACAGGGATTAAAGAAGTAGGTATTGCCGGAGGTGTGTCGGCCAACTCCGGTCTCAGGAGGGAATTAGTCCTGGAGGGTAAGAAAAGGGGCTGGAATTTCTTCATCCCTCCGTTGGAATACACCACTGATAATGCTGCAATGATTGGAATTACAGGATACTACAAATATCTTAGAAAAGAATTTTCCGGTCAGGATGTGGCCCCGCTTGCCAGACTCTGACTCAGACTGATTAATTTTACCATGAAAAGCAGGGATCTTACATTTGTGGTACTTGGAGCCGTAGCCGTAGGTGGAATAACGGTTGTTGCCCTCAGGAAGAAGGATTATGATGAGGAAATGACCTGCAAGTACCAGGAATTTGCTGTGCTTATCAGTGAAAAGGGAATTGAGGTTAACGGAATCGCCGATCGAGGTGTTGCAAAGTTTGCCGCATATGCTGTGGCCCCGGAGTTAAAGGGTAAAAAGGATGTCTTTTTGCATCCATCAAAGGCAACCGACATGGAGCTGGCCTCAATAGGAGAGGGAATCCCGTATCTGAAAGAAAACAGATTCTTACATTCCGTTCGAAAAGGGATCTGTGAGGATAAGCTTATGGAACCAGCAGGGAAGCGGCAGATTTCTGTAGCTAATTTCAATGATCGTGTTTTCAGGAAGTTTGACAGAAACATCCTGGTCGTGAAATAAATTGTTGTTTTCTGTACACTGATGTTGCAAAGATGAATGAGCTCCGAATACCGCCCACAAGATATTCTCCCGAAGTAACCCTTGATCCCTCCGGGACCATAAGTATTAAAGGAAGGTCGATACACGAAGATGTTACCGGGTTTTTCAGGCCTGTCGAAGATTGGATCAGAGAGTATGTCCGGGATCCCGCTGAAGTAACGATTGTTCACATTAATCTTGAGTATCTTAACAGCGCAACTTCAAAAGCCCTTATCCATCTCTTTCACAAGATAGCATACCTTCAGCTTAAGAACAGAAAATATCTTGTTAACTGGTATTACGAAGATGGAGATGAAGACATCCTGGAACGCGGAGAATATTTTTCATCAATCCTGGGAATGCCATTTAATTTTATCAGGATAGACTGATACTGTTTTTCTGCATTCTTCTTTCAGAAATAAATTTATTCCGTCCGCCTTCGGGAAAATAGCACCCGCTTCCCCGAGAGTAAGTACGCCGGTAAGCGCTATGATATCCCGGGACTCAGGACAGGCAATATGAGCAGTGATAAAGGTGTCAGGCCTGCAATCTGTGACGGAGTGACAAATATGCCTGACCCGATGCATGAAATTGTTGCAACCATTATGAATCCATACAGGGTAAGCTCTTCGGCTGGTTGAGCCATATTATTTGTGGGAGATACCGTTTAACATTCAGAGGTAGTTGTACGCGAATCGTCTTTTATCTCTTTGTTGCGTCTTCTGGTGTGGATAAATGCTTTCAGATAGATAAATGACACTGTAAAAAGGATCAGGCTCAGAACAAGCAGCAAAGCAAAGGATAAAAGGGAAGGCTTTTCTGCCAACGGATCCGGATCCTTAATTCTTATAATGTATCCGGCAATAGTATAGATCAGGACCATTACGGCAACGGAAAAATTAAAAATAATGGATGATCCGTTCAATATACGCGTTGATTTGTAAAAATTTGAGCTTTTAAAATTTGAATATGATTTTTCAGCATAGAACCGGGCACGTTGTCTTGCTCTTGCCTGTCTGTATTTTCTCCATTCTTCCATTGCCCTGAAGAATATTTCCTCATCAGTAAGTGTTTTGTTGTAATTCTCTTTAAGGAATTCGTATGCCTCAGTAGCGCTTATGAACTTATCAATTGCTTCGGGTGAAGGATTGATATCAGGATGGTACAACCGGGCTTTTTTCCTGTACGCTTTTTTTATGTCTTCAAGTGATGAGCCTTCAGGGATTCCAAGTGTTTTATAATACACGGAGGCGTACATTGTCCGGATTAGTGTTTATTTAACAACAATAAACAAAAAATAAATCAATTTACGGCAAGAACCGGCCATCTGACATGAAATATTCCGGAAAATATCCGGTTAAACGATACCTGTAAAACCCATGAATGCGAGTGCGAGTATACCGGCGGCTATCAGGGAAACCGGAACACCCTTCATACCTTCGGGTACGTCAGCAAGGTCAAGCTGCTCCCTGATGCCTGCAAGAATTATAAGTGCCAGCCCGAATCCGAGGGCGTTTGCCGCACTGAATACAACTCCTTCAAGAAGGTTATAGTCTTTTTTTACGACCAGTATTGCTACACCAAGCACTGCGCAATTGGTTGTGATAAGAGGAAGAAAGATTCCCAGAGCCTGATAAAGAGACTGGCTGATCTTTTTGAGTATTATTTCCACCATCTGTACCAGCGATGCGATGATCAGGATGAATGTTATGGTCTGCATGAAGCTGATGCCCAGAGGCTCAAGTATAAAAGTCTGAATGAGGTATGTTACCACAGTAGCAAGGACCATTACAAAGGTTACTGCCCCTGACATCCCGACAGCTGTGTTCACTTTACTGGAAACACCGAGAAAAGGGCATATCCCGAGAAATTGAGCCAGTACTATGTTATTGACTATCAGTGCTGAGATTATAATAATGATATATTCCATTTCAGCTTATTTTATGTTTTTTTATTTTTCTGATCAGGGCTATCATGTAACCCAGAGCAATGAATGCCCCCGGAGCAAGAATGAAGACAAGTATTCCGTCACCGGAAATGAACTTGATGTCAAGAATTGAACCGTTGCCCAGGATTTCACGCAGTGCTCCAAGTATTCCGAGAGCCATTGTAAAACCCAGGCCCATGCCCAGACCGTCGATAAGTGATGATAATACATTGTTCTTACTGGCAAAAGCTTCTGCCCGGCCCAGCACAATACAGTTGACGACAATAAGGGGTATAAATATTCCCAGAGTTTTATAGAGATCAGGTACGTAAGCTTGCATTACCAGATCCACAATGGTTACAAATGATGCTATAACGACGATGAATGCCGGTATTCTTACCTTGTCGGGGATAAGTCCGGACAGCAAAGAGACAACCAGATTAGATCCGACAAGAACAAATGTTGTGGCTATTCCCATTCCAAAGCCGTTAAGGGCGGAAGAGGTTGTGGCAAGGGCAGGGCATGCTCCCAGCACCAGTACCAATATTGGATTCTCTTTAATAAATCCTTTGGTAAAATTTTGCATCTGATTCATATCAGGCCTCCTTTCTTCAGGGTATTGTAAGCACGCTGAACAGCATCGCAGAATGCCCGTGAACTGATCGTTGCCGCTGTAATTGCATCAACCTGACCCCCGTCTTTTTTGACTCTTAATTCAAATTCTTCCGGGTTTTTGTTATTAAACTGATCCTTGAACAATGGTTCTGCCATTTTTGTCCCGAGGCCTGGAGTCTCCTTATGCTCCAGCACGGTTATGTTGATTATTGTACCATCGGGACTGAAACCTGACATCAATATAATTTCACCGCTAAACCCCTCCGTTGTATATGTGTTTACGGCGTAGCCGACGATAATGTCATTTTGTTTTGCCGGATAAATGTCCAGGCTGTCACCATTATCTGCAGGCAGCCTGAACATCTCATCGTTTGGATTGTTGGTAAATTCAGGAACAACCTGTTTTATTGCAGTGATCTTTTTGTTAAGGTTTGACAATGCAATGGGCTTTTTTGTCAGTTCATAAACAAAACCCAGGCATGTAGCTGAGACCATTGATATAAGTGTCAGTGCAAGGGCCATGTTTTTAAATGTCGATTCGGTCTTAGCCATTTTTTACCTCCTCCCCGAACCTTCTGGGTTTTATATATGTATTCATTAGTGGTACAAAAGCATTCATAATAAGGATTGCGAAAGAGACCCCTTCGGGGTAAGCACCAAAGACCCGGATAAGCGCCGTAATGATCCCAATGCCACACCCGTAAATGATCATGGCTTTGGGTACCATGGGTGATGTAACATAATCTGTCGCCATGTAAATTGCTCCCAGGAGAACCCCTCCGGTAAGGATATGGAACATAGGATCAGCGTTTTTTTCAGGATTTATGAGCCAGAGTATTGTGGTAAATAAAGCAATGCTTCCTATTACAGAGATTGGTATATGCCACGATATTACTTTCTTAATAAGCAGATAGATAAAACCCGCAATAAGAGCGGCTGCTGCCACCTCGCCCATCGAGCCGCCCATATTTCCAAGGAACATCTGAGCCGGAGTGGGCATCTCTTTTAACAACTGAGAAACAGGTTCTCCGTTTTTTATTCCTTCCTTAATCAATGCAAGTGGTGTTGCACCTGTCACTGCATCAGTATATCCTGTCTTAAGTCCGGATGGTACAGGCCACGTTGTCATCTCAACAGGGAATGAAATAAGCATAAATACCCTTCCGACAAGAGCCGGGTTGAAAGGATTGTTACCAAGACCGCCAAATGTCATCTTGGCTATGCCAATTGCGACAAAACTGCCTATAATAACAAGGTGAACCGGAATGTTGGAGGGCAGGTTAAACGCAAGAAGAAGACCGGTGACTACTGCGGATCCGTCATCTATTGAAACAGGTTTGTTAAGTATAAACCTCTGGATCAGGTATTCAAAAACAATGCACGAAGCAACTGCAACTGCAGTTACAATCAGGGCTCCCATGCCGAAATAGAAGACAGATGTGAACAGTGCGGGCAACAGTGCAATAACCACATTGTACATCAGCTTTTTTGTTGTCTCCCTGCTGTAAGTATGAGGCGACGGTGATACATTTAGAATAGTACTCATATAACAATAATAATGCTTTTATTTCAGGTTCTTTTCACGGGAAAGTCTGGTTACCGTTGACTTGCCAAGTCTTATGTAGTCGAGCAGAGGCCTGTATGCAGGACAGGTGTAGCTGCAGGATCCGCATTCCATACAGTCCGTTATCCTTTCCTTTTCCGCTCTTTCAAAAAGTCCTTTCAGCGACAGAGTCATTAACAGATACGGCTCAAGTCCCAGAGGACACACTGTAACACATTTTGCGCATCTGATGCAGGGTTTGACTTCTTTCCGGGATGACTCGGACATGGGAATAAGTATCACTCCCGACATTCCTTTAACAACAGGTACATCAGTGTTATATACAGCTTTTCCCATCATCGGGCCTCCGTTTATAATCTTTCCGGTATCTTCGGGCATTCCTCCTGCTGCTTCTATGAGCCTTATAATGGGTGTTCCTGTCCTGACTACAAAATTACCGGGTCGGGGAAGAGATTTTCCTGCTATGGTTACGACTCTTTCAAACAGCGGCTTGTTCTTCTGTACGGCCTCATAAACTGCGAGAGCAGTTCCTATATTATGCACAACAACCCCCACATCAATTGGAAGGTGCCCTGATGGTACTTCCCTTCCTGTAAGAGCTTTGATAAGCTGTTTTTCAGCTCCCTGGGGGTATTTTACCTTTAGCGGATGAACGGTGATCCCCTTAAATCCGGATGAGAGTTCTTTCAGATGTAATATAGCATCAGGCTTGTTGTTTTCTATGCCAACCAGTGCCCTGTCAGTTCCAAGGGCTTTCATGAGAATAGTTGCTCCTATCAGGACTTCTTCGCCTCGTTCAAGCATCAACCTGTGATCGGAGGTTAGCCATGGTTCACATTCCACTCCGTTTATGATCAGCAGGCTGCATTTTTTTCCGGAAGGTACAGATAGTTTTACATGTGATGGGAAAGTTGCCCCTCCCAGGCCTACGATCCCTGCTTCCTGGCATTTTCTGATAATCTCTTCCCGTGAAATTGTTATATCACGTATTATATCAGCGCTTCTGTCGATGGTATCAACCCAGTCATCACCTTCAGTGTCAATAAACAGAGCCGGCTGCCTGAAACCTGTACCGTCAATAACATGGTCCAGCTTGTTCACGGTACCTGAAACTGAAGAATGAATATTCGATGAGACATAGCCTTTTCCGGCAGCAATAAGCTGGCCTGTTTTTACTTTATCTCCCTTAGCCACCAAAGGCGTTGCAGGAGCTCCGATATGCTGTGAAACAGGGATAGTAACTGACGGAGGGACCGGCAGGTACTCAATAGGATTACCAGCAGTTAATTTATTTTCTGCAGGATGTACACCACCGGCGGGAAATGATTTCAGCACAACTTGATTTTTTAAGTTTCTAATTGATCAGCTATTAATACTTTCTGCAGTTGCTTCAACCTTTGGTTTTCTGGGCGGAAAATTTATTTCCAGAATTGCATTGGTAGGGCATTCTGTTACACATTTTCTGCAGAATGTGCACTTGAAGGCGTCGATGACGGCTAAATTATTCTCAATAGTTATGGCATCAAATGCACAAACCTTCTGACATTTACCGCAACCAATACATGCAACCTTGCAGGCTCTTCTGGCAGGACCGCCTTTATCACGGTTTGAACATGCAACATATATTTTTCTGTCCTTTTTTGCTTTTTTGCGCAGCTCGAACAGGTTTCTGGGGCAGGCTTTAACGCAGGCGCCACATGATACACATTTATCATCAGTGGTAACTGGCAGTCCGCTGACCGGATCCATATGAAGGGCGTCGAAATTACATGCCCTTACGCAATCTCCTTTGCCAAGGCATCCGTAACTGCAATCCGATTCACCTATATAAAGATTATGAAGAATCCGGCAGTCTGCCGAACCGTCATAGACAGATGTCCTGTGACGGAATTCAGGGCTGCCGTTGCATAACAGCACGGCAACAGTTGGCTCAACTGCAGGTGATTCTTTTCCGAGCAGCCTGGCTGCCTCTTCCATCACTGAGGCACCCCCTACAGGGCAAACCAATCCTTCAAAGGAGTCGGCCTCCACAAGTGCCTCGGCAAAGTTACGGCATCCGGCAAATCCGCATGCGCCGCAGTTGGCAGCCGGGAGAACAGCCTGTACCTCATCAATTCGGGGATCTTCATAAACCTTGAACTTCTGTGCAACAAAATAAAGAATAACAGCTGCGGTAAGCGCAATGGCACTAAGACTTATGATTGTAATAAGGACAGTGGGACTCATCAGCTATGTTTTAATCGTAAAGGTAAAATTTTGATTGATCTGGTCTTTGAAAAAACAGAGTATAAGATAATAAGGAACAAGAACAGCAACCGATGCCAATCCTGCGACCAGTTCTGATACAGAAAGCGAAACAAGGATAACCAGACAGCTCACAAGAACAAGAAATGGAATCACGTAGCCTAACATGACGGCCTTTAATCCCTGTGACTGTTTCATAATAATTGTCACATCATCACCGGTTTTCAGATCAAATTTACCACCGATGGTAATAAACTTTTCCTTTTTTCCCGACAGGCTGCATACGCTTTCAGCATGGCAACCTGAGCATGCCGGAGAAGCAATGATCTTCACAACGATCGAATTGCTGTCAACATCCTGCACTTTTCCGTCATGTTCAATTATTCCGGAAACCCCTTCTCTTCTCATATATTTTTCCTGGCAGATTGCAGCACGCAAATTTAAAATTCCTGCAAAAAAAGAGAGTGCTTTTTGTCAGAATTTGGATCAGCCCGGTTTATTTATAATTATTCTATTTAATGTATTTTAACTTATATTGCTCCATGATTGCTTAAGGCTGAACAACCTGTTTAACTCCGACCTAAGTATCTGGTTCCGGCTCTGTTGGAGAAGAGGGTCATTCGACAGAATATCGTCCGCAATATTTCTGACATACTCAATAAGCTGGCCATCTTTGGCAAGGCTTGCAATTTTCAGATCAAAAGGGATTCCGCTTTGCAGAGTGCCTTCAATGTCACCGGGCCCCCGAAGCTGGAGATCTGTTTCCGCTATTTCGAATCCGTCATTTGTCCGGGTGAATACCTCAATCCTTCTGGCTGCCTCTTTTGACATTTTTCCGGAGGTCATAAGTATACAATATGACTGATCGGCTCCTCTTCCTACCCTTCCACGAAGCTGATGAAGCTGGGACAATCCAAATCTCTCGGCGCTTTCGATTATCATTATTGTCGCATTCGGGATATCTACCCCTACTTCAATAACCGTTGTTGCTACCAGTATCTGGGCATGCCCATCTTTGAAGAGGCGCATTGATGCCTCCTTTTCGGCAGAGACCATCCGGCCGTGAACAACACTTACGCAGTACTTCGGTGCCGGGAATACCCTTGTTATTGTATCCCATCCGTCTTCAAGGTCCTTATAGTCCATTTTTTCCGACTCCCTGATCAGTGGATAAACGATAAAGACCTGCCGTCCTGCAGCAATCTGGCCTCTGAGAAAACCGTATACCTTGTTTCGCTCTTCGTCTGTAAAATGCATGGTTTTTACAGGGATCCGGCCTGGCGGAAGTTCATTTATCACTGAAACATCTAGATCTCCGTATAATGTCATTGCAAGTGTTCTTGGTATGGGAGTTGCTGTCATTACGAGAACATGCGGAGGATTGAGATTTTTCTCCCAGAGTTTTGCTCTTTGGGCAACTCCAAATCTGTGTTGTTCGTCAATTATTACAAGTCCCAGATTCCTGAATTGTACGTTTTCTTCAATCAAAGCATGGGTGCCGATCAATATTTTGAGGCTGCCCTCAGCCAATGATTCTTCAATCTCTCTTCTGGCTTTTTTTCTTGATGATCCCGTCAGAAGGCTGACTTTTACATCAATTCCCTCGAGCAATCTGATGATTGTATTGTAATGCTGATTAGCCAGAATTTCAGTTGGAGCCATCAGACACGATTGGTAACCATTATCTGTTGCAATAAGCATGCTCATGAGTGCAACGAGGGTTTTCCCGCTGCCGACATCGCCCTGGAGGAGCCTGTTCATCTGTTTTCCGGATCCCAGATCGCGGCGGATCTCCCTTATTACTTTCTTCTGGGCTTCAGTAAGAGAAAAGGGCAAATTGTTGTAATAAAAACTGTTAAAAATGGTTCCGACATTTGAGAATATGAACCCTTTATTTTTCCTGCTGCGGATTGATTTGAACCTTAACAGATTAAGCTGTATATAGAACAGTTCTTCAAACCTGAAGCGAAATCTTGACTTTTCCATCTCGTCGGGATTTGCAGGAAAGTGTATTTTGTGGAATGCATCATGCAAATCCATGAGATGGTACTTTGAAATTAAATAGGACGGAAGTGTTTCAGGTATCCTGAATTTGATCTGCTTGAGAAGATTACCCGTCAGTTTGCTGATCGTTTTCGATGTAATAAACTGGTTTTTAAGCTTCTCGGTGATACTATACTGGGCCTGGAGAGCTGAAGAGAGCCTTTCTGATACCTTCCCCGCTGATTCAATCTCTGGATGGATAATATTAATCATACTATTGAAAACGCCAGGCCTGCCGAAAATTATATACTCCGCTCCCGGAGGGTAACTACTTACTATCCATCTGGTTCCCTTAAACCAGACAAGCTTTATGTATCCTGTCTCATCGCGGAAATCTGCAACAAGTCTTTTGCTTTGCCCGAACCCTTCAGTGGAGTAACCGGTTATCTGTCCTCTCACCTGAACGTAGGGAAGGTCCGGGTCCAGTTCGGCAATTTTGTAAAACCGGGTTCTGTCAACATATTTGAATGGAAAATTGTAAAGAAGATCACGGTATGTGAAAATATTCAGCTCCCTGTTCAGCAACTCCGCCCTTTTGGGTCCGACACCCGGCAGATATGTGATATTTGTGTCTAAAAAATCCTGCATCTGTAGGTCCTGACAACTACGTCTTAAAAGATTACCTAATTTAACTATTTTTGAGACTCCGGCTTAATATTTAAACATTTGGAGCCATGATTACTTTTACATTCGTGAAATATCTGAAATACATATTATTCTCGAGACACAAACGGGGGCATGGTATTCACAGCCCATTTGTCTTTGAATTTGTTTCCAGGGTCCTTGGGAATAAAACATGCCCGGAAGTTGTCAAAAGAATTAATGAAATGAGAAGAAATCTGATTTATGATAATCGTGTCATAAATGTTACGGATCTGGGTTCAGGTTCCGGCAAAATGAAACAAGGACTCAGGAAAGTATCAGAAATTGCAGGAACATCAGCAATTCCAGAGAAATACGGGAAGCTTTTATACTATATGTCAGAAGAATTCGGTAATCCAGGTGTTATTGAGCTGGGGACATCTCTTGGCATCAGTACAATGTATCTTGCAGCCCCTTTGCAAGGCGCAACAGTCTATAGCATTGAAGGATGTCCTGAAACTGCATCAGTTGCAGAAGCAAATTTCAGGAAGGCCGGGTTTGATAATATAAAGCTTCTTACCGGAACTTTCGATGAAATGATCCCTGCTGCTATTGCAAACCTCAATGTCAATCCCGGTCTTGTGTTTATAGATGGTGATCACAGGAAGGAACCGTTACTGAGATATTTCAACGCTTTAGCAGATATTTCGGATGATAAGAGTGTTATAGTTATTGATGACATATATCATTCAGAAGAAATGGCTGAAGCCTGGATCCTGATCAGAAATCATTACAGAGTTACTGTTTCAATCGATATATTCAGAATGGGAATTGTTTTTTTCAGGAAGGGTATGAACAAGGCCGGCTATGTGATACGCTATTAACAATAATTAATATTCAATATATTACTTTATTTGGTAAATTAATCTAATTTCGAAGCTCAAAAAGTTAAAAACATGGAGAAAGTTATTGAAATACACAATATTGTTAAAAATTATCAGATTGGTTCGGTTATAGTAAGAGCTTTGAGGTCTGTTTCGGTCAATATAAACAAGAACGAGTATGTGGCCATTATGGGTCCTTCAGGTTCAGGAAAGTCAACACTGATGAACCTTCTGGGATGCCTTGACACACCTACCAGCGGATCATATATACTGAACGGAACTGATGTCAGTAAAATGGACGATGATTTTCTTGCGGAAATACGTAACAAGGAGATCGGGTTTGTATTTCAGACATTTAATCTTTTACCCCGATATACAGCACTGGAGAATGTTACTCTGCCTTTGATCTATGCCGGGATGCCCAAGGCAGAAAGGGAAAAGAAAGCTGTTGAAACGCTGGAACATGTCGGGCTGGCAGACAGGATGACCCACAAACCCAATGAACTGTCGGGAGGTCAGAGACAACGAGTGGCAATAGCCAGGGCACTGGTGAATAGTCCGTCAATTATTCTTGCTGATGAGCCTACCGGTAACCTCGACAGCAAAACCTCGCTCGACATTATGGGTTTGCTGGATGAGATACACAGTCAGGGAAATACTGTTATTGTTGTAACACATGAAGAGGATATCGCAAACCATGCAGCCCGGATAATCAGACTTCTTGATGGTATTGTGCATCAGGATTTCCAGAATGCAAAATATAAAAAACTGGTTCACAATTGATTCTGCATGAGTTATTCTGTCGGGCATACTGTCAGTATAAGATAAATTCAAAGATTTCCCGGTACTGTTACCTGTATGCTGTTGATAATTACCCGGGTCGATAACACCTTTCCGGACCGGTGCTAAACCATTTCAAGGCAAACGCAAAGGAGTGTTTAACCATTTATTGAATATACCATGAAGATTTATACCAGAACAGGTGATGACGGGACAACATCGCTTCGGGGAGCTAAAAGAGTACCTAAATTTCATCAGCGTATTGAAGCATGTGGTACAGTTGATGAACTTATTTCATGGATCGGTTTGCTTAGAAGCCATAAAGAGCTGGATAAGATTGAGAAAGGGCTACAATACATTCAGGAGCAGCTCATGCTTTGTGCCGGAATACTGGCCAGTGATACTGATGCTTCAGTCATCGGCGACAATCAACTTGATGATGGAATAGTGACATTTATTGAGAAAGAAATTGACACACTTGAAAAGAATCTTCCGAGACCAGCCGGTTTTCTAATTCCGGGAAGCAGTATCGTTGAATCATACTGTCACATAACGCGGTGTGTATGCCGACGGGCAGAAAGAGCTGTCGCAAAGCTTAACAGCATGGAAAAAATTCCATCAACTGTTCCTAAATTTCTCAACCGGCTGTCAGACTATTTTTTTGTATTGTCAAGATTTGTCATTTTAAATGTTGATTTATAACGTGTTATCATTCTGGTGTTGTGTTCTGGGAATATTTGAACGTATATTGTTTTTTACGTAAATTAATATATATTTGCACACTTTGTTTAACTAAAAAAATCAGTCAGAAGGATGTACTGGACACTTGAACTGGCATCAAAACTTGAAGATGCTCCATGGCCTGCAACAAAAGATGAACTGATTGACTATGCCATAAGGTCTGGCGCCCCTATGGAAGTTATAGAGAATTTACAGGAAATTGAGGATGAGGGAGATATTTATGAAAGTATTGAAGACATCTGGCCCGATTATCCCAGTAAAGATGATTTCTTCTTTAACGAAGACGAGTATTGAATCTAAGGCTGACCCAACGGGTCAGCCACAATTTTTTTAAATACATCCGTTTTATTCTTAGGTCTTATTTTATCGAACCACGAAAATCCTTCCAGTCTTAAATTTTCATCATTTTCCTCAGCCGGAGGATCAATAACTCCTTCCGGATTCTGATACTCATAAATTTCCGTGATCTTGCCGTCGCTGACATAGATTTCAAGGTTGGCGCATTTGGCTTTATTTACGCCAACTATTTCCTCATTGTCAAGAAGATAATAGATTGTCTCCCCGTTACCGGTAATACTGATTTTGTACAGCTCGTTATTGTTGAAATATCCTGTCAGATTCCTGCCTTTTACCTGGTTGAATCTGCTGGTGTCAACCTGACTTGTCACAAATGCAGAATTATATAATTCGATTCTGTCAGCTTTGCGATTTCTGGTAAAAAGTGCAATTGAGTCGGATGTAAGCTGATTTTCTTCAGACCATATTACGGGGGCAATATAGAGTCTTATTACCGAGTCCTGAAATGAGTATGACAATGAGTCACATTTGGCCTGAATGTCCATGCTGAAAATACGGCAGCCGTAATATGCCCTCATGAGACGGTATCCAACACCGGCAGTATCAGCAATAGTTACTGCATTTATGGTATCTGCGTGAAGGTACAGAGAATCGTTGTCGGACACCTGAATGAACAATGCCCGGTCTGTTACCATAAAGCGTTCCGGTTCTTTATAGTACCAGGCGTAATTGCCTTTCACTATTATCCTGTTGGTTGTGTCAGTGATACTTGTATTACCGAATGACTGACCATAACTTTTTTGCCCGTCGTAATACAGCGAATCACCCTTTACTATTTGCTTCCGGTTATCGATAATGGAATTTTTCCAGATCCTTGATATGTCATTTTTTGTGTCGTACCAGCCCTTTTCACAATACAGGTAAAGGCTGTCACCTTCAAGCTCTGACGGACCCGTAAAGAATGCCGTTTCAGTTTCAGTGTTGTAATCCATTGTATCAGCAGTCATTATGTAATCAGGATTGATGATCCTGACACTGTCTTTGAAATTAAAAAGGTTGTCTGATACATAATAGATACCAATTATGCTTGAAAGTGTGTTCTCCCCGTTTATTATTTTTCCTCCGGTGTTGTAAGTGGCAATTTTTTGTCGGACATTATATTCAGCTGCATCAGTAAATAAATGTGTCTCTCTGTTAATCAGTTCAACATTACCATTAACAAAAGCCATTTCCGTTGATCCGTCATAATAAAGGCTGTCTCCATGCAGATCCAGAGTATCGCCCTGTTCCATATGTATTCTGCTGAAAGCTTTTATCTGATTCATCCCGGGATAGAAATGGGCACTGTCGCACTGTAACGTAATTTCGTTATGGATGAGAAATACGTCGCCAATAAGACGGGTGAGCCTCCTTCCGGTCAGTTTTTCGACCTCATCTATACCTTCAGCAGCCCTTTTAACCTCAATTCTTCTTTTTCCGGGTCTGTCAGGCAGAACATCCTGACCATACAATGGGGCCATCGTCATTAAGCAGAGGAAAAGCAGTAATAATTTGTTAAAGGAGATGTTCAACAATTCAAGGTGTGTGGAAATGATCATTTTAACCATCCTTGCTCCAGAAATTTGCATGACCTGAACTCATCACTTATCCTGATATAGGTCTTTTCGATTTTTTCACTGATCCATTTTTCATATCTTTCAGATCGCTTGTTGTTCAGGGCGGCATTATAAAGGAACTGGTAGTCATCTTTCAGATTTGCTCTGTGAGCGGGAATTTCATTATCGAGCTTTACTACCCTGAACACAATATTGCCATCTTCATCAGTTGTTCTGTACGGATCAGATATTTCACCGATCCTGAGGTCTCTGATTCTTGTGTACATGTCTCTGTCCAATTCTTCGAGTGCAAACCAGTTTGTCCGGTCCGAGGGATTTGAGCTGACAAGCTTCCCTCCGTTAATTCTGCTGTCTTTATGCGTTGAGAATCTGCGGGCAGCGTCTTCAAATTTTATGCTGTCCTTTCTGATCAGTGTGGTTATGCTGTCGAGTTTGGCTATAGCCCTGACTGATTCCTGGCTTAATACTTTCGGCCTTATAAGAATATGACGCGAATTTACCAGATCACCTTTTCTGTCAATAAGCTGAATGAGATGAAAACCGTATCTTGTTTCCACTATCCTTGAAATTGAGTTTTTTTTCAGACTGAATGCAGCATCGGCATACTCCTTTTCGAGTTCTCCCCTCATCTTGTAGCCTATTTCTCCTCCGTTGGCAGCAGAAGCCAGGTCCTCTGAATACATGACTGCCAGAACATTGAAGCTTTTGCCTTCAAGTATTTCCCTTCGGATATCAAGGAGCCTCTGACGTGCTGCTGCCTTGTTTTCCTCATTATCCGGAGGGTCCAGCTGGATAAGACTGACCTGTACCTTTGCCGGTATTACAGGCATGCTGTCTTTAGGAATCGAAGCTACAAACTTCCTGAGGTCAGAAGGGGAAACAGTTATGTCGGCCGCAATAGTACTTTGAACCTCGGCAACAATCTGCTGTTCAATAAGCGCTTTCCTGATATCCCTTCTGATTTCTATCATGTTCTTCTTAAAATAATTTTCCAGTGCCTGCTCACTTCCGGCCTGCCTTATAGCGTCATTTAACCTCATATTCAGATCGCTTTCCACCATGTCTGGAGTAACGTCAATGCTGTCGATTCTCGACTGATCAAGAAAAAGCTTTGTTGTAAGAAGATCTCTGAAAACATTACACCTGAGAATATCCTGTGAGGTTCTGTTACCACTCCTCCTGAGGTCGATAATCGCGTTTTCAACCTCAGAAAGGTATACTACTTCATTACCGACAATAGCAGCTACAGATTCCACAAGAACCTGGGAAAATGACGGAGTTATCAGAAATGACATCAATAAACCCATTACCAGACCTGACCTTGAACTTTTTTTCATCCTTAATATATCTTAAAACTGTTATTTCTGAGAGCCTCGTTGTATATCCCGTTATCAAGAGAACGTAAAAACTGTATGCGACGATTATTCCAGATGATCCTTTTGATATCATTCCTGACATATTCAAATGGAGAAAGTGCTCCACGGAGCCTGTAGTCATATATTGTCACAAAATACACTGATGATGAATCGCGTGATTCATAAAAAGTATTTCTTCTCAGGAAGCTCTCCTGATTGGTTATGTTTTCCTTAAGCTCAAATATTAGTCTGTCCATGGTTATCCAGTCTTCATTAAAGACATCAAATTTTTCGGCAAACTGATAACAGAGCGTTTCAAGCTCCCGGATATCGTTTTGTGTTGTCGATCTGGCTAACACTCTTATTCTGTCAATAGCGGGGGTCTCAACGGGGAGTTTTATGAAAAGAGCTTTAACTATGTTGGTGTTAAGTACAAAGCTGTTCTCATTTGCAGCGTAATAGCTTTCAAGCTCTTCTTCTGTTATCAGAGTGTCCATTTTTTCAAGCATCATCTGTCTCTGGTATTCATGCGTTACAAGATCAAATCTTGTCATCTTAACCTGTTCTTCAATATCTTTTAACAGGTCAGCGGACAGATTCTGTTCAGCCTTTTGAAAGAGGAGCTCTGATTTTCCCCATTTATTTATGTAGTTATGAATGACAATGATGCTGTCCGTTTCTGTTATGCCATCTTTTATTGCGGCAGGGATTTCATCGTAATACAAAACAACATCACCGGCTTTTGCCACAGGAATTCTTTTAGGTGTATTATTGTTACTGATACAGCCTGAAAGCAGGATGATTGTAAAGATAAATGTAATAATTCTATTCATTGGCCAGTATGTTTTTTAACTCACCGAACACCTGTGAATCGATCTTTACAGAATATTTATTCTTCAGTTCCTGAAGCCACTTCTGCATCAGCCATTCCTGATAATCGGCAATGACATCTCCCCGAACCTCATCAAAATCCGCACCAAATTTAGGTATATTCCTTTCATAATGGATCCTTAATCCGGCAGTATCGTTCAGTGACCTGTTCCATACTTTGTCTGATGAAATATTGAACAGCAGTATCCCGTCATGAAACTCCTTCATCAGATATTTAAAATCCGGATACTTACTTTCAAGAATTGAATTTTCAAATCTGATGATATGGTCTTCAGAAATTCTCTCTATTTCCCTGCGTATAAAATTTCCGGGGTTACCTGTTAATGAAGGGGAAGATTTTGCATGGATAATGGAAGCAAAATCCTTTCCCATAAGATGCTGGTCTGCAAATGTGTAGAGCTTGTGATCCGGTATTTCCTCCGGATTATATATTGTTATGCCCCTCATTATCAGAGTATCAGTGTTTTTTATGAACCAGTCTGCAGCATTTTTGCATATCTTAAAGCCATATTCAGATTTAAGTCTTTCAACTACTGATTTTCTGCTCAGTTCATTTATGTAAGACGGATTGATCCTGCTTTCCAGATATGAACGGGATTCCATAAATGAAGCTGCCGGCCTTTTTCCGGTCAGCATAATAATGTGGTATCCATAGGGAGAACGAACAGGTTTTGTGTAATCACCGCTGTCGGTGAGAGCAAAAGCTGCTTCAGAGAATTCAGGTACCATGTCACCTGTACCGAACCACTCAAGTTCTCCGCCTTTGGCAGCTGATTGTTTATGGTCGGAGTAATTCGATGCAAGTTCTCTGAAAGAGCTTCCCTGTTTTAGCAGGTTATACAATCTGTTAATTTCAAGTTCAGCTTCAGCTCTTATGCTATCGTCTGCCCCGGGAGGAACGGATTTCATAATATGGGCTGCTTTTATTTTTCCTCTTGAGGGACGGATATCATTAATCTTTATTATGTGATAGCCGTAGTAAGTCCTTACCGGCATTGATAATTCACCCGGTTTCATTGAATATGCAGCATCTTCAAATGGTTTTATCATCCTGAACACTGTAAAATATCCAAGATTGCCACCGTTAGAAACTGAAGACCTGTCATCCGAAAAGAGCTTCGCGACCTCTTCAAACTGTTCGCCTGTAATAATTATTTTGTTTCTGATTTCTAAGGCCTGCTTAAAAGCTTTAAGGGTATCTTCCGGTGATGCGTCAGCCTGACAGCGGATTAATATATGAGAAGCGTTGATCTCTGTTAAGGAGCGACTGTAAGCATCCCGGACCAGTTTTTCCCTGATTTCATTATCAGCAAGATAATTCTGTGCCAGTTGTTCACGGTATCCATTAAGCTCGTTTATGAAGGAGGCTGCTGTATCGTATCTGTTCTCCAGAGCATCGGTGACTTTCAGTTTGAATGTAACAAACAGGTCAAGATATTCGTCAAGCCCGGAATTGTCTTCAGTATTTTTACTTTTTGAATACATTCTGGTAAATTCGCCCGCAGAGGTTTCATGTCCGGATATTGTAAAAAGGACAGTTTCATCCGGGATCTGGCTTGATGCGACCGGTAATAGTAATATTGCAAAGATAATTGTTAAGAATAAGGATCTGGTATTCATTAAGTTATGTTTACGGACCCTTTATTCAAAGGATTTTCTGCTATAGTTAGGTGATTCCCTGGTTATTGCAACGTCATGCGGATGGCTTTCAATGATGCCGGAATGGGTAATCCTGACAAATCGTCCTTCTTTCTTGAGTACTTCGATATTTCTGGCACCAAGGTACCCCATACCGGCTCTTAGTCCTCCGGTCATCTGGTAAATTACTTCAGCGAGTGTCCCTTTATATGGAACCCGTGCTTCAATACCTTCCGGCACCAGCTTTTTTATATCATCTTCAACATCCTGAAAATAACGGTCCTTTGATCCCTGCTGCATGGCTTCTATAGATCCCATTCCCCTGTAGGCCTTGAATTTGCGTCCGCTGAAGATGATGGTGTCCCCGGGAGATTCCTCAACTCCTGCAAACAATGATCCGGCCATTATTGAGTCGGCGCCTGCTGCCAGAGCTTTTATGATATCACCAGAATATCTGATACCTCCATCTGCAATGACCGGAACACCCGATCCTGCAACAGCTTTGGCGACATTGTAAATTGCTGAAAGTTGTGGTATTCCCACTCCGGCAATAACACGGGTGGTGCATATAGATCCGGGTCCGATGCCCACTTTGAGCCCGTCAGCACCTTCATTTACAAGTTTTATCGCAGCCTCGGCCGTTCCGATATTTCCGGCGATAATATCAGTATCTGAATAGTTGCTTTTTATCTGCCTGAGTATTCTGAGGACGTTAGCCGAGTGCGCGTGTGCAGTATCGATAACAATAGCGTCAGCATTTGCATTAATCAGAGCCTCAACTCTTTGCATAGTATCGGCAGATATGCCCACGGCTGCAGCAACCCTTAATCTCCCCTTATCATCCTTACATGAATTCGGGCGGTCTTTGGTTTTTGAAATGTCCTTGTATGTTATAAGCCCTATCAGCTTTCCCGATTCATCAACCATCGGGAGCTTCTCTATTTTATGTTTCTGAAGGATTCTTGCCGCAGCATTAAGGTTTGTCTGGTGGTTTGTTGTTATCAGCTCGGTGGTCATAACCTCGGTTATCCTGCGGGCAAAATTATTTTCAAAGCGCAGATCTCTTGTAGTGACGATTCCTTTAAGTACCCCGTTATGGTCGATGACCGGAATACCCCCGATATGATATTCTTTCATCAGGTTTAATGCTTCGGCTACAGTCGCATCGGTGTATATGGTGATAGGGTCTGAAATCATCACATTTTCGGCACGTTTAACCCTTTTAACCTGTGCTGCCTGCTTTTCTACCGACATGTTCTTATGGATCACCCCGATACCTCCTTCCCGTGCAATGGCAATTGCCAGCTCATCTTCGGTTACCGTATCCATTGCCGCAGAAACAACAGGGGTGTTAATGGGGATATTTTTCGAAAACATGGAGCTTAGATCCACCTCGCGGGGTAAAACCTCTGAATACGCAGGGACAAGCAGAACATCGTCAAAGGTTAATCCTTCGTAAAGTATCTTTTCCTTCATGAATGACATATCTGTCTGTATAAGTTAATACTGGCGCAAATTACAAAAAAAGCAGAACTTTGGAAATAAGTTGTTTCATATTATAGCGCTGCCCCCAAAAAGGAGCCAAAGCTACTGATTCTTGCAATCCCTGATGTCATCTTAACTCAATTGTCTCCGCCTTAATCTGCTTTTCTGGCTGCTGTCATATAAAGACGGTATCTCTACAGTGAAGCAGGAGAAGCAGGGCAAAATTTGCAAATCATATAGTCACGGGGATATTCTCCTTTCATGACGGTACAATTAAAATACAGTTACTACATTTGTAATAGTGCAAAAGGAAATAAATATGGATCTCTACCGCCAGATACTGACAAAGCACTGGGGGTTCACTTCTTTCAGGCCTTTACAGGAAGAAATAATAAGAGCAATAGCCGAGGGAAAGGACACTCTTGGACTGATGCCCACAGGAGGAGGAAAATCTCTTACTTTTCAGGTCCCGGCAATGGCTGCTGAAGGGACCTGTCTTGTCATTACTCCTCTGATAGCACTTATGAAGGAGCAGGTTAGGCGCCTCAATGAGCAGGAAATGAAGTCTGCAGCTATTCACTCGGGGATGTCAAGGGAAGAGATTGATATTACATTGGAAAACTGCATTTATGGTGATTACAAGTTCCTTTATATATCACCAGAAAGAATTACCACTCCGATATTCCGGTCGAGGGCAGGAAGGCTTAACCTTTCACTGGTAGCCGTTGACGAGGCTCACTGCATTTCACAGTGGGGATATGATTTCAGGCCTTCGTACCTGAGGATAGCGTCATTAAGGAATTACATATCCCCAAACACTCCATTTCTTGCCCTTACTGCTTCCGCTACACCCCAGGTTATCTCTGATATTATGGACAAGCTTGAGTTCAGGGAGAAAAACGTTCTCAGGACAAGCTTCCGGCGAAAGAATATTTCCTATCTGGTAAGAAATGTTGAAGATAAGGGAACATATCTGTTAAAAACACTGAAAAATTTCAGTGGAAGCGGGATCATATATGTCAGAAGCAGGAAAAGGAGCAAGGAAGTAACCCAGTTGCTTGCCGGGCAGGGCATCAGTGCTGATTATTACCATGCGGGTTTGTCTGATGAGCTCCGTGATAAGAAACAATCAGCATGGTCAGCAGGAGAAATAAGGGTAATTGTGGCAACCAATGCATTTGGAATGGGTATTGACAAGGCTGAAGTAAGGTTTGTGATACACTGGGATATACCAGAGTCGGTCGAGGCATATTTTCAGGAAAGCGGCCGTGCCGGTAGAGATGACAAGCCGGCGTTTGCAGTACTTCTCTATTCTGAAAATGACAAGAACAGGCTCAGCGAATTTCTGAGGAAAAAGTTTCCTCCTGTGGAAAAGATCAAGGATGTATATGAAGCTTTGTGCAATTATCTTAATGTACCCCATGGAGCAGGCAAAAACAATGTGTTTGATTTCAACATGGCTGATTTTGTTTCCAGGTACCGTCTGCCGGTAATGGAAACTTACAACTGCCTCTCTTTTCTTCAGCGCGAAGGGTATGTCGAATTCACTGAGGAAATAAACAATCCATCACGGGTACACTTTGTTGTAAGCCGTGACGATTTGTACAAATTCCAGGTTGCCAATGAATCATTTGACAGCTTCATCAAGCTGCTCCTGAGATCGTACACGGGTATGTTTACGGAATATGTAGCCATTAATGAAGAAACGCTCTCGAAAAAAGCCGCTATTTCAAGAGATACTGTCTATCAATATCTTGTTAAGCTTTCAGCTATGAACATAATCAGATATATCCCCGGTAAAAGGAGCGCCCTGGTTATATTTACTGAGGAACGGCTTGTCAGAAAAGCCCTGATGATCTCACCGGAAACTTATCTGTATGTAAGGGAGAAATATACAATACGCTTGAATCATATGATCAGCTATGCCGAATCGAAAAACCGGTGCAGATCAATGATTCTGCTTGATTATTTTGGTGAAGATTCAGACAGGTGCGGCATATGTGACGTCTGTCGTGAGCGGAACGAACTGGCCCTGAGCAAATATGAGTTTGATATTATCCTTGAAGAGATCAAGTCGCTTCTCTCAGAGGAAAAGCCTGATGCGGCTGAAGTCGTGAACAGGATAAACCACCCTGAGGACAAGGTGGTTAAAGTCCTGCGGTGGCTGCTTGATCATGATAAAATAACCAGGGGTGATGACAACCGGCTTCAATGGAAAACTTAACAATATGAAATTTTAATATTTTTTCTGATTTATTTATCCCAGAATTTCTCAATCTGCTCAAGTGATTTTCCCCTGGTTTCCGGCACCATTTTCCATACAAAAGCAACAGCAGCAATACAGATCAGTCCATACAGCCAGTAAGAAAATCCATGGTTGAAAAGAGATATGAGAGTTTTGTTTTCGTCCATTACAGGGAATGACCATGATACTATAAGATCGGTAATCCAGACCATTGCAGTGGCAATCGACATAGCACCCCTGATCGAATTAGGAAAGATCTCAGACAGCATCACCCACATGACCGGCCCCCAGCTCATGGCAAACCCGGCAATAAAGATCAGAATGAAAACCAGTGTCAGTAATCCCATTCTGCCTGAGTAGAAACTTAAACCTATTGAGAACATTGCCACTGCCATTATTATTCCACCGGTTAAAAGAAGGGGCTTTCGTCCAAATCTGTCGACAGTTGTTATTGCCACAATTGTAAATACAATATTTACAATTCCGACGAGGATTGTCTGCATGAGTGATACGTCAAGC
Source organism: uncultured Rikenellaceae bacterium (assembly GCA_964466705.1). Classification (GTDB taxonomy): domain Bacteria; phylum Bacteroidota; class Bacteroidia; order Bacteroidales; family VadinHA17; genus LD21. Next base: position 67,015 of record CAYXSM010000011.1, read on the forward strand.
TGCAAGCCTGTATTCTGAAATATCTGCGGAGCGTAATACAGGACAACATTAATACCTGTCAGCTGCTGGAAAGCTGATAATAATACCGCTATGATGATGATCAATCCACCAAAAGAGAGCCATGGGGCTGAATGCTCAACCATTGTGTTCCTGATATCTTTGAGAATGGTTTGGGCGTTCTTTTCGCCAACGGTTTTTCTGAGGACCCGGAGTGCGCCGTCATCTTTATTCCTCATGACAAGATATCGTGGAGTCTCCGGAACAAAAAACAGCAGAAAAAGAAATATTGCCGAGGGAAAAACGCCCGAAAGGAACATGTATCTCCAGCCGGTTTCAATATTCCACTGGTCATCGCCGAACCGTGATATAGACCAGTTAACGAAATAGACAACAAGCATGCCAAGAACTATTGCCATCTGGTTCCATGAAACGAGTCGTCCTCTGAGCTCTGCAGGAGCGACCTCTGCTATATACATGGGTGACAACATTGATGCCAGCCCTATTCCGATTCCTCCGATAATTCTGTAAAGCATAAATGAAACGAGCGGTTCTGTGCCTGAAAAGTTTAATGTATCAGGAAAAGCTGCACCAAGTCCTGAGATGAAAAAAAGAATGCCTGACACTATCAGCCCATTCTTCCTGCCCCATACCATGCTTATAAAACCGGCTCCTGAGCCACCTATAATACATCCGATAAGTGCGCTGGAAATAGCAAATCCTGTTAAAGCACTGGCTGTTGTTTCACTGTATACGGCAGGTTTACCGAAGAACCATATGAAAAAAATGACAACAGATATGAAAAGTCCGGAAATAAGAATTAAAGCTTTCTTCTTGTCAAATAATTTCAGCAGCATGCCGCTTACCGCCAGTCCGATAATAAATACGGAGGCGCACACGGTTATCCTGTAGCCAAGAATTACCTTTTCAGCCTGTTCAATATTTGCCGAAAGAGGGAATATGAAATAATTCCGAATTGCGTTGACCGCTCCCGACACTACAGCGGTATCATACCCGAAAAGAAATCCACCAAGTGCGGCAACTATGGTGATCCTGTAGAGATAAAAGTAATTTTTTCTGCCTGGCATACTATATTATTTCTATTTCATAATTTGAAGAACAACGGTATAATAGTTTATGCACAATATCTCCTTCTATTTTAAGAGTGGTGCTGCCGATTGCAGTGAACCTCATTTTTTTCCAAACCTGCTTTTGAGGGTTCATCTGACAGGTGTAATTTCAATCAGGCAGACATCCTTCTGATCCAGAGTAATATCTATGTTGATTTGATTATCTGAATAATCTGACAACGGTTTTCTTCCGTTTTCATCGGTAACATGGATGATTCCTGAAGCCGGCAGGCTGTAATATTCAGGATCCATATAAAAGACTATTCTCACAGGCTTTTCACTGATATTTGCCAGTGCAATTCCAACGTCATTGTCATCAGCCAGCCATGTTCCGCTATAAAGAATGGGGAATCTGCCTCTGAAAGCCGTAACACTTTCACCCTGTTTGCCTGCATATATGGACAGGCGTGAGATATCAAACTCTTCTTCGGGTGATTTGATATCAGGGCTTCTCATGAATTTACCATAAAGAAGATATTTAAGTCCCTTATTCCTTACGTGTGCAAGTTTCATCAGATATTCAATTTCGTCCTTTCTTTCTCCGGCAAGAAAACCCTGATAATTTGAGATTGTTGGTTGCAAACCCCACACGAAAGACCTTGCCTGCTCCATCATAAATTGTTTGTTAAAGCTTTTGTCGAGCATTTCCAGTGGTTTATCAGGAGCATATTCTTCAGGCCAGAGTTCATCGTAGGGAGGCACCAGCAACGATGAATAATTACCATAGGTTATTGCGAACTGATGGTAAACAGCCTGGAAGAACGGGATGGTCTCCCATAAGCCAGGGCCTGCATATCTTTCTTTGCTTACTGCAAGAGTCAGGAATGCATCCAGATATGGCATCCACGCTTCTCCTGCTCCTTCTCCTGCAAGGACCAGTTGTTTATCACCGGGTATTTTTGATCTTATCTGCTCTGAAAGGTTTACGAAGTTCTCAAACCAGTAGTTGCCATGACCAACCGGATGTCCGTGATTTTTATCATAACAGGTTAGTGCAAGGCAAGCCTGGTCCATATATATGCCACTTGCGTTATATGTATTTACCGCACTGTCGCTCAGGGACGCATACTTGTCTTTCCAGAACTGCGTTCCAAGGCACATCGAAGCAGTGGCTTTGTTTGTGAATATGTTGTAAACATGTGTGTTTATCTTACCATCAGGATTCTTTACAGCATAGATTGCAGCATTTTCATTTTCCCAGCTTTCTGTTGTAGTACCCCAGAGGCGCTGATTCATATAGACGATTGACCTGATCCCTTTTTTCTTAGCCTCAGATATTGCAGATACAAAAGATCCTTTTCCTTCCCTGGGGGGGACGTATTCGGGAAATCCGTCATCATATGAACAGCCGTGCCACCAGTGCCAGAAAACGCTTACAGGTAATGCCAGCCTTCTTTTCAGATCTGCTGCAGGAATGAGGACGTTTCCTGACCTTCCCCTGTTCCATATCCATAATGCGGTGTTTTCAAGCCACTCAGGAGTCAGTTCATTCTTCAGCCTGCTGAGTCTTGCCCATCGTTGCCCGGATCCCCATTCCCTGTAAATTTCAGCAGCGCTTACCCAGTCACCTTTAAAAGAACCGATCACTCCCGAGTACGGAAGTCTGCAGGAACTTTGTGAGGTGTTCAATGAAGGGAAATTGTGCATTCTGTAGGTCAGAGTATTTAAGGTGTCGAGGGTCAGAGAGAAATTTTTTATATATACAAGTGAATCATTTGAGGCAGCGTAAAATCCGCAACTGTCAGGATTATATAATGCAAGGCACTGTAGTGAAAGCCCCGGATATGTCCACTCAAATTTTCTTATATCATTTTTTGCAAATGCCAGATGATTCCGTGGATTTCTCATGATCTCTCCCATCCAATGAGGAACTGCAAGATACTCTTCTCCGTTATCTTTCAGTCCGGATATCCTTGGGAATATTATCTGCCTTATCCGTATATTTTTATAATTTGATACTGATATTTCCCAATTCGACAAAGGCTTGTTTCGCTTAAGTGAAACGGAGGCTTCTATTATCATATTCCTGAGATCAGGATCCCGGAATCTTTTCCATCTTAAAACGAGTGTCAGCGGGTCAGGCCTGGAAAAGCTGAACTTGTATGCATCACCGGCGTTTATATGTATTTCTTCTTCATCCCGTAAAAATTCAATTTCCCATGGCGATCCCGGGACAACTCGTTCGTCAAGAAAGTCATATAGATAAGTCATATCACCAAAACATGTAACTGAGCCGGTTTTTTTGTCAAAACCCAGCCTGATCTTTCCGTTATCGATACAAATTTCCCGGTTTTCAGTTTTGCTGCTGCAACATGTTAAGATACTGATGTAAACGGCAGTAGCGACTGCTAATGAAGTAATTAAGATCCTTCTGTTCTTCATTTGATTATGCTTGTTTATTGTTTGCTAACATACTTTTGTCCTGTTTCCTTCATAAAAGAGAAGGGTGAGATATGCAATTCAATTATTCGGAACAAATGGTTGCAATGATATTTTTCACGAAGTACTTTTCAGGTTTATATCTTTGATAATGGTTCTGTTTTCTGTGTGATATAATATCTTTTTCAACTCATTAATCCGATTAAAATGAAAAAACAGGGCAGGAGAGGAGCCCTTCGTCCGCCGAGATTCACCAGGAAATGAATGCAGTTGAAAATCGATATCATTATGCTGCCTTTGAGAGTCAGTCCGGTCACTTTTGCCTGATCTGCTTTTTATATAATTCATTTCTCCAGTAGTCAAGGTGATATACTGGTCCGTCGGCATTCCAGATCTTTGAAACGATGTCGGGGTCGCCATCCTGGTCCACATCTCCGACCCTGGCATCGTGCCATCCGGGATTGCCTTCATGAATTACAAAGATCTCGAAGACGGGATCCTTTCCACCCTGATTATACCAAATTATACCTCTGGGTTTTAATCCTGCTGGTTTCATCGCCACTTTCCCCTCTGCTTCCATGTATGTATCAGGATCTTCCTGTTCTCCTGCAAAAATATCCGGATGTCCGTCACCATTAAAATCTGCAACAGCCAGGGAATGGAACGATCCTGTTCCGGGAACATTTCCTGGTCCGGCGGGTGGGTCAGGCAGCTGATGTGATACCCATTTTTTGCCTTTACCCCTGTTCTCAACCCAATAAACATGTGAGCCTCCCGTGTCGCAGTGACTGTAAACTATATCATTTTCGCCGTCTTTGTTAATGTCAGTAACCCATGCCCTTATGCTTCTGCCATAAGAGGCATTCGGAATTGGTTCAAAAGGCCATTCAAACCTTTGCCAGTTCACTGAACAGTCACCGGGGCTGGCAAACCAGTAACCCGGAATTACAACATCTGTGTCATTATCTCCGTCAATATCTCCGAAACCGTGGGGTGCCATGCCCCCATGGTCGTCATATCCGGAACTGATAATTATCTCCTTTAACCGGTCAGAGGCATTGTACCAGGCAATTTTATTGCCATCGTAGACAAGAATGTCGTTCTGACCATTGGCATCAACATCAACAGTTGCTGCGTCATGACCTCCAAATTTCACAAAATACGATTTCCAAGGAGTGTCAGGATATTCATTCAGAACACCGGGATTTCTGAACCAGACGCCCTGGAATACCACATCATCCCATCCGTCGTTATCAATATCAATAACCGTTGTTCCCAGGGTATTCTCAAGAGGATCTGCATAACCTATAAGATGCGGTATCCAAATGGAATCATTAAGTCTTTCATACCAGTAAGCCGACTTTGTGTTTCTTCTTGAGATAGCTACATCCAGATCTCCGTCATGATCAAAATCAGCAAGTGCAGGGCCCCCTGTTCCCCACGAAGAACCTGGAAGCACCGGATCTATACTGAAATGCTTCCAGTCTGGATATATTCTACCCTGTGAAAAAGATTCACTGATGAAAGACATACCTAGAGCGATAACAATCACTAAATTAAGGTATCCTGAAATATGTGGTGATCTTTTCATAATATGCATAAGTTGATTTAAGATAGGCGCTGATAATTGATTTTCTGATTTAGCCGAACTTATAAGGTATCATGTAAAGCTAAGATTATTCCATAAATGAGAGACTCTCCTGTCAGTCAATAATAGGTCATTTAACAAACGGGGCATAATGCTTATGTGTTAAATCTTCAGTATCGCTTCCGCTTCCTGATTTCATTATCATTATAATTATTATGTTTTACCATATTATTGGGGTAATCCAGCGAAAATGCTTCCTGTTGCATCTTTCCGCATCAATTGATCCCTGATACACTGGTAGCATGCATTCAAGTCAGATGACCCGGCTGCCTAAGGATGATATTATGTTCAGGCAGGTCTGATTCTACCCTTTTTTTGCAATCCTGGTCAGGATCAGGCCGGTAAGGACAGTAACCATTGCTCCTATCAGTGTGTACCATGTCCAGGCGATCGATGTGAAGATAATGATGTAAATCATAACTGCAATACCGGTCAGAAAAGCAGGAATAGCCTGTCTGATCAGTGGCTTTTTGAAAAGGACCCCCAGAATAAAAGTACCCAGCAATCCCCCGTATGTAAATGAGGCAATGGACAGGGCCAGCTCAACAACCACCTGGGAGCTCTTCATAAAAGAGATGGCTGATCCCACAAGTAATAGGCACCATATTCCTGTTATCAGTCTTGAGATCATCACCTCGTTAGCCTGATTCAGCTTTTTGTAATACGGCATGACATAGTCATACATAGTGGTTGATCCCAGTGCTGTAATAGAGCTTGACAGAGTTGACATTGCTGCAGCGAAGAGGGCAGCAATAATAAATCCGGACAGACCTGTCGGCATTTCCTCAATAATGAATTTCGGGAATATCTCATCGGACCTGATATCGGCTCCACCGTAGAATACGAACAGCAGTGTACCGAGGAACAGAAACAGGGCAAACTGAGCTATAATAATTCCTCCTGTTGTTATCAGTGCTTTCCGGCTGGCTTTCAGTGAACCTGTTGCAAGAAGCCTCTGTATAATCAGCTGGTCTATCCCATGTGATGCCATCGAAAGGAATGCTCCCCCCAGTATGCTGGCAACAAAGGTGTAGGGTGTTGAAAAGAATCCCTTTAATCCTCCTGTAAATGAGAAATTGAACACATGATATTTGCCTGCTTCGGCTGCTTTGTCAATTCCGCCCGGCATTCCGCCTGTTAACTCACCGCTGACGATGACTATTGCAGCAACTGCTCCGGTAATATAAATAAACAGCTGCACCATTTCCATCCACACGACAGATTTTAATCCACCCAGGAATGTGTAACTGTAGGTTACAAGTGCAATTATGATTATTGACCAGATGTATATCCAATCGGTTGAATAGCTTTCGGCAATTAGTGTTCCCTGAAGTATAAGGGCAAGGGGTATGGCAGTTGCAAAAAGCCTTACACCGTCAGCGGCCAGCCTGGTCAACATGAAAACACCTGAAGCCAGATTTTTCATCGGCGTGCCGAACCGGTTTGCGAGAAATGTATATGCTGTACCCAGTTCGCCCTTGAAGTATGAAGGCAATATGATCCATGCCACAATAATCCTTCCAAGGAAATAGCCAATCGTTATCTGAAGGAAATTGAGATTTGTAAGATATGCCAGCCCGGGAATACTTATGAAGGTCAGTGTACTGGTTTCTGTGGCGACTATCGAAAAGCACACTACCCACCAGGGGATCTTACGCCCTCCGAGAAAGTAATCCTTGGTTGAAGTCTGTTTACCCGCAAGCTTGATTCCGAATAATGTAATGCCGGCCAGATATACAATGACAATTATTGTGTCAATAAATGTAAAATTCATATTGGCGTCAGTGTTGGTTTATAAATAGAACGGTTTATTGTGGTTTAGTTTTGTTGGTGACAATAACTGGATTTTCAATATAAAGCTTACGGGGTGATTTCCGTAGATATATCAGATGTAATGTCAAAGCTTTACCGGAGGAAAGATCAGGACACCGTGGTCTGAGTCCGGCTTGCCTGAATATCCATTTAATAAAACAGGTCTGAAAAAATGGTGGAGGGAGTAGCGCCATTCTCTTCAATTTATCTGATGCCCTTTAACCAGATCACCAGGTATTGAAACCAACGTAATTCCGCCTGACCAACCAAGGTTGCCGGAATACTGCTTGTCCCTGCTGTTATTCCAGTGTTCGTGAACACCCAGGCTGGGGAGAGGTTTTCCGCTGTTATCCGGATCATATATTATTCCCTCCGGCCAGTTTTTTGAATCGGCAGCCTGATGAAGGTAATCATCCACTCCCAGCATATTTGGGAACGTTTCCATGGCATTATTTGCCGGATCGTGGGTATGGATACCGTTCCATTCTGCCCTCAGGAAATCAAAACAAACCGACTCCAGCGCAACCTGGTCCTGCGAAATGAATATTGACGAACTCCAGTCATTATTAAAAGGTTCCATAAAGTATCTGACAGGGCCTTTGGTCTCATCGGAACCTCCGCCGAATAAACCATCGACGATGCAAAGCATTGTATTACGCCCAAGATAACGGCTTCCCATCAAATCAACCATAACCCGGTATTTATTATAACCCCCGTTGCTGGGTTTGCCAACCTCCCTTGGATATTCCTCCCATGAGGGAGCAATGTTTGAATAGTGTAAATGGGCAGCCGAAGGTCTTCCCTGAGATCCGAAGTGGTTCTTGGCCGTGAGGGTTATTCCTGCAGAGCCATGAGGCTTCAGACTGGCCACATTAATCATGTAATCTGCATTTTCCGCTACATCGTATAGTTTATCGGTCAGTTTTTTATCGGAATAAAAGATGAGATCGTTTGCAGTTTGCTTTATAAGTGTCCGGCCATGCATTTCCGATGTTCTGTCAATATATTTAATATCAGGAAATTCTGAATGCCATATATCGTAATTGTGGCCGAAAACATGCGTCTGCGGATCCCCGATATATATATCTTCCTGCCTGACTCCGGCTTCAATAACAAGTTCTCTCAGCAACTCCAGTACAATATAGGGTGATGTTTCTGTAGCTCCCATTCTTCTCGCTCTCCGTTCCTGTCCTGGTTTGAGTGTTTTCGGCAGGTAATATCCGCTGGCTTTTTCATCCCGGTTTATCACCCACGATGCTGTTCCCTGATTTATCTTGATATGAATTTTTTCTCCCGCTGTATATCCCTTGTCCTTCTGATGTTTTCTGAGGTTATGATAACGAAAGAGTGCGTCCCACGACTGCCTCAGATCAGGTTTCCCTGTCAGCTTCAGTATGGATTCCGAAAACATGTTACTTATTATTTCCTGGTCAGCGTTGGCAGGATTGAAGTACCAGTCGGCATTTTCAAAAACATTTCTGCAGTTTTCGTTGGTAGCATCAGGGTTCCATGCCCATATGACCCTGCCGGGATTTATTCCGCCCGGTACCCCTGCCGGCATGTTGGGACCGTCCTGAGGTCCGGGGAAATTATTTTGCATTGCAGAGGTTACTGACTGGTCGCTTACCAGATTTATACTAAGCAGTATCAGAGCAAGGACAGTAAGGGAGAAAGCTGCCAGATACCTTGCTGCGGCCAGGTTCTTAACTGCCTTTTTAAAAGATAAAACAAGCCCTCCAAGTGAGAGGAGATAGATTACTAATCCCGACATAAATGGTGCAGCAACTCTCATGCATGGATAACCTGCACGGGAGGGTTTGGGAATGACCCTGATAAGGAACCAGATTGCTGAGATTACACCCGTGACAAGAAAAACAATTTTAGGACTTATACGCAGGCCATTAAGCCATGTTTTAATTCTTTTCATTTCATCATTGAATCTTGGCTTATTGATTGATTTGTTCTAATTTTTAATTCCTTTTACCGGTGTAAACCAAAAGAGGTACTATAGCCGGTAAGCCTGACGCGCAAGGAGCTTCCATTTCCCATCCTGTTTCTGCCAGATCAGAACATTGCCGATACTCAGGCTACCGGGAGCTCCATTACTTGTAAAATCAGCCGAATATATATGCCTTACCACAGCGGTCTCCCCCGAAACCATAATAGTCTGACCGGCCAGGTCGATAGAAAGGTAATCATTAGGTTGCAGGCTGACGATCTCTTCAATGCATTCCGCCTTGTTCTGCACCTTACCACCCGAGTGACCGTAAATAAGCTTGTCCGCGAAAATACTTTCAAGCAACTCCCTGTCGGCATTGATGATAGCTGTTTTAAACTGTTCTACTGCTGCGGCAACAGCTTTTTCCTCTTCTGCCAGATCTGCTACAGTAACTGACTTATCTGAAGTGCAGGCAGATATGGAAAAAATAATGATACTTAATGTGACAAAGATTTTTTTCATGCGTTAATGATTTTATTTTAAATGATCGTATGCCCGTCTGACCCGTCGGGCAGGGAACCATCATGTTTAAATGACAATTATTATTATTTGTATTTGTTTTGTTAAAACATTGAGGTTTCAGATGAACTTATTCAATATTTGACCAGGATAACCTGTCACAAACAAAGCCTGTAATGTTTATTTGTAACCGGTAAAGTGTCCTGTGTACTAAAAATCAGTTTTTACCAGGTCCTTTTCTTCATAAATTCATCAACCTGTGCTCTGGTAAGTTGCTGCAGTTCGGGATTCTGTTTAAGCCATTTCATGAAGTCTTCAATTATGGCATTCGTCCACTGACTGTCTATCTGGCCTGCATTATAAACACCCTGTTTGAGTCTTTCATGACTGAATTTATCTCTCAGGGCAATGAACTCACATGTGGTAATAACCAGTTCCACCATATGGGCAGGGATAAAGAGAACCCCACCGCTTTCAGTGATCACCAGGTCACCCGGAAGGACAACAGCCGAACCAATACGTGCCGGTGTGTTCAGTCCGGCCAGGATAACATTTTTCAGATATGACGGGTGGAAACCACGCACGTATGCATTGAATCCTTCAATAGCGGCAAGTCCCTGCATGTCTCTTGCACCACCGTCGAATACTACCCCTGTACCGGTTCTGTTAAATATTGCATTTCCCAGGTTATCTCCGATAAGTGTTCCTTCATCAATTTTACCGAAGCAATCAACAACATATACATCATCTTTCTGAAGGACGGAAATCGGCCATGAATTGGATGCGCCGTTAAACCCCGATTTATGTCCCCTTTCGGTTATGTTCCTGACAAGGTCCGGACGACTGGGTATGAACACTGCTGTTACGGCCCTGCCCACAACAGGGACGTCTCCGCCTGAGGTTTTCCAGTTTCCTTCATACTGGTTTGTATAACCTTCATTGTTTAAAACTGTCCAGGCCTCTTCAATCCCTACTTTCCTTGCTCTGTTCAGAAGGTCGTCCGGTATTTTTGGCCGTCCGTCAGCAAAACGCTCTCCCTTCCACTCTGATGTAAGGAAGACAAGTTCTTCTTTTGAGATGGTTTGTGAAATAGCTAACTGGAGGCAGAATACGCCCAGCAAAAAGAGGAGGATAAATTTCTGTTTCATTTTTTATTGCTTTTTAAATTAAGTTTCAAAAGTGTCCGGCTAAAATAGTTAAAGAAGCATTGTTCTCCAAAGATTTTTTCTTTTTGATGATGAATTGAGTTGCGGAAAGATTTTTACCTTGCTGTACAGCTTGTTTTGGATTCGAACCCGGGTCCTGATTATACACTGTTTTCCAACATGCCGGCTTTCCTGTTGCAAGACCACCGGATCGCCAGATTGCAAGACTGCAAAAACAAATTATGTCACTAATCCTGTGCTGTTATCTTCCATCCGACAAGAAGAGTTGTCATGTCTTCGTACCATGGCTGTATTTCATCCGCTGCAAACACAAACACACTTTCATCTTCTGGTAATTCTGCCTTTCTCATCATGTGAATTCCCCATCCGGTGTGCAGAATATATTTCCTGAATTTCAGATTGCCGAGATTAAGGTACAGATAAAGATGGGGACTGGAATTTCGTGGGAAATACCAGCCTCCGGCAGTCATTTCACCGACAAGTATGTCAGGTCGCATGTCATTGTTTACATCGGTGACGACAAGACTGTGAGGACAATAGATTGAGGTATCTATCACTGTTTCTTTCCACAGTGTACGGGGGTTTCCCTTATCACGGCAGAAGACGCCCAGCCTAGCATCCGGGATTTCAGCTTCTGATGCGACAATATCAATTTTGCCGTCTCCATCCAGATCCCCCAGGTCAAGCTGGTTCATGCCCCCAAACCGTTCATTCATTACCCATTCCGGCACTCCGGGATAAGCAGGTATTCTCTTGCGGTCCCAGTTGCTGTAACGATTTATAATCCATTTCCCGGTCAAAGGGTTTTCAGGGCATTCGGCCCAGAAATTACCGCATACGAGATCCTGGCACCCGTTGGCGGTAATGTCACCTGCAGCCAGTCCTGATTGGGCATGTTCAGCTTCATGCCTGGTCAGATCCGCAATTTTATGTTCTATCCATAGCTGCGTCGGGTCATCCGGTATCTGGTACCAGAACAACCTTTTCCGGCTGGCAACAACTGCAACTCCACGGACTACGCTGCCAGAGACCCGGGTTTCAAATGGCATAATATCGTGAAATCCTTTCTCTGCATCACCTTTTTCGCTCTTTACACTGGCAATCAGATGCTCGTTCCATAAAGTATTTCCCGGCACTTCCTCAAACCATAACAGATCTGTTCCTTCCTCCTTATTGTTACGCCCGACTATCATCTCATCAATGCCATCACCGTTGATATCAAATGCGCAGGCACCATTGTTATATCTCCCGCTGCCTGCTGGTACTACCTCTGTAACAGGGGCATTCACCTGAACGGGAAACTCAAGAATCCTGTTTCCTGAAGCAGCGATCCGGAAACTTTTTCTCCCGTGGCGGAAGACAGCATTACCGAAGTGCTCATTTCCCAGATCATGTATCAAAGCGGGCTCAACTTTTACCGGGAGGTCATTACCGGAGGTGGCTGTTCCTGACGAAGGGCCGCTGCAGGATACCGAAACCAGACTCAGAAGAATTGCTGCCATGGCAGGCACCATGCGGGAGATATTCCCCGAAAAATGCCGGCCGTCTAAAAATAACAGTTGTAAGAAATGATTTTTCATTTTATCCATTCCATCATAAGATCAAAAAATTTATCAGACATATCTCCGGATACAATTTTTATCCTGTCGCCGGCCTCCAGCGAATTATACGCTTTCGCAATTACGGCAATATCCTCAGCTATGCCGTCAGGGTCCTCATAATTCCCGCTCGCGCCAGAGGCTCCCGAAATTATCATGGGCCGGGGTGCAAGCGTCGCGGCAAGGTCCGGAAGGTCGTAGAGCATAAGTGCTCCCGGGACGAGATTCTGAACGAATCCCGGATAATAAAACCGGCTTGTAACAAAAGACCGGTATGAAGAATACGGTTCTATAAGGGCTATACGGTTTATTTGCCTGTCAAATGCTGAGGCATACAGCATTACCGGGGCAAGCTCCTTTCTGGCAACACCAAGGATCTCGGTGAATTCATTTCTTTTTGTGAGAAGCATTCTGAGACGCATTACATCGCCGGCCCGTATTCCCACTATACTTCTTCCGGTTATTGTTGATGTGAACCAAGTATTATATGAAACACCACCTATCACAGCATCGCCTTTAAAGTCCCCGGGGCCCATTTCTCCTGTTCCTATAAGGTCAGGAGCCAGAACTGTCACTCCGTTTTTCACAAACCATTCAATTTCCCCACCTTCATAAGCTTCAGCAGCTTTCCCTGACGGATGAAGATATATCACAGCCTTGTTGACCGGGACATCAGGTATCATGAGCAGAAAGGGAATTACATAATCGCCTTCGCCTTTAACAAAATACTTTTCCACAACGTAATCTTCTCTCCGAAAGCGACCGGTAAATACAGGTTCCTGAATATCAGAGGGTGCGACGAATCCGGATATTTTCCTTATACTGTTGAGCATATCCCCGCTACTGACCGGTGATAATTCCCTTGTTTCCCGCAGCCGGCTCAGGATGTTTTCTGATTCTCTTAAGTTCAGGCTGAAAAGGGTTTCTCCTCCCATTGATGTTGAGAGCTGGCCTGTAGTCGTTTTCTGAAGTTCTTCAGGAGTACAGAAATCAACTTCCTCCTCTGTTGAGGAAGCTTGCAGGCTGAGATGCTTGCAGAAGAAGCCGTACATGGCCTCGCGATTTTTTCTTGTATAACCATGTCCGTGATCATCCTCGGTAATTTCAATGTTTTCAGGCTTTCCCAGCATGGTGTACACATCCTTAAGTTCATGGAATGTTTCCCTTGTACCCTGTATGCTGAAAAAATCCCTCGTAGTGGCCATAATAAGAGTGGGCCTGGGGGCTCTGGCTATAATATAGTCGGCATGATCAATGCCTTTGGATAATCCTCTGTAAAGGTTCTGTTCTCCGTCCTGTACCCCGATCGACTCAAGCAGCCTGCGATAGCTTGTTATATAGCAGGCGGGAGCCGAAGCGGTAACCCTTTCATCCAGTGCTGAGATGTATGCAGTCTGGGTCCCGCCTCCTGAAAGACCGTGTACTCCTATCCTTTCAGGATCCACTTCTTTTCTTCCTGTGAGGTAATCTATTCCTCTTATTCCATCCCATATAAAATATCTTGCCACTGATCCTGCATTGAGGAATACCTGAACGGCAGCATAGGAATGCTCCTGTGTGGCTCTGCCTATTACTGATTCTCCTTTTTCCGGGTCAAAATATTGAAGCCGTTCTCCCTGTCCCACAGGATCTATGGCAAGGACTACAAAGCCTTTCTTTACAAGGTTGAGCAGGGGAAGCTGATACGATTCGAGCCTGTAGGCCCCTGCGCTGTGTCCGCTGCAGAAAAGGATCGCCGGGGCAGGCTTTTTGAGCTTATCAGGTAAAAACAATGAGGCTGTAACATAATAGCCCGGCAATGATTCATAAATGATATTTTCAACTTTGTACCCTTCTTTTTTGAATTTACCCGTTATTTTGGCATTTAAAGGTGTTTTTTCAGGGAAGGGACCTAATATTTCCCATAAGACCTGTTTTATTTCAGCCTGCCTTGCAAGCCAGTCATCCGCATTCTTAAGCCTGCTTATCTTTTCAGTTCTTTTTTCAAGGAGACTGAAAGCCTGATTTGCAAGGTGTTTGTACATTGAGTTTGGTGCGTCGCCATGTATGAGCCAGTAGTTTTTCAATACGTCCAGGTCATTCTGCTCCTGAGCAACGGAAGGATTGATGCAAATAACCCAGACAAAAGCACTTAGCAGGGAAACCCCGTAAAACGGGCAGCATTTTTTCATCTGTCAGATAAGTTTATTAATCAATAGACAACATTTTGTTATTCAGCATCCATGAGACAGCTTCCTGTACTGCCTGCAAAGAGGTATATCCGGGAATATAGCCCATATCGCGTCCGGCTTTCTCAATCGAGCAGTTTGGACTATGTGCTATATGATCCCATGTGGCATCTGCATCATTCCTGTCAACTGTCTTTTTCCACTCGTCCCATGGCAGGAAACCGAGATTTGCTTCGCGTCCGAACCATGCTGCCATGGCTGTTGCGTATCCCCTCAGCGTCAGAGCCTTTGGTGATACAATGTGATAACTTTCTCCGGCAACTGTATTGCGGTGGGTCAAAGCTTTTTCAAAGGCCCGGGCAACATCGTCGGCATGAACATGGTGCACGGTTTCCATGCCAAGGTTAGGAAGATACAGCTTTTCGCCCCTGGCCAGTTTCCTGAACACATCAGGATTGAAGTTGCCGGCAGGGTTTAACGGGATCCATCCGGCACCAACGATATGGCCGGGATGCAATACAGTACCGGGAAAACCTTTTCTATGTGAATATGAAAGCAGCCATTCCTCGACGGCTGCTTTTTTTATGCCATAGTCGCCAAACGGTTTTCGTATCTGGGTTTCATCGGTGGGCACAACTTCACTGTAACCATGAACCCAGATAGTTCCGCACAGCAGGAAATGCTCGGTTTTTCCGGCAAGAGCTTCAGCCAGGCTTTTTACACTCTCTGGTTCAAAGCATATCAGATCTATCACCGCATCAGGTGAAAGCTTTGTTACCAGTTTCCCAAAAATCTTCTTTTTTTCAGCCTCAGTCCTGTCGATGTCAACCTGTTTAACAGATCTCCATGCTGGATGGTCTGAATAGGGTTTTCTTAATTGCCTGCTGACCGATATAACTTCGTGTCCTGCCGTTACCAGTCTTGGTACCAGGTATGTTCCGATGTGTCCGGTGCCTCCGATAATTATGATTTTCATTATTGATAGCTTTGTTTTAATTCAGACCTGGTCATTATAACAGGTTTATTTTTATTACTGGAATATATTATTCCGTCAGGGTATAAACCCTAAAACAATGCTCAGGACAGATAATGAATTATGGCCATTTCCTGCTAAAAACAGCATAAGGGCAGCTGACTGTTGTCAGGTACACCGAATTTTGCGGAGAGTCTTCGTTATAGCATTCCCATGGAGCTCCGAATTCATTACCTTTCCGGTAATCTCCTTCCCTGAGATCGTCAATATATTCCTTTGCAAGCTTTTCTGCTGCCGTGACATCGACCATGGCAATTGCATAACATACCCATCCTGTCGGAGTTCCCCAGTATGCACCATTCTGATATGTGCCTTTTTTTGCCAGGCTCTTTTCCCAGGCTGTCAGATCGCTGAAATCGTCAGATGTTAGTATGTGCCTTATATTGCCCCGCTTTGATAAGGTGCCGTTTTTATGGGAATCCCTCAGAAACAGGCAGCTTTTCTTCATATCAGATTCTTCCAGAACTTTAAAATAAACAGCCAGTGCGGTGCTCCATACATCAGGCTGGCTGCTGCATCCGGTTGAAGCCAGCAGCATCCCGCGTTCATCGTAAAAGACCTGTCTTATCTCATTCCTGATCCGTCCTGCGATATTTCTGTATATTCCGGCTTTATCATTACGGCCGATCATGTCGTACATTTCTGCCATCTCGACAGACGCCCTGTACTTCAGCAGAGAGGGAAGACAAAGATCCCCTGTGATGTAAATCACATCCCTGAAGCCAAAATCGACACCCCTGAAATCGTCATTTGTATATACCAGAACACCATCCTGCCGGGTAGGGGGCATGTTGTATGCCATTTCAAGACGATCAATGAGTCTTATTCCATTGATCTCGGCAAGCAAATATTCTGCAGAGCTAGCGCTTTTTACATAATAATGAGCCATGTGAATAAAAAAATACTGATCACAGTAGGGGGGAACCATTCCCCATGTTTTTCCGCCCTGATTATCGTAATCGAAAGTGCCCGGATAATAGACCGGCCTGCTGTCGTCAATCCGGATATGATCAGCTATCGCACCGGCAGGGACCATGCTTCCGGCTTTTGTAATCCAGGTGCGGTCGCATTGTGTTGAAGCAGTAAGCTCAAGCATGTGTTTCTGCTCTGTTTCCGTCACAAATCCTGACTCCAGCGACATTGCATAGTCGCGGATCCAGAAAGCAGGATAACAGTCACGCCCGCCTGGCCTTACCAGAATACCGCCGGTATTATTGGGTCCGAAATCAGGAGAAATTTTTTGCCCGGGATAGATGCGTGAACTTTCGAGAACGTCCTGCGTCAGCTTTTTGAGAAATTCAAGATCATTACCTGACAGAAGGCAATTCCCCGGATTCGCTATCTGACAGCTCAACTGACAGAATGGAATTAAATTCAGCAATATAAAAACCAGAATGTTTCTCATAATTGCTTTTTTAAGGTGCTGTTACAGTTGTCTGATAAATTTCCGGCGGTTTTGCATGCACAGGTTATAAATATTGAACCTATTTCTCACCTGGTGGAATATAGTGATATTTTTCTCCCCAGGCCATATGGATCCAGGGCATTACTGACCGGTCTTCCAGCCTCGGATAATTCAGCCAGTAAGGTTCCCTGTGATCGACGGAATGACCCATCTCATTCTCGTGTCCTGCAATTATCAGCTGAGGCCTGAAACCTTTTGCCAGTCTTTTCTCCGGATCCAATCCCCATGTATTTACCATAAGCACATCTACTGAATGGAAATCCGAAACGCTCTTCATCCACAGGAAGTCTTCACTGTTTGACTGGTCTCCCGTGTGAGAAAAAGAAAGTCCCTCCGGCGTGAAAACAAGATATACATTATTCAGTATTTTTTCTCCCTGGTGCCCGGGATAGTTTACAAATTTAATTCTGAGGTTTTTTTGAGGAATAAGTATCTCCTGTATCTCATGTGCTTTTCTTTCCGGATGTGTTACTCTTTTAAAGACTGGCAGGTCTGTCCACAGATCCGGAGGAGTAATTACCGGTTTGTTCCCTGACAGGAATAATTCAGCTGTAGCCGGATCGGCATGGTCTCTGTGATAGTGGGAAATGAAGAGCATATCAATCTCTTTGACCAGCATCTTCATCATTTCATCACCAATCATAAACCCGTCATTTCCAGTGAGCCCTTTCTGAATGTCAAATCCTATCGTAACTGAGGATGTTTTTACAACAAAAGCGTGATTATACAATTTCCAGATAACAGCACCCTCGCTGACTTTTGTTGTCCTGATTTCTTCCACTGCGGTTTCCATACGGTTCCTGAAGAAGTCATGGACAGCTTTATGTAAAGGCGCCTTTTCTTCATGCAGGACATTGTCGATCAGAAGCAAAGCCAGTTTCCTTATTAATGGCTCTTCAACTTCAGGAGGATGATTTTTCAATACATCATTAACAAGTCTCAGGGATATACTTGCCTGTTGATTATAGAATCCATCAATGTCGCCCCACCAGTCAGTTCTCTTGTCCGGGTCAGAAATCTCAGTTTTCTGTGCGAGCAGCACAGAATGAAAGAGTAAAATAATTAAAAGCAAATAAACCTTTCTCATATTTTTAATATTGAATAATACTTATGTAACCTCAGGACCTCAAAAAATAATACAAGCAACTGCCTGTCTGGATACTACTTATCCTGATATGGCAAATTATTTCAGATAACGGTCATATTATTGCCGTTCCTTATCATTCTTTCCACTGACAGCAGGTTCATCATCTGATATCGGATCTGATGGAAATTATCCTTCCGGTAAATGCTGATACCCGGTCTTTGTTTATCTTTTCCGAAGCGGTCAACAGCCTGTCTCCATACTCCTGTACCAGTATCCGCCATATGTTTCAGGCAATATTCCCTGCCACGTTCATACCATTCCTTCGCCCAGACTTCACCAGTATGTTCGAAGATGGTCATCGTTGCCACCAGAAGTTCGGTATGTGCCCACATCACCTTCAGATCAAGCTCCGGCCCCTGACATTTATCCTCTTTACGGAACACATAATAATCTTCTGTACCCATCCCTTCGAAAACATAATCCCAGGTCATTTCAATGAGACGCCTGACCCGGGTCTTTATTATATGGAAAAGCTGGCTGTCTTTTTTACGGAGGGCTTCAAGCAAAACCATCCACAGGGTCTCCAGGTAATGGCCGGAATACATTACAGTTTCATGTCCGGGAAGCCTGGAATAATCATGGAACAGGTTTTCATTGTTAATACCATACTCGCTGTTCCAGAAATCATTGATAATATGATTAACATGCTCATTCAGCAGTGCTTCAAGATCCTGATCCTCATAAAATGAAAGAAGATTTGTAAGCGGCCATACTATCATAAAAGAATGTCCCAGGGTTCTCAGACCCCTGCTGTCTGTTCCGGGAACAGTAATACCATCATAATAAGGGTTATCGTAGATCTTTACAGATTCTCTTATTGAATCAAGGGAAATTTCAAGATCATCTTTGTTCCTGGAGGCTTTGTATAACTCTATCAATCCGGCAGCAGAGAAAAGAGCACCGTAAATATCTTTGCCTGAACCCTGAGAAACCGTGCTTACCACGGGTGTTCCTTCCCTGTTAACTGATTCATGCCACTGACCCTTACCGATATACATTTTATTCACGAGGAATTCCCGCGACTTTTCAGCTATTTCCAGGTATCTTCTGTCTTTTCCGAAATTATTGAACAGGAATGAATAGACCCAGATACCTCTTCCCTGATACCAGATATATTTTTCATCATTGACAACCGAGCCGTCATCATAAAGCTCACACATGAATCCGCCCAGCTCTTCATCATAGCCGCCCTTTTCCCAGAAGGGAAGATACTGATTAAGAATGCGCTCTCTGTAGTCGTTTCTCAACTCCTCTGGAGTCATACCGGCAATTTTCTCCGGGAATGAGCCTGATGAGGCCGGATTCTTACTGCAGCCGGTGCTTAATCCTGGCAGAAAAGCTCCGGAAGAAACAACGGCACTGCCCGTGATTATGTTTTTTATTAATCTCCTTCGCTTCATATTGAAAAGAACTGGAAAAGACTTGTGTAAAAGTAAAATCAGATAAATTATAAAACCTTTATCCGGGAGAGCTGACCTTGTTAACCAGATAAACCACTGACTTGTGAGATATACCGGAATGCAGGCTCAGGCCTATTTCACATGTCCGGCTGGTAGAGTATCCGTGTTTTACTTCCGGAGGTATCTGAGCTTTAAGATTCCGTAATCCATGCCGGTTGAGCTCAGGATATGTAAATCCTCTGTCTCCTGCAAATCCGCAGCAGTTAGTGTCAGGCACTATTACTTCACCGGCACATTTCTTTGCCAGAGCAACCAGCATTTCTGTCAGTCCCATTTTTTTCATGCTGCAGACAGGAAAGACAGTGACTGTTTCATTAACAGGTGTTATTTTAAGCCATGGAAGCAGGTATTCCGTGATGAACTGGACAGGTTCATAAAGCTTCAGTCCTGAGGTGAAATTCTCCTTCATTGTATAAAGACACGGGCTCATATCGCAGAGAACAGGAAACTCCCCGTTGTTACTTGCTTTAAGAAGAGCTTTTTCCAGTTCTTCGGACTTTTTTTCGCCGGCTTTTTTGTATCCTTTGCTGAGAAATGCCATTCCGCAACACAGCTCATCCATGTTTTCGGGAAAGACAGCTTCGTAACCGGCTTTATTAAGAAGACATATCATTTCCCGTGTGAGCTGGGCCTCTTCGTTATGATCTTTTGAAGTTCCCATTGAACGGTTTATGCACGACGGAAAATATACCACTTTTCGCAGGCCGTTGCTGATTAGAGGACCAGCTGCATTTATCTTTGTGGCACCGCCTGGCATATAAGGATTCCAGAAAGGGATTCTTCTTCCCGACATATTCCTGAGTCCTCCTGCAATCCATTTCATAAGGGTTGTACCAAGGATTTTGTGGAACAGACTTACAAAAGAGAGTGCCTTTCGGGCAACAGATGTTACAAATGCCATATGATCTGCAATCCAGGATGCCACTCTCTGCCTGTTGCCGATTTTTTCAAGGCGCAGCTTTTTGACCAGCTTTCCCGTATCGATTTTGACCGGGCAGCTTATGGCACATAAACCGTCAGTAGCACATGTCTTATCTCCTTCATAAGAGTAGGAACGCACCAGAGAAGAGACTATATGGGGCTCCTGTCCGGTTTTAAGGAGGCTTGATATCTCCCTGTATACTACTATACGCTGCCTTGGTGAAAGGGTCAGGTCCGAGGACACACACGACGGTTCGCAGAAGCCGCATTCAATGCATTTATCTATTTCATCGTCAGCAGCGGGAATGGGCTTAAGATTCCTCAGATGTATTTCAGGATCCTGATTCAGAATGACACCCGGATTGAGAATGTTAAGCGGGTCAAAGATTTCCTTGATCCTCTCCATTACCTGATATGCTTCTTTTCCCCATTCCTGCATTACAAAAGGAGCAACATTCCTTCCTGTTCCATGCTCCGCTTTCAGCGACCCGTCATACCTGGCAACCACAAGGTCCGATACTTCAGCCATCAGGTTTTTATATCTCGCAATCTCCTCTTTGATTCCGAAATCCTGACTGAAAATAAAATGAAGGTTGCCTTCCAGGGCGTGACCATAGATTACGGCATCATTATAACCGTAATTCTTCAGAATATTCTGAAGGTCAGAAGTGGCGTCGCCAAGCCTTTGAATGGGGAAAGCGACATCTTCTATGATCACGGTTGTGCCTTTTTTTCTCATTGCACCTACTGACGGGAACAATCCTTTCCTTATGTCCCAGTAAACGGAATACTCTTTCGGATTATCCGTAAAAGTAAGGGGCATTTCTGACGGAATATCACTGATTGCTTCAAGGATTTTCTCAATCTGTCTGCCGAGATCCGGTTGATGATCTGTTGATGTTTCTACCAGCAGCGCACTTGCTCCGGGAGACAGCTTTTTAAGAAAGTCAGGCATACCGGGCTCATTCTCAACTGACCGCAGTCCTGATCGGTCGATTATTTCCACTGCTGTCACCGGAGCAGATTTTAAGCGCACGACTGCTGTGCAGGCATGCCTAAGCCCCGGAAAGATCATCAGGGAACTGGCTTTGTATTTATGCTCGGCTACTGTATTAAGATTAATTCCGGAAATAAAACCAAGAGTGCCTTCCGAACCTATCATCAGATGCTTTATTATATCAAAGACACCGGTGAAATCGGTCAGCGCATTAAGGCTGTAACCGGTTGTGTTCTTGAGAAGGTATTTATGTTTAATCCTGTCTGACAGAGGCTTGTTTTCCTGCACTGACTTTGCCAGTGCCATAATATTTTTTACGAGGTCTGAATGTGATTCCAGGAAACAATCCCTGCTTTTTCCGTCACCTGTATCAAGAACCGTTCCGTCAGCAAGGACGATCCGCAGGCTCTCAATGGTATTATATGCATTTTCTCCGGTTCCGCTGCTCATTCCGCTTGCATTGTTCGCAATTATTCCTCCTATGGTGGCTGCATTGATTGAGGCAGGGTCGGGACCAATCTTTCTGCCGTAAGGAGCCAGAAGAGAATTTATATAACCACCAGTCAGCCCGGGTTGCAGACTTATCTTTAAGCCATTATCGGTAATGCTGTAATTTTTCCAGTAGTCTGATGCTATTACAAGAACGGAATCGGTTATGGCCTGACCTGAAAGACTTGTTCCGGCTGCACGGAATGTTACGGGGATCCTGAGCGAGGAGCATTCCCTTACAATAAGAGATATTTCGCCCTCGTCTTTTGCCTTGATAACCATTTTCGGGATCAGCCGGTAGAAACTTGCATCGGCACCAAAGGCCAGGGTGTGCAGAGGATCATGGTATATCCTTTTTTTATCTATTTGTCTGACTAATCTGTTATATAGATCAAGATGTTTTCCATTAAGCATTGTTTAATTGTATTTCACCCGGAGACACAAATTCCGGAACAAATTATCATAAAAGATTTTTCACCAATACATCCAGAGTTTTAAAGTTCCGAAATTTTAATATTTTTCCACCTGACTTTTATTCCTCCGCCATCGTGGATCTGCAGAAGTATGCGACCCTGTCCCTGTCCTATTTTTTCATCATTCAGGTCTGTCATCAATTCCCCGTTAAGCCATGTGGTCACATTATCACCGACGGTTTTGATGCGCAGGGTATTCCAGTCTTTTGCCTCAAGAAAGGTTTCTTTTTCATCCGGGATCCTTGCAATCCAGCCTCTGCCGTATGATTCATATATGCCGCCGGTGTCGTGTCCGGGAGGAGCTACCTCAACCTGCCATCCTGATATCTCAACATCCCTCTTTATATATGAGCGGATGAATACTCCGCTGTTCCCATTGGAGATCAGTTTGAAGTCCAGACTGAGGTCAAAATCATTATAGTATTTTCTTGTACCAAGGTAACCGTATTTTTTTTCCGGACCGCTTTCGCAAACAAGCTCTCCGTTGTCAACATACCACAGTTCGGTTCCATAAGCTTCCCATCCGGTCAGATCAACACCGTTAAATAGCACCTCCTCCCTGGGTTTGCGTGGCAGTTCTTTCAGCTTTATGTTCTTGTACCATGTTTTGCTGCCATGATCCTGCAGGGAAATATAACCTTTTCTTGCAAGTCCGTACTCAGGGGCATAGTCCCATTTACCGCCTGACCGGCGTTCGAACCAGTCATCGGACCATGCTTCGAATTCAATGATCTTTTCCCCGTTGAGCCAGTGTTCAACGTGACCGTTGTCAAAAACTATTTTGGAGGAATTCCAAAGTCCTGCCTTTTTTACAATCTTTTTATCCGGATCAGGCACATACATTGCATAATCAGCGCCAGCCTTCTGCCAATCCTCGAGTTTTTCAGGAAAGCCCAGATCGTCAATTACCTGGTACTCAGGACCTGAAACATACGGTACTTTATACTCAGGACGTTCAAGGACATGATATAATACCCCGCTGTTTCCCCCTTCAGCTATTTTCCAGTCAAAGGTGAGAATAAAGTTCTCATACTGCTTCTCGGTAACAATGTAACCTGTGCTATCGCTCCCAAGTCCCAGTCCTGATAGAGATCCGCGATCAACTTTCCATGGGCCTTTCAGGTCTTCTCCCTGGAAATCGCGCCAGCCATTCAGCGTCTTACCATCGAACAGCAGGGTCCAGCCTTCCTCTGCTTCCAGTAAGGTCAGCTTGTTGTCGGCTTGTTTACAGCCTGTAAATACTAATCCCGTAAAAAGGATAATTGTCAGGGAAAAAAGTTTTTGTTTCATTTTCTTAAGTTTATCTGATTTAATTGAAATTTGCCTATGTCGTTAAGATATTGTCAGTTACTTTTTTCAGGTTGTTATTACGCGGCCTTCAAACTTTTCAGGATCAGAGTCAGCAAAATATAAAAAAAACCAATAAAAGACTGATCCCGCAGATCAAAATTATTCCCTCAATTTCGATAAAGTGTTGCTCTGATCTGAAATACTGCTGAAATGACTATGTTTTTTTCTCTTTACAGAGTTTGTTAATAAAGTGCAGCATGATTAAACAATGGTTATTATGCCATAAAGGATACAAAGGCCGGAACAACGGACCTGATAGCCGGCAGAGAATTGTTGGTCAGTTTTGCTTTGTGTTGACAGTATCAGGTCAACAGGTGTATTTTTCTTAATGACTTTACAGTGAATACACTGGTATTTTAAGCAGTTCCCCGTCATTTAATGCTGATTTGTGTGCCACAATTCCTGGGACTGTCATATTAAGGGCAGATACAATATCGATCAGAGGCTTACGGTCCAGAAGGATTGATTCGATGAACTCATTCATCAGGTTTCCGTGCGATCCTCCGTGGCCGCCTGCAGGTACTCCCGGGGGAAGCGGGGGACGTCTCAGGTCAGGAAGGTTTTTCTCAAGACCTTCGTATCTGCCATAAAACGATCCTCTCTGTCCTCTGATCCTTCCTCTCTCTCCACCGTCACCGGGTGTGTCCCAGCTGACACCCATCCGGGCCATTCCCCCTTCACTGGTCCGGAAAAGGGCTATTTCAGTGCCATATGGATTTTTATAAATGTTGTTTTCAGGCCTCAGGTGCGCAATGATACTGGGCATTCCGGCACATGATACTTCAGTGAAAGCACCACCTGTTACCCCTGTATGATAGGCATTTGAGTGAGTGGGATACCATTGAGGCGGAAGTCCGATACGCCATCCCCTGAATGAGTCAATGGGCTCGCTCATATAGTGAAAATATTCGCCTTCAGAATAGACCAGTTTCCCGAAGCCCCCCATGTCGCAGACCTTCCGCATGGCATACAGGTCTTCCCTGAAGCATGATGTTTCAAACATCATATATTTTAATCCGCTCGATCTGACTTCCTCAAACAGTTTGTCTGCATCTTCAAGTGAACCGAAAACGGCAGGAACTGCACAGGCCACATGTTTTCCATGGCGGAGAGCATCGATGACATGTCTGGCATGACCGGGAGCATCCGTTGCCACAAAGACTGCTTCAATATTCTCATCTTTGACGAGCTCCTCAAGTGACGGATAAGTCCTGGAACAATTGCATACCCTTGCGAGCTCAGAACACCTGTCAGGGAAAAGGTCACTTACCGCCACTATCTCCACATTCGGGTGATTCTGGAAACCAAAATCAGCTCCAAACCTGCATACTCCATAACCTACGATACCTACACGAACCTTACGGTCGGTCAAAGGCTCCCAGACTCTGATTGATCCATTATCGTCCGGCTCTCTTTCAAATCCCTGTATCGGAGGGATATCTGACTGTTCACTAAGTGGTTTTCTGCCGACAGAACATCCGGACTGTGTAATCCCGTATGCAGCTGCTCCAATCCCTGCAACACGGATAAAATTACGCCTGGAAAAGGTCCTGTCTGTTTGTGATCTGTCAGCTTGGCATGGAGAGATATTTTCTTTGCTATTTCCGGTTTTTCTTTCTGGCTTTGCTTTCATCTCAGATATTTTTAATAAAGACTTTAAAAATCACACAGGTCAGGAGAGTCAATATAATTTGAAATATTTAATCGGGGGATAAGCACCACTTTACCAGAGGCAGATATTCCGTACCTTCCTGAATTACCCTGATGTTTTCCGCTGCATTTTTTGAGGAATAAACAGTGCGGGGAAATTCAAGTTCCTGATTTATCAGGCTTGCAGGAGCTGACTCAAGCATCTGGTCTTTCAGACCAATAAAAGCTACCCTTCGTGGGGCTAAGGAACCAATCAGGTCGGGCAGATCATATCCTGTAAGGACACCGGCCACACCCCATGAAAAATCAATTTCATAAGGGTGGTGTACTCCGCCTCCTTCGCGTTCGGTCATTCCTAATTTATAGTACCTGTTCATGGCAACTGACCTGTATGAAATGGGAGAACCAATAAGCACAACACCCTTTATTGCTGGTTCTAAAGCGGCTGCATGAATAAGAGGCAGGCACATTTCATCAATGCCGGCTGCACCAATTCTGTCCGGGTCAACTCCCGTCCTGCCGGTCAGATATCTGGCCACCCTGGCTATATCACCTGCCTGAATGCCAACTATGCTTTTACCTGTCAGGACAGAAGTGTAACCAGGAGCCATGTTTCTTGTTGCTGTGTTCGTTGTTTCGCCGTTACCGAGGACATCGGCCGCTGCTACGACAAAACCGCTCTTTACAAGCTTTTCTGCTGCACCGCCTTCATGTGCTTCGGTTATTTTTCCTTCAGGATGAAGATATATCAGGGCAGGACTCTTCTCCGACTGATAATCCGGTATAAATAGAAGGAATGGGATAACATAATCACCTTCGCCCCTGATCGCAAGTTTTTCAACTGTATATCCGTCTCTCTGATAACGCCCGTTAATAAAGGCAACAGGGATCTCGGAGGGTTTTGTGTAACCTGAGATCTCCTGTGCCCTGGCCTTTATTTGTTCAAGATGCATTTCAGGATTCCTTCTGGAGATGACAAGGTTGTCATTAAGGCTCGCTGCGATTTTTTTGTTCGCATCAAAAATAGTCTTTCCACCAAGATATGTGGTAACCTGCCCTGTGGGGGTTACTGTTAATTCATTAACAGATAACAGTTTTGTTTCGGTCTCAGTACAATCGCCTTGAATGCCGAAATGTTTCATGAAGAATGAGTAGATTGCCTCTCTTATTTTTGGAGTCAGCCAGTGTCTGTAATCATCCTCCACCATCTGAATATTTTCACTTAAGCCAAATGCATCGTAGGCCCTCTGTGCTTCTGCCAATGCTTCCCTGGCCCCCTGTAGCGAAAGATATTCGTCTCTTGATACAAATGTCAGCAGTGTGGGTTTTGGAGCTCTTACTTCCAGGAGATCCTCAAAAGTTATACCTTCAGCCACTCCACGATAAAATTCTGTCTCTGCATCCTGTGCTCCTTTGGTCTCAAGCTGCCTTCTGGATGCAGTAGCCCAGCTGCAGGGCACTGATACTTTCACTCTTTCGTCAAAAGCAGCAATATATGAGGCAACTGTTCCTCCTCCAGAAAATCCTGTAACCCCGATTCTCTCAGGATCGACATAATCGAGTGAAAGAAGATAATCAATTCCCCTTATGCCTTCCCATGTAAAATACATAGCAGCAGAAGATCCTGTTAGAAAACACTGATTACCCAGATAAGAGTGTTCAATTACAGAGTACCCGATCCTGGAGAAGTTTATTTCAGGGTCAAAATACTGGAGATGTTCGCCCTGTCCGGGAGGATCGATGGCCAGTACGACAATTCCCTTCTTAACGAGATTGAGTATAACAATCTGGTACAATTCGGCCCTGAAAGCCTCCTGGTTATGTCCGATTACATTCAGCACTGCCGGCGCTTTGCTGTCGATTACATCGGGAACAAAAAGGCAACCCGTAACATATGATTCAGGCATAGCCTCATATATGAGTTTCTCAACACGGAAGCCTTTTTTTCTGACAATTCCGGTAATCAGGGGATTTAGCGGGGTACGTTCAGGAAAGGGGCCAACTATCTTGTTAAGTTTGATTCTGACATGCTCCTGACGCTTTGTCCAGTCATCTGATGTTTCAAGCCTGGCAATTTCTTTGTCTCTGATTTTGTAATATTCACCGGCCTGATTAAGCAAATGGTTGATGAGAAGGCTGCCTGGATTATTCCACCTTATCCACTGATCAAGTACATTGAGATTTTCTTTCTCTCTGTACTGGATGCTGACAAAAGATCCGGTGCCTGTATCTTTTTGCGCAGTTACAGATGCAGCTGAGAATAAAAAAAAACAGGCTGATGCAAATAGTAATTTTGGTTTCATTTTTATTTTAACTTCTCAATTTTCCATAACTCTCCGTTCTTTACGGAAATATCTGATGTTTCAATGATAACTTCTCTTTTAAGCGATTTAACAGTTGTTTTCCTGTTTTGCAGGATTTCCTCCAGGGAATAAGTTCCTTCCTCCGGCACCTTTATCCTTATTTTCGCTTTTTCCTTAGTTTTGCCGTGGTTAAGCACATAAAGCAGGTGACCTCCCGGGTAGTTGTGCAGACGCACAACAAGGGGATTTTTCTTTTCTCCTTCCTGTGTAATATCAAACGGCCTTTCAATTTTAGCCCATTCGACAAGGCCTGATAGAAACCTGTTAACATTCTCGTTGGCAGAGTCCTGAACCGTCAGACGCTGAGTTGACTGATCCCACAGCGATCCTCTCGAGTTAGCCATTGCGATGAATGATCCGATAAAAATTGTGTGCCCCATACCGTAATCTGATGATATCATGCCGGTAATTTGAGATCTTACATAGAGTCAGACGGTGATCCGTACTGCTTTGAGGATTGTTTTGGTAATCCCTGTTCCGGTTTTTACTTTTCCATTTTGAGCAGCTTATTCATGGCAGTCATAAGAATATTCTCGCAGGATGGCTGCAATCTGGACACGCTGACCTCATATCCTCCTGTCTTAAAAGCTTCAGCTGTAGGAATATAACCAAAACTGTAATCACCGTAAGCTGCCATGGTCACAAAAAGATCAGGCCTCATGGATTTAGCGGCGAGTTGATATTCTACAAACAGCTCTCCCGGCATAAAAAGGGCACGTGCACTATTTACTGCAAGGCATCCGATATCTACGGAATCAGAAATTCTGAATCTTTTCAGAAACTCGGAGTCCAAAGCTGCGTCTCTGGCCGAATCAACCGGAAGAGTAACTGTTTCTGTGAACCACTTAACGGAATATTTTGTCACAGGTTCTTTGCGGCTGTCTTCATAGGCTTTTTTCATTCCTGAGGCCAGACGTTCAGCAAGTATCAGACGGTTTTCGTGGGAGCCGTCGTTATATTTTCCTGCACCTATGTTGCCACCGGCGCCATTGAAGTGAACATGAAGAGCATCAGGAACTGCAAGCTGCCGCATAAAGCGCGCAACACCGGGGAAATCCGGATTTGCAATGCCCAGACGGTAGTAGCTCTGCGGATGGGTTGCATAGAAACTCAGCACTGCAAGAGGTTTTTCTTCGTTCCAGAAAGATATCACTGAGACCATGGGATCGATAAGTCCTTCAGGCTCAGCCCTGAGATCCGGATCAGCTGTGGCAGTGTAACGCGTAGCCCTGACCATGCCGTCAGGCCCAAATATACGCCTGTTGGAAGCAACCTTTTCCACCTCTGACGATCCTAATCCTATGTGGGTGACTTTCAGTGGCTTCTCCAGAGATTTTACTATCTCCATCTCAATCCGGTGCAGGACAGCCAGGATAAAATCGGTTTTCATATCCCCGACAGGAGCATCATGCTGATGTATGGTATGCACTGCAACTCTCTCAGGAATTGTGCCTGCTGCCAGGGCAACAGCGCGTTTGAATTCCCTGTGGGTTTCGTTGCCTATTCCTATCCAGTCAATGGAAAGAAGGACTATGGGTTTGTCATTCCCTGTGATTACAATTCCTTTCGCTCTCAATCCCAGATCCCATTTGTTCCTGCATTCATCATAAGCCAACTGGTATCCAATGGGGGGAGTTGCGTCAACATCGAAAGTAGCTATCATCAGGCTGTCGCCTTGCCCGGCCGGCACTGGGTAATTATCGGCTGATGCAGCACCAGCAGTAAGATTTATAAAAAATATCAGACAGAAAATGAGGTGTTTCATATGATAAATGTTTTATAGTGAATTTAGTTTGTCCCTGTTTTCATAAACCTTTACAATGGCGTCGAATATTTTGTCAAGATAGCTCCTGTCTGCGGCGGCCGGAACATCAAGTGACAGAACTTCTTCATCACAAACGGCATCACATACCGGACAACCAATTTCATCCCTGTACTTTCCAAGCCTTGCTTCAGAAAACATGTTGCGGTAAACTTTAAGTTCAAGCAGGTGATTTTGAATCAGTTCCGACTTATGGAATCCGTATTGAATATAACCACTTGCTTTCACGCCTTCAGCAATTAGGGCTTTAATCAGTTTGTCGCGGCTTGCGCCGTTAAAATGTTCTTTTCTGTATGAACACAGGAACAACCACCACGATGACGTTCCTGTTCCTTCATAGAGTTTCTGGGGAATAATCCCCGGGAAACCCCTCAGCCTGCTTCTCATGTACCAGGAGTTCTCATTCCTTCTGTCATGTCTTCCGCGTATACCGTCAAGCTGGGGAAGCAATATTGCTCCTTCAAATTCATTCATTCTGTATTTAGGTCCTATTACAGCATGTTGTCCGGTACGTGTTGTTCCATGGTTCTGAACCGTAAAGCATTTCTCCATAAGCTCCATGTCATTTCCGACAATTGCACCTCCTTCTCCGCAGGCAATGTTTTTACTGGCCTGAAAACTGAAGCAGCCAAGTTTTCCGATCGTGCCGAGTTTCTTTCCCTGGAACTCAGTCAGGTGAGCCTGGCAGGCATCTTCAATAACTACAAGGTTGTGCTTTTCTGCAATAGCCATAATACGCTCCATATCTGCTGGTTGCCCTCCGATATGCACGGGAATTATGGCTTTTGTGTTTTCTGTGATCCTTTTCTCGACCTCATCCGGGTCAAGCTGGAATGAGTCCCTGTCAAGGTCGGCAAAGACAGGAAGCGCCCTGCTGAAAGTTATTGCTGAAACAGTTCCAATGTCGGTGTAGGGTGAGGTAATCACCTCATCCCCGGCTCCGATTCCGAGAGCTTCCACGCAGGTGTTGAGCGCCTGGGTTCCTGCACCGGTGGCAACACAATATTTTGTCCCTATAAGTCTGGCATATTCCTTCTCAAATGTGGCTACTGTACCTGTTGCGGATTGTATCCTGCACCAGATTCCGCTTGCGGCAGTCCGGGCTATTGATTCTACCATTTTTTCATCAACATAAGGAGGAGGAGGAACCGGGCTTGTAAAAGGATTTATCACCGGCGTGCCTCCGAGAGCGGCCAACTCACTGGCAGCTTTACCCGAATTGATAATTATATTGTTCATTTTCATCTTTTCCCGTTTTAATTTTAAAGAGAATTTAGCTTGTCCCTGTTTTCGTAAACCTTCATCACCGCATTTATTATCTCGTCCATAACGCTCTGACTGGCTAGTAAAGGACCTGATGCCCATATCATAGCCATCTCGTTGCACACCTGTTCACAGTTGGGAAGATAAAGCTCATCACGATATCTTTTGAGCCTTTCCGGAGCGAAGAATTTTTTATATACATCAAGGTTAAGTATATAATCAGTCCAGGGTTCCTTGTTAAGGCCCCGGGGTATATAAGCTGAAAGTTCAACCCCTTCAGCGGCCATCGCCTTAAGGAATTTGCTTCTGTCGGCATTGTTGAAATGTTCCTTTTTGTAAGCCATTGAATATAGATAGAATGAACCTTCGGTGGTGCCAGGGTATAATTTCTGAGGTACAAGTCCGGGGAAGTTTTTAAGCCGGGAGGTTAGATATGCTGCATTACGGTTTCTGATTTCATGCCTTTCCCTGAATCCTTCAAGCTGACTTCTCAGAACAGCAGCTTCAAATTCGTTCATTCTGTACTTGGTGCCAACGACTTTGTGCCCTCCGTTCATCATTACAGTGAATACCTTTTCCATGAGAGCTTCATCGTTGCCAATCACAGCCCCGCCTTCACCGCATGCAAGGGTTTTTGTGGTCTGAAAGCTGAAACATCCGACATCACCAATTGATCCGAGGATTTTTCCCTGATATACAGCCAGATGAGCCTGACAGGAGTCTTCTATCACCCTTAGATTATGCTTTCTGGCCAGTGTCATGATCCTTGACAGATGACAAGGCTGGCCCATCATGTGCACAGGCATCAATGCTCTGGTATTTGCATTGATCTTTCTTTCGACGTCCCTCGGATCAAGCTGAAATGATTCCGGATCAAGATCGGCCATTACCGGCAATGCCCGTGATGTAAGTATTGAAGAGATGGTCCCCATATCTGTGTATGGTGATGTTATAACTTCATCTCCCGCGCCTATTCCCATTGCCTCAATGCAGCAGCTCAGCGCCTGCGTTCCTGTGCCGGTAGTTACGCAGCGTTTAGTGCCGGTAATGGCTGCGTATTCTTTTTCAAAGGACTGTACGTTGCCCGTTTCGGATTGTATCCTTGACCAGATACCACTCCGGGCTGTCTTTTTTATTGCCTCTACCATTTTTTGGTCAACGTACGGCCATTCGGGCCATTTTCCGGCACTAACGGCCGGAGTACCGCCAAGGATAGCCAGCTTTGAAGCATTACTGCCTGTTTTTCCCAGCACCGGAAGAGCCCCGGTAGCAACGACTCCAATAGAACCAGCAGACACTGTGTTTATGAAGCGTCTTCTGGAAAGTTTTCGGTTTGCCATTATAATAAAGTTTGGTTATTCTGATTTCAATTCGACTATTGTTAAACTCTGCCGGACAGTTCAAATCATTACCTTTTGACCAATCTGCCTGCCCCTTCATATTACTGTGCCTTCAGCTATACTGCGGTTCCCTGAGTCATTAATTCTTTCAGTACCTCAGTCTCGCAGTTTCTCAGCTTATCAGTCTCCAGATCATTATCTACATAACAGGTCATAAAAACACACTACCCGGAGCCGTGAAGGAGTCCGGTATTTTGATCACTTAAGCACCTGAATTCCTGCTTTTTCAGCAAGCCTTATCATTTCATTTATTATTGCCGATTGAATATTCATGTTCCAGGGAGTTGTAAAAAAGGGTGAACGCGTTCCTTCATAGCCTCCTTCCTTGAGGATGGTCTCAGAAGGGATGTAGGCCATAATATCATTTGAGTAACCCATGACAAAAATATCCTGTCCGAATATCTTCTTCAGTTCAATGGCATATTCTATGACAAGTTCTCCGCCAAGAGCTATAATAGCCTGATTACCAACACTCCACACCTGGCATGGAAACGGGTAAACGGTATCAAATACTTCACCACGATCAAGGCGCTGTAACAGTGTTTTTGCAGTTAGCTTCAGGTAATCAGGAGTATCGGATGTATCGCTTATATGTTGCAGCAGATCCGTTTTGGAAGGGGGAGGGTTGGCGAATTGAAGGTTTATTTCGGAGTATCCGGTTGACAGTGATGGTTCGAGCCTCTGCATCTCCTCATTGAGAACTCTGTCAACAGCTGCGGCAAGTGTTCTTCCGTATTGTTGGGCGAGGGGTACGCTCCTGCGGGGCAGGGGATTCTGATCGGCCCCGGCTCCCTGGAAGAACATCGCTGTTGTTCCAGGGTACAGCTTTTCAATCTCTTTCTGGGCAAAGCCGGGATAGTCTCCAGAGAACAGATAAAAATTGAGCACTGTTGGATGGCATGCATATCCAAAAACGATGGCCAGCAATTTTCCTGATCTGTCTGTGATTTTAAGCACAGGCACGGCATAATCATTAGGGCCTTTCAGATCGTTGATCTGAGTACTCAGAGCTTCAGGATTATTTCTTCTGTTGACCTGAAAACGGGCAATGCCATTTCCTGAATATATATCTGCTGGTTCCATGCGATTCAGGGCGGTTCCGACAAGATCGACAATCAGGTTCTCAATTTTGTCAGTATAGGCAGTGATTTTGGTAAGTTGTTCTTCATCAAGCGGGTACCAGTTTGAAAGAGCATCATAAAGGACAGGTCCTGTATGTGTGTGAGAACAGTTCAGGATCACCTGGGCTCTGGTAAGACCATATTTTTTCTCCAGACGGTCACGGATCCGGTCCGAACTGATTTTTGGGATCTCAAGGAGGTCATTTGTAATTAGTACAGCCTTGTTTCCGTCTGCGTCTTCAAGAACCAGCACTTTTGTCCATAAATCGTGTAAAATACCTTCTGAGACATGGTCTCTCGATGCATATCCTGCCATCCACAGGGATTCCTCAGGGGTAATTACCATACTGGCGATGCCTGCCTTCCATCCCGGTTTGTTTTCATCAGCACCATCAACGGGAAACAAATTAATACATGACAATAACAAACAGGTCAGCAGAACTGTTTTTTTGAGAAATTTCATATGGATTCAGCTTTAAATGTTTCTTGTAAAGCCCTGATTATATTACTTATAGCTTCAGATTGCATTTACAGGTCGTTGGATTTATTATTACTAGTGAATTTATTCATTTTATTTATCAGGAGCAAATGTTATTAAGTCTGCAGGTTTTCAGTTATCCAAATTCTGCGAAAAGAGATGAAATTGTATAATTTTACAGCTCAGAATGAAATATCAAAATGACTAAAAAGGCAGATCCGGTTTTTTCGGTAGCGGTTCTGGAATTCACTGCTGCGGCAAATGAGTTTTGCAAATATTCCGAACGTGCTTCCGAACTGAAGGGCAATGAATTTCTGGGAATACTTCAGCGCCTCTTGCCTTACCTGTACATGAAGGCTTCTCTGCTTCCTGCCCTCGAACCCTTTTTCGAAGAAGGGAATACAAAGACGGTAACAGAATCGGACTGGAATGTTGTACATGACCGGCTGAAGTCAAAATTTGGAGCTGCAAATGAATTTTATGAAGTTTTTGATGACAAAATAAGGGAATCTGACGGACCGGTTGTTGCAAGCCTTGCAGAGAATATGGCTGACATTTACCAGGATCTTAAGAATTTCCTTATACTTTACCGTACCGGGACGAATGAGATTATGAATGATGCAATTTGGGAATGCCGGATGAATTTTGAAAATTACTGGGGGCAAAAACTTGTTAATTCGCTCAGGGCTATCCATAAATTCATATATTCGGGAGAAGAAACGGAGCAGGAAGGAACTGGCGTGGATGAAGCGCGGGAGAAAGACACTTCTGAATGGTTTATCTCACGCAGGCAAAAAGAATTCAGGCAGGATGATCAACAATAAAAAATATCTT
Organism: uncultured Rikenellaceae bacterium; assembly: GCA_964466705.1. Classification (GTDB taxonomy): domain Bacteria; phylum Bacteroidota; class Bacteroidia; order Bacteroidales; family VadinHA17; genus LD21. The sequence continues at coordinate 101,637 of CAYXSM010000011.1, forward strand.
TCGACATTAGATTCAACTGATCTTGCCGGGTACAGGGTTTCATCCTTCAGAGGGGAGATTGTTCTCGTAGAAGATATGGAAACCTACGAAAAACACTTCCCCCGTCTTTCAGGACATAGCGTGCTGGGTTTTGATACCGAAACCAAACCTTCATTCAGAAAAGGACGTAAAAACAAGGTTTCCCTCATCCAGCTGGCAAGCAAAGATCTGGCATGTTTATTCAGGATAAATAGAATAGGAATACCTGAAGAACTGGCCGGACTGCTGTCCGATCCGTCCGTAATCAAGGCTGGAGTAGCAATACATGATGACATCCGTTTTTTGACAAGAGTGAAGAAGTTTAATCCATCCGGATTCGTTGATCTGCAGAAATTTGTAAAGGATTATGGAATAGTGAGTTCCGGGCTAAAAAAACTCTCTGCCATAGTTCTTGGCTTCAGGATCTCAAAAAATCAGCAGACTACTGACTGGGAAGCTGATACCCTGACCGAGGCTCAGCAGTTATATGCAGCAACTGATGCATGGGTGTGCTATGAGATTTACAAAAAACTGACCGGATAATCTTTTTTCATCAGAGTTCCTTTCATGTCAGGAGATCCACAAAAATCAGCCATCAGGATAAACCTCAGTGCAAGAGGACTTGTGTTAAACGGATTTTATAATAAGTTGCAATAAATTTGGAAAAAGCACGAATAATACTAAAATCGGGGAAAGACCAGTCCCTTCGCAGATACCACCCCTGGGTTTTCTCAGGGGCCGTAAAAAAGATCTGCGGGAATCCGGTTGAAGGAGATACAGTTGATGTTTATGACAACAAAGGCTCTTTTCTTGCTGTCGGGCATTACCAGCCGGGGTCAATAGCTGTCAGAATTCTCTCTTTTGAAAATATTACTCCCGATGCTGAGTTTTACAGGCAAAGGCTTACAAATGCCATATCGTACAGAAGATCAATAGGGTTAATTGGAAATCCTTCAACGGATATTTTCAGGATCGTTCATGCAGAGGGAGATAACCTGCCGGGATTGATAATTGACTATTACAACGGATTGATCGTTATGCAGACTCATTCTGCAGGTATGTACAGGATCAGGAAGGATCTTGCAAAATTACTGTCGGAACTCATGGGTGAGCGGATAACGGCAATCTTTGATAAGAGTGAGTCAACGATTCCTTATATGTCGGGAATAAAAGGATCAAATGAATTTCTTTTCGGCAAAGCAGGTCAGGTTATTGCGACTGAAAATGACTTCAGGTTCATAGTTGACTGCAAAACAGGCCAGAAAACCGGATTCTTCATCGATCAGAGAGACAACAGGTCACTGCTGACCTCGTATACCGAAGGACGAATTGTTCTGAATCTTTTTGGGTATACTGGCGGTTTTTCTGTTTACGCACTGAAAAACGCCAGGGAAGTTCATACCGTCGACAGTTCAGCGCAGGCAACAGAGCTCGCTGATGAAAATGTAAAACTTAATTATGGTGTAACAGTAAACCATAAATCAATAAAAGGCGACGCCTTTGAATTTCTTAATACCATAAAAGACAGATATGATCTTATAATTCTTGATCCTCCGGCCTTTGCAAAACACAATAATGTCCTGGCAAATGCATTGCAGGGTTATAAAAGAATGAATATGAAAGCTATAGAACAGATCAAACCCGGAGGTGTTATTTTTACCTTTTCATGCTCACAGGTTGTCTCCAGGGAAAATTTCAGAAAATCTGTATTTGCCGCTGCGGCAAATACCGGCAGAAATGTGAGGATTCTGCACCAGATGAGCCAGCCTCCCGACCATCCGGTTAATATCTATCACCCGGAGAGCGAGTATCTCAAAGGACTGGTGATATATGTTGAGTGATATATTTTTAAATATTTAAACAGATAAGGATTTGTAATGATTGCAAATAAGAACATTGAACTTGTTGCACAAAAACTTGGTCTCCACATCTGGCAGGTTGAAAATACAATAAGGCTTATGGGTGATGGCGCTACCATTCCCTTTATAAGCAGGTACAGAAAGGAGATGACCGGCAGTCTTGACGAAGTACAGCTGATGCATATCAGGGATGAATATCAGAGGCTGACGGAGCTGGATGCCCGCAGGGTAACTGTGATCAAGAGCATTGAGGAACAGGAGAAAATGACACCTGAGTTGCGCCGGAAGATTGAAGAAGCCGGTACCATGGCCGAAATAGAAGATATCTATTTACCCTTCAGGCCTAAGCGCAGGACAAGGGCAACAGTTGCAAGGGAAAAAGGACTCGAGCCGCTTGCCCGCCTTATTTTTGAACAACACGAACATGATCCTTTCACGAAAGCAAAAGAATATCTTACTGATGAAGTCATAAGTGAGGAAGATGCGATCAACGGAGCCTCGGACATAATTGCCGAGTGGGTCAGTGAGGATGGGAAGGCAAGAAAACAACTTAGATATCTGTATGAAAGAGAGGCACTTCTGATTTCCAGAGTCATAAAAGGCAAAGAGACAGAAGGATTAAAGTTCAGTGATTACTTTGAATGGTCGGAGCCTCTAAGGAAATGTCCGTCACACAGGTTGATGGCGATGAGAAGAGGAGAGGAAGAAGGATTTCTGAGACTTTCAATAATGCCCGGTACGGATAATGCACTGGAACTCCTGGACAGACTATTTGTTACGGGTAAGAATGAATCATCACAAGTCGTTGAATCTGCAGTAAGAGACAGCTGGAAAAGACTTCTGGGATCATCTATGGAGACGGAATTCAGAAATATAGCCAAGAAGAAAGCGGATGAAGAAGCAATAAAGGTCTTTGCTGATAACCTCAGGCAGCTTCTTCTGGCTCCGCCTCTCGGCGAAAAAAACATACTGGCCATAGATCCGGGTTACAGGACAGGTTGCAAGTTAGTCTGTCTCGACAGACAGGGCAACCTGCTTCATAACGAAACAATCTACCCGCATCCACCACAGAACGAGACGGCAATGTCGGTCAAAAAGATTCTTTCACTTGTTAATGCATATAAAACAGAAGCCGTTGCGATAGGCAACGGAACTGCAAGCCGCGAGACAGAAGAACTCATAAAGTGGATGAAATTTGACAGGGATATACAGGTTTTTGTCGTCAGCGAGGCCGGTGCCTCGGTTTATTCTGCTTCCAAAACTGCCCGTGAAGAATTCCCCGGTTATGATGTTACCGTGAGGGGAGCTGTTTCAATCGGAAGACGCCTGATGGATCCTCTGGCTGAACTGGTGAAAATTGACCCCAGGTCAATCGGGGTGGGCCAGTATCAGCACGACGTGGATCAGCAACTGTTAAAGGACGCTCTTGATGAAGTTGTTGTCAGCTGTGTGAATGCCGTGGGAGTGGAGGTAAACACCGCCAGCAGGCACCTTCTGACATATGTCTCGGGATTGGGTCCCCAGCTGGCACAGAACATAGTGGATTATCGCAACGATAACGGTCCGTTCACTTCACGTTCGGAACTTATGAATGTTAAAAGGATGGGAGCAAAGGCATTTGAGCAGAGTGCGGGGTTTATGAGGATAAGAAATGCTGCCAATCCCCTCGACTCAAGTGCGGTTCACCCGGAAAGCTACCATATCGTTGAAAAGATGGCCGGTGACCATAATTGCGATGTGAGGGAACTCATGACAGATGAGACAAAAAGAAACGCAATTAAACCCGATAAATATGTAACATCTTCAACCGGACTACCGACCCTCAGGGATATACTTGATGAACTTGCAAAACCAGGACGTGATCCCAGATCTCAGATCAAAGAATTCAGATTTGCAGATATACACACCATTGACGATCTTGTTTCTGGGATGGTAGTACCCGGCATTGTAACAAATATTACAAAATTCGGAGCCTTTGTAGATATCGGAGTGAAACAGGATGGTCTGGTCCACATATCAAATATGAGCAGGCAGTATATAAGTGATCCTTCAACAGTTGTAAAACTACATCAGCAGGTAATGGTCAAGGTTTTGTCGGTTGATCTTGAAAGAAAGCGTATTCAGCTTTCCATGAAAGGAATAAATGATTAATAGATTCATTCTGAAGGTATTCTAAGTCTGATAGGAATATGTCTTCCGGTGGCATCTAATTCATCGCAGGCGCGGTTATCCTTTTTCTCGGCTCCGGAGTGGTTGCTTTGACAACAGGCTTACGAGGTATTTTTTCATTACGCATAGCAGCGTTATAGGCAAAGGCGGCGGTTATAACCGCATTGTGCTGCAGATCAGCAATAACAAGCCTTTCATATGTGTCCATAACAGTATGGTATCCCCTTCCGTATTCTAACGGATCCTGTATGAACTGGAACCCCGGAAGTCCTATGCCATCGAAAGTAAGATGGTCGGTACCTCCTGTATTCCTGATTGTTACAGTGGCAGCACCCATGTCGTTGAATGGCTTCAGCCACTCCTCAAATATAGGCCTGACAAGATCGTTCTCCTGCAGCCGTATTCCCCTGTATTTCCCCGATCCGTTATCCATGTTGAAATATACAGAGAAATTGTCATAATCTGGTTTATACTCTTTTGTGACCATGTTTGCAAGGTATTTGTCAGCGTATCCGCGTGAGCCCAGATAACCCTGTTCTTCTCCACCCCAGAGAGCAACACGAATTGTGCGGCGGGGAGAAACGTTAAGCGCTTTTAAAATACGTAAGGCTTCGATCATCACAATACATCCAGAAGCGTTGTCAGCAGCGCCCGTTCCCCCATGCCACGAGTCGATATGAGCTCCCAGAAGTACAACTTCATTTTTAAGTGTCTTGTCTGTCCCGGGTATCTCACCTATAACGTTGTATATCAATGGACTTTCAAAAAATCTGTTTAATATCTCGATTTCCATCTCGACGGGTATGTTTTTCCTCAGTAGCCTTTCAATTCTGCCATGAGCCTCAACAGGCAGGTTCAGCTCTGCAACAGGTTCGGGATCTCCGGCCTTATACCCAGATCCGTTTGAACGGGGCACGTTGAATGAACCGGCGTTGTTTAGAATTACTACAGCGCCTTCACTTTTTATGAACTCTGATATCCTGGCACGAAGCATTCTCTGGGCCATGATATTCTCAAAATCCCTTACAGGAGGTCTTCTGTCTCCCTGGGGTGGTGATGCTGTGGCGAGTAGTCTGAGTTCTTCATCTGTAAGCCGTTTTGCCAGAGGCTCGAAGCTGATTTCATATGTTGCGGTGGAGGGTATCAGGATGATTTTGTTATTGAGCTGTCCTGTGTAATTTTCAAGATCAGACTCGCTCTTCACGTCAAGAAGAATGACCTGACTTTTTACAGGACCATTCGTGCTGCCTGTCCAGGCAACCGGGTTGCATGCAAAACTGCAATAATAGGGTACAGTCATGGCTGCATAGGCTTTAAGGTTATCCCAGCCGCCGCGACTGAAGCTCCCTGCTTCTTCAATTCTTACATTTTGAAAGCCGAATTCCTCCATCTTCTGCTTCGCCCATTCATTTCCCCTTGCCTGCCCACTTGATCCCGTTAGTCTGGGGCCTGTCAGATCGGTCAGTCCAAAAGCAAGGTCTTCCATCTTTGAATTTTTAAAGCCTTCCTGCTTTATAAGATGCATCATGGCGAGATCGATATTCTCCGTCTGACCTGCAGCCAAAAAAGGAAGGAGCGCCACAAGTGTAAGGGCTATCTTGAGTTTCTTCATTTTAAGTTATGCTTACATTGATTGTTAATTAAAACTAAAAGTAGAAAAAAAACCGGACTGTCAGATAATCATCGGAAATTCTTTTAACAAACATTAACTTTAAACCCTGAAACTCATATAACATAAAAAATTGATTCAGAAATTTTGTTTTTTTCATGATATACCCTGGTGATTTTGAAACGAAAATAGGTTTTGACAGAATAAAAACGATCCTGTCAGAGAGATGTCTGAGCCCGGCCGGCAGGAAAAAGGTAGAACAGATAAGTTTTCTCACAGATCCCGGAGAGCTGAAAACAAAACTGGCGGCTACATATGAGTTTCAGGAATTACTTAATTATGAGGATGATTTTCCTTCAGATCATTATTATGATGTTTCACGTTGTCTTGAATCAATAAGGATTGAAGGCACTTTTCCTGAAGTACAGGAAGTTTTTGACCTGAAACGGTCCCTTGCAACTGTCCGTACGATACTTGCGTTTTTCAATACAAAGGGGGATAAATATCCTGTTTTAAAGACTTTGTGCAGCACCGTAAAGATCTACCCTTTTGTACAGGACTCAATTGACAGGATTATCGATCGCAACGGATCAGTAAGGGATAATGCGTCCTCAAGGCTAAAGGAGATAAGATCAGAATCGGCCGACAAAAAGATTCTTGTATCAAAAAAGCTGGCAGCCATACTCAGGCAGGTCCAGACTGAAGGCATTGTAGACGGCGACACGGTTGTTTCCGTAAGGAATGGACGTGGAGTTATTCCAGTGAATGCTTACTCAAAGAGGCGCATCAGGGGTTTGATACACGATCAGTCAGCGTCAGGAAAGACGGTATTCATTGAACCGGAGGAGATTGTTGGCATAAACAATGACATTATAGAGCTTGAATATGAAGAGAAACGGGAAATAGTGAGGATACTGACGGCTTTTGCCGATAGCATAAGGCCATACATTGATGATCTGCTGTCGTCAAACCAGTTTCTGGGCGAGATTGATTTTATCAGGAGCAAGGCCCTGCTTGGGAATCATCTCAAATCTGCCTTTCCCGTGCTGGCAGATAAACCGTTAATATCCTGGAGAAAAGCGATCCATCCGCTTCTTAAGCTGACCTTTGAAAAAATGCCTGGACGGGAGGTAGTTCCTCTTGATATAAGGCTTGATCAGCAGAACCGTATTCTACTTATATCAGGGCCCAACGCTGGCGGTAAATCAGTTTGTCTGAAGAGTGTCGGTCTTTTGCAATATATGCTTCAGTGCGGCATTACCATACCGGTGGATGAGGGCTCTGAGTCGGGAATTTTCAAGGACATCCTGATAGATATCGGTGATGAGCAAAGTATTGAAAATGATTTAAGTACCTACAGTTCTCATCTGATTAACATGAAGCATTTCCTGAAACATGGGAACAACAGCTCGCTGATTCTTATTGATGAGTTTGGGACAGGTACTGAGCCTATGCTTGGAGGAGCGATAGCTGAAGCAATTCTTGATTCATTGAACAAAATGATGGTTTTCGGCGTAATAACCACTCATTACACAAACCTGAAGCATTTTGCATCACTCACCGAAGGAATCAGGAATGGAGCCATGGAATTTGACAACCATCTGATGAGGCCTTTATTTAATTTGTCAATGGGTAAGCCGGGAAGTTCATTTGCATTCGAGATAGCAAAAAAAATAGGACTTCCTGAGGACATACTGGATCGTGCTTCAGAAAAGGCCGGGGCAAAGAACATAAATTATGACAAACATCTGAAAGACATAGCCAGGGATAAAAGATATTGGGAAAACAAAAGGCAAAACATCAGGCAGCATGAAAAAAGACTTGAAAATCTGATTGAAGAATATGAGAAGGAGCTGGCTGGAACAAAGAATCTGAGGAAAGAGATTATTAACAAAGCTAAAGAAGATGCCAGGATCCTTTTAAAGGAGAGCAACAGGGTAATTGAAAACACGATAAGGCAGATCAAAGAATCTCAGGCTGAAAAAGAAAGGACAAAATCGGCAAGGTATGAGCTCGAGGAATTCAAAGCGAAAGTGGAGGAAAATGAAATGTCCCAGGAAACAGATACGGAAAAGAATACTTTACATATAACTGCAGCAACGGAAAGGGCAAAAAGACGCATAAAAGCCAGGAAACCTGAATCTGTCAAAGAGGAGGAGAGGCCTTTGATGCCTGGCGATGCGGTCAGGATGACCGATACTCAGGCAGCAGGGGAGATTATTAAGATAGAGGGCAATAATGCTCAGGTCGAGACCGGCAGCATCCGGTTTTTTGTCCCTGTCGACAGGATTGAGAGAATAAGCAGGGCAGAGCTGAATAAATATTTAAGATCAGATATGCCATCAATGCATTCTGATCCGGAGCTGGAGGTTCGTAAGCTTAGGTTCAGGCCGGAGGTTGATATCCGGGGTGTGAGGGGAGAGGAAGCACTGATTCAGGTTCGCGACTTCATCGATGATGGAGTGATGGTCCGTCACCGTAATCTCAGGATACTTCACGGGAAAGGGAACGGAATTCTCAGACAGCTTGTCAGGGACTTTCTGTCCACTGCCGACAATGTAAAGTCGTATCGTGATGAGCATGTAGATCTGGGCGGATCAGGAGTAACAGTGGTAGAATTGGATCTTTAAGAATGGATCCGGTTCAGGTTGAATGATTTTGACGGTTTCAATCAAAATAAAAAACCTCAGGATCTGCTGCACTGAAAGTGCTGCGGAACAAATCCTGAGGTATTAATGTAACTTTTCACTGTGTCAGTCTTACCGATCCGTATGAGGCTTTAACTGTAACTTTGGATGAAGGAGAACTGCTTTTTCCGATAAAGCCGGCAGTCTGACTCGAGTTGTTCTCCACTATACGGGTGCGGTGCTGAAAATTATCCTCGTTGAATTTAAGGTTCCCGTATGATAATCTTGCATCAAGCTCATAATCTGCATCATTGTCAATGCCAAGTTTAACACCGATATATCTTGTGTCGGTTTCAATGGTTTCAAATCCCGCAGGAATATTCTCAACCATGAATGCACCGTATCCGCCCTCAAATTTTAATTTTTTGGTCAGAGTGCCGATGGCTATATCGGAATAGCCGCTTTCGAGCACGAGATTATTTATTTTCCCGATCCTCAGGTTGTCGTACTTTGATTCACCGACAACCGAGCTGGTTTCTCCGATCTGTATTTTTGAATACCTGCTGTTGAGAAGCAATGCCTGGGATCTGTCGATAATCAGGCTGCCGGAATATCTTGAAAAAACATCGAGCCAGCCGGCTGAACCTATCGTTCCTTTTCCGTATCCAAGAATGACGGTGTTCAGGGGTTTTTCATTTCCTCTGGTCAGGCTGCCGGCATTGATGTTACCGTACTTAATATCAAGTCTGATATGTCCGTTTATATCGTCAATATCAGTGTTGCCATACCTGTTTGTAAGGTCCAGGTTACAACCGCTTGGCATTCTTACTGAATAGTTGATGCTGAATTTTCTTGATCTGCTTCCCCAGCCTGAGAAACTGAATTTATCATCAATCACTGTTTTGGCAGATATTTCGTTACCATTTTCCGAGAACTGCACTTCAATATAACTTAAGTACCTTTCCGCTCTGTTCCTGTCAGGCAGCTCGACTGATACTTTTACGTCAATGACGATTCTTTCCTCGTCCCAGGTATCGATATTTACGTCACCGTAGCGGTTGCTTATATTAAGGGAACTACCCGGCTTGGCTGAATATTCCTTATGGTATTCCTTTGTAACAGGCTGGGCTGTAATATTTCCTGAAACCGCTAAAAGGGCGGCAGCAAGAAATAATCCTGATTTATAGAATGACTTTTTCATTTTCCTGTCCGTTTTGATTAGTATTTTTTATCGACTTAAGCTGATTGACTATAAAGGCCATCACCTCAAGTTTGGTCTGATAATGTTCAATCATGGCGTTAATAATGCGTTCATCTCCGGGGTTGGCTTTAAGTTCTTTCTGAAGCTGTACATATACTGAATCCATACCCTGGATCTCCTTCATCAGGGTGCTCTTCTGTTCAGAATTGCTCATAATGTCAATGCTGCCCAGTTCATTTTCCATAAGATTAACCTGATGAACATAATAATTTTCAACTTCCCTGTACTGGGGTGATACATCTCCGAGCGCCATTCTGTTTCGGTCGGGCCTTATGAAATGTTCCCAGGTCCATAACGATGAAAGGGTGACAAGGAGTGTTACCACAGCAGCCTTGAGAAGGTATGGGACTATGCTTCGTCGGGGGGCGGTTTGCCGGAACCTCATCTCAAGTTTTCTGGTAAACCTGTCAAAATGACCTTCCCGGGGCTCGGCCTCGTTGAAAAAGTCTTTGTGGTCCTTTATTATGTCTTCTATATTTTTCATGATAAACTCATTTTTTCTTCAGTTCTGCTATTAATTTCTGCTTTGCTCTTGAAAGTTGTGACCTTGAGGTACTGCTTGAGATGGAAAGGATATCGGCAATCTCATCGTGGTCATAACCTTCAAGCAGATAAAGCGAGAGAATGATCCTGTATCCGTCAGGTAGCCTGTTAATAGCTTCCCTGATCTCTTCAATTTTCATATCTGTCTCTTCTTTCCTGACAAGGTCTTCATCGCTTTCATCTTTAATATATGTGTGATGATCAATATCTTCAAAGATCGCTTTTCTTTTATTCAGTGCATCCAGTGAACGATTGATCACTATTTTTTTTAACCAGGCCCCGAAGCTTACGGTTCCGGAATAAGTGTCAAATTTTTCAAAGGCCGACAGGAACGATTCCTGCATTATATCCTCGGCTTCCATTGAGTTGTTTACTATTCTCAGACTTGTGTTGTACATTGCTTTGTAGTACAACTTGTAAATCTGAAACTGCGCTTTCTGGTCGCCATTTTTACATCCGTCCAGCAGATCCTGATGTATATTCCTGAATGTCGCTTCTACATTTGTCATCTTGAAGTAATGACTGGTTATTATCTGTAGTGCTGCACCCACGGTAATTTACATTTTCTATCAAATAGACGGTCTGAACTGGTGAGTGCTGCATACAAATTATAAAATTTTTAATATTTGACGGGATCATTATGATCAATCCCTGAATTACCTGACCTGTTTCAAAATCTAGTTCCGATCCGAACAGGCTATGGGGGATGGAATACACAAGAAGCAAAACCGATGCGGCAAGTGCTGCATAAAAAGGTCTTTTCTTCTTGTTGTTCATATATACTGCAATAATCCAGAATATCAATGCAATAAGTGTTTTGTTGTCGGTAAGATCCCAGCCGAAGGGTATTCCTGTCCATAATTCCCCGAACGCATGTTTCTGCACAATGGGTCCAAGTATCATGCCACCGGCAATCAGCAACATCAATGTCCAAAATGAGTACTTTCTATATTGCGGATGGCCTGCGAGGCTCATCAGACCGGCCAGGGTGGAGAACAACATGGCCAGGAACATAAATATTATATGGGGAGTAAGAATTGATGCCGGAACAGCACCTTTGAATCTTATTACAACAGGATTTTCTCTGAACAGTGACCGGGTCCCAGCAGAGTCTGTCAGCTCTATGTAGTACTGAAGTTTTCCCGCCGGTGGCTGTTGTGGTATGGCCGCAAAATATCCTGATTCATGTGTGATCTTAAAAACCTTGTTCATTACGAACGACTCAACCGGATACTCTTTATAAATAAACTCAGCAAACTCATACTCGTCAGCCGTTCTGAACCTCTTGTAATACAATCTTGCTTTTATGTTTCTGTCGGTAATATGTAATTTTATTTCAGGTCTTTCATCCAGGCCAAGACTTCGTAGCAGCTTTAAGTTATATTCTTTGTTGTTAAGATCGATTTTTACACTTTTCGGGTAGGTAGGTCCTGTTTTTCTCTGATAGTAAGCTGCTCCCAGTGTTATAATAATTGCCAGGGACCATAAGATGAACTTTTTCATTCTGAAGAGGCTAGCCGGTTTGTATATACCTTATGGTTATAATTGAATCAACAGCAGTTCCTTCTTGTCATTCCTGATCACTTCAACATTAATAATCTGCCCGTGTTTAAGCTGGTTCAACCGGAACATATAATCCTGAATGTTTTTAACAGGTTTTCCATTGATGGAAATAATGATATCCCCCTTCTTCATTCCTCCCATGTCTGCAGGCTTTCCAGGTGTTACAAAGTCAGCCCTCAGGCCTTCTTTAATATTACCTGCAAAGTCAGGCATTATACCAAGGGTGACTCCTTTTCTCCTCATGGTTCTTGTTACACTTTCTCTCGGGCCTGATTCACTGAACTTTAGTCTTTCATCGGATTTACTAAGCTCTGATGCAATATTATAAACCAGTTCAGATACTTTTTCAACACCTTCATAGTTGATCTTGTCTTTGGTATCAAAAGGAGTGTGATAATCTAGATGTGCTCCGGTTGAAAAGAACAGAACGGGAATGTTTTTTGCGTAAAAAGATGAATGATCTGAAGGCCCGTATCCCTCCTCCGAAAGAGCAAGATCGAAAAACGACGTGTCGGCAAGCGATAAGATTTTTTCTTTGAGTTGTTCAGCGGTACCGACTCCTCCTACCTGAAGTGAATAGGTTTCCTTGAGCCTGCCTACCATATCGAGATTAATCATGACATTGACCCTGGAAAGATCAATTCCGGGATTTTCCACAAAGTGTTTTGAACCGAGCAGACCCATTTCCTCCCCTGAAAATGCAATGAAAAGGATGCTTCTCTTATGGCTCCCTTTCGTCAGAGAGAACTTTTCTGCAAGTTCAAGCATTGCACTGACGCCTGAAGCATTGTCATCAGCTCCGGGATGAATCGCCACGGTATCAACAGCCCTGCTGGATGATCCTCCCATTCCGAGGTGATCGGCATGGGCTCCTATAATAATATATTCATCTTTTAATACTTCACACTCTCCCGGAAGAAGCATAATAACATTTCTTGACGGAGAGTACCCTGTAATGATTTCTGAGCGGCCAGTGGCAACAGAACCAGTGTTGAACCCCTGAATTATTTTGCGGGAATTCAACTTTTTTTCAAGGTCTTTCACTGTGTATCCCGCTTTGTTAAGGATCCGGTTGGCCAGTTCTCTTTTTATCCTGAAAACAGGAATGTCAACCGTAAAATCTCCGCTCATCACTGTTTCAATGGTATCTTCAGGATCAAACTCAGGGCCTGAGACCATAAGAATTCCTTCTGCTCCCATGTCTTTTGCCAGAAGAGCCTTATCCCTGTCACCACTGAAGGGAAGAAATCCGCTGATACTTTTTTCAGCTTCAGGATCTCCCCTTAATATTAATACCCACTTGCCTTTTACATCAATGTTATGATAATCATTCCATTCAATACTGTCGTTATTGATGGTGAAGCCGTACCCTGCAAAAACAATTTCAGAATTCAGGCTTGCATTACCGCTGAACGAAATAGGTACAAAATCTTTTCCGGGATTATATGATTCACCGTCAACCGACAGGGAATTATATTTTCCCGGTTCGGCTTTACCAATAACGTTGAACCTCTGGAATCCGTCATCTGTTAATGGGACCAGGCCATACGATAATAATTCATCCCTTATATACTCCATTGCCAGACTGTCGCCTTCTGTGCCGGTCTGTCTGCCTTTGAGGGCTTCAGATGCCAGATAGCTGATATGATACTCCAGCTCGGCCATAGTAATATCGGGATTTCCTGAGGGCCGGCATGAGTAAATGGAAAACAGGAACGCAGCTGTTATTGAAATTAATACGATACGATTAATATTCAAAGGTTTGCACATGGGTCTGTTTTCAGTGGTATTTCGTCGCAATATATATATTACTTAGCTTGATTGTTATTCAAATAACTTAAACGCCTCTTTGATACAGTTCATAGCTTCCCTGAGCTGTTTTTCAGTGATAACCAGAGGCGGAGCGAATCTGATGATATGGTCATGTGTCGGTTTGGCTATTACTCCCCTGTCTTTCATTGCAAGGCAGACATCCCAAGCCGTCTTTCCATTTTTAGGCCTGATCACAACCGCGTTAAGCAGACCTTTTCCCCTGACGGTCTCAATCATATCCGATTTGATGGTACTGAATTCCTGACGAAAAATTTCACCCAGGTGACCGGCATTTTCTGCCAGTTTTTCTTCTTTAATAACCTCAAGGGCTGCAATGGCAACCTTTGCTGCCAGCGGATTTCCTCCGAATGTTGATCCGTGTTCCCCCGGTTTGATGGTAAGCATGATGTCATCGTCGGCAAGAACGGCTGAGACGGGCATAACCCCTCCTGAGAGGGCTTTGCCAAGTATAAGTATGTCAGGCCGCACATTCTCATGTTCGCACGCCAGCATCCTGCCTGTCCTGGCTAGGCCTGTCTGAACTTCATCAGCTATAAAGAGAACATTTTTAGCCTTACACAATTCATACGATTTTCTCAGATAACCGTCATCCGGGACAAACACACCTGCTTCGCCCTGGATGGGTTCAACAAGGAACCCGGCCACGTCGGGATCCTTAAGAGCATCTTCAAGGGCTCCGATATCGTTGTAAGGTATAATTATGAAGCCCGGGGTGAATGGTCCATAATCATTCCTGGCATCCGGATCGGTCGACATTGATATAATTGTTATTGTGCGGCCATGAAAGTTGCCTTCACATGCAATGATCTTTGCCTGGTTCTCACTGATCCCCTTCTTTTTATAAGCCCATTTGCGGCAAAGCTTGAGTGCAGTCTCATCTGCTTCGGCTCCTGAATTCATCGGCAGAACCTTATCATAGCCGAAATACTTTGTGATGTATTCTTCATATTCACCTAGCACAGAATTGTAGAATGCCCTTGATGTGAGAGTGAGCCTTGTTGCCTGTTCTGTCAGCGCCCTGATGATCTTTGGATGACAATGGCCCTGATTCACTGCAGAATAAGCTGACAGGAAATCAAAATACCTCTTGCCTTCCACATCCCAGAC
>CAYXSM010000012.1:0-105357 GCA_964466705.1 uncultured Rikenellaceae bacterium
CACGGCAACAAGCGGCGGCAATGTAACCTCCGACGGAGGCGCAACGGTGACAGCCCGGGGCGTATGCTGGAGTACGAGCCAGAATCCTACTATTTTAAACAGCAGGACAACCAATGGGAGCGGAACAGGATCATTTACGAGCAGTATAACGGGACTTTCACCAAATACTACTTATCACGTAAGAGCTTACGCCACCAACAGCACCGGAACAGCCTACGGGGCTGATCTGAGCTTTACAACGCCTCAAAATATAACCCTTCCAACGGTAACCACAGGAACAACTACAGCAACATCATCAACAACAGCAACAAGCGGCGGCAATGTAACCTCCGATGGAGGAGCGGCAGTAACAGCCAGGGGTGTTTGCTGGAGCACGAATTCGAATCCGACTGTTTCACTAATCACAAAGACAACCAACGGAACAGGGACGGGATCTTTTACGAGCAGCGTAACAGGACTTTCACCAAATACAACGTATCATGTAAGGGCTTATGCAACAAACAGCGCAGGTACAAGCTATGGTACGAATGTAACCTTTACAACACCGGTAGCTATAGTAACACCGACAGTAGCAACGAGAACCACAACGGTTACTTCATCAACGACAGCAACAAGTGGCGGTAATGTCACATCAGATGGGGGAGCATCAATAACTGCCAGAGGTGTTTGCTGGAGCACAAGCCAGAATCCAACAATATCTAACAGCAGGACAAACGATGGTACAGGGACAGGATCGTTTATAAGCAATATTACAGGGCTATCACCTAATACAACTTATTATGTAAGAGCATATGCAACAAACAGTGCAGGAACATCTTATGGGAATCTAGTAAGTTTTACTTCTGATCCGACATATGTTACTGATATAGATGGCAATGTATATAATATAATTCGAGTAGGAACACAATTATGGATGGCTGAAAATCTGGAAACTACTAAGTATGGTAACGGTGATATTATAGAAACGACTTATCCGGCAACAAAATATATTGGATCTGAAAATATGCCTAAATACCAATGGGCATATAATGGTGATGAGAATAATGCAAGTATTTATGGAAGGCTTTATACGTGGTACGCAATTGCTGATATTCGGAAAGTATGTCCAGTAGGTTGGCACGTGCCTTCAAATGAAGAATGGATAGAATTGAGAAATTACCTAATTAATAATGGATATGGTTATAACGAAGTTGTTGACATTGCCAAGTCTTTAGCATCAACATCAGGCTGGAAATATAGTGAAATAGTTGGTACAGTTGGGAATGATCAAGCAAGTAATAATAGTAGTGGTTTTACTGGTCGTCCAGCTGGTACTAGATGTGCTGCGTGTACCACAATACCATCATTTAATGGTATTGGCGAATACACCGCTTGGTGGTCCGTTACAGAAGATAATGAAACCTCTGGTGTGTACTTTCGCAATTTAAACTACACTTCGAACAGATTTTTTATTAGCTTATATGGTGATGAATTTGGTAAGTATGAAGGTCTTTCAGTCCGCTGTATAAGAGATTAATGTGCACAGTAACCGCACAGAGCAAAGAATCTGAATCCTTCTAACTTACATATAGCTGGTATAATGCTGAAAAGAAGATGAAATAATGATTATCAAATTGATAAATATAATCAACCTTAATTTGATCATATTTGGTCTATATAGTATTATTGAGATCTCCTGCACCAAAATAGAACGGGAACCTAAAGTAGTAACAGGCACAATTACCGATATTACAACAAGTTCTGCAGTAGCTGAAGCAAATTTGATAGATTTAGGTGATGGAATAAACCAACATGGTCATTGCTGGAGTATTTTCCCAAATGCTGACATTTCAGATTCAAAGACTTCACTTGGCCACAAAACAAATACAGGTTCATTTACCAGCATCATTACAGGACTTACACCAAACACAACATATTTTCTAAGGGCATATGCAGAATCTAATAATGTTACAGTATATGGAAATCAGATATTTTTTAAGACAGCTGATGCTCCTGTAAATGATGTTGCAGATGCAGATGGTAATGTATATGATGTGGTTCGGATAGGAACTCAGGTTTGGATGTCGGCAAACCTCAAAACTACTAAATACAATGATGGATCGAACATCCCTTTGGTTACTGATAATACAACCTGGAGCAACCTTACAACACCGGGTTATTGCTGGTATTATAATGATGCAGCAACATATAAAAATGCCTATGGAGCTCTTTATAACTGGTATACAGTAAATACAGGTAAATTGTGTCCGGCTGGTTGGCACGTTCCTTCTGATGCTGAGTGGACAACGTTGACGGTTTATCTTGGTGGTGAAAGCGTTGCCGGTGGCAAGCTGAAATCAACCGGAACAATTGAGGGAGGTACGGGTCTATGGTACAGCCCTAATACCGGAGCAACTAATGAGACAGGTTTTACGGCGGTTCCGGGTGGCTACCGGGACAGTGATGGCTCATTCAGCGGTATTGGGGACACCGGTTACTGGTGGTCCTCTACGGAGTCCTCATCAACCTACGCCTTGCTCCGGGGCATGCGCTACGTTAGCAGCGTTGTCTTCAGGGGCAGCATCAGCAAGACAATTGGTTTTTCTGTTCGTTGCGTCAGGGATTAATCCTGTTCAATAGCAGCTTTGATGCTATTGAACAGGATGACTATTTGGCTTTTTGACAATTTGACAATTTAAATATCCCGCGAAGCGGGATCGAATTTTTTTGAAAAATGACTCTTCACCACGAATTGCCCGTTTACAAGTCATGTTATGATCTTCTTTTGGAAATATTCCGGTTTGCAAAAGATTTCACAAAAGAATATAAATATACAATTGGGGAAACATTAAAAAGAGAAACAACAGAATTGCTGATTTTGATTTTTCGTGCAAACACCCTGCGAAATAAAGAAATAACATTACAGGATGCGCGCGAGAAAATTGAAATAATAAGACTATTAGTCAGAATAATGAAAGATTTGCATCAAATCAATTTAAAAAGGTTTGTTCAGGTAAATCAAAAAGTGGAAGAGGTATCAAGACAACTGACTGGGTGGCAGAAAAGTCAGAAATAATTGTTTTCCGCCAGAGTCCCTATGGTCAAGATCACAGGGAGCGAGCAGTTTAATCCGGTAACCCGCTGGTGTCGTAAGGACCTGAAGCCTGGCATTAGCTATAAATGATTGCATGGGCTGAAAATGCCTGTTCAACAAAGAGAGAGGTTACTTTTAAGTCAGTTCCGGGTGGCAACCGTAACAATGATGGAACATTCAACAATATTGGAAACAACGGTAACTGGTGGTCCTCTACGGAGTACTCATCAACAAACGCCTTGAACCGGAACATGAACTACAATAACAGCAATATCAACAGGAACAACAACAACAAGACAATTGGTTTTTCTGTTCGTTGCGTCAGGGATTAAATGGAAAACATGCCTATGCAGGGTATATCACCTGCATAGGCTTTTAATCAAATTATAATGGATCAGCTGGATATGTTTTCCTCATTTGACAAAGAAAAAATCATATTCGATTTGTTCCAGGCATACTTCGATGCCCGTAAGAATAAACGCAATACAATAAATGCACTGGCATTTGAAAAAGATTTCGAAGCCAACCTTTTTTCACTTGCAGATGAAATCATCGAAAGAAGATATAGTCCTGATTCCAGTACCTGTTTTGTTGTAACAAAACCTGTCAGACGGGAGATTTTTGCAGCGGATTTCAGGGACAGAGTTGTTCATCATTTCATTTATAATTACATATCACAGATATTCGAAAAAACTTTTATTAACGACAACTACAGCTGCAGAGTTGGAAAAGGTACTCATTATGGAATAAAAAGAGCCGATAAATTTATTCGTTCCTGTTCTCAGAATTATATGAAAGATTGTTTTATCCTCAAGCTTGATATTAAAGGATATTTTATGGCAATTAATAAAAAATTGCTTTTTAACAAGGTAAAAGAAACTCTGCTAAAGCATCGGCTGAAAATAGATTTCGATTTGTCGCTTGTTTTATACCTTATTGAAAAAACAATCTTCAATGAACCCGTAAATAATTGTCATATTCAAGGAAGCAGAAATGACTGGCATGGACTTCCTGAATCAAAAAGCCTTTTTCATGCCAGGAAAAATTGCGGACTTCCAATTGGAAATCTTACCTCGCAGCTTTTTGGAAATATTTACCTTAACGAGTTTGATCATTGGGTAAAACGTGATCTTGGAATTCATTTTTATTGCAGATATGTTGATGATATTTTATTGATCCATAATAATAAAACATACTTGCTATCTTGCATTCAGAAGATAAAAACATATTTGGATAAAAACCTGGAACTGAAACTCCATCCTGATAAAATCTATCTTCAACATTTTAACAGAGGAGTAAAGTATCTTGGTACAGTAATAAAACCACACAGGATTTACATTGCAAATCGAACAAAAGGGAATTTCTACAGTGCTGTCAAAAAGCTTAACGAAATTGTTAAAGATCATAAACCTGCCAAGGAAGAAAATCGAATCTTTTTAAGCAGGATGAATTCATATTTGGGGATAATGAAGCATTACAGTACATACAAACTTCGTAAAGAGATATTACAAAAAAACTTATCCGGATGGTGGTGGAACCAGGTATATTTATCAAATGCTTACAGCAAATTCGTTCTAAACCAAAAAAGGTCATAATAGTTTGTAAATATAGTAATTACAAGCAACAACACGGTCAATAACAGAGAAAGATGCATTACAGATAAATAATACCTAATTGAACTTCCACCTCTCCCATTCACTCTTTATAACCTCACTTATACTGGTCTGCGGATTCTGTTCCACATTGTTGATAAGCAGCGACTTGATTCCAACTATCTGGTTCAGGTATTCCGAAAGATCGGTATAGGTCCATTTGCCCTCTGTTTCCTTTAGCTTCTTCAGCAGGAAATATGTGAGCATCCCATGTCCTTGTTCCCGGTACGACAGGGCTGCCTGTTCATTTTCACTGGCAGTATAGACCACAAGCTTTCCCTGCAGCTCTTCAGGCTTGGGCCTTATCCTGATACTGCGGCTTGCCAGAAGGCTGTTATTCCTCGCCCCTCCGCTGAAACAGGCATCGAGAAACACTGTTACCCGTTTCGCAGGAAACTCTGTAAGCTTTCTGTAAACATCTGTAAGCGATATTGCATAATTCATTTCGGTACCTGATACATCAACCAGGAAGGATAAGCTGACTCTTTTCCGGTTAGGTTTTATTATTACACGATTTTTAAAATATGGTCCCAAAATAAAATTCAAATCCGCCAACATTCTCTCCTTCCCATGTGGCACTTACAAACCTTGCTTCCAAGTACAAAGGATTGTAAAATTCACAGTCTGATTGCTTAATAATGATATACTGATCATAATCAGCCTGGTCCTTTGTAACAAGTTTAAGGCCTACCTGTTTTCGGGTATTTATTTTACTTCTGCCACGGTATTTACCCCAGGTTTTCAAGTGACTAACTTCGGCTATATGATTGTAAACCATTAATCACTTTAAAAACTGCGACCATGAAAAAAAGACTCTTATTTTTTGCGATGATATTTCTTTTTTCTCTGGATGCCTGTGAGAAAGAAGAAGAGACATCAACAGATTACCTGATATACCAGGATAAGATCATCGAAGGCTCAACAAATGCTGAAGGAAAAATAAATATCAGCACCGTATTTCCCGAAAAAGAAATTACATTCGATATCCAGGTTGTCGATACCGAAGGAAATCCTGTAGAAAACATGGACGTTGTATATTACCAGACTGATGACAAGTCGATCATTTTTGTAAGGGATCCCCGGCAACGTTATAATTCTGCATTTTTATTCGGCGATCCGGTTGACCTGGATAAAATTGCAGGCCTGAAAAACCCGGACACACCGGAATCAACTTATCAGTCAAAGAGTGTAATAATGACAGTCGGATTACTTATTACTGTCGGGGCCATAGCCATAGCTGAAGTAAAGATCATTAAAAATGCCTGGGTGATCCAGCAGTTTTATTTAACCGATGCGGTAATGGCAGACAGGGACTATATTCTCTATTGTAAAACATTTGAGGAAATTGCGGAACTATTGAAAGCCCGGACCGGAATTGCCCTTAATGCTTCATCTATATTGATATCATTCGTTATGGCCGGGGGATCAACAGCAATCGAGCTGGCGGCCGATATTATGCTGGAGAGCGTTCAGAGCATATACGAAAAGCTGATATGTCTGGCAATAGATCAGTGGGGTATGACGAGAGAAGAGTTGGTTAACAGGAGGGTTGCCGTAAAAATTTATCCATTCGACCAGGACAAGAATTTTTCAAATGTCAAAAACCTTTTTGCACTTTATGAAATCGATTTAAATAATACGGATTGTGATGATTATGTCAACGATATACCATATCAGGTAAATAACATTATTAATCAGGATATTATTTCTGATTTTGAGAATCTGGGATTAACCATCCATAAAGGATTCTCGCCTCCTGATATTACGGGTAATTACTACTTTGATGATCTTACCAATATGGAAAATGGTAATAAATACAAGGATTACTCTTATCAGTTTTTTAATCAGATGAAGGATTTTTCCATTGAACTTAAATATGCATCCAACACTTCCGATGCTATCGGCAAAGGTGCTTTCATCTCAGGAGATGAAACAACCTTCTCTGTTTATTGTGAAATGGAAGATAATATCAATGATGGAGGAAATATGGTATATATCAGGTCCATTGACATCTATTCGGGTGAAATTTCGAGCGGGGGGATCAGGAACTATCAGAATGGATTCATTATAGTTGAAAAAAGGAATGATATAAACAACAGGTTTATGAATGTCGGAGATTCAAGGTTAGTGTATGAAGCTGACGGGCTGGCGGAAAGAGTGGAGTCATTTCCCTACGGGGTAAAGGGTGAAGATAGTGAATCTTGCAGCAGCAGATACATAAAATAGCTGTCATAACTCTGAATCTGAATCAAGTGGTATGGACCCCGGAGCAGGACCTGGACCCAAATATAGGCGCAATCACAGGGGAACCAGGTTTACGAGCTCTGCGAAGCCGGGTTACCTTCTTCTTCGAATACATCGTCTTAGCCGGCAACAGGTCGGCTGCGACGACCTAAGGCCGAAGGTTCAGGCGAAGACAGATTAAAAATCAACCAACGTGTAGATTCATGATAATAAACTGGCTCAGGTATTTGGTACTATTCTTTAAATTATTAAATTAGAAATCGGAAAGCATCACTATTTCTTAAGAAACCGGAAAATCAAAGCGAATAAACCAGGATGGAAAGGATCAATCATAATAATCAGCTGATCAGAATAATCGCATTATTTATTTTAATCTTTATTGCCTGCCCGGGTTGCTCAAAAATAGAACGGGAGCTGAAAGTTGTAACAGGCATAATATCAGATATTACGACAAGTTCTGCCAGGGCCGGGGGAAATATCATTGATCTGGGTAATGGTATAAATGCTCATGGCCATTGCTGGAGCATCTCCCCAAATCCGGACATCTCAGATTCAAAAACTTCGCTTGGTCCCAGAACAAGTACAGGTACATTTACAAGCAATCTTCAAAGCCTACAGCAAGGAACAAAATACTATATAAAGGCATACGCTCAGAATAAAAACGGAGTTGTTTACGGGAATGAATCATCATTTATCACAACATCTGCGGTGCTTCCAACTATTACAACAACAGCGGTTTCAGAAATCACGCAAACCTCAGCTGTGTCAGGTGGCAATATAACTTCTGACGGAGGAGCTACGATTACAGAAAGGGGAGTGTGCTGGGCTGTAACAACAGATCCGGAAATAACAGATAATAAACTGTCAGGTGGCAGCGGAGCAGGCCTTTTTTACCAGAATATTAATGGGTTGCAAGCACTTACAAAATACTATGTAAGGGCTTATGCTGTCAACAGTGCCGGAATTGCATATGGGCAAAGTATTGCATTTACTACTTTACCACATGTGCCGACAGTAACAACCTCCCAGGTTATATCTGTAACTACAACCTCTGCATCATCAGGTGGAAATGTTATTTCAGACGGAGGTGGAGCAATTTCTCTGACAGGTGTTTGCTGGTCGACGTCACCAAATCCAGATGTCAATGACAATATTGTGACCAATACTCCGGGAACTGGCAGCTTTCAAAGTTATATATCAGGACTGCAGCCGGGCACTACGTATTACCTCCGGGCTTTTGCCGTTAATAATGGAGGTACCGGTTATGGAAATGAAATTGTATTTACAACAGATCTCCTGGATATTGATGGTAACATATACAATATTGTTAAAATAGGAACCCAATTCTGGATGAGGGAAAACCTCAGGACCATAACCAATAAATATGGAGTCGCTATTCCAAACATAGCTTCCAGTTCCCAGTGGGGTTACTTTACATCACCGGCATATTGCTGGTTGAATAACGATGAGGGTAACAGGAACATTTATGGAGGATTATACAACTGGTATGCTGTAAGCTCAGGCGCTCTTTGCCCGTCAGGGTGGCATGTACCGTCAGACGCTGAGTTTAAGACCCTTGAGATGTTTCTTGGAATGAGTCAGGAACAGGCAGATGCCATGTTATGGAGAGGAACCGACCAGGGAACCCAAATGAAGAATACATCGGGCTGGCCTGAGGGTGACACCGGAACTAATACAAGTGGTTTTTCAGGATTACCGGGAGGTTTTAGAATAGACACCGGAGAATTTGTTGAATATATCACTGACGGAACCTGGTGGACTTCGTCTCAAATTGACAGTGACCATGCCTGGATGAGAGGTTTGCGTTCGGAACGCACCGAAGTCGGGAAAAATTATAAAAACAAAACCAATGGATTATATGTGAGGTGTGTTAAAGATTGATCCTGATTTAATAACAGCTCAATTTTGTATTGGTAAATACCAGTGGATGTTTTGATAAGAATTTAAAGTGTATTTCATTAAAAGATACAGATCTGGGATTAAATTGCAATTTTTCAGGAGGATTCCTTTTATGAGATTAAGTGCTGTTTACGGGATAATTATCAATTTTATTTCCATACTAATTTTTCAATCGTGTGTAGAAAAAGGTATAGTACGCCCTCTTCTGACCACAGCAGATGTTTCAGATATTACCCAGACAACAGCTGTTTCCGGAGGCGAAGTTACTTATGACGGAGGATCTCCTGTTGTTGCACGGGGAGTCTGCTGGAGTATTTCTGACCTGCCTACTATAATTGATTCAATAACAATTGACAGCAGTGGGACGGGATCTTTCACAAGCAGCATTTCGGGTTTGGTGCCGGATACGAAATACTACCTCCGTGCATATGCTACAAACATTGCCGGAACAAATTATGGTAATATTATTGATTTTCATACAAAACCACTTCATGCTGTAACACTCACCACAACCAACATCACTTCAATCACACAAACCAGTGCTGCATCCGGCGGCATTATTCTTGATGACGGGGGAAGTCCCGTTACATCCCGCGGTGTATGTTGGAGCACCAGTCCGGGTCCCGAAGTTGATGATAATATTACAGCTGACGGAAGCGGATCAGGAAGCTTTATAAGTCAAATTAGAGACCTGCAACCTGGTACAACTTATTATATACGATCGTATGCCACCAATACCACAGGAACATCATACGGAAATGAATTATCATTTAATACCTTACTTCAGACCATTGATTTCAGCTTTGAAAAAGCCCCTCCTGAGAGCGGATTTAAAATGGACGGTTACTGGATATGGGGAGGATCAATGATAAAGGTTGGTACAACATATCATCTTTTTGCATCGCGGTGGATTAAGAATGGTGCTTTCCCTACCGGTTATATGCAAAACTCGGAGATAGTAAGGGCTACTTCAGATTCTCCTGATGGCACTTTTAAATTTGAAGAAGTAGTGATCGGAGAACGAGAAAGTGGATTCTGGGACTCAAACATGGCTCATAATCCGACCATTCACAAAATAGGAGAGGAATATGTGTTGTTTTACATAGGATGTGATTTTTCTTCTTCCCTCCGCAGAATTGGTTATGCAACGTCAAACTCTATAACCGGGCCGTGGGCCCGGTCAAGTCAGCCTGTTATCAATGTCGAATCAAATAATCCTGCCCTTCTTGTTGATGAAGGGAAATTCAAACTTGTTTATCGTGACGCCTTACTAAGAGTATTCCTTGCAGAAGCAGATAATTATAAGGGTCCATATACTATAGTGAACAATAATCTTTGGCCTGACAGTCAACTGGAGGATTTTTACCTGTTCAAGGCAAATGGTCAGTATCATATTATATGTGAGGATAATACTGGTGAAGTTAGCGGGCATGAACGCTGGGGTGTACATATTTATTCGGACGACGGAATTAATGACTGGAAAAAGTTTGATCCTGTTGTGGTTTATGATCATGATATTCAATTTACTGATAACTCCATTCTGCATGCCTTAAGAAGAGAAAGACCACAGTTGCTGATTGACAATAAGAAAATAGTCAGTTTAACTAATGGAGTCTATGATGGTACTGATTCATGGTGCCAGCCTGTAAGGCTGAAACAACAAATTATGACCGACTGATATGTGCTGGATATAAATGCTTTCCGGAGCATTTTCTTATTTACAGTCTGCCATTCAGTCATATCTGCCATCAGATATCACTTTAGCACCTGGCAGGATATTCTCCTGAAGCGCAGCCGGGGCTAACCTGGTGGTGTTATTATTAGCATTAATTTTTAAACTCACTAAGATGAAAACAAAATTCTTTCTGACGTCATAAACGATAATGTTATCTGTTTCCTAAGCTCCTGCTAAAGTATAAATGATTTGTTTAACAAAAAGGATGATCGTGCACTGAACAAACAGGAAATAAAAACCATGTCAGAATTAACCTGGTTGAAAATCAAATGGTGTAAACCCGGGGGCAAGCTCTGGACTCAAATATCGGTGCAAGCATCAAGGAATCATGCCTGTCCTTCTCGTCAGACGAAGCTTCAGGCGAGGCAGATTAAATATCAATCAACCTGTAGATTCATGATCACAAACTGACTCAGGTATTTGGTGCAATTCTTTAAATTATTAAATTAGAAATCGGAAAACATCACCATATTATTAAGAAACCGGAAAATCAAAGCGAATAAACCAGGATGAAAAGGATCAATCATAATAATCAGCTGATCAGAATATTCGCATTATTTATTTTAATCATTATTGCCTGCCCGGGTTGCTCAAAAATTGAGCGGGAGCTGAAAGTTGTAACAGGCATAATATCAGATATTACGACAAGTTCTGCCAGGGCCGGGGGAAATATAATTGACCTGGGTGATGGCATAAATGATCATGGCCATTGCTGGAGCATCTCCCAAGATCCGGACATCTCAGATTTAAAAACTTCACTTGGCCCCAAAACAATTACAGGTTCATTTACTAGCAATCTTCAAAATCTTCTGCCAGGGACAAAATACTATGTAAGAGCTTATGCCCGAAGCGGGGATGGAGTTGTCTATGGAGATGTGTTATCATTTACAACCTCAACAAATAATATATTTTTTAATCCCAACCTGAATTATGGTACTCTTACAGATGTAGACGGGAATATTTACAGAACAATCAGGATAGGAACACAAAACTGGATGGCAGAGAACCTGAAAACTACCAGATATCAGAATGGTGATGAAATACTTAAAGGCACAACAAATGATGATTGGAATGATGCAAACCGGGGACTGTATATAAATTATAATAATGATCCGGGAAATGATGCTGATTACGGTAAATTATACAACTGGTTTGCAGTAGCTGACAATCGTAACCTTTGTCCCGCAGGATGGCATGTTCCCACAAAGTATGAGTGGAAAATTCTTGAAAATTATCTGGTTTCAGGAGTTGTTGGAGGAAAATTAAAAGAAACTGGGTTAATCCATTGGGATTCACCAAATATAGGAGCAACTAACGAAAGTGGATTTACGGCATTGCCTGGAGGCTTGAGGACCACATACAATTTCACTGGTATCAGGTTGAATGGTTTTTGGTGGAGTTCTACATTTTACCCTGAATGGCCTGAGGCTACCGGATATCAATTATACTATGATTATGATGATTTGTATGAAGATAATGCTGTTTATATAAAACAAGGCCTCTCAGTAAGGTGTATAGAGGGCCCCCCGGTTATTTCCATACCATTTGTTCTGACATCTGAAGTAGAAAATATCGCGTCAAATTCAGCAATTTGCGGTGGAATAGTAAATAGCGAGGGATATGGGACGGTCACAGGTCGTGGTGTTTGCTGGAGTACTTCAGAATATCCCACAACATCCAATAGCAGGACTATTGACGGATCAGGAAGTGGCTCTTTTGTAAGTAATATTACTGGATTAATGGAAAATACAACGTATTATGTCCGGGCTTATGCAACAAACAGTGCAGGAACGAACTATGGAAACCAGATAAGCTTTACAACATCAGGTGCCATAGTTTTTAATCCGGATCTGACATATGGAGAAGTATCAGATATTGATGGTAATGTTTACAAGACCATTCAAATAGGCTCCCAGTTATGGATGGCTGAAAATCTTAAGACAACCCGTTACAATGACGGAAGCAGTATTCCTCTGGTAATATACTATACAGATTGGATCAATCTTACAACATCTGGTTACTGTTGGTATGATCAAAATGAAACATATTACAAAAACTTGTACGGAGCTTTATACAACTGGCATGCAGTTAACACCGGAAAACTATGTCCGGCAGGATGGCACGTTCCGTCATATGCAGAATTGACAACGTTGACCACATTTCTGGGAGGGGAGGGTGTTGCCGGAGGCAAACTGAAAGAAGCCGGTATCACTCATTGGATAACCCCCAATACAGGAGCTGTTAATGAGTGCGGATTTACAGCCTTGCCGGGTGGATGGCGTCATTATAATGACGGCAGCTTTAGCTGGGTAAACTATGGAGGTTATTGGTGGAGTTCAAGTTCTGAAAATGCAACTGATGCCTGGAACATAAATCTGGCATATGATTTTGAACACATAGGGATAACTAATAATAATAAAAGATATGGACTTTCGGTTCGTTGTGTCAGGGATTAGTAAATTTTTCTTTTTGATCATTAAATTGTTAAGAAAACGATGGAAAATTCCTGTGTTCTTAATGGGATTGTTATCGCTAGTATGGTTCCTTATCCGCGTCATCCCCAAGCCAGGCCGCGCCGCTTACCCGTGCCAGAGAGCCGCCTTCCCTTTTGCTTCAACTTTTGTGATATGGGTCGCCGGAACAATAAGCGGAAAATATTTTTTTAAACGAGCCGGACAGGTATTTGCCCGTGCTGATTACCTTCTTGTTATTGTATTTCTGATAGCTTCTGCCATATCATTTTCCCTCGTCACCCTGCCTTTTTCCACGGTCCATGCATCAATAAAAAATGTATTTCAGGCTGATTTCGAACCTTTTGATAATGCAAATAATCCCGTGGGAACCGCCAGAGGTATATTTCCCGGAAGGGTCGTGTGGTGCTACAATCCTAATGCAACTAACTGGAGCGGGATTTCAGTCAAAGCTAAGGTTGACGCGGTATCAGGTGCTACCGAGCCTGTTCCGGATGGTGACTGGTTTCTCGAAGGGAATATTATTCAGTCACAGGTTGACATGATGATTTCCGAAACCATTAGTAAGCTGACAGGTAAAGGTTCTGATGCATTGGCCTGGACAGAGATTTTCAGATACTTCAACAGGACACACAATAAGGGTGACAGGGGATATCAGCCCGGTGAGAGGATAGCTGTCAAGATAAATCTTAATAATTCCTCAAACCATGGGGGGATGAACAGTTGTACGAACATCTCTCCCCAGATGGCACTGGGTCTGTTGCGGCAGCTTGTTTATAAGGCCGGCGTTCCTGCAGGGGATATTACATTTTATGATGTCAGCCGCATGATCCCCTCAACGATTTACGATCTGTGCAAGCATGAATTTTCGGATGTTAAGTTTGTTGACCAGCCTGGCGGAGACGGGAGGATAAAAGCTGAAGCAGATCATGATTACCCGATCATCTGGTCGCAGGAACTGGTTCTGGAGCCGCTGGCCTTCCCTGCATATACTGCCTACCTGCCCACCTGTGTTACAGAAGCTGATTATCTTATCAATTTTTCCAATCTTAAAGCGCATTCTCTGGCGGGAATAACTTCATGTGCCAAGAATTTGTTAGGGTCCTTTTTATCTCCAAATCCCTCAGGATTACAACCTCCGCAGGCTGCAGGCATACACCCTTATATTGCAGTAAGGAACAGCGATGGGTATGACCAGAGACCTATGAATTCGTATAATTCCCTGGTCGACCTTATGGGCAACGACCATCTTGGCAGAAAAACTCTTATCTGGCTTGTGGATGGCCTGTTTGGCGCTCCCGGACAAGGTGCCGTTCTTGACTATAACTGTAAATGGTTGTCTGCTCCTTTCAACGGTAACTGGACATCAAGCCTTTTTGCATCGCTCGACAATGTGGCTATTGAATCGGTTTGTCTTGATTTCCTTCGCGCTGAACAGGAAGCATCGGCAAACATGACGAATGTCACCGGCAATGTTGATAACTATCTCCATGAAGCGGCAATGGCCAATGATCCACCTTCAGGAACCTACTATCATCCTAATGGCACTGCACGCCTTGAAAGTCTCGGAGTTCATGAACACTGGAACAACGCCGATGAAAAACTATATAGCCGTAACCTGGGAACCGGGGATGGTATCGAGCTTGTTCAGATAATCCATAGATGGGGTGAATCTCTTCCCACATCAGTTGATACTTATCCCGGAGACCATGAGTTTGTGATCTTCCCAAATCCTGCCACAGATATTTTAAATATCAGATTGTCTGATCATTCTGAAGGAAGAGGAGAAATAAGTATATTTGATCTGAAGGGAGCCTTGTTGTTTTCTGAAAATATTGCCAAGGAATCATTCGATTTTATCCATGAAATTGATATGGCACGATTTAATGGAACACTTGTCCTTAAGCTAAAGATCAATAATCTATTGTTTCAGGGCCTGGTTCTTAAACTTTAAGATCTTAATCTGTCCCCCACTCCCTTGATTTTTAATGCCTCTGCTCAAAACATACCTGCCAGCAGGTATCATTTTTACACCCTGTAAGGTATTCCCCTGAAGCGCAGCCCGGTGTAACTTAGTGAAGTAACTAATAATATAAATTTTAAAACTCACTAAGATGAAAACAAAAATTTTTCTTACGGCATCAACGATAATATTATCGGTTTTACTAAGCTCCTGCGAAAAAATAAATGATCTGTTTGGCAAAGAGGATGATCCTGAACAGGCAGCTGAAGAATCATATCCTTCCGATGGCCTGGTTGCATTTTATCCTTTCAACGGGAACTTCAATGACCAAAGCGGATATATGAATGACGGGACAAACTACGGTGTCAGATTAACTGACGACAGGCTGGGTAAAGAGAGCAGTGCGGCCTCTTTCAATGGAGTTAATAATTATCTTTCAGTGCCGCATAATTCTTTGTTTAATTTCGGGCAGGGTGATTTTTCTGTTTTTACCATGGTAAAAACCGGAGTAATACCGGCAGGTTCTTGGAATGCCATCGTTTCCAAGCACAATTCTGCCTGCTGGCATGATACCGAATTTTTCCTTTGCATAGAGGGTGAAACAGGTCATCCGGTCTTTGGCTTGTCAACAAGCAGTGGTGTATTTGAAAGGATTTCCGGAAAAAGAAGTATATGTGACAACGATTATCATGCACTTTGCGGCATAAGAGAAAATGGCAGGCTTATGTTTTATGTTGACGGGATGCTTATAGGTTCTCTCCGATCGACTATAAATCCGGATAACAATAACCAGATAAATATCGGCAGAAGCAGCTATAACTCAGGGTATGGTTATTTCAGCGGTGTAATAGATGATGTACTGGTTTATGATCGTGCACTGACCGAACAGGAAATAAAAACCATGTCAGAATAAACCTGGTTGATAATAAACAAAACTGTTGTCCCAATGGTCAAAATGTAATCTAACTCCGACATTAACTTACCCTTTTACGCGAACTACTTTCTATAAACTGCCTCCGGTTTCCAAAAATATCTGATATCTCCTGCGCCCCCTGAATAGCAGGAGATTTTCTTTTATATTTAATACAATAATCCAGGTAGATCAGGCAGATTCAGAATCACAGCGATTTCTGCAACACCCATTTCTCTCTGAAAACCCTGTATCCGTTTTTTGCATAAAAATCGCACAGATGTTTTTCACATGTGTTAAAATAAGCACAATGGAATCCTTTAAAGGCCATGCTCTCTAGTAGTCTGGCTACCATTGCCTGTCCTGTTTTTTTGCCGCGCATCGATCCGGCAACTATAAAGGGACCTGTCCTTTCCGGCTGATACCCGTAATGATTGTGCTGACAGTAACCAACAACCTTCTCCCCTTTCTTTACAAAAAGGAATTCATCATGCGGAGCACCCCACTGCAGTTTTTTCTGAAACTCAGCCCGGAATTCATTGTTTTCTTCAGTGAAGAAATCCAAAATAGCCGGCATGTCATCAGGATGGTAATTTACGAAAGTGAATCCTTCCTTTTCCATTTCCAGAATATGATCCTTAATGCCGGGGTCTATTCTGTATTTGTACAAATCCGCTTTCATTGAACAGATCTCCCCGACCTTCACATAACCATTTCTGAGATACAAAG
The DNA here is from genome assembly GCA_964466705.1 of uncultured Rikenellaceae bacterium. Lineage (GTDB taxonomy): Bacteria > Bacteroidota > Bacteroidia > Bacteroidales > VadinHA17 > LD21. Next base: position 16,698 of record CAYXSM010000012.1, read on the forward strand.
TGCACAGGTTCGAATCCGCTCCATCGGGGAAAAGAGGCATCAGCCCGTTTATATGAACCGATCTTTTGCCGAGCGCTCTGAAATAATTCTCAATATCATCGAGAAGCGCACTTCCATATTCGAATCCCTCATCTGTGTCTTCCACTAGCAACGGGAATATAAATCCCCTGTCTTTGTTATCTTCCAGACTGTTGCCGAACATGCTTTCAGCTATCTGATGCCAGCCTATGACAGCTGCCACTATCATGCCGCCTGATTCCAGTACCCTGAAGCCGTAAGGATCGTAATTCGGATCTGTCAGTAACCACTTATGGAAAATGTTTTCTGATACAGGGTCGCCCGGCAAAGTGCGATTCCAGAGTTGAATGATATTCCTCCATTCCTCAGGCCTGAACTTTCTTATTTTCATCCTTGCAATTGTTTTTTCATTTAAATATACTGATGTATTTGATAAATAATAAAATTGAGATCCCGGAATCTGAATTGCCGGGACCAAGTCAGGTCCGGTTCACCTTATCCCCGGCACAGATAATACTGATGTACCGCTGCCATCTTCAGGCAAATAAAACTCACACATGACAGTCATAAGCCGGTTTTGGTCTGCTGCCAGAATGGATCAAAGTACGAAATGCATTTTTCAATCTTAAATCACAAAATTGCCTATCTTGTTATACTTTGGTCTTAAAAATACTTACTGCAATGAAAAATCTCATAATTTGTTTTCTGCTGACGTTTCTCCCTGTTAATCTGACGGTGATTTGCCAGACAACACAATCAGATGCCGTTCAGGAAGCTGCCAGGAAACCTGCCGGCTACCCTGTATCAGTCATGTCAACAAAGGTTGGTGATGCACTGCCATCCACAGGAATTGAACAGTTTTGTCCGGTGATAAGTAATGTATCTGCTGTTGCCGCAGACATACTTTGCATTGAAATTGATGCATGCCGGATAATGCCTTGCATTCAGATCCCATATATTTCTGACCCTGGGGATAATATCATTGAGAGTGGCACTACGGCCCTCGGAGAAAAGCGCAACATGTATGTGGTGCGCAACGGATTTCAGCTCGGAACACTGGTTGGAACGGACAGGAAGACCATTACCTTATACGAAAGGATAGCTGGAAAACATCTTGATACTGAAAAGGCCGATGCAATAACAACATATCGTGTAAGTTCGCCCGGCGATGTTAATTTCTCCGAGGCACTTTCACCTCAAAAGGTCTATCGCAAGAGCAAACCCACAGGCTGGACAGATACTTCCTGGCAGTTAGAAAGAAATCAGACTTATACGGCAAAACATCATCTTTACCTCAAGCTTCCTTATCCTCTCAGGCCTTACCACACATATCTTATCAGCTTCCCTACATTGAACCTTAGTCGTTCAGCTGTTTACTATGTGCACGATCCTGTTCATTCAAGGAGCGAGGCAGTGCATGTGTCGCAAATCGGCTTCAGGGAAGATGACCCTGACAAGAACGCATACCTGTCCTTATGGATGGGAAACGGGGGCGGATGTACCTACCCTGAAGACATAGAGTTTTCGCTGATCGATGACAGGACAAATGAGCGGGTCTTCAGGGGAAGAGGAATAATGCACTGGAAAGGAGATATCCCTGAAGGTATAGGTACCAATACTAACCGTACAGGCGCTGATCTGATACGTTTGGATTTCAGCAGTTTTACCACTCCGGGCCGTTACCGGGTATGCGTCGAAGGAATAGGATGCGGATACCCTTTCAGCATAGGCAGTGAAAGCACATGGCAGCGTGCTTTTGAAATATCCATGAAAGGAGTTTTCAACCATCGCAGCGGCATTCCCATGCTGCCGCCATATACTGATTTTGTGCGCCCCAGAAGTTTCCATCCCGACGACGGAGTGAAAATTTATCAGTCAACATGTTCCCTGCTGAACAGCGGTAACGGACTTAATGCCATGGGGACGGATAAGAACAACTTTGACAATCTTGTTGCCGGAATAACAGATGTCCTTGTGCCCGAAGCCTGGGGAGGATATATGGATGCCGGCGACTGGGACAGGAGAATACAGCACCTTGCCACTCCAAGACTCTATCTGGAGTTATTTGAGCTCTATCCGGATTATTTCAGGAATATCTGTTTACACATCCCCGAATCGGATAATGACATACCTGACATCATTGACGAAGCTTTGTTTGGTCTGGATATCTATCGCCGGATGCAATTACCTGACGGAGGGATCCGTGGAGGGGTTGAATCATCTGAGCACCCTGTTGAAGGCAGCACTTCCTGGCAGGAAACACAGACAGTTCTGGCTTATGCGCCTGATCACTGGTCAGGCTATATTTATGCCGGGGTAGCAGCCCGGGCCGCACTGGTGCTGAAAATGTCAGGCTTTGATGAAAAAGCCCTTTTATGGGAGGAGAGCGCCGTAAAAGCAATGGAATGGTCCGAAGCTGAATACAGTAAATGGACAACCGGGACCGGCTACAACAAAGTAAGGGATCGAGCAAAACACACCGTTGCCGTTGAAAGAAATCTTGCCGCCGCAGAACTGTACAGACTGACAAATAATAGCCGATGGCATCAGGTTTACCTTTCAACTCAGAATACGGAAACCACCCGGACCGAGGCTTCATTCATATATGCACGCCTTGATCCGAAAGTGGCCAACAGGAAAGCTCAAAAGAGCGCACTGGAAACTCTGATGGCCGAGGCTGACCGTCTTGTAAAAATATCCGCAGGCAATGCCTTCGGCATTACAAATGCTTCTCCAGACCGGCCTGTCGGCGGATATTCAAGTGCATATTCAACTCCGGCCCCAGCCACACTGGCACGGGCCCACTATCTTTCAGGTGATCCCGGGTACCTTAAAACAATACTCCGGTCGGGTTTATATACCGCCGGGGCCAATCCCATGAATATGTGCCTTACCACCGGCCTGGGAGATAACCATGTCAGAAATGCTCTGCATGAAGATTCAAAGCATACAGGGCAACCCTCACCACAAGGAATTACAGTTTTTGGCCCATGCGAACTGGCCTTCAGCAATGCCGGTCCCGGATCGGACCTTGAACAAAGACTAAATTCTGCATGTTCGCCTGAAGCTTCTGCCTGGCCCACATCAGAAGCATTTTTTGACGTTTTCTGGTATGTCCAGCAGAACGAATATGTGATAAACAGCCCCCTCGGCCCCGCAGCATATATCTGGGGATACCTTGCATCAAGGAAATAACCAGTGATGAAATAAAAGACCTGTTCGCAGATCCCGGATATAACGGCATTGATCATAATCAAAAAATTGCAAGCTGTTTTATAATTAGATTTTTCTAACTATATTTGCGTAAAGCCTTCTATGGATAAACTGAAAGAAGCAATCATTTACTTTTCCGATCTTATCGAAAAGATATTCGAAGAGACTTTTAATCAGGCTGACTTTGGCGACCTGACCCCTCAACAGTTTAAATATCTGAATGTTATTGTCAAACTGAAAAATCCTACCCTTACTGAGCTTGCCAGAGAACTCGGGCTTACAAAACCAACGGTAACCGTACTTGCCGACAAACTGACTGAAAAAGGATATATCAAAAGGATTAATTCAGATAAGGACAGGAGGGTAATACATCTTCAGATAAATGATAAGGGAGAGAAAATAAGAGCTTTACGGGAAACAGCCCATGAACATCTGGCTGAAAGAATAAAATCGGGACTAAGTGAGAATGAAATTACAATCCTTACCAGGCTGTTCAGGAAAATTGTGAAACATCCATAACATAAATATCTTTTGTGCCATACAGATTCATCTCAATTTATTTCCCGGCCATTTGAGATTTGCTGCTGTTATTTATATAACACTAATATTGCTTCGCAATAAAATTCATGACAGATAAGCGGGAATATATCGGATCTTTCTGCAAAACTTTTCTATTACACGGGAACTCCCTAAAGCGTTGACTTGTTCAATATTCCATAAGCGATCTGATCTGTGACAGATCCACTTTTGTCACAGGATCGAAGGCTTCACTGTTGATGTACTTCAGAAGTGATTTCAGGAGCTGGCCGGAAGCAAGCCTGTCTACCGGTATGTCTTTTAGGTCGATACTGCAGACAAGCAGCCTGCCTCCGGCTGTTTTAGATTCAAAAGCCAGGGCGAGGCGCCTGTTCTCAAACCATGTGTCAACAGGCTGCATCAATGGCTTAAGTTCCGAAGGTAATCCGTCAATTATCATTGCCTGTGAATGCACCACAGGATCCCACCACTGCCAGTTGCTGTGGTATTCAGTTGGAAAATCAGAAAACGCAGGGTTTTCAGGATCGCATAAAATGCCAAGAGTATGAGGAGGCTGGTTGTTTGTCCAGGCAGTGTTCCAGAAAATACTCGAAAATCCCATGGCAATCTGAGCCCCTTTGCTCCTGCCAATCTTACCATAGGGCATCAGCAACACCGATCCTCCTTCATTAAGTATTTTTTCAGTTTTACTGTCGGGCCTGTCAGTAATATATATACCACCCTGTTCATAATCCTTTGGTGCCGGATAAACCCAGAATTCCCATCCGTTCTTAATGGCTGTCCCTTCAATTTTTGCTTCAAAATAAAGCTTCTGGGGCCTGGCAAAATTTTTCAGGCTGGTTGCAAAGGAGCCGATGTAATTCAGTTTTCCGGCTTCAATAACAGTAGGGGTCATAATATTAACCGAAAAAGTATCCTGCATTGAATTTATTATCCGGCAGACTACTTTGGGATTGTAAATATTATCAGGTCCGAAGTGGAAAATCTCCAGATCAGCATTGAATGTTTCCGTATTGGTATAAACCAGCCTGTCGATCCTTGCCAGTGGCACAGTTTCGCTGCAAAACATCCGGAATTCTTCAGGAGTTATGTAACCTTTTGATTCGAAGAACGGATTCAGCACTCCCACAAGAGCTGTTCCCTGCCCCGGAAAATCATGCAGCTGCAGAAGCTGAAAGCCTGCCAGTCCCGGTGTTCTTAATGCAGCTTCAATTTCAGCCTTGTAGCATAAGGCCTGCAATTTGCCTGAGGCCATCAGAAAATCACCGGCCTGCTGACCCATGCCATTTTCTTCCAGGGTTTCCCTGAAGATCTCAAGATTGGAAGGTTTAAGGACACCCGTATATTTGCCGATCTCGCTGAAATCGGGATAAACGCACCATTGCCCGGCCTCGTGGCTAATTACGGGAACTGAATACTGCGAGATGTAATCGCTGTAGTCAAATATTGTCTGCGGCGGTTGACTGTTTATAATGCTGTTTAATCCCTCTCCCCATCTCTGGATTCTTGGATCAGGAGACAGATGATAATCATTTTCAGGAATAAAAGGCCAGCCTCCGGCAGATGTATAAACCCTTCCCTCATCAGAAGATTTCCAATATTGAAGCAGACCGCCCAGAAATTCATTCTGATTATCCCCGGCCGGCTCATTACCGTATGCCAGCATGCAAAACGATGGATGATTGCCATATTCCCTGAGGATCCTGTCTCCCTCCTCATAAATGAACCTGTCAAGAGGACTGCCATCACCAAGCGCACTTCCCTGATTTGCCCATGAGCTGCATTCAACCTGCAGATAAAACCCAAGCTTGTCGGCCGCCCTGAAAGCTGCCCGGGGAGGGCACCAAGAATGGAACCTGATATGATTAAGCCCGTGATCCCTGCACTTCCGGAAAACCTTCTCCCACGACTCAACATCAGACGGAGGGTAGCCTGTTAGGGGAAATATGCAGCATTCCAGAGTCCCACGCAAAAACACAGGCATACCATTGATCTCAAACCGGCTGCCAGATGCCCTGAAAGAGCGCATGCCGAAATCAACCTGTTCACTGCAGATTATATTTCTCCCCTGCTTCAGCTCCACAGACATCCTGTATAATGACGGGGTAAATTCACTCCATAAATGTGCTCCGCGCATTTTATAATTGATAATTGCCTGGTACCCGTCAGTATCTGTAACAATTTTTACATTTTTCGGCGAGATTCTGTGCGTTTTGGACGAGTTGAAGCTTTCGGCCCGTAAACGAAGCTTTCCTTTAAACTCAACATTACCTGTGTTTTTAATACTAACTACGACCTTTGCGTTATTATTTGCAACATCAGGCGTAATCTTAACATGGTCGATAAATACTTCCGGCAATGATTTCAGGGTTATTTCTCCCGTTATGCCATTCCAGTTTGTCTGTGTATGATCCGTTATACTATGGGAATTTACACCCACAGGGATGATGACCCGGTTGTCGATGCGTATGCTTATCAGGTTATCTCCCGGGTTCAGAAAGTCTGAAATATCATATTTGTGAGGCGTAGCCAGACTGTTTCTGCTGCCGGCCAGATTGCCATTGACAAAAAGTGTTGATTCCCAGTGGCATCTTTCAAGAAAAAGCATTACTCTCTTTCCGTCCCGGCTGCCGGGCAGATCAAAGTCTTTCTGATACCAGGCAACGCCACTGTAGTGCTTCACCGGCTGAAGCCAGAAAGGGATCTTGATGTTGCCAGGCTGACGATACTTCTCATATTTCCTGTCAGTAAAATATGATCTGTCTATAATGTCTCCGGTCCAGTCTGTTTCAACAGAAACGCCGTTGCCCTTTCCGTTTTCCGCCATCGAACCCGGCAGAGTAACAGTTTCATCAAATTCCTCCAGGGCCCATTGCTGCTCAATACCCTGGTCGAGTGAGTCAATCCTGAATTTCCACTCCCCGGACAGAGACAGCTCTTCCGGCAGATCTTCATAATGAATGGTGCATCCGGCAAGAGCCACGAAAAGAAAAAGCAGTTTTTTCATTGTTGTTTTTCTGACTTAATATAACATATTCCAATTCCTTTGAAATTCGAAACCCTGGTTTGAGTCATAACGTTATAAATCCGGACAGATCATACCGCCGGGCTGTTATGCTTAACATGTGTCAGCTCATGTTCTATCTGCTCCAATGATTTTCCTTTGGTTTCAGGCAATTTCCTGAATATGAAAGTGAACCCAAGCAAGCAGACCGCACCGTACAGCCAGAATGTTCCCGAAGCTTTTAACGCCTGGTTCAGCAGGGGGAAGGTGTATGTAAGAATAAAACAGGCCGCCCACAATGAGAATGTCGCCACAGACATTGCTGCACCGCGTATCCTGTTAGGGAAGATTTCTGACAAAATCACCCATGTTACCGGGGCCAGTGACATCGCATAACAAGCAATTGCCATCACCACCATAATAAGTAGTGGCAATCCCTGCAGGTGAAGGAAGTACATCGTTCCCAGTATTGCATAGATCCCGGCCAGACCGCCTGCCCCTGTAAGCATCAGGGCTTTCCTGCCAAGTCTGTCAACAGTCAGCATGCCGACAAATGTAAAAATCAGATTAACGCTGCCTGTTATTACTATATTGAACAAAATATCCGATACGCTGTAGCCTGCACTTAAAAAAATCTCCTGTGCGTAATTAAAAATAACATTTATGCCGCACCACTGCTGAAAAACAGCCAGCACAATGCCAAGCAACAGCAATTTTCTGACACCAGGCTGCATTAAATCACGCCATCCTGAATTAAGCTTTGAAATGTCAACCGTCTGCCTGATGGCATCAAGTTCAGAACCGGCATAAGCGTCCCCTCCTATTTTTGACAGCACCCTGAAAGCTTTTGAGCTTTCTCCCCTGTTGACTGTCAGCCATCGGGGACTCTCCGGGACAAGCCACATCAGAAGAAAAAAAAGTACTGCAGGAACAGAACATGCATAGAACATCCATCTCCATCCTGTCTGTCCGTTCCACGACATCATGATATCTGTTGTTGTGGATCCTTCCGGGACAGGCTGTGCTATCCTCCAGTTTACAATCTGTGCGGCCAGGATGCCAAGCACTATTGTCAGCTGGTTTATGGAGACAAACCGTCCCCTGACTTTTGCAGGAGTTACTTCGGCAATATAAACAGGTGAGAGATTAGATGCCAGACCTATCCCGATTCCGCCGGTTATCCTGAATAATACAAATGTGCCCAGCGACATGGCTCCCCCTGTACCGACGGATGCTGAAACAAAGAGAAGCGCCGATAATATAAGCAGCTTTTTTCTGCCATACCTGTCGCTGAGCGATCCCGACAACAGGGCCCCCACAAGACATCCTGCCAGTGCACAGCTCATCACCCAACCCTGCAGGGCAGGCTTTCCCGTTATACCAAAAAAGGGTTCATAAAATGGCTTGGCTCCCCCGATAACAACATAATCATACCCGAATAAAAGGCCACCCAGTGCCGAAATCAAAGTAATACCCAGAAGATAGCTCCAGTTAAATTCTTTCCTTTTCATTAATACTTCCGGTATATCTCTTTGAAATGCTGATAACTGAAAAAATTAATCTGTCGGGGTTCAGCCGGATTTATTTTTACCGGAGTTCCTTCAAAGCTTCAATCATTGCAATTACATTCTCAAATGGGACATTTGCCTGGATGTTATGAACGGTATTAAATACAAAACCGCCATTCTCATTCAGAATGCTGCATTGCCTTTTAACCTGTTCCCTCACCTGCTGAGGGGCACCAAATGCAAAAACTCCCTGGGTGTCAACACCGCCACCCCAAAATACAATGTCCTTCCCGTACTTCCTTTTAAGCTCCTGTGTATCCATGTCCGATGCATTGATCTGAACCGGGTTTATGATGTCGAATCCTGACCTGATAAATAATTTCATCAGGCTTTCCACGGCGCCGCAGGAATGTTTGAAGGTTTTCCATCCCGTGTTCAGGTGGATCCAGTCGTTGACTTTTTTATAATACGGATGCCATACCCTTTCATAGGTTTCTGGTGAGCAGAAAGTGGAGTTCTGAGTTCCAAAATCGGTGCCACAGATGAATACGGCGTCAATATGTTTTCCGGCAGCCGCGTTTATCTTCTTCAGATTCTCAATTGCTATATCAGTCTGTCTGTCAAATATTTCCTTCACAAAATCTTCACGTATCAGGGTGGAAACATACCATTCCTCTACCCCTCTTATGCCTTTCGGATCCCTGAGGTTAAGGCCAGGCACGAGAGCTATGTCCCCAAGGGCAGTACCACCCAGCGATGCAATTACCGCTCTTCCGCTCTCAGATGCTGCTTCTGCCGCGGTTCTCCAGTACTCCAGATCATGATCACTGACAGGTGTGAACTCTTCGAGGTTGTCATCTACGCTAAGCTTTGAATCATCGACAGGTTTCTGCCGGTCAACAGCATCAAAAAAATATCCGGTCTTCGGCATCATGGCACAGGGCTGGACAGATGTGTCGTCTTCAGGATAAATGAGCATATCGCCGTTGCTGTTCCGCGTGTAGTTGAAATCTCCCGGGTACATGACCTCCTGTCCCCATGGGGTCTTGTCTGTTTTCCAGCCGGTGTTCTTAATGCCGAACATGTTCTTTTCTCCATACAGGCCTGTTACATCTATATCCATGCTGCTCATAAGCTCCTCATCTATCTCACCCAGCATCTGGTAGGGTTCAGTTACTTTGACCGGTCTTCTTTCAAGACCGTAATATTCGCGCAGCTTTTCAACTATCCGGACATGAATTCCCGTGACAGCCGTAGAACCAAAGTCAACCACAAGCCTTTCAGGCTGCCTGTGATTGACTGTATTGATGAAATTATTTCTGGATGATCCTGCCATTATAACGGATTTTAAACATTTTTCAGACTCATAAAGTTAATTTATTCCGTGAATAAGTGCCGGACGCTGAAAAATTTTGTTTTCTGATCTTTATTCAGTATCTTAATCTTTTCACCTGATATGAATTTCGGCGTTCATATACCGGAACCTTTGCTTTTCAGTCCCCTGAAACATTACCTTCCCTTTATTAAGGATTATATCGCCCGGAAATCGGAAGAAGAGAAGTTCCCGGGGTCAGAAGCTTTTATAAAAGAACTTCGTCACCTGGGAACTTGCGTTATGGATATTTATACCGGCAGGTTGTCATCAGGTGAGATTTTTACTGAGGTAACTGACTTTCTTCGCGATAACAATACCCTGGAGAGGGAGTCATACCGCAGGTGGGCTGGTACAGGTCACAGCAACTACAGGATAATTTCGATGCCGGATGAATCACAATGGGCATTGAAATATCACAGCCATAAATCCAGATACGTCCATATCTTTCCTGCCCGTTCGAGCAGACATACCTTCAGGATCAAAGCCAATACCCTCAAATCAGCAGTTCTTTACCTCGTGCTAATCGGCAAAGACTACATCTCGGAAGATGATCTGAACAGTACAAGGGCCCTTGCCGGATTATCTCCGGTAAGGGAAGTAGCCGATGCAGAAGCAGTGACTGAAATGATCGAGATCCTCAGGATGTAGCAGTCCAAACTCTTCCGATCGCGATGAATGAATTGCTTCAGCCACATAACAGGCTGAAGAAAATACAAAGCGCTTTAGTTATGCTCTTTCAGGTAATCATCAAGCTCTTTCCTGGGCATTGGCAATTCTGAATCAGACAGGCTGTTGAGCCAGCCATGAAAATCCTTGTTCATCTCATCGGTCCATCTGCTGTCAATCTGACCGGTGGTCCAGTCTCCCTTGCGTACCCTGATGATGCCGTATTTATGTCTGAGATCACCTATTTCTGCTGAAAATATTATCTCCTGAACCAGATACGCAGGTATAAAGAGTGTGCCAAATTCACTTGCAAGTACCACATCTCCGGGTAATACGGTCACCTGACCTATCCTTATGGGTGCATTGATGGAAGTAAGCATCACCTCCTGAAGCCAGGAAAGATCCTGTCCCAATATCCATCCGTTGAATCCGTCAATATGTTTTATCTCCTGTATGTTCCTGACAGAACCCCAGAATATAACTCCACGATTCGATTTGGCATAGATCGAGCTGGCCAGTCTGTCGCCGATAAGGGTCCCCCTTTCAATTTTTCCAAAACAATCGGCAACGTATACATCTCCATCGACAAGCATATCAATTGGCCATGAATTCGATCCTCCCACCTTATTATGACCTTCAGCCAGTCCGACCTCCCTGATCAGATTTCCGAGATCGGGTCTTAAAGGCATATACTGGGCAGTAACAACCCTGCCTGTCATAACCGTATTTTTATCCGGATTGATCATTGTCCAGCCGGACTGATACTGGTTATTGAATCCGTGTCGCATCATAGCCCCCCATGCATGTGTGTACACTACTTTTTTCAGCCTTTCAAGAAGATTGTCGGACACATATGGCCTGCCGTCGGGAAGCCGCTCCCCTTCCCATTTGGAAGTCAGGGAAATAATGTAGTCACGGTCCATTGCAACCCTGTTGAACTGCGCAATGGCATCGTTCCTGCTGCAGACGAGCAATAAGATAATCACCAGTACTGATAATGAATTTTTCATTGTTCTAATTTTTAAAAGAAAATTGACACCGGTTTATTTAATCAACATATATTATGAACTTGCTATTATAAAACTAATGAATTTTACATGCCAGGTATTTTTTGTTCCATCCCCGTCAGCCGGGTTGCGGTCATCAGGAAATGGTCTCAGGGGTCCCGGATTTATTACTATTTTGATTGGAGAATGATGTTCTGCCATATTTTAATTGTAAATCCTTCTTCAGCGTTCAAATCATAAGGAATAAAGACACCATACTAACAAAACAAACTTATTTAAATTTTTCATTCTGCCTGATACAACATATAAAATTTATAAGCTGAAAATTCTGCTCCCTTTCCTGTTCATGTGAACCATCCTGTATCGGAGTCAGCTAACATCATGGAATATCATGGATATAAGCAAACTGAAGCCGGTCTATGAATGGTAAGCTCAGGTTTCTGCAACTAAACCGGATGCGACAGCGGTCAAAAGTCGCACTCCAGGGACAAATTACTGTATTATTGAACAGGTGAACAATTCCGGCCGGAAAGATGTTTATTCAGATTTAAGATGTATTATAAAAATTTCATACCTTACGATAACCAAAAAATGAAAATCATTATGAAGAACAGAATTTTATTCCTTGCGATCATGATGACCGGCATTATGTTCATAATAAGCAGCTGCCGGTCGGGCACGGGAGAAAGCACTGAAGTAAAAATTTCCGGTGAAATGCCAGTGTCCTCAATTAATTATAATGAAGATCTCGGTGGTGAACCCTGGGTGCTGGATATTGAAGAAGCAACCCTTGGTAATGACAATTACAGGTCAGCTACATGGACAGGCAAATATTTGCAGCTGGTGTTCATGACGCTTAAACCCGGAGAAGTCATTGATCTGGAGATGCACGACGGCCACGATCAGTTTATCCGGATCGAAGAAGGAGAAGCCAGGGTGTTGATGGGAAAAACTGAAGATGATCTCAGTTTTGACAAAAAAGTGTCTGATGACTGGTCAATACTTATTCCGGCCGGTTACTGGCACAAGGTAGAAAATATCGGCAGCACCAGCTTAAAGCTTTATACTCTGTATGGTCCTCCCGAACATCAGAAGGGAACCATGCACAAAACATACAAGGAGGCCGTAGAGGCGCATCACGATCACTGACATTGGCAATAATCAGCTAAATTTTTATGTGATTTTATGTCACTTCAAGCATTTTCTTGGATTAATGCTCGTCGGGGTGGTGCAGTCGGTTTAAGAACCCGGGATTGATTATGCCTATAAAGTGATATTTGTCAGCACAGGCAAGCGCAAAGCCTGCTCACGAGCTAGTCTCTCCATGGCGCGACCCGGTTCGAACGTTTCGCCCGTTGTTCCCACCGCCCCTGCTTCTCGTTACCCTTAAACCCTGCTTTTATCTTTTCCGCTAAAGCAGAACTGAGTCGCTTCGCTCCTTGTTTACTTTTGTCTTTTGTCTTCAAGAGGCGCCTGATCGGGCGCCTCTACCTGTGATCCCTTTCAAATCTTAATTCCTTCTTCAAAATTTACTCATAAAGCTTAAATATTTTTAGTGTGCTTTTTACTTATCAGAATTTCTTAATTTTAAATTGTCCCGTTCTTTGTTGAATGTTCATATTACATGCAATTAGCTAATGCTACAATCATAGACAGTAATTTATTTCTGTCTTTTTATTAACTTAAACAATTGTAATAAGGGAAGGATAGGTGTGCATGAATAATAAAAATCCTATAAAAACCATTGTCTTTGCGATAGTTGTTCTGGCCGGTATGGCTGCTTTTTCTGCAATATTTTCGGATTTCGGCGAAGGTGCTTTTATTTATGATTCCATCCGGGGGATCGGTGTCGAAATTTATGGTAAAGGTGTCTATCAGCATATGCCTGCTGGTGTGGCAATACAAGGCATAGCTCAAGATTACGTGACCATATTTATTGCAATTCCGCTTTTACTAATCTCGTTAACGGGATATCTTAAAAATTCTATCCGGTTTCATTTTCTTTTGAGCGGTGTGTTGGGCTATTTTTTTGTAACTTATTTATTCTACACGGCAATGGGAATGTATAATATGCTGTTCCTGTGCTATGTAGCTCTTATTGCACTAGCGTTCTTTGGCTTATATCTTTCAATCAGGTCACTTGAGAAATCCAATAATTTTTATTTCTCCGAAAAAACACCTGTAAAGTTTGTTGGTGGCTTTCTGATAATAAATTCAGTTTCAATTGCATTGCTCTGGTTAGGTATAATTGTTCCGCCTTTATTAAATGGAACTATATATCCTGTTGAACTTTACCATTTTACAACTTTAATTGTTCAAGGTTTTGACCTGGGTTTATTATTGCCAATATGTTTTGTAATAGCTATATTGCTTTTAAAGAAACGATTTATTGGATATGTATACTCAACGGTTTATCTTGTGTTCCTTTCTCTGTTAATGACTGCTTTAACAGCAAAGATTATTGCTATGGCGTTTAATGGAGTCAATGTAATTCCTGCTGTCTTTATTATACCCACATTCAATATGATTGCAATTCTAAGTACATATCTGATGATAAAGCATATTCAAGATGCCACACAATGAACTACCTGCAAACAATCACCCGGAGCAATTCAAACCAGACACATAATGAAGCCTTTTAGAAAAATCAGAAAAATCATACTTCTGAACAGGAAAAGAATCGATCCGGGTAAATTCATTTATACCGGTGAGCCACAAACTGAAGAAATTGAGATCAGCCTTTTTAAATACAAAAAGGAGGTATGTCTGGAAAGCAAAAGTATTTCCTCAGAAAATTTAGAAGAATTCCGAGCCGATAAATATAACTATTGGTTGAATGTTTATGGTTTAAATGATCCTGATACGATAGCATCCATCTGTAAGAAACAGGGTATTCACACCCTGGCAATTGAGGATATCCTTGATGTCAACCAGAGGCCAAAATTTCAGGAATTTGAAGATTTTTCTTTTTTAACCCTTAAGTCAATAACCGCCACCGATAATGACATATTGACCGAGCAGATCAGTTTTGTCTTAGCTGAAAAATATATAATATCATTTCAGGAAAGGAAAGCAGACTATTTTAACCATATCAGACAAAGGCTAAGAGATGATATAGGCACTATCAGAGAAAGAGGCGCTGACTTTCTGCTCTATTCAATGCTTGAATCGATCCTAGACAATTATTTCAGAACAATTAACCTTATTGACTCTGAAATTGAGGGCCTTAATTTAACGGACCTTAAAAAGTCGTCAGAACCTGATGTCCTCGGCATTATCGAAAGCCATAAGAAATTTGTTCATTTTTTAAAGAGATCCATTCTTCCCATTAAAGAGTTTACGCTTATAGCTGAGCGGGGAGATAGTAAGTTCATCCAAAAGCGCCACTTGAAATATTTTCTTGAAATTAAAGATTTATGCCTGACACTGGTTGAAAGCTGCGATGCTCTGCTGACTACCCTGGAAAGCAATACCAACCTTTTCTTTTCAATACAGGGGCACAGGATGAATCAGATAATGAAAACGCTTACCATTGTGGCAACCATTTTTATCCCACTTACTTTCATTGTAGGCATCTACGGGATGAATTTTTCAAACATGCCTGAACTGCAATGGAAATACGGTTACGCACTGGTATGGTTGATTATAGTAATTGTATTTGTGGTAATGGTGATCTACTTCCGTAACAAGAAGTGGTTTTAAAGTGCACCGGAAAGGATAAAGACCATTAATTTTGCAATCTTCTCCTGAATCCGGTTTGAGTACGTCTGCCCTTTGTTCTCCTCGATACTCTGTCAGGTTATCCACAAACCCTGCTTTTATCTTTATCTTAAAGAGGCACCCGATCGGGCGCCTCTACCGGTGATCCCGGGGCGATTCGAACGCCCAACCAACAGAACCGGAATCTGTCATTCTATCCATTGAACTACGGGACCATATTCGCTAACATCTTACGTAAACTCCTGCTTGCAGCAGTCATGTATCCATTTTGATGTATCGTTATTTTCTCTGCAAACTTAACATCAAACAAGTGGTTTTACAACTATTTCCCAAAGATTTCCTATTTTCGCGACCGGAAGATAAGTAAGAAGACGGAAGACCGGTGAACGGAGAAAAAGATTACAGCGTAAAAGTTTATGGTTATGAAATTTAAATTTGAAAACCTTATAATATGGCAACAGGCAATGGAATTTGGTGAAAATATATTCCGTCTGTCAAAGCAATTTCCAAAAGAAGAACCCCATAATCTTACCTCACAGATCCGCAGGGCAACTGATTCAATTGCTTTAAATATTTCGGAGGGTTCAATCGGACAATCAAACCTGGAACACAAAAGATTTATCGGCATGGATATTCGATCACTTGCTGGAACAGTAACTTGTCTTCATAAAGCTTTAAGGAGAAAACAGACCTCAAATAATGAATTTGGAGAATATTATAGTTATGCCTATAATTTAATGAATATGATGATAGGATTTAAAAAGAATATAAGATGAGAAATAAAATAAGAACTTCTATCAGTCGCCTTTGGTCTTCTGTCTTCCCTGCCCGACTGACTGCGTCAGCGGTCAGGCGGGGGTCTTAGGTCTATAACAACAGCTAAATAACAATTGCCAAATGGAATATAATTTCCGCGAG
Source organism: uncultured Rikenellaceae bacterium (assembly GCA_964466705.1). Classification (GTDB taxonomy): domain Bacteria; phylum Bacteroidota; class Bacteroidia; order Bacteroidales; family VadinHA17; genus LD21. The sequence continues at coordinate 32,664 of CAYXSM010000012.1, forward strand.
ATAGAGAAAAAATGGCAGCGATACTGGGAAGAAAACAAAACCTTCAAAACACCTGATGACCTTTCCAATCCCAGGAAATGCTATGTTCTCGACATGTTCCCATATCCTTCCGGCGCCGGTCTGCACGTTGGTCATCCCGAAGGATACACGGCTACAGATATATACAGCCGCTATAAAAGAATGAAAGGGTACAACGTACTTCACCCCATGGGATGGGATGCATTCGGGCTCCCGGCTGAACAGTATGCAATCCAGACAGGCACGCATCCTTCTGTAACAACAAAAAATAACTGTGATACTTTCAGAAGACAAATAAGGGAGCTTGGGCTGAGTTACGACTGGGACAGGGAAATCAATACTACCGATCCATCCTATTATAAATGGACCCAGTGGATATTTATACAGCTGTTTAACACCTGGTATGATGAAGATCTTGGAAAGGGCAGACCCGTATCTGAATTGAAGATCCCTGAAGAGATAGCTGCACAGGGCAAGACAAAAATCAATGATTATATAAATTCACACCGGCTTGCATATTACGACAATGCCAAGGTATGGTGGTGCCCTGCCTGCCGTATCGTGTGCTCAAACGAAGAAGTCCTGAACGACGGGTCACATGAAAAATGCGGAAACATTGTAGAAAAGAAAAACCTGAAACAGTGGATGCTCCGGATTCCGCTTTATGCTGAAAGATTGCTTAAAGGAATTGACGATCTCGACTGGCCCGAAGGGATCAAAGACATGCAGCGTAACTGGATAGGGAGGTCAACGGGTGCCGAGGTGGATTTTGCAATAGAAGGAATGAATGAGAAGCTTAGAGTCTTTACCACCAGGCCCGATACACTTTTTGGCGCCACATATATGGTCATCGCTCCCGAATATCACCTAATTGACAGAATAACAACACCCGAGCACCTGAAAGCAGTCAGGGAATATATCAAAGCTTCTGCTCTCAAGTCAGATCTTGACAGGACTGACCTCTCCAAAGAAAAAACAGGTGTTTTCACAGGCCGCTACGCAATTAATCCCGTTAACAACAAAAAAATACCAATATGGGCTGCCGACTATGTTCTGACGGGATACGGAACAGGAGCCATTATGGCTGTCCCGGCCCATGATACGCGCGATTTTGAATTCGCCCGCAAGTTCAGCCTTTCCATTGAATGCATACAGGAACCGGACGTGGAGGACCCGCTGCAGAGAGAAAGGATAATCAAAGGTGATGAATGCTGGACCGAAGATGGAAGATATATCAACTCTTCAGATCCCTTCACAGGCATCGACATCAACGGACTTAACAAAGAGGATGGTATTGCCCGAATTACCGCCTGGCTTGAATCCAAAGGCCTTGGCAGTTTCAAAGTGAACTACAAGCTTCGCGACTGGCTTTTCAGCAGGCAAAGGTACTGGGGCGAACCATTCCCGGTGATCCACTGGGATGACGGAGAAATCTCCGTTCTGGGTAAAGATGAACTCCCTCTTGAACTGCCGCAGCTTGATAAATATCTGCCTGGTGAATCAGGCGAATCCCCCCTGGCGAACGCCGGAGACTGGTTGATGGTAGCTGATAAGAACGGCAGAAAAGGAAGAAGGGAAACAAATACCATGCCCCAGTGGGCGGGATCATGCTGGTACTATCTCCGTTTCATAGATCCCAAAAACGATGAGCGGATCTTTGACAGTGAAAAGGAAAAATACTGGATGCCCGTCGATCTCTACATCGGAGGAGCTGAGCATGCAGTACTTCACCTGCTTTACAGCCGTTTCTGGCATAAGGTTCTGTATGATCTGGGTATCGTCTCAACGGATGAGCCTTATAAGAAACTTTTTAACCAGGGAATGATCCTCGCATTTGCATATGAAAACCACGTTGGAGGAAAAGTTTCGGCTGACCAGGTGGAAGAAAGGGACGGAAAGTTCTTTAATAAAACCAACGGCGAAGAACTTAAGCAGATTGTCGCCAAAATGTCCAAGTCCCTGAAGAATGTCATTAACCCCGATGACGTTGTGAGCAAATACGGAGCTGACTCACTGAGATTATATGAGATGTTCATGGGCCCTCTTGATGTAATTAAGCCCTGGGATGACAAAGGGGTGAAAGGTGTGTTCGGATTCCTTGCCAGAGTGTTCAGATTTGTCTCTGACCCGGAGAATATAAAAACCGGTGATGAAGATCCGGAAGTACTCAAAGGTCTTCACCAGGCCATAAAAAAAGTTCAGGGAGACATTGAAAATCTGAGATTCAATACAGCTATATCAGCCATGATGATCTTTCTTAACCTGTCTGCTAAAAAAGGTGCAGTAACCCGGGAAACGGCCCTGTCGTTCACAAAGATTCTTTCGCCGTTTGCGCCTCATCTTGCAGAAGAGCTCTGGAGCATCCTGGGGAACAGGAATACCGTTGCTTACGAGAGCTGGCCTGAACTCAATGAAGAATACCTTAAAGAGCAAATGTGTGAATACCCGGTTTCGTTCAACGGAAAACTGAGATTCAGAAAAGAACTCCCGGTTGAAATGGAAAAAGAGGAAATTATCAGAAGCGTACTTGAGGATGAGAGAGCTCATAAATGGCTGAAGGAAGGAAATATTGAAAATATTATCGTCGTGCCCGGCAGGATTGTAAACGTTGTTTTAAAGAAAAATACAACCGGCTGATGTTTTTAAAAATAAGAATTGCTGCTGCTTTATTTTTTATTGTACTCTTCTTATATTCATGCACCGGGATCACCGAAAATGGGAACATGGGCCCGGAGGCTCTGACCGGTCAGGATGTCGATCCCCCGGCCAGTGATCCTGTATTTCTTTTCGGAATACCCGCCGATTCCTTTGATATCTCCTCAGGACAAATAAAACGTAACGGGTTTCTCTCGTCAATTCTATCTGGTTATGGTGTGCCTCTGCAGGAAACAGATCAGGTTATTCGCAATTATTCTGATATTTTTGATGCACGGAGGATAAAAGCCGGAAATACCTATACCGTTTTCCGTGACAGGGACACAACCGGACGTGCCAGATATTTTGTATATGAGCACAATCCATCCACATGTTATATCTTCAGTTTCAACGACTCGCTTAACATCACCCCTTATCACAGGAGTGTCAGCAGGACTTTGAAATACGCCTCGGGAACCATTGATTACTCGCTGTGGGAGACTGTACTGGCTGACGGATTGCATCCTTCACTGGTTAATGAATTGTCGGAAATATATGCATGGACAGTTGATTTTTTCGGGCTCCAGAAGGGTGACAGCTTTAAGGTCATCTATGATGAACTGTCGGTTGATGGCAATTCCCTCGGGGCAGGGCGTATTTACGGGGCTGAGTTTACGTGGGCCGGAAAAACCATCAAAGCAATTCCCTTTGTTCAGGACAGCATAGAAAGTTTTTATGACGAGGACGGAAACAGTTTACGAAAAGCTTTTCTTAAGGCCCCTCTCAGGTTTTCGCGTATAAGTTCACGTTTTTCTTCTTCCAGGCTGCATCCCATTCTGCGTATCAGAAGACCGCATCATGGTGTGGACTATGCCGCTCCTGCAGGAACTCCTGTACTTGCCATAGGGGACGGAAAGGTAGTAAAGGCCGGTTATGACGGAGGATCCGGGAGAATGGTGAGAATAAATCATAACAGCGTTTATTCAACAGCATACCTGCACCTGAGCCGCTTCGGACCTGGCATAGCCGCCGGAGCATGGGTTAAGCAGGGAGATATTATAGGGTATGTGGGTAGTTCCGGCTTATCCACAGGACCACATCTTGACTTCAGGTTTTACAAGAACGGATCACCCGTTGACCCGTTAAAAGTTGAAGCCCCTTCTGTGGAACCGGTATCAGAAGAAAACAAGTACAGATTCATGATATCGCGTGATGTTGTAATATCCCTTCTGGATACATTCTAGTCAATGGGCGGAAGGGTCGATATTATCTCTTCTATCACACGGGGATAGTGTTCATATTCAAGAGCATGTATCCTGCCGGCAAGGGTGTCAGGAGTATCTGATGGCTCCACGGAACACTTTGCACGAAAAATGATCTCTCCCTCATCATAAGCCTGGTTAACATAGTGAATTGTAATGCCCGATTCTTTTTCCCTGTTTTCAATCACTGCCCGGTGAACCCTTTCTCCATACATGTTCTTTCCTCCATATGCCGGCAAAAGAGCAGGGTGTATATTTACGATCCGGCCTTTGAAGAAGTTGATGATATTATCGGGAATAAGCCATAGAAAGCCAGCCAGAGCAATGAAATCTATTCTTTCCGACCTGAGAAGATTAAACACTTTATCCGAATCATAAAAATCTCTGCGTTCGAAAGAAACCGCTTTTACTCCAAGTACTGTAGCCCGCTTTAAAACAAATGCTTCGCGTTTATTTGACAAAACAAGTTCAACTTTTGCACTCTGCCTGTTCGAAAAATACTTTATTATGTTTTCGGCATTTGTTCCCGATCCGGATGCAAAAATAGCTATCTTCCTCATTATATGATAATTGCAGAATTATTCGTAAATTTAGTGAAATGCTCTGCATTCGCTATTATCTTCCTGTTTATCTGCTTATTAAGGCCATTAGGCAATAAAATTCCTCAAATCATTTGAAAAATAAAGTACAAATATATTTCTTTGCATGGTTTTAAATCATTTATTAATTAAAAATTATAATTATGTCTGACATTGCTACACGCGTTAAAGAGATAATAGTTGACAAGCTCGGAGTCGATGAATCTGAAGTTACTTCCGAAGCAAGCTTTACAAACGATCTCGGAGCTGACTCTCTTGATACAGTTGAGCTGATAATGGAGTTTGAAAAAGAGTTCAATATCGGTATTCCTGACGACCAGGCTGAAACTATCAGTACCGTGGGAGATGCTATCAAGTATATAGAGGAAAATGCAAAATAGTTTTGCATTCAAAAAATAAATTCCATGAGGAGAGTCGTAGTAACGGGACTTGGAGCGCTGACTCCAATTGGTAATAATTTGCATGAATACTGGGATGGATTAAAGACCGGTGTAAGCGGATCTGTGATGATAACACGCTTTAACACCGAAAAGTTCAAGACCAGGTTTGCGTGTGAAATCAAAAACTACGACCCTTCAAAACATTTCGAAAGAAAAGAAATAAGCAGGCTGGATCTCTACACCCAGTATGCTCTTGTTGCAGCTGAAGAAGCCATAAAGGACGCCGGTATTGGATCCGATCTGACAAATAAAGACAGGGTTGGAGTTATATGGGCATCAGGTATAGGCGGGCTCGACACATTCTATAACAACATTAAGTCACACCTTGAAGGAGATGGCACCCCCCGCTTCAGTCCGTTTTTCATCCCTAAAATGATCGGCAACATTGCTGCCGGTGTCATTTCGATAAAATACGGATTCCGGGGGCCTAATTTTTGTACCACCTCTGCCTGTGCTTCGTCAGCCAATGCAATTATTGATGCTCTTAATTATATCCAGCTCGGCAAAGCTGATATATTCGTCACCGGCGGATCTGAAGCTACAATTAATGAACCCGGCATAGGAGGTTTCAATGCCCTGCAGGCTATTTCCACCAATAATGCTGAGTACCAGACCGCTTCAAGGCCGTTCGATAAAACACGCGACGGTTTCGTCATGGGTGAAGGAGCAGGGGCTCTCATACTGGAAGATTATGAGCATGCCAGATCAAGAGGCGCAAAAATATACGCAGAACTGATCGGTGCCGGAATGACTGCGGATGCTTTTCATCTCACAGCACCTCATCCTGAAGGACTGGGAGCATACAACGTTATGAAAGAGGCTGTCAGCGACGCAGGACTGAAGGTTGAAGATATCGATTACATTAATGTGCATGGAACTGCAACACCCGTGGGTGATATCCCGGAGATCAAAGCCATCCAGAGGCTGTTCGGAGAGCATGCATATAAGCTTAACATAAGCTCTACAAAATCTATGACGGGCCACCTTCTGGGAGCAGCCGGTGCTGTTGAAGCAATAGCCTCAATAATGGCTACCATTTACGATATAGTCCCGCCAACTATCAACTTAAGGATTCCTGATCCTGAAATCGACAGCAACCTCAATCTCACACAGAACAAAGCCCAGAAAAGAACCGTAAATGTTGCTCTCAGCAATACATTCGGTTTCGGAGGACATAATGCCTCATTGGTTATAAAAAAAGCTGAGGTTTAGTGTCATTGTTCAACAGACAGACTTACGGGGAATTTACTCCTGACAAACGGAATCTCAGATCTCAACTGAAGAAGATCCTCCGTTTCCATCCGGGCAATATGCAGATCTATGAGACCGCATTTATCCACCGCTCGGCTTCATTCATGCTAAACGACAGAAAAAGAGTTAATAATGAGCGTCTTGAATATCTTGGAGATGCCATCCTTGATGCAATACTTTCCGACTTTCTTTTTGAGAAATTCCCTGATGCCAGCGAAGGCTTTCTTACCAAAGTAAGATCAAGGATAGTAAACAGAGATGTCCTTAACAATCTGGCCCTGTCAATGGGTTTGAACAATCTCCTGATAAGCAATATAAATTCTTCCGGCCTGACTATGAATCTTTACGGAGATGCGCTTGAAGCTCTGATAGGGGCTGTATTCCTCGACAAAGGGTTCAAAAAGACCAAAAAGCTGTTTATTTCAAGAGTTTTCAGCAAATATCTGGATATAAATGAAATAATCTCAACCGATACTGATTTCAAGAGCCTTGTTTTTGAATGGGTTCAAAAGCATAAAACCATACTGTCGTTCACTTATAACGAGGAGTATGATCTCAAAATGAAGAAATCTGTATTTTTTGCAACTCTGCTGATTGACCAGAAAGAGTTCAGCACCGGTCATGGATCTTCAAAAAAAGAAGCCGAACAGGAAGCTGCCTGCAAAGCCTGGGCAAAGATTAACCATATGAATGACATCTTTGTTTAATCAGCGCATTTTTATAACTTCACTCTTTTCAAAACAGAGCCCGGATGAAAAAATCTGTCCGTAAAGTAAGAGTTCAACTGAATATCACAGATCAGGATATTCCATTAATCTTCGGCCTTGTCTCAACTGATCCGGATTATAAACTCTCCCTCAGACTTAACCATAAACTGGATATATCGCTGAGGAATTCTGCTCCTCTTTTGCTGAAGGAAAGTCCGCAGAACGAAATGTATTTTGCACGATTTTCAGATAATCAGGGCTCACCCGATACTTGTATACATCTGATTTCAAACAGGTCAGGGAAAAAGTTTCTTCTGAAAAGCCTGAAAAATATAGATTATCTCCTTCTGGTTCACGATAATACAAATACTATAAATATCAGTCTTCTGCCCGGAGAACTCAGGAAGATCGAAAATGTAACAGCTGTATTCACCCTCGATTTCAATTCACTAAAGGATAAGAACAGAAATTTTTTACTTCTTTAGTCCGCCAACGGCCGGGGCTGAATAAAAAGGCAGCAAAACCGCAAAAAAGAAAGAGCCGCCTGGGAGGCGGCTCACTTTTGATAACCCTAAAACTAACCTAACCTATGAAAAAAACCTCTATTTAATCTGCTCCAAATTTCATGCCAAATGCTTTACAAAGATAAACACTGGTTTTTTAAAAAAAAAATAATTTTCATAAATATCTGAATATTAACATTATTTTAATATAATGTTAAATTTTTTAAGATCCCCTGAGGCTGTATAAATCATATAATAATATCTGACCATTACCCTGAATCCTGATTTTATCTGATCCGACTGATGCCATTAAATGGACATCCGGTAACAAAGCATTAAACATGCCTGTCATCAGGATCAGGCATGCAGGGCAGGTTGCCGGAGCTGTACCGGCAGCCCGGATCTAATTCTCTCATTGTTAAAGAAAGTTAAAGAAAGTAAAATTATATCAATATCAAAGTACCTTTGTAACTGTATGAAACGTAAAACAATAGTATTACTGGCAGTATTCTTTTTTGTTGCCATATCAGGCCTGATCATGATCCAGCTGAACTGGATAAAGAATGCCGTGGATATTGTTGACCAGCATTACCGTTACAATGCAAACAAAGCTCTTGAATCTGTTGTCCTTGCCCTTGAGCGGCAGGAACTTATAAATCTTATTGTCAGCGAGATCGATCCTGCATCATCAGATTCGGTTACTGCTGTAATACCTGCAGGATCTGCCCTGGCAAAAAAACTCAGGGGATATCACCCTGACCATGAACTTCTTGAAATGTATGGCCTGCGGGACCCGGGAAAACCGATTGTCATCAGCAATGCCGGTCAGAAAATAATAATATCAGCTCAGGAGATCCTGCCGTTCCAGGAGGAAGAAACGCTTGAACCATCAGCACAGGCTATTAGCGCAGGGGTTACCAAACGGGTCACAAACAGGATAATCCTGGTGGAAAATATTATGGAAAAGATCCTGAGGTCAACTCCGGATATCCGCGACCGGATTGATCCCCAGATTATAAATACCCAGCTCAGGGAAGCGCTGAACAATGTTGGAATTTATCTTAATTATGAATTTTCAATCCGCTCAGGGCACCTGGGAACAATTTGGAGCACACCTGGTTATACTGACCGTCCGGGAACAAATAAGTTTATCGCCCAGCTTTTCCCGAACGATCCCGTTCCCAGTCAGAACCAGATATTAATGTATTGCCTCCAGGAGCAGCAATATAAATATGAAAACATTGGAAATCTTGGAATACTCTCGCTTCTTTTTACCATTGCACTTTTACTGCTGGCCACAAGTACCTTTGTAGTAATTTTCAGGCAGAAAAAGATATCAGAGATAAGAAATGATTTCATAAATAATATGACTCATGAACTTAAGACTCCAATATCAACCATATCGCTGGCATCACAACTTATGGCCGATAAATCGATCCCTGACAAAAACAAGAAAATAGATCATCTCGCCAGGGTCATATCCGATGAGAGCATGCGGCTGAGGCTTCAGGTTGAAAAGGTGTTGCAGATGGCGGTTTTTGAAAAGATGAATACCAGGCTCAGGCTTTCTGAGACGAATATTCATAATATTATAGGCAAAGCTGTTGATGCATATTCACTTCAGATCGATAACAGAAACGGTAAGATTATTAAAAACCTCAATGCTGATAACCCGGTTGCAATGATTGATGAGACCCATTTCTTAAACGCACTGTCAAACCTGATCGATAATGGGATAAGATACAGCAAGGAAAAACCGGAAATTAGAATATCGACTCAGAACAAGAAAAATGGATTGACTGTAACAGTTGAAGACAACGGAATAGGAATAAGGAAGGAGAATCTGAAGAGAATTTTTGATAAGTTTTACCGAGTACACTCAGGTAATGTACATAATGTGAAAGGATTCGGACTGGGGCTAAGTTATGTTAAAAAGATTATTGAAGGGCATAATGGCACCATCAGGGCAGAAAGTCAGTTAAACAAAGGCACCCGGTTTATTATTAATATTCCTCAAAACGGACAAAAATGAATGAAAGGATTTTGCTTGCCGAAGATGACTGCAACCTCGGCTTGCTACTTAAGGACTATCTGACAGCAAAGGGCTATGAAACAGAACTCTTCGCTGACGGTAAAAGCGCTCTTGATAACTTTGCCGTAAGTTCATACAATTTGTGCATTCTCGATATAATGATGCCCGAAATGGATGGACTGACCCTGGCGTGGGAAATAAGGGAAAGGGAACCCTCTATTCCCATAATTTTTCTCACCGCAAAAAGCCAGCAGGAGAATATTATTGAAGGTTTCAGGGCAGGAGCTGATGATTATATAACCAAACCATTCTCAATGGAAGAGCTGCTGTACCGGATAGAGGCTATTCTCAGAAGAGCAAAGAGTAAAGAGACCGTAAAGAAAGATGACAAATATAAATTGGGAGGATATATATTCGATAACCAAAAGCAGATTCTGAATTACAGGGACCAGACCATAAAGCTTACAACCAAGGAATCTGAACTGCTGGAGCTCCTCTGCCGTCATAAAAACGAGGTACTGGAACGCAACTATGCGCTGAGGAACATCTGGATCGATGATAATTACTTTAATGCCAGAAGTATGGACGTTTATATTACAAGGCTTAGAAAATATCTCAAAAGTGATCCTTCAGTTAAGATACAGAATGTACACGGAAGAGGCTATAAGCTTATATGCTGAAAAAAGCCCCGGCTTATAAAATTATGGCCGGGGCTTTTGTTCAGGTCAGTTTTGAGGGTCAAATATTTTTGCAATGACACCTCTTTTTACGGAGTACTAAATTAGAATTTTTTTCATTATCAATATTAAAATGTCATTTTCTTTTTGAGCTCAGGACATATTTCTGAACTGATATTGCCTCAATCGAGTTTCAGAACTGCCAGAAAAGCCTGCTGAGGAACTTCAACATTGCCTATCTGCCTCATTCTTTTCTTCCCTTTTTTCTGTTTTTCGAGAAGTTTTCTTTTCCGGGTTATATCGCCGCCATAACATTTTGCGGTAACATCCTTTCTAACCGCCTTAACTGTTTCCCTGGAAATTATTTTTGCCCCTATTGCCGCCTGAATGGCTATATCAAACTGCTGCCTGGGAATAAGTTCCCTGAGCTTAACACATATTTTACGTCCGAACTCATACGCATGCCCTCTGTAAATCAGTGTTGACAGAGCATCTACCATTTCACCGTTAAGCAGTATGTCGAGCCTTACGAGATCTGCCTTCTGATATCCGGAATAATAATAATCAAATGAAGCATATCCTTTTGATATGCTCTTTAACCTGTCGTAGAAATCGAAGACTATCTCTGATAATGGCATCTCAAAAGTAAGTTCAACCCTGTCACTGGTAAGATAAACCTGGTTACGCAATGTTCCCCTTTTATCTATGCACAGGTTCATTATGGCTCCCGTATAATCAGACCGGGTAATAACCTGGGCCATAATATATGGTTCTTCAATTCTTTCGATATGGTTTACAGGGGGCAAACCTGAAGGATTATGTACGTCAATCTCCTCCTCCTTTGTAGTGAACACTTTAAATGAAACGTTCGGGACGGTTGTGATTACGTCCATATCATACTCCCTGTCCAGCCGTTCCTGAATTATTTCCATATGGAGAAGCCCGAGAAATCCGCATCTGAAACCAAAGCCCAGTGCAGCAGATGACTCGGGAACGAATGTAAGAGATGCATCATTAAGCTGCAGTTTTTCAATTGATTCCCTCAGATCTTCATAATCATCAGCATCAACAGGGTAAATACCTGCAAAAACCATGGGTTTGACATCCTCAAAACCCGATATTGCCTGTTCGCACGGATCCTTTACGTGAGTTATTGTATCACCAACTTTTACTTCTGATGATACTTTTATCCCCGATATAATATAACCCACATCACCGGCAGACATCACATCTCTTGGGGTCTGCCTCAATTTCAGAACTCCTATTTCGTCAGCATCATATTCATGTCCCGAGCTGAAAAACTTGACCTTGTCTCCTTTTTTCAATGTCCCGTTAACAATCTTGAAATATGCAATGATCCCCCTGAACGAATTGAAAACAGAGTCGAAGATAAGTGCCTGAAGGGGAGCATCAGGATTGCCTGAAGGCGGAGGTATCCGGTTAATGATGTCCCTGAGAATCTGGTCGACACCCATGCCTGTTTTTGCACTTGCCTCGATAATTTCTTCCCTGCCGCAGCCGACAAGGTCAACAATCTGATCTTTTACCTCGTCCGGCATTGCACTGGGCATGTCCATCTTGTTGAGAACCGGAATTATCTCAAGGTTATGGTCAATGGCCATATAAAGATTTGATATTGTCTGTGCCTGGATGCCCTGTGTGGCATCAATAACAAGCAGGGCTCCTTCGCATGCGGCAATGGACCTTGATACTTCGTAAGAGAAATCCACATGTCCGGGGGTATCAATCAGGTTTAGAAAATATTTTCTGTTTTCATGGATATATTCCATCTGGATAGCATGACTTTTGATTGTTATCCCCCTTTCCCTTTCAAGATCCATGTTATCAAGGACCTGTGCCTGGAACTCCCTTTCATTTATTGTATTGGTTTTTTCCAGAAGCCGGTCGGCCAGGGTACTTTTACCATGGTCAATATGAGCGATAATGCAGAAATTACGGATGCTACCCATTTCTTTTTCCTGAAATCAGCTGCAAATATATAAAAATATCTTCAGTGCCGGCTGCCATAAAAAGCAGGGGCGATGCTGCCTGCAACGCCCCTGTCTTCAGTATGTTAACTAACTATTTAACCATTTTACATCATTCCAGGCATTCCACCTCCCATACCCTGTGGAGGCATGGCCGGTTTTTCCTCTTTCTCCTCAACCACAACAGCTTCGGTCGTCAGGAACATACCTGCCACAGATGCTGCATTTTCAAGAGCGATACGGACCACTTTTGCCGGATCGATAACACCCGAGTTGTAAAGCTTCTCATATTTATCAGTCTGGGCGTTGTAGCCATAGTCCCCCTTGCCGGCTTTTACATTCTGGGCAACCACTGCACCTTCTTTTCCGGCGTTGATGGCAATCTGACGGAGAGGTTCCTCAATGGCACGCTTGATTATTTCTATACCTGTCGTCTGATCTTCGTTGTCTCCTTTCAGCTTGTCAAGTGCGGCTATTGCTCTTATATAAGCAACACCGCCACCCGGGACAATTCCCTCTTCAATGGCTGCCCGTGTGGCATGGAGTGAATCATCTACACGGTCTTTCTTTTCTTTCATTTCGACTTCCGATGCGGCACCGATATAGAGAACTGCCACACCGCCCGACAATTTTGCCAGCCGTTCCTGAAGCTTTTCCTTGTCATAGTCAGAGGTTGTGGTCGACATCTGCTGCTTGATCTGGGCCACTCTTGCCTTTATCATCTCTTTGTCGCCTGCACCGTTTACTATTGTGGTGTTTTCTTTATTAACGGTTACTTTTTCAGCGTTCCCAAGCATATCTATTGCAGCATGCTCAAGCTTAAGGCCTTTTTCTTCAGAGATGACCGTACCGCCCGTAAGAATAGCAATGTCTTCAAGCATTTCCTTTCTCCTGTCACCGAATCCCGGGGCCTTAACAGCACATACTTTCAATGAACCGCGCAACCTGTTTACAACAAGCGTTGCCAGTGCTTCTCCCTCAACATCTTCAGCGATCATAAGAAGAGGACGCCCTGTCTGTGCCGTTGCTTCAAGTATGGGAAGCAGATCTTTCATGGTCGAAATCTTCTTGTCGTAAATAAGTATGTATGGGTTTTCAAGTTCGGATTCCATCTTTTCAGCATTGGTTACGAAATATGCCGATATGTATCCCCTGTCGAACTGCATACCTTCAACGACCTCTACTGATGTGGTTGTACCTTTTGATTCCTCAACTGTGATAACACCCTCTTTCTTCACTTTGCTCATGGCTTCAGCAATAAGTTTGCCTATCTCCTTGTCATCATTTGCAGACACACGTGCCACCTGCTCTATTTTGTTCAGGTCATCGCCGATGACATTGGCCTGAGAAGCGATATGTTCCACAACTTTTGAAACAGCCTTGTCAATGCCCCTTTTTACGTCCATGGGGTTTGCCCCGGCTGTGATGTTTTTAAGTCCCACGTGAATAATTGCCTGAGCCAGTACTGTTGCAGTAGTGGTTCCATCGCCAGCTATTTCACCGGTTTTGGATGCAACCTCTTTGACCATTTGTGCTCCCATATTCAAATATGGATCCGATAGTTCAACCTCCTTAGCAACTGTAACACCATCTTTCGAGACCTGTGGTGCTCCGAATTTCTTCTCAATAACGACATGACGGCCTTTCGGACCGAGGGTGACCTTTACTGCATCTGCCAGCTGATCTACACCTTCCTTAAGCTGAGCCCGTGCATCAATATTGAATTTAATTTCTTTTGCCATATCCTTAATTATTAATTGGTTACAAATTTAAGCTATGAAAAGTATATCCGACTGTGATATAAGGAGATAATCTTCACCGTCGATTGTCAGTTCCTGACCTGAATATTTGCCATAGAGAACAACATCACCTTTTTTAACTTCCATCTCTTCATCTTTTTTGGGAGCACCTGTAAGAACCACTGTGCCCTGACGGGGTTTTTCCTTTGCTGAATCTGGAATTATAATTCCGCTTGCAGTCTTGGCCTCAGCTTCATCAGGTCTTACCAGAACCTTCCCGGCCAATACTTTTCCTTTCAATTGTGCCATTTTATTTAGTTTTAAAGTTAAACATCGAATTACGACTAGCTCATTTTGCATAATTTATGCCAAACGGTAAAAAGTGACATTTTCCTGGCCGTTCCGGACAAATTAGCGGTGAATCTCTGCCAAAATCCGGCATCGCGACAAGGCCGTGGTGTTCAAATCGCACATAGCCTGCATGTTAACGTAAAACAAAAAAGTGTCAGCATGTGACAAACTGACACTTTCTTATGATATATTCTTTTGTCAATCTTCGGGCTGATCCTGGTCTCCGGTTGATGTTGACGGTGGAACTACCGTGGGCAGAATCGGGATTGCGTCAGGATCAACCGCATTTTGAATCTGACTTTCAATCCTTGAGCGGCCTGTACCGGCACCACGGGGTATAACAGCAGCAGAGACAACACTCATGATCAGTATCGTGGCAGCCAGGGTCCATGTAGCCTTCTCAAGAAAATCAGCTGTTTTCCTGATACCCATCGATTGCCCTGCGGAGGTGAAATTTGCTGCCAGACCTCCTCCCTTTGAATTCTGAACCAGTACAATCATAATCTGCAAAATGCAGGCTATAATTACTAAAATCGAAACAAAAATATACATTCCCATCTGACAACTATTTTATAAGTGTTTTAATATTTTCAATTTGAGTCGCAAAGTAACTACTTTTTTCAGGAAATTTCAAGCATAATTTCTCATAAATATCAATGGCTCGTGAGTAATACCCCTGATTAAGATATATTTTTGCAAGTGTTTCTGTAACAAATCCCCCGGTTTGCTCTGCAAAGTGTTCTGCAAGATCTTCCACAGGCTGATCTGGAATTTGCCGCTTTGGTTCTATCCGGGGATTTGCCTGAATGAATTTATCAATAAGATCAGACTGGACCTGTTTTCTGGGTATTTTTTCCTCGCCGGGTGGTTCCGCTTCAGGCTGTTCTGATATCTCAGGCAGGTAACTTTCAGGCTCAGATAAATTAATCTCTGGTTCCGCCGGCCCTGTATTGTCTTCTTCAATATCCAGCTCAAGCAAATCCTTGTTCTCCGAAATAATAATTCCCGGATCCATGTAGAAAATCTTTTCCTCCACAGGCTGGGTTTCGTCCTCAAAAACAAAAACAGAGCTGCCGTATCCGTCTTCTTCAGGTTCCACAGACATCAGTATTGATCGGCCCGGGGCTCCTGTTTCATTGTTCTTTCCTTCATCAGCCTTTTGCTCCCTGATCTCATTTTCAAGCTCCTTTATCAGCGCTTCACTGTTTTTTGCAAGTTCAATCACCGTCTGCCTGGTGTCGATCTGATAATCATGGGTGACCTCAGCCTGAGGCTCTTCCTGTGTCTGCATTTCTTCAGCAAAAGTATTTGCAGCAACATCCTCAGATAAGAGAGCCGGTTCTGTTCTTTCAGTCATGTCAGGGGTTTCATCTCCTGATGCAACATCCTCAGCTGAAGGAAATGAAGCCCTGGTTTCTGTTAATTTTTGCTCCGGAATGCTTTCTGTTACTTCTTCACGGGAAGAAGATTCTTTTCTCAGCAGGTAGTAAAGGACTTCCCTGTCAGCGATATATATTGCCGAACTTTTAAGCTGGCTCTCAAAACGCACATCATTGTTCTCTTTCAATCCCTTGAGCAGCAGCATATGCGCTGTCTGAAAATAAGGGAATACACTGATAAGTTCTCTTATTTCGTGCAAAGCCCTGGTATCGACCGGAGCTTTCCGCTCAACCATTCTTATAAAATCAGTCCTGTTCATCGGACATCATTACCAGTTCACAAAAGCTTTGTTAAATACATCTTCTACTATCATTTCTATGATCTTCTCCGAGAGCTCACTTTCCACCTGGCTCAGATCGAGAGAACTGTCGTAATCTTCATATCTGGTGAACGTCTGCTCAAAACTCAGGTCAGGGTCGACCGCATTTGTAAATCTGACACTTACCGAAATGCTGAATCTGTTAACAGCTGCATTGGCATCAGCCGAAACAGTAAGCGGCCTGGTATTGTAATCCGTGATCTCACCCTCAAAGTTAACATCCCCTGTGCCGCTTATAACATCGAGATTTGTCTGTGATTTACATTTATCTGTAAGAGCATCTGTGAGTTGCTGACTTAATCCCGGCTGGACAAGTGGTGCCCTGTTCTGGAAATACTGGACACTGAAGGTATTGACTCCTTCAGGAATGCTTGCACCGGTAAATGAATAGCTTATTTTACAGCCGTAATTGAAGGCAGCAGTCAGGGTCAGCATAATGAGGAGTATTCTGCCTGTATTTCCGAGAACCAAAGCCTTACATTGCAATGTCATACTCTTTTATTTTTCTGTAAAGGGTGCGCTCTGAGATTCCCAGCTCTTTTGCTGCCATTTTTCTTTTCCCGTTGTATTTCTCAAGGGCTTTTCTGATCATCTCAGCCTCTTTCCCCGCCAGTGACAGGGATTCCTCTATTATTTCCTCTGTATCCTGAATGTCATCTCTTTCGTGTCGCGAAGGATATTCAGCAACATGGGTTTCCGGCTTTTCGCCAGGCCGTACTTCGCCTGAGATATCACGGAACAGGTTTTTCATGGCTCCGGAGTTAGCTTCATGAAATGAAAGATCATAGTCTCCTTTCCCTATAAGGTTAAAAACAAGTTTCTTAAGATCGTTCATGTCACTCTTCATGTCAAAAAGGATCTTGTAGAGTATCTCCCGTTCCGATGCAAATCCCTGATCCCTGTCCTTTTTTATTATCGCAGGCAGTTTGTTTAACCCAAAATCGGGCAGATACGACTGAAGCACTTCTGAGCTTATTTCCCTCTCACTTTCAATGATTGAAATCTGTTCCGTGATATTCTTCAGCTGACGGACGTTCCCGGGCCAGGAATAATCAAGAAGAATGTTCTTTGCTTCATTGCTCAGTCGTATTGCAGGCATCCTGTATTTCTCCGCAAAGTCAACCGCAAATTTTCTGAACAACAGAAAGATGTCTTCACCCCTTTCCCTCAGTGAAGGTATCTTTATTGGCACAGTGTTCAGCCTGTAGTACAGGTCTTCCCTGAACCTGTCGTGTTCTACTGCCTTAACAACATCTACATTGCTGGCAGCAATCACTCTTACATTTGTTTTCTGCACCTTTGAAGAACCGACCCTTATAAATTCACCAGTTTCAAGTACTCTGAGCAACCTTACCTGTGTTGACAGCGGTAGTTCGGCTACCTCATCAAGAAATATGGTACCCCCGTTGGCAACTTCAAAATATCCTTTCCTGCTCTCGGTTGCTCCTGTAAATGACCCCTTTTCGTGACCAAAAAGTTCTGAATCGATCGTTCCCTCAGGTATGGCGCCACAGTTAACGGCAATATACTGCCCGTGTTTCCTGGTACTGAAATGATGTATAATCTGAGGAAATACTTCTTTACCGGAACCACTTTCACCTGTTATAAGCACTGAAAGATCAGTCGGAGCAACCTGGACGGCAATATCAATGGCACGGTTAAGCCCCCCGTAGTTTCCAATAATACCGAATCTTTGTTTTATGCTCTGTAAATCTTTCATGGTGTTGAAAAGTTGATGCGAATTTAAGATATTTTTAAAATATAGGGAAATTCTATTTTCGTAAATTCGCCCCGTGATGACGCTTCCCAGATATCGTTTTACCGGCATTATTCCTGCACGTTATGCATCATCAAGGTTTCCCGGAAAACCTCTTGTAATGATTTCCGGAAAACCGATGATACAAAGAGTATACGAACAGGCATCCAGAGTGCTGGGTAAAGTATTTGTAGCAACCGACGATTCAAGAATTTATGATGCCGTATTGAACTTCGGAGGAAAAGCCCTGATAACATCGCCATTGCACAGGAGCGGAACAGACCGGTGCGCCGAGGCTGTTGATGTTATCTTCAGTTCAGGGAAATCTGACATGGATGTAATAATAAATGTCCAGGGAGATGAACCATTCATTAAACCCGAACAGATTAGCCTGTTAATGTCTTGTTTTTCTGACAGTTCTGTTGAGATTGCCACACTTGTCAGGAAAGTAAAGCAACAGGAAGATATTGTTAATCCCAATCATCCGAAAGTAGTAATCGGCCTGAATGGTGATGCCATTTATTTCAGCCGGTCGGTAATACCTTACATACGTGACTCGGAAATAGATAAATGGACCTCAGAACATATTTATTTTAAACATGTCGGATTATACGCTTACACTACCGGCGTTCTGAAGAAAATAGCCGTTCTGCCGCAAAGCCCCCTGGAAAAAGCTGAATCACTCGAACAGAACAGATGGCTCGAAAATGGTTTTAAGATCAGAACGGCTGTTACAGAGTGGGAAAGCCATTGTATTGACACTCCGGAAGATCTGGAAAAGTTGAATGTCCGGCTTGATTAAATGACGAATCTTTTTACTATCTTTATCACAGTATTTGAGAAAAAAAATAAACGGTATTTATGAAAAAGAGCTTCATCCTTTTATCTCTTTTCATCATGGCCGGAAATCTTCCCGCACAGAAAGATACCGTTAGCCCCCCATCAGTAACGGCTCAAAAACCATTTGCAAGAGAAAGCTCAGAGAACTTTGTCAATATATATCCGGTTCCGGTAAGAGCCGACAGTTTCACCATAAAAACCGACAAAAGTTTTTCCCAGATAAGGGTTACCAATATGATAGGTCAGGATATTTACCGGGCACAATTCAAAAGCCCCTTGCAGACAACAAAAGTGCTTCTTGACAATCCAAGAAGAGGCATTTACCTGGTAACCATCATCTTTTCTGACGGGTTAAGGGTCGTGAAGAAAATTATGGTTGAAGAGACAGAGTAACTTACTGACCTTTCCTGATTTGTCAGATCTGCAAAAAACAAAGATAAATCACTGATCAACTGCATGATATTATACCCTGATTATTCCCGGAAGGAAGAGTAAAAAAGTTCTCCACCCAATTGAATATCCTCGCAGCAGGCTCCGGGGAACCTGCCTGGAGGCCCGGTGAAGCCAATGCGCCCGAAGTGATTCAACAATACCTGTTATTAATTGTTTATCTATTAGTCTAAAGATCATCTGTTATTTATATTGAAGCAGCATGGATAAGAGTTCTAATATATTCTCAATAAGTGATCTGGAGAGTTTGTCAGGAATAAAAGCGCATACAATAAGGATCTGGGAAAAAAGGTACAGAATACTTGAACCCGACAGAACTGATTCCAACATTAGAACTTACGGTGAGTCTGAGTTGAAAAAGATATTAAATATCGCCTATCTTAACAGGAACGGGATAAAAATTTCACATATAGCTTCGCTGGGCGATGATGAATTGTGCAATAAGGTGATGGAGCTGGGTATCCGCAATGAGAAACAGGGAAAAGATCCTGATACAGACAGGATTATCAGGACAGCCATCAGATTCAATGAAAATAAGTTGAAAGAAATTCTTTTTTCCGTTATTTCGGATTATGGGATGGAACATGCCTATCCTGAAATACTTTATCCACTGCTTCTGAAAGCCAGGTTATTATGGCAGACAGGGACCCTTTCAAGGGCTCAGGAGCAGTTTATAAGGTCTGTGATAAAACAGATGATTATTGTGGAGGATAATGCAGTTGCATTTACCGGAAAGGAGAAACCTTCTGTAGCTGTTATCAGTACCAGTGAATATCATTCAGAGAATAACTTCCTTTTCTACAAGTATATTCTTAAGAAGAACAGGTTTGATGTCATTTTTTCGGGCGGAGTTCTCCCTGCTTCAGAAGTAGCTGAGATCCACAAGATAAAGCCGTTTTCTGTTCTTATCATTGATTCGGGTCCTTTGCAGTTGTCTGCTGCAAATATTGAATATTTCAGCAACCTGGGCAGATCACTGCTGGTCAGAAAGATTTTATTTGCAGATTATAATGGGTTCGGCTTAGCCCGCCTTCCGGAAAATATCATCACTTCTTCCGATCCTGAGGATTTTAACAGAAAGATCCCTGATCTTAAGATGTAATGTAATTCCATCAAAGGCAGCGGATAGCATCATTATGTCATAATATTTCTGAAAAACATCATGAGCCAAGAAGTTGTGCGAAATAGGCTCTCTCATTCTCAAGATTCACATGGGGAGCCCTGCTGGTGACCGAAGCTATCTGCTCAAGTAATTTCATCGCAAATTTCTTTTTGCTTTCTCCCGCGCTGCTTCTGATGCGGTGAGATATTGCCCGGGTAATTTTTGTGATGTCATTGTACAAACCGAGTGTGTCATCACTGAAATAACATTTTGTGAAAGCCTCCCAGATATAATCCACCGCAGCTGAAGAAGGATGCAACATGTCTTCATCATAAAAGCGGTAATCGCGAAGGTCATCCAGAAGAAGCTCATATGCAGGAAAATATCCGGGAGCTGTACTATGCTTCATCAGCTCCTCCACCGCAAGAAACAAGACCGACTTACTGACCTGGTTTCCGTAAGCTCCGTCTTTAAGATGCCTTACAGGACTTATTGTAAAAATAACCTTCATGCCCGGGTACAAAGACTTAAGCCTGTCAAGCTGCTGGCTCCACAGATCAACAATATCCTGTACCTTAAGAAGTTCATGTGTGAACATTGAAGCAGGTATCTTATGACAGTTGGAAACAATTTTCCGGGATTCTTTCCATCTGTAAACCCGCGCGGTGCCAAATGTTACAAATAAAAAACCTGCTTCCGACATGAAACTTTTTGCTTCATCAGCCTTGCTGTTTATATTTTTCAGTAATTCAACCGGATCGGGGCCTGAGAAATCGGTGTAATGTTCAAAGCTGATCCATGTCCCTTCATTGAAATACAGATCGGAAATGGTGTATTTTTTATTACCGGTAACAGTGTCAAGGGTATTGATGACTGAAACCGGATTATATACAGTGCCAGAGGGATTTACCATAGCCGGGATGTGTCCGTTATCAAACTTTTTTGCAATGTAGGTGGCAAAACATGAGCCAATAAGCATTACTTTGCCGTTGTATGTAATCTTTTCCGGAAAAGGCTCAATATCAAAAGTGGTCCTGAACTTCATAATTGGTTTAATAGTAAAATTCAGAGAAGCCTCTCATTTATCCATCGGGTAATATCATCAAAAACATCCTCTTTAAAATGCTCATGATGAAGCTCGTGATATCCTCCATCCCATATTCTGAGATCCGCATAACCGGTAAATGATTTAAAAAGCCTGCTTCCCTCAGGTGAACAGATCTTATCATCACTGCCATGCATCAGGAGAACGGGGACCTTCAGCCTGCCGGCATTGGCAAGAACAAAATCTGCTGCACGCATAGCTTCAGAAAATAATCGGACTGAAATTTTGCCATGCACCAGCGGATCTTTCAGGTAATCGCTCACAGCCTTGGTGTCATGGGAGATGTGAGCCGGCACCAGGCCTGCTGGCATTGTAAACGAAGGAAATATTCTATTTATAAAACCAGCCAGCCAGATCCTGTATTTTTCAGGTTCGAATGAAAGCTTCAGCCAGGGCGATGTGATAATTGAGCCTCTGACAGAAGGTTCCCGTTTTAAAAGATAGTTAAGCACAATTCCACCTCCCAGACTATGGCCGTAAACAAACTGAGGGATCCCGGGAAACGTTTTACGGCTTTCTTCAAGAAGAATATCCAGCATATCACCGATCAGTTCGTAATCCCTTATATGACCTTTTTTCCCATCCGACTGTCCATGACCGGGAAGATCAACTCCGGTAAAACCAATCTTCTGTTCACTGAATCTTTGTGCCAGGGGCTCATACCGCCTTATATGCTCGCCCAGACCATGAACCATTATAATAACAGCTCTCAGATCTGAACCGGGGCTTTTTATGAATCCGCTCAATACCTGACCATTGCCAAGTTTTATGTTGAAGTCCATACTTTTTGCTTTAAAAATACAAAAGTTGTCCGGATTATATAATTAGCCGCAATAAATATGCTGATCGAGCCTTCGGAATTAACGAGCATTCCGGCTACTGTCAGAAAAATGAGTGACAGGTATGATGACCTTAATATGTGATCTTTAAATTGCTGTCTTCCGGCAATTGCGGTTTTCTTTTGATGGCAGGATGATTGTTTCGATGCCGGCAGGTTTGTTTAACCGGAAGGACCAAAGAAGCAACCACGGGTAATAAATTTAAGATCCTTGCGGTAAATTACATGAAACCTGGTCTGAGGGCCAGGTGAAGCACACGCGGTCGCGGGGATTCAAAATCAGGCACGAAAGTCAATAAATGAATCCCGCGGTGCAAAAATCTTAAAAAAATCAATTTTTCTGAAATTTAGAATGGCCTCCTCCCGGCTTTTCATAGTATGTTGATTATTATGCATATATGATTATTGTCTTATTTAGAATACATGAAATTATATGAGATATATAGATATTAAGATTTGTTTATCTTATATTATTGTTTTACTTTTGTTAAACCAATCAAAAAAATACAGAGCCATGACAACATATGAGTTTAATCAGAATCTGATAGAAATGAAAGGCAACCTCCAGAGGTTTGCCCTCAGTCTCACAACAGACCGTGACACCGCTCTTGATCTTGTGCAGGATACTTATCTTAAAGCCATAACCTACAAGGATAAGTTTGTTGACTATACGAATCTCAAAGCCTGGGTATTTACCATAATGAAAAACACATTTATAAACAACTACAGGCGTCATATAAAAGAAAATACCATAATGGACGGAACAAAAGACCTCTATTATCTGAATATGCCTCAGGACAAGGGCTTCATTTCCCCTGAGTCGAGGTATGCGGAAGGAGAAATTGAAAAAGCCATTGAATCACTCAGTGATGAATTCAGGATACCTTTTAAAATGCATATTGAGGGTTTCAAATACCATGAAATTGCTGATAAACTGGGTTTGAAGATAGGAACAGTCAAAAGTCGCATTTTTTTTACACGACAGAAGCTTATGTTAATGCTCAGAGATTATGAAAATTAGCATTACCTTCTGGTCGTGATTTTGGTTTTGGGTATACAGGTTAAATAAAAGGCTGAAACTATCAGCCTTTTATTTTCTTATATCCCAACACTCCCGCAAGCAGAAATAAAATGAACAGTCCTGACAAAATCCAGGCCCAAATGTTGGAAAGTTTCGATTCTGCTTCCATAACATAGGATTCGGTCAAAAAATATTCTGATATAACCGGCCATGTGGCAACTTTTGCGGAATCAATGAACCCGTTTGTTTTAATTACTTTCCCCGGTAACATAATCTTCATTGAATAATTACTGAACGACACAAGGAATTTATCCGTTACAATATTGATTGCTGAATCAGCCTCATTGCTTAATCGAAGGGCGTTATCGCTTCCAATTAATTGTCGCAGTAAAATTCCGTCAGACCACAGACTGTCAAATTTTTCTTCCTCATTCAGGAGAATCCTGACAAATTCATCTTCATTGACTTTCAAATCTTCATATTCTATTTCGTCTCCTGTCTTATCCCTGGCAAGCTCAGTAAATTCGTACATCCATTCAGAAACAATGCTTTTTGACATCCATCTCTCTTTTTTTGCCTCAAAGTTTTTATCCAGATCTTTGTATTTTACACTATCCTGACCGTTAAGCTTTTGCTCCCTCATGTACACCGGTGAATAAAACCATTCGATCTCTTCCTGATCCAGGAAATCCTTCAGAGGGTATCCATGCGAAAATTGGCGTTCAATTATTTCAGCGAAACGGTATTTGTTGCTGAACCATCTGAATTTTTTGCTGAATTCAACCCTCCTGATTGTCTTTCTGTTTGATCCGCTGTCGCACAAATATTCGCGGTTTATTTCTTCGTAACCACAAAAAAATTTTTCAGCCCGTTTTACCCATGTAGTATCGCCCTTATCATTTAACTCCAGTGAATCTCTGACAACCCAGGTAGTGTCAAAAGGCACCTGTATGCGGGCCGGATTAAACTCGTTCCTGCTGTTACGCATTTCAATTCTTCTTGTAACCGATCCGTCAGGATGAATAATGTTAATTACGGTTGTTTCCGGTTCATTGCACGAAAAAACAGCGGCTGCAATTGATAACAGAATAACCTTTACTGATCTCTTTTCCATTGCCTGAAAAACTGATAAAACATGAATAAACCGGTTAAATCATAATTTAGCAAGTTAATAAACATCCATTAACTTTATGTCGTTAAAAGATACAGATTATGCAAAAGATAATCTCATTAAAAACAAACCGTAAAAATGGCTTATACGACATCACTCTGGAAGTTACCAGGGCTGTAACGGAAAGCGGAATTATGACCGGCATAGTTTCAGTTTATGCCAGGGGTTCGACAGCAGCAATTATGATACAGGAAAACTGGGATGAATCGGTTCAGAACGATGTCGTAACTCTTCTTGGCAGGTTGATACCGAATGGGATATGGGAGCATGACGCCCAGGATAATAATGGAGACTCTCATCTTAAATCCGGATTGGTCGGGGCATCAGAAACTATCCCGGTCATCAATGGTAAACCGGGCTTATCAACATGGCAGAATGTATTCCTGTGTGAATTTGACGGTCCGAGAGAAAGAAGGGAGATTGTTATTACCATACTCGGTGAGTGAGTTTTTACCGGTCTTCCGGACGATCTGCAACAAGCCGGACATTCTTTATAAAAGATCCGTACTCTTTTGTCTTTACCACCGATCTTTTGAAAAGATAGTTGAATCCGGATTCGGTCATTGAAATCCATTCCTCAGCTGAAAGGGATGCAAGTTCTTCAGATATATTGAATTCGGGTATTTTGTGTGGCAGGAGTGATTTGTTCCAGGGGCAGACCTCCTGACATATGTCGCAGCCAAAAATCCGTCCACCCATTTTTTGTGCCATACCGGGTGGTATTGTATCTGCGTTAATTGTCAGGTTTGAAATGCATTTTCCGGCGTTAATGGTTCTGTTTTCATTTATGGCTCCTGTCGGGCATTTTTCGATGCAGAGTCTGCATGCGCCGCATAAATCGTCAGATGATTGCCTGTTGTATTCCAGTTCGGCATCCGTCAGGATTATACCAATGAAGAAGAATGACCCTGATTCAGGGTTTATAATTAAGGAGTTGCGCCCCTGCCACCCCAGTCCGGCCTCAACAGCCCATGCTTTTTCCAGCAAAGGTGACGAATCTACAAAGCATCTTCCTGAAGATCCCGGAGAAATTTCTCCGATATAACAGAGCATATTTTTCAGCCGTGGGAGAATGACGTGGTGATAATCTTCGCCATAGGCGTATCTTGAAAGCACAGGGACACCTTCTCCGCCCTGCTTTTTTTCCTGATAATAATTAAGCCCGACTACTATTACAGATCTCGCCCCCGGGAGAATATTGGACGGATTGACCCGGTTTTCAATGCGACGGCACAGATAACACATTTTATCATGCATGCCTGACGCACACCATTCTCTCAGGACCTTTTCCTGTTTTTCAAGATGATGTGAGGGGGCAATGCCGAAGAGTTCGAATCCGAGATCAGTTGCCCTGTTTTTGATAAGCCGGGAGAGTTCAGATACGGTATTATCAGACATAACTGTTTTTCAGAGAAGTCCAAGTTCCAGCTTTGCTTCATCGCTCAGCATATTCCTGTCCCAGGGAGGATTGAAGGTAAGCTTAAGGTCACACTCCCTGACACCCTCTGTGCCCGCCACCCTGATTTTTACTTCTTCCAGCAGATCTTCAGCCATCGGACAATTTGGTGCTGTAAGAGTCATGGTGATATGAGCAACATTATCATCATCAACTGTAATATCATAAATCAGGCCAAGGTCGTAGATGTTTACAGGTATCTCAGGGTCATATACACTTTTAAGAACCTCTCCTATTCGTGTTTCAATTTCCAGTCGTTCTGAGTGCTCCATATTTTCATTCATTCACTTTTTGCTTTATAAGCCATGGCATAAAGCCTGATCTGACGTATCATTGAATAAAGGCCGTTGGATCTGGTGGGTGACAGGTTTTGTCTGAGACCTATTCTGTCTATGAAATACAGTTCTGAACTTATGATCTCATCCGGTGTACGCCCGGAGAGAACCTTCAGAAGCAACGCAATTATTCCCCTTGTAATGATGGCATCACTGTCGGCGGTAAAAGTAACTATTCCGCCGCTGAAGCCGGGGTAAAGCCATACTTTTGACTGGCAGCCTTCTATAAGATAATCTTTTGTTTTATACTTTGGGTCAATAACCGGAAGCTCCCTGGCCATATCTATAAGCAGGTTATATTTATCCATCCAGTCCTCAAAGAGGGAGAACTCTTCTATAATCGAATCCTGAATTTCATTGACAGTCATGGCACTAACTTATGAAAACATACTTATTACCGTTTCAATTCCATTGCCAAGAAGATCAATTTCCTCAATCGTATTGTAAAAGCACATCGACACTCTCACTGTGCCTTCAACATCAAAGCGATCCATTACGGGCTGTGCGCAGTGTGTCCCTGTCCTTACAGCAATACCCATTTTGTCAAGTATCATTCCTGTATCGTACTGGTGAATGTTTTTCAGAAGAAATGATATTGTCGGTATTTTTTCTTCGGCAACTCCATATATTTTCAAACGTTTAATTGCACCAAGTCTGGCAGTCGCATAGGAAAGCAGCAGTTTTTCCCTCTGGGCAATTTCTTCCCGGCCCATATCTGAAATATAATCGAGTGCTTTAGCCAGCGCTATTATGCCTGGATAGTTCATGGTTCCGGCTTCGAACTTGAATGGCAGATCGGCGTATGTTGTTTTTTCAAAAGTAACATTCTTTATCATATCCCCGCCGCCCTGACAGGGAGGAAGTTCTTCGAGCCATTTTTCTTTGCCGTAAAGAACCCCCGTTCCGGCCGGTCCATAGATCTTGTGACCTGAAAAGACGTAGAAATCACAGTCAAGTGACCGGACATCGACCATTCCGTGCTGTATACCCTGCGCACCGTCAACAAGCACAGGTATTTCCATTTCATGTGCCGCCTCAATAATATCTTTCACAGGAAGAATCACTCCCAGGGCATTTGAAACCTGGGTTACAGCCACAATTCTTGTCCGGTCGGAAAGAAGTTTCAGGTAATCATCAAATATAATTTTCCCGTTATCATCGACCGGAATAACGCGGAGCAAAGCTCCTTTCCTTTCACACATCATCTGCCAGGGCACTATGTTTGCATGATGTTCGAGAGTACTGATTACGATTTCGTCTCCTTCCCTTACAAATCGCTCACCAAAAGAATATGCAACACAGTTAATTGATGCAGTTGCTCCTGAGGTAAATACTATTTCTTCTTTTTTAGCGGCATTGATAAATGATCTCACATTCTCCCGGGCGTCTTCAAAAGCCTCAGAAGCAATGTCGCTTACAATATGAACCCCCCTGTGAATATTGCCGTTATATTTCATATAAACATCTCTGATGGCCTCTATAACGGTAAGAGGTTTTTGTGTTGTAGCGGCATTGTCGAGGTAGATCAGTGGTTTATTGTACACTTTTCTTCCAAGCATGGGGAAATCTGCCCTTATGTCTGCAATATCTTTCACTTTATCTGTTAATTATCCGCATTTGACCATGCAACTTGCGCATCTGGAAAGCTCGCCTTTAAGCCTCTGCATTACAAGGCTGTCGATCCTGTCACGGAGTGCTTCCACATTTATATTCTGGATTACTTCATGGGCAAATCCAAACATAAGCATCAGTTGTGCCTCACGCTTTTCAATACCTCTTGAGCGCATGTAAAACAGCGCATTCTCATCCAGCTGGCCTACGGTGGCACCATGACTGCATTTAACGTCGTCCGCACAGATCTCAAGCTGTGGTTTGGCATCCACTCTGGAGTTGTCAGTCAGAAGAATGTTGTTTGTTCTCTGAAAAGCCCTGGTACCCTGCGCGTCAGGAGCCACATAAATACGCCCGTTGAAAGCCCCGGTTGACATATCATCAAAAACACCCTTGAACAACTGGTCGCTGGTACAATTCGGAAAATCATGTTCAACGCTGACAAAATTATCCACATGCTGCCATCTGTCTGCCAGACAAAGTCCGTAAGAGTGGCTTTCCGAGCCTTCACCACCGAGATGATGATAGGTACTGTTTCGTACAAGACCTCCGTGCAATGTCAGGTTATTCGAAGAAGCCACACTGTTCCTTTCCTGGTGAATGAATGTGTGTGTTATTTTACAGGCATTATTGTGTTCATTCTGTACCCTTATAATGTCGAAGCGGGCATTCTCACCCACATAAACTTCTGTAACTGCATTTGTCAGAAATTTCCTGGGGGAGAGTGTGTGGTCACAGATTATGATCCTGAAATCAGCATTCTTCTCCACAATTATAAGGTTCCTGTGCTGAATGAACACATCATCGGCAGAATCTACAAGGTTCACAACCTGAACCGGTTTGCTTACTGATGTTCCCTCAGGAATATAAACAAATACCCCGTCAGAGGCCATTGCAGTATTCAGATGGATCAGTCCGTCATTATTGACTGTGGCATATCTTCCATAATGTTTTTCTGTCAGTTGCTTAAATTTTTTGGCAGCTTCATTAAGACTGCCTATCCATACTCCCCCGGGCAACTGTTGAAGCTTCCCGTTCAGTGTAGGATAAAATCCGTTGAGCAGGACAATGCCATGAGCATCAAGATCAGTAACATCGCAACGGAATTCTTCCGCTTTAACAAAGTCAGATGGTGCTGGCATGAAATAACTCCTGTAGTCATAGCTGAAGAACGGATCAAGGTTGGTATACCTGTAAAATTCATTTTTCCTTTTTGGTATGCCAAGCTCCCTGAACTGTTGAATTGCAGGCGCTCTCAGGGAGTTAATAAAAGAAGAGGAGCCTGCTTTTATCCTTTCTATATTCTCTTCGTAAAGATTAGAATACCTTTCTTCCGTTGCTGATTCTCCACTCATTTTAAACCTGATTGTCAACTTCTTTTTTTATCCAGTCATAACCTTTTTCTTCCAGTTCCATGGCAAGCTCTTTTCCTGAAGTTTTCACTATACGTCCGTCATAAAGCACATGAACCACATCGGGAATGATGTAATCAAGCAATCTCTGGTAATGTGTTATCACAATGACAGAACTATCCGGACGCCTGATTTTATTGACACCGTTGGCTACAATCCTGAGTGCGTCTATATCAAGTCCTGAGTCTGTTTCATCAAGAATGGCCAGTTTCGGTTCAAGCATTGCCATCTGGAATATTTCATTCTTTTTCTTTTCACCTCCTGAAAAACCCTCATTAACAGATCTGTTTGCCAGTTTTGAGTCAATCTCGACCAGTTCTTTCTTCTCCCTCATTATTTTGAGAAAGTCTGATGCAGAGAGAGGCTCCAGTCCTTTGTGCTTCCGATGTTCGTTTAAAGCGGTTTTTAAGAAGTTCACCATGCTGACGCCCGGTATTTCAATAGGGTACTGGAATCCCAGAAAGATCCCCTCCTTTGAACGATCTTCAGGCGCCATCTCAAGAAGATCACGGCCAAACCATTTGACAGATCCTTCGGTCACCTCGGCAAAATTCCTGCCTGCAAGCACCGCTGCCAGTGTGCTTTTACCCGATCCGTTAGGGCCCATAATAGCATGTATCTCGCCTGGTTTTACGCTAAGACTTATCCCGTTCAGGATATTTTTCCCTTCAATGTTTACTTTCAGATTATCTATGACTAGCATAACAGAATTTATCTGGAATTATTCATGTAATATTAACCTACGCTGCCTTCAAGGCTTATCTGCAATAATTTCTGTGCCTCCACTGCAAATTCCATCGGCAGCTTGTTGATCACTTCCCTTGCATATCCGTTTACAATCAAACCTATAGCATCTTCTGTTGAGATACCTCTCTGGTTACAATAAAATATCTGGTCTTCTCCTATTTTTGATGTTGTGGCTTCATGTTCAACAACCGCATTCGGATTGTCCACTTCTATATAGGGAAAAGTATGGGCTCCGCATTTATCACCCAGAAGCAATGAATCGCACTGTGAAAAATTCCTTGCATTGGACGCATTCTTCAGAACCTTCACCAGGCCCCGGTAACTGTTCTGACCGAAACCGGCCGAGATGCCCTTTGATACAATAGTACTCTTTGTATTCTTTCCAATGTGTATCATTTTTGTTCCGGTATCTGCCTGCTGATGATTGTTGGTAACTGCAACGGAGTAAAATTCACCTGAGGAATTATCACCTTTTAGAATGCACGACGGGTATTTCCACGTTATTGCCGACCCTGTCTCGACCTGTGCCCAGGATATTCTTGAATTCTCGCCGCGGCAGATTCCGCGCTTTGTAACAAAATTAAAAATACCGCCTTTGCCGTCCCTGTCACCCGGATACCAGTTCTGTACCGTTGAATACTTAACCTCTGCTCTTTTCTCGGCTATTATCTCCACCACCGCAGCATGGAGCTGGTTTTCGTCTCTCATCGGAGCAGTACAGCCTTCAAGGTAGCTCACGTAGCTTTCTTCATCGGCAATCAGCAGCGTTCTTTCAAACTGTCCGGTGTTGGCGGCATTTATTCTGAAGTATGTTGATAGTTCCATAGGACATCTCACTCCTTTAGGGATATAGCAGAAAGAGCCGTCGCTGAAAACTGCAGAGTTAAGTGACGCAAAGAAATTGTCGGTATAAGGAACTACTGTTCCCATATATCTTTTAACAAGGTCAGGATATTCCCTTACAGCTTCACTGAATGAGCAGAAGATAATTCCCAGTTCGGCAAGCGTCTCCCTGAATGTTGTCTTTACGGAGACACTGTCCATAACTGCATCAACAGCCACTCCGGCCAGGTGCTTTTGCTCCTCCAGCGGAATGCCAAGTCTGTCAAAAGTTCTTTTCAGTTCCGGGTCGATATCATCAAGGCTTTCATGGGATATCTTTTGCTTTGGCGCTGCATAATAAATGATATCCTGGTAGTTGATCTCAGGTATCCTAAGGTTAGCCCAATCAGGCATTTTCATTGTTGACCAGTGCCTGTAAGACTTAAGGCGAAAATCGAGAAGCCAGGAGGGTTCATTTTTTTTCCCCGATATAAGCCTGACCACATCTTCACTTAGTCCCCTGGGAATTTTCTCTGTTTCAATGTCGGTATAAAAACCGTATTTATATTCCCCGGCGGTAACGTCTTTCAATATCCTGTCCTGTGCTTTCTTCATTTATCTGTTTCCTGTGCTGACAATTGACAGTATAATGTTATAACAATTGTAACCATTATTTGTTATTAAGACCAGGATCCGGAATGATCGTCCTGAATATTGCCGCGATCATTTTTTTCATGAATACTACCTGGTTCCTTATCCGGCTGACAGGCTATTAAATAACCAACTTTATATTGTACTGCTGATAATGAACGTAGCGGCAAACGCAATAATGGCATACAACTCGGGGAATACTGCAAGAACCATCGTTTTGGCAAATACATCATTTCCTGATCCGATAGATGCGATCCCGTTGGCGCATATCCTGCCCTGTTGGATAGCAGAAAACAGCGACACGATACCCAGCACCAGTCCTGCGGCAAATATCTCGCTTCCCTGAAGCATTGTCATATGACCGCTGACATCACCACTGCTGTTTATTATAAAAAAACCTCCGAATCCGTACAATCCCTGTGTTCCGGGCAATGCGGTCAGAAGCATGTAACTGCCGAAAGCATCGGGATTTTTTTTCAGCGCCCCTATGGTTGCGTTCCCTCCTATCGATACACCGATGGCGCTCCCGATGCCGCTGAGCACAAGCATCAAAGCCAATCCGACTGCTGAAAAAATCAGAGCCGCTGAACTAGCTACTACATCTGCTGTTTCCATAATAATTCTTCTTTTTAGTATTTACTTCTTAATTCTGAATGGTTTATATTCTATTCCGCCACCCTTGAAACCGGCATTCTTGTAAAATTCCACAAATGTCAGCCTCATGGGATGGACAAAGCTTCCAAGACTGGCTATTGCGATGTTCAGCGAATGGCCAAACAGCAACAAAAGCAGGAAAAAAAGCCAGCCCACATAAGGTATTGAAAGCATTTGCAAAGATATCTGGTTAAAAACGAATCCCAGTATTGAAGACGATATTCCAAGTGCAAAGAGTCTTATATAAGAAAGCAGATCTCCGAATACACCGGTGAGGATGGTGTATGATTCCCATAAACCATTGCCCACCCTGCCGAAAATATTAAGGTGGGGTGAGTTAAACAGGAAAATCAGGATACCGGAGATAATAAGCAAAATGTTAAATAAAGTTCTGGTCTTTTCCTCGTTGATCAGGTTCACTGCTGAACCTCCCTTGAAAATTACCACGGTAAAGGCCAGGATTACCCATCCGATAGTTGAAAGACTGTATTTGAAGCCCTTCAATCTCGAAATATTAATTATTTTCAGGATCATTCCGAAAATGATCTGCATGCCTCCTATCAGCAACGCAAGGTAGAACATATTCATTGGCTCGAACATATGGCTCCTTATCGAACCCACAAAAGGAAGATCAGATTCGGTGCTCTTAAGGATCATCTTACTGTATTCATTGTAATTATCTTCTCCAATTCTTCTTACAGCCTCCCTGCGAAAGCTTTCTTTTGTTCTGAATTTCTGATCCTTAATTTCATTTAAGCTGTAGATTATTTTATCCGGCACTCCCTCATTCCGCATCTGCACGACTGAGTTCCCGGTCATTGTATATCCTGAGTCAATCAGGTTCAGCCCGAAAAAGGTGCCTGACAAAAGGCCGAACAATATTGCGGCCACTCCAAAATACTGTGCAAGAGAAATTACCGGCCTGAACTCCTGCTTGACCCTTCTCTTGACGACAAACCCGGCTACAATAAAGAATAGTCCGTAGCCCGCATCCCCCAGGCAGAATCCGAAAAACATCATAAAGAAAGGTGCGAAAAAAGGCGTCAGGTCAAGTTCTCTGTAATCCGGCATGGAAAAGAGCTTTGAAATTGGTTCAAACAGTTTTGTAAAGCGGTTGTTTTTAAGAATTATAGGTATCTTTTCATCCGGGTCCGGTTCTGAAGCAAATGAATAACAGCCGGTATCCTGCAGTGCTGCATCCAGCTTCTTTTCTTCCGAAACCGGTACCCATCCCTCAAGGATATACAGTTTGTCCTCTGCATATTTCTCAGCCTGTTCAGCTGCTCCTGAGAATTCCACTCTGGAAATTGTTTCCTCAATTCCCTTATTCAGCAAGGCCAGATATTCTGCAGCTTTTTCTCTGATCGCTGCTTTTGTCTCCGTTACCTGATTTTCATAACGGGCAATCTCTCCGTTGATCCATCCTAAGGCCCGTTCCGGAATTTTTTCCAGATTGGCATCAATGTCAGGTATCGTATCGTACCGATGAATGATTGCAAAATGAATAATTCCCCTGTCATGGCTGATTATCTCAAGTGCGTAATCTTCCTCCCATTTCCTGTCGAAATTTTTTTCAGAGCAAACGAACAGTGATATGTTCCAGCCGTATTCCCGTATCTTTTTTACTGTTTTTATGTTGAAATCTCCCCACGGATTAATTTTTTCTGCCTCAGGTTTCAGGAGTTCAAGGTGATCAGCTGCTTCTTCCTGCCTTTTGAACATTGATTCAAGATCAGCAAGTGCCTGCCCGGGTTCACCGTCAACAGTACCGGAAGGGGTAACACGAGGTGTAATAAAAGATACCTGGCGGAGAGCTTTTTTATATCTCTTAAGCAGTATCATGTCTTCCTGTATTGTTTTACACTCATTCAGCTCATTTTTCTGCACAATATGGACAACACCGGCTTCCCGGAGTTTTTTCAGGAGGTCGTTATAATCCTGGTGATAAACCAGAAAAGTATATTTTTTAATCTCTGCTACCATTCTGAGACATTTACCTCAAGTTCTGCCTGACGTGTTTTGATAATCTTCTGCGATGATTTCTGAAGATTTTCCTCGTCTTCGAGGAAGCTTTTAATTCTTCTTATGGCATCCTCGTAACCGGGGATCTGAACCTTCTCATAAAGATTGACTTTCTGGGTTGTCTTTTTCCTTGCACTATTAAGCATTTCCATTTTTTTCATTGCCAGGTCCCGCTTGGCAATGAGGGTATAGAGCTCCCTGAGAATAATTATAGCCTCCGGGAACCACGAAGGAATGCCGAATAAGTTTAAAGGTTTTATATTGAATGAAATATCTTCAAATTCGGGTATTTTGATTCCTGCAATTTTTGAAGTTCCTATCTTTATCTCGCTCATCTCAAGCAAGTCCGGGTCAAACTCCGACCACAGCCGTAATCCCTCGTTGTATTGCTGAAGTTTTGCAAAGAATTCAGCTTTATAGGCGTCGGCAACATCCTTTGCCTTTTTAACTTCAATTCTGAGGGCAGACTCCTTGTTTTTAAGAATAGGTAAAGCGAGAGTCCTTATCTTTAATTGTTTGTTAAGGTTCTGGAGAGAGATTTTATTATATTGAAATCTGATAGCCATAAGCCGGTTTTACTAATTTTCAGAGAGAGAAGGCCAATATTTGTTAACTAGCTCCTCTTTCAGGCCAACCTCATCGGGTGAAAAATACCTTCCGAACAATTCCCATCCTGTATCAAGCATTAAATCAATATCTATGTTTATGTCAATGGCAAGTAGCTTTTCCGAATAATCCCTGGCAAATTTAAGGGTGCGTTCATCATATTCCGAGAGGTCAAATCCGTTCTCATGTTTGGTCCTGGCATTTGCTGCGTCTGCGTAAAGCCTTATGGCTCCATTCATTACATGGGAATGATCCTCTCTGGTCTGCTTTCCGATGACCAGCTGTTTGAGCCTGGACAATGACCTGAAAGGATCAACAATCACTTTGCTTATTTCAGAGTCGCGTCTCAGGAAAAGCTGCCCCTCTGTGATATAACCCGTATTATCCGGTATTGCATGGGTGATGTCACCTCCCGAGAGTGTTGTTACTGCAATTATGGTTATTGATCCGCCATCGGGAAACTGTACTGCCTTCTCATATATTTTTGCAAGGTCACTGTAAAGTGATCCCGGCATATTATCTTTTGAAGGTATCTGATCCATTCTGTTGGATACAATTGACAATGCATCAGCGAAAAGGGTCATGTCGGTAAGAAGCACCAGCACCTTTTCCTTCTTTTCCACCGCAAAAAACTCTGCGGCAGCAAGCGCCATATCTGGTACAAGCAGTCTTTCAACAGGCGGATTTTCCGTAGTGTTGATAAAAGCGACTATCCTTTCAAGAGCCCCTGCATTCTCAAATACATTCCTGTAATACAAATAATCGTCATTGGACAATCCCATTCCCCCCAGAACGATCTTATCAGCCTGCGCCCTGAGGGCCACTGTGGCCATTACCTGATTAAAGGGTTGATCGGGGTCGGCGAAGAAAGGTATCTTCTGACCGGTAACAAGGGTGTTGTTGAGGTCAATGCCAGCGATTCCGGTAGAAATTAGCTGCGACGGCTGCTTCCTGCGGACCGGATTAACTGATGGTCCTCCTATTTCAAGGTCTTTGCCGCCCAGAGCCGGTCCTCCGTCAATAGGCTCACCGTAAGCATTCAGGAATCTGCCTGCAAGGTCCTCGTCAACCTTCAGCGTGGGTGCCTTACCGAGAAATATAAGTTCTGCATTCGTCGGAACACCTTCAGTACCTGAAAAAATCTGAAGCGTAACCTCCTCACCAATGATTTTGACCACCTGTGCAAGACGCCCGTCCACAAGGGCCAGTTCCTCATATCCGATTCCTGTTGCCCTGACAGAGCACGTAGCTTTGGTTATCCTGGTAAGCCTTGTATATACCTTCTGAAAAGCTCTCTTTTCCGTCATGATTCATTTATTTCCATTATCATTTGATCAACTTCCTTAAGATGGCTGTTAAATTCTGATGACTCGTACTCTGAATAATTCATCTGCCTGAGTGAGTTTATCAGCTTCTTGAACCAGGACCCCACTTCCTCAAATGTATTAAACTTCAAATTCATGTCTGAAATCTCAAGAACCTTGCCCAGCATGTATTTCTGGCGATGAAACGGCGATATCCGGTCAACCTTGTCAAAAGCATCCTGCTGAAGTATTATGAAATCTATAACTTCCGCCTTCCAGAATCTGACATGGTACTCAAGAGGCACACCGTCGTCCCCGAGAATATTTATCTGCTCCTGGGCCTCACGCCCTCTCAGAAGGATATCCTTTACCATGGCAACATTTTCAACCCAGTCTGATGAGATATTCTTTGTAACATATTCTTTCACTTCATCATATTCGAGATACTTGGAGTAGCTCTCGATAGGATCAATGGCAGGATATCTTTTTGAGTCAGCCCGCTGCTGTGATAGAGCATAGAAACACCTTGCAGCTTTCTTGGTCGATTCCGTGACAGGCTCCTTTAAATTTCCACCTGCCGGCGATACGGTTCCTATAAAAGTTATTGAGCCGGTTTTGCCATTATTCAGTTCCACAAAGCCTGCCCTGGAATAGTAGTTTGATATAATTGCAGGCAGATCCATGGGAAATGCATCAGGGCCGGGAAGTTCTTCCATTCTGTTCGACATTTCCCTCAGGGCCTGGGCCCATCTTGACGTTGAATCTGCAAGGAGCAATATCTTCAGTCCCATTGACCGGTAATATTCGGCAATAGTCATTGCCGTGTAAACCGAGGCCTCCCTGGCTGCTACCGGCATATTTGAAGTATTTGCTATTATTGTAGTTCTCTCGATAAGCTTTCGGCCTGTCCTGACATCAATGAGCCTTGGGAAATCGGTGAATATTTCAACAACTTCGTTTGCTCTTTCACCACATGCAGCAATAACAACCATGTCTGCATCAGCCTGTCTTGAGAGGGCATGCTGAATAACTGTCTTACCGCAGCCAAACGGGCCGGGAATGAAACCAGTCCCTCCCTCAGCCATGGGATTCAGGGTATCAATCACCCTTATACCTGTTTCCATAATCTTAAAAGGCCTGGTCTTTGTCCTGTAAGCCCTCACGGCCAGTTTCACAGGCCACTTCTGAACCATTGTCACCTTTGTCTCTTCCCCCCTGCCGTCGGCAATTACCGCAATAACGTCATGAATCCTGTAAGAACCCTTATCTGCCAGCCATTTAACAGTATAATTCCCCGATAATTTGAATGGCACCATAATTTTATGCGGGATCCAGTTTTCAATGACTTCCCCAAGCCAAGATCCTGCTTCCACAACATCTCCCTTCCCTGCCAGGGGCTTGAATTCCCAGGTCTGTTCCTCATCAAGCGGGAAATTATATTCCCCTTTTTTGAGGAAAATGCCTTCAAATCTGTCAAGATCGTTCTGAAGCCCGTCATAGTTTCTTGAAAGGATCCCGGGGCCCAGAGTCGCCTCAAGCATACTGCCGGTGAATTCTACATCCGACCCTATTCGAAGACCGCGTGTGCTTTCGAAAACCTGAACAAACGCCTGGTTCCTGTGGAGCTTTATCACCTCAGCCATTAGCCTTGTTCCTCCGTGCTCTATCATGCAGATCTCGTTCTGCGAAACAGGGCCGTCAGCATCAACTATCACCAGGTTAGATATTATACCACTTACTTTTCCTTTAGTCAGCATTTTATTTAAAAAATTTCATACCGTTATTATTCTACGTCTTCTATGCCATTTCAGAAACACATCAGAAAGTTGTCCGGTCCTCTTTAATCCTGCCTTCAGGAAATGACCTGCGTTTCCATCTGCATAATCATTTTCTGAAGCATCGCTTTTCCTGTCTCCGGGTCCAGCTCCTTCCATCTCAGGACCATCGAATACTTGATAACATACCCTAGAATAAGATCTATGGTGAAGTATTCGAAAAAGGTAATGGAATCAATGAAATTCCATCGCTCCAGATCAATTTTCCTTTCCCTGTCCAGAAAGTCGCTATTAGTGGCTATATTGTATATTTCATGGGCATATTCCGGTTCTGCCGGTATCACAATCTCTTTTCCCGAGTCAAGTATGCTCATCAGTTCCAGGGCAAAATTGTCATCCCCGACAATGTATTTTCCTGCATCAAGGTCGAGAGCTTTTGCATTTATCAGGGCAAGGATATTCCTGAGATCGCGGTCGAAACTAATCCATTGCCCCAGGAACCTGTTCCCTGATTCCAGAACCATTTTGATATATCCCTCGGTAAGCTTTTTCCATAACAGAACTTTGTCAGGTTGATCATTGCCCTGCATATGCTGTTCAAGCAGTTTTACCATATATCGCGGGATAACATCCTTTTTTCTTCTGATTATCGACTGTAAGATCCTCCTTTCTTCCTCAAATTCATTAAGAGAAAAGTTGCCAAGCGGATTCCATTCGTCCAGCCTTTCTTCAGTAAATGCCATAAAATTCTCATTATCATACGGCAGGAAAAGAAGTGACACCAGGTCATAATCAGACGGGTGAAGATGATGCTTAAGATCCTCCCTGAATTCATACAGATCATGATATCCTTTTCCACTGTCGAATACAAGATCCGCAAACCCGGCCACAAGATAATAGTATTGTCTTCTGAACATTTTATACTTTCTTAAAACAAAAGGTCATACAGCCTGGGTCTGAGAAATTCTTTAATAAAGCTGACAAAATCTCCCTCGGTGACACTGATCTTAAAGTCCTTACCTGACGGCTTTATCTCAAAGCCTTTTTCCATGGTTTTAACAGGTTTGAATACGATCCCGGCTGAAAGTGTTTTCCGTGTTTCAGCGGTAAAATAGTCTTCGATATTTCTTTTCATCTCCTCAGGTATAAATACTTCTATTCCGGGTTCACCCTCTCCCTCGATCCACTTTTGAGCAATCATTTCAATCAGCCGGGCCAAAAGCCTGGTGTCAGAAAATATCTCTTTAACCGGTTCTTCAACGATTTTACCGGCAATGACCTTCTCCGTCTCCTGCCTCAGAGAAGCAATGGCATGCCTGAATGAGATCTTTAACTCCGATTCAGTGTTATTCCTGAGCTCTTCAGCCTCCTTTCCGGCATTAGCCATTATGGCACCTGCTTTCTTCTCAGCCTCTCTGATTATCTTCTCAGATTCAGCCCTTGCTTCAGACAGAATAGCCTCAGCCTCCTGCTTCCCCCTGGAAACACCTTCCCTGTATATTTTTTCCGTTAATTCCTGGAGTTTGTTCTGCATCTTTTTATCTTTTAATCAATGCCGTGAGTTATTACAGCAATTATAGTTAGTTTATTCTAATTATACGATCCTTCTTACAATGATCCGGAAACCAGTCTTTTTTTCCCTGCCGCCAGAATGCTCAGTAAATCCCTTCTCCGGGAAAAATATTTCTTGAAAGAGCAGGGTATTTTTATTGCCTGAAAAATCCCACAAATATGTAACAAAATTTTCTAATACCCAAATCCCACAACCTCTGTAAAGGGCTCTCAATGACACATTATTCTTTAATTTGTAGCAGTAAATAAATACGGGTACAGGATCAGAATTTAACAGGATTTAACATTTGCTTTCAGGACATGCTTCTTTCGGTCTGATTATTGTTGTGAACGACTCAATAAAAAAACTTACCTTTAATTTATGATTATATTTTCCCTGGTTTTACCATGCACAACAACTATGGCAATATTTAATTCTTATAGTCTGGTCCATTAAATAACAGATCATTACAACATGAAAACTATCTTTCTTGCAATAATGTTCCTTATAACGGGCAAAATTGCAATTCCAGATGAAGCGGAAAAAGACATCAAGGCACCGGTCACCATAGTCACAGTATTTCCCGACCGCGCTCATATAAGCCATGAAGCAAAAGTTGATATTCCGGCAGGAACTACTGTTTACAGGCTGTCTGCTCTTTCACCCTATATTGATGCCCGGACAATACAGGTTAAGGGATATGGCAATTTCATGGTGCTTTCGGTTACACACAGAAAAAACTATCTCAGAAATCTTGAAGACTCGCCTGAAGCAAAAAGTATAACCTCACAGATTGAAGATCTTCAGCTGAAAGTTGAAGACGAGAAGGCTGCAATTGCAGTTTCAAAAGAAAAAGAGGCTTTTCTGATTGCAAACAGGGGAATACTTATAAAGGAGACCCCTTTTTCGCTCGAGCAGCTAAAGAGTGTCATGGATATGTATACAAACAATATTGATCAGGTTACCAGGACAATCCTTATAAAGAACAGACTTATAAAAGAATATGAAAAGCAGATCGAGGTTCTCAGAAATCAGCTTTCCGGGATAATCGGAAAACAGGAATTGCCCTCAGGTGAGATCCTTGTGACACTTGTTTCTGAAAAACCTTCTTCAGCAAAGCTTGTTTACAGTTATGTTGTTTCAAATGCCGGGTGGTTCCCGTCATATGATATCCGTGTTGAAGATATTTCAAAGCCTGTTTCTGTTTATTACAAAGCAAATGTTTTTCAAAATTCCGGCGTTGAATGGAAAAATGTAAAGCTAAGCTTTTCAAATGCCACGCCCTGGGTGTCAGGTGACATTCCTGTACTTCTCCCCTGGTTTATTGATTATTTCAATCCGGTTCCGGTGACAAGGGCAGGAAGTACAATATCCGGAGTTGAAAGAAGC
Organism: uncultured Rikenellaceae bacterium; assembly: GCA_964466705.1. GTDB lineage: Bacteria > Bacteroidota > Bacteroidia > Bacteroidales > VadinHA17 > LD21. The sequence continues at coordinate 73,243 of CAYXSM010000012.1, forward strand.
GCTCCCCTGTCCGTGCCTGAGATGGAATTGATGGCAGAGGGCCGTGATAATGATCTTGCCGAAGCCATGCCTTTGACAGTCGAAAAAAGAATTGGCGAGACCACGGTAAATTTCGATGTGGCGCTCCCGCAAACAATAGCCCCTGACGGAAAGGTCCGGATGATTGAGATCCAGAGAACCACTGTCCCCGCTGAATACAGATACGTTGCCGTACCGAAAATATCTCCATTGGTTTATCTTACCGGTAATATAACCGGCTGGGAAGAACAACATCTTATAGGAGGAGAAGCAAATCTCTATTTCGAAAATACTTTCGTCGGAAAATCACACCTGAATGTCAATCAGCTCAATGACACCCTGGTTATATCCCTGGGAACCGACAACAGCATTCTTGTTAACCGCGTAAAGAGGCAGGATTTTACAAGCAAACGAACTCTTGGTTCAAACAAAACAGAGACATTCTCATTCCTGCTTACCGTCAGGAACAACAAAGAAAGCTCCGTTAAGATCTCTGTTTATGATCAAATCCCCATCTCAACAAACAGCGGTATTGTTGTCGAAGCAATCGAACTATCAGGAGGAAAATCAGATTCCCGTACGGGTGAAATAATCTGGGACCTAGTTTTGAAGCCACGGGAGACACGGGAGATTATCCTGTCATACTCAGTCAGATATCCAAAAGACAGAACAATAATACTCGAATGATTACTATGAATAACATATCTATCTGGCTATGAATATACTGGGGAATCTGATATGGCTGCTTCTTGGCGGAATTGTCATTGCAGTCGAATATTTCATCGGTAGTATTATCCTCATGATAACGGTTGTCGGCATTCCATTCGGACTGCAGACCCTGAAAATGGGATCACTGTCATCATGGCCGTTTGGAAGGACAAGTGTGGTCCATTCAAGGGCTTCAGGATGCCTCTATATAATTATGAATCTTCTCTGGCTTCTGTGCGGAGGTATATGGATCTCACTTACTCATGCATTGCTGGGGCTGTTACTTTCTGTGACAATTGTCGGCATTCCTTTTGGCATACAGCACTTTAAGCTTACTGAAATAGCCCTCAATCCTTTCGGCAGAGATATTGTGAGGATTAAGAACTGATACTGCCCCAAAGATAGTGATAAGGATGGAGCCGTGCCAAAAATAAATACCGGAAAGGAGCACTCGATACTTCTGCTTTGTTAATACTTTCGCAGTTATCAGACCTTTTTATGCAGAAATATCCTGTCAGATCTTACAAAATGAATCATTAAAAAACATGACTATTATGGGTGAAGAGGGAAACAAAAGAACTCCCGTGGCAGAACTGGGTAAATTCGGACTGATAAATCATATCACGAGATATGCCGGCACATTTAATAAAAGTACCATCGCAGGTGTCGGCGATGATGCAGCCATAATTGATTCAGGAGAGATGCTTACCCTTGTATCTTCAGATCTGCTTCTGGAAGGCATCCATTTCAATCTTGTTTACACGCCGCTGAAACATCTTGGCTATAAATCAGTAATAAGGGCGATATCTGATATTTACGCCATGAATGGAATCCCAGGTCAGATCCTGACAGCCATAGGTATAAGTTCCAGATTTTCGGTTGAGCAGATCGACGAACTCTATGACGGAGTATATCTTGCCTGTAACAGGTACAGGATTGATCTGGCCGGCGGTGACACGACAAGTTCGCTTACGGGGCTGACAATCTCTGTAACAGCAACCGGAACCGTAAAGAGTAACATGGTTGTTAAAAGAAGCGGAGCCAGACCAAATGAGCTTATATGTGTCACCGGTGATTTCGGGGCATCATTCATGGGGCTGAAGTTGCTTGAAAGAGAAAGGAAGCTTTTTCAGAACAACACAGATTTTAAGCCCGATCTGTCAGGTTATGAGTTCGTTGTTGAAAAGCAGCTTAAGCCTGAGTTTCCGGCAGAAGTGTTAGACCAGATGAAAGCATCAGGCATTCGTCCGTCATCGATGATTGATGTATCAGACGGACTTGCGTCTGATCTTATCCATATATGCAGGTTGTCAGATACCGGTTGCAGGATATACCATGACAGGATACCAGTAGACAATGAGACTGCAAGAGTTGCCGAAGAGTTTCACACAGATCCTGTCATTCCTGCACTTAACGGAGGTGAGGATTATGAGTTGCTGTTCACTGTTCCGGCAGAAAGTGCGGAAAGACTAAAAGGCATCACACCAGTAAAGATTATTGGTCACATGACAACACCCGACCAGGGTTGTTTTATGATAGCAGATAACGGTTCTGAAATTGAGCTGAAAGCTCAGGGCTGGGTATGAACATCAGCAGGCATGCTACCTGGGGCCCCTTATTATCCCCCGCTGTGAGTTTCTTATGAAGCTGACAATATAGTCCCTGTCTTCACCGGAAGGCATCTCCTTTTCGACATGTTCAAGAGCTGTGGAAGTATTCAGACCGTTCTGATAAATTGTCCGGTATATGTTATGAATGACATCTATCCTTTCCTTTGTGAATCCCCGCCTCGTCAGGCCTATGTTGTTTATTCCCATATAAGCGAGGGGATCACGGTCTGCTTTGATGAAAGGGGGTACATCCATCCTTACTTTTGAACCTCCTCCAATAATTACATGCCCGCCTATTCTTGAGAACTGATGGACCAGGGTACCGGCACTCACAATTGCCCAGCTGTCAACTTTTACTTCCCCGGCAAGCCCTGAAGCATTGCCCAGGATGCAGTTGTCTCCAATTACGCAGTCATGACCAATATGAGAGTATGCCATTAAAAGGCAGTTGCTTCCGACTATTGTTTTGCCGGCTGCAGCTGTTCCCCTGTTTACTGTTGCTCCTTCCCTTATGGTTGTATTGTCCCCTATTTCAGCAGTGGTATCCTCGCCCCTGAATTTAAGATCCTGCGGTATGGCTGACACAACAGCAGATGGAAATATCCTGCAATTTTTCCCTATACGGGCACCATAAAGCACGGTTGAGTTCGGGCCGATCCATGTATAATCGCCAATCTCAACATTCTCGTCAATAAATGCAAATGGTTCAATAATAACATTGCTGCCAATTAATGCCTTGGGATTTACATATGCCAGAGCGGAGATCATAGATCATTTGTTTTTAATTACCTGTGCCGTCATTTCACCTTCACAGACAAGGTGATTGCCTACAAAGGCCTGTCCTAACATTGTAATGATACCTCGCCTCAAAGGCTCAATAAGTTCCATTTTTAATATCAGGGTGTCGCCGGGCACAACCTTGTACTTGAATTTGAGTTTATCAATCTTCAGGAAATAAGTAGAATACCTTTCCGGTTCGTCAACGTTGCTCAATACCAGCAGTCCTCCGGATTGTGCCAGCGCCTCGACTATCAGAACTCCCGGCATGATTGGCTCACCGGGGAAGTGCCCCTGAAAAAAAGGCTCGTTGAAGCTCACGTTTTTTATCCCCACCACTGTATTTGCATCAAGAGATATGATTTTGTCGACAAGAAGAAATGGATACCGGTGAGGAAGCCGGCTCTTTATGTCCTCCAGATTATATACCGGTGGCAGGGTGGGATCATATAAAGGGATGTTTTTTTTCAGGTGTGCTTTCTTTATCTCCTGTCTGATGAGCTTTGCCAGCCGTGTATTGGCATAATGACCGGGCCGTGTGGCCACCACCTTTCCTTTTACAGGTTGTCCTACCAGCGCAAGGTCTCCCATGATATCAAGAAGCTTATGCCTGGCAGGCTCATTTGGGTATCTCAGTTCAGTATTATTAAGAATGCCCGCCGTGTGCTTATTGATTCCCGGACGGTTGAAGAGCCTGGCAATCCTGTCTATTTCTGACTGTTCCACCTCTTTTTCAAGGATCACCACGGCATTGTCAAGGTCCCCGCCTTTTATCATTCCCATCCGGTACAAAGGTTCAAGTTCATGAAAAAAGACGAAAGTCCGGCTTTTGCTTATCTCTTCCTCAAAGTCATCAATAGAGTCAAGTATCGCATACTGGTTGCCAAGTATCCGGGAATTATAATCTATTAAAACATTTATGCTCAAATGATCGTCGGGATAGATTATAAGATCAACTCCCCGCTCTTCGTCGGAATAGGCTATTTTCTGCTTGATAACGAAATAATTACGCTCTTCATTTAATTCCACCAGGCCAGCGTTTTTTATGGCCTCGGTGAACTTCCATGAAGCACCTCCCATAATAGGCGCTTCAGGACCATCCAGCTCAATAAGGGCATTGTCAACCTTCATGCCATGCAAAGCTGCAAGAACATGCTCAATGGTCGATACAGAAGCTTCGTTGTGGGCCAGGCTTGTTCCCCTTGATGTATCGGTGACATTGTCAGCTATTGCATCAATTACCGGCCTGCCGGGAAGATCGGTTCTGCAAAACTTAAACCAGTGATTTGCCGGGGCTGGCTTGAATGTAATGGTTGCTTCAATTCCAGTATGTAATCCCTTCCCTTTTAAACTTACCTCTTTTGCCAGAGTCCTCTGTTTTTCACTCATCACTTAAAACTTATAAACAGGATTTCGTCTGCAAAAAAACTAAAAAAACTGAACAATCCTATGAATTCTGCTTCAAATCGGCCTGGAAAAAATTAAAAGACAATTAATCCTCCCTGCTCTTCTTCAGGGAATTCATGTCTTTTTCCAGCTTATCGACCTTCGAATTAATTTCGGGTAATCTTCTGAATAATATGGATGATCTTAAAAAATCCCTGTGGTCAATCGCAGGATAGCCCAGCAGAACTGAGTTTTCTTTCTTGATATCCCCGGGGACCCCTGACTGGGCTCCAATTTTTGTCCCGTCAGCTATTTTAAGATGACCGGCAATCCCTACCTGCCCGGCAAACATGCAATTCCTTCCTACTTTCGTAGAGCCGGCAATCCCCACCTGTCCCGCCATAACAGTGTTTTCCCCGATTTCAACGTTATGTCCTATCTGGATGAGGTTATCGATTTTCACTCCCTTTCTTATAATCGTTGATCCCATGGTTGCCCTGTCGATGGAAGAATTTGAACCTATTTCAACATTATCTTCAATTATAACATTGCCTAGCTGTGGGATTTTCATGAATTCACTTTCCGACTGGGGAGCAAATCCAAACCCATCGCTTCCTATGACTGTACCTGCATGGATTATGCAATTATCCCCGATCATGCAATCATGATATACCTTTACACCCGGATTAATAACCGTATTCTTTCCAACAACCGTATTATCGCCAATGAAAACATGGGGAAATATGGATGACCCGTCACCTATCCTGCAGTTATCGCCTATATAGGCATACGGACCTATATAAACATCTGTTCCCACACTTGCCGATGCTTCAATAACTGCCGTCGGATGAATACCCTTTTTTCTGGGCCGCGCCTGATCAACAAGGCGGAGAAGTGATGCAAATGCATCGTAGGCATTATCAACTTTTATCAGTGTGGCCTCCACCCTGGATGCCGGGACAAAATCCTTATTTACAAGAACTATAGAGGAACGGGTCGTGTATAAATAATGTTCATACTTTGGATTTGCAAGGAATGAAAGCGCCCCTGAATATCCCTCTTCAATCTTTGCAACATTATTTACAACTACATCCGGATTCCCGTCAATCTCACCATTAAGAAAACCGGCAATTGTCTTTGCGTTAAACTCCATTTCGCATTATTATTAATTAAGTAATCCACATTCTTTAGGGTAACACAGGAAATATTTTGTTATTCTCTCACTAATAAACCTGTGATCAAACATATCTGAAACATCTGAAATATCAGCAGTTTCACCATTTTTCAGCAATATCCTGACTTCAGGCAGATCAGGTGCATAAGCAAGATTGGATATGGTACCGGAAAAAACAAAATATTCTGCCTCCGTAAGGCTTATTCCCAAAAGGTCTTTAATGGCAGCCCTCAGATTTTCAATCCTCTCCTGCGGAAAAGGCTCATTGCTCAGCTCGATTGAGAAAAGGTCTCTTCTTGTAAGTCTTCCTGCAAGTTCCGCCAGGACCCTGTCTGCACTATCGCTCCAGTATTTTGCAGAAACCAGTATATCAGTATCGTCAAGCCTTGTAAAAACTGAAGCAACAATACCGGGTGTAAATAATCCTGTTCCGTTAAGATCAGCCTGCCCTATATTATTGTTGAGGAAAAATTTTAAAGCCGGAGTGGCATAAAGGTCCATACCTTCACCGGCCAGATACTTGGCACGTTTCAGGACTTTTACAAGGAGACTTTCTGATGAAAGAACGGTTTTATGCATATACACCTGCCAGTACATCATCCGGCGGGCAATCAGGAACTTTTCAAGGGAATAGATCCCTTTTTCATCAATTACCAGCTTATCTCCGGCTACATTAAGCATCCCGATCATTCTGTCAGACCCGACAGAGCCTTCTATCACCCCTGTAAAGAAACAATCCCTCCTGAGATAATCAAGCCTGTCCATATCAGTCTGACCCGAAACCAGCTCATGAAAGAACTTTTTCTGATAAGCCCCCCTGAAAATGTCAATTGCCAGATCAAGTCTTCCGCCTGTTTCCTGATTCATCCTGCGCATCAGCAGTAATGAAATGTCCTCATGGGTTATGTTGTTTATTATTGACGTTTCAAGAGCATGTGAAAAAGGGCCATGCCCTATGTCGTGTAAAAGGATTGCTGCCAGTGCAGCTTCTTCCTCTTCAGGGCTTATTTTAACGCCTTTAGAGCGAAGGGTTCTGATTGCCAGATTCATAAGGTGCATGGCTCCCAGACTGTGTTGAAACCTGGTATGGTGGGCGCCGGGATATACAAAATTTGTAAGACCCAGTTGCCTTATATTCCTGAGCCGCTGGAACCACGGATGTTCAATCAGATCAAAGATCAGCTCACCCGGAATATTTATAAATCCGTATACAGGATCGTTGATTATCTTCTTTTTGTTGGTCCTGAAGGCCACAGTGAATTGAATAAGATCAAACAAACAACAAAAATAGGAATTACTTTTACAATCTTATAATGGAAATCTAATCGCGAATACAAGAATCCCATGGTAGTGGCTGTTGAAAGGATTAATCTGACGTGATATTTATTAACTCCTGCCTTTATTATATCATTATTCCGGAAACTTATCAGGAGATCCCAATCCGGGATTGTTCTGCCTTTATCTGATGTCTGGAACAAGGTCGTCTGATGAGATAAATTAAACAACCCGGCCATTATCATTCTCAAGGACCCGATTGTACTTCCAGGGTTAAAAATATTGTTTCTCCCTGAAGTCCTTCATAATAACGCGTAATCAGGTATTTTTATGTAACCGCCTGATTTAAATTCATATAAGTGCACTGGCGGGAAACTTGAAAATAAGTATCTTTGGAATTATTTATTTTTTATCCGCATTATGAAAAAAATCATTAACTCTTTGCTTGTTATACATCTCCTTAGCCTGGCCGCTGAAACCTGCGCCTGTACAACTTTTATATTATCAGGGAAGTATACACCTGATGGAAGGCCAATACTTTACAAACACAGGGATACCGGAACCCCTCATAATGCACTTAAATATTTCAATGACGGAAAATATTCTTATGTAGGACTTGTTGACGCCTGCGAAAATTGCGACAGCAGCGTATGGGGCGGATATAATTCATCAGGATTTGCAATTATGAACTCTGCTGCCTATAATAACAACATTGGAGATACCACAAAACTTAAAAACAGGGAAGGGATCATAATGAAGCTCGCCCTTATGAATTGCGCTTCTGTCGATGATTTTGAAAAACTTCTTGCCGGGCTTCCTAAACCTCTCGGTGTGGATTCGAATTTTGGTGTAATAGATGCCTGCGGCGGTGCTGCTTATTTTGAGACCGGGCACTACGGATTCAACAAGATTGATGCCAACAATCCTGAAGTTGCTCCCTTTGGTTATCTGATAAGGACCAATCATTCCTTCACAGGCGTTATTGACAAGGGCTCAGGATACATAAGGTATGCCACAGCCGGCAATGTTCTTTATATGGCTTCTGCAACAAACAATTTTGAACCTCAGTATCTGCTTAATAGTATCTCGCGGAATCTCACCCATTCTCTGACGGGTGTTGATCTGAGAGATGATCTGCCGGTTAGCGGCAACCGGACTGATTTCAGGTTTTTTGAGGATTTCATCCCGCGTAATACTTCCGCTTCGGTGATTCTGGTTCACGGGGTGAGCAAAAATGAAGATCCTGCCAATACCATGATGTGGACAATACTGGGATTTCCGCTGGTGACTGTTGCTGCGCCGGTCTGGCTTTCCGCCGGAGTACCACTTCCTTCAGTGCTGACCATGAAAGATAATTTCCATGCTCCATTATGCGATGCAGCAATGATATTAAAGGAAAAATGCTACCCTGTTAAAAGAGGATCGGGCTTGAAATATATCAACCTGGCAGCAGTCCTGAATGCTGAAAATTCAGGAATAATGCAGCTTCTGGAACCTGTAGAAAACGAAATATTTGTCAGAACACGGTTGCTGACAGAGCAGATGACAAAAGAGAAGCCAAAATCCGGAATTATAAGGGACCATTATAAATGGCTTGACAGCCATATCACGGAATCATACAGAAAACTGTTCTCAATTGAAATAAATAACTGAGGTGCATTTCACTGTTATTATTATAACAGCTTATGCCACAATATCATTCAGCAACTGCGAGACTCTTTCTGAAAAATCCCCAGGTTGTTATCAGTGCCGTCAGAATAAGTGCTATTATAGCTGCAGCAAAGATCGAACGAAAATCGTCCTGGCGTTTAATGGCTATTCCTGCAAATGCCCAGACAACAGCCAGGCCGATAAAGGGATTCCTGAACCAGTAAAGTGCCGATAAGGTTATCAGCGTTCCTGTGTATATCATTATTATTGTCCATACCTCCCGGGATATTCCGAAGCCATTCCATCCATAATCAACAAGAAGGGCAGTTACATTTGCAATGGTTGCTATGCAGATCCATCCAAGATAAATCCCGAAGGCGGCTTTTATTAATCCCGGCGGCAGTCCCCGTATGAAAAAATTGATATAAACCAGAGAAACAAGAAGGCTTATCATTACAATCAGTGACAATGGCAACCGCCCGTAATGCCAGAAGATTATCCAGCCTGCATTCAGGACACATGTAATTCCGAAGATCCATCCGATTTTTAATATTACCGTCTGATCTGTACCGGTAAACTGCACAAAGCAATAAGCAGCCAGAAGCAGATAAATAATCCCCCATATGGAAAAAGTAATGCCAGCAGGCACAAACAGGTTTGGAAATGAATCTGATATTTCGCCTGTGGTCCTGTTATTAAGAGGCAGGGCATTGGCCAGATAGTTCATGACGATCATGACCACAAAAAGCAGAATGTTGATGTATCTTATCATAGCCTGAGATTTTAGTTCATAGATCAATATTAATAAATTATTCTGCAAATTATTTGTATTTATTACTCAAAGGGATGATCTCTTGTGAAATCGGGCAGGTAGTTGTCGTAACTTTCCGGGTCCTGAAGCCAGCCATTCCTGAATCCAAGTGAAGTCATCTCCTCAACAGCCCGCAGGTACTCTTCAGAATGAAGCTTCCTGCCGAGTGAATTATATCCTGCTGAGACAAAAAGGGGATTATATTGTGACATAATTGATATATGGACACCTGGTGAGAGCTCTTCAGCAATGCTTCCAAGTACTTTTATGGTTTCTTCAACATTTCCCGGCAATACAAGGTGCCTGACAAGCATTCCCCTCACTGCGATGCCCTCATCATCTGTAAAAAGCGTTGAACCTTTCTGATAATACATCTCCTTCAATGCTTTGATGGCAATACCGGGATAATTGTAAGCATCTGAGCATGTCCGGGAAATTTCAGACGTACAATATTTATAATCCGGAAGATAAACATCAATCATTCCTGCTATTTCCCTTAGCGTTTCAGGTTTATCATAACTGTTTGTATTATAAACCGTAACAGGCTTGTAGCCAAGGCGGTTAAGCTCTCTGATCAAAGCTTTGACCTGTGGAACCACATGTGAGGGAGAAACAAATCCGACAGCTTTTATACCTTTATCCAGTATGGACGTGATGGTTTTTACAGCCTGGTTAAAGCCTGTCAACGAACTCCCGGCGCTACTCCCTGAATGCCTGCTGATCTCATGGTTCTGGCAATAGATGCATCTCATGTTACATCCTGAAAAAAATATATTACATATTCCGTCAGGACCGCTGATTGGAGGCTCCTCACCTCTGTGAACGCATATAGAGGCAATGTTCATTCCTGCATCGGTTCCACAATATCCGGCATGACCTTCAAACCTGTTAACTCCGCATTCCCGGGGGCATATCGTGCAACACCTCAGGAGCTTTATTTCCTCTCTGGTATAAATGTCATGAGGTTCCATGAAATCAAACAAAATTTTCCAATCTGTTGCTGACCTGATATCTGTAAATATTATTGTCCCAATACTATGGGCTGTTCTTTCCAAAAATGGATTAAACCTGTGCTGCAAAGTTACAAAACACAGTTCAAAGATTATATTTGCCTCAAAATTTGAGAATTCCAAAATATTTGCTATCTTTGCATCCGAATTGAGGGGTGATTGCGACCTAGGGGACCAGAGTCCCCTATTTTATTATCAGTTCTCTAAAATATGATTGAAAAAAGTAACATTGAGAAAGCTGTAAGGGACTTTATAAGGGGTACCGGTATCTTCATTGTGGCAGTAAAAGTAAGTGCTGCAAACAGGATCACAGTACTGGCTGATACAGATAATGGCATTACCATTGATGAATGTGCTTCCCTGCACAGGTATCTCGAGAAGACTTTTGACCGTGATGTTGAAGACTATGAGCTTCTGGTTTCCTCACCCGGAATTGATATGCCTTTTACGGTCATTGAACAATACAGAAAAAATGAAGGTAAAAAAATTGTAGTTGTTGATAATGAAGGATCCAGATTTAATGGGAAGCTAAAAAACGTTACTGAGGGGGGATTTGAGCTGGAAACAGAAATAAAAGTAAAGGGCAAACCTGCAGAACTGAGGGAGTTATCCTTCAATTTAGATCAGATAAAATCGGCAAAATCAGTATTTACAATAAAATAAAATATCAAGAAGTGCAAAACAGATGGAAAATGTTAATTTGATCGATACTTTTTCGGAATTCAAGGAGCTCAAGAATATTGACCGTCCTACCATGATGAGCGTCCTTGAGGATGTTTTCAGAGGTATGCTGGCAAAGAAATACGGTTCAGCCGACAACTTCGATATTATTGTAAATATCGACAAGGGTGACTTTGAAATATGGAGGAACAGGGTGGTAGTTGAGGATGAAGAACTTGAGGATCCAAACACACAGATCCCCCTTTCACAGGCAAAGAAAATAGACGAGGATTACGAAGTAGGCGAAGAAGTCTCGGATGAGGTTAAATTTCTGGATTTCGGCAGAAGAGCCATATTATCCCTCAGGCAGAATCTTACTGCGAGGATCCTTGATCTTGAAAAGAATAATATATATATTAAATATAAAGACAGGATCGGAGAAATAGTAACCGGTGAAGTTTACCAGATATGGAAGAGGGAAATACTCGTTCTGGATGATGACGGGAACGAACTTATCATACCAAAAAGCGAACAGATTCCGTCGGACCACTTCAGAAAAGGTGATTCAATAAGGGCTGTTGTGGTAAAAGTTGAAATGAGGAACAACACGCCTTTCATTATTCTGAGCCGCACCTCCCCTGTATTTCTGGAAAGGCTTTTTGAGCTGGAAGTGCCGGAGATTTTTGACGGTCTTATTACAATTAAAAAGATTGTCAGAGTTCCCGGAGAGCGGGCAAAGGTAGCTGTTGAGTCATATGATGAAAGAGTTGATCCGGTAGGAGCATGTGTCGGCATGAAAGGATCGAGGATCCACGGTATTGTCAGGGAGCTGAGAAACGAGAATATTGATGTTATTAATTATACATCGAACAATCAGCTTTTCATCCAGCGGGCACTCAGTCCGGCAAAAATCACCTCAATAAAGCTGATAGAAGAGACCAAAAGAGCTGAAATTTATCTTAAGCCCAACGAAGTATCGCTTGCGATAGGTAAGGGAGGACTGAATATTAAACTTGCAAGTCAGCTCACCGGGTATGAGATAGATGTTTACAGGGAACCGGGCGGCGAAGATGAGGAAGACGTTAACCTTGAGGAGTTCAGCGATGAAATTGAGGAATGGATAATAGAAGAGTTGAAGGCAATTGGCTGTGACACTGCAAGAAGTGTGCTGAACCTTTCAATAAGCGATCTGGTTAAACGAACAGACCTTGAAGAGGAAACAGTGAAGGAAGTGGTAAATATACTTAGAGCTGAGTTTGAATAATAACATACTGACAATTTAATAGACCATAGTCTAAAGGTGATGTTTTAAGAAAGGTTAGAAAGATCTATGACTGATGAAATTAAGCTTACAAGGTTAAGTAAAGCTGCACGTGAATTCAATGTGGGGATATCGACTATTGTGGAATTTCTCCACAAGAAAGGATTTGACCTCGACCCAAATCCAAATACAAAGATCCCTCATGAGGCTTATCTGTTGCTTTTAAAGGAATACAGTGGCGATATAAGCGTAAAGAAGGAATCCGAGAAGCTTATGCTCAAAGATCTGCACAGAAAAAAAGAAACCGTATCAATAGATGATATGGGAGAAAAGATAATCACCGAAGAGAACGGAAGTGAAGAAGAGGTGCTTGTAAAAGATGTTCTGGGCAGCCAGAAAGTGGTGGATATTAAAACGGAGATTAAGAAACCTGATATCAAACTTGTAGGTAAAATTGATCTGGAGAAGACAGTAAAGCCCAAGACAGAAAAACCCGAGAAACCTAAAGAAACAAGTGAAAAATCAGAGGAAAAAGAGGCCCTGGCCCCGGAAAAGCCAGAAACGAAAAAGCCTTCTGAAACAAAGGAAGTAACTCCACCGGTTGAGGAGGGCGCAGAAGAGAAGCCTGCCTCAGATATCGAAATCCATATTGTCGGTAAGATCGACCTAGATGATGTGGAGAAAGAGACAAAAAAGGATAAGAAAGACAAAAAGGATAAGACAACTGCCGCGTCTGCAGAGGAAAAAGATGCTGATGAAAGGATTCAGCAACAGGAAGAAACGGCTGAGGTCAAAGAGGAGAAGGCTGATGAGGTTCATGCAAAGCTGTCTGATAAAGATCAGGCTGAAGAGGAAGTTGCCGCTGAAGTTGCCGGACAGAAAGATCCTGTCAGTGTCTACAAAACAGAGGTTAAAAAATTATCCGGCCTCACTGTCGTTGGCAAGATCGATCTGCCTGTTGAGGAGAAAAAGAAGTCCGGCGGACCACCCCCTGAAAAAAGTGATGATGCTGACTCACGGCGCAGGAAAAAAAGAAAAAGAATCATCAAGGAAAAAGAACAGGTTACGGTCGCCAAACCGGTTCAGCCAGAACGAAGAGAAAAGCCAGGTAAAAAAGTACAGAGAAAACGACCCGTAAGAGCTGAGGTGGATGAAGAAGAGGTCCAGAAACAGATTAAGGAAACCCTTGCCCGGCTTACAACCAAAGGCAAATCGAAAGGGTCCAGATACCGCAGGGAAAAAAGAGAGGCAATAAGCCAGAGACACCGGGAATTTGAAGACAGAATAGAGCAGGAGAAGAACATTATTAAAGTAACCGAGTTCGTGTCGGTCAACGAACTGGCCTCAATGATGAATATTCCTGTTACAGAAATAATATCCACATGCATGAATCTTGGGCTTTTTGTATCTATAAATCAGCGCCTTGACGCTGAAACGATGGCATTGCTGGCAGATGAGTTCGGATACAAGGTTGAATTTGTGAGCGCTGAGCTGCTTGAAGCTGTCAAAGAAGAGGAGGATGCAGAAGAAAACCTCAGGCCGCGCCCGCCCATTGTAACGGTAATGGGGCATGTCGATCATGGAAAGACCAAGCTTTTGGATTATATCAGACGTACGAATGTCATTGCCGGTGAAGCCGGCGGCATTACCCAGCATATTGGTGCTTATAATGTAGTCCTCGACGACGGGCGCCAGATAACCTTCCTGGATACTCCCGGTCATGAAGCATTTACCGCAATGCGAGCCAGGGGCGCGCAGATAACAGACATAGCAATAATAGTCGTTGCTGCAGATGATGGGGTCATGCCACAAACCGTGGAAGCCATCAATCATGCTTCCGCCGCCGGCGTGCCGATTGTTTTTGCAATAAATAAAATTGACAAACCTTCCGCAAATCCCGATAAACTGAAAGAGTCTCTCGCCAACATGAACTATCTTGTTGAAGACTGGGGTGGCAAATATCAGTCTCAGGAAATATCTGCCAAGAACGGAATAAACATAGAGCTTCTCCTGGATAAAGTCCTCCTTGAAGCTGAGCTTCTTGAGCTCAAAGCAAATCCCAACAAGCCTGCAACAGGTACAGTGATTGAATCATCACTTGACAAGGGAAGGGGATTTACTGCCACAGTCCTTGTCAAGTCAGGAACCCTGAAAGTGGGAGACATAATGCTTGCAGGAAGCTGTTTCGGGCATGTAAAGGCAATGTACAATGAAAGAGGAAACAGGATCGACATTGCAGGGCCTTCAATGCCTGCACTTATTCTTGGACTGAATGGTGCTCCCCAGGCCGGTGACAAATTCAACATAATGGAGAACGACCGTGAGGCCAAGGAAATAGCAACAAAAAGAGCACAGCTCCAGCGTGAACAGGGCCTGCGAACACAGAAACACATTACGCTTGATGAAATCGGGCGCCGCATTGCAATAGGTAATTTCCAGGAACTTAACATTATCGTTAAAGGTGACGTTGACGGCTCGGTCGAAGCGCTCAGCGACTCACTTATCAAGCTTTCAACCCCTGAAATCCAGCTGAACGTTATACACAAAGCTGTCGGACAAATATCAGAATCTGATGTGCTTCTGGCTGCTGCTTCAAACGCGATAATCGTCGGATTCCAGGTGCGGCCTTCAATGAATGCACGTAAACTGGCTGAAAAAGAAGAAATTGACGTCAGATTATATTCAATAATATATAACGCAATTGAAGAAATAAAGTCAGCCATGGAAGGTATGCTTTCTCCGGAGGTCCGGGAAGATATTGTAGCAACACTGGAAATCCGTGAAATTTTTAAAGTAACGAAAGTGGGAACGGTTGCCGGATGTTATGTCAAAGAAGGTAAGATAACCAGAAACACAAAAGTACGGGTTATTCGCGACGGAATAGTAATTTACACCGGGGAGCTGGGTTCGCTCAAGCGTTTCAAAGATGATGTGAAAGAAGTTGTGGGTGGCTATGAATGCGGGCTCAACATATCCAACTTCAATGATATAAAAGCAGGTGATATCATTGAAGGGTATCAGGAAGTGGAGATAAGAAAGACTTTATAACAGAGTACTATATTTTTCAGCTGTCAGCAGGGTCTCACATTCCGCAGGGTCAGTCAGTTTTATCTTTACCATCCAGCCTTTTCCGTAAGGATCTTTATTTATGAGTTCAGGTGCATGCTCCAATTCAGGATTGACTTCAGTTATTTCTCCGCCCACAGGCATGAACAGGTCGGAAACAGTTTTCACTGCCTCAATTGTTCCAAACACTTCCTCTTTCCCCAGTGTCTCTCCAAGTGTCTCAACCTCAACAAAAACGATGTCACCAAGTTCCCCCTGAGCAAAATCAGTCACTCCGACATAACCATATTCTCCTTCAACCCGAAGCCATTCATGGTCTTTGGTGTAAAACAAATTTTCAGGTAAGTTCATATTCAGCGTTGTTTAAAATTTAAAGAGCCATTTTCTTTTAGCACCAGATCAAAAATAACGAAATTTCCTGTGCTTCTGAAAATATATTAAGAAACTTTTTTCGGCAATATAATACCCGCAGATAAATGGTTCTCTACTGAACAAGCGTAAACTTCAGGCTGAATCCGAAATTGGTGTTTGAGGTCGGAAAAGTATTTGCCACAAACGGATTATTCATGGTATGGTCCGCAAAGATCTGAAGGTTAAACCTGTCGCTAAGAACATAATCAGCTGTTGCACCGATGCTGAATACTTTCTGCCCCACGACCGGCTGGTTGACGTCTTCAACCAGTTTTCTAGCGATGGTTTTATTATCCCGTATCGAAAGATCGAATCTGATATTGAGGTCGCTGCGGAGGGCTCTCTGACCACCCCCTGTTTTAAGAATTATCTGAACATCGTCAAACCTGTAGCCTGCTCCGATTATAAACTCATTGATCCGTGCATCTGCAATCTGATTGCTGGTCAGATTTAAAGAAACAGTCCTTGATTTTCTCCATTCCATCCTTGTAGAAAGATTGTTCTTCCAGTTCATATCGAGGTTGATAAGCGGGCTGAATTGTTCATTTATTGTGACCACATTGATCTCGTACTGCTGTATGAAGTTTTTCTGAAGGTCCCTTACGTAGTTCAAACCATCCCCATCGGCCTGATAACTGAGGTTTGTCGTGTAGGAACCCACCTGATAGGTACTGCGGTACTGGTGTGACAGATTTATTGATCTGAAAGCCTTTTGCACCAGAGGAAATTTTGACAGGCCGTCAAATGTGATCCTCCAGTTTGGCATCATCTTCATGGCAGAAGGAAATGTCTCAAGGCTGACCTTTCCCGGATCTGTTCTGGTGTACGCTGCAAGAAATGCCGGTATTAATACCTCCCGTGATGTATGTCCGTAACCGCTTTTGTACGGACCCTCAATAAGTTCCCCCGTTTCAGGATCAACATCCGGATCATATGTGGGGTCGATTCTCAGGCGGGCTTCAGCCCTTCTTTCTGAAATTATTGCTGTGTTTCTTTTGAAGGCTTCAAATGTCGGCGATACGTAATCGTTACTTTTTGTGATTTTTTCAAAAGCTGTACCCCACGATATTACAGATATTGAAAAATTACCGTTTATTATCCTGTTCCTGGTGCTGTCGGGGAAATTGCCATTTCTGTCAGCAATGTAATATGAGCTTACATTCTCCAGAAACCTTCTGTCGGCATTGACGTCAATCCTCAACCCGGGGAAAGGTTCAACAGTACTTCGTACTGACAGATCTATCCTGTTGTTGAATGAGGCCGGAGTGTTGAGAAGCGAATCAGTCGAAAGCCACCCGTTTGATGCAGCTCTGTCAAAAAATCCTTCATCAGCGTGTCCGAGGATGAAAGGTAATCCGGGAGCAAGAATATCATTATAATCCGACATACCGAGGAAACCGGCGTCCGGCATGAATCCGGGAAGGTACTGTCCCTGGGCTGCAGAATAGGTCATGTTTACTGACCTGATGCCCATCAGTGCCCTTACCATATATTCACCTGTCACAATCAATGGATTGCGTTTCTTGGGAATTCTCCCTTCTACAATGATCTGTGCCCCTGAAGCATCTTCCACAGGTGTGAAGTGAACCCTGTTTTCACTGACAATTTCAAGATCTCCCCTGAGGTCAGTGCCGTCAGTCTTAATAATCCTTACTGAAACGTCCCTGGTTCTAAGATTGTGTGCAATTATCCTTCTCGTTTTTCCCCTGAAAACAATGTTGTTCCTTGTATAGGTAACAGTCCTGAAATCTGAGCTCATTCTTTGAGATGCTCCCGGACGTGTGTTATTTTCAATATTTTTAAGGAATTTAGATTTGCCATAAAGAGTGGCCATATTCGCCATTGCAGTAAGAGTCAGGTTATTACTGTTCTTTATGCTGTTACCTATATTTATCTGCATAGTGTCGGGATACAGGGGCCCTGCCAGCCATGTATAGTCTGAACCAAACCTTGCGTTTGCGTTCATCCATGACAGGAGAGGAAGCTTATTAACCGGGATTGTGTAAGTAACATTAAAGAAATGATTATAATTTGTGGTCCTTCCCAGGTTTTTAAGATTTATCAGAACAGAATCGCGCCAGTTATCATAATCGGTACGATACCGCCTTCTGTCTACCCCCCCGGAAGGTTCATCGATCCTCGAAATATTTGTTGAAGTAAAATCAACTTTGAGCTGACGGGTAACATCATATTTGATATCAAACATCCTGTTTAATTCAAAATCTTTCCGAAATGAGGGGGTAATACGGAGGTTTGGATTATTTATGTTTCTGGTTTTTACCTCATTATAGTATCTTGACAGGTCAATCCTGTAAGACAGGCTTCTGGGAAAAACATAGAAGTTGAAATCTTTAATTATTCTAAAAACAGGGGAGTTCAGAATCTTGATGCTCTTGAAAGGCATTACATTTGCTGGTTGGGTTTCGAAATTATAATTCAGTCCTCCCCTGTAGTTTTTCTCCAGGTCTGTTTCTCTTTTTGTATTGCTCTGGTATAACTCGTTGTATGCATAGTTTATGCTGATATTGGCCGGATCCCACACATGTGGCCTTTCGCCTCTTTTTGTAATTCCGGCATTGCTTACTGTCAGAGATTTCCTGCGGGCATATTCTTCTGACATGTTTCTGATTGAATCTCTTATTTCTTTTGTTGCTGCACTTTTAAGTGCGTCTTTCAATTCTATGTCCGGATCAAGCGGATTAAACTGGGGTGTTATGTGTGCTTCAGAGTAACCCAGGTAAACGGGTAATCTTACTCCGAGGTCCTCGGGAAAGAATTTTCCGAACTCAATGGTCGAGGAAATGTCGTATTTCATGACCTGTTCCTTGCTCCTTTCATTCACCTTCTTTTCAATGCTGCCCCATCCGGGCGTACTTGCCTGCCCTACCATGTCAACGGTACCCAGGTCAGCCAGCCGTGCCTGAAGATGTGCATTTGCAGCCCATCCGCCATTTTCGATGAAGTCACTCAGACGAAGTTCATTTACCCATACTTCTCCTGATTTAGGATTGCCGTCATCCTCAAACGAATTCCTTGTTTTTATCGGGTTCCGGACACCAACCATAATTACCCTGATGTTACTCATATTCGGGTTGCCTGATATGGATATCCTTGCATTTTTATGATGATAAATAAAAACATCCGAAACGCTCAGAAACGAACCCGGCTCCTGGATCTTTTTGTTTCTTTCCTGTTTAGCTTCCTGAAGCACAGAAAGGTCGATGTCAAAGCTGTTCTCCGCAGGCCAGACTATTGCTCTTGAAGCATCATCATTGTTGTCATATCTCCCTGGAGAAGTGAGTTTTAAAGGGATTTCGTATTCGTAAAAATTACTTCTGTAATCCGACCCTATCCTGATAAATGCCGTGAGTTCATCATCCCTTAGCGGATGACCAATAAGTGCTTCAGCATGGACTTCCATTCGCAGTTTGCGGTATTGACGTATGTCTAGATTAACGTTTCTGAAGGCAGCCCTGGCATCACCATCTTCCAGTCCCTGGACTTTGAGTACCATAGATTGTTCGTTAAGCTGACGGAGCTGTGGATTTTGAGGATCCACTATCCTGTCAAAACCCGGCGGAAGGACGTAATTTACCGGTTCCTTCCCCGCATTTTCCTCGATACTTACAGAGCTGATATCAAATGTTCCGTCAGCAGCTTCAGGAATGGTAATCCTTTCTCCTCCTTCCATAAAAGATATATTGTATTTTCTCCACTCCGCCCTCACAAGGTCAAACTTTGCCATACGCATGATTACCGGTTCTTCAAAATCTGTCATGAACAGCCGCATGAAACGGATCGATTTGAAATCCTTTATGGGTCCGATTACCTTATGGTATTCTGTTACGGGAATCTTAAACTGATACCATTTCACCCTTGATTTCACGCCATTGGCCAACGTCGCTTCGTATTCAATCTCATCCACGACATAGTTCGAACCTATCTGCATATCTTCCGGTCTGATGCTCACCTTGTACTGATAATAGCTTTCTGTCTCGTTCAGGGTATTATCCCGGTTTATATCCTCCATATCAGGAAGGGTTGAGCCCGTTGTAGGGTAGTTTTCCGAAGACATTTCAGAAGTAGGTGAATTACCTTCCAGTCCGTTGTATTTCTTGTATCTCTCCAGTATTCCAAGCTGCTGGAAATCATAATCGCTGCCTCTGAAGTAATGAAAATTATCGTTGGAAGGATCCTTCATTATTTCCTGATAGACATCCTGATCAGTAATCAGCATGGATTTCTGCAGATAATCGGAAAAGAAGGTTTGCTCATCATCATCTTTAAGGCCATCCAGGCCAACGTCCTGGTAACGTCGTGACTCAGGCTCATTGTCAAATGCATGTACCACGGCCTGAATTGTCGGTACCCGGCCCCATGCTGTAGTATCAACATTTTTTACATCAGGCGATCCCGGTAATCCATTCTCAAAGCTCTTCCTGGAATCCCGAAGAATATCTTCAGAAATATTTCCAAGATTTATGTAAAGATCACCCCCTTTGTGTTCAGGATTCTCAACAAACGGATCCATAACCCAGAACTTTATGTACTGGATATTTGCTGTTTCAAAGTCACTGGTCAGGACTTCCCGCATAATTCCGCCCCACCGTGTTGCCGGATCATTAAGCAGACCCTTTGAGTTAATACCCCGTGAATACGGTCCCGGCTCAGTGTCATAATTGTAAGGACCTTTTTCGTTGGGATAATATGCCAGGTTAAGGACTGTGATGTTGGTTGGGATACCGCTTGGACTTTCCTTGAACGGGAATATCTCATTTTCATATATCTCCCTGACAAAATGACTTGATTGTTCGTCGGGGTTTTGCTTTATATGATCCGGTGTCGAAGAACCGTTTCTGAGAAAAAGAGGATCAATAACGTACCAGGCAAACTTAGCTCTGTTAAATCCGCTTACGACGTCATCATTGAACCTGGCTTCGGGAAAAAGCTGCTCCTGTCCCTGGGGGATGCTTGAAATATTCCAGGCGTTGAAAGACTTGAGGTCAAGTGGTATCTCACTAGCCTCAAAATCATCAATATATGAATTCCCTGCGCTTGAGATCGCCCTTGAATGACCGGGAATAAGGTGCGCAAATTCACCAAAGAATGATATCGATGAAGGGGTTTTCGTCTGAAGGAAAGGGATCTTGTCGATCATTTTTGTGAGAAGCTGAGACTGGGCTCTGTACGAAGTGTTGAGACCCCAGATGGTATTTGAAATGGGTTCTTCCCCGAAATTCACTTTCTGGGTATAAGGCCTTTCCGTCAGATGAAGAATAGTGCCCCCCAGGTTGAAGTTGTCAGAGAATCTGTAATTGAGATGCGTCCCCACAAGTGTCTTTGTCTGAAAACCGAAGAACTGATTGCTCTCAAGTGATACCTGAACAGGTGTTTGCGACTCGATCAGGGCAGGGTTGATAATTGTTACTGTTCCCAGATTATAATCTACCGTATAGTCAGTATTTTCAGTCAATGTAATACCTCCGGCGGTCACTTTTATCGATCCCTGCGGAATGTTTACCGCATTCAATCTTATCTCTGATCCCGATTCTGAAGAATAGCTCCCTGTCATCATGAATTTATTCTTCTCGGCCATCTGCCGGGCAATGGTCTGCGTTGAATCATACAGCTCCTGAAAGACATATTTCTCTGCAAGTACAGGATCGCCTATCTGTTTTCGCAAATGGCTCCCGAAAGGTTCCAATACGGGGAATATGATCTTGCCCCTTTCAACATTCACGGTAACACCCGGCACAAAATCAAAAAATCCATCTGATTCCCTGTCTCTTTGCGAATTAATGTTGTCAAGCCCCATTACCTGTAAAAGTATCTGATCAGATAACCTTCCTTCCGGAATATAATTGATGGCATTTCCGGTCTTGTCGTCAAGGTAGAGGATATTCATTTCAAAATCAGCACTTTCAAGCCTGCCTGAACCGAGAGAATATACATTTTTCATCATCAGGTTCCACGTGGGCAGCTTAGGACTCAATGTTGTTCCCTTGATCAGTTTCAAAATAAGTGTCTGAGGTGCCGTGATGCCATCGGTTGAGAACTCCCCGACCTTGAATACCTGTCCCCCTGAAGTATATTCATAAGCTACTGCAAGTACCTCATCAGTGTTAAGGGCCGTGTTAAGCGAAATATAACCGAGCTGACGGTTGAAGTAATATTCCCTCTCGTTCAGTTTTCTGGCATTTTCAATTTTTTCGAAGTCGCGGCCGATCTGGAAATTGTCACCAAGTGTCTCAAATGCATTTGTGACCTGGTCAACATCACGTACCATTCCAAAAGCGGTGGTAAGCTGTTCATAGAGCCTGTTGGCATTATTGGAAGGATAGATCATTGCTCCAGGAAGAGCCTGGAACTCGGGAACATTGTTAAAAATATGGCTGCTGTTCTCTCCAAGATCCATAAAGGCAACAATATTCCTGTTGCTTGCTTCTTCAAAACGGCTTGTTTTATTAGTCACCCATACTTCTATCCTTTCAATATTGATACCGGAACTTACAACAGGCAGATTTTTAAGAGCATCGTCATATACATCCCTGAAATATTGTGAAAGAAAGAAATGCCTGTTTGCTTCGTATTCATCGGCATAGAGTTCAAAACTACTAAGCTGGGCTCCGCCTTCTACCTGAATCACCGAAGATTCTCCCTTCTGTTGGGACAGCACTGTGGTAACATTTAGTTTTCCGAACTGCATTTCAGTCTTAAGTCCAAAAAGGCTGTAGCTTCCGGTGATGAGGGTACCTGAAAGGGGAAGGGTAACATCACCTGCTTCAACCTTCCTGAGAATCTCATCCTCGTGTCCTGAATACTGAAGCTTGGTCCTGTTCTCAAATTCAAACATAGCATCAGTGTTGTAATTGACCCCAAGCTCCATTTTGTCGCCTATCGTACCTGTAACATTCATCTGAATTTTTTCCTTAAAATCAAATGTTGGTATGCTTCTCAGCTTTTCGGAAAGCGTAGGATTCTGGGTGCGTGAAATGTTGATGCCAAAAATTAGTTCTGCCGAGCCCTGTGGTATTATGTTTATAACATTGCTTCCGAAAACTTTGTCAAAGGCAGCTCCGCCAACTTCAATCTGGGGTATAAGGCTTGACCTGAATCCTGACACGTCGCCGGAGACCCTGGACTCCCAGTAATCACGCATCTCTCTGTTAAACTGATACTTACGAAACTCCTCGGGAGTCATGTATACCGGCGGGCGGTAATCAAAAGTACCTACTTTGTAATAGATTACGTATTCATTTTTCTCAGGATCATAAATAACGGTTGATTTTACGTTTGAGGGATTGTCGAGGAAGAGTGGTGCTTTTTGCTGATATTCCCAGGGGTTTCCTGTAACATCATTAAGCTTAAGGGGTGACTTCCTTGTAGTATCAGATGCAGAAGTTTCCACTGATACCTGACCATTGACTTCAGTTGTCAGACAGACATTAAAGGCAATAATAAACAGATATGAAAATATAGATATATCTCTATATGATATCCCTGATCCCAAACCAGCTTTAGTTCTGAATTACAAGTTTTTCAGCGCTTTTTTGATCAGGTCCTCAACCGACAGGTCTTTTTCTTCCCTGATAATTTTGTCAAGAACTTTTGCAACGGCGCTTTTTGAAAACCCAAGCATCACTAAAGCTGATAACGCCTCTTCTCTCTTTGTATTGTCTGTGAATGGAAATATTTCTTCAGTCCCGGCCTTATGTTTGCCTACTTTATCCTTCAGATCGACTATTATTCTTTGGGCCGTTTTTGTTCCGATCCCCTTAATGCCCTGGAAAGTACCGACTTCTGAACCCAGTATTGCCCGTTCAACCTCGGCAGGGTTCAATGATGAAAGCATAACTCTGGCTGTTCCGGCTCCCACTCCTGTAACAGAAATCAGCAATCTGAAGATATCCCTTTCTTCAGTGTCTGCAAATCCGAAAAGCTGGTGGCTATCTTCCCTGATAACTTCATGAATATATATCCTGTATTCATTTTTACCATCAAGCTTTGTATATGTTGTAAGCGAAATATTGACAAAATATCCTACGCCTGCAGTTTCAACTGTAACGAAAGTCGGTGTCAGGTTTACAATAGTACCTTTGATATAATCGATCATATTGCCTGTTCGGAATTTAGGATCTCCGGGGGAAGCTCATCAGCCCTGTCGGTATGAATTTCAATATCCTGATGCTTCAGGGGATTCTTTGATATCTCCGCATAAAGTTTCCTGTTCCTGTATATATCGCAGGCCAGATAAACTGCATGTCTGAAGGAGCTTTCAGAGGCCTCACCCTTACCTGCAATAGAAAAAGCAGTGCCATGAGCCGGGGATGTTCTGATAAAAGGAAGTCCGGCTGTAAAATTAACACCTGTATCAAAGGACAAAGCTTTGAAAGGGGTCAGGCCCTGATCATGATACATTGCAAGAATACCGTCAAATCTGGTAAAAGAGCCAGATCCGAAAAAACCGTCAGCCGGGTATGGTCCGAAAGCCATTATGCCTTCTTTCTCTGCCTGCCGGATTGCAGGAATGATGATATCTTCTTCTTCCCTTCCCAGCAGTGAGCTTTCACCGGCATGCGGATTAAGGCCGAGAACGGCGATTTTTGGTTTCCGTATTCCAAAGTCAAGAAAGAGAGATTGGTTCATCAGTTTTATCTTCCTGAGCAGGAGATCGATGGTTATCAATCCTGAAACATCACCAAGAGGAACGTGCCCGGTAGCAACGCCAAGCTTCATGTTTTCGCTTATCATGAACATCAGAACCTCACCTTCACCAGCCTTTGCTTTAAGATATTCCGTGTGTCCGCTGAACCGGAATTTGTCCGATTGGGTATTATATTTATCAATCGGTGCAGTGATAATGACATCCAGCTTACCTTTCATCACATCATCAACAGCTCTTTCAAGCGAAATAAAAGCAGCCTCACCGCTGTGGGGGGTCGATTTGCCAAGCTCGACCCTTACATTGTCATCAAGACAGTTTATCATATTTGCCTTCCTGACACTGGCTTCTTCCGGTGATTTGATATTATTAAAACTGAAATTTGAGATATTCAGGGCTTTCCTGTGATAAGCAGCTACCTTCGGCGATCCGTAAACCACGGGAACACAAATATCATTTATGCCGGCATCCAGAAGTGTTTTTATGATAATTTCATACCCAATCCCATTGATATCGCCATGAGTTATCCCGGCTGTTATTGGTTTGTTTTCCATGTCTTTTTAATTCTCCTTCAATTTAAATTCAGCATATTTCCTGAGGAAGGTCGAAAGGAGTCTTAAGCCGGAACCTGGTGCTCCCTTCAATCTGTAAAAATCATCTTTCTTAAGGGATGCAGTTCCGGCAATATCCAGATGGATAAAAGGATATCCCGTGAAATTCTCGAGGAATTTACCGGCAACAATAGCTCCGGCTTCCTTTCCTCCAAGGCTTTTAATGTCGGCCACGTCAGATTTCAAAAGTTCCCCGTACTCATCCCAGAAGGGCAGTTCGGCAATCCTTTCATAAACCTCATTGCCCGATTCTTCAAGAATTCTGAAATATTCCCGGTCAGCATTTCCCATTGCTGCTATTGCCTGGTTGCTGAAAGTCATGGCTGCTGAGCCCGTTAAGGTTGCAACATCAATTATGACCTCCGGCTTATAACGTGATGCATAACTTATGGCATCAGCAAGTATCAGTCTTCCCTCTGCATCAGTATTGCTGACCTCCACCGTCATCCTATTATGCATTGTGATGATATCTCCCTGCGTGTATGCATTGCCTCCCGGCCGGTTATCGGTAGCCGGAATCAGGCCAATAATGTGAAGCGGGATCCCGTTTCTGGCGGCTGTGTACATAACTCCGGTTACAATCGCGGCTCCTGCCATATCTGTGTTCATGTGCTCCATATAATCGCCGGTCTTCAGGTTAAGACCTCCTGTGTCATATACGATTCCCTTTCCTACCAGAACAATGGGTTTTTTGTTCAGGCATTTTCCTGGTCGCCATTCAAGAATGCAGAAGACAGGAGGATCTACACTGCCCCTGTTCACAGCCAGAAGGCCTCCCATTTTAAGAGCTTCAATCCTGCCTTTATTGAGGACCTCCACACTTAATCCCGCCTTGTCCCCTGTCTTTCTGATTTCATCTGCCAGCTTAACAGCATTAAGGTGATTTACCGGCTCATTTATAAGATCTCTGGCAAAATAAACCGCTTCAGTAATGGTTTCTAGCCACATGATTTCAGCTTCAGTAATGCTGTCCCTGATCAGCAACTTCGAAGGCAACTTTTTTCTTTCCTTACTTTCCTTCTTTGTCTTGTGCCTGGTGAATGAGTACATGCTCAATACCAGCCCTTCGGTAAATGCTTCAACGGCTCCGTCAATTGAGCCGTCGGAGGTGATAACGAGCTCGTCATGATTGTTTGACTGAATAAGCCTGCATATGTTGTAAGCTGTCCTTCTCAGCTTTTCCTTTATTTTGAAGCCGTTGACAGCCTCTCCTGTCCTTATGATGTATGTACTTTTGAAGTAGGAATTTATATACACATAATCCTCTTTGCCTGTCAGCTGCCTTATTGTATATTCCTTTTCGGATTTGGTCAGGCGCAGATCGGAAGGGATCTCGTCCTTTCCCAAAATATATATGACCGACTGGTCAGGAGATATTTCCAATATTCTGGATATCTGTGGTTTCATATTTGAACCTGTTTTTTCAGAGCCCTAAAGTTAATCAAAAATATTACTTTTGAATATGCGGTAAAACCAAATACCAGAAGTCAGAAGCAAGAACAGGCCCCTTTCACAACACAGATGAACATTGAGCAATTATATGAGAAAGCCCTGGATATTATGCCTTTAACTGAAGAGGAAGGCTTATTCCTGTATGAGAATGCTCCTCTTGCGGAACTTATGTTCGTGGGCAGCCTGCTGCGGAAAATTCACAATCCCGGGAATTTTGCAGGATGGATGATCGACAGGAATGTGAACATCACAAACATATGCTTTTCCAGGTGTATGTTCTGCAACTTTTGCAGGAAGAAGAATTCTACGGGCGCATATGTCACATCAATAGACGAATACATAAAGAAAATTGATGAGTTATATGCACTCGGAGGAAATCAGCTTCTTTTACAGGGTGGAATGAATCCGGATCTGGGTCTGGATTTCTACACAAATCTTTTCGGGGAACTCAGGGAACGGTATCCCGGCCTCAAGCTTCATGCACTGGGTCCTCCGGAGATAGTTTATCTCTCGAAAAAAGAGGGTCTTTCATATTCTGAGGTTCTGTCGCGGCTGATGTCATCAGGTCTTGACAGCCTTCCCGGCGCAGGGGCTGAAATTCTCTCTGACAGGGTTCGAAAAATTGTATCCCCTGCCAAAGCCGACACCCAGGAATGGTCGGACGTGATGAGGACAGCTCACAGGCTTAACCTGCCAACCTCAGCAACGATGATGTACGGACATGTTGAAACTTTAAGGGAAAGGATCGGGCATCTTGTTAAAATCAGGGAAATTCAGGCTGAAAAGCCGGAGGGACACCATGGTTTTATATCTTTCATACCATGGCCATATATGGACAAAGGTACCCGTTTAAATAAGGAAATGGGAATTAAAAGCGGTTATAATGCCCCTGATTATTTAAGGATAATAGCGATAAGCAGGATCATGCTGGTGAATGTCAAAAACATACAGGCATCTGTTCTGACAACCGGAAAGAGAACAGGCATGCTGTCGTTGCACTCAGGAGCCAACGATCTGGGCTCTGTAATGATAGAAGAGAACGTGGTAAGCTCAGCCGGCAGATCATTTCGATTCAGCCCCGAAGAACTGAGGGCTTTAATAATTGAAGCAGGGTTCACTCCTGCAAGAAGAAATCAGAAATACGAATACATTGAATAAAAAAAGGGCTTCTGCGGAGCCCCTCTGTTTATGGTTCTATCGGCAATCACTTTTCTTTGCCGGCTTCTTTTTCATCATCATCCGCCGCAACTTTGGATGCCTTCTTAAACTCTTTCATCCCCTGGCCAATGCCTTTCATTAATTCAGGAATTTTGCGTCCTCCGAAGAGGAGAACAACCACAAGAAGAATAAGGATTATCTCAGTTAAACCTATTTTTCCCATCTCGATAAGTATTATATTTGTACAAAGTTAGAAATACTTTAATTAATAGCAAGTCCAAATTTAATAATTCTATTTTCTCAAAAGTCGCAGAATATCGTTCCCGTTTGCAAAAATAAGCAGGGCCAGCAAAATGAACATTCCTGTGATCTGTGCATACTCAAGGAATTTATCACTTGGTTTTCTTCCTGTTACCACCTCATAAATAAGGAACATAACATGTCCGCCGTCGAGTGCCGGTATCGGAAGGATATTCATTACTGCAAGTATGATTGACAAAAATGCTGTAAGGTTCCAGAATGAATGCCAGTCCCATACTCCGGGGAAAATGCTGCCAATGGTGATGAAGCCGCCCAGGGATTCATAGGCTTTGGTGTGTTTTGAAAAGATCAGTTTGAACTGTTTAAGGTAATCACCCATGGTCTTAAAACCCTTGCTGATACCTGCCGGGATTGACTGCAGCAATCCATACCTGACGGTTTTCAATTCAAAAATCCCCTCAAACGACCGGGAAGTGGTTATGCCAAGGAGCCCTGCGTTTGTAGGCTTAACGGGAATGTCCATATATGAACCGTCCCTGAATATGTTCAGGATCACTTCCCCCGACTTGTTTTCTGCCAGATAGCTCTGAAATTCATCATACCATTTAAACTCATTTCCGTCAACTCCCTTCAGTTCATCATTCACTTTCATGCCAGCGGACCTGCCAGGTGATTCTTTGGCAAATCCCGACACGACAAAAGGCCCAAAAGGAGTACGGGGCTCAATTTTCCCTCTCCCTTTAAGCATCTCTGGTATGTAAGTGGCCGGTATTTCAATGTTAAGAACCTGTCCTTCGCGTTCAATCTGAATTGTTTTCCGGTCATTAAGCACAATATCCGGTGTGATCTGCATAAAATTCTCTATATATTGATTGTCGACGGAGAGTATCTTATCACCATTTCTTAAACCCATTGCATATCCTACAGAATCGGTGACTATGCCGTATTTTACACTGGATGTGGGGAGATATGTCTCACCCCATGCATAAAGCACGGATACATATATAAGCATGGCGAGGACAAAATTGAAAAATACACCGCCAAGCATAATTATCAGCCGTTGCCACGATTTTTTAGACCTGAATTCCCACGGTTGCGGGGGCAGTTTCATCTGCTCCTTATCGAGCGACTCATCTATCATACCCGATATTTTAACGTAGCCTCCAAGTGGCAGCCAGCCAAGTCCGTATTCCGTTTCACCCTTCCTGAACTTAAAAAGCGAAAACCAGGGATCGAAAAACAGGTAGAACTTTTCAACCCTTGTTTTAAAAATCCGCGCAAAAACAAAATGGCCAAACTCATGAATGATAACCAGTATTGAAAGGCTGAGAACGAATTGCAGTATTTTTATAAGTATTGTCATGATCTCACATGAAGTTTATTAATATAATCAGTAGTAATTGACCTGGCAGCTGCATCTGTTGTTTCAAGATAGCCCAGTCCGGGGGAGGCAAAGTATTCAGTTTTTTCCATGGCATATTCAATTGCATCGGACATTTGCAGAAATCCCAGCTTCCCCGCCAGAAATGCGTGTACAGCCACCTCATTTGCAGCATTCATGATGCATGGCATATTCCCTCCCCTTTCAAGGGCATAATAAGCCAGAGAGAGATTCCGGAAAGTTTTGATATCAGGCTCCTTAAAGGTCAGTGTCGCGAAATCCTCCAGACTGAGTTTTGGAAATTCGGCCGGCAGGCGCCCCGGGTGTGTAAGGGCATACAGTATCGGCATTCTCATATCGGGTACTCCCATCTGGGCTTTTACCGATCCATCAGCAAAATGAACCATTGAATGGATAACCGACTGCGGATGAATAATCACCCTTATCTGTTCAGGTTTAAGATTGAATAACCATTTTGCTTCAATGACTTCCAATCCTTTATTCATGAGGGAGGCTGAATCGATGGTTATTTTATTACCCATATTCCAGTTGGGGTGTTTAAGGGCTTCAACAGGACTGACATGCATAAGCATCTCAGAAGTATAATTTAGGAATGGACCGCCGGAAGCAGTAAGTGTTATCTTTTCGACAGGATTTCCCGACTCTCCCTCAAGGCACTGAAAAATGGCCGAATGCTCTGAATCAACCGGAATGATACGGCTTCCTGATTGTTTCATAAGCTTTATAATGATCTCTCCCGCAACGACAAGCGTTTCCTTGTTTGCAAGAGCTATCCTTTTCCCGGCTTTAATAGCACCTACAACAGGTTTCAGACCTGAATAACCTACCATTGCGGCCATTACCAGATCGATATTTGGTTCTGCCACCATCTGTTCAATCGCTTCCTCTCCCGCATAAACCTTCACGGGAATATCTCTCAGTTTCTCTCTGAGCTGCATATAATGATTCCTGTTCCCTATTATCACCGCTGAAGGCAGGAATTTTCTGGCCTGGTGAATAAGCAGCTTTACATTATTTCCGGCAGCCAGGACCTCAACCCTGAAATGCTCCGGATATCTGGATATAACATCCAGAGTCTGGGTGCCAATTGATCCTGTAGATCCTAACAATGCTATCCTTTTTGGCATACCTTAACCGGAGGATTTTAGAAGATGATGTGCTTTTCGGGGTCAAGCGGACTGCCTTTATACCAGATCTCAAAATGAAGATGTGGTCCGGAAGTGTACATTTCGCCTGAGTCGCCGACAATTGCAATGGACTCGCCCGTTCTGACCAGGTCGCCCGTTTCCCTTAGCAGGCTCGCATTATGCTTATACACTGAAACAATATTGTTCTGGTGTTGTATCTGAATGACAAAACCCGTTTCCATTGTCCACCCGGTGAATAGTACAGTGCCATCAAGGGTTGCGGCGACAGGTGATTTTGGCCTGGTAACAATGTCTGTTCCGAAATGCTTTGTCCGCGGATCATACCTGCCGGATACAATACCCTTCACAGGAGGGAAAAAATGAAGGCTTGCCAGATTTGCAGCCGGGTCGTTAATAACCGGGCCCAGAGTAAGATTATACCTTTCATCCCTTTCTACCGTTGCTCTCAGGACCGAATCTTCGGGAGAGCTGCTGAAACTTATTGATTTGTAGTTTTTTGTTGTATCTGTTCCCGTGAATGTTTCAGCAGGCGGGCGTCCGGAAATAATGGAGTTGAGGTTTGCAAAATATTTATCCCGGAGAGCCAGTTCCCTGTCAAGTGAATCAAGCCTTATTGCACTCATTAAAATATTTCGCCGCATTTCAACATCCGGATAACCGGGAATAAACTCCCTCAGATTTGTAAATGCAATCAGCGATGTTGTGGCAACGATTATGAAAAGCACCAGGGAAGTGATAAGAAGGAAGGCGTTGTATTTGGTAAGTCTTACCCTCCAGATCTCTTCAA
Organism: uncultured Rikenellaceae bacterium; assembly: GCA_964466705.1. Lineage (GTDB taxonomy): Bacteria > Bacteroidota > Bacteroidia > Bacteroidales > VadinHA17 > LD21. The sequence goes on from CAYXSM010000012.1 coordinate 104,541, forward strand.
ATGTTGCATCATTTGTAACAGATATCCTGTATTTGTCCCGCCAGTTGCGTTTTTTCTTTTCGTTCTTGGCCATAGCAATTCCACTATTCAGCCAGCAAAGATAATAATTAATAGCGACCTGTGAACCGTAATATGTTCATCTGCTTTGAAAGGCAGTCAAGGTACCGGAGAACGATGAATCACTGAAGCCGGATCATAAAACCTTCACGGCTTTATCTTCACTCTGCCATAGTCCGTGTTTTGAGCAGACCGCCATTGCGGAAAGGTTCATTGATACATCAGGTGCTACTATGTAGAAATCCACCTCCACATGAGATGGCAGATTGCCGTAAACACCCGGAGTGTAACGAACTTCCGCAAGAAGTGTCTCACGGTTCCACAGCTGTATCAGGCTTATTGAATGATCATATTCATCAGGATGAGGGTAGTCTTCCCCCATCATGACTTTCACCATGAATTTTTGCCCCCTTTTTACCTGGTCGGGGCAGATGACATGTGGCATATGGCGATCGAGATAGTCACGTTTTACCTCTTTTTCCTCTTTTTCAATATCGATGGCTTTGAAAACTCTTGGCATGGTAACCTGTTTTAAATTGGCAAAGTAAAAATAATTCATATTCCTGTTTTTATTACCGGTTCGCATTAAAAAAATAAAGATGACAACCGGTATTTCTCATAAGCAAGCATTAATAATGTAAAACGCAGCAGGGAACACAGACGTTGACTATAATGATTAAAAAGTAAATTAAATTTGCTAATTGCAGTATATGTATTAACTTTGCACCCACATTGCGGGGTGGAGCAGTGGTAGCTCGTT
>CAYXSM010000013.1:0-94445 GCA_964466705.1 uncultured Rikenellaceae bacterium
ATAATAAGAAAACTTATATTTGTTAATCAGTGGTCTGATAGAAGGGAGTAGTTAAGGTATTTATTTAAAATATTTTAATCTATTGCGGACAAAACTACACCTCTGCTTATGGATCTAGTAAAAATTGATCCAACGGATATCGTAGAAATTTACTTTAATTATACCATCCGGATTGATTGTTACATGACCTGTGGCTTGTCCATAACCCATTGGTACATTATCTTTTTTTCCAAAAAAATGAAATGTGTGGGTTTCATTATAAACTCCATTATTTAAATCATGGATAATATCATTTGCTATAAAACCAGCTTCAAAGTGAGCTCCTGAAATATCTCCCACAAGGTGCCAGGTAACTTTAACCTGAACTTTATTTTTATTCCATTTAGTTTCAGTTATTTGAATTCCTGAGACCGGTTCACTACCATCGTAAGCCATGCCAATATAGGTTCCTTCAGTAATCGTATAGTTTTTGGGCTGACCAATTGCCATATTGAATGTAAATAAGGCAATAACAAACAGGGCTGATAAAAATTTTACTGTTTTCATAATTTTTTGTTTTTAGTTAGTTAATGTTTAGATGTTTTATGTTTTCAAATCCCATACTGCATACTGTAAATAGCCTGGAGGCCTGAAACCCGGTTATTAACCATTGATCATTCAATAATGAGCTCATGAACGATCAATATTCAATTTATAACAAAGACTAATGCGGTAAATAGCAGGTATGTAGACTATTATTCAGATTATGTTTCCTGCATGAATGAAATTGAAGCAAATTGTTTCATTTTATTATAATAATGTTTCATATTGCAGTTAATTTGAAGAAAATATAGTCCCAAATAATTGGAAGACAGGCATTTGGTGCCTGAGAGGCGCAATTGAGAATCAATTTGCCACTTATTAATATCAATAAAAGCCACCTGTCAGTTAAGACACGTGGCATTCAGCACTCTTTTTCTGTGGTTTTTGTGTATTCCCTGGTGAGTGAAACCATCTCAAAAGGGACTGGAGAATGCGGTATAAACTGGTTGCAACTTTTGTCAGCTCCGAGTACCCAACGGCACAAGAGGTCAAAACCGACCTCTTGTTTCTTTTTATGACATTCTGAAACCCTCACCAGATAAAGGGATGAAAAGAACTGATGTTCAATGGTTCAGGGTTGCAACTTTTGAAATTTGAAATTCGGTTTTTTTGTCAGAGTTGCAACCAGGTTCAAAAACCCGTCGTCTTGACCACATTGAGCCGGGAAAATTGAAATTTTTATATCTATCAATAACCAATGAGATTAATTCCGGCTTTGAGAGGTCAATTTAAACAGGATCAAGGTGCTCGTGCTCACTGTTATTTGCATTTTATGATCTGTTTTATTCTGGTATCGCCAGGAAAGGGTGAATGCTACATGAATCACAGTTTTACCAGATTGAATTAGTTAAAAGATTCATACCTTTGCATTAAGGGAATTAAGATGACTACCAGAGAATACATATTGACCACAATTGGCAGTAACAGAAACAACCTGGCCCGTTATGGGATTAGGGAAATCGGGCTTTTTGGATCATATGCAAGGCAGGAACAATCAGCTGAAAGCGATATTGATATATTGATTGATTTTGAGCCCGACTACGAAAATTATGACAACTATATGGCTGTCTGTGATATATTGGAACAGCTCTTTAAAAATTATAAAGTTGAAATAGTTACAAGGAATGGTCTGAGTCCTTATATTGGCCCGAAAATCCTTAATGAAGTTGTATATGTCTAAAGAACCGGGACAATATCTTAAGCATATTAGGGATGAGAGTGTATATTTGCTTTCTTTGACTGAAAAGGGCCTTACACGGGAACAATTTCTTGGGGATGATACTCTGAAAAGGGCTGTTGTAAGAAGTCTGGAGATTATTGGCGAAGCTACAAAAAAGATTCCAGCTGATTTCAAAGTGAAGTGGAAGAAGGTGAGATGGAAGGATATGGCAGGTATGCGTGACAGGTTAATTCATGAGTATATGGGAGTTAACTACTCCATTGTATGGGATGTTCTAATAAATAAGATTCCGGAACTACACAAGCAAATACATGAAGTATTAGAAACCCTGTAACTGCCGGCTCCATACATTTGGGCTGACCGGTTGCAACTTTTATCTGTTAGGGGTACAGAAAAAGAGTGAGAGTGAGAGTGAGAGTGAGAGCGAGTGCGAGACAAGGAACGAAGTGACGAAGTTCCGTATAGCGGAAGCAATCGCGAGCACTCTCATCTCTTTTTCCTCAAAACTCGCTCTCACACTCACACTTCTGATCCTTTCATCTTTTCCAGATTCTTTATAAATTAGCTCAGTATCGCTGCTAATTTATTTTCCACAGTGCTAACCTAAAACTTACAATCATGTTTGATTTTCAAAAACTTGATGTCTACCAAAAGTCTAAGAACTTTTGTAAAGAAATTTATTCGATTCTGGATGAAAAGGACTTTGACAGGGTGACAAATGATCAGCTCAGAAGAGCATCATTCAGCATAATGTTGAATATTGCTGAAGGAACTTCACGATTCAGCAACAAAGACAGGAAAAATTTCTTTGTGATTGCCCGAGGCAGTGCATTTGAATGTGTGGCTATTCTGGAATATCTTCAGGACACAAAAGAAATCACTCAGAATGTTTTCCTGGAGATGGAACAAAACCTTGAGGAAATTTCAAAAATGCTGTTTGGACTGATTAAAAATCTGGAGTAATTTGCCAACGGCACAAGAGGTCAAAACCGACCTCTTGTTTCTTTTTATGACATTCTGAAACCCTCACCAGATAAAGGGATGAAAAGAACTGATGTTCAATGGTTCAGGGTTGCAACTTTTGAAATTTGAAATTCGGTTTTTTTGTCAGAGTTAAATGAGACCAGATTGCAGGAAATTTAAAACCTTTTTAAACTTGTATGAACAATTTCCGGAATTCCTTTGTTCAAATAATCAGGTGGAAACTACTCAATATCATGAAGACACCTCCGAAAAAAGTTATTACAGTGAAAGCAGATATTCATGCTTCAGTGGAGAAAGTCTGGGATCACTATACGAACCCTGAGCATGTTGTGAAATGGAACAATGCATCTGATGACTGGCATACTACCAGAGCCGAAAATGATCTGAGGATCGGCGGCAGGTTTCTTTCCAGAATGGAGGCCAGGGATGGAAGTGCCGGCTTTGACTTCACAGGCGTTTACACTGATGTCAAACCGCTTAAGCAAATATCCTATACCTTGGATGATGATAGAAAGGTGGAGGTATTATTTGTTTCAGGGGTAAATGTGACCTCGGTAAGGATCACCTTTGAAGCCGAACAAGCCAATCCGGTTGAAATTCAGAAAGAAGGATGGCAATCTATACTTAATAACTTCAAAAGATATGTGGAAGAATCTGTTTCGCAAAACAGTATGCATTTCGAAATACTCATAAAAGCAAGTGTTGATATGGTATTTAAAACAATGCTTGAACCTAAAACATATTCTGAGTGGACATCGGTGTTTAACCCTTCATCTCATTATAGGGGATCATGGGTGAAAGGATCTAAAATACTTTTTCTGGGAACTGATCGTAATGGCAACCAAGGTGGAATGGTCAGCAGGATCAGGGAGAATATACCAAACAGGTTTGTAAGCATTGAGCATCTTGGCATTGTAGAGGATGAGAAAGAAATTTACAGCGGACAAATAGCTGAAGAATGGGCTGGAGCTCTTGAAAACTACACGTTCATCGATAATGACGGGGATACGCTGCTTGAGATAGATATGGATGTTGATTCTGACCATGGAGTTTACTTTGCTGAAAAATGGCCGAAAGCCCTTGACAAGTTGAAATCAATCTGTGAAAAGTAAATAATTTAATACCTTATTACATTATGGCACAAGTCAGCACATATCTTAATTTCCAACGTAATACGGAGGAAGCGTTTAATTTCTATAAAACTGTTTTTGGCAGTGAATTTAAGGGAGATATATCCCGGTTTCGCGATATACCTCCTTCAGAAAATTTGCCGCCACTGACTGAAGAAGACAAGGATTTGGTGATGAATATTGCATTGCCAATACTGGGCGGACACCTTTTAATGGGAACCGATGCTCCTGAATCGATGGGCTTCAGGGTCAATTTCGGGAATAATGTCTATATTACTCTTCAACCCGACACAAGAGAGGAAACGAAACGTTTATTTAATGCACTCTCACAGGGAGGAACTGTGGAACAGGAACTGCAGGACATGTTCTGGGGAGATTATTACGGGAGCCTAAAGGACAAGTTTGGTGTTCAATGGATGTTTAATTGCGCAGAAGAGAGCAAATAGGAGAACAGGACTAAACTCCGTGGAAATGAAAAACAACATTATTTATCCTTGTCTCTGGTTTGACGGAAAAGCAAAGGAGGCGGCTGATTTTTACCGGTGAAAAAGCCGGCAGGGCGGAAACGGCAGTCAATTTTTATATATCGGTGTTCGGCGGCAAGTCGGATATACTTGGCATCACCAGATATATCGAATATGATAACGACAAAAAGGGAACCATCAAGCATGCAGAATTCAAACTGGGCGATCAGGCTTTCATGGCTATCGACAGTTCATATATGCACCAATTTGGCTTTAACGAAGCTGTATCTATTGTGGTTGAATGCGAAACCCAGGAAGAAATAGATTATTTCTGGGATATGCTGACAGAAGGAGGGGAGGAAGTTCAGTGCGGATGGCTTAAAGATAGTTTTGGTGTTTCATGGCAAATAGTTCCCACAGTTCTGGCCAGTTTGATGAACGACCCTTCCAGATCGGAGAGAGTTGTCAGTACTTTTCTCAAAATGAAGAAGCTTGAGATTGAAAAGCTGCTGAAGGCATAGGTTACTTTGTCAAGGAAAAAAATTTGTACTATATTTTTATTATTTTAACCTATCTGCCTGCCTCTTCGCTGCGAACTGACACCTTCGGTAGATGCAAAAGCCGGTCTCCTTGTGCACATTCCGCATGGAAATATGTTCATTTAAAGAAATTGTATTTTTTTGTGGACCATAACACATTATAATAAGAATAGAACTTTTAATGAAATAAAACAATGGACTTAAGCAAGAAAAGATGTAAACCTTGTGAAGGAGGCATTGCCCCTCTGGACCAGCAGGAAGTTGAAGGATATTTAAAGCAAATTAAGGATGGCTGGAAGATTACAGATAATAATAAAATATCAAAAGAATTTTTATTTGTGAACTTTAAGCATACTATGGATTTTGTAAATAAAGTGGCTGATTTAGCTGATGAAGAAGGTCATCATCCGGTAATGCATGTTTATTATGAAAAGGTTGTTATTGAATTATGGACACATGCCATTAACGGATTATCGGAGAATGATTTTATCCTGGCCTTTAAAATTGACAAATTATAAACTTCGCTCCTTAGCAATCACGGGGGATCTGATCAATGAATTTAGGGGATTACTCATTTTATAATAATACCCTGAATCAGGACCTCAGCATGAAGAGTACCACTTCCTGTCGCTCCTTCAAATAGGCCTGTCCCTGCAGTGAATACGAAGGTTCAATCCTCTGTGTAATCAGCATTATTCACACCATCTCCCCGGCAGAGCATAAAACCTGTCATCTAAACAAAGTATCACCCGGAAGGTTGATATTTATGTTTTTATCAACGGCTCTTTAGATTGTCTCCTTTTCCTGTCCGGTAAATATCTCTCCCTGGTCAGGGTATGCATCGAAGGGCGGTTGGATAGATGCCCCTGTTAGCCCCTGTCGATTTAAAAATTCTGATTCCTCATTCTCTGCTCTTTGGCTTTCTGTGAGACTTCTGTTTCTCAATAACTATTCGTTTCAATCCAAAAGGAGATAACTTGTTTGCAGTCCAACAACTTGATTACAGCAAACTCACTTATTTTAAACGGGGCTGTTTGGTCCGGGTCGCTTCGTATGCGGTTGGGCGCACCCTAGTCTTTTATACAACGGACTGAATGACCATTATTTTTAGGCACATAATAATGAACTAATAAAGAATAATTATAACCCATATCAATTATCCAGACTCTGCTATTATTGTATTCAGTTGTGCTCCACCAAAATCCAAATTCTTTAATCCCGTAGTAATCAGGCGATTCATAGGTCAACCTGCATCCTCCCGGTAAAGCTGAGAATCCATATTCATCTGTGGCTCCGTCATTTGGAATGGACCAATGTTCTGTGCCGGTTTCTTTCAATTTACCACCGCCATCAGAGCTCATAAAATATTCATTTGTGGCATTAGGATCAATGAATAACGCGAGCTTCTGCCAATCCCCATCGGAAGGAACATGCCAACCTTTGGGACAAAGCTTTCCGGTACTTACTGAATACCAATTATATATGGCTCCATAGTCTTCTTTGTAGGCAGCCTCGTTGTTATCATACCAGCAATATCCTGGTGTGCTTAAACTGAACCATTGAGGATAATCAGGAAACAATGGAATTGGCGATCCATCGTTAAATTTAGTTGTCCTCAGGTTCTCAGCCATCCAGGTCTGGATTCCTATGACAACAGTTTTATAGACATTCCCGTCAATATCAGTAACGGTAAAGGGATCATTCTCCTTCTTGCAGGCGATAACCATAATCAGGATCATGACAACCATTGCAAGCAGGCTGGCGGTGGTCTTTACGATCTTTTTCACAGAGATTTTATTTAGGGATTAATCAGTCAATCAGGATGAATGGTTCATTTATGAAGGCTGTTTGTTCCAAATTCGCATTTAAGTTATGAAGAAAAATTACAGCACAAAAATTAATAGTTTTTTTGATTCAGAAGTAAGTTTCATGAGCCGGGGGCATGGCCGCTCTCCGCCGGAGTTAATTGACCATCTCCTGCCAGTTGTAAATAACTGTTATCATGTGGATTATATTTTTGAACTTAAGATCGGCTGAAAGTTGTCAAGGCTTCCGGCTTATGCACTGTAAGTCCTTTTCAGGTATCTGCCTCTCCTGAGCTTACCATCACAAATTTCATTTGCCTAATTGTCCTTCAAACAGCGCACACCATAACCCGAACCCTTATCCCAATTCCACCATGGAGTATATATATTCTCAAAGCTTACAATAATTGGGATATTGTATCGGGACGAGAGGGTAGCAGTCCATATATAATCTGAGGTATAAAAATCATACCACTCAAAAACACCTGAAGGTCCAGGATTAAAACCGCTTTTGTTTAAACAAATTTCCGGACAATAGATAGGAATCATGCCTTCTGTCCTGTCATTATACATTCCTACAGCCCCCCCCAAAGAGATTATTAATGTAGTCCACTCGGATTCGTCCGGCACATGCCAACCTGAGGGGCAAAGCTTGCCGGTGCCTACAGAATACCAGTTATATATGGCTCCGTAGGTATCTTTATATCCGGCATCATAATCATACCAGGTATAAGCACCCTCTTCTGAACTGAAACATTGTAGTACAGTCCGGGGATCTTCCGCATCACCAGAACCTGTAAGTATTGAGCTGCCGTCATTGTATCTGGTGGTTTTTAGGTTTTCAGCCATCCATATCTGAGAACCGATTTTTACTGTCTTGTAGGTGTTGCCGTCTATGTCTGCAACCGAATCACAAAACGGGAGAAAGTCTGCCGATATGGAAGTTTGTAATTTCACCACTTTACCCGCAGGGTCAGTATCAGGTTTTTCACAAAATGTAAGACCTGTTATCAGAAGTGGCATTAATAAAAATAACCTTAACCTTGTTTTCATATTATTAGTGTTTGACTTTAAAGTTTTTATAACGTACTGACTTGCCTGATTCATGAAACATGAAGCGGTTGTAAATGCGATGTTTGGTTTTTTAAATATTTTCACCTTTGGTATTTAAGTCTGGTTTGATATGTATAGAACGTAACAAGAATGCAAATGGATGGAATGCAAAATAAAAATTCCAGTCTGCTGATAAAAAAAATGATATATAGAACAGATCATTCCCGTTTCCGGTCTCCGGTCTTCACTATGCTATCAGGATCACAGGTAGTTAATTTCAAGATTTTAAAAACAATATCTGCTTTAAAGTGATCCTGTCTCCGGCTTTTTTATTTATCAATGCCCTGGCCAGAGGTGATATGAATGAGATCTTGCTTCTGGTAACATCGGCTTCATCAACGTCTGCTATCTAAAAATCCTGTATGGTACCCGATATTTCATTTTTAAGGATTACTGTTGCACCAAATCTTATCTCGTCTTGAGGCTGTTCCTTAAGGTCAATAATTTTGGTTTCTGCTATTCTGTTATTCAGCATCTGTAATTTCTTACTGATATAGTTCAGTGATATTCTTTTCTCATTTTAGTTGTTGCTGTTCAGAATGTCTTTTTCCCGGATCAGCATCCGCTTTTCAGCCAGAAGCTGTTCCATTAAGGCCTGCCGGAAATTTACCATAGAAATATGCCGCAGCTGCGCAGCTCAATGGCAGATATTCTCTGCCCGGGTTCCTTGGCGATGGTATGTTTCCAATTTAAACATCAAATTGCCTGGCTCTCATTCTGAAGCGATTAAGTTTCAGCCTGATTACCTGAAACACATTCAGGATTCAGTTTCGCTCTTCCCCTCAGCTCAAAAAAAAATCCTGAAAAAGGAATTCAAAATAAATGTAACTTTATAAAGAGCTGCCGTTAGATGTTTAGAGTCCTTCCGGTGAAGCAAAAAAGTAAATACCGGTTGATCTCAGGCTAAAACCGGATAAAGTAATATGGAAAGAAATGGCAGGGATATAAGACAACCTGAACTGTAAAAAATAAAATCCTAAACCAGTGAAATTACTTGTCAGACGCGAATTTTTAAAAAAGACCTCATACACCGGAATTGCATCTTTATCAGGAATTCCCATTTTATCATTTTTTGGATCAGTCAAAACTGATCATGATGAAAATCTTCGCAAGAGAATAAAAAAATCAATCTGCCGGGTAAAGCGGGAGGTTTATGTTTCATATCCGAAACTACAAGTAGCTCCCATAACAAGTATGTCATATATTGGCACGGGACTGAAGCGTGAAGAGATCAGGTCATTCATGCAATCGAGTGACTGGAGTGAATCTGTTCAAAAACGAATATCAGAAGATAATGGTCGCACCTGGTCTGATTGGGTATCAATGCCCAAAGAGACTCAGAGCCTTGGGCAGTTCACACAAAGCGGAGGAGAGAGTCAGAGCGGATCAGGCCCGTTTGATCCGGTTTCAGGCAGGCTTATCAAACCTGTTTTTCAGCGCATTTTTCAGGGTACCCCACAGATAGCCCTTCAGCAGATATGGAAGGGGAACAGACTTTTCTGGGACCACGGTTTTTATCAGCTTTCTGCTGACAACGGTAATACATGGGGAGAAGCTTTTCAGCTTAAATATGAGGATGGCGCCGATTTCAGTCCCACAGACTGGGGAAACAAGGAATTCCTGTGGAGAAATGAGATGTATATCGGAAATGCTGTTGTCCTTAATAACGGGTCGGTGATAATTTGTGCAACAGTACCCGTACCTTATACCGACGCTGAAGACATGAAGTATCCTTCTGTTTTCCCGAATAACTACAGGGAAGGCTGTGTTGCGGGTGCAATGTGTTTCGTTGGAAGGTGGAACAAGACTAAAATGAACTACGAATGGCAGAAATCCAATTCTGTCTTCCTCCCGAGACAGGTTTCCTCACGCGGATTGGTGGAACTGGATCTCAGTGAGTTGAAGAATGGCACACTGCTAATGATCATGCGCGGTTCAAATACAGGGCTTGATATTACAAAAGCTCCGGGAAGAAAGTGGTACTCCGTCTCCCAGGATGGCGGTCTGACATGGAGTAACGTCAGGGATATGCGATTCGATACCGGAGAACAGGTTTATTCACCTGCATCAATACACAAAATGATTCGAAGCTCAAAAACCGGAAAACTCTACTGGACAGGAAATATTAATAATGTTCCGCCGGATGGAAATTCTCCAAGATATCCGCTTCAGATCGTGGAGATTGACGAGAAAGGGCCATCGTTTATAAAAGACACAGTCACAGTCATAGATGACCGCAATCCCGAAAGCGATTCCGAATTCCTTCAGCTTTCAAATTTTACACTTCTCGAAGACAGGGAAACGAAAAATATGGAAGTTTATCTTACACGCCTGGGTGAGAACGGGGGCGGGGACGATATCTGGACAACAAACTCATATAAGTATACACTCTTTTTCAGGTAAACATTGATGTATCTGTAAAAGCAGGTGCGCTCATTACGTGGTTTCTGATCCCGGACTGAAGGAAAATAAGGTTCTTTGCATGCAACGAAATTATATTCTCATTGGATTTCAGGTCATCCTAGTCTTTAATTTTCGGGTTGCAGCTCCACATAAGAAATATTACGGAGAGAGCCGAAACCAGTACAATGCATTTTTGATATTCACTTCTATAGGTAAATACTTTAATTGCCAGATGAAAAATACGATTTTGATTTTCTTTACGACCTCATATTGCAGGAAATGAACAACCGGCAGATCTCAGGTCAGAACAACAACTTCATGATGCAAAATTGAAGAGTGACGTGCGCCCCCGGGCTGGAGTTAGGAGATGGGAATACACAGAGTCTTATTATTATCTTCTTCTGCTTAAATTAATGATTTTTGTTTAAATTAGTGAGAATAAATCCATCCTGCTATATTAGGCAGATTAGTACCAAATAGTAAACCAGTTACAAATGAAATTCATCCGTATCCCGTGCTTGCTTTTAGCTGCACTTTTTACTTTATTTTCCTGCTCCGGGAGAAAGCAGCCTGCTGCCATAATGAAACAAGCAGATTTTCCTGATCCGCCAGTTGCTATGATCAAGCCCGACACTTTTCAGCAATTTGGTCATCTGCGTATAGATAACTACTTCTGGATGAAAGACAAAACCAATCCGGAATTGATGAATTACCTGCTTGCCGAAAATGCATACTGTGATACAGTAATGGCCCGGACAAAGGAGATGCAGGAAACCCTGTACAATGAATTCAGGAGCCGTATAAAGGAAGATGACCAGTCTGTCCCTTCTCTTAATAACGGATACTATTACTATTCCCGGACCATAAAAGACAAAAACTATCCGATATATTGCAGGAAACAGGGAGATACCACTGCCATCGAAGAGGTCATCTTCGATGTTAACCAGATGGCTGAAGGTTACGATGCTTTTTTATTTGCAGGATACTCAGTAAGCCCAGACAACCGCCTGGCAGCGTTCGCCTTCAACACAACTGGATCTTATGCCGAGTTTGATCTGAAAGTGAAAGATCTCACTACCGGGAAATATCTCGATGACGAGATCAAAGGGGTCAGTTCATTTGAATGGACCAGCGACAGCAGGATGCTTTTCTACTCGGTCATAAATGAATCCCTGCGTTCATACAGGGTCTTACGTCATATGCTTGGAGATAAAGGACCCGACAGGCTTATATATGAGGAAGATGATGAGTTGTTCAGCGTTTATGTATCCAAATCCAGAACAAAGGATTTCATCTTTATCAATTCCTCCAGCTTCAACACTTCGGAGGTTAGATTGTTATCAGCTGACCGGCCGCTTTCGGAACCAAAAATGTTTTTACCAAGGAAGAATGAAACGGAATATGAGGTTCTGCATCACAAATCATGTTTTTATGTCCTGTATAAAGATCCCGGGGTAAAAAATTCAATGCTTTACCAGGCTCCGCTGACAGGCTATGAAGATATGGGAACCTGGAAGGTCGTTGTGGAACATGATCCGGAAGTAAAGATCCAGAATGTATCAGTCTTTGACAGCTTCCTTGGTTTATTCGTAAGGGCCAACGGATTAAATGAGATCCGCATACTCAGCCCGGCAACAGGCGACATGAAGCAGGTAACCTTTCCGGAACCTGTTTATAATGTTAATCCGATGAGTGTGCCTGAATATATGTCTACACATTTCCGGTATTCATATTCTTCTCTTAATCGTCCCAATACGGTATATGATTATGACACGGAAAAGAATACCAGCAGGGTTTTAAAAGTCCAGGAGATACCCGGAGGATTCAATCCTGACGATTACGTTGTGGAGCGCCTGTGGGCTGCAGCAGCCGACAGCGTGAAAGTACCCATGGCGATCGTGTACAAAAAAGGATTGAAGAGAGACGGGAAAAATCCGGCTTTGCTCGAAGGTTATGGATCGTACGGCTACAGCACTGATGCAGATTTCAGCATATCGATCTTCAGCCTGGTCGACAGAGGTTTCATTTTTGGCATTGCTCAGGTCCGCGGAGGCAGTGAGATGGGAGAGGAATGGTATGAAGACGGCAAGATGATGAATAAAATGAACACCTTCACCGATTTCATTGCCTGTGCGGAGACCCTGGTAAAAGAAGGATACACCTCTCCTTCCCTGCTTGGGATAATGGGCGGCAGTGCCGGGGGATTGCTGATGGGAGCTGTTACGAACATGCGTCCCGACCTCTTTAACGTTGTCATAGCCCGGGCTCCTTTCGTGGACATTATCAATACCATGCTTGACGAAAGCCTCCCGTTGACAACCCTGGAATATGAACAATGGGGCAATCCAAATGAAGAGGCTGCATTTAAATATATGATGTCGTATTCCCCCTTCGACAACGTGAAAGCCATGGCATATCCAAATATCCTGGTCACAACGGGGTGGAACGATTCGCAGGTACTGGTCCATGAACCGGCAAAATGGACAGCCAGACTCAGGGCAATGAAGACAGACGATAATTTGCTTCTCCTGAAAACGAATATGGATTCAGGGCATGGAGGAGCAACCGGCAGATATGATTACCTGAAAGAGCTGGCTTTCATTTTTGCCTTTCTCGCAGACAGGATGGGGATATAGCAAAAAGACTGCCTGTCTGCTTATGATCATCCTTAGATCTAGTGCAGATTGAAATGCTGCAACACGGTATTTATTGGAAAGCTTACCTGGACCGCGGCACTAGTATAAGACCAGCCTTACCGGTCCAAGCAGTCCTGCATCCCTTATTTCCCAGCCAGATGCATCAAACGGCACATAGTTGATGCTGTAAAACATACCTCCTCCCTTGGCCGGATGGAACTTCTTCCAGTAAATCCCGCTATGGTCATAATAGCGTATCCGGTTGGCAGCAACGTTTGTGACTTCAACCTCCAGTACATTTTCCCCGCTGACAAGGTTGCCGACCTGCACAGCAAATGACGGCCCCAATAAAGTGCCATACGACTTGCCGTTGAGAGTGACCCGGGCGCAGTCTTTTACATCGCCAAGGTTTAATAATGCTGAATGTGCTTCCCCGTCAAAGATAAATTCAATCCGGTATCTGGCTGTGCCGGCAAAACGCTCTGCAATGCTGTCATTTGAAGCTGTCCATGAAACCAGGTTATCAGTTAATATGCTACCGGGAAGTTCAGGACCTCCTTCTATAAATTCAACATTCCATGTACCTTTAATTTCAACAACCTCAGATTCCGGTTCCACGTAGATAAAATCAGGCGCATCGATCCTCCTGTCAGTACATTTGATGAAAAAGGCCTGTTCCGGGTCAAGCTGAATGCGGACAGATTTTCCCTTTTTATCAGCCTTTCTTACCTCGCCGTTCATCGGATCGAGGAATACATAAGTTTTTGCAGGATCATTTAGTTCGACCCATTCATCAATCGGTGCGGTGCTGCAGTTGACGATCATGTACAAGTATTCATTGTCTTTTTTCATTTTAATGTAATGGAATCCTTTATCTGAAAGGGATCTTTCAGGTGGAATCTTTGCCTCTGCCAGCAATTGAAAAACGTCCCCTGTAAGGTTTTTCCCTGACAACAGGTTTTCTATTTCTTTAAGTTTCTGTTCTCTTTCAGCCAGCTGAAAAATCCCCGGAACAGTTACCGGAAGACCTTCATCGAAAAATACTTTGCCGCCTTCAGCTACCATTCTTTGAAGCTTTTCCGCGGTCCCAAGAGGCATGTATTTTGTCTTTGGTATTAATATCGCCCGGTATTCCGCGCCTGCAGAGGAGACAATTCTGCCATCCGATATCTTGCAGTCCATCAGAAGTTTATCTGAAACATAATCAAAAGTATATCCGGCGTCCATAAGCTTTTGAGACAATGCTGACAAAGGGTAGTTTTTAAACCAGGGAGCATCGTCGCCCAAGTCGATATTCGTGTAGTTGAACAGGGGGTACTCCGCTGCAGCCACGTCAAGATAAGGCCAGTAGACAAGCAGATCGTTCTGCGGGACTGCCTCCTGAAGTATGCTTTGCGAGCGGCCGATGTATTTAAATAAAGCCGGCAGCTCACGCCACAACGGATTGCGGTTGTTCAACTGGGTTGATGCATAGAACAGCCATCCGGGCCATTCAGCATCATCGGGCGAATAACAGGTTCCGTGAAAAAAGATATGGTTCACCCCGGACAAAAATAGACGGTTGGTGCACCTGATCATGTCGGATGTTGAAACCTTCCAGTTTTCGTTGAGCCAGGTAAAGCTTTCCGATGAGACCAGTTTTTTGCCTGTCAGGTGTGCTGCTGAAGAGGCAAATTTGTTGGTCAGGATGGCAGGCCTGGTTGATTCGACAATCCTGTACATCTTCCTGTTTGTTGCAGGTGTTCCGGGGGCAACAGGACCAAAGATCTCCGTTTCAGGAATATCGCATGCAGCATACAGATCAAGGACGTTGGCGGGAGATCCCATCGACTGGTTGCGGCAAAGGCTTTTATGCCTGTTAGCCCATCCGGTCATTGGTTTAATGAATGACTCCAGAACCAGGTCCGACAATGTCTCATGGTAATCTGATGTTACCCTTTCCTTTATTTCATCATCTGTAAAATCATCCGACAACACATGCAGATAGCCAGCAAGGTCGTATCCGCGGCGCGTTCTGAATTCATCCATGAAATTCATGGTAAAGTCGCCCTGATATTCAAAAGAATCGTGAAAAAAAGATCGTATCAATCCGTCATCGATATTCAGACGATCCCAGAATTCATTGAGATACCAGTTTGTTATTTCCTCATTGAATGTGTTTATTGCTACGCCTTCGCCTCCGGGTGATGGGTTGTTTACCTTATCGCCGGTATATATTGGTTCTGCCGCATATATTTTTCCGGCAGAAGGTGAAACAAATTGTTCTCCTGCATTAAGGATGGTCACCTGTCCGTAAGCGTCAACGAATGACAGAGCTGCCGGGGTGGAGATCCCGGAAGGTATTGCCCATCTTTCATTGGCATGCATTTCATATTTGTGAATCCGTAATGTGAGAAGGCCTTTTTCCTCGGGGACATATGGCCCTCCGCATGCCCAGCCTGCTCCGGGAGGAATGTCCACACCCATACCCAGTCTCTGAGCCTGGTAAATAGTGAATTTCAATATTCCCGCAAACTCCGGGGAAAGGTATTCAATGTACCTCTTCTCTTCTCCCCTGACACCATACATGGATGATAATTCCACACCTCCGATTCCTGCTGCCGCCATCTCTCTCAGCTCGGAAATAATGTTAATGCTGTCAACCGCGTTGCCCATCCACCACCAGCGTGTCCAGGGCTTTGATTCACTTGTTGGTTCAGGCCATGAGACTTTCTCTGATGAACATGCTGTAAGCAGAACCGCCGGGAAAATGATACTTAAAAAAACTGATTTCATAATTCACTTCCGCATTAATATCGACAATACCCATTAGAAACTCAAATGCTATTTTCCAAAATACCAATAACATTCACTACAATATTAACTATTTTTTATCCGGTATGATGGACCCGGTAACAAAGCCGGCATTTTCTTTACCGCTTTCAGCAATGGTGGCCCCTGCTATGGTAGATTTCAATATGAAAAACTCATCTGTTTACTGGTTGGCTCCCAGAAATCCCTCGACACCAATTACCGGTATGAATTTTCTCTTCTCCGTTATAAGTTGTCGTCCAAGAAGATTTGCCTGAAGCCTTAGGTTATTTATTTCAGGAAGAAAGTCGGCTCCAGCGGATTTAATTTCTATTTCAGCCAACGGGAAGGAGAAATAAAAACCCTGGATATGAAAAGGGTATAAAGAATATATCTCTCCTGAACTGAAAAAGATCTGAAATCAACCAGATGGATAAAGGACACACAAGCTGCGCCTAAAATTGGAATGGCCTTTTATTTTTAATAGTAATGATAATAAAATGCAAACTGGAATGCGACGCTTCCGTTATGTGTTCTTCTGAGAAAACCCGGGATATAGCTGTCGCCCCTGTAAATGTTTGGTATACCCAGAGAGATGAATAATCCGGGGGCCAAAGATACCCTGTCTGTAAGATAAAACTCAAATTCCCCGCCGGCTCTTACACCAAGGTCTTGGTTAAGGTAGTGTGGCCTTATATTTTCAAGCTCCGTATTGATTTTTTGATGAGCCTGATGCAGAAAAGACATATAAGCGCCTGCCAGAAAATTGACTGAGGAACGGTTTGCCAGGATCCTCCCGCTTGTCATTCTATATTTGACTGACAGGGCAATGGTTGAATAACTCAGTGTGATGCTTTTTCTTGAGTACTGCCCGTAAATATAATCGAAGTAATCCTGACCGGTATTTGAACAGAGAAATCCATCAGCCTGAAAAGACCAGGTTCTGTTTAAGGAATAATTCAGGCTTAAGGCAACATCAGGAAAAAAGACAATTTCAGTTGTATTGAGTGATTCAGATTTCAGTCCGTTGTATGTTTCGTGGTTCAGCAACCAAGTATTCCTGATCAGTGTGGTAAATCCAGCGGAAAATCTTGCTCCTCCATCTGGGGGTAAGGATAATCCGTAATTTGTGGCTCTGTCTTTCAATTTCAGACTATTAAGATATGTTTTTGAAGAAAGCCTTATTTCTTCCAGATTTTCATACAATAATGCCGTTGAACTATGGAATTTTTCAAACGGGATTTCTTCTGTATAGATAAAAAGATTTGTATCATCTTTTCCCCTGACAGCTAATACATTAAAATCGATATCGTTACTGACCTGTATTGGCGCAATCTGCACAGGTCGGGATTCGCCGACTTTTTCAATAATATCCGAGTTTGCAAGCTCAATTTCATTATACGAACTCCTTGCTTCAGTTGAAATATTTCCTTTGATCCCACCTTTTTCCTGGAAATAAAAGGTGTTATTTTCAGTTTTATGCATCTCAGGCTGTTCGTCCTGGCTGGCCTCCGTTAAATTGTGTGCCTCATCAGCTCCTGAGATAAGGCTGGTCTTGCTGACAGGTATTACTCCGAGCAGTATAACAAGAACAGCTGCAATTGATTTTATTAATATCCCGGAACCTGAATCTGCAGGGATTAAAGCATCAAGATCTGAAGAAATATTCTTCCAGACTTCCTCTATATCAGTTTCAGTCGATATTTCTTCCCATATTTCATCCAGTTCCTCGTTGCTAAGCGTCTCCATAAGATTAAAATCAGATCGATTATCCAGGAGTTCATCAACCTCTTTCTGATAGATTTCTGATATTTTATCTTTCCTCATCGTTTATTTCATATTTATTTGACAGAATAACCGCCAATCCAGTGTTGCAACAGCTGTTTTGCCCTGCTGATCTGGGATTTTGATGTCCCCACAGAAATATGGAGCCGCTTTGCAATTTCTTTATGGCTGTATCCTTCAATGGCATAAAGCTGAAAGATCATTCTTGCTCCGAAAGGCAGCCTGTTAACCTGGGAAATAATATCCTCCCGTGCAAGGACAGATGAGACAGGTTCTTCGTCTGAAGAAAGCTGGATGACGTTTTCAATTGGAATGAATTGAGCTTCTCCGTGGTTCTTTCTGAAATGATCAATTGCGGTATTCGTGATGATTTTTTTCATCCATCCTTTAAAAGAACCATCACTCTCGTAACTGCTTATATTTTTGTAGATCTTAATAAATGCTTCCTGAAGAATGTCTTTGGCTTCATCACGATCACTTTCATAGATACGGCACAAATTGTATAAAGCCAGTGCATAACGCCTGTAAAGCATTTCCTGACTTCTCCTGTCATTCTCCCTGCAACCCCTTATCAAGTCATCGTCACTGAGTTCCTCAGATTTCATCCTGGTTTTAAATGACTGATGTTTGGTTATTTAACAACAATTCTGGCACACTGGAAAATTTTGTATGATATAAGTTCATACAAATGCTTATTGTGTTTACTTGAAATAATAAGTTTCCCATGCTCACCTTCTCCAACAACTTCTGCCTCCTCCAGTGAGTCCCGCAAGATTTCCATAAAAGCAGCTTCAGGTTTAAATAATACAAGTGCCATATATGTATTGTCAACAGATAAAGCTATTTTGGAATTACCGTCAGGGTTCTTAGAGTAGATTGAAAATCCAGGCATCATTTCCCAAACAACTTCATAAAAAAAGGTTAAAGGAATCTCAGTCCCATTCAAATATCTGTAGTATCCGGAAAGTACAATCCCTGGCGGAACTTCAATTGTATAGTCGAAGTCATCTCCGTCATATAAGGTCACACTCCATTTCATAAAATTGTAAATCCCCTGAGGCAAATCGTAGGCTGAAATCAAACTGGGTTTCTGGCTGAATTTTACTTCCCCCACATTCTTTCTGAAGTCTGTTTCAAAAAAAACATTTCCACCGGCTTCCCTTGCTCCTTCAAAGCTTATATTCTTAATATTTATACTGCCTTCTGTGAACCCCAGATAATCAGGTATCATTGAATTGTCCTGAGAAAGACCTATTTCCAGAAATACTTTCACAGGAAGCGTCAGATCATCCTTCTCTCTGCATCCTGAAATCAAGAGGATCAGAGTAATAATTAACAGTATTGTTTTATATGGTTTCATGATCCGTATTTTTTATACTTAATACGGAGAATCTATAATAAAGGTTGGAAAGAATCCGGAAAATTATCTTCAATTTACGAAATTCCGGATATCTGCAGAATCTGGTTGTCGACACTTTACCACTATAGTACACTCAGTCCATTATGCAAGGTACCGAATACCCATGGCCCTTAACGTTGTAACAACGGAAAACCTTACTGTCATCAGAGACAACATACCTGCTCCGTACAAAACCGCGACTGTACTCACCAGCAGTCCACCACAGGCTGTACTCTACCATTACCAAAAATGCTTCGGTTTCGAAACGATACCCCCCCTGAAAGGCTGAAAAACCACTACTACCAAACCCGGCATCATTCTTCAGAGGTCCATCTGTCCATAAAGTTGCATTACCTGCCAGCTTGCTGCCCTCATTTGTTCCACGCCAATCCATATCATCTGCATATGCCTGCAGAATGCCAGGTTCTTCTTCTGTCTCTTTCCACCCGGCACCACAAGGCATCTGCCAACCTTCCGGAAATTATTCTATGGTATCCACAGCATACCGGTAAAAGTCACAATTAACAAATCTCAGGAAAGGACCACAACCTCATGATCCGTAACTGAAGTTATGGTAAAAATACTCCATCCGTCACTGACTTCAGCCTTTAGATTCACATCCTCAACCAGGAGATAAGGATTTTCACCTTTTACATCGTCAGTTAATTTTACCTTGACAATTAAAGGACCAACCGGTATATATTCATGAACAGGAGTCCGCCATGTTCCAGCACTCGTAAGATTGGCCAGGTGGAGTATCAGTCTTCCTCGCTGATGATAGAGATTACAATCCAGAAGACCCGGACCATCAACTTTGAGAGGAATATTGTCTTTCGAAGCCCAACGCATAATGTTCCTGATAAGATCACCATGATCAGGCAAATTATAGCGGGCAAATTGCCTGTCGAGGTCTGCAGGCATGAAAACAATCCTGCTGCCATTTGAAAATTCTCTTATAATCAGCCCGGGAATATTTGTTTCCGGTTCCCGCATCCATGCTGTTTCAGGGGGATAAATTGGAAACTCGGGAACGAATGTCATGATTACCGAAGAATCGTTATCAACTTCCAAAGGATTGAGGGTACCGC
This sequence comes from uncultured Rikenellaceae bacterium, assembly GCA_964466705.1. Lineage (GTDB taxonomy): Bacteria > Bacteroidota > Bacteroidia > Bacteroidales > VadinHA17 > LD21. The sequence continues at coordinate 19,899 of CAYXSM010000013.1, forward strand.
CGAACGGTAAAATGTCTGTAAGCTCAAATCCTTCCAGTACAGGATGCCTGGATCCCTTTACCGGAGGTTCCTTACCTGTTTTTGGTCCGTACACCTGGCTTCTCATCTGTGGATATAGACGAAGATAGGTATGTAAAGTGCGGTCAAATGAAGATTTGTTCCCTGCTTTTATATGAGCCCCGAAAAGATCGCTTAATGCATAATCATTCAATTTTTTCCCGGTTTCATCATAGAGGCTGCTTTCGCCTGAGGCAAACAAACCGCCTCCGTTCTCAACAAACCTTTTTACAGCTGTTACCTGAGATTTTGCCATGCTTCCAAGATTCGGCAGAACAAGCAGGCTGAGTCCGGATGCATCCCTTTCTATATGGTCGGCATGAACAGGCAAATATGGGATTCTTGCCCTGATTAGTGCCTGTATGATCCCGTTCCAGGGAGAGTCAACCAGCAGATCAACCTGATCGCGGCCATAAAAATCCGAATTTTCCTGTGACCAGACAACTCCGACAGTACTCACAGGCAAGCGGTTAATAAGATACTTTTCATTATTGCCGTACCAGTGATACACAGGCTCTGCCGTGAGATACATCCTTCTGTCTTCATGATATGCAGAGATATGATGCCACCAGGGCTGAATTCCGCCGGCAAATCCTTCAATCATCCACATCCTTGCCTCATGAACAGGCTTGGCTGATACCCGGAAAGTCGGCCTTCCAGCCTGGTACATTGCCATACTGTCGGGAATTAATTTCTCCCAGCCCAAAATCCCGTGAATGCGCTTCCCTGCATCTGACAGATCCTGGAAGCCTGATGAATCGCTCCTCGCCTGATGATCGAGCATAATAATATCGGCACGACGGCAGATCTCCCTGTAATCCCTGAAGCTTCTTGACTGACTGCTTACAGAACCGCTGTTCATACCTGCCCAGATACAATCAGGACCTCCGGCAGCTTTGGTGATGCGGTTGTTCATATCCCAGATTTCAAGTCTCCTGTCATAATTCCACCTGATCCATAGTCTGTATACGGGGTCATCCCAGTTCTTTTTCAGCGGAATATCATTTCCTGTTTTCTCCCTGAAGCTTTTTTTGCAATTATCACAATAGCATATTGAATCCCGGCCCAATCCGCTCCAGCTGTTGTCTGTAAATCCTTCCGGATGATACATAACAGCGATTTCTGTAAGGATTGAAGGGATATGTTGATCATAATAGGGGCTGTTTACACATGTTATATAAAGATCAGCTGCTCTGTATGGTCTTCCGTCGATGTCAACAGCGAACCATCCGGGGTGCGTTCTGTAGAATTCCTCATGGGCCCTGTTTGAATCCATACGGGCAAAAACCACAAGTCCGTCTTCATGGGCTGCATGACACAATTCGCCGAAAAGATCACGTCCGCCGAGATATTCTGACTTATAATGAAAAGGGATCCTGGTAGGATAATAAGCTATGATACCCCCCGCATTGATTATCACACCTTGTGTCCTGGTTCTTTTCCAATGGTTCCGCCACCAGATGATATCATATGCAGGCGGGTCTTTTTCTGTTATATTTGTCTGTCCCCACCGGGTTATCCTCCTGTACCATGGGATTCCAGCGCCGGAAACGTTTTGATGACTGGCTTCTGTGTTGAGATAAGAAATACCAGCCCCTGATATGGTAAATGAAGCTGCAGCTGCCTGTTTGAAAAATGTCCGCCGGCTGCTACAGTATCCCAGTCTTTCTTTTGAAGATTCCGAGTTTGTATCTGCCATACGATGATATTTTTTTAGTGTGCCATTTTCTTTAACTATCAGTTATTAAATTTACTTAAACAAATTGTAAATCCGGTCACTAAATGAATTAACCTTCCAGTTGCCTGATATCCTTTATGATCTGATCCTATTTAGAAATTGTGATTATACTACACATTACCAGGCGTTTAACATTCCTGCGAAGTTTTGCGTGTCGAAGTCCCTTCAAGGACGAACTGTCCGTACTACCTCATATGCTTCAGCAAGAGTATGGATGCCGATTGAATGGGACAAAGGGAGATAAATATGTTTATATTTGTAATGATCGCTGCATTTTGAAATGTATTCATTTTACAGAAAAAGCAGGCATTGTAATTCATTGCGTTATCCGGGACGTGATTATTCTTATCCGGGTAAATACTTTGTTACCATTTGTACTGCTAATAGAACTAAATGGTTTGGGCAAATCACAAATTCAAAAATGCAATTGTCAGATATAGGCAGTATTGCCTGTAAATTCTGGTATGATATACCGCTACATTTTCCATATGTCACACTGGACGAATTTGTTATAATGCCTGATCATATCCATGGAATAATTATTATCAACAGATCATCCAAAAACCCGGTGGTAGGTTCGTTGCATGCAACGAACCTACTATTACATGATGATGTTCCCGTGAAAAACAAAGCCATGTCAGCAATATCACCAAAACCAGGATCATTATCGGTCGTTATTCGATCATATAAATCAGCAGTGGCAAAAAATGCCCGTTTGATAAATAATGATTTTTCCTGGCAATCACGGTTTTATGATACTATTATATGTACAAAAGGACAATTATCACGGATAAGGAAATATATTAGGAATAATCCCATAAACTGGATGTAAAATAGTTCGTTGTATGCAACGAACCTTCGATGCAATAGATATGAGGCTTCAATTGTGTTGATTGGCAGGTTCAATTTTTGCATTATTTCCTGAAAGCGTGGCTTATTATGAATTATTGCCAGATAAGGATTTGCGCTAATAATTTAACAATCATTTTCTTACCGATTTGTGTGTTTGATAAAAGACACCGTTTTTTAAATCAATCCTGATTTCTAAAAGTTCAGTTGTTTCTCAGACCTTTGGAGAAAAGTATGTTTTTACTCAACATTATTATTTTAAAAGGGTGTTTTACTACTTCCCTAAGATCAGGTAAGATTAAATTTCTATTGATCTGTTATTTAAAACCCTGACAGTCCAGATCAGTTACCATCCATTATAAGATTCATAAGGCATCAGCTTCCCCAATTTGAATGATATAAAGAAAGATCCCAATATTTTAGTCTATATTTATATCATTGATAACTTTATGATTGTGGAAATAATCTAATAACATAAAATACCATTATGAAGTTGAGTCGAAATCGACACTGACAGCTTTCGATGCCACAGAAAAGAGCGAAAGTGTCAGATTGAATTTTTTTGTGCTTGTGGCTGAAAACAGCCGGCCTGTGTGAACCAATATGCGTAAATTACCATTTATTATGTTGTCGATATTTTTGGTATAAAGAATTATTAAAATATACTCCAATGAAATACACGCTTTTGTTTTTTCTCTTGTTTTCCGGTGCGTTCAGTATGGCACAGGGGCAATCCAAAGACCCGTCTGATAATTTAGTGATAACATCCAAAAAGAATAAGACCAGGGTACAAACAAATACAAACGGGGAATTGCTTATAAATGTATCCCCAGAGGATTTCAGGATAATTAAAGCCAATGGAATTGTCCTCTATAGAGACTTCGGAGCCGTTGGCGATGGCAAAACCGATGACACAGATGCCATCGCTGCAGCGCATGCATTCGCAAATCAGCACGGCCTTTCCGTACAAGCCGATGAGGGGGCCGTATACTACATTGGAGGAAAGAATCGCACAGCAGTCATCCGTACTGATACCGATTTCGGCACGGCTGGTTTTATAATTGACGATGCAGATGTACAAAACCGGAACCAACATGTTTTTCTTATTAGTTCAAGCCTGCAACCATACAGACCTGAGGGAATATCTTCCCTGAAGAGGAATCAGGAGAGAATTGCCATTTCCCTGCCCGGAACCTGTATTATTACCGTCACCAATTCACACGTAAAAAGATACATCCGGTATGGGCCCAACCAGAACAGCGGATCACCTCAGACAGATATATTTATAGCTGACAAAGACGGAAAAGTGGATATGGATGCTCCGGTTATATGGGATTTCGACCAGATAACGGACATCACAGCTCTTCCAATTGATGAGACAACGCTGACCATCACAGGAGGACGTTTCACCACTATAGCCAACAGTGCCGAATCGAAGTATACATACTACAGCCGGGGTATTGCGATCAGGCGTTCCAACGTTGTTGTGGACGGATTGGAACACCGCATCACCGGCGAAGGAGACCATGGAGCGCCTTATGGCGGCTTTATAAGTATCAGCGATTGCTCCAACGTGACGGTCCGGAACACCATCCTGACCGGACACAAAACGTATCAGACTATAGGCTCGGCAGGAGTCAGAGTCTCAATGGGCAGCTACGACATCTTAATCAACAGGGCTCTAAACGTGTCATTCGTGAACTGCAGCCAGACGAATGACATCAATGACAGCAGATACTGGGGAATACTTGGATCCAATTACTGCAAGAACCTTGTTTATGACAATTGCACCTTATCACGGTTTGATGCTCACATGGGGGTTGCCAATGCCACCATCCGCAACTCAACCCTGGGACACCAGGGAATAAACGCCATTGGCAGCGGAACCTTTACCGTGGAGAATTCCACCATATATGGCAGAAACCTTATCAACCTGCGCTCAGACTACGGCAGTACGTGGCAGGGAGAATTCTTCATCCGCAACTGCGTTTTCGTGCCGGCAGGCGGCAGAGCGACCAGTGTCAGCCTGATCGGCGGATCCTATTCCGGGCAGCACGATTTCGGATACACCTGTTATATGCCGGAACGAATAACATTCGAGAACCTCCGGATCGACGACTCCGGACTTCCGGCAGACTACAGTGGTCCCGCCATATTTGCGGATTTCAATCCAAAAATGACTGACGATTCCTACCTGGAGAAGTATCCCTATGTCAGAACCAGGGAAGTCATTATCAGGAACTTGACTATCGCCAGCGGCAAGAAACTAAGGATCAGCGATAATCCGTTCATGTTCAAGGATGTAATGTTAAACTGCGATTAACGGGTATTGGATCGTGAAGCACTTTTGCAGGAGATTGCCCTTCTCCGTCAGAGATTTTTAATTATGAAACATAAACTACTGTGGCAAAAGGTTGATATGGAAGATCCTGTACACTCTTTAAGACAGACAATATTCTAAAATCTGAACGTATAGGTATATTTCAGCAGGATGGTTCTCCCGTTTGAAAAGGGCAGTTCGGGAGTTACCCTGCCGGTATTGGTATTAAGGCCTTCATCATAAACTATCCAGAAGTCGTTGCCCTCGGCGGGATTAAACCTGAAACGCACGTTACCAATAACCCTGTTTATCGCCGTGTTATACTGGATAAAACTGGCAACTGAGGTTTTGGTAGTCAGTGTCATTAATCCCTTTATTCCAAGTATATGATTCGTGAAACCATCATCTCTTGCAGGGAAATTAACATAGTCAAGATAATAGGTGAGCCCGAGATCAAAATCAGAGCCAATCTTGTACCTTGGCTCCGCGTAGAAAGAGACCCGCCATCCGTCATAGAAACTTCCTGTGGTGAATACTAATCTTGATGAAAGGTCTTTGGCCAGAGGGGATTGATAACTTACTGTAAAATAGGCAAATGAATATTCACCGGAGGGAACTGTTGCCTGATAATTTCCCAGCGGAAGATCATAAGCCAGGTCTTCTTTATACCAGTTAAATGTTACATTACCTCCCGCTGCATTTTTTGTCTGCCAGTACCAGTTCACCATAGCGTTTGTCGTTTCATGCTCTCCCGATACTGAATTCCGGTAATTATACCCCGACAGTGAGATCCTGTGCGTATATAAAAAAGAATTGTTTTCAGGAAGCCATCCATACCGAATCAAAGCTTTCGGGCCATGGTAGCTTTTCTTTCTCTCAAAGCCAATGCCCGGATTATAATCCTCTCCTGAGTAAATATACTGGATGTCATAACCCAATCCGACCTGCGACGGCCTCTGCCATTGAAGCAACAGCCTGGTCGGCGACATTCCGAGCATCTTATTATCGGCCTCATCTTCAAATGTTTGTGCCATTCTGAATATCAGGAAATCACGGTTCTTCACCCAGAACCTTCCATCAAGACCGCAGGTAAGGTTATAGGTTCCGTTCATGCCCAGCCTGCTTGTTATCATCCCTCCTACAAATGAATTCTGATTGATCACATCTCTTCTTAACCTCAAAACCCCGAAATTCTCAGAAGGCAGTATCTGCTCCCTTTCGTCTTCCACCTTATTCTTCCATAATGGAGCAGTCTGCATATCAAGAAATCCCAGGTCCCATTTTCCCATCCTGCCTGTAACTCTTGCCCCGCCATAGATCCTTACCGCATTACCTGAGTAAAGACCTATCCGGCGGCTGTAGAAGAGATTGTCACCTTCGAGAAAAGAAAAATCAAAGACATCGGATTTCTCAAGGAAGAATATCCTTTTTTCCGGGAAATAGAGAGAATAGCGCGTCAGGTTTATCATCTGGTCGTCAGCCTCAACCTGTGCAAAGTCAGTGTTAACAGTCAGGTCGAGTGTCAGGTTGTTTGTGATGCTGTATTTAATGTCTCCCCCAGCATCAAGTTTAGGTGTTGAATTCATTTCATAACCTGAATCATCATTCTTAAGCTCGTTTACCTGACCAATACCTCCGATTATATAGGGAGCAACATATACAGGTTTTCTTGGCTTCAGTCCCTCGAATTCAACCACCTGTGACAGGGAAGGTTTGTACCATGCGGAGGAATATTTCGGCGAAACAGCGGGATAGGTATTCAGCTCTGATTTAGCTGCCATCCATCGCAGCAAAAGTATACCCATTGATGTCCTGCCCCCGCTTGTCTGAAATCTCAGACTGGAGATAGGTATCCTGAGCTCGGCTGACCATCCCTGTTCTCCCGTGCTGGTCTTTACATCCCAGAAAGTATTCCAGCTCCGGTTAATATCGCTATCCTCAACAAGACAATCGTTTTTTACCGTCGCATCTCTCCTCAGGCCGTTGGGATTTGTTGAAAACTGAACACCATTCTCCCTGTCGTTGAAAGTATCCAGAGTGAATCCGAACCAGTCAGAGGAGAGTTCGGCATAGTCCCTTTGTTTACCGATTGCCCTGAGGTATTTCCTGTCACTGCAATTCAGCATGCCTGAAACATACAGATATTCGTCATCATATCCGATCTTCACGATCGATTTCTCTGATGGCGCAGATCCCGGCTGAGGCAGACACATAACCATGGGAAAGGCTTCTGCCTGCTTCCACACATCTTCATCGGGGATACCGTCAAAATTGATACCTACAGGGAACCGGCAGACCCTGACAGGACCTGTTAAGTCTGAATTCATTCTGGTCTGGGCATGCGTCAGGCATGTGACAGCAGAGCTTAAAAGAAGTACCGGAATCAGATTTGGTTTCATGTGATCATCTGTTAAATTGAAGATCTTTTGAATTCTGAAATCGTTTAAGGAGTATACCGGAGAGTGATACAAAAAATGAAATATGTATCAGTGCCCGAAGAGACTGTCAGCCGGCCATTCAAAAATCACAGGTAAATTTTCCGGCTAACAATAAGCTGATTACATACGCAAGTTACATCAGGAAAAAAGGAAAGTCAATTATTTTAAAACTGGAAAATAAGTTCAAAAATTTTAGGAACAGGATTCAAAAATAACATATGCTAGATATGCCTTCTAAAGAGCTTCAATCCATAACCAGAAAATCTGGGATCGTTTCCTGTTATATAAAAGCAGATAGCATTGTGTGAAAGTCGTCACAGATGACAATTCCATACCTTCCCAGATTTTCGATTATTGTCATAGTCAGATTTTTTAAATAAGACCATTCATTATCACAAACAGACCGGCCAAATGTGATCATACTATTCGGTTTTGGCGGTAACCATAGTGCATCATATATTCCTCTCTTCATCCCCCCCTTCTCCTACTCTTATCATGGCACACCAAAAGTTCAATAATCAAAAGGATGATTCGTCAGGACAAAATGCCGGGCAACATCAGGTTTTTTAATAAATTATTGATTCTGTGGATAACAAATCAGTAATTATACTTTTCTGTTTTTCTTCAATCCATACTTTTGTTAAATATACACTTAGACTTTATGATCAAATAATTCCACGATGAAGGTTCTTGTACTTTATGATCTTGATCTCGCCTGGGAAAGTTTCGAAATCAGTGACGCCCGAAACTCAGGCAGAGTACTGTTTGAGTCACTTGAATATGAAGGAATAGAAGCATATCTGGAAGAATTGAACAACGCGGATCTGTCAGGAATACTGCAAAGGTACAATCCTGACGAAACCATTGTTTTTAATCTCTGTGAGAGCATTCCGGGTATACCATACAGCGAGAGAAGAGTTGTGGAGATCATTGAAAATAAAGGATTCACTTATACCGGAAACGTCCCGGAGGTTATAGATCTGAGCTATGATAAACAGAAGGTGAAAGAAGTGCTTGTTTCGCTGGGGATCAGGGTTCCTTTTGGAGCGGTGCTTTCACCGGAAGAGGCTGATGACTGGACTCTTTTTCCTGTTATCGTAAAACCTTCACGTGAGCACTGCAGCCTTACAATAACTGACAGATCGGTGGTTTTCGATAAGTATTCTCTTAAGGAACAGATCCTCCTGGTAAACAATGAACTGAAACAGCCTGCTCTGGTCGAGGACTTTATTGACGGCCGCGAATTTCATGTATCGGTATGGAACAATGATATACCCGAAGTGTTGCCCCCGGCAGAAATGGATTTTTCGGCTTTCCGCGAGGCCCGCAAAAGGCTGTGCACATACGATTCGAAATTTATTCCAGGCTCGGAGCATTACGAAAAAATTGAAACGCTGATCCCCGCCCCTCTTGATGAGCAATTGCTTAAAAGGCTCGAGAAAAAGGTCCTTAAAACATGGCAGGGATTCGGATGCATTGATTATGCCCGGTTCGATTTCCGTCTGCGTGATGACAAATTTTACCTTCTGGATGTAAATCCAAACAACGATCTCAGCATTGACACAAGCTTTGCCATTGCAGCAGAAATGAGCAGTTATTCATACAGCCAGATGGCAAAGCGTATTGTAATGATGGCGGCCGAACGACACCCGGTATTCGGGGTAAAACTTCTCAATTCAGCCTGATAATATAAGTATCCGGTACCGCAAGTTTTGCCGGGCTCTCAAAACTTTGCCCCTGAATATCCGGTAAAGCGCTTTTACTGAAGATCCACTCCATTACCGTATTGACCCTAACTATCCGCTGACTGATGATCGCTCTGAAAAAGCACTCTCCTCATCTGTTTACAGCGAATAATTAAAGATCACATAAATAAACTTCTCTTTCCCTATCGGGATAGTGCATCACATATGTGTCCTGAACGTCTTTATTATGAGCATATAAAACCAACAAAGCCATGAAAAGAAAAACTCAGACCGGAACTCATTTTCCGGTATTTTATTTATCCCTTTCACTGTTGTTTCTGATCCCCCTGCTTGTATCTTCTCGTCAGCCGGAATCTGGTCAGAACACCGTCCTTGACAACTTTCTCAGGAATGTCCTTGAAAAAGAGCAATATGTAGGACTTGGGGCCTGTCTTGTAAAAAACAATACGATTGTATGGGAAGGCTATTATGGATATGCAGACCTGGAACGCGGCCTGATGCTGAACAGAGAAAATATTTTCCAGTTGTCATCCCTCTCCAAAACGGTGACAGCATTTGCACTGATGAAGCTTTATGAGGACGGAAAGATCAGGCTGGATGATGATATAAACAAATATCTTCCTTTCAGCTTCAGAAGTCCTTACTTTCCTGACAATGAAATAACCTTCAGAATGTTGCTCAACCATACATCAGGGTTGGCAGATGTCACCGCAACCGGACTGGTTGTGCCTTCCGGTGTCGGCCGTCCTCAGAGCTCCATCGGCGATTCTGACATGACACTTGATGAATACATCTCTCAGCTCCTTGTGCCCGGAGGAAAGTATTACTCCCGGGAATATTTCAGCGGAAACGAACCCGGAACTGTTTACAGCTATTCCAATATCGGTTATTCCCTTCTGGGCTATCTGGTTGAGAGGATATCAGGCGAGGACTTTGCACTGTTCACAGAAAAGAATATTTTCGGCCCGCTGGACCTGAAAAACATTGCCTGGCACCTGAGGGATCTTGACACCGGCAGGGTAATATTCAGTTACAGATTCTCACCCGACGATACCATACCTGTTTACAGAAAAATTAGGCACTTCGGGGAACCGGGCTACCCGGCCGGGATGCTGCGGACTTCAATGGATGATTTTTCAAAATTCATAATAACATTGCTCAACAGGGGCGAATACCAGAGTACCCGGCTGCTTAAACCGGAAACAGTCAATATGATTTTGTATCCGCAGAATATGAAAAATATCTCTTCAAAATCGTACAAGCTGATTGACAGAGGCCTTACATGGCAGATCGTTGACCTTAATGGCAACAAGTATTATGAAATGAACGGTTTCTCAGGAGGAATTTATACCGATGCATTGTTTTCGCCTGATCTGAATACAGGGATCATCTTTTACTTTACCGGGATTAATATGAAGAATATGCAGGCAATCCCGGAGATTGCCTGCACTCTTGAAACAGCCCTTAAAGAATATTGATGTTCTCCGTATGGTATTGTATTAATCTGCCATTTTTATGAAGATTGTAAAGAAATTCCGGGGATCAAAACCTTAACTCCCTGCCGTAACCTTCGGGGAAGCCCGGTATTCCGGCGCCAAATGTACCTATTCCAACAATCATTTCGTACCGGTTTACATCCTCATCATCGTTAAAATATACGGCAACTATAACGGTAAAAAGACACATCCCGTTACCCGGACTGGTCTGTTGTTGTGTTTCAGGATCAATCCATATGAAATCTGAAGGGAGAAGTGTAATTGACGGATTAAGAGAGGTGCCCCGTACAGTAATTTGCATCCTGTCCCCTTCTTTCAACTGGGCGTTTTCAAAATTTACAATTTCCTGGGCGCCACTGCCCAGAGTAAAATTGAATGTCCTGAAACTAAAGCTTACCGTCATTGAAATTGATGACATAGGAGCATTATAGCCGTCGTAATATGCAGCGACAACCCCTAGTGTTCCACCCGGTATCTGGTCCGGAGGCTGAATTATACCACCTGATCCCATTCCGCCTATAACCTCAGGATCGGCTGTTGTCTCCGCAATGGCAATTCCCCTGTCAACAACCGCCTGCTTATCGCAACCGTTTATCATGAGTTCGGATTCCATTCCTGATATACCCTGGCTTATCCTCCTTAGCGGTGATCCCAATTGCCCTGCCAGACTGATTATCGACGCAATATCATAATCAGGATTATTTAATCCGCATATTGCAGCTTCAAGTATCAACTCGCTGCTCAACCTGGTGGCTTCTTCCTCAAAGCCCTGAAATTCCTGCTCCAGCTGTACTGCGCCGGCGTAAGCTGTGGCAATTATCTGATCATTGCATATACTTCCGCTTTTTTCGTTGACGGACTTCATGAACTGGCTCATAATGTTATTGAACTGTGCTGCCTTGAACTGGCTTTCCGCCACAATCTCCCGCAGGCGTGCCAGCCTTTCGGCCATCGATTTCTCATTACAGAGAGTATCCGGCTTTTCTTCAGTAACACCTTTTATTGCGTCGTCAATGCTCACACATTTGCCAAGCTCCTCTATCATTTCGTAACCCTCTTTACAAACACAATCATTTTTCTCATCGCTCCATTCCTGATTATCTCCGCAAGGCTTCTTACTGCCCTCAACAGTGACAATGGCTCTGGCCTCCAGGTTCATATATGCAACTGAGATGGTATGTTCCTTCGCTTCGGTACTTTCCGTGGCTGTGAAACTGTTGGTGCCGGAACTCCAGGAGGTAGTCTCACGTGCTGTAACATCCTGTGAGCTTTGATCTTCATAAACAGCCAATGCCTTGAAGGTGACGCTTTCCCCTGCTTTGAGATTAGCCTTATCCGGAATGACGATCAGGCCGATAGGTGTTTTTTCTTCAATTTGTTTTCCTGCAGCTTCGATTGCTGCCATTAATATTTTTATCTCCTCGATCAATTCATTAAGCTCTCGGGTGTTGCGCTCTGATTCTCTCCATGCAATAGCCTCCTCCAGCTCTGCATTCCGTTGCGCCCATGCCAACAGATTCTTATGCAGATATTCTTTGTAATAACGGGCTGCAAATGAAGGCCCGAATATATTTTTGGCATACTCAGAACCTCTGTACATAAACGGAGCTCCTTGTTCAAACTGTTCGGCTGAATCCCAAAATTCTGATAACCTGCTCTCAAGAAATGCTCCCACGTCGCCCTGCATTGACGGGTAGGCCCAATTCTGCAAAAATCCCGGATACCTGGTACTCAGATATTCGCTGTATTTATTCCACCAATATTCATTATACTCATCAAGAGTGGTACTGATAAACTTATCCAGTGCGTAATTGATGAAACCCACACTTAACATTGCAACGTTCATATTCGGGAAATCGGAGGTCATCCAACCCATAACTATCTCAAATGTCGTGTGAAGAGATTTGAGCTTTGCCCTGTCGTCGCCATTGATTGCTTCAATGATACTGGAGCACAAACTGTAGTATTTTAATCCTTTACTGATCTTGTCGGCATAGGTTGCCACATTATGAAATGCAGTGGTAACATTCTTGTTTACCAGTCGTTGAACGTTACGTAATTCATACGCTCCCGATCCTCCGTAACCGATATTTGGGTTCCACTTCTGGACAGGGACATTCATTAAAAAATCTATCTGCTTTGTAAATGCTCCTCCGTTAAGATCGACCAGAAAAGACATTATATTTTCGGTTAGTCCGAATTCACTTTTTGCATGAGTGAAAATAAAGTTCCTGGAGGCTTCTTCTCCCTGGATCTTTTCAATTTCCGCTCTGTAGCGTTCATATACTTTATCCAGATCCTGTGCAATTGCAGATGAGTTTATCAATAAGAGAAGAAAAAGAATAAGATAAGATCCGAGGCCGGGGGTATTGTTATTTTTCATCTCACATCCTGTTTGTTTTAGTGTTTAAAACCGGTAGCTTAATCCCGCCAGGTAGCGAAGGCCTGATTGAGTCCTGACAGGTATAGGATCGTCGGTTTCGGGCAAATCGAAATTCAGTGAATAGTACCTGAGGTCCAGCTGCAGCTCGAACATGCGTACAACAGGAATGCGGGCACCTGTTGTGATCTCCAGTGTGGCGGGTTTTCGTGCTTCTGCGTCTCCACCGATATTAAAACCACTGTATGCAAAATTCTGTTGATACCGGACCGAACTGTAAATTGATGCCTGACGTATAACAAAATTACCCCTGCCATCAACACCTGCCCTGAAGCTGTTACCTGCCCGTTTCAGGTCAGGGTCGTTCGGATCAATCATCATATCAGCTCCAACCACGGGCCCTATCTGAAGCCCTGAAAATTTGAACCCGAAGCGGCTGTAAGCACTTAAGCGGTGCGGTATGCCTGCATCCTCCCAGTACCTCCCGAAAGCACCGATATCAAAGTAACTGGTTTTTGCGCTTATATTTCTGTCGAAACGAAGATCCACATAGTTGCTTGAAGTGCTGGCATCATTTGTGTGAAGAGTATACTCAATATAACCTGTTGATCTTCCGTAACGATCGGTGGATCTGTAATTTCTTTGATTCATCATCCGGATTTTCAGGTTGTTGTAACCTTCATTATTCGGGAAGGATCTGTTGATCACTGTTAATTGGGTCCGGTTCTTTGGGTTACCGCTTTCAAGATCAACCCGTACACGGTTGAAATTACCGGATTCGGCAGCAGAGCCGTAGACCATCTGTTCGGCTTCACCATTTACCGATCTCTGTTTTTGTCCTGTCTTGTACAATACCCTGAGATTCGGGATGATCCGGTGATAATCGAGAAACGGGATGTCGCTCGATTGAAACCGTCCCCGGATTCCTGCATTGACCATGGTTTTTTTACCACTGTAATCAATATGTGTATTGAACTGAACTCCCTGAAGATCGTTTCCGTCCTCCGTATCATAGTAACTTTTTGACTGAGCCTGCACATCACCCTGGAACCGGATGTTTTCATTCAAAGGTTGTTCAACGTTCAGCTTTGCTCCTAGGTTTCTGTAACTGTTCCGGCTTGTCATTACATCCCCGTAATCCTGAAAATTAACTGAAGTACTCAGGCGGGTACCTCCTGAAGCCTCATGATAATAGGTTGCATTGACATTGCTGGTAGTATACGGTGTCCTAATAACGTCTTTGTTATGGTTCATCTGCAATGCAATCCTGGACTGAGGATTGAAAATTATGTTTCCGGCAAGGCTGATGTCTCTTGTGGTTTCAGATATCTGTCCGCCTGATTCGTAAGCTGAAGATCCGAACCTTACTGTCGCTGTACCATCATAGCTGATTGCTTTTGAGCTGCCTGTTTTTCCGGTTTCAATTACCTGTACAGGAGGAAGTTTCTGATAATAGTGACTGATGTAAGCCCTTGCAAGGTTTACTATTTCACGTTCCCGGTTCAGCTCTTCCACCAGCTTATCTGCGTTACGCTGCTCACTGGAAGATAAGGAATGATACTTTTTCTCGAAAGCGCTTATGAGTTGCCCGGTTTCCTGATAAGCTTCAGAAAATTTCCGGAAAAAATTTTCAGCCAGCAACCTGGTCTGATAATATTCTTCAGGCTTTGTTTCCTGGGTCCTGATTTCCCTGTCTTCTTCATCATACACCTGCTGAACGTCATCCTGATGTATCCAGCCATCTCTTAAATCAGGAAGTCTGACCTGAAACCATTCCCGTTCCTTTTTCAGAACAGGCAAAACAGTACCTTCCTGCAATCTGACCAGTACCTCTGCGGTTATCAGATCGGATTCCCGTATAGATGCCGTTGGGATGATCACCCTTATGCTTTGTCCCCCGGAAGGACTTACTGATCCAAGTTGTTTGGAGGTCATAAGGAAAGCAGCTGAAGTATTCTGAATGATTATCCGGCCAGCCTTGATTTTATCCAACAATTCCGAAAGCTCCGGATCAGGATTGGCGTGAAGATTGATGTGCAATAAACACATCCAGATAAACAAGGGGATTGTTTTTTTCATATATAAAGAACAAATCGAAATACTTCTTAACCAATCCAGTCCCCGCGACTCAATTTAACGTCGTTCTTAAAAAGCAATATTAAAATAAAAATCTGATTTTCCAAATTTTTTCGATATAGAAGGTTCTTTTTCTCACAGCAAATTGCAGGGTAACTGATTTACGGGCTCGTCGAAGACAGCGCGTATGCAGGGATTCAGGCAAACCCCGGATATGATCCCGGATTCGAACGCAAGCCTTCGGATAAGAGCTTGCCTTTTTCAACCTGTAATGTCATGAAAGTAACAGAAATATGAATCAGGGCTCTGATCTGAATCAAATGACTAAAAATGGTTATGTGTCGGACTTTTAATGTTATGTATGTATTATTCCGACTCAAATTCCTCAAAATTTTTCATCATTTTGCTCATCATCTCAAATGAATCTGCAATTACCTTTGATCTCCAGACAGCCGATGACGGGAAATACATTTCATCAAATAAATGCTTCGTCTTCTCCTCATGTTTTATGTTCCTGTATCCGTAATGGGCTCCCTGGTTCTCAAGAATCATGATCTGTATTGATTTTAAAGAGCCAAATGTCTCCTGACTGTTCAGGGTGCCGAATTCGAAAACCATGGGAATGCAAAGAACCTCAGGTACCAGGTCGTTAACCCATACGGTGTACTCGCCCGTGATAGTGTAAAAATCATCACTGCTTCCCCAGTCAATATCTGCCCCAGCAAATATTTTTTCTATTCCTTTCCGGACAGCTTCATCTTCAGGCTCATCAATAAACAAATGCATCGTGCCTCTTTCACCATATGCTGTATGCAGGTCAACATTAAGAAGAGTTTTGTATCTCCTGATAATGTCTATCAGAAAAGGCTTAAGTGAATCAATCTGGGGTTCATAGTCTTTGCCGCCGTAGTAAAAACCCTTTTCAAAATCATACTGCCCCTGAAGGGCTGCCTGACGCAAAACAGGCATAGACTCTCTGATGATCCTGTAAATTGACACAAGATGGAAAAATTGATTCCTGAGGCTGTTGATATTCACCGGACCTGAAGGCATCAGCATATCTGTCAGAGCAGCAAATCCTTCGTTCCTTATGTCAAACATCTGATCTCCCCTGACGCAATTTCTGTTAAGATCAATATTATTTTCAGTCACTTTTCTGTGATATTTGAACCCAAAGGGATTCAGACCATGTATTAACAAGACTCCCATATTTTCATGGAGGTGTTGTTCCAGGATCCTATCAATAAACATGTTTTGTATTGCACTACCCGTGAAGCCTTCAATCCCATGCAAGCCTGAGTTGACCATCAGAAGCTTCTCCTTTGTACCCCGGGCAGGAATATAGCACCAGTCAACAGTCAGATCATTGTCAATCTGGCTGGGCACACTAAATTTACCTGTCAGGACGCTGTCAAAATCAGCTGAGACCCTTTCAATGTTTTGAATAAATACTTTCCGGCATTCATCATAGGTTGAATGATAGTATTTCAAAAGGGTAGTGTTCGTTTCCGTGACAGGATCTTTTGCCCGGTAAGTTTTATAACATATGTATGAACCCAGTATTATCAGTAATATTAATCCTGCAAGGATGAACAAAATTATCTTAAGGGTCTTTTTCATAGTTGAGATGATTTAATCTGTAATTTGAGCAATAGCAGGCAATTTAAAGAAACAAAGCACTAAAGTTATTGGATAATGAAAACATTTCAAATAATTCCGGAGTGCAGGCATACCCCGGATAATCTGCCATATTGTTTTCAAGATTTTTTATGGTGAATATAAGTAAATAAATATTAATAAATTATATCAGATTAACACCATTTGGATCAGCATTGATCTGAGAGCTGCTGACAAGGTCCGGGTTTGTGTCCCGACTGCAATTGCTGATCATCCGGAGGATCCGTTAAAATCAAAGACGCCTGTATTAACTAACCGAAGGGATCTCTTGTGGGAGAGTTATAAAGCAGTGAAAGAATATGGTCTTGCATGATATTCTTTTCAAACCTTGCAGATCCATTTAAAAGGTGAGTACAATCATTCATATTTGAGTGAGCGGGCAGGATTAATCCTGGCAGCCTTTATTACGCGGTAACTTATAGTGATCAGGGCTATGCCCAGCGCAATGGCAAGTCCCGCAATAAAACTGAAGAATCCCAGATTTATCTTATAATAGAAATTTTCAAGCCAATTTCCTGCATAGTAATAAATGACAGGCCACGCAATAAGTGCTGCAATTGAGACCAGAATGATTATCTCTTTCGATATTATGATGTATATGCCGGCAATGGACGATCCCATGGCTTTTCTTACCCCTATCTCCTTTGTTTTCTGTTCCACGGTATAGGATGTCAGACCGAAGAGCCCCAGCGCCGCGATAAAAATTGCAAGGAGCGAAAAGATCACAGCCATTTGTGCGTTCTGCTTTTCCTGACTGTACATTTTCTCAAAATCAGCGTCGAGAAAATAATATTGAAGCGGATTATTTGAAGTATATTCTTTCCATATTCCTTCAATAGCACTGATAGTGGCTGAATAATCAGCCGGAGACAGTCTCACTGTAATGTACCCCCAGTAATTGTTTTCACCCTGGAGCAGGAGTATGTAAGGCTGGATAGGATTACGGAGAGATTCGAAATTAAAATTCTTTACCATCCCGATTATCGATAAAGCCTCAGGACCGTTTTCTCCAGGCCTTAGTATCCTTGTTTTTTCAACGTCGGTTATGCTGAAATTCTTCACCGCGCTTTCGTTAAGGATGCAGGCTTGCCTGTCGGTGCTGAATGATTCGTTGAAGACCCTGCCGGATTCAAGCTTCATCCCGTATGTATCAAGAAAATCATTATCGACCCAGCTTGTAGCCATCAGATACGTTTCATCCTTTCTGCCCTCGATCATATAACCGTTATTGTTGTTTGTTCGTCCCGGAATTGCTGTAGCGCCCGCTATGTTTATCACACCGGGCAGCATTTTCACGCTCTCCTTGAAGGACTTCATCCTGTTCCCTATGATATGTGCTCTTTCTATGACAATGAGTTGTTCCCTGTTAAAACCCACATCTTTATTAAGCATAAATTTTATCTGCTTGTTCATGATCAGTGTACCAACAATCAGAAGTATGGAAACTGCAAACTGAAAGACAACCAGAATTCTTCTGAGCTTTCCGTTGGTCGCACTGTTTCCGGCCCTGCCTTTAAGCACTTCATACGGATTGAAGGATGAAAGGAAGAATGCCGGGTAGCCGCCCGACATAATACCTGCAATTACCGTGAACAGAAGAAGAGCCGGAATCGTATACCATACAGCGAAAAGGTTGAGGCCAAGTCTTACTCCGAGCAGATTGTTGAAATAAGGTAAACTAATCTTAATTATTATAAGCGCAAGAATCAGCGATACGAATGCAAGGATAAATGATTCGGTAAGGAACTGGGCAACAAGCATCCCGCGTGTTGAGCCGCCGATCTTCTTGATTCCTACTTCCTTTGCCCTTCTGGATGCCTGTGCGGTTGCCAGATTCATAAAATTTATGGCTGCTATTATCACAATCAGAATTGCTACGCTGCCGAATATCACAAGATATTTAGGGTCGCTGGGAGCTTTGAATCCTCCCTGCACTGTATTGTCAAGATGAATATGGGTAAGCTTCTGAAGATAATACCTGTAAATGTTGCCCCGGCTGATAAACTCCTCAATGGTCGTTCCCATGTATTTCTGCAATTCCGGCCCAACATATTTTACTATCAGATCGGTGAATTTGTCGTTTACTGTTGTGAAACTCGAATTGGGTTTTAAAAGAAGATACAGACTGAAACTGTTGTTCATCCATACCTGCTCCCGCGACCTTGGATTTGTCATGAAGGATGTCACCATGCTGGCTTCAAAATGAGAATTTGACGGAATGTCTGCCATTATACCCGTAATAACGTACCTTGTGGTATCGGATCCTATTTTTATCGATTTGTCAATCGGATTATCATTGCCAAAAAATTTCCTTGCTGTGGTTTCCGACAATACAACTTTGTGAGGACCGTTAAGAAGGTTATCCGGATCGCCCTTCACCACAGGGATTGTGAAAAAATTAAAAAAGGATGAATCAGCCTGTATAATATTATTATCGGTAAAGATCTGCTGTTCATATTCTACAACCGTAGGCCCGACATCATTCATCCGTAAAAAATCTTCAACCTCAGGAAATTCCGACGGCAGGGTCGGCCCCATTACGGCCGGAGTGTATGCGCCGGTTATCTCCTGCCCGCCGATCTTACCGGTCAGGATAACCCTGAATATCCTGTCTCTTTTTACGTTGAACCTGTCATAGCCGGCTTCATTTATTACATATAGAGCAATAAGCAGGCTGCATGCTATCCCGATAGCAAGGCCAAGGATATTTATTATTATATATGACCGCTGTCTTTTAAAAGACCTGATACTGTGCTTCAGAAGGTTATTAAACATGTTGTGAGAAAATTTTGATAGTTGTAAAAAATATCACATAAAAATCAGCAGAAGAGATCTATTGTTTTTACGGTATAAAGACCGGAAAATTAAAACAGTGCTGCAAAAATCATATTTTTGCTTTCCAATGATGATCAGCAGGGATAATTCCTGCATACCCTGCTTTTGCAGCCGGAAAAGAGACCTGTAGAAAATAAGATATGAAACTGAATCTTAACGCATTTAGCTACAGAATATTTATTGATCCGCTTCTTTCGGGACTCCGGAAGACGGTTACCTCAAAAATCATCGCCAATGCAAAGGTGATCGATATTGCCTGCGGTACGGGAACTCTTGCGATTGAAACGGCTGTAACAGCAAGACATGTCACAGCCGTTGATCTGGATGAAAGGCTGATCTCCTTTGCTTCCGCCAGAGCGACAAAAAAGGATGCAGCCAACCTTTCTTTTGAACTGCGTGACGCTGCAGATCTGTCATCTTACCCTGACAAAGAATTTGATATTGCACTGATATCAATGGCAATACACCAGTTCCAGGAAGAAACGGCGTTAAAGATCCTGAGAGAAATGAAACGAATAGCAGATAAAGCTATCATTGCCGATTATAATTACCCAATGCCGCGCGGTATATATAAGTCAATAGCTTATGGCATTGAGAGGATCGCCGGAGGAGATCATTTCCGCAACTTCAGAAACTACAATTCAAGAGGAGGCATCAAATGGTTTACAACTGCTTCGGGACTGACAATCAGATCTTTTACTGTTAATGAAAACGGTGTCTTTGCAGTGATTGTCTGTGATTAACATTCCCGATAATTGTTGAGGCCAGGTTTTTCTGCTTATTTGAAAATAATTCCCTTAACCCGGATTATCAACGGTCAGCCCATTCCGGGTCTGTAATGTGAGTAAAAACGGATTTGCCATTCACAAAAAAAATCTCTGAAAATATTTGGAATATATTTTTCCTTATATTTACTTTGTATTTCAAAGTACTTTATCATGAAAATCGACATAAAATCCATCGATGATATAAAAGCAATCAGAAAAATGATGGAGGAATCATCCAGATTTCTGTCTCTCAGTGGTCTGTCAGGGGTATTTGCAGGATTGACAGCCATAGCCGGAGCGCTTTTTGCATATTTTTTTATCCTGGACAATGGAAGCATCCACTATGATGAATATTTCAGGATCAACACGGGTAAGGAGGCCCTTTCTCTCAGGTACCAGCTCATTGCAACCGCATTCATGGTGCTTGTGTTTGCCCTTTTGTTCGCTGTATTCCTTTCAATAAGAAAGGCCAGAAAAGACGGAAAAAAGTTCTGGACTCCGGTATCCAGAAGGCTTCTTATAAACCTCCTCATTCCGCTCGTTGCGGGAGGTCTTCTCGTTATTGCGCTCCTTTTGCAGGATCATATGGATCTGATAGTTCCATCTTTTTTAATCTTTTACGGCCTGGCACTGATCAATGCAGGTAAATTTACCTTTGGTGAGATTTTTTACCTGGGCTTACTTGAAGTGATTACCGGACTTGTATCCGTTTTTGTTCCGGGTCAGGACCTCCTTTTCTGGGTATTCGGTTTTGGAATCCTTCATATCGTATATGGACTGGCTATGTACCGAAAATACGAGGCATGAAGAATCCCATTTCAGACATAAAGAAGGTCTTTGAAAACAGGGTGAGACTGGGGATAATGGCAATCCTTATGGTAAACGAAACCTGTTCCTTTAACAGTCTTAAAGAGACACTGGATGTGACTGACGGAAATCTTGCCAGTCATCTGAAAGCTCTGGAAGAAAGAGGTATGATAAAAGTTAACAAACAGTTTCTCGGACGTAAACCAAATACAAGTTACTCAGTAACTGAAAAGGGAATTGCTGAATTCAGAGAACATCTGAAAGCTCTTGAAAAACTGATAAAAGAATAAAATTTTTTCAAATAACACTTTGTATCTCAAAGTTCTTTTAATTAAACTGATTATGTCATCATGAAAATTGAAATCTCCAACCTGAACAAATGGCACCATTCACTGACCGTGAAGCTAATATTACTGGCAATCCTTGGATTATTGCTCCTTATACCTCTGCAGATGATCAAGGAGATTATCAGGGAAAGACAGGAAAATGCTGAGAATGTGAAAAAGGAAATATCGGATCAATGGGCATCAAAACAATGTTTCTCGGGTCCTGTTCTCAATATCCCGGTTCGGACCATACCATCAGGCAAAGATGAATTACAGGCAGTCAGCGTATTGCATATTTTGCCTGAGACTCTCGATATCGCCGGGATCATTAAACCGGAAACCAGATACAGAGGAATATATCAATCTGTTGTATATGATTCAGAGCTGAAAGTCAAAGGATCTTTCATAATACCGGACAAAGATTTCTTAAAAAGTCATGACATTTTATGGAACGAAGCGTATTATACTGTCGGCATTTCAGATAACCGGGGTATTAAGGAAAAAGTAATACTCATAACAGATTCCACAGAAACTGAAGCTGAGCCGGGAGTAAGGGATAAAGATATTTTCAATTCAGGTATTTCATTCATCAGCCCTGCTCTCATTCCGGGCAGCAAGGTCGGTTTTGATATGAGCATCAGCATATCGGGATCTGAAGGGATGCAGTTTACACCCCTCGGAAAAGTAACAACTATCAATCTTAATTCAACATGGGCTTCGCCGGCCTTTAACGGGAGATATCTGCCTTTTCGGAGAGATGTAAATGAAAAAGGATTTACGGCAGACTGGGAAGTGACACATCTGAACAGGAATTTTCCCCAAAACTGGACAGGAAGTGCATTCCGTCCATTGGAAAGTGCATTCGGAGTTGATCTTTTCCAGCCGGTTGATCACTACCAGAAATCCTGGAGAAGTTCCCGATACGGGATACTGTTTATTGCTCTGACATTTTTTGTTCTTGTTTTTCTTGAAATCACAAGGAAGGAATCAATCAGTATTTTTCATTATTTTCTTGTCTCACTGGGGCTTGTGTTATTTTTCTCGCTTCTGAATTCTATTAGTGAACACACAGGGTTTAATTTCGCTTATCTTATTTCCTCTGTGGCCACCATTTCTTTGATATCAGCATTTACGGGGACTCTGTTCAGAGAAAGGAAAGCAGCACTAATTTTAACGGGCATGCTTGTGATTTTATACTCCTTCATTTTTGTACTGCTTTCTCTGAATAATAGTGCATATCTTATCGGTAATATAGGTCTGTTCCTGTTGCTGGCCATTATTATGAGATTTTCAGGAAAGCTTCTGCCCTTAAGCAAATGAAGGCGTCAGGTATAATATTAGTGTTGGAAAGGTGTTACAGGTCAGATTAACGGCTTACCTTTTGGCTCATGGCGCTTCACCAGCCTCCGCCTCCTCCGCCTCCGCCGCCTCCGCCTGACCGTCCTCCGCCTCCGCTGCCCGAGGATGACCCAGGAGGTGTTGATGCTGAGGAGATTGCTGATGAAAAGCTTTTTCCCATCGCTGATGTAAATTTCTGTGGTGAGTACATTGCCGGCGCGGTTCCGGCATACCAGGAGGGCCGGTAGGTTCTGGTCTTCCCTGTTGATTGCCTCAGAGCATTTTCGAATTTCCTGCCCCATTGATTCTCCACTCCGAGCGCAATGGCGTACGGCAGCAGTTTTTCAAACCGTTCAACGGTGAGATCCGGCTCATGAACTGCATTGAGTTGATCCTTCTCCGCTACGGAAAGATACATCCTGAAGCCCTCTGTTTCATCCATAAATGCCCTCCCCCGTTCAGTGGGGGCTTTTATAAGCCACGTGAAAAAAACAGCTAGTGCAACAAGAAGAATAAGCAGTATTACAGGGACAACCGGCGAGGGAGACACAATAAAGGCAAGAATCACCCAGACCACAGAAAAAATAATGCCTGGCAATAACTGTTTAGTGTTGAGGTTAAAATATTCAGGTATCATTTTTTCTTTGAGGATATTATCGGACTCACTTCTTGCTTTCCGGAACAAAAGGTGGTTTTTGTTATCAAGCACTATTTCCTGCCTGTTTGAAAAGAGAACCGAAGACAGTGCTTTTTCTTCCGGACTGAGTTCCGCAGTTGCTTCCGGAATCAGCTTAAGAGTGTATTTCTTCTTTGAACTGATAATTTTCAGGAAGCCGTTAACAGCCATATTAACAAGCGCAGAGGTTATCACAACGTCTTTCATCCCCATTCCCGCAAGATATCCTGTTGCAGCGGGACTGAAACCTTCAGGGGGGTCAAAAAGGGGAATTATGGTACCTTTGGCAGGGTCCTTCCCGATACTCTTCCATTTTCTGTAGTATAGCATTATCACCACAGTCAGCCCGGCCACGGCAAAGAGAACGTGCAGATTATCTTTCAGAAAATATATCAACCGCAATATTGCTGATGGCTGAACCACCTTTCCTTTGGGCCAGGCCACTGCAATGGTCAGCTGTTCCCCCTGCTGCAAAGGTCTTGTGGTGGTCAGGCTTACAATATTGCCGTCATCTGTTAATACACAGTCGCAATCTGCAGATCCTGCATATCCCGACCATGCAGCCTTTTGAATGATCCCTGCTCCTTCGGGAACTTTGATCCTGACGATTGCAGCCTCAATGGGGAATGCCCAGTCACCACCTATGGCATTGTAATAAAGCTCATCGTAATCATCAAAAAAACCTATCTGTCTGGTTGTACTGAATGAGAGGGAATAGCTGTATATGCCCGGGCTCAGCTCAATGTTCCTGTCGCCTATGTAAACAATTATTCCGTTTCCCTTTTCCTCTGTGAACCAGGGTTCAGGATTCCCGTTTTTCAAAACTTCCGTTACTTCAAATCCTGCTTTGAACTTGTTACCAAGCCTGTCCTTGTATTTCGTAGGGAAGCTTCTGTAAATTCCCCTTTTTATTGAATTTCCTTCCGCCACGACCCTTATTTCTTCCCTAACCATAAGGGTGCCGCTCTTTTCAATTTCCGCAAAAATATCATAAGAGAGTATCCGTTCCTGTGAATACCCGGAACTCATCAGGAAAGCCAGAAGGGGCAGGAAAATAAATTGTTTCATAAATATTTTTCACATTTTGATTTCAGGTACATCCTTTTCAGATTCATTACCGATATCAAAGAAATCGCGCTGACTGTGTCCGGCAACCTTTGCCACAAGACCTGACGGGAATTGTTCAATAAGTATGTTGTAATTGCGTACTGTCCCGTTATAATACCTGCGGGCCCGTTGAAGATCATTTTCTACTTTCGATATATCTCTCTGCAGCTCCAGAAAATTCTGGCTGGCTTTCAGCTCCGGGTAGTTCTCAACTACCACGAGAAGTCTGCCCAGAGCCCTGGAAAGTGCTACCTCAGCTGCTTCCGATTCCTGTAAGGAAGAGGCTGACATTCCCTGTGAACGCAGGCTGGTAATGGTTTCCAAAAGGGTGCGCTCGTGGGCAGCATACCCCTGAACGGCTTTCACCAGCAAGGGAATCAGATCATGTCGCTTTTTAAGCTGCACATCTATACCGCTCCAGGCCTCCATGACATGGTTCGCAAGTTTAACAAGGCGGTTGTAAACAAAGAGGAACAATCCTCCGGAAACTAAGATTAAGGTAATGATCAGCCAGGTCACAATATACGGTTATTTGGTTAGCACCGGCATAACTCCGGAAATCCAAATATAGAAAAAATAATGCAGCCTGATCCTTCTGAAAACAGGCAAACCTGTTATTACTTCATGTGCTCCCTGTCTGCCTTCTCCTGGCGGTCTTTTATAATTTCAGCCAGTTTGGCAACCATTTTTTCCATTTCGGGATCATCACTTTGTGACATCTTCATCCAGGCACCACCGCCTTCATAATAGGCTACCTTTCTTTCTGACCAGACCCCGTGTGTTTCGAATGCACTGATGTAATCATAAAACCGTCCGTGGATCTCCGGATTCACAACATTATTGTCAAACTCCATCTCCATTCCCATATCATGCTGCTTCCCAAAAATGCATGCATCATCAAGACGTTGATAGGGTATATCCTTATTGAAGAAATAGTTTGGCTGCTGGTAAGCACAATCAAAGCCGAGCAATGCCCACTGATCGGCTCTTTCTGCATTCCAGTAAGGGATCCAGTATAACCTCATCTCTTTCTTCTTAATATATTCCTTCACCTCAGGTATTATGGCAAAATCTTTGCCTGCAGCCTCATGAACCCAGTAGAATCCGTCCAGATGAATATGTTTGTAGCCTTTTTCTTCCCATTTTTCCAGAACCCTGTCGGTAAACCAGCATGCGGCAGCTATCTGGTCCTCAGGCTTATTGAAATCCATTATTTTACCATTAATTTCCCCCCAGTCAGTGAATCCGGATACCGGACAAGGGATACTAAATACAACTCTCCTGGGCCTTAACGGTTTTTTACCCTGCTTTGAAAGACTGTCAAGAATTGATTCGAGCGCATCCGGACCTTTACTTTCCCCGAAATAACGGTCGAGAAGCCATTCCCATTGTTCCCTTGAAGCTGTGGTGTATCCAAACCCGGGATCCCATTCGTAACGTTCGATCCTGTCAAAGATCTCAAGAAATAAAAACCCGTCAAACAACCAGTGAAAATCACCGCCCTCATTTCTGAAGATGTACGGTCGCATTTCATTTACATTCCAGTCGGGTCTGTGGGTTGATCCATGATATATCAGAACCAGATCGGAGATTTCAGTTCCGTTCTTCATTTTACTGTTGACATCCCGGTCGGCACAACCGGGTAAATAAATAATTGACATCACGAAGGTTGCCAGATAAATTACTCCGGTAAAAAGTCTTTTGGATTTCATGATCAGGTTATTTCAGATTATCAAAATTGCAGTTCCTTTTCAAATATATCTTAAATGATACATACTTCAGAGAATGACCTGAAGAATCTTCAATAATTGTTTTTTTCGTCCAGTATTTCAGCCTTGCGATAACCTGTTATCAAATGTGACAAAGCCAGACGGCAAGGCTAGTAAAAAATTTTATAATACAGGCAAAATTGTTGAGAATCTTCATAAATACTTCATCTTGACCATTATACCTTTATCCCAGTTTACTTTAACTGACTAAAAGCACAGAAAGATGAAAAGGACAATGTTAATGGCTGTAATTTCAATCCTTGTAAGTGCAGGATTATCAGCCCAGAATGCAAATCAGACCAGGGCACAGGCCCGTACTCAGAACCAGTCTGAAGTAATGACACAGACCGAAAATCAGAACCGGTCGGCAGCTTCTGTTCAGGCCCAGACTCAGGGGCAGTATCAAAATTATGGTCAGATGATCAGTGAGCAGAAGCAGGCCCGTAATGAAGAAAGGAAAGCTCTGAAGAAACAACAGAAAGAGCTGAAAAAGCAGCAGAAGGAAATGAAAAAGCAGGAGGCTGCCATGAACCAGAGTCAATATATGGAGCAAAGAAAAACTGCTGTTAAAAATCAGGGGGCAAGGACTGCAACTCCCATGAAGAATGCCGCAAAGGTATCAAAAGGTGGAGGACAGGGGAAGAAATAATCATATCCCGGAATTAATGGTAGCCCTGCATTCCACGATGTTTGCAGGGCTTTTTTTATGCTGTGATTAATCTTACATGTAATTATTTCATCACTTAACCACTATTTCATCTGCGAACATTGTTACCGGATCGCCCGTACGCACATGCCAGGCGGGGCAGCGTAATACGCTTTCCGCGTGTACTTTTATATACCTTGCACGGCAATCCTTTATGTCAGCTCTGAAAGATTGTACATATATCTCTCTGGGCATTGTATCTTTTTCAGGTTCATTGGGGTCAACCGGATTTACTACCTTACAGGTATTGCTGTAATTTTCACCATCTGATGAAGTTTCATAAGTCACATATTCAGGCAAAAACATCTGGTACCAGGTATCTTTGGCATCATAGAAATCCATGCTTATGGAATTAACAGGCATAACTGCTCCAAGATCCAGAATAAAATCCATATGGCTTTCCTCATATCCGATCCAATTGTCAAAGCGCGGGTCTCTCCATACCTCATATGATCCGAAAATACCATCAGTAAGAGCCTGCAGGTCCCTGTAATTCCTGCTAGGATATGTTATGGGAATGATCTTCTTTTGATACGATACTGAGGAATCCGTTTCACTGATCTTTCTGAAGATCCTCTTGTGAGATTCCAGATATATATCCGGAGAAATACTTCTTTCCCTTAAATATGTGACGCCCTGCTCCTTTGCACGCTCAACAAATTGACAGAGAACTTTTTCTATCTCAGGATCTGTCACTATTCTGCCTTCATCATCATGTTTGAATAAACTCCCGGGAGTATCTGTTTCTGTCCGGCTGATCTGAATCTGTGCATACATCACCGGCAACCGTGCTATTCTTACCCGGTCAAGCAGTTCAGGATCTTTTCCCACTGCCTTTTCTGCCTTATCAAACAATCTTTCGTACTCTTTCATCATCTCAGCCGATAAGTAAGTGTCTCTGGCCTCTTCCGGGCTGCCAAATATCCCCAGCCGATGCCCGCTTTCAGCCAAAGCATGGCGCATTGTATCGATGTATTGTCTGATAAAAGGGCCGGCATTACCATAATACCCGCTCAGAAAATCATCAGTCACGGCTTCTGCATCAGCATCAGGATTCCAGAGAAGCCTGCATATAAGGTAAGCCCTCAATTCTGCCATTTCTCCTCCTTTCTGACCGTTGGCCTGCATGAAAAAAGCATTTACATTGTTATCCGTAAAAAATTCAAGATTGGGTTTTATGGTATGAAGATTGGGGAAAGGGCTTACCAGATTGGAAAACTGGATATTATAATCCCAGATCAGTATATCGTCAGCCAGCTGTCCCCAGTTTTTAAGATCCCTGGCAAAGGCCGGGTCGGTTTCAAAAACCGGCTTGTGACGTTCACTTTCAATATTACAGAGCATAATATTAACATTGGGTTCCGGTTTTATATTATCAGGTGCTTCACGGGTATACCAGTAAGCAAGGGTGGATATCATTTTGTCAGGGAAAGCCCTGGCAACCCTGTTTACAAAATATATCATTGCACCACTGTTTCTGTTAATGTCGCCCCCGTATTTTCTGTTCAGTTCAATACAGCCACGGCATTGGCATGACATATTATTGTCAGCCTGACTGACAGACCAGTATTTCAGATGAGGTCTTTGTTCTATCTGCTTCCTCAGATTTTTTATCAGTGTATCTGTAACTTCCGGGTTCGACAGGCATAACTGGGTTGGCAAACGCTGGCCATCCCTTAATGCATAATATTCAGGATGAGTCTTAAAGTACCTCTCAGGCGGCATGAGATTGAAAAAAGTGTGTACAAAAGATCCCCAGGTCTCTCTCTGCGATGACAGCTTATGCCAGTCGAGATATTCCGGATCACGGGTATCTCTGTATGATGTTGTCCTGTACTTTATTTCAGGTATAACCACCGTGTCGTTCTCAGGAAGCGAAACAGAAGTTTTTCGTGGAATAATTGTACAATCAGAGGTATATTTTCTGAATCCAAATGATTCCAGAAGGTCATATACTCCGTACAGGACACCTTTCCTGGTCCCTCCTGCAATAATAAAATCTGAGCCTGTTGATTTATAAGCATATCCGTCTTCTTCCAGCTGACTGAAGTCAATGGCGTGCGATTCAGCATAACTGGTACGGCCAATATAAATGGCATTATTACCATTATATGAATACTCATCTGTTAAAGGAAGAGTGGTGCCGGACATACTGTACAGGTAATCCCTGAGTTGTTCGGCGGCATATTTCTCCACCGAATCTGCCTTAACGGGGATGACAATTTGATAACCAGACTTCCCGTCGATAATTAATTCTTGTCTGCAACCCATCAATAAAATAAAAGGAACAATCAGCAAAGGACTTAATTTTTTCATGATCAAAGAATTTGTTTATGTTATATGTGTTATGATATTGTAAGTACGGAATTGCTGAAATATAATTATTATTCTGCATTTACATCAGGAGGCTGACATAAGTTTTTTAACCCCGTAATTAATATTGGTTTCCTGACCGGTTGATTATTCAGTTGATGATCGCAGGTTTTGCGGCTCGTTGCCAATATTCATGGAGCATGTGGAGCATTAAGTTTTTTGATTACGGATAGTGTTTTTAAAGTCCGAAAACCCATGCGGCCATTGAGAAATAGATCCACACGCCCGTAATATCCGCTATTGAGGTAATCAGCGGTGCACTTGCCGTGGCAGGGTCAATATTCAATTTTGTAAAAATGAATGGAATAGTCAATCCTATGAGGCTGCCAACCATAACAGCAAGGATCATCGTGGTTGCAACAACGAAAATTATTTCAGGGGCCCTGAAACTAGCTATCAGAGAAACACCAAAAGCCATTGTTATGCCAAGCAGAAAGGACACAATAAACTCTTTGCCCACAAGCCTGAACCAATCCTTTAATTCTACGTCTCCGACAGCCAGGGAACGGATCATCAGAGTTGCCGACTGGGAGCCTGCATTTCCGCCGCTGCCTATAAGGAGCGGAAGGAAGAACATAAGTGACACCATGGATTCTATTACTTTTTCAAAACTTGCAATAGCTGCACCTGAAAAAACATTCATGAAAACAAGAACGGTTAACCAGAGGATCCTCCTCTGATACATAAAGGGGATCCTGGCTTTCAGAGGATTTATTATCACATCCTGGAAGGAGCCGAATTTGTGAAAGTCCTCGGTAGTCTCTTCTTCTTCAACATCCATTATGTCATCGAAGGTTACTATTCCAAGAAGTATGCCTTCAGAATCTGTCACAGGGAGGGCAACCCTGTCATGGTCTTTAAAAATCCGGATGGCTGATTCCTGGTCATCATATGCATTAAGCGAGATAAAACGATTATCGAGCAATTCTGAAATATACTGATCGGGATCTGCCAGGATGATCTCCCTGATCTTGATATCATCAATTAATTTCCAGTTATTGTCAACTATATAAACAACATTAAGGGTTTCAGAGTCGTGGCCGAATTTTCTGATATGGTCAAGTGTCTGTCCGACTGTAAAGTGAGATTTTACTGCAACAAATTCCGGCGTCATAAGCCTTCCGATGCTTTCTTCGGGATAGCCAAGAAGATTGATCGCTATTTTCCTTTCTTCAGGCGAAAGCAGCTGGATAAGGCGCTGCGAAACCTGTCCTGGCAGCTCCTCAAAGAAAGCCGTTCTGTCATCAGGATCCAGATCGTTGAGCAGGGCAGACAATTTATTGGAATTCCTTGCCAGACCTTCGATGATCTGTTCCTGTTTTTCATAAGAAAGGTATTGAAATGTATTTTTTGCCTGTTCGCTGGATAAAAGGCGGAAGATCACTATATCTTCTCCCGGGGATAATTGTTCAATTATTTCAGCGATACTCAGATCTTCCAGACCTGCCAGGTTCTTCCGTAAGGCTTTCCACTCTTTATTTTCAATAAGTTCCTGGAATTCAGCTGCTGTCTCAATCATAACCATGCCTCCTTACAATATTTAACTGCAAGGAAACACTGCTGTCTTCCTTACAGAATTTTATAGTTTGTACAATGATAAGGGTCCTCGTCCATATCAACCGTTTAATAAGTATGCAAAAATATGTTTTTTTTATCACTCCTGAAAGCCCGTTTTTCTGAACATTTCCGGCCGGAGTATAAAATTTTTATTTTAATTATCCGCTTACTGCCTCAGCCCTGTCGGATCCGGTTTTCACTGATACAACCTGACCCAGTCAACAGTCATGCTTATGGGTAATTCTTCAGGATTTGTAATTTTCCCGGGCCATTCATGCTCCATCTGCTGATCGATAAGCAGGTAGAACGGCTGATCAAACGGCCACTGATAAGTACCAGCACCCCGGACTCTGGGGTATTCATACGATGTGATCCCGTTGATTGCATATACCAGCTTGTCGGGGTACCAGCTGACGCTGTAAACATTATAGTCATCGGGGTTGATGCTGCCGGTTGCTGATTTTGGTGGATCAGTCTGCTTAAGAGTTATCGTATAATGATTGTGTGTGGTCTGATATGCAAAGTCATCGTGATTCAGGCGTTCCATAATGTCCATCTCACCATTATGCTGGTCCGGATAGATGTTCTTTTCGGAAAGCATCCAGATAGCCGGCCATGCACCGTATGCAGGATCCAGTTTTGCCCTTATCTCAATCCTGCCATACTGGAAAGCAAATTTATTCCATGAATAGATACCTCCCGTAAGATATGGCCGGGGATCTCCTGTAAGTGAATCGGGATTAATAATGCCCATCAGGCGAATGTTATCATCGTCAAACAGGACAACCCTTGGATCAGTAGCGGTAATGTACCTGAAACAATTGGTCACCTCGCGCCATTTCTCAACAGGCACTTTCCACTTTGGCGATTCAAAAAGTCCTATCCTGGTCCAGACAGCCGTATCCAGGGTGCCTTTGTCGAAATCATCTTCCCATACCAGCTGCCATTGAGAGGATTCATTCCTGCGGTCTTCTTTCTGAACATAAATGTAGCCATCTTCAATAATGTACGGTTTTTTGTCACAGGAACAGACCGCTGCAACTATAACCGCAACAAGTACTAATAAAGAAATTCTGTTAAGTTTCATTTTCTATTGCTGTTAATTGATACAACTTATGAGAAGGTCAAAGGTTAAAAATACAAAAACTTCCTGCAATAGTTTCTTTTCTATTGCAGGTACGTTTCTGATTTTATTTATCTCCCAAGTATATTTCTGACATCAGGATTGTCTGAATAGTCCAGTGCTGTATTTCCTGCACTGTCTTTCAGGCCGGTTTCGGCTCCTTTTTCGAGCAATAATCTTACCACCTCAGAATGCCCTTCTCTGGCAGCTGCCATAAGGGCAGAAAATCCATCATCACGTTGTAAATTTATGTCCGACCCCTTTTCCAGCAGAAGCCTCACAATTTCTGCATTTCCATTCTGCGATGCAAATATCAGCGCTGAGGCCCCGTCGTTACATCTGAGATCGGGATCAGCTCCGTTATCAGTCAATAGTCGTACGATTTCTGCATTTCCGTTAAGTGAAGCTGCGATCAGCGCCGTGAATCTGACGGTTTTCTGATCGTCCAGCCGGGCATCTTTCTTTATGAATAAATTCACGATCGTAATAGTGCCGCTTGGTGAAGCCTGGATAAAGCCCAGTGTCTTTTTTGACCCCGCCATTTCATTGTAGCTTGCCCGTTTATCCATAAATAGCCTGACAGCCTCCAGATCCCCATTTTGGGAAGTAGTAACAAAAGCAACCACGTGGTCGGTATATGATGAATCTTTGATTGATTCCTGATACAGTTTTTTCTTTATTTGTTCCGCAATGTCATCTTTTGCTGCAATAATAAGGGCACTTGTGCCATCATTATCCCTTTGGTCCGGTTTTGCCCCATTTGCCAGAAGCAGCTTTACAATCTCAGTGTGTCCGTTAAGGGAAGCCAGGAATAATGCATTGGTACCGCTCTGGCTTTTAATATTTATATCGGCACCATGGCCCAGTAACAACTTCACAAATTCGATATGCCCGTTCAGTGAAGCGGTCATCAGGGAAGTAATACCCTCCTTGTTCTGCCTGTCAGGATCAGCTCCTTTGTCAAGAAGCATCTGTGCAATATAAGTGTGACCCGAAAGTGAAGCCTGAATAAGTGCCGTGGTTTGATTTTCGTCCTGCAAATCTGCATGGGCGCCATTGTCAAGTAGCAGTTTAACAATATCTGTGTATCCGTACTGCGATGCCATCATCAGGGATGTATAACCATTAAAATCCTGAAGATTCGGATTTGCTTCGCTCTCAAGTAACATCTGAACTATATCCAGGTAGCCATTCTGGGTAGCCAGCATCAGTGCGGTCAATCCATCCATAGCCTGAGCATCCGGATTTATCCCAGCTTTCAACAACAATCTTACTATACCCGGATGACCGTTATAGGAGGCATACATGGCGGCTGTAACACCATCTATAGCCTGAAGATCAGGATCTGCTCCTTTTCTGACCAGTACCCTGCATATGTTCCTGTATCCGTTAGCTGATGCATACATCAACAAGCTGCGGTCATACATATCAACGTAATCCACATAATCTACTTCCCTTACTATTGCTGATGCATTTCTGCGGTCTTTCATACTCATATGGTACATCAGCACTTCTGCGGTGGTCGCTACCTGTCCCCGTGTATCAATTATGACGGTAAACAGAAAAAAAACAATAATTGCAGCTATCCAGAGCTTTTTCATATGATCCGTTCCTTTATACTTAACCGTGCAGCTGAAAATGGCGCCGGTTGATGATACATTTTTTTCATTCACCTGACAGATACATTTCAAACTGTACTTGTTGTAACAAAGATATGTAAAAGTCAAGATATTCTTAATCCCTGATTAATAGAGAAACCAGTGCTAATGGTCCACCCCTCACAGAAACAATTGATCTGATATTTTGTTGATGACGGAATATTAATTAAATGGTTATTAATTTATATACAGCTTCCTATACTGAATTCTGATATTTCTTATATTTACCGGATAAAGACACAGTTCAGGAGTCAAAAAATACATTATGAACTTCAGGTCCGAAGGAGAAAAACACATATCAAAATTAAAAAACAACAGATTTTCTTTTCACATTGTCACGGATTCCGGCAACAAATGATGATTACAAACTCGTATCTTATATCATTCTGATAATATGTTCTTTACTAAGAATTAAGAGTCTCTGTCCGTTGAACATGACTATAGAAAAAATTACCTTAAATCCCTAATTTATGTTTGAAAACATCTTTAATCTGAACCATCCCGATTTCTGGGCTATCCTTTCACGGTTTGTCATAAACCTGATCTTCCTGTTTCTCCTGATCAAGGTTGTGTATTTCAGGTACTCTAAAAAGGTAAATTACGTGTTCAGCTTCTTTCTGATGGGTATAGTAATCTTTTTCATAGGGGCAATGCTTAAAATTGTCTTCGCATCAGCTTATGCCCAGATAGGAATGGCCATCGGATTATTTGCCATATTCACAATTCTCAGACTCAGAACAGTGAACTTCAATATTAAAGACATGGCCTATGTCTTCACAGTAATTGCAATTTCGGCAATTAATTCACTCGAATGGGTCGGATTTCCTCTTATGGGTGTTTTTGTTTTCAACATTATAATAATTCTTTCAGCATTTATTCTTGAAGAGTATCTGTCAAGAAACAAATCCGGAAGACATTCAATCATCTACGGAAACCTTGAATTGCTTAAACCCGATCAAAAAAAGAAGCTCCTTGATGATATTGCCCAGAAAACAGGAAAAAAAATCACAAACATCAGAATCAGGAATATAGATTTTAAAAAGGAAGTTGCTGAACTGGATATTTATTATTCAGAATAGACAGGTAAAGAAAAATTATCGATGTAAATAATCATTGAATGATTTCGTTAACAGGCTGTCTTATGAAAATAATCAAGGCCGTGAATAATTATATCTTACAATTGCCGGTTTTCTGTTTCCGCCTTCGCTGGATATTAACATATCTCCGTTTCTAAGAAACGTTATCCCTTCAGGTTGTGTAAATAATTCCGGATCGAGGCTTATCATATTTTCAATTCCCCTGTTCACATTTAATATAAAGAGAAGTTTTTCTGCCCCGGATATTAAAAACAGCCTTCCCGTAACAGGATGAACAGCAATGGCTGAAATCCTGAATTTAATATCAGGTTCTTTTACTCCTCCTTTCTGTTTCATGACCGGTATATTGATTTCATGTTCAAGGGCAAACCGTCTGATCATATGCTTATCAAAACTGTAGGCCGGGCCTTTAATAAGTTTTTTAGTTTCAAGATCAAAGGCGTAAATCAACAGCTTATCCCTGGTTTCATTATTATTATCAGGAATGTCCTTTGGCATCATCAGTAATCTGGCATTGATTCTATCGTAGCACAAACTTTCAATATTTCTGCCTGGTATATCAGCTATGTATGTCATGCTTTTTGGCCTGGCCGATCTGAAATCCTGAACATGGATCAGCAGCTCATCACTTCTGATAACATAAAGATCGTTTCCGGCGCGTGCAATACCTTCATAATCCCCAACGGAGCCAAATGGGAACTGCCTTATAATCTCGTTTTTTTCTATGTCGTAAATAAATATGAAGCCCAGCTCGTCCTGTATGCATGCCACCGAAGTACTGTCAACTTCTGTTATTCCTGAGATTTCATGCAGAATAACGGGTAATGTTAATATCCTGTCAGGTTTTGAGAAATCGTAGCACGGCGAACCGATTTGTATATCATAATCCTCATTCAATGAGGATCCCGCATCATTAAAGCAGGTGATTATATTTGCAAGAAGAAGCAGTATAAAACTCCGGCTTATCATCTTTTTATCAGTTTCTGAAAACCAACCATCATTCGTTCCGCTACAAATCAGATAATTCTGAAGGTCCCGGCAAAGTTAATTAAATGAAGATGTCAGAAATTATGAATTTATCGAAAACAGTTCAATTCTGCAATGTTTTGAATATTTAACAAATCTATTCGTGACAAGTTGGTGAAATTTTCACGGTAAAAGTTATTTTTACAATATTTTTTTCAGTAAACAGGAATGAAGGTGTTTTTATCAGGCAATACTGAAAACCGTAGTTCAGGTGTTCTGCAATATTATGTCTCATTTCCGTTTAACAACAAATGGTCTTGAAAATAGATTTTTATTCAGGTATATCAATTGAGAAAATAATGGTTAAATCAAATCTGGAAAACAGCTTGTCAAAGTTGTGGTTAACATGGCTGATGGTGCTGCGGATATTTATCGGGTGGCATTTTCTTTATGAAGGGATGGTTAAAGTGCTTAATCCAAACTGGTCCGCAAAGGCTTACCTGTTGGATTCAAAAGGCTGGTTCGCATCGATATTCATTAATATGGCCGGTAATTCTGGGCTGATGAAATATGTTGATTTTCTCAACGAATGGGCATTGGTGTTAATTGGATCCGGTTTGCTTCTGGGGTGTTTTACACGTTTGTCGTGCATAGGCGGCATAATTCTTTTATCCATGTATACATTGTCTCATCCGGCATTGCTGGGTATTGACTACGAAATGCCCTTTGAAGGCTCATATCTGCTTATTGACAAAAATCTTGTGGAGCTTGCAGCGCTGGGTGTTCTGTTTGTTATCCCAACTGCCCGTATTATTGGTATTGACAGATATCTAATCAAATTTTTGCCTCAAGGTTTTCAGAAATTTATAATTTAAAAATATGGAAGAAGAAAAAACCAGAAATGCTTCAGAGGACCCGGAAGGTACAAAATCTTCAAATATAGGAAGACGCGAAATTATAAAAACACTGGCCACCGTTCCTCTTCTGGGGGCAATGGCTTACGGCGTTATAAGAACAAGAAAAACACAATACCTTAACCGTGACATATCAGATGTTTTTAAACTCAGTGATGCTGATGCAGTATACCTTCAACCAATGACCGGAGGAAAACAGATCCGTATCGGCCTGATTGGATTCGGTATCCGTGGCAAACAGCTGTTAAGGGCTATAGGATTTGCAGAACCCCCGTATATTGATACACTGATAGAAGCTAAAAGAAACAATCCTGACGACACACGATATGATGAATTCATGGAACAGGATGATCTTAATGTAGCCATTAATGGCGTTTGTGATATTTTTGATGTATATTCTGAAGCTGCAATAATTACCGGTTCAAATATAAACAGGGAAGGAAGCGGCGGAAAGTTCGGTCCCAGACCCAAACATTACAGGACCTATCAGGAATTGCTGGCAGCTGATGATATAGATGCCGTGATAATCGCCACTCCCGATCACTGGCACGGAACGATTGCAATGGCCGCTGCCAGGGCAGGCAAACATGTTTATTGCGAAAAACCTCTCACATGGACAGTACCTGAAACATATATGCTCCGCGATACAATCAGGGAGACGGGGGTAGTGTTCCAGCTCGGACATCAGGGCCGCCAGACTGCCTCATACCAGAAGGCTGCTGAAATTATTAACAACGGGCTGCTGGGTCATGTCAACCTTATTGAAGTATGCACAAACCGAAACACGCCAAACGGGGCCTGGGTCTATCCTGTCATAGAAGGTTCCGGCCCCGATACAATCGACTGGAAACAGTTTGAAGGTGATGCAGCAAGAGTAAGAGAATATGAAGATTATATGATATCATCAGGGCTTGAGCGATATATGGGACCTGAAGAACGAAGCCGGTTCAGCCTTGAGCGCTTTTTCCGGTGGCGATGCTGGTGGGACTACAGCACAGGTCTGTCCGGCGACCTGCTCACTCATGAATATGATGCCGTCAACCAGATAATGAACCTGGGAATACCCCACTCGGCTACATCGTCAGGCGGAATCTACTTCTTCAAGGACGGACGAACAGTGCCCGATGTTCTCCAGACCACCTTCGAATGGCCCGACAGAGATTTGACCATGTTATATAGCGCCACACTGGCCAGTTCGCGAAACAGGGGAAAGGTATTCATGGGTCATGATGCATCAATGGAGGTATCCGATATCCTGATGCTTACAGCTGACAGGAACTCTGAAAGATATGCTGAGAAAATCAGCCAGGGCATTATTCCAACCGACAAGCCTTTCTTTACATATGTTCCGGGACAAAGCAAAGTTGACGCAGTCACATCTGCAACAGAGCTTTATTTTGCCCAGCGGGGATTACTGTATACCTATGTGAACGGTAAACGGTACGACACTACTCATCTTCACATGAGAGAATGGCTGGAATGTATCCGCCAGAATCAGACACCTTCGTGTGACATCGATCAGGCCTTTCAGGAAGCAATGTCGGCACATATGGGTACACGGGCATACCTGGAAGGGTGCAGAATGTACTGGGACAAAGACAGGGAGAAAATTGTAAAAGGATAAATATTCCATATCATGACTGCAGGCTGTATGATCACTAAAACAACAAAAAAAATTACAGATGAAAATAAACACTAATGCAGATATCCACGATAAAAAAGTGGAAATGGAAGGTGCAAAGGATGTCAGGATGAAAATTCTCATCGGGCCTGAAGATGATTCAGAAAATATCTTCATGAGGCATTTTTTTATAGCTCCGGGTGGAAATACACCCTATCATCAGCACAATTATGAACATGTTGTAAAAATTGAAAAGAACAGGGGTGTCGTGGTTGACAAGGACGGGAAGGAATATGAGGTAACGGAAGGACAGAGTATTTTTGTGGAGCCGAATGAAAAACATCAGTTCAGAAACCCTTATAACCTGGACTTTGAGTTTATCTGCATAATTCCGAATCCTGAGGGCAGATGAGAACATTCCACACGGTGCTTTTCATTATCTGGAGCCTTTTCCTTGGCTCCTGTTCTCAGAAATCCCAACAGATTCTCCCGACTCCGGCCCATCTGCAGTGGGCAGACTCAGAGATCGGAGTGCTGATCCATTTCGATATGCCGGTTTTTGAACCTGAATATAACTTCCGGGATAACTGGGAATATCATCCCGACGTTTCAATTTTCAATCCGTCGGAACTTGACACCGATCAATGGATTATGGCTGCCAGATCTGCAGGAGCAAAGTATGCTGTGCTTGTGGCCAAACATTGCAGCGGATTCAGTCTCTGGCCGACGAAAGCACATCCGTACAGTGTGAAAAATGCACCCTGGAAAAACGGACAGGGCGACATTGTAAGAGATTTTATCGAATCGTGCAGGAAGTATGGCCTGAAACCGGGTATTTACGCAAGCACGACAGCCAATGGTTATCTGAAAGTGGATAACCCCGGCAAAGTAGTATCGGGGGATCCTGAGGAACAGAAAAAATATAATGAGATTGTCAGGATGCAACTCACCGAGTTATGGTCACAATACGGCAAATTGTTTGAGGTATGGTTTGACGGAGGAGTACTCCCGCCTGAAATGGGAGGATTCGATGTTCTTGGGATGCTCAGGGAATATCAGCCTGAAACTATAGCTTTCCAGGGGCCCTTCGGATTTGAGAATAATATACGCTGGGTTGGAAATGAGGAAGGAGTGGCCCCGTATCCCTGCTGGTCAAGGGCGGATTCAACCACTTCCGCATCAGGCATAATAGAAATAAAGGGGTTAAACGGAAACCCTGACGGATCATTCTGGTGTCCCGGAGAATCTGATTTTCCCCTGCGCTTCAATTCTTCCTTTCAGGGTGGGTGGTTCTGGCGCGAAGGCCAGGATGATATGCTTCGAAGCCTGGACGAGCTGATGGATAAGTACTGTAAAAGCGTGGGGAGAAATACAAACATGCTCCTGGGAATAGTAGTTGACGACAGTGGGCTTGTACCGGATGCGGATGTTGAGAGGCTTGAAGAATTCGGCAGGCTTATCACCAACAGCTTTTCCAATATGCTGGGGGAGACAAAAGGCAGTGGAAACGAATTTACCGTGGAATTGAATTCCCCCTCGCCCCTGTCATTTGTTGTTTTGATGGAAGACCTGACAGAAGGGGAACGGATACGTGAATACCAGCTCTCAGGGGAGGTCGAAGGTAAGTGGCAAATAATAAGTCAAGGCTCCTGCATAGGACATAAAAGAATTGAAGTGATCAATGAAGGAGTATATTCTTCTGTTAAGCTGGAAATTCTGAAATCTGCCGGCACACCTGTCATAAGGAGCTTTTCATGTTATGGCAGATACGACTCCCATGAATAAAAGCCGGTGCGAATAAGAATAATTCGGCTTTTGATCCTGTGTCAGTCATTCTTAAATTCCGCTCCCGGTCATTTCAGGGGCACCATAAATGGTTATGCTGCCAAATGTCTTTAACCTGGCTCACCCGGAATATTAACTGATTACCCTTACCCGGCCAGTGGATTGTTTTGCCGGAAACGGCATTCTGCAGCTTCATTCTTCCGGCAGATCCGGATTACAATATTTTACCGCAATCATGAAAATTACCTTCTGTATGGTAGCTGAAATACCATCTTAACAGGTGATCTTAATTCATCATTCTGTACTGCCGAACGATGTAAATAAACAGAACAAGTTTCCAGGGTTGATCATGAATCACTCATTCAACGCAGATGCTGTGAATTTCTCCTTGTCTTCCTGATGCTCCCGTCATTATGTACAAGTCCCAGTAATTCTTCAATATGATTCAGATAAATTCCGCGAGGATTTGTGCTATATTTCTTACAGAGAGATGCGGCATATCCTACGGCAACTCCCATTTGCCCGGTAGTATGCATGACCCTGGGCCCTCCAAGTCCCACATGCGAACAGCTGAAGCATCTTCCAGCCATAAGGAGATTTTTTATATTTTTTGAATAGAGGCTTCTGTAAGGAATGTAATAATGGTCAACTTCATAAAAAAGAGCTTCTGAAAGAAAGTCGGGCTGGGACGGATCCTTCAGGTTCTGCTGGTAATGAACATCTATGTCCCTTTCCTCCATTGCAACGGCATCCGGAAATTCAATCATGTTTTTCGCATCAACGAACGTATAGATATAATCTCCCACCAGTCTCCTGGATTCTCTTTTCCCAACAAGATATGACACCCATTCCAGAGCAAGATTTTTGTTTTCAGGCATTTTTCTGGCGTTATAGAATGATCCGTAAACGGCTTTAAGCAAATGGTCTCGTATTTGTTCAGCATCATCAACCTGATGCAGATCGTCTCTTGAAAATTCCCATTTCCATGTTCCTGATGTGGCTGAATAGTCTCCTGCTACATCCATTGCCCAGGGCACTTCAGGAAAACCAACAGGCTTTCCCTTGTCGACCGAACGCCAAAGAACAGAAGATCCCATGACTCTTCCGTCTTCCCTGGCAGGGCTCCACAATTCCTTGTGAGCATCCCAGCTCTCTCCGTATCTGGAGGAATCCTCCCTTCCATACATGTATTCAGCCCCTGCCCAGTAGCCTATCCATCCGTCGCCTGTACAATCAATAAAAACAGGAGAAGAAAAGCTCATGGTTTCACCTGTTGAAGTATGTCGTGCATAAACTGAAGTTATCGAATCGGATGTAACATTGACATCATAAGCCCGCCAGTTCAGAAAAATGGCAATATTTTCATACTTTGCCATATTGTCATGTCTTTTTTTGTCATCAAGAACGGCATCCGGCGATCCGTTGGGCCACCAGACAGTGTTCAGCATGCTTAGGATCCTGGACGATTTCCACATAATACCTTCAGTATGAACACGTATCTCACTGCTTGCATTACCTCCCAGGACAGGACGGTCGTGTATTAAAGCAACTTTTAGTCCCTGTTCTGCTGCTGATATTGACGCAGCACAGCCGGCTATACCTCCGCCAACAACAACCAGATCATAAGCTTCAGAAGTCAGTGGCACCCCGCTCTCGTTCAATAGTCCCCTGCGCCATTCAGCCAATCTTTCTGCGTCATCCGGAGGTAAGTCTTTCGAGGTGCTGAAATATAATGCATCACAACGTCCGTCAAACCCTGTCAGATCTTTCAGTTCAGCTGCAGCAATGGTATCCGTGAATCTCACTTTACCTGCATATTGCCAGTTCCAGCCTTCTTCAGTACCCAGAACTGATTTCAGTTCTTTTCCGTTGATTATCAGACTGAACCTTCCCGGAGCTTCCCACGGTCCTGGAGCCCAGTTCATGGTCCTTACCCATATGTGATACCTTCCTGTGGCAGGCAATATGAATTTTGTAAGTGCATCATCAACCGGTGTTCCGAGCCCGTGTGCGAGCAGATATGGCGATCCCATCTGTTCAGTGAACTGCGGATCGACAACCCAGCCTCCTTTTTCCGTAAAGCTTTCGGCTTCAATAATTATATGATAATCTTGTTTTTGGCATGAACTGAAAAGGACAGGAAAAATTAAACAGATCTGTATTGCCATTACTTTTCTCATCATAGGT
The DNA here is from genome assembly GCA_964466705.1 of uncultured Rikenellaceae bacterium. Taxonomy (GTDB): domain Bacteria; phylum Bacteroidota; class Bacteroidia; order Bacteroidales; family VadinHA17; genus LD21. The sequence goes on from CAYXSM010000013.1 coordinate 62,248, forward strand.
ATTTTTTTATTTTTGCTATTTCACTCAACCAACATAAGCAACAGATTGAGATTATCTGGCAATCATCTCTTTTGCGATATTCATCCTTGCCGGATCTCTCTCAAACAAAGGCCATGAAAAGAAAACGACTCCCTGCGACGGAGCTTTCAGGGCGCTGCCAACACATTGCCTGAACTCATCATCTGAAAACGGATCATCAATATATGCCTGATGCACCTGGATGCTTGGAAGGACTTTTCCCGGAGCAGAGAGATCCATTTCCGATACAACGTCGGCAATCCAGTCCGCATCGCGTTTGAGCATCTTGGAGTAGCACATTGGTGAAACATAATCGACCACAGGTGCCATTTTCTCCAGGTCCTGCCCTGCCACCCTGATAATTGATCCTCCGAAATCATTTTTCTTCCAGGGGACAATATGTGCTCCGATAACCAGATCAGGTTTTACCTGCCTTGCTGCTGCAGCAAGCTCGGTTAACATTGAAGCAATAAGCTCACTCCTGAAAGAATCCCATGAATCCTGATGATACCTTGTTATCCACTCTGTCTTCCCGGACAGTGTTCTGCACGTATCCGGAAAAGTAATTCCCTCCAGACAGCTGAATTCAGCCACACAGCTGTCACAGTAGCAAGTCCTGTCAATGCTTGCAGGATCCCGGCCGGGATAAATCATCTCCCAGAATACAAAATGCCTGATAAAATCAATACTGATCCCGTCAGGATTCAGCCGGCGTATGATCGATGCGAGCTCATCAACCTTGCTTTTACGGTATATGACGCGGGAGGGACACACAAATTCCACCCATCTGTCCCTTGCATTTGTTCCCTTGTTTGTTATCGCGTAAAGAGTACTGTCCTGTTCCAGCGATACAGGATCCTGAAACACGGGGAAAATTAAAAACATCCTGATGTCATTCCTGATCAGCGCCTCTCTGAATTCATTGTTACCCGCGAGACCTGCACTTACGAAAGCCGTATTAATGCCCATATCTTTCCAGGTACCTGCAAGTGCTTCGTAATTGCCATTGTATTCATAGATCTTGATCCCTATAATTTCCACGGGTTTTTCTATGCAGCAGGAAGCAATAAATACTGCGATAAGAATTACGGGAACCCCGAAAAGGCATGAAAATGTCAGTTTCCCACTCTTCCGTCTTTTCATATCAGGTCAATGGTTTTTTGTGCACTCTGGCTGAAAATAAAAGAACCGAAATAGTCCGTTGCAGGGTACATCTATCTGGCTTCATTGCTCAATGACGGGCGGGTTATTCTTCCGTCATGGTATATGGTCCAGGCATTATCCTGACCGGGAACGGGGAAATAACTTTCGAAGGTTGTCCTTGTTATTGAAATAACAGGTTCGGGCAGATTTTCCGCAAAATCGGTCATGCTCAGGCCCAGTTCACTTAATTCGGAAGTATAGGCTTTATTCTTTTTAAAATATTCAGTTTCTGCATAATAAATTTTTCTGAGAGCCCACTTGACATCATGAGTGTCATCAGGTACAAATTCCTCGGTTCCGGTTCCGGCTTCTTTTGAAGAAAACTGCAGGTAGCCCCACATCTCCGGCATGTGCATGTTTATACGGCCCTGAGGCGACCATACCCAGTTATCCTCGGGATAAGGCCTGCCTGTTGATGGATTTATTTCTTTTTTGTACCTGCCATTTTCAATCAGGATGCGCCATTCAACCCTCGAAAAACCTATTCTCCACTGGTCCCCTGCTTCTGGCATTCTTCCTCTCTCATTGCATTCCTTCAATGCAGAAAGGGGTATGGCAAACTCAACGTTCCAGCCTTCGTCAATATCAGCCGGATTATTTATTGTTCCGAAAATATGAGTGCCAACCTCCATTCCGGGTATATCCCAGCGATTCACCACAGGCCCCCCGTCACGGTAGGGTTTTATCAATAATAGATCCCATTCAGTGCCAAAAGCATTAACCTCAATCTCATAATATGCGTGGGTATCGCCATCGGGATCAATGAAGATCTCAAAATCATTGTCAATGAAGATAATCGTATCCCTTTGCCTCAGTGTAGCCCAGACATGCGGCTCTTCAAGCTCTGCAGCAACATACAGGTTTTTATCATCCCACAACATTTTTGCCCTCGTTTTAAAGCGGGGCTCAGGCTTTGCAGAGCCTTCAATGTCCACAAAATAATCTGTCCAGGGAACATCATTCCATGCTTTTTCATCAATAATTCCGTCAACCTTTACAGGCAATGCCGTTTTATAACAGACGTAGCCCTTCGGGTGAGGTTCGGGAGGAAATTCCGGGGAAACACCAGTTTCGCTGCCTGCAGGGCCTGAGCAGGAGAAAAGGCCTGCAATAATTCCTGTGAATAGCATTAATCCTGAAGTAAGAGTAGTTAATTGTTTGATAATGGGGATTTTTTTCATTTTATAGTCTTTTTTTGAGGTTAATACCAGTTATCAAATTTAAATCATGTATTTCAAAATGTGAGCATAATATTACCTTTTCTTGCCCTGATATAATATTGTCTTCCCGTATTTCATATCACCTGCTCCCCGGCAAAAAACGAAAACAACGAGGACATACAGAATCTATCTCATTAAAATCTGCCGTAAATGCAGGTCCTTCCCCTCATAAAAATAGCAGGTTTTTATGGCATTAACGATTTGGATTCATAAATTTACCTGTGATAGCCGTAATTGATTTCTATGAACCCAGACAATTCTGAAAATATGAAAAAACAAGGCTTTACAAGGCGTAAGTTTTTATCGGCCGGGCCGGTGCTTGCGGCTTCTGCCATAGCACCTTCAATGTTGCCCGGATCAGCAGGCTTTGCCGTTGCGAAAAATTCCGGAATGTTTAATGCGAAAGATTTCGGAGCCATAGGTGACGGAAACACTGATGATACCTCTGCCGTTCAGAAAGCGCTTGATCAGGCAGGGTTAACTCACGGTGCTGTTTTTTTCCCTGAAGGGGATTATCTTTGTTCAGAGCTGAAAGTTCCTGAAGGTGTCGGACTTCATGGTCTGCCGGCCTGGAGTTACAGGAAGGGTATGGGTACAATTCTTTCCCTGAAAGATGAAAAAGCAAGATGTCTTATTAACCTTACCGGAGCTTACGGGGCCTACCTCCATGGTCTTTGCCTCAACGGCAGGAATATAGGAACCGGCATTCACGGAATCCTCGTAGACAAGCCTGATTACGGCACCCAGGAGGATACTCCAAGGATAGATACATGCCGTGTTGAAAATTTTACAGGCGACGGAATAAGGCTTGACCGGATCTGGTGTTTTGTTGTCCGGCACTCCCACTGCTTCCATAACAGGGGATGCGGATTAAGAATAAGGGGATGGGATGGTTTCATTCTTGACAACTGGTTTTCCGGGAATGGCAAAGCCGGCTACGGCTCTTATGATGAGAACGCTTCAAATACCATAACGGGAAACAGAATAGAATGGAACCGTGAAGGAGGGATCGTGATCTTCGGAGGATCTCATTACAATATAACAGGAAACTACATCGACCGGTCCGGCAGGTGCGGTATTGCCCTCCTGGCAAGGCCCGATAACAGAGGGTGTGAAACAATTGCCATGACCGGCAATGTCATATACAGGAGCGGCAAGCCGGAATGGGGAAGGCAGGGTGAATATGACAGCTCTCAGGTCAGGTTCGAATATGCCAGGGGACTGACTTTCACGGGAAATGCCCTCAATGCAGGCAGGGATGACGGAGGAAAAGGCACCTACTCACCAGATTACGCAATAGTTCTGAAAGGTCTGGAGAACTCCGTGATCAAGGACAATGTGATGCACAGAGGCGCGATAAAGCAGCTTGTCGCTGACCTGGGTGAGCATGGCGACGGCGTGATAATTAAGGATAATGTAGGCTCGTTAAGACAGATTGATTAAAGTAACTTCGACAAATAACCGATCATGAAAAAACTCACATTTCTTCTTATCTCACTATTTATTGTTCCATTCAAGACCTTCTCCCAGCCGGAAGTCCATTTTCTTCACGGCAGCTGGAAGGCAAGGAAAGCCATTGATGTACTGATTGACGGAACGCAGATCACGGGGCAGGACTTCAGACCCGAAGGCTGGATGGAGGCTGTTGTTCCGGGTACTGTTCTGACCACATTGCTCCATAACAACCAGTTTCCTGATCCGTTCTTCGGAATGAACAACAACCTTATTCCTGACATATACGATACAGGCAGAGATTACTACACATACTGGTTTTACAGGGAATTTGATGTCCCTGAAACAAAAGAGGGTCAGGAGGTCTGGCTCAGCTTCAGGGGCATAAACTATTTTGCCGACATTTTCCTGAATGGCAACAGGGTAAGCACTTCCACACATCAGGGAATGTTTCTCAGACAGAAATATCTCATCACACCATGGCTGAATAAAGATAAACCCAACAGGCTGGCGGTCTGGGTTGCACCTCCGGATCCTCCCGGCAATGCTGCAGCCGGACAGGGAGGTGACGGAACAATAGGCCGGAATGTAGCGATGCAGTTTACGGCCGGCTGGGATTGGATATGCCCTGTAAGGGACAGAAATACAGGGATATGGGATCAGGTCTCACTCGAAATTACGGGAACTGCCGATCTCAGAAACCCGTATATTGAGACAAAGGTCCCCGGGATAAGAGTACCGGGAGAAAAGCAGTCTCCGGCATACATTAAAACATCCGCTGAGCTGGTCAACACTTCTTCACAGACAGTAGTAGGCACATTGAGTGCCGGATTCGAAGGTTACGGCAGCTCGGTGAAAGTGGTTCTCACCCCATTCGAGGAAAAAGTCGTTCCCCTGCCTGAAATAAAAGTCAGCAATCCCCGTCTCTGGTGGCCAAATGGTATGGGTGACCAGCCCTTATATGAAATGAAAATCAATTTTGCCGGGGCAGACGGATCGGTTATCGATTCCGAGATCGTGACTTTCGGCATCAGAGAAACAGGTAACTATTTCGATGAAAAGATCACGGGGCAGGTGTTTACGGTAAACGGGCAGAAAGTATTCATAAAAGGCGGAAACTGGATCGCATCTGATGCTCTTCTAAGACTGACCCGGGAGCGTTATGAGGCTGAGGTAAAACTGCACGCCGGCATGAATATGAACATGATCAGGGTATGGGGAGGAGGACTGACCGAAAGACCTGAATTCTATGATGCATGCGATAAATACGGCATTCTGGTCTGGCAGGATATCTGGATCACCGGTGACTGTAACGGTGAGTGGAACGATCCTTTAAAAAAGGAATCGCAGGCAAGAAGGAAAGCTTATCCGGACAATCACAGGCTTTTCCTTGAGTCTCTCGCCGACCAGATCAAAATGCTCAGAAATCACCCTTCACTCTACCTTTGGTGTGGAGGTAACGAAACATATCCTCCCCCGGACATACTCAAAGCTCTTGAAGAAAATGTATTTCCGTCCTTCGACCCTTCAAGGTTTTTTCTCGATATGTCAACTTCTCCCAAACTTATGACCAACGTGATCGGAGGTGTAGGCGACGGTCCGTACGGAATAAGGGAGCCTGAAAAAATATTCACCGAGCGGTCCTTTCCCTTCAACCCCGAAACGGGCTCAATAGGAATACCAAACTATGACGGACTGATAAAGATAATTCCGGAAAATGAATTAACACCTCCCACAAGCCCCAGGGCATCAGGATCATGGTCCTATCATAAGTATCTTCCTCTGTTTGACTTCCCCGACCGTTACGGCAAAGTGAAAGATATCCGCGATTTCTGCTTTAAGGCCCAGATAGTAAGCTATGAGCAATACCGTGCGCTCCAGGAAGCTTTTAACCATAAGATGTGGGACTGGTATACCGGTATGCTGGTTTGGAAAAACCAGAATCCATGGACAGCCCTTCGCGGATTTTTCTACGATTATTACCTCGATTACACCGGCGGCTACTTTGGTTTCAAACACGCTGCTGCACCGGTGCATATCCAGCTCAACCTCAACGATTCGGTTGTCTGTGTGCTCAACCAGACTGCCGTGAAAACAAAAGATCTCAAAGCCAGTGTTATTCTTTATGACATGCGTGGAAAAATTATTTCTGAAAAAGTATCTTCTGTAAAACTTGATCCTCATGAACTTATCCTTCTCGATAAAGTAGTACTGCCTGGATATAATGATGAAGTTTACTTCCTGAAGCTCCTGTTGAAAGACAAGGAGGATATTATCGATGAAAACATTTACTGGCTCACGGTAAAACCAAAATCATACGAGAGGCTTAACGATTTGTCAGAAGTAAAGCTCAAAACCGTTACCACAATGGCTGATGGGAAAAATGGATCTGTGAGGGTGTCAAATACGGGTAATGAAACAGCTTTTTTTATAAGGCTGAAAATTACCGATATGAAAAATGAGACAGTCCTGCCTTCATATTTCTCAGATAATTACTTCACCCTGATGCCAGGGGATGAGAAAGAAATAATTATTGAACTTACCCGTGATATTAACAGCGGATTAAAGCTTGTGACCGATGGCTGGAACAGCCTGCCACAAGAAGAAAGGCTCTGAGGAAACTGAGGGATCCTCACCACCGCGAATGAGTATCCTTCAATTATTTGAACCGAATTTTTATTTGGTGATCACTGATTTTTGCGCAGGCATATGGTGATTAGCCTTAGGAAATTAATTTACCTGTAGTTTTCAAGCAATTCCAGCACACAACCCAGTTTTGAGGTTGCGTCAATGTAACTGTATGCTCCGCCGTCCCAGCCCCCGTTCATTACTGCGGGCATACCCTGAAGAGCGAATTTTTTCTCCATGTTGTTTATATCCTTAACCTGGAAGGCTATATGGTGAATACCCTCGCCATACCGGTCAAGATAATCCTGCCAGGTGCTTTTTCCTCCAAGAGGCTGGATAATCTCGATCTGCAGATTGTCCATTGAGATGAATGCCAGCAACGCCTTAGCGTCTGACAGATCTCCCTTGTAGCGGGTTGGCCTCGATGAGTGACCTTCCGCAATACCTGCTTCAGGTACAGGAACACCGAGAACTTCAGCCCAGGCATGCCGGGCTTTGTCGATATCCCTGACAATAACGGCAACCTGAGTTACTGTTTTGGACGTAAGTACCTGTTCATTTTTGCCTCTTCCGGTAAAATGCATGGCCATTGAAATGCCTGTGGCCGCAAGTAAAATGATAATTAAAAGATTTCTCATTTCCCGATTTATTAAAAGTTAATAAACATACGTATGCCAGAAAGAAGGATAAACAGTAATGATATGATCATTTACCATTGCCCTGCAGAATGGTTGTCATTGCCCTGTCAAGTTGTTCACCCCGGTATTGTTCATAAACACAATCTGTGCGGCCACTGTTAATGATTCCCATACTGCCGGTCATGTTCCACATGACATAACCAATATCATAATCCCTGAAGACTTTTACAAGATCATTGAGATAATCAATTGTGACATCGTGAGGAGTCTGGTTAAACACTCCGAATTCCTGGATCATTACCGGGATTTTTTCCCGTTTGGCCATTTCCAGAGTGCCTGTCAGACCTCCAAGGCCCAATGAGGGTTTTCCATCGGAGCCGGTTACGGTACCCTCTGAAGTTATGGTATATGAATCCTGAAGTGATCCCCATTTTGTATTACCCGGTATTATCACAATTTCCTCATCTTCCGATTTCAGAGTTATCCTGTTAAATGTCATCCAGTCGCCTTCAGTATTCCTGAATATAAGGCGCTGACCGTCCGACGGCAATACTGTTTTGTAATCCTTTCCCGAGATGTTCTGATAACCCCACTGAGTATTAATTATCTTTGTGAAGTCCTCTCCCGGATCGGGACCGCATAAGAACAATTTGCTATATACTTCCTGATCATCAAGACTTATACGCATTAATGACCTGTTTGACACCTGTTGTACATTTATGGAAATTTCAGTTCCCGATGCAAAATCTCCTTCCAGTACCAGCGATGACTGGTAATCGGGCTGCCAAGGGCCAAAAAGGTAATGAGAAATATCTGTCAGTGGCCATACAGGCAGGGGCCAGGTATCCGAGCCCTCAACCCAGCCTGCCTTGTAATGAGTAAGAGTGAAAGGATCATACGCATGTACTGACTGGATAATATTCTTGTCATTTTTCATCGTCAGGACAAGTTCGCGACCACACTTCAGGCCATCAACGAAAATAATCCTGTCGGGATTAATATTCTGAATCATCGTGACTGCCTTCCTCATAAGGCCGGCATAAATGTTCTCATCAATATCCCCGGGTTCATTCAGCAGGTTAAAGCTCAGCTCTTCGTAAGGAATGTCACTGTATCTCTCAGCAAAAAACCTCCAGTGGTTGAGATAGGCCTTCTGGGCAACCGGACTGGTCCATAGATCAAGATCCTGATTAGCGGGAAGGGTTGCCGGATTGATACAGTACCCGGGAGCTCTGTGCAAATCGATGCACACGTGAACCCCGTATTCCTTTCCCCATCTGACAGCCTGGTCTATTTCCTCAACTTCGTCTTCAATAAAGATATCCCAGTTTCCTGCCCGGGTGTAAGTCCGGTAATCGAGCGGGAGCCTGGCAAAGTTAAATCCCAGGTCACGAATAATAATGAAGTCCTCCTCACTAAAGCCATCATTCGACCATCCGACATCATATTTGCCAAGCAGATTGAATCCTCTGTGGTTTTTGCTGAAGACATCAAGGTCGACAGGTTTGAATACAAGGGGTTTATTTTCATCCCGGGAACATCCGGAAAAGATGAAATTAACAACGATCAACAGGTATGCAATCCGGTTTACCATAAGCTGATATTTAATCGCGTGAAGTGATCATGGTGTAATATCAGGTATCAATCTGCTGTTTTTTACAAAGATATACTAAAAAATCCCATAATTTGTGTTCAGACCTGAGCTTAAAAACGGTGCTGTCCTTACCTGCTGCAATCCATCCGGATAAACTGATGTTCATTGACAGCCCTGAGAATGAACACTGATCAATGGAATTGAATTTCCAAATAAAATTGGATATATTTGAGTAATTGGCAAGATGAAAAACATGAAAAAATTCAATGTCGGGATCATTGGTTACAGCTGGGCAGCAGGAGCCCACATTACCGCAATAAATAATACAGGGATGGCCCAGGTCACTGCACTATGCTCATCACGGAAGCTTGATCCGGCAGCAATCAGTGCCAGACATGGCTGTAAGATCGACTGTTATGACGATCTCAACGAAATGTTAAGAAATGCTGACATCCAGGCCGTGTCTGTATGCAGCTACCCTGCCGAGCACGCAAAACAGGCTGTTGCGGCAGCCAGGGCCGGCAAGCATCTAATAATCGAGAAACCCATAGCTCTTACGTGGGACGATTGTCTTGCTGTTGAAGAAGCAGTCAGGGCAGCCGGTGTAAAAACATGTGTTTGCTTTGAGTGCAGGTTTTCAAGCCAGCTTATGGCTGTCAAATCAATTATTGACAAAGGATTCCTGGGCAAAATACATTACGGGGAAGTTGATTATTATCATGGCATAGGCCCATGGTACAGCCAGTTCAGATGGAATACAAAAAAGGATGCTGCGGGAAGTTCACTGTTGTCGGCCGGATGTCATGCCATGGATGCTCTTCTTCTGTGTATGGACAGCGAGGCGGAATCGGTTCAGAGTATGACGGCATTTTCCTCAAATGATGATTTCAGGAAATATGAATACCCGGGTACTTCAGTTACCATAGTGAAGTTCAGGAACGGGGCGGTCGGCAAAGTAGCCTCCGTGATAGATTGCATCCAGCCTTATTATTTCCATTTCCACCTGGTGGGCAGTGAAGGATCGCTTCTCGATAACAAGTTTTTCTCCACTCAGATCAAAGGCCTGGATAAAAACAAATGGAGCGAATTATCAATGAAACTGCTCGATTCGGGCGATGTCTCGGATCACCCTTACCAGACACAGTTTGAGGCTTTCTTCAAAGCTGTCGGTGAAAATAAGGAAATGCCGTTGACAAGCCTTGCCGATGCTATGGTTACCCACAAGCTGATCTTTGCCGCTGACAGATCAGCAGAGAATAACATTAAAGTTGATTAGGATCCTTCTCTGAATGATAGTACCTCCGCTTAATACAACATTTTAGTTCAATTAACCTCTGATAGTTGCATTCTGAATATGCCAAGGAAATCAAGTATGCTTGCCCCTGACTGGTGGGATTATACAACTCTCGACGAAGAGCTCCTTAAGGATGCTGCACGGCTCACACCGGAGTCCCTCTCCGGGCTTTCAAGAGAAGGTTTCAGGATATTTATCTATGATACCCTCGAAGATTTTTATCTTGCTGAAGCCCTTGAATATATTACTTCATGGAAGCAGGCCACTCCCGATGAGCCTGTCGGAATATGCGGCCCTATAGGTCCGACAGAGCACCTTCCTCTTGTTGCCCGGCTGGTAAACGAACTGAAGATAAATCTGAAAAATGCCCATTTCTGGGGAATGGATGAATGGTTAATAAACGGCAAAGAGGCTGGCATTACCCATCCCCTTTCTTTCGAGCGGGCCGACATGGAATTATGCTTCAGCCGTATTGATAAGAAACTCATGATGCCGGAAACAAATCTTCATTTTCCGAAAGCCGACACATCTGAATACATTAAAACCTGGGAATCAGGCATCCGGTGTGCTGTCATGCAGGGTGGCCAGGGTGAAACAAAACACTGGGCATTCAATGATCCGGTAAGAAGGGAAGGAAGGTTTGCAGATGAACCCCCTTCTCCGGATGAATACAGGAAACTTGCCACACGCATTGTAGATCTGCACCCTGTAACATGCATGCAGAATGCCAGAACAAGCGGAGGAGGCGTGGTAACAGACATTCCTCTTAAAGCAATTACTGTTGGTCCTGTTGAGACCTGGAAAGCTGAAAAAGTATCAATATGGCATGCAGGAACCCATGACAATGCCTTCGGACAAAGACTTACAGCCCTTATGATCAGCAAAAAGATCACTGACAGCTCTGTGCCAATGTCTTTGCTGGCTGACCATCCTGACGTTCAGTTCAATTATTTCAGAGCCGGTCTCGGCTCATGTAATATTGAAATGCACTGAAAAGTTAATTTTTCAAAAAAACTATTCCCTTCGTCAAAATGTTTGCAATAATCATATGAATTTTGATATTTTTGGCTGCTAATTTTCAAACCATAAATATTGATCATTCTATGAAAACAAAACTGTTCGGATTTGTGATTTTCAGCTTAATAGTTTTTTCTTCCTGCAACAAGGATAAACTGGACACGCTCGGAGGAGGGCAATCACCAATTGGTGAGGTAGGTGTTATTATTGAATCATCTTCCGGTACCATTGCCGGAGTAAGCTCAATAGAGGCATCAGTGGTATCGCTCAAAAACGGTGTTTCTTCTTTTACAGGAACTGCTGTAATCACAAACAGTACAATAAAGAATATCCTGTCAAACCATCCGCAGGCAGAAATCAACGGGAACAATGTTACCGTAAGTGAAGTAGAGTTAAGAATTACTACCGAAGGCATTGAGAGCATAAATGGATTTGAACCCGGGGTTATAGTAAAGTATGACTCGGAGGTCGGAGATACCTATACGATCAATGGGGGCAAACAAAGAACTGTTGTCAGTAAATCGACCGACAATGACTTTTTCTGGGGCGGTATGCTGATCAAGACTATGGAGGTTGAAGAAAACACGAACAAGTTTGGTGTGAAAAAAACTGTTTACTGGGCCAACCACAGGTTTGGACTCGTCGCAGTAGAATTCACATTTGATGATAATACCACAGCAACATTCCCGGTTTATGCCAGCGCCATGAATGATTAGGTTTTCCGGGACATTTTTCGTTAACAAACACTGCTCTGAATGAAATACCTATATATTGGGGGAGAAAAGAAAAAGATCCCCGGGTATCCTCATCATAAAAATTTTGTCTATAAACTGTATCGGTATTTTGAGGTAAAGAGCCTGTTTGATTTTTTAACTATCGACGGGCTCTTTTATATTCCCAACAGGCTTTATCTGAACCGAAAGCACCGTACTGTACTTCCAAGGCTTTTAATGATCGATCCGACCAGTGCATGCAACCTTAAATGCAAAGGATGCTGGGCGGCAGACTATAACAGTAACACCAACCTGTCGTATGAGAAACTGGACGAGCTTCTGACCGAAGCAAAAAAAATAGGCGTCATTGAAATACTTATGACCGGGGGCGAACCTCTTATGAGAAAGAACGATATCCTGAGGTTATGCGAAAAACACAACCGGCTGACTTTTGGAATATTTACAAACGGCACCCTTATCGATGAAACGTTTGCCGACGAAATGGTGCGACTGGGTAACCTGAATGTCTATCTGAGCATTGAAGGTTTCAGAGAAGAGACAGACATGCGGCGGGGAGCAGGAACATACGATAAGGTTGTCGCTGCAATGGATCTGCTGAAAAGCAGGGATCTGGGCTTCGGATTCTCAATCTGTTATCATTCTCAAAATTACCTCACTGTTTCTGGCGATGAATTTCTGGATTTTTTGCGGGAAAAAGGAGCCTGGTTTGGCTGGATGTTCACATATCTGCCTATTGGCAGCAATGCTGACTTAAGTCTGTGCTGTAATGCAGACCAGCGTGCATATGTAAAGCAAAAAATTGAAGATTATCAGAAAAAAAATAAATTCATCATTATTGATTTCCCTAACAGCGGACATAAATCAATTGGCTGTGTAGCTGCAGGAAATGACTTTGCGCATATCAATGCCAACGGCGACCTTGAACCCTGTGCTTTCTGCCATTATTCAGATGTAAATATCCACGACATGTCCCTTACGGACGCAATGCGCTCACCATTTTTCAAGAAATTCAGGCAGCATAAACCCTTCTCAAAAAATTTCCTGATGCCATGCCCATTCCTGGATGTGCCTGAGGCAATTGTCAATATCACTAAAACAGAAGGTGTAAGATCAACTCATCTGAGTCACCCCGAATCAGCCGAAGAGCTGGCTGCAAAAACAAGACCTCTGGCAGAAAAATGGGAACCTGTTGCAAGGAGATTATATGATGAAATGCCCAGAGAAGAAAAAAGGAGGTTTGGGATGCTTACAAAACTTATGTTCTGGGGTAATGACCAGTTAGCAAAATGGTAATCATACTTTAACAATCACTGAAATTGCTGCTATCATATAAGTATAAAATAACCGGATTGATTATAGTAGTCATCTCCCTGGCCCTTACAGCATTGTACTTTCTGGCCGAACTGAGATTTGAGGTTCCGGTGCTGGCAATTTTTTCCTCATATGTTGAACCCAGGTTTTTCGCCGTGTTTAAAACAAACTTTGCCGATGAAACAATAATCCTGCTATTATTGTCGGGATTGGTAATGCTCGTCCTCTCAAAGGAAAAGAATGAACGGGACGTGTATAAACAGCTCAGGACAGATGCCATGATCAAGTCATTGGGGGTCAATACGGTTTTTATTTTCCTTTCAGTATTGTTTGTATACGGGAGTGGTTTTATAGCAATAACAATCATAAATCTGTTTATGCCGTTCCTCCTCTATCTTCTGTTCTTTTATCTCCTGAAGAAGTCAGGGGTAAAAAAGATCAGATGATTCTAATGTTCATAAAATACTTTTACTTTTTCGGTATTAAGTCTTGCCATAAGCCATCTGTGCACTCTTTCCCTGTCACTGTCAGAGAATTTATTCCCGCTGAGTTTGAAGATTACCAGTGCATTTTTCTCTGGTTCAGGCAATGTATCTCCGAACAGATATGCATCTGAATATGAGCAATATATAACTTCCGGATGTAATATCTTTATCTCGCTCAGCAGGGCCTTGCCTACATATTTTTTTTCATTAATGCTGTCTAATATACTGTTAGCTTCCTGGAGCATGAGATTTAGCCTGTTGACTTCAAACCTCAGATTATCAACCTCACTTGAATGGGTTGTAAGAGCATCAAATGACAGGCCCTGCTGAAAATCAATTTCTGCATCCTCAATAGAGAAATTTGCCGCCTTATTTCTGATTGTTTCTTTTTGAACTTCAGTAAGCGTTGAGCCTCCGTAGACCAGCTTGATCCTTTTCAGGTTCGGCTTTATTTCATATTTAAGCAGGAAATTTCCCTCGACAAGCGAAACATTATCGATGTAGCGCGATGCATTCTCGTTGAACCGTTCCTGCTGAACAAGCTTGTACCCGAAATAAATGCTTGGTATCAGTACCAGGCTTATGATCACCGAGATCCACCTGTTCACCCTTACTTTTTGCGCATTATCGACCAGTGTTGTGATTGGGAATTTCAGAATCTGGGAGACAACCACTGAAGAAATGGCGATGAATACTGTGTTGATTGTAAAAAGGTAAATAGCTCCGAAGAAATATTCAAACTGCCCGGTAGCCAATCCGTATCCTGAAGTACAAAGGGGAGGCATTAAAGCGGTTGCAATAGCGACCCCCGGTATTACATTTCCTTTCTGTTTGCTGCTTGTTGCCACTATTCCTGCCAGCCCGCCGAAAAAAGCAATCAAAACATCGTAAATGGTAGGACTTGTACGGGCGAGCAATTCAGAATGAGCAGTAGAAATGGGGCTCATGGCAAAATATGCCGTGGAAGCCAGAAGACTTGCCGCAACTGCAAAAGAAAAATTCTTGAGCGCCTTCCTGAAAAGAGGGAAATTATACGTGGCAATACTGTATCCCATGCCATTAATAGGGCCCATAAGAGGAGAGATGAGCATGGCACCGATTATTACCGCGGTGGAGTTCATGTTCAATCCGACAGAGGCAACAATTATGGCAAAAACAAGTATCCACAGGTTGGTGCCTTTGAAAACCAGATCCCTTTCTATGACATCATGGATCTTCCTGAAGTCATCAACCTCGCTTTCAAGGTTGATATAATTAAGAAACTTATGTGCCAGATCTGACTGCTTCATATTCATTTATTTAATATATAAGAATTGCCGTCATTAAAAACGTACAGTGGCCCAGGTTAACGGTTGAAACTGCGAATATAGAAACTAATTGCTTTCGGTAAACATCCGGTATTATTTATGACATTCACGCATTCAATGGCAAATAAAACCGTTTCAGAATTGTAAAACCACAGGGGCCTTAAAAACATCCGTTTTAGTCCTTTTATAATATTTTTTATATATTACCGTCTGAACAAAATGTAATACTATGGAATCATTTGGTTTGGAAGATGTTTTGACAAAATGGTCAGAGCAGGTTGTACCATGGCTTCTAAGTCATGGGATAAAAATCCTGATTATTGTTGTTTTAGCCTATATCGTCAACAAAATAATCGCCGGAATAATTGCCAAAGCCGTCAGAGTTGCGGTTATTCCTGATGATACTATGTCTGAAGAAGCGGAAAAAAAGCGTGAAGATACCCTGATCCATATCTTCAACGGTGCGTTAAGAATAATCATTATTGTCCTTGCAATCCTGATGGCCCTTCAGGAAGCAGGACTGAAAATTGGTCCGCTGCTTGCAGGTGCGGGTATTTTGGGTGTAGCTGTGGGATTTGGCGGACAATACCTGATAAAGGATGTAATTACAGGTCTGTTTCTCATTCTTGAAAATCAGTACCGGATTGGAGATGTTGTAAACATTGACGGTACCGGAGGATTAGTTCAGGATATAACTTTGAGGAAGACCACTTTAAGGGATCTTGACGGAACGGTTCACCACATAAATCACGGATCTGTAACGTTAGTATCAAATCTTTCAAAAGATTTTGCAAGGGTGAACCTGGAAATAGGAATTGCCTATGATACCAATCTGGAACACCTTATTGAAGTAATAAACAGGACCGGTAACGAACTGGCTGCTGATCCCGTCTTCAAAGACTATATCATCAAGGCACCTCAGTTTCTAAGGGTCAATGAGTTTGCCGACTCCGCAATAGTTGTAAAGATACTGGGAGAAACCAAACCGCTCAGGCAGTGGGAGGTAACCGGGGAGCTTCGTAAACGGCTTAAGGTGGCTTTCGACAGGGAGGGTATTGAAATACCTTTCCCCCAGAGAGTCATACACCAGCAAAAGAGCTAGACTCCTCTTATCCTTCTTTTGTATTCAGCAAGTGCTTCATCGAGCCTCTCCCTGGCTGTACCGTCGCCCGGAATGTTATGCGACGGATGGATATACAGTTTCACCCCTCTTTCAGCAAGTATTTCGGCAACGGTGGTTATTGTCATCCAGACACAGGTGATGAAGGCCATTGTTGAAACAGGTCCGATCCTGTCAATGTGATTCTTAAGCGTTACCGAAGCATCGCCGAGCGGTGCACAGGTATCCACCACAAGGTCGGCAAGTTCAAATATTGTCTTCCCGCATGAGTGCCTGGTTTTTTTCCCTTTGGCCTCGGCTGCAGAACCAAATACTATTACCTTCATACCTTTTTTCTTTGCCTCCAGGGCAACATCAATATTGACATTATTGATTCCTGAATGTGAAAAAAGCCACATAATATCTTTACTGTCAAAATCATAGCCCTTCATTATTTCAATTCCATAGCCCTCGACGCGTTCAAGGAATACAAACTGGTGAACTCCCATTTCGCCGGTTATGCGGGTAAAGAAAGTAAGAGGCAGCTCTATCATCGGATGGAATCCTACAAATCCACCTATTCTGGGATACATTTCTTCGATGGGCAATGTTGCATGGCCGCATCCAAAAGTATGGACCCACCTGTTAATTTCAATGGTATCAGCCATTAATTCGGCAGCTTTCCGGATGTTCTCCATTTGCGTTTCTTCAATCCGGTTCATTACATCACGGGCATTTTTCAGCCATTCTTTCGCTAACATGTTTAAAAGTGTATTAATAGTTAAATATTTAATTATTGGTTCGCTCCGCTTTACCTATTATGACAAAGAACAACACTATCATTATCACAAGTTCACCGGATGCTACATTTAAAAGATGCTCTATACCGTAATTCTGTGCAATTACCCCCATTCCGTAATTAATCAGCATATTTCCGATAAGAGCTATTGCCAGAACAAAGCTGAATGCTGTACCGGAAAGATCGCTGAATCTTGCTCCCGTTAAGCCAAGCATCACAGGAAATCCTCCCGCCAGGCCTGCTCCAAGCAGAAACAATCCTGCCATCGCTGTAATAACTGAAATACAGGCTTTCATAATTATAAGTCCCACAAATATCAGCGCAAAGGAAGAGGTCATGATTTTCACTGTCGTGGCAGATCTGAATATGCTTCCCAGAAGCAATCGCATCACCACCATGCCGGCAACAAAAAGAGACAGACCGTATAATGCACTGTTTTGAGGAACCGACATGTGATTAATAAGATATGTTGTTGTCCAGTTATTCAGGATACCCTCAAAGCTGCTCTGAAAGAAAAGAAAAAATGCTATCAACAGAATGACGGGGTCTTTTACCAGCGACAGGCTTCGTTTCAGGGGGAATCCTCTTGCCTGTTTGGGCGGGGGAAATCTGAGCATCAGGAACAATATTGCTGTTGCCAGAGTCAGAATTCCTACAGCGGCTACGATGGTTTCAAAACTAAGAGTTGAACGAAGCAGCCCGAGAATAAGCGGCATGCCGAGTGCCCCGATGCCAAAAAAAACTCCTAACAGGCTCAGGTTGGCCGCCTTGTCATTGTCACTTATATCTGCCACCAGGGCGTTTGTAGCTCCATTCACCGCCCCTCCTCCAAGGCCTATCAGAAATATGCAGATCTTGAGAATTTTCTGATCAACAGCATAGGCAACACCTTCAAATCCTGCAAAGAGCAAGATGCACGAAACAGCAAGGAGGAGCCTGTACCCGAATTTATCAACCACCGGACCGAAAAGTACTGAGCCAATCAGTATACCGAAAGGAAGTATTGAAAAAAGGGTACCTGATTCTATTTCTGTCAGGTCCAGTTTAATTTTAAGATCCGGCGTAACCGAGCCCAGTGTGATGAGTGCAATGCCGAACAGAAGAATTCCAAGGCAGGCAGCCCAGAAAACCAATTTTTTACTGTACATTTTTATCGAATAAGTTGTTATTCCCAATAATACTTTTCAGAGCAAGATAACCCGCACCATAAACTCCCGCGTCACCACCGAGGCCTGAGGTGTCAAGAGTTACCTGCTTCATACTGACAGGCTGCGCCCATTTTTCCGCTTCTTCCCTTATTGCCGGCAATAAAGCTTTTGCAGGGCCGAAAACTCCTCCCCCAAAAATAATCTTTTCCGGATTTAAAAGGCTCACGAGATTTGCGACTGCCATACCCCAATATCCGACACATTCATGAATGATCTTTTTTGCCAGAGGATCATTCATATGGTATGCTGCAAAGACATCGTGCGAGGTAATCTCTTCGACTCTCCTTGACGAGAGTTCCCCTGAATAATCCTCCTGTTCTCTGAGGTATTGTCTTGCGACCTTCCCGATGCCTTCACCCGATGAATGATATTCAAAAAAACCGCAGCCTGAGTACCGGTCATCAAAAGGTCTGTTCAATGCCATCCATCCCACACTGCCTGCAATATCGCTGCTTCCCCTCAAAATGCGTCCATCGACAAGTATGCCAGCCCCTATGCCTGTACCAACAGCAAGGAATACAGCATCCCTGCAACCTCTGGCATTACCCTGCCATACTTCACCGAGTATGTAGCATGCCCTGTCGCTGTCAATAGTTACAGGTATATCTCCTGACACCCCCGTCAGTTCGTCCAGCAGGGGATAGTTCTCCCATCCAGGTATATTGGGAGCCCATACTGTTCCCTTGCCTGAGAAACTTATGCCGGGAACGGAAACACCTATAGCCTTTACCCTGTCACCCATGGAATCTGATACGCCAATCATATCAAGAACAACCTGACTGATCAACGCTCCTACTTCCGCCCTCTTTAGTGACCCGATAGCTTTGTTTTCACTTCTCAGAACATTTCCCTCCCCGGAGAAAATTGATGCGGCAAGCTTTGTGCCTCCGAGATCTATTCCCAGAACAGTCATAATATATAATTTTCAACCTGTATTGATCATGCAAGCATTTCGTCGATTCTTACAAACCGATATCCCCTGTTTTTTAATTCCTTAATGAGGCCGGGGAGATATTTGTAGAACTTGTCTGTTCGTCCAGGATGGGTGCCTATATGTACAAGCAGGATGAATCCGTTCATCCCGTTTGAAGAACCTGCCTCAAAGCTGAGAACAGAATCAAGAATCTCCTCGCTTCCCACATATCTTTCTCCCATTTCGGGATAAGTATAATCTGCGTTGCTTCTGGTACCCGGGGTGAAATTTATCAACTGCAACCCTGCCTGTGCCGTCCACAACGAAATGGAATCGTTATACCACTCATAAGGTGGAAGAAAGAAACGGGCTTCACCGGCCATGATACCGTGCTTCTTCATCTCAGAATAGTTGTTTTTCAGATCTTCAAGGAATTCCTGCCTGGTGACAAGCAGACTGTCCCGTTTCTCCCAGTCACAATATAAAAGATGCCTGTCGGAGTGAGCTCCCATATAGTTGCCACTGCTGTGAAGTTTTCTTATTCCTTCTGCAAATTCCTTATTCCTGTAATAATTGCCTGTGAAAAAGAATGATGCATTTATCGAATGCTCTTTCAGGGTTTTTGTTATGAATGCTGCGCCGTCCGCAAATTCATCACCCGTAAAGACAAGGGCGATCTCTTTCTTTGTGGTATCACCTCTGATTACAGCGCCAAGGTTGTATACGAAATTATCATTTTTTAAGCTCAATGCTGCTTCAGACCTGCCTTGAGAGTCTGAGGCATTTCCTGTTTTCTGTCCTGAGTTCCCGCATGATAAAATAACAATTACCAGGATCAAAGAGATAAAGACCTGCTTATACTTATACTCCATATAGGTGAAATTTTATTTATTACTTAATTTACCTTTCAGATAAACCGATTTAATTTCAAAATTCTTATCGAAGACTATCAGATCGGCCCTGTATCCTTTATCTATTAGGCCTCTGTCAGGGAGGTTCAGAAGGCGTGCAGGATAAAGCGATGCCATTCTGAGGGCTTCGTCCGTTGTTATGGAGGCGTGTTCCACACAGTTCTTTACTGCTGCCATCATGCTTAATACTGATCCTGAAAGGGTACCGTCAGGAAGAGTAAATCTGTCTTTTTTCCTGACATGAATATTATTTATCCCCTGCAGGTTTTCTTCGACTGCATCACTTACCAGAAAGAGCCTTTCCTTCATAAATTTTTTTGCCAGTGCAACCATCCGGAAATGGACATGTATTCCATCTGCAATAATGGCGGCCATTACATTGTCCGAAGCAAATGCAGCACCCGGCAGCCCCGGATCGCGGTGATGCAGCTGGGACATTCCGTTGAACAAATGAGTCACTGTCTGAATGCCCCACTCAAAGCCTCTTATTGCTTCTTCATAGGTTGCATTGCTGTGGCCGGCAGATACCACAACATTATTTTCTCTAAGGAGTCTTATCACCTCCGGATCGCATACTTCAGGAGCGACAGTCATCAACACTATTGCCCCTTCAGCTTCTTCCAGCAGTGATTTGATCTCGTTTATCCCTGGTTGCTTGATCAGGTCTTTGTTATGGGCACCTCTGCGTGCCTGACTAATGTATGGTCCTTCAAGGTGAAGTCCAAGAACAGCAGGATGTTTATTCGATTTAATAATTCTTATTACATCCCTGTAAACATCGAAAGTATCTGTCGGAACAGCAACAAGAAAGCCTGTTGTGCCGCTTTTTACTATACTTTCGGCTATAGCATTAAGTGCCTCTTCACCGGGACTGGCTGAAAAAAGATAACCGCCACCTCCTGCAATCTGCAGATCAATCAGCCCCGGGGCAATATAAAGGCCGTTGCAATCAATTACATTTATCCCGGGGCCAATGCCATCACTATCCACCAATCCTGCTATCTTCTCATTATCAATAACTACAGCCTTCCCTTTTATTACCTCTGATCCTGTGTACAGAGTTGCATTCGTCAAAGCAGTCAGCATAATTCCTCTGGTTCAATTAATTGGTAAGCTGAATCTCCCTGGGAAGGATATTCCAGCCGGTTATTCTTAGTACCGGCTCTGCATCTGCAATTTCTGCTTCCGGACAGGTTACGGAAATTTCAGAGGTTTCGCCCGGTGCCAGAGTGATATAATTTCGGGACCAGAATGAGGGTAATATTTCCTGTTGTCCTTTCAGGACCTGAGATCTGACAAAAAAGGCAATTTTGTCGCTGTTATTGGATATACTGACAGTCCACTTAGTATTATTACTGTCTTCAGAAGAACCGGTAACTTTGACATCCACACCGGTTTCTTCCAGATTCCGGAGTGATGTAAAGTTTTCGTCCGGTGATATCCAGTATACGTTTCTTGAGATCGTATAACCTGAACGGTCTAGCAGGTTCAGTACTGCGAAAGACACATCTTTCTGACTCCCGAGAACTGAGGCAACAGAAGAAGTCTCCTTTACATCAGTCGGAGAAAGTGATACATCAACCTCTTCGCTGAAAAGCTTCCGGGAATGAAGGTCATAAATATCGACTCTTGCTTTGAGTTCGCTGACCTCCTTATATGTTCTGTTGAGAACCGTAACCATATAATTATTAAGATTCAGCTGTATATGGACAGGCTCGCAGGCATTCTGCATAAAATAGTAGCCTGCATTTGGCTGTAAAAACCAGTCGTACACCTGCCAGACCACGCTCGGGAAAGCCGCATTTAGTTTCCAGAGCATCACACCACCTATATCATTGAGCTTATGTCCGGCAGCCTCAAATATACCCTGATTTCCTACAGCGTTCATAAGCTGCATTTTATCACAGAAATCCTCCATGGTCAAAGGTTCTCCGTACCTTCTTACCATTTCTTCGTAATAGAGGTCCCATCTGCCGTTACCTGTAGCTGCATCATGATATCCCCATGTGTTATTAAGAGGAAACGGCTTTGTTTTGTCCCATACCAGGTCGGGAATTATTTTAGGCAGTATATTGTAAGGCTGCATCGAAGGCAATCCTGTCTCATCTTTAAAGACCCAGTCTCTGCCTGCTATGGCTCTTTCATAGTAATCTTTCGGATCTCTCCAGGTATATGGTCCTCCGCTGTACACGCCAGCCGGGAGATTGTCAGGCCACGAACCGGACCAGCCCTCAGGCAGTCTGGCAAATCCCGAGGAGCTCGGAATGAAAGGTCTTGTACCATCCAGGCCAATTATGCTGTTCCTCATGAAATCATAAAGCTCCCTTCTGGCATGACCTTCATTTCCGCCTGTCCACAGAAGAAGGCTTGGATGATTCCTGATACGGAGAATTGTACTTGTGACATTTCTTTTAAACACTTCTCCCTCCAGCGGCCAGTCGGGTGATCCTTTAAATTCACCCTGTGTATCTCCCGTAATCCAGAAGTCTGACCATACCAGTAATCCGTATCTGTCAGCAGCATCAAAGAACTCGTCACAGGGTGTAACGCCACCGCCCCAGATCCTTACAAGATTGATATTGGAATTACGGCAAAGTCTGAACTCATAATCATACCTGAGGGAATCACGGTTAAGCATAAAGTCAGGCACCCACGCACCTCCGGTAAGATGAATTCTCCTGCCGTTCACATAAAAGTCGCGGCGCCAGGTTCCGTTTACCTCAAGAGCCTTGGTTGATACGGTTCTTATACCAAAAATCAAGGTCGTATCATCCGATACCCCTGAATCGTTAATATACTGGAGCTGCAACCTGTAAAGGTTTGGCTTCCCATAGCCATTCGGCCACCATAATGAAGGATCGTCAATAAGTAGTTCGGCCGTGTTCTCAGAATTCAGATTCACCTCTGTTGCCTTGCTTTTTTCAACTTTGACATCTTTTGTAAACTGAAATGATCTGCCCTGAAAATTTTCAGGAGAAACTTTTACAAGAAGCCTGCCGCTTTCATCTGATGACCCATGATTAAAAAGCTTCAGGTTTACCGTAAGTTTTGCCCGGGCTGTATCTGGTTCGTCGACAAACTCAGTGATTACCTGTGTGTTGCCAATGGTCACATGACCGGAAGTACGCAGATATACCGGCAACCATATACCCATATTACGGTCCCGCACCGGCGGTACCCAGTCCCAGCCTACCGAACATGCCATTGTTACATTCTTCCCTATATCACCTGTCGGACCGCCGTTAAGGTAAAAGTCACCCAGGACCTCGAGCTGCTCCGGCGATGGCAGGCCCGGATAGTCCAATGGGTAGATCTTAACTGCCAGGACATTTTTTTCGCCTGCCTTTATGTGCCGGCTGACATCTAAACTGTATTCCGCAAACATTCCCGCCATCTGGGAGGAATCCGCCACCTGGTTTCCATTCACCCATACACCTGCCCTGTAATTTATGCCCTTGAAAATAAGCTGAAAGCATTGTCCTTGGTCAGCCAGAGGAATATCAAAGGCCGTCCTGTACCAGTAAGGTTTTTTCCAGGGATTGGGATCATTCGGCAGAAAGCTGTATTTTTCAAGGTCATACTGTTTATTGAATTCATCAGAAGCGTCAGGTATAAGCATATTGTTCATGCCTGAATAGGGATCAGGGTATATGCCGTTTGCCACAAGGCCTGACAAAACGGTTGAGGGCACTTTGACAGGAAACCAGTAAACATCAGATATGTAATCTGATGTCGAAATCACTTCTCCGCTTGCTTTTATCTGAGATGAGGACTGAAGTTCGAAATCTTCAAGCTTCACCTGTCTGACAGAAGGCGGGCTCTGCTCGCACCCCGTTATGGAGATCAACATGATTGCAGATAACAGGACTAAAAAGCGCATGACTAATCTCTTCATCTTTAAATATTTTTGGACCACAAATATAATCGTTAACATCTACCGGATTCAGATCAGGCAAATTAAGCGATTGAATGAGACACTAAATAACAATTCCAAAATAGTTATTTTTACCTTCATTAAAGAATATTTTTCAGGATATTGTATTTTTAAACCTTATTGGCTTTTCAGGATTAGTGTTTTCTGCTGGAATAATGTTTCCTTTTATTCATTAGTCCAGGGTAACTTTAGGTAAAAACTCACATACTTATGGAACCTGTAACCTTAAAGAAGAGGTTTGGAACAGCCCCCGTATTTTTCACGGCAATTTCAACAATACTCGGTGCCATTTTATTTCTGAGGTTTGGCTTTGCAGTGGGGACCCTGGGCTTCTGGGGCAGTTTTCTGATAATAATACTGGGGCATTCACTTACCATCCCCACGGCGCTCGCGCTGTCGGAGCTTGCTACAAATAAAAGGGTTGAAGGAGGCGGGGAATATTTCATTATTTCAAGATCGTTCGGCCTCAATATCGGGGCTACCATCGGAATTGCGCTTTATCTTTCCCAGGCAATAAGCGTGGCATTTTATATAATAGCATTTACGGAATCTTTTGAGTTTCTTTTCAATTATCTTGCTGATTCCATGAATATTAACCTGCCCCGTCAGATAATAAGCGTTCCGGTAATGGCTGCACTTGGATATACAATTCTGCGCAAGGGTGCTAACCTTGGAGTAAAAGCTCTATATATTGTTGCAGGAATCCTTTTCCTCGCAATATTGTTTTTCTTCATCGGCACAACCGATTATCTTGCAGCCAATGGGAACAGAATCCCTCCCGGCGAAATGAGAAACATGCAGGATTTCTTCATGGTCTTCGCAATAGTATTTCCTGCCTTCACCGGAATGACTGCAGGTGTTGGTCTGTCAGGCGACTTAAAAAATCCTGCCAGGTCAATACCGGTCGGAACAACTGCTGCCACAATTGCCGGAATGTTTATCTATCTTTTTATCATCTATAAACTTACCATCTCGGCCAGCCCGGAAGATTTACTCGGGAACCAGCTCATTATGTCCAGGATAGCATTCGCCGGAATAGTCATTATACCTCTTGGCCTGGCTGCTTCAACATTCTCATCCGCATTGGGATCGGTGATGGTTGCTCCCAGAACATTGCAGGCGCTCGCTCTCGATTCATCCTTTCCGTCAGGCAAAATTAACAGATGGCTTTCATACGGTCGTAAATCAGACGATGAACCTGTAAATGCTTCGCTTGTAACGGTCGTCATCGCCCTTGTATTTGTATCCGCCGGCAGCATAAACGCTGTCGCAGAAATAATATCCATGTTTTTCCTGGTGACCTATGGGTCACTTTGTCTTATTTCTTTTCTCAACCATTTCGGATCATCGCCATCCTACAGACCTTCCTTCAGGTCGCGATGGTATATGTCGCTGGCCGGATTCCTTATTGCTATCTGGGTGATGTTCAAAATCAATGCACCATATGCACTTTCCGCAATAATTATAATGACAGCTGTCTATTCCTATATCAATATCTACCACAAAGATAGGCACGGCCTTGAAGCTCTCTTTGCAAATGCTCTTTTTCAGATCAACCGTAACCTTCAGGTATATCTTCAGAAAAAAGGCAGCAGAAAGAAATCAAAGGAATGGAGGCCCAGTGCAATATGCATATCGAAAGACTCTTTCAAAAGGGCTAGAGCATTCCAGTTGCTCAACTGGCTTTCATACAGGTACGGATTCGGAACTTATCTTCACCGGATCGACGGATATTACAGCCGTGCGACAAGCCAGCAGGCCTCCGAGGAGCTTGCCAAGCTTATTGAGATCTATGATACTTCGTATAATAATGTTTTCGTAGACACCATCATTTCTCCTTCCTATACCTCGGCTATTGCCCAGGCCATACAGGTTCCCGGAATTTCCGGAATGGAGAATAACATGGTGATATTTGAATTTGACAAAGATGATCCGGCAAATCTGAAAGAGATCATTGAAAATATAAGGCTTATTAAAGCGGGCAGTTTTGATATATGCCTGCTGGCTTCAAGCAGAAAAGACATGATCTACAGAAACGGGATCCATGTATGGATAAATTTTGAGGATCCTGAAAATTCAAGCCTCCTTATTCTTTTGAGCTTCATTATTTCGGGTCATCCTGACTGGAAGAAATCACCAATAAAAATATTTGAAGTGTGCAAGCCTGAAAATTACGACAAGACCATTCACAGCATATCAGAGCTGGTCAATACAGGAAGGCTTCCGATAACTGAAAAAAATATAGAGATCCTTCTTCAGACGCCAGGGGTGACCTCCAGATCGCTTATCAGTGAAAAATCGGCTTCAGCTGCTCTTGTCATGATGGGTTTCAGGACTGAAGGATTGAAGCACACCGGCGATGTAATACTGAGCGGTTATGAAGATCTGGGGACAATCCTGTTTGTAAACTCCCAGAATCAGAAAGAGATCATCTGATAATTTGCTGTGTCAGAATTTCTGAATAAGCAACCAGGTGTCAGAATATTTAGGAAAATTTGTTCTGATACGACCGATCTCAGTCCTTGCTTCATCCATGTCATCTGTTGCCATTACTGAAATGCGGTACAACCCTGCTTCATTCCTTAAAATCTCGGACTTAAAACCTTCGGATGCCAGCTGATCCTGGTATTTCCCGGCGTTATCCCTGTTCCTGAAGCTTCCTATAATTACAAAATAATGATAGGGCTCCGGAGTTTTGTTTTCAACCGGAACAAGTTTTTCTTCAACCTCCCTGACCTGTATCGGGGTTGCCGGAGCAAGGGTCCTGCTCAATGTTGTCCCTTCCGCTCCCTTTTTACTGTCTCTCAACCGCTTGTTTGAGAGTGCACATCCCGACGCGAGTATTGACAATCCAATAATTACTATCCATAAAGTTCTCATGACCTAATGTTTTAACCGGTGCAAAGTTGATGAAATAATTTAAAAAACCCCGTTGCATTAACGGGGTTTTTCAACAAAGTAAATAAAGGATAGAAAAATATCATTTAAGTCTCACCCTGCAGTTTCCTATGTTCCTTTCCTGGGAAAAGATCTGGATCTTGTACTCGCCGCTTGTGAGCTTTTCTTTGGCAGTGTATGTAAGTGACACTTCCCTTGATTGCTCGAACATGCCTGAAACAGGTGAAAGGCTGGCGGTAAAATTAGGTGTATCGCCTGAGATCGTCCAGGCCATAGCTTTGTCATCAGGTGTTATAACTGTCCCTGAGGGTGTAGTGATTTTAAAACTGACAGCTTCTGTCAGGCTCTGGGGAACCTCAAAATTCACATTAAGTTTTTTGGTGCGGCAGGACCAGAATGTCAGCTTGTCCTTTTTACCTCTTGAGCCATATACCTCAAAGTTGTCAGAATCATACGTCTCAAGAGTCTGCAACTTATTAACCAGATCGCTTTTCTGAGACTCGAGGCTCATTACCGAGTTTTCAAGGTTGTTTCGCTCGGCAGTAAGGTTTTCATAATTCGACTTGAGTTCTGAAAATTCTTTATCAAGGTCGGCTTTAACTTTTTTCAACTCCTCGAATGCCTCTTTATCCTTTGTAAGTGAACTATTTGTCCTTACCAGGTAACTGATCCTTCTGTTCTTTTCAGAAAGCTCAGCCTCTGCGGCTTCAAGAAGTTTTGCCCCGGCATCGGCTTTGTCATTAACTGCAGCCAAATCAGTTTTTAATGTGGCCAGTTCCTGATCCACTGCCTGTTTCTCAGAAACAAGAGCTTCTGTACGAAGCTTTTCAGCTTCAAGGTTACGTTTTTTCTTTGCATTGGAGACTAATGCAACAACAGTCGAAATAAGAAGGAGTGCAATTATTACAGCTCCAACAGTAGTTAATGTCCGGTTATTCATAACTCATTATTTTTATTTCCAAACTGATTTCTTATGCAATATAAAATATTGTTTTTAATATATGGCCATCCCGAGTACAAATTCTAAAAAAAATATCTGTTTAAATGCATCGCAATCAATATGCTATATGAATTTACCGAAAAAATCCATTTCAGCCATCATTTGCTTAGTGTGATTATCCGGCAAATACTATCGTGCAATGAAGTTATTTCAGGTACTTTTTAATGTTATAAAGCTTGTTTAAGGCTTCAACGGGTGTCAGGTTATTTATGTCAAGATCAAGAATCTCATCCCTGATTTGTTTAAGCACAGGGTCGTCAAGCTGGAAGAAGCTCAGCTGCATTCCCTCCCTGTGACCTGCCAGTTCGGCTATAGGTTTCGTTAATTCCTGCTTATCGTGGCTTTGCTCGAGCTCCCTGAGAATCTCATCAGCCCTGTGGATAATACTCCTGGGCATTCCGGCCATTTTTGCCACATGAATGCCGAAACTGTGTTCGCTCCCTCCCCGCTTAAGTTTTCTCAGGAAAATGACCTTATTATTGAATTCCTTTATTGAAACATTATAATTCCGTACTCTGGCAAAGGCATTTTCCATCTCATTAAGTTCATGATAATGGGTTGCAAAGATTGTTTTTGCCCGGCATTTGTTCTCATGAAGATATTCCACCATTGCCCAGGCTATCGATATGCCGTCGTAAGTACTGGTGCCGCGGCCTATTTCATCGAGCAGAATCAGGCTTCGGTCGGAAAGATTGTTCAGTATGCTGGCGGTTTCATTCATTTCGACCATAAATGTTGATTCACCAAGGCTTATATTATCGGAGGCCCCGACACGGGTAAATATTTTATCGACGATGCCTATCCTTGCTTCCCGGGCAGGAACAAAACATCCCGTCTGTGCCAGAAGAACGATAAGGGCTGTCTGTCTGAGAAATGCCGACTTTCCCGACATATTGGGACCTGTAAGAATTATTACCTGCTGATCATCATTGTCTAGCAACAGGTCATTCGGGATATATGATTCACCGGAGGGCAGCTGTTTTTCAATTACCGGATGACGTCCGTCTTTTATATCTATAATTTTTGAATCATCGAGAACAGGTTTAACATACCCGCTGTCGTATGAGACTGAAGCAAATGACTGCAGGCAATCAAGACGGGCAATGAGCGAAGCATTGAGCTGAACAGGAGGTATATACTCTGCAAGGCTGCTTACCATGTCGTTGAACATCTTCGTTTCGAGGCTGATTATTTTCTCCTCGGCCCCCAGGATCTTGCTTTCATACTCCTTCAGCTCCTCTGTGATATAACGTTCAGCACTTACGAGGGTTTGCTTTCTTATCCACTCGGAAGGCACCTTATCCCTGTGGGTATTTCTCACTTCGATATAATAACCGAAAACATTATTAAATCCCACCTTGAGCGAAGTTATACCGGTACGTTCACTCTCCTTCGCCTGAAGTTTTGCCAGAAAATCTTTGCCACTGTACAATATATAACGCAGATCATCCAATTCCGGAGAAACACCATTTGAGATTACATTGCCCCGGTTAATCTGAACCGGAGGGTCATTGTTCAGCAGTTTTTCAATTCTGTCAGCTGCCGATCTGCAGGCATTAAGTTGTTCTGACAGTATCATCAGGGGATTGCACCCGCTTTCATTGCATATTGCCTTAAGCGGCTCAATTGCTCTCAAGGCCCTCTTAAGCTGGACCACCTCCCTTGGATTAATTCGATTGACTGCCACTTTGGATATCAGCCTCTCAAGATCTCCTACCTGTCTGATTAAACCTGATATCTCGCTCATGAACAATGGATTGCCAACCAGATAATCAACTATTTCAAGACGGTCATTGATGCTGCTGATTTCCTTGAGGGGAAGAGAGAGCCATCTTTTAAGTGTTCGCCCCCCCATGGGAGAAATAGTGCGGTCGATAACATCGATCAGTGTCTTTGCTCCTTCATAGGGGGAATGAAACAATTCAAGATTCCTGGCAGTAAATTTATCAAGCCATACGAACCTCTCTCCATCTATCCTCGAGAGATTTGTAATATGCCCCAGGTCTCCATGCTGGGTCATATCAAGGTAATATAGCACAGCGCCCGCTGCTATTATACCTAAACTCAGGTTGTGAACGCCGTAACCTTTAAGTGAGCTTGTCTGAAAATGCTGAAGAAGCCTGTCATTTGATGCCTCGAGGGTAAACATCCAGTCATCAAGCTTGTAGGTATAGAATTTCGTTCCGAAATTTTCAATGAAAAGGCTGCTGTTGCGTTTTTCATAAAGGACCTCTTTGGGTTGGAAGTTGTTCATGAGCTGGTCAATATACTCGAAGGTTCCTTCCGCAACAAGAAATTCTCCGGTTGAAATATCCAGCAAAGCAATTCCCGCAGCTTTTTTATCCATATGAACCGCTGCCAGAAAATTGTTCTCTTTGTGGCTGAGAGTATTTTCATTAAGGGAGACACCAGGTGTAACCAGCTCGGTAATACCTCTTTTAACAATCTTCTTTGCAAGCTTCGGATCTTCAAGCTGCTCACATATGGCCACTCTCTGACCTGCTCTGACCAGTCGGGGCAGATAGGTGTCGAGGGCATGATACGGAAATCCGGCCAGCTCCACAAAGGAAGCCGAACCGTTTGCCCTGCGGGTCAGTGTAATTCCAAGTATTTCCGAGGCTTTTAAAGCATCTTCACCGAATGTCTCATAGAAATCGCCAACCCTGAAAAGCAGTATTGCATCCGGATGCTTTGCCTTAATGTTATAATACTGCTTCATGAGCGGGGTTTCGACATACTTTTGAAAATCAGGCATCCGGATAGAAGTTTTGGTTTAGCTCTTATGAATAAACAGTATCTGAACAAAGATACACTGACGATGATATTATTGAAAGCCTTTCCCAAAAAAATAAGTACTGAGCATTGTTATTGGAATCGTTAATAAATATCAATATCATTGTTTAATAATGGTATTAATTTGTTAGCTGTCTCAAACTATGAAAAAAGTTCTGATTCTGGGTGCCGGACTGGTGGT
This sequence comes from uncultured Rikenellaceae bacterium, assembly GCA_964466705.1. Classification (GTDB taxonomy): domain Bacteria; phylum Bacteroidota; class Bacteroidia; order Bacteroidales; family VadinHA17; genus LD21. The sequence goes on from CAYXSM010000013.1 coordinate 92,885, forward strand.
CAGACCAATGGTTGAATTTCTCCTTGACAACAAATTCAGCCTGACCATTGCAACAACAACAAAAGAAAAGGCCGACAGGATGATCAAAGGTCATCCCATGGGATCTTCTCTCCGTTGGTCGACTGATGAAACAGATGTTCTGGATAAACTGGTTAATGAACATGATATAACTGTATCTTTCCTGCCATACAGATATCATGTCCTTGTTGCCAGAACCTGTATCAAATGCCGGAAACCGCTGGTCACCACCTCCTATGTACAACCGGGGATGCAGGCTCTGGATGAGGAAGCCAGGAAAGCGGGCGTCCTTCTTCTGAATGAAGCAGGTCTCGATCCGGGGATCGACCACATGACTGCTATGAAAGTCATTGACTTCATCCATGGCAAAGGCGGCAGTGTTGATGAGTTTTACTCTCTCTGCGGAGCCCTACCTTCTCCAGAAGCAGCAGACAATCCCCTGAAATATAAATTTTCCTGGAGCCCTAAAGGAGTAGTGCTTGCAAGCAAAAACAGTGCAATATATTTTAAAAAAGGGAAAAAAATATCCATTGAACCAGAAAACCTTTTCAAAGACAGGTTTACATATTATTTCCCCGGGCTTGGTGATCTGGAGGTTTATCCCAACCGTGATTCAATAAGTTACATCGACATTTACGGGATACCGGAAACCCGTACCATGTACCGCGGAACTTTCAGGTACAGAGGGTGGTGTGAAGCTCTCGATGCAATGAAGAGCCTCAAAATGCTCGACGAAACTGTCAGTGATTACAGCAATATGACCTATGCAGGATTCCTTGCTGAACGAGCCGGCACGAATACGGAGATCCTGAAAGAATACATTACCGGAGTAATGGGATGGGATGAATCTTCCGTGCCTTTCAGGTCATTGGATTATCTTGGCTTTTTCAGTGATGAAAAATTAAACTATAAATCAGCATCCCCGTTCGAGATTACCTCCGACAGAATGATCAGCAGGATGACCCTATCCACATACGAACAGGATACGGTTATGATGCAGCATATATTCCTGGCTTCGTATCCCGATGGCAGAAAAGAGGTTATTAAATCATCAATGCTTGATTTCGGATCACCGTCAGAAAACACAGCCGTGGCGAGAACCGTCGCCCTGCCGGCCTCCATAGCCGTAAAACTGATTCTGGACAAGACAATTAAGCTGAGCGGAGTTCACAGGCCTGTTCTTCCCGGTATATATGAGCCTGTTCTGAAAGAGCTGGAGCAGCTCGGAATTGAAATGAAAGAAGAATACGGACTGCCAGTAACCGAAATTATTCAGTGAATAACGTAACGGTTTTATAAAAAATCTCCGATGGCGCGGATCTGTAATCCGTGCCTTTCACCTGCTCCGATGGCGCGGGCCTGTGATCCGTGCCTTTTACCTGCTCCGATGGCGCGGGCCTGTGATCCGTGCCTTTTACCTGCTCCGATGACGCGGGCCTGTGATCCGTGCATTTCACCTGCTCCGATGACTGCTCCGATGGCGCGGATCTGTGATCCGTGCATTTCACCTGCTCCGATGACTGCTCCGATGGCGCGGATCTGT
>CAYXSM010000014.1:0-93737 GCA_964466705.1 uncultured Rikenellaceae bacterium
GCTGATTAGGCTTCCTGAATCTACTTCCTGTACGATGCAGGGAAATTATAAATTCATGAAACCCTCATGTTTGCCAAAACACAAACACGCATGAAAATAATTTTCAAACATGAGTGGTTCCATCCGACCTTTAAAATCAAAATTATTTACGGATGAAAAAATTTGGAATATACAGACATGTATTCTATATTTGACTCAATGGTTAAACCAAATAATTAATCTATATGGTTAAACCTGAGAGTTAAAATTTCCAAGCCAATGATTGAAAACGAAAAGCAGACCGACAAGAAGATATTCGAATCGGCAACGGAGGTTTTCGTGGAGAAGGGCATGGATGGTGCGAGGATGCAGGACATAGCCAGCCATGCAGGGATAAATAAGGCACTACTGCATTATTATTACCGTACCAAGGAACAACTGTTCAATGCTGTATTTGAAAAAACCGTGGGAGAGATTTTACAGAAATTTGCTCCGGTTTTTGATGAGAATCTTTCACTTGAAGACAAGATAAAGTTCTTCTACCGGGAGCATATCACCTTCCTGCAAAAAAATCCGAAACTTCCTTTGTTCCTTCTTAACGAAGTCCGCCGCAATCCGGCAAGGATAAAAAAGTTGCTCCGGTCGGTAAATATAATGTCACTCTGGGAGACACTTGAGAAACAACACGGGCATGAGCTTAAGGAAATGAATATCACAAGGGAAACACTCCCTCAGGTGATAAGTTCTGTTGCAGCACTAAGCGTCTTTCCCTTTGTTGCCAAGGGGATCCTTGAAGCCATATTCGAAAAGGCAGGATTGAATTATGACGATTACATCGAGAAGAGAAAAGTGTTTGCGGCAGAATTCCTTATCAGGGCGCTGAAAAAATAAAGGAAGGAGGGAGAAGACGAAAGGGTGAAAGGGTGAAAAATAAATCTAAAATATAAGGATGAAAAATGAGAAAAATAGTTTTAATCTTAATAGTTCTGACGATATCTGTCAGCGGCTTGTCGCAGAAGATACTGACGCTCAGGGAGTGTTACGAAAAAGCTTACGCTGCTGCTGCCGTTTCAGCTGATAAAGAAACATACAGTAATATCTGGCAGAAAAAGGATATTAACCTTTCAAAGGGCTGGCTTCCCGTGCTTGATGCGAATGGCAGCTTTATCTATAACTCATCGGTAGTGGACATGACTGATGTAATCGGTTCACTTCCTGTGCCGGGGATTGCCGACCTGATCAAACCCCTGCCAAACGAGCAATATAAAGTCACTGTTGATATAAACCAGATGATTTATGACGGTGGTTCCATAAAAAGCGCCAGAGCAGTGGAAAAGGCCGATCTGGATATCAACACGAAGCAGAATGAAACAGATCTTTATAAGCTCCGCGGGCAGGTAAACATGTATTATTTCAATCTTCTGCTTCTGGACGGGCAGAACGACCTTCTTCAAAACTACCTGGAGGTAATCAAAAAACGAATCATTTCTTTGAATTCTGCAATTAATAACGGTGTTATACTGAAATCGGACATGGATGTTCTTTCTTCAGAAAAAATAAAACTTGAACAGCAGCTAACAGAGAACAGGATAAGAAAAACATCTGTTCAGCAGATCCTTTCTGATCTGACGGGAATTGAAATAGACAGCTCGACAGAATTAATTGTACCTCATCCTGAGGATGAGTTGACAGATGATCTGGCACGTCCGGAATTGCAGATTTTCGACCTCCGGAAGGAACAGCTGAATGCCTCCCTTCAACTCATCCATAGTAAAAGGCTGCCAAAGGCATTCGGCTTTGCAACCCTGGGATACGGAAACCCTCCCGGCAGTAATTTCTTCAAGGATGAATTTGCGCCTTTTTACATCCTCGGAGCAGCTGTTAAGTGGAACATATTCGACTGGAACAAAGCTAAAAATGAGAAGCAGATCATCTCGCTTCAGCAAAATTTAATTGACAGCAGGAAGAATGACCTGACAGACAACCTGCAGAGGCTGCTCGATGCCAAACGAGCCGAGATCCTGAGTCTTGAGTCACTGCTTGAAACAGACACGGAACTTATTGAACTCAGAAAAAGGATCACCTCCGCGGCAGAATCCCAATATGAAAACGGGACCATCACTGCAACGGATTATCTGAATGAACTCAGTTCGGAAAATCAGGCCCGGATAAATTACGAAATACACAAAATCAATCTTGCGATGGCCAGGGTCGAGTATCTGAATATTTGCGGAAAGGAAGTAAATTAAAGAAATAAAAACAACAACATGAAAATCAGAACAATAATTGTCATAGCGTCTGCATTTATTGCCGGATGTTCAGGAAACAGGGGCGAAGCGGACGCTTTCGGTACTTTTGAGGCAACCGAAGTAATGATCTCTTCAGAGACCAGCGGGCGCATCATTGAATTTGACATAAAGGAAGGATCGGAAATAGAGAAAGGAATGGAAATAGCTCTTGTCGACACTACCCTGTTACATCTTCATAAAGCTGAGATAGATGCCGGGATGAAAAGTGTCAGGACCAGAATCAATTCAATCAATGCGCAGAACGAAATACTTAACCAGCAGATTGCCAATCTGAATTTAAACATTTCCCGGATAGAAAACATGCTTAAAAATGATGCAGCCACACAGAAGCAGTATGACGATCTTGCCGGGCAGGTGGCCGTACTGCAAAAACAGATAGCTGCAAATAACACACAGAGAACTTCGGTAGCTGCAGAACTGTCCGTCTTTGAGTCAAAGAAAGCGACATTGAATGAACAGATTACCCGGAGCTGTGTCAGAAGTCCGTTGAACGGAACAATTATTGAGAAATATTCTGAAGCAGGAGAGATTACAGCTGCAGGCAAGCCTCTTGTAAAAATCGCTGATCTTTCGGTGATAAAACTTAAAGTGTATGTCGGCGGAGCTCAGCTGGGAGACTTAAATCTCGGAGCAGAGTGCATCGTAAGAGCAGATGAAGGAGAAAAGGGCTACAAAACATTTCCCGGCAGGATAAGCCATATATCAGGCAAGGCAGAGTTCACCCCAAAGATAATTCAGACAAAAGAAGAGAGAGTGACGCTTGTATATGCCGTTACGATCGAAGTAAAGAATGACGGTACAATGAAGTCGGGAATGCCCGGAGAGGCAATATTCTGAGGTACATGAAAAAAATCATTGAAGCATCGGGCATAGGCAAAAGATTTGGGGACACTCAGGCTCTGAGGGATATTTCCTTCGATGTTGATAAGGGAGAGGTATTCGGTTTCACGGGTCCTGACGGAGCCGGAAAAACAACACTTTTCCGGATAATAACCACCCTTCTTCTTCCGGATGAAGGAACTATGACAATCCTGGGTCTCGATTGCGCGACAGGATACAGGAAACTACGAGAGAACACAGGATATATGCCCGGACGGTTCAGTCTTTACATGGATCTTTCGGTTGAGGAGAACCTGAAATTCTACGCATCTGTTTTTGGTACTACCGTAAAAGAGAACTATGAACTTATCAAGGACATTTATTCACATATTGAGCCGTTCAGAACAAGGCCCGCCGGAAAACTTTCGGGGGGAATGAAACAGAAGCTTGCCTTATCGTGTGCATTGATCCACAAACCCCGGCTTCTGGTTCTTGATGAACCCACAACAGGTGTTGATGCCGTATCACGTACCGAATTCTGGGAGATGCTTAAGAAGCTCAAAGCCCATGATATTACTATAATTGTTTCAACACCTTATATGGATGAGGCAATGAAGTGCGACAGGGTGGCGCTTATACAGAACGGGAAGATACTTATGATTGATCAGCCCGGAAAAATAAGAGACGGCTTCAGCCGGAAACTGTTTGGTGTTAAGGCCCCTGAAAAATACAGGCTTATAACCGCCCTGAGAAGCTACCCGGAAACAATTACGGCATTCCCGTTCGGAGATTCGGTACATGTGACTTTCAAAGGGGATGACCCGGGGAATTCAATTTATGATTATCTGATCAGTAAAGGTGTTAAAGATGTGATTATAACAGAAATGCGGGCAGGAATTGAAGACAGGTTCCTCGAGCTGATGGAGGAGAAGGCAACGGTTCAGGTACTTAAGGAATAAAGGCATAATTAATACAATTCTTCTCCCGGATTGAAAGGACAGAAAAAAAATATGACAAAGAACACAGTAATATCGGTAAAGAATCTGGTCAAAAAGTTCGGAAGCTTCGTTGCCAACGACGATCTCAGCTTTGAGGTTTATGAAGGAGAGATCTTTGGTTTTCTGGGAGCCAACGGAGCCGGAAAGACAACAGCCATAAGGATATTGTCGGGCTTGTCAAAGCCAACGTCCGGGACTGTCGTGGTTGCAGGATATGATGCAAAAAGACAACCCGAAGAAATAAAAAAGAATATCGGATATATGTGTCAGAAATTTTCACTTTATGAAGATCTGACAGTTAAGGAGAACATAATGCTTTACGGCGGAATTTACGGGATGAAAAAAAAGCTTATCAGAGACAGGACCGAAGACCTCCTGAAAAGGCTCAATTTCTCCGAATATGGTGGAAGGCTGATTGCAGATCTGCCTCTGGGGTTGAAGCAGAAGCTTGCTTTTTCCATTGCGGTAATCCATGAACCCAGAATAGTATTTCTTGATGAACCTACCGGCGGAGTAGATCCGGTTGCAAGGCGCCAGTTCTGGGAAATGATCTATGAAACAGCAGCAGGGGGGATTACTGTTTTTGTAACCACACATTACATGGATGAAGCAGAATATTGCGACAGGATATCAATTATGAATGAAGGCAGGATTGTGGCTCTTGACACTCCGGATGAACTTAAGAGGAACTACGACGCCTTATCAGTAGAGGAAGTGTTTGTGAAAATTGCCCGCCCGAACAATAACTAAGCTATGAAACGATTTTTCGGATTTGTAAGGAAGGAGTTCATGCATATTTTCAGGGATTACCGTACACTGGCTATCTTATTCGGATTGCCGGTTGCAGAGATACTCATTTTCGGCTTTGTGATAAGCATGGATATAAAAGATGCCGGTATTGCATTTCTCGATCTGTCAAAAGATGACGTTACCATGAAGATCTCTGAAAAGATTTGCTCATCGGGGTTCTTCAAAAAAGCCGGTGACCTGCAGAGCTATGATGATATTGACAGGATCATGAAGGCCGGCAACGCCAGGGCAGTTATTGTTTACGGTGAGAACTTTGGCCGTGATCTGCTGAGCAGGAGACAGGCCTCAATGAGCATCATCACTGACGCATCGGAGCCGAATACCGCAACGCTTATAACCAATTATGCATCAGCCATTGTAACTGATTTCAATATGGGATCCGGAGGGACAGACCCTGCAGGCACTCTGCTTGTAAGACCCGAAGTAAGAATGTTTTACAATCCCGGACTCCGGAGTCATTTCATGTTTGTTCCCGGAGTGATAACATTCATCCTTATTCTGATCTGTGCCCTGATGACGTCTATAGCAATAACAAGGGAAAAAGAATTCGGCACTATGGAAGTCCTTCTGGTGTCGCCTCTTAAGCCGGCCCAGATAATTTTGGGCAAGGTAATGCCCTATTTCATTCTTTCCTTTGTCAACGTGATTTTTATACTCCTGCTTTCCCGGCTGGCGTTTAACCTTCCGGTCAGGGGCAGTCTGGCTCTTCTGCTCGCCGAAAGCATGCTTTATATCTTCATGAGCCTTTCACTCGGGATACTTATATCAACAGTATCAAAAACCATGCAGCAGGCAATATTTATTTCCCTTGTCGGACTGTTGCTACCCACGATACTTCTTTCAGGGTTCATTTTTCCTCTGGAAAACATGCCTGAGGTTTACGATATTGTGGCATCATTCCTTCCTCCGAGATATTTCATAACAATAATAAAAAATATTATGATCAAGGGTACAGGTTTCGCTTCTGTCTGGAAAGAGACCCTGGTACTGATATTAATGACTTTGGTTTTTATTGGCCTGAGCGTAAAAAAATTCAAAATACGTCTGCAATGAAGGAGGAGATTGAAAAATGAGTACAAAGGCACTTTAAAGAGCATACCTGGTATGAGGGCAATATTATATTTGATCAGGAAAGAGTTTTTACAGATATTCCGCGACAAGTTCATCGGAAAAGCAATATTTGCCGTACCGCTTGTTCAAATGCTTATCTTGGTTCCGGCTGTTACTTTTGAGATCAAGAATATTAACCTGTGCATAATTGACAGGGATATGTCGTCCGAATCAGCGAAGCTTATAAGTCAGCTCGAAGGTTCCGGATTCTTCAAAATACAGCATTATGCATTTTCTGAAGAGGAGGCAAACAACCTGCTTCACAGGAACAAATGTGACATGGTTCTGCAGATCCGGTCAGGATTCGGGAAGGAAATTGTAACAGATAACAGAAGCAGGATCCTTGCTTCAATAAATGCAATAAATGCGTCGTCAGCCCAGCTTTCGTGGGCATATTTTAACGGTGTTATCCGTGATTATAACATGAGTATCGTTGCTGAAAGGCCAGACAGAATTGCTCTTTCAGCCATGCCGCGGATCAATATCACAAACCGGTACTGGTACAATGAGATGCTTAATTATAAGTACTATATGCTTCCCGGGATCCTGGCCATACTGGTAACTGCCATCGGATTCCTTCTGGCGGGACTTAACCTTGTAAGGGAAAAGGAGAACGGAACAATAGAACAGATCAATGTTACACCAATAATGAAATACCAGTTCATAACTGCCAAAATGATACCCTTCCTGATAATAGGTCTTGTTGACCTATCGCTGGGTCTCATACTCGGGAAAATTCTTTTTGATATACCCTTTCGGGGCAGCATAGGCCTTCTCTTTCTGTGCTCATCGGTATTTCTGGTGGCTGTCCTCGGGCTGGCTCTTTTCATTTCCACATTCTCTTCAACACAGCAGCAATATATGTTCGTTGCCTTTTTCTTTATGATAATTTTTATACTCATGAGCGGAATTTTTACCCCGCTCGAAAGCATGCCTCAATGGGCCCAGAAATTTGATATTGTAAACCCAATGGCATATCTCATCAGGATATACCGGATGATAATGCTCAAGGGCTCCGGATTTCACGATATTGGCAAAGATTTGCTGGCCCTTGTGATCATTGCGCTTGCATTCACTCTCCTTGCAGTAAGAAAATACAGGAAAACCGCATGACATGTTGTTGAATAATACCTGTTAAGGGAAAAAGCGATGTGCCTAAGCCGGTAATTAATAAACTTTACATAAGCATTTTTAGGATGATGCGGAGAAACCTGAAGTATAAACCGTAAGGAATTTGCAAAAAATAACACAATCTTCATCATGGATAACGCATGGCAATACCAGACCGCTTTAGCTGAATCCTTCTTGAACAATCATTATACCATAAAAAATTTTATTTATATTCAATCCGGTAATAAAAGACATTGACGGCAATATCCACACTATGGTTACTATCGGCACACAGGAATGGCTGAAAGAGAATCTTAAAACCAAAACAGATGCATATCACAGTGAACAACACCCTGCTTGAGCTGCACAATGGAGCCAGGGTTAAGGATGCGATTCTGAAATATTATTCGCAAAAAGGAAGAAGAATTCCCAGACATTTACCTTCTGTCGAAGACCGTTATGGGAATTCAGTTTCAGGCGACGGGGAACTTACCAGCGGCAACGTCCTTTTTATCCGGCCAAAGCCAAAAAAAAGGACCTTTATACATAAGCTGATTATTTTATTGCTTGCAACCGGACTTCTTTCCGCCTGCAGCGCCGGGAAGAAAGCCCTTACCGGCAGGCAGGATGACAGGCAGGCCGTCATTTTTGCAGTGAACGATATACATGCTGCAATCGATAATTTTCCAAAGCTTGCCTTCATTGTTGACAGTCTTGAAGCCATTTATCCCGATATGCTGCTTGTTTCTGCGGGCGACAATCAAACAGGTAATCCTGTCAACGACCAGTATCCTGAAAAAGGATTTCCCGTAATCGACCTGATGAATGCTACGGGTTTTGACCTCAGCGCAACGGGAAACCATGAATTCGATTCGCATCCTGAGGGATTCAGTGATCTGACGCACAAAGCAAATTTCGGGTTTATATGCGCCAATATGTCAGTGACTGATCCTAATAATATCAGGGTTGAACCTTATAAGGTCATCACACTGCCCAACGGGCTGAAACTGGCGTTTCTAGGACTTCTGCACATCAATGAGAACGGTATTCCCGATTCACATCCCGATAATGTAAAGGGTTTTACATTCCGTAACCCGTTTGAAACCGCCCGCGAATATCTCTGGCTGAAAGACAGGAGTGATATTTTCATTGCACTGACCCACCTTGGCTTTGAGAATGACGTGATACTGGCTGAAACCATGCCCGCAGGCATTGATCTCATCATAGGAGGACATTCACACACGAAGGTTGAAAAGGAACAGATTTTCAACGGCATTATGATTACCCAGGCTGAAAACAAACTGAAATACGGCACCCTTATCAGATTAAACATTGATAGCGATGGAACCCTGCAAAGAAGCATGGAGCTCGTCGGCATTAGAGACACGGGGAACGAAAAACCTTCCATTCGTGAAATTGTTGACAGATACAACGATAATCCGGTGCTGAAGGAGGTGATCTCAACAGCTGCGGACGATTTTTCATCGCATGAAGAGCTAGGTTACCTGATGGCCGATGCACAGCGCGACGCTGCCGGAGCCGACATTGCCCTGGTAAATCCGGGTGGTGTCCGTATCAGGTATCTGCCAAAAGGTCCGGTCACAATTATGAATGTTTATCAGCTTGATCCTTTTGGAAATGAGCTGGTTGTAAAAAATCTTACCGGTAATGAGATCCATTCTCTTATGCTCGCAGCCTTTTCAATTGACGATAAACTACCCGTTTATCCTTCAGGGATCAGAACAAAGCTTAAGCTGGACGAAAAGGGCGAACTTAAAGATGTGATCCTGCTGACTGAAAATGGTGCCCCTGCTGATATGAGCCGTGTTTATACAGTTGCCATGAACAGCTATATGACACAGGTTTACAGATACAAACACAGTGATCCGGGTCAATCGCTCTTTGTTTCAACAGCTGATGCATTGATCACCTACCTTAAAAAAAATAAGGATCTGAGAAGTTACAGGGGCGAAAAAAGGATTGCGATAGATCGGTAAAAGATTTTAACAATAAGCCTCTCAGTTGGATATATTGCAGCCTGTCCCCGGTTCACCGGCCTCAATAAATTGGTTTCTCCTGCTCAAGCCGGATCCGGTGGATGTGCCTGTAAGGGCCGATTATTGCAGGCCGAGTATAATACCTACGGGACAATGATCTGATCCGCTTATCTCTTCAAGGATAAACGCATCTTTTACTTTTGGCAGGAAAGACCTGCTTGCCAGGAAGTAATCAATTCTCCAGCCAATGTTCTTTGATCTGGCACCGGCCCTGAAGCTCCACCAGGAATATCTCCCGCCCTGGTCAGGATAAAAATGGCGGAAAGTATCGGTAAATCCGCCTTCAGTGAGCCTGTCCATTCCGTCTATTTCCTCCTGCATATAGCCGGCTGTTTTGTTGTAGTTTTCCCTGGGACGAGCCAGGTCAATTTTCTTATGAGCCACATTAAGATCGCCGCAGACGATTACAGGCTTGATCCTTTCAAGATCTTTCAGATAACTGAAAAAAGCCTTGTCCCACTCCTGTCTGTAACCTAATCTGCCAAGTTCAGCTCCGGAATTAGGCACATATACGTTCACCAGGAAGAATTGTTCATACTCAAGGCATAAAACCCGGCCTTCGGTATCATATTCCTTTATTCCGATATCCTTTGCCGCATTAAGGGGCCTGATCTTTGAAATAACTGCTGTCCCCGAGTATCCGGGCCTTTCTGCTGAATTTGAATATATATAGCTACCATTAAGGGGTCCAAGCGTTTCAGCAACCTGATAGTCATTGGCTTTGGTCTCCTGCATACAGATAATATCGGGTTGCATAAGTTTAAGATCGGCAAAGAAATTTTTTTTCGCTATTGCACGGATGCCGTTTACATTCCAGGATATGATTTTCATTGCTTCATTTTTGTTGTTACGTAAAAATAATAACTCTGCGGAAATGATCGGGATGAAAAGCCGGTGTTACATATCATTCTTCAAAAAATTTTCTGATCATGAGCTCCATCTGGTTCACGTAAATATACACAGGCCTGTATGTCATGGAATGCTGTCATTTTTAAATTGAATAATTTCAAAAGATGAATAATCACGCAGAACAGTCGCATAACTGAATTAATACCATGATTTGCTGATCCAATCGTGTTTATTCTGGTATTCCTTTACTTGTCGGGGTGAGAATATTCTATTCACCGGCAGGACTGTACTGTCAGTTTTTTTTCCTGAGAAAGGAGAGATGGCTGACCACAAATCTGATATCGCTCCATGTAACCCTGTCGCCCAGAGCTTTCTTTACAGGTCCCATCTTAAAATCCTCACTTCCTTCGAAGTGGCCGGCAATCAGATCGATCATTTCCTGAGACAGGAATTTGCCGGCTGGTATTTCGCCCGTACCCACATAGAAAGAAAGATGGTTTTCAACAGTACCGGTGCTAAGGTTCCTTTCCTCTGCTATCTGAGCGATTGTTCTTCCTTTCCTGAACAAATCGTAACTTATCTTTTTAGTGTCTTCCCTTTCCTTTTTTGTCTTCTTTTTCTCAATGACAGGTATATCAGGCGGTTCAATGTTTTCTTTACTGCAATAAGAGGTAATAATTTTAAGGATCTCATCGCCGTATTTTTCCGATTTCCTTGTTCCCATCCCTTTTATCTGCTTAAGGGCACGCAACGACTGAGGCAGAGAATTCACCAGGTTAACCATTGTTTTTTGGGGCAGTATCATATAATGAGGGAGGTCGGTCTCAATAGCCAGATTGTTACGCCATTTCTTAAGCTGCCTCAGCAATCCGGGATGCTTTACAACTCCGGATTTTTCCTCCGCCGAACTATAACTCCGGGATCTGACACCGGGAATCTCGATTGCTGCCTTTGCCCTGGCTTCAAGATATTTGCCGGTATCGTAGCCAGATTTGACAACATTAAGGCAGGCCAACCTTGTTATGCACTCCTTTCTTGTCCGGTCAAGGGCTTCATTCACTGATTTCCTTACTGTTTTATTATCTGTTTCCACGGCGATACCGTTCAGAATTTCTTTCAGGTCAGCTTCGAGTCTGTCCGAAAAATAAACAGCTGCCTTCCTGATCCTTTCCTGAAGGGGGTTATTGGTATCAATATCAGGATCGCGGTTCAGGAGAATGTTGATCTGGAGCCGAAACTTTTCCGCTACTTCCACCAGATCTGTCCTTACCATGGAAAGCATATTGGCAAGCATTTCGTGAGGATTACCCAGGATGGCTTCACTATTCTCGCTTAACACCTTTGTACAATAGCTGAGAGAATTGGCCAGGGGTGTAAAATCGAACAGTTCTGAAAGAAGCTGTCGCTGGTAGGCTTTTCTGGACTCATTAAGCTGGTTCCGGTCTGACTGGTTCTGAAGCGGTCCGCTGACAAACTCCGATACCACCGGATTGTTTATCAGACTTCGCCTGCCAATCCGCGTGCTCAGGACAAGTCCGTCGAGTGAACGGCACCGGCTGAGAGCCACATACACCTGTCCGTGGGCAAAGGCTGCGCTTGCATCGATAACTGCCCTGTCGAAAGTAAGTCCCTGGCTCTTGTGTATGGTAATTGCCCAGGCCAGTTTCAGGGGATACTGGGTGAATGTCCCGATAACTGTCTCATCTATGTCCCTGGTCTCTTCATTGAGCGTATACTTCATGTTCTGCCACTCAGCCTTCTCCACCCTGATGTTAAAATCGTCGCCGGGGCACCTGACAACTATTATATCATCGTCAAAGGAAATGACCTTCCCTATTTTGCCATTGAAGAAAAGCCTGTCACCCGAAAGGTCATTCTTTATGAACATGACCTGGGCTCCGGTCTTCAGCACCAGTTCGGTGGCATTGGGGTAAGAAAGTTCAGGGAAGTCATCCTTTACAACGGCGGTAAAGGAATGGGTTTTACCGGGAAGTTTCTCAAGCTTTGAATCGTTAATGGCCCGGGCCTGGTAATTGTGAGTGGTAAGGGTAATGTATCCGCCTCCGGAATCAGGATCGAAATCAGGAATATATCGTTTGTTAAGCTCGTCCAGCACCTCATGGTTAACATCATTGTTCCGGATTCTGTTAAGCAGGTTGATAAAATTCTGGTCGTCCTGTCTGAAAATATGTTTCAGTTCAATGGTTACAAAGCCGGTATTGCTGAGGGCTTTGCTTTCGAAGAAGAAGAAGGATTCATAAAAATTACCAAGAATTTCCCGGTCCTCATCTTTTACAACCGGGGCAAGTTGCTGAAGATCGCCGATCATAAGCAGTTGCACTCCGCCAAACGGGAGGGAACGGTTCTTGTATCTCCTCAGGGCCGAATCGATGGCGTCGAGGGTATCAGACCTTACCATACTTATTTCATCAATAATAAGCAGGTCGAGGCTTTTAATGATGTTGATCTTTTCCCGGCTCATCTTATATCCGGGGGCATCATTGCGGTCAGTATTTCCGGAACTGCTGTTGCCGGGCAGGTAAAGTGAAGGGATGAACGGGTGAAACGGCAGTTGAAAGAATGAGTGGATTGTCACCCCTCCTGCGTTTATTGCAGCCACTCCTGTCGGGGCTACTACAATCATCCGTTTCGGCAATTTAAGCTTCAGGCTTTTAAGGAAAGTGGTCTTTCCCGTACCGGCTTTTCCCGTGAGAAAGATACTGCGGCTGGTATACTGAACAAAATCAAATGCCAGATCCAGATCCTGGTTTGCGGAAGTTACCATAGGAATAAAGTTATCAATTTAAGTAACGCAGCGAGCGTGTTAAGGTAAAGATATGAAAAAGACATTCGTCTGAATGTCCGTAAACATTAAAAAATTGGACATGATATTGTGACAGATGGATTCAAAGGTTAGTTATGGAAAGTCAAAAATAAGCTGATTAGTCAGTTTCTGGCTGGCAATAATCAAAAATTGTTAAAAATATAAGGTTATTAGAAAATGTTCGTTATTTTTACCGCTCGGTAACACGATTGGATAATTTAGTAATACTGATTACCGGTGATCCGGAAAATGAATGTCTGACTGTTTTTTGAAGTGAAGATTTTGTCGCTAACGGCCACACTTATTAATTGAATTAATACTGCCAAGTAACAGGGATAAAGCTGAATGAAGGAAAGAATATTGATATCGATGATTTTATCAGTAACATTTCTTGTTACAGGAATCAGTCAGAACATAAAACCGGATACCTTAATGGCTGTGGAGCTGGCGGAAGTTTCGGTAAGTGCTGTACGTACCCGGCTGAATATTAAAGATATTCCACAGAGTGTATCCGTTATTTCAGCAAACGACATTCTTGGTTCCCCGTATGATAATGCAGAGGATATTGTACGTAACATTCCCGGAATATATAATTTCCGTCATTCAGCGTTGCACACAAATGGCATTGTAAGCCCGATTGATATGCGTGGAGTCGGCAAGAACAGGGTACTCATTATGGTTGACGGCGTTTCACAGAATGACAACTTTAATAATGCCGTGGCATGGGTTGCCTGGGGGCATATTTCAAAAGATGTAATAGAGAGGGTAGAGATCCTGAGGGGTCCTTCTTCGTCTCTATATGGTTCCGAGGGTCTAGGAGGAGTAATAAATATTATCACTAAAAAACCAGTGAAGGCCCGTTATACAAGTTTCCGGGCAAGAGCGGGAAATGCCTCAACATTCGACGGGAATGCTGTATATACCAGCAGGATAGGGAATTTTTCTTTTCTGGCAACAGGCGGTTACGAGAAAAGCGATGGGTTCTACATGGTTCAGGATCCTGAAGATTATGAGATTAAGCGATGGTTGAGAAAAGGGCAGGCTTTTGCTAAAATCGCCTATGATTTCAGCCAAAGATCACAAATTGAATTATCAGCTCTTTATTTCAACCAGGATGCAGGTCAGGGACGGCAATATTTTTATCAGGAACTTCAGCTTGACCAGTACACTTTGAACTATTCACATCTTTTCGATAATTTTAAACTTAAAAGCCTTGCATTTCTGAATCGTGCCGATAAAACAGCTTTTCAGGACAACGCTGCTGATAACTACACATCACTATTACGTAAAGAAAAGTACAGGAATATATATAACACCGGTTTGGATATTCAGGGGACTTCGTTTAAATGGCAAAATCTGGATATTACTTTTGGCGGCTGTTTCAAGCACGCCGACTTTGGTTTTGACGAAGACTATCCGGACAGCGACCGGGATGCAGGGGCTCTGGGCGTCCAGAACATAATTTCACCCTTTACCCTTTTTGACTTAAAACTGCTAAACAACAATATGATCCTTAATTTAGGATTACGGTATGATTATATCCGGACTTCCGGGGGAAAGAACTGGGATACACAATCCAGCGCAGGAAAACCTGCATACGATAATGAATACGGAATCATCGAAAGAAAGAGTTTTTCACCGAAATTTGGTACGGCGTTGCACCTTGGAGAAATAACCACTTTGCGGGCCTCGGTTGGCAGGGGTTTCAGGGCACCCAGCCTCTTTGAATTATACAAGGTACACGTACGTGGCGGGGGCACATATTACAGGGAAGCAAATCCGGAATTACAACCTGAAAAAATTATATCATGGGATATTGCAGGCGAATTCAGCCTGCCGGAAGATATTTTTTTCAGACTTTCCCTGTACCAGTCTTTTGCAAACGATTACATCGGCGACCGCCTTATCAATACCATTCCTTTTGCAGGAGGGAGTAGGACACGCTATGAATATATTCTCGATAATATAAGTGAAGTAAAAATACATGGACTTGAACTTGAAGCACACTGGGATCCGTTGAAACATTTCTCCCTGAAAGGAAACTACACTTATAATATCTCCAAGATAGCAGAAGATAAGGAAAACCTTACCCTTGAAGGGAATTATCTGCCAAATAATCCACGGCATTCCGCCAATCTGAGCTTAAATTATTCAAAACCGGAAATTATTAATGTATTCCTGGGGATGAATTTCCACGCAAAGATTTTTTATGATAATGAGAACACTCTGGAGAAAGACAGATACTCTACCATAGACCTGTCGGTATCGCGGAGGTTCATAAATATGTTCACGGTTTTTATTAATGCCGAGAATATTCTGAATAATATGTATCCTGTTTTCTTATCACCCTCCTCCGGCAATACTTTCGCCCCGGGGATAATTATTAATGGAGGGATTAGATTCGAAATTTAGATCCAGGTTTAACAGCTAAAGAAAAGAATTCATGAAAATATGTGTTTGTGGCAAAGGGGGCTCCGGAAAAAGTACAGTGGTAAGTCTTCTGGCTGCCGGTTTCAACCGGCTTGGTAAAAAAGTTCTTGTCCTGGATTCTGATGAATCAAACAGCACCCTTTACCGGATGATGGGCTTTGATCATGCCCCCGAAGCATTAATGGATTTTGCAGGAGGCAGGCAAAATGTTAAAAAGAAGATGCGGTCGGGTTTTTCGGCAGGTATAAATGAACCGGCAATGTCAGTGTGGGAGAAGGGAAAGATTGAAATTGCATCAATACCCCCGGAGTTTCTTAGTTCGCGCGATGGCCTGACATTAATGGTTACCGGAAAGATCCACCACGCGCTTGAAGGATGTGCCTGCCCTATGGGAAGTGTAACCAGGGAATTTGTAAGAAATATTGTTCTGAATGACAACGAAGTGATGCTTGTTGATACAGAAGCAGGTATTGAGCATTTCGGGAGGGGGATCGAAACAGGGGCTGACTGTGTTGTAAGCATAGTTGAGCCATCACTTGAATCAATTTCGCTGGCAAAAAAAATCAAAGAGATGTCGAAAGGTTCGGGTACTGCATTTTCCGGAGTAATTCTTAATAAACTGAGCTCTTCTGAACAGAAAGAGATGATTATTAAAAAACTGAACGAATCTGAGATATGTGTTTTAGGATGTATTGAATATCTGTCTGATTTGCAGGATGCTTCTCTTGCGGGTAGATCACTGGAATTTATTGATTGTGCAACCGATATTGCTGATGAGATAGCTTTAAAATTAATACAGCTCAGGACAACAGTTATCTGATGAGGATCAAATTTAAAGTTGATAGTATCATTAAACGATTTGGAAAGTTGATATTTTCTTTTCCGGGAGTGTTCCTGTTATTGGTTGCCGCAATCACATCTTCCTGTGATCAGACTCCTGCCCTGTCATACTCCCTGCCTAAAGGAGGAAGTTCGCTGAAATTCAGGTTGAACAGGGATGCACAATCCGGGGGGTATTTTTTGACGGGAAAAAGGGAAATCATTGATGCGATGGGCAGAGCCATAATGATTCCGGCAGAAGTTGACAGAGTAATATGTTCAGGATCAGGATGTTTAAGAATGCTAACGTATCTTGATGCACATGACCGGATAGTTGCCGTGGATGGAATTGAAGTGAAAGGTTCCCCAATCGATGCCAGACCTTATGCGATTGCCAATCAGCAGTTCAGGAACTATCCTGTTTTTGGCGAATTCAGGGGTTACGATAATCCGGAGCTGATAGCTGGTCTGGATCCCCGGCCGGAGGTTATATTGAAGATGAGATCCGGAGGCGCCAATGATCCGGAACTCCTGCAAAAGAAAACGAATATTCCGGTAGTTACTCTGGATTACGGTAATTTAACTCATAACAGAGAACTATTCTACACGAATCTGCGCTTAATGGCTGAGGTAGTTGGTAAGCAGCAACGGGCCGAAGAAGTAATTTCATATATTGAAGATCTTATTTCTGACATAAAAGCCCGTGCATCTGTTTCTTCAAAGATAACATGTTATATAGGCGGTTTAGCTCAGGGCGGGCCTCACGGCATACAGTCGACAGATCCCTCATATGCTCCCTTTGATTTTCTCGGACTTAAAAACGTTGCCGGCCAGGGGCGGGTATCCGATCCTGTCTCCTATATGAATATTTCAAAGGAACAAATTATTATTTCGGATCCCGATGTCATTTTTATAGATATTTCAACTTTAAGACTAGGAGCAGAAATGAATGCTCTGGAACAATTGCGGAGAGATCCTTCGCTCAGGGGATTAAGTGCCGTTAAAAACAAACAGATATACGGGCTCTTCCCGAATTTTTCGTATAACCAGAATATGGAAGTTGTACTTGCGAACGCATACTATATCGGAACGATCATTTATCCGGACAGATTTCATGACATTGATCCAATTGAAAAGGCCGAAGAAATATCTGTGTTCTTTAATGGGGGGCCCTCATTTGGTATACTGAATCAGATGTTCGGGGATACAGGCTTCACAAAAATTTCGTTATAATGATATTCCCGTCCTGCAATTTAAAGTATATCAACACATTTTTTCCCGAGTATAAAAAGTATATCAGGAGAAAACAAATATTTCTTGTTTTTCTGGTTTTTTTGTGCGTTGTACTGTTTTTTGCTTCAATATCGCTGGGGGCAGTTAATATTTCCGTGGATAGTGTGGTAAAAACACTTTTCGGAATTGAAACCATGCCGCAATATCAGAACATTATAAACAATATCCGTTTACCACATTCTCTGGCTGCCCTTATTGCGGGTACGGGCCTGGCGATTTCAGGTGCAGTAATGCAGGCTATATTACGGAATCCATTGGGATCTCCTTTCACTCTGGGAATTTCTCAGGCAGGGGCTTTTGGTGCTGCCATTGCCATAATGTTCATAGGTACAGGTGTAATGCAATCAACCCAGGTGGGCTCTGTTACCGTTACCAATCCGTTTCTTACCATTGTGCTTGCTTTTGCTGCATGCATGATTTCTGCATCTGTAATTATTCTTATAGCTAGGTTCTACAGTACAAGTCCTGAAGTGATGGTATTGGTTGGAGTTGCGCTCGGATCACTTTTTTCGGCAGGCACCATGTTCCTTCAGTATTTTGCTGATGATGTACAACTGGCGGCAATCGTTTTCTGGTCGTTTGGCGATGTTGGCAGAGCTGGATGGCCAGAAGTTGCAATTATGGCTTTTACCGTTATACCTGCGACACTTTTCTTTATTTTAAACAGATGGAATTACAACGCTATTGAGGCTGGCGATGAAACAGCAAAAAGTCTTGGCGTAAAGGTCGAGATTGTGCGCATCTCAGGAATGATAGTGGCTTCAATAATAACAGCAACCATAGTATCATTTCTTGGTATTATTGCTTTTGTCGGACTCATAAGCCCACATATTGTGAGAAGGATGATTTATGATGATTATCGTTTCGTTATACCGGCGTCATGTCTGTGCGGAGCAGCATTGCTTCTTCTGTCAGATACTGCTGCAAGACTTATGCTCAAACCTCATGTTCTGCCTGTAGCCATTTTGACATCTTTTATAGGGGGTCCGGCATTTATTTATCTTTTGTTAAGTAAAAGAGTCAGGTAATGCTTTCAGTAAAGGATATATCATTTGCGTATCGTGAGGGGGAGCTTGTACTGAATAATCTTTCATTTTCAGTCGGCAAGGGGAATATCCTTGCTTTATTGGGACCAAATGGTGCGGGCAAAACAACCCTCCTGCGAAGTATTAATGCGATAATAAAGCCGCAAAAAGGTGTTGTCAGTGTGGAAAACAATGATGTATTCAGGATGCGTGCATCGGAAATCGCAAAAAAAATAGGTTATGTATCACAAAACAGCAAAGCCGGGAACCTTAGCGTCTTTGATGCTGTGTTGCTTGGCCGGAAACCTCATATTGGTTTAAAGAGCAGCCGGAATGATTTTGACAAGGTGAGTGATGCAATTCATCAGTTGGGTCTTGAACATCTGGCCATGCGAAATATCAATCACCTGAGCGGAGGCGAGTTGCAAAAAGTCTGCATTGCACGCGCATTTGTTCAGGAGCCCAGAATATTCCTCCTCGATGAGCCGACAAGTAATCTTGATCTGAAGAATCAGACGGATATCCTGTCCATTATTCGCAGGATTGTCACAGATCACTCTCTGGCAGCGGTAATGACCATGCACAATCTGGATCTTGCTTTCAGGGTTGCAGATCATCTGCTTTTAATTAATAAGGGGCATATTGTCACACACGGTTCTCCCGATACTGTTACTGCCGATATTCTATCAGAAGTATATGGTGTTAAGGTTGAATTGATCCGTCATAAAGGTCATGTTGCGGTAATTACCATGTGAAAACAGTGAAGCCTTTCATCTTATGAAGCTATATTAGGATTATATAAAACAGATTATACAATTTCTTGAATAACAAATATAATGGTCTCGATAATGCAAAGAGAAAAGGCGATAAACTTTAAAGTCTTTGACCGGTATTATTGGAAATCTGTTACAGAAATCAGTTCATTGTCGCACTTGTTCCAAGTATCCGTCAATTTTAGTAAGTGTGAAAACACATAAATTTACCTAGAAAGAATTGGATGACAGGATTTAATGATATAAGTATTTATGATCACAGGGACAAATTCCGGTATTATAATGACAGTGCGGCAGATTACAGTCAAAGTATTCGTATAAAACCACTATGTGTTATTCTATGATTTATTTGATCTAAAAAGGAACGATCCTGGCTTAGATTAATTTCCGGGGAGAACTATTATTGATATTTGATTAACAATGGATACAGATTAAGAGCAAAGAAAATTAACCTGAGCTGAAGGGTACAGAAATTTTATTTTGCCGGGTTATGAGGGATTTCTTTCACATAAAGATCGAGCTGAGGGAAGGGGATTACAATACCATTTTCAATGAATTTACGGTTGATAATCTTCCTTATTTCAGCTTTAACTTTTTCAACCCTGAAGACATTATCGCTGAAAAAGAGTAGTTGGAAATCAAGGGATGAATTGCCGAATTCGGCGAGCCGTACCTCGATGTGTCCTTTGCCATTTATTTCAGGATGTTCCAGGGCACTTTCCTCAAGTATTCTGATAACTAGGTCCACATCGCTGCCATAGGCCACTCCAACATTGATCCGGAAACGTGTTTTTTTTGACTGGTGGCTCCAGTTTATTACCTTACTTGTAGTGATAGCCGAATTTGGGATAATGACAACAATATCATCCCTCGTAAGTCCTTTGGACGTCCTTATTCCGATTTCCTGGATCTTCACCACTTCACCATCGATCTCGAGTACGTCATCGATTTTTGTTGTGCCTTCAATAAGGAGAATAATACCGGATATGAAATCATTGAAGGTCTGCTGGAGGCCTAATCCAATTCCAACTAACAGGGCAGCAGAACCGGCAAGAAGTACTGTGATGCTTATGCCCAGTGTCTGCATCACGAAGAGTGTCGAAATCATCCATAGAAAATACTTTATGATCTGGTACAATGAATATGCATTGCTCATTTGCATTTTTTCGACCGTTTGCTTTCTGAAGACAGCCTTCCTGATGATCCATAGCATGATTTTAGTAGCAAAAATAATCAGAACGACAATTAGAAGTGTCGATACCATTATCTGATGATTTCCGACGCTGAAAATCACATATTGAAGAATATTCTTAATAGGTTCCATTTTAAAATGATTTTTGTTAAGAAATATACAATATGATTTTAAAATTTCATTCTGATTACCGGCTTAAAAGAAAAGAGGTAAAATAATTCATTTAGCGGCTTTACAATTAATCAGGGTGTTAAAAAGCCTTTCATGTGAACTCATCAAATGGAATATACCTGCGTTACTGTTACCATATGGTGCAGGTAGAACAGTCCTCCGGGAAAGCATTAAGTGAAATATCAACCACTTGCCCGGTATCGGATTGAGAAGGTCTGTATTGCGCTTGCTTCTATGCTCCAAGCGGGTTTATCATTCGGTTTCAATAACAAGTTCCCTGCCCTTTTCCAGCTCGCTGTGAGCAATGAAATAATTCTCAATTGAACGATTGTCGTATGTAATGCTTTTTATTTTTCTTCCCTTACCCTTTCTGATGATCGTAAAATAACTGTTCCCGAGAGTGAATTCCACTTTGTCGAAAACCGGGACAGATATGATGTATTCCGGATCGGCAGGTGAAAATGTATAAATTCCGATAGCTGCAAACACAAACCAGGAAGACATCTCTCCTGCGTCGTCCATTCCGGCATAAGCCAGTTTCTCTTTACCCATGCCATAATAATAGTTCATAATTGTGTCCAGATAGTACTGTGTTTTTTCCTGTTTGTCTATGAAGGTATACATCCATGGTGTGTTGTGGTCTGGCTGGTTCCCATGGCAGTATTGTCCGATAAAGCCCGACATGTTATCGGCTTCCTGTCCTGTGAAAGGTGTCGTGAACAGTTCATCCAGTTTTTGTTCGAATATTTCCTTGTCAGGGTAGAGGGCAATCAGTCCTTCAGGATCATGTGGTGCAAAAAAAGTAGATTGCCACGCATTAGCCTCACGGTACATGTATTCATAGTAAACGAAAGCGGGATCAAAATTTTCAATCCATTCACCGCTGGCAAGTCGTCCTCTCATAAATCCGGTTGAAGGATCAAACACATTTTTGTAATTTGAAGCCCTGTTCATCAGCATTTCATAATTCTCATCATCATTCAGGACCTGGGCCAGCCTGGCTACCGAATAGTCGTCATAGGCATATTCAAGTGTTTTGGTAACTGCAGCGTTGGCCACAGTCTGAAGCACGGGATTTTCCAGATCCTGTTCCGGGACATAGCCTTTTTCGATGTATGCCAGGATATGTGGTCTGCTTCGGTTTTCAAGGGTTGCGTTCCTTAAAAGCAGGTTATAGGCACTTTTCACATCGAAATTGGTCAATCCGCGAAGATAGGATCCGGCAATAAACGGAGCTGCGTGATCACCATGAAAGAAGGTGGGCATAAAACCGGTCTTTTCGCCTCTGTCGATCATCGACATGATCACATCTCCGTTTACTTTGGGAGAAATCATCCCCAGCAGAACCAGCTTGTTCCTGTAAGTATCCCACAAGGAAGGAATGGTATAATAATCAAATCCTTTATTTACAACATTACCGTCAAGATCTGTAAATTCACCATTTACGTCGCTTCGCAGCGCCGGCCAAAGAAAAGACCTGTATAATGTCGAATAAAATATTTCACGTTGTCTTTCGGTTCCTCCGCAGACCCTGATCTTTGATAATAATGATTCCCAGGTTTCTGTTCCTTCTTTCCGAACCTGTTCAAAATCCCTGCCGGGCATTTCAGCTTCCAGGTTTTCCCTTGCATTTTCAATACTTACAAACGAAAAACCGATTTGTATTTCCAGTGGTCCCTGTGAATCATTAAAATTAACGACAGAAAATTCAAGTGAATCCTCCCTGACTGATTCAATTTTTTTGATGTCGTGGTTTGCAACAGCATAGAAGTACATTTTTTCTCCCAGTTGCTGAAATCCGGTAAATACATTCCTGCCATCCTGTTTGATTTCCCAATCCCTTACCCTCTCATTCGCTTTTGTCAGAGTTGCGATCAGGTTTTTTGAACTGCCATCCTGAAATGTATATTTATGAAAAGCGCAACGCATGGTTGAGGTCAGTTCGGCATTGATTCCGTATCGTTCAAGGTAAACCTGATAATAGGCGGGATTAGCTGATTCATTCTGGTGATTATATCCTGATTTATAGTCGGCTGGTGAGAACTCTCCTGTAGCCGGCATCAGTGGAATATGGCAGAGATTCCAGTGCCCCTTGCTGGTATGCGCAAAACCGTAAATCACGGTATCTTCATACTGGTAACCCGAGCCACTCCTGAATTGGGTTACCGGGGTTAGCTGAACCATTGCATTGGGCAATGATGATCCGGGGAAAGTTTCACCGCCCCAGGTTCTGTGTGTTGGTACGTAACCGATGTCAGCACTGTCCCATAAAGTTGTGGTTCCCAGAAAAGGATTTACATAGTCTGTTAACTTTTTTTGTTTCGGGCTGCATGACCATATAAGCAAAAACAAGATAAAAGGAAGAATATTTATATTCATGTTTTGATGAAAAAGGATTAATAAATCTATCTGCTAATTAATTGTAAAAATACAAATCTCTCCGGTAGTTCATTAGCAACCGCAAAATTCACAGCGATTAAAAGTGTAAAACCGGTAATCAGTATTACTTCCTGCCTGTCTTAACAGATCATATCAGGATCTCGTAAATCACATATTATGCAGACAGATGTTTAAATATTCAGGCAGGAGAAATATAAGCTTAACCGACCCGTCAGACTGTAAGGCTGTTGCGACAATGATTTACACTGTCCGATATGAATCTGCCGGACCAGCATGCCTCATGATGCAAAAAGATCTTCCGGCAGGGTTTCAGCTTCAGATTAAAGTATGAACAAAATGAGCTTTGTCGGGTTTCATATAAGCACAATGAGTTTCTTGCGGAAAAAAATATTAATTATGGCTAAACAAAACAAAGAAATCAGAACGGAGATCCTGATAAATGCCGGTCCCTCAAGAATATGGAAAGTATTGACAGATTTTGATAAATATCCTGACTGGAATCCGTTTATTAAATCAATAAAAGGACGACCCTTAAAAGGCAATAAAATATCGGCCAGGCTGGAGCCTCCGGATTCATTTGGTATGACTGTTAACCCCAGGGTTATCAGTGTAATTACTGAAAAGGAATTCAGATGGCTGGGGCATATGTTAATACCCGGATTGTTCGATGCGGAGCACATATTTGAGTTAACAGACAACAAGGATGGTACAACGACTTTTATCCAGCGCGAGAAATTCAGGGGGATATTAATTCCATTATTTAAAAAAATCCTGGATATCAGTACCCGAATGGGATTTGAGGCAATGAATCAGCAGTTGAAGATTGAATCGGAAAAGCAATAGTCAGGCTGTTTTGTTAAAATTGAAACCAGAGCAGGTTAATATTTTGTGTCAGGGGGAAGCCTTATGGGAGTCCCCCTTTTTTTTGCTATTTTAGTAGGATACTGCTGTTAGAATTAGTTCCCTGATTAAAAAGCAAGTTTAATGAAAATCATATGGGCGTACCTGAAACCTTTCAGGAAATGGCTTTTTCTGGCCATGGGACTGGCGGCGATTGCGCAGATCCTCGAACATATCGATCCGATTTTTTTCGGAAACAGTTGCGTTAATATTTACAAACTGAAAGTTTGCACGGATGGAGCCATAAACAGTTGAATTTACCATGCCGCTTCCTGAAATTGTTGTTTGAGCCGGAGGTCTGACCACACGAGACAGGTCAGCGAGCCTTGATGTTATTAATTTATCGCCAGGATATTTAAATCAGCAGACATTTTATTGATATTATCCCATAGAAGATCATCGATTTCGCATGATAAATGCAGGATAAGCATAAAACAGTTAAGAACCGCTCCCGGAATCAGCAACCTCCTGAGGGTTTCTTCTTTGCCCTGGCAGTTACCGGTGGCTTTACAGCCTTCACTGCAGGAGTTACAGATTCGGCCGGGACAACACTCCCACCACCGAGAGCTGCAGCAGCACTCTTCCGGAAATCATATTTAGCAAACTCCTCGTTTGGGCTGGTCTGTGAGGGTGCCTCAGGCGACAGTATGTTCCCGAACCAATAATTCAGTCCTCCTTCAAGTACAAAGTTATTAACATATCCAAGCTGCCTGGTTATCATCCAGGCCTGGTTGGCGTAAACAGATCCGTTTGAATAAAAGACATTAACGTAGGCGTCCTGGTTCAGAATGTCGGTGTATTCATCCGCCAGAAGGTTGCTGAGGGGAATGTTCACAGCTCCGGGCATGCTGTACGCATCGAACTCCTCCGGAGTTCTCACGTCGATCAGCCGCAGGGAGGGATCCTTCTGGACCAGCATGTCAGCAACTACATCAGGAGAGATAAACTGTGTTCCGGTCCCTGCTTCCTGAAGAAGTTCATCAGGGCTGAGGCGCGAATGGTTAACCCTGTCAGCCGGGATGGCGGCAATAATTATACCGAGAGGAATAATAATTAATGCGAGCAATTTTAATGGTTTCATAATTAAATATTTATGGTTTTACTTCAATATTCTTCCCTTGGAAACTTTTTCTCTGCCCATTCAGCAACAATAAACATGCCTATTGCTGCCAGAATCAGAAGGAGGCCAAAAAGACCGTCAGACAAGCCGAGTTTCTCGCTTATTTTAGGCTCACCCATATATCGGGCAAGATAGAGTTTCTCCAGCCATCCGTAGGTAAAAGCAAAGCCATATACTCCTATGAAGAGACCTGCAATGAATACCATGGCATCGATTTTTCCAATTGCAGCTCCGCAAAAGCTTGTTCCTGGGCAGAAGCCGCCCATGATAAAGCCTGCTCCCATAATAATTCCTCCCACGATGGCTGATGTGAGATATGTAGGATTTACATAAACCAGGTCAAGGTCGATCCAGCCGAAGAGACTCATGAACAGCAGTCCGAGCATTGCAGTTACTGCCGCGGTAAAAAACACTTTCAGAACGACTGCATCATAGCCATAGAAGATCCCGGCGAGTTTTCTGCTTGATGAAAATCCTGAGCTTTCGAGTACCCATCCAAAACCTATGCCTATGAAAAAGGCAATCAGGTAATTGGTGTTCTCTGATATTATTTCATTTGGTGCAAGTGGTCCCATTTCTCCTCCTTTCTTTATATCCAGTTTCTTCTGAAGAAATATGCAAGGGCGAAGGCGGTTCCGAATATGGCCATCATCGTCACGAAACCTCCCAATGAAAGTACAGCCATTCCGCTGAGAGCTGATCCGCTGGTACATCCGCGCCCGAGCTGTGAGCCGAAGCCGAAAAGAATCCCGCCCGCCAGTGCAAAAACCAGCCTGCGCCGCGATGTTATTTTCGGGGAATGTTCAACCTGAAGCCTGAGCCGGCCTGAAAGTATTCCTGAAAGAAAGCCACCTGCGATCACGCCCAGCATCTGGAAGACCAGCCATGATCTCATAGGGCTTCCGCTATGCATTTCTGCATATTCTGCCATAAACGGCATGGTATTGAATGCATCTCTGTCAACCACCTCTATTGTTGTGGCAACGACACTTTTTATGGCGCCGCTGGCACCCAGGCCTCTCCCGGAGACGAAGTTGGCAGCAAGCAGCACGAGTCCCAGAAGGACCCCACCCAGATAAGGATTGAGGTACTTTCTGCTCCTGCCTGTTTTTGAATTACTGTTCATATAATTGTTTTTAATGTTGTTTTCAGTATAACCAGCGGCTCACCTGACCGGCAAATACAAACACAAATCTGAAGATCAGACTTCCCGTTATTACCAGCAGCCCGGGAATAATTGCAGGCACGTGATAACCTCTGAGTTCCATAAGGTCAAGGGCGGCAGGAATAAATATTCCCAGCACCACCACAAAGATCCAGAACACCATTGTGTATGGTCCGCCGAGAAACAGCCCTGCAGCTTCGATCTGTACCTGTGTACTGGCCAGAAATCCCATAAACATATGCACGATAAGGAAGAGTTCGGTGCCAAGAATAATAAGGTCTATCTTCGTAAAAAGCAGCCTTTCCTTTTTATTCTTTGAAGCGAGAACCACTGATGCAGCACCTGCTGAAAGTCCTGATGCCAGAAAGAGCGGCCCCAGCACAGAAGTATTCCACAGTGGCCTGGCGTTGAATGCCGACAAAAGAATACCTGTATAAACCCCTGTTATTATGGCAAAGATCAGCATAACCCATGCCAGATGCCGCTTGTATTTGCTGAAGAATATCTCAAGTTCCTTAAGCCACTTGTATCTCCAGTCCCATTCAGGGAAAAACTCCCTGATATGAAGTGCGCACCAGATAAAGGAGACGGCAGTAATGACCAGCAGTGTCCATGCGCCCCATGACATGGGTGACTCGAGCCGGATAGTAGTATAAAGCTGCCAGAAAAAGGCTTTGTGTCTCAGGTCGATGAAGAGGGCTGCAAGCCCGATCAACAGTGCAGGGGGGGCCAGAAACGGCACCTTTCGTACGGCATAACGATACTCTTCTTCCTTTCCCGACAGGTAGTACAATGCGGCAAAGAAGAGCACTCCCGCGGCCAGTCCTCCCAGAAAAAGGTACAATGGTATGGGCCAGTGCCATATATGCAGTTGGGGGTCGACCATCAGGTTCTGTCTTCCGCTGATAATAAGCTCTTCGTTCATTGTATTTTCAGATAAGGAAATATAACAGAGGTTTGGTACCTGCCTCGGGGATCAGGGTTTTGTATTTTCGCTTCTTAAGCACCCTGCTGACATCGCTGTTAGGATCGTCAAGATCGCCGAAGTACATACATTTTGTAGGGCAGACTGAAACACAGGCAGGCTGCATTCCCAGCTTAACCCGGTGTATACAAAAGGTGCATTTGTCGACGTAGCCTTTCGGATGAGGAAAACGTGCGTCATAGGGACATGAGGCGATGCAGGCTCCGCAGCCGATGCACTTGTTGGGCTTTACCAGAACGATGCCTCCCTCAGCAATGTGACTGGCACCGGTAGGACAACATCTGACACAGGGTGGATTATCGCATTGATTGCATCGCTCCGACCTGATTTCTGCTTCGAGCTGCGGGTATGTACCGTCAATTACCTCGACCACCCAGTCGCGGCAGTAGCCTATCGGTACATCGTTTTCTGTCTGGCATGCCACGACACAGTCGCTGCATCCCACACACTTTTTTGTATCGACAGCCATGGCGTATCTCATGATGCCACCTCCTTTCCGCCAGGGTCAGTGACAAAAGTAACGAAGTTACCCCTCATGCCTGTCCCTCCCATAATTGGATCAACCAGCACCCTGGTGATAAGGTTGGTATCGCTTGCTCCCCTGCCATAGCTTCTCCGCAGCTTCTTCTGATCGTGTCCGAAGCCGTGGACCATGTAGACAGAGTCCCACCTTATGCGTTCGGTTATTCTTACTTTTATCGGAAACTCCGACTTCTTTCCATCCTGGTTCATCAGATGAATATATTGTCCGGTGGATAAACGCCACTCTTTTGCCACACGGGGATTTACCCACAATGTATTTTCATCCATCAGGTCAGTGAGGTTTGGGTTGTTGGAGGTCCTGCTGAAAGTGTGCATCGGGGCCCTGCCATAGTTCAGGCGGTAGAAGCCCGGCGGCGGCTCCTCATGGTGGGTGTACCGTGGCAGGGGATCGTAGCCGGCCTCTTCAAATGTGGTTGCATAGAGTTCTATTTTTCCGGTAGGGGTATAAAATTCCACATTCTCGCCCGGCGCAAAATAAAGATCCTCATAAGGTCTTTCAAAAGTTTTGACTCCCAGTTTCATCATCTCATCAAGGCTGCTTCCCACCTGTTTCAGCTGCCAGTCGAGCTGGTCTTCTATCTTTTCAAAGGGAAAGTAATCGGCTACTCCCAGTCTTTTTGCCAGTTCACGGGCCATCCAGTATGATGGTTTTGTATTGTACATTGGTTCTGCAGCCGGGGCTCTGAGGGCTATCTGAGGTTTACGGTGCGGTCCGGTTCGTATCTCATCAAAGCGTTCAAGGTATGTGCATTCCGGCAGTACTACGTCTGCCCAGCCCGTGATCTCCATAGGCATGGTATCGATCACTACAAGAAGCTGCAGGGCCTGTATGGCATTCAGCGTATTTTCCTGATTAGGCAGTGTCTCAATCAGGTTGGTCCCGTTGACTATCCATCCCTGAAACTGGCAGTGGCGGCTGGGATCAGGCACAGTGGCATCGCAAAGGCCATTGGCCAGTACAGAATCAGCAAGTTTATACAGATCGGGAAACTCAGTCCTCCATGATCTCTTTGGCTCCGGGTAAGGAGGATGAGGAGGTTCAGGAAGCTCAAGAAACTCCGGACGGTAGAACCCTCCCCTTCGTCCCCAGGATCCGAGCAGGGCGTTGAGTATGGCCACAGCCCTCAGTCTCTGGGTGTCGTCACCGTACCAGGTCACATGACGGCCTGGGTGGATTATAACAGCCGGTGATGCGTTGGCCATCTCTCGTGCAGTTTCGCGGATGATTGTCGGATCAATGGTTGTTATTCCGTAAGCCCATTCCGGTGTCATGTTCCTGACATGTTCCCTGAGATATTCAAAACCGTAAGTATATTTTTCGACATAAGCTTTGTCGTACATTTCTTGGGTTATGATGACATTGATCCAGGCCAGCAGAAGGGCAAGGTCAGTAGCCGGCTTTATCGGAAGCCAGTATTTTGATTTTCCTGCCGCGGTTGAATATCGCGGGTCGACAGTTATTATGGTGGCTCCCTTGTCGATGGCGTCTGACATCTCCTGAACCTGTCCGTTGTGCATGTTCTCGCCAATATGGCTTCCTATCAGGACCAGGCATTCCGTATCCCTTATATCTGTTCTTTCAGGACTCTCGACAGTCTCGCCGAATGTAGCCTGGAAGGCCACTTCGCGCGGACCGCGGCATTGGGCGTAGGAGGGTGCGGCTACATGCGGGGAGCCAAGGGCACGGAGCAGGGTTGAAAAATATTTTCCGCCCGATCCGTGGGTGAAAAGGGCCATACATTCGGGCCCGTGTTCTGCCGAAATGATCTTTATTTTTTCGGCTATATAATCAAAGGCTTCCTCCCATGTTGCTTCCCTGAATGTTTGTTTGCCGCGTTCCTCGGTTCGGATGAGCGGAGTCCTCAAACGGTCATCATCATAGTACATACCGATCCCTCCTGTCCCCCTGGGACACAGACGGCCGTTACAGTTCAGATCCTCCGTGTTGCCGATGATCTTCCTGATAGCTCCTTTATCATCCCTGTAGACCCACCCCGCGCACTTCCAGAAGCACACCTCACAGTATGTGGGGATACGGCGAAGCATATCGCCCGCAGATTCAGAGAGAGTGTCGCCCGGTCCGCGCGCCAGAAGCCTGAAGCCTGCCGCACCGGCCATGGCAGCTCCTGCCCCGATGGCAGAGATCCTTATGAATTGCCTTCTTGTAGCCATATAAAAAGCTGAATATGTATTGATATAAAGTTATTGAGAAATTGAAAAAATCCTGCCGGACGGTAAGCGAAAGTATATATTTTTTTTTCATCAGGCGGAAATATGATTAATGCGATAAATCCATTGAAGAATCGACAGTTTTACAGATATTCAGTCAGGGAAAAAAGATCTTTTAAAGAAAGGCAATTATAGCCAGTCTGAGTTTGAACATCAAGCAGAACATACTGATTGTGTGAAAACATTAACAGAACCCTGCAGGAGTCTCTTTTAAGTATTATAAACGATGCAAACCCGGTGAAGAAAGATCAAAAGAAATGATATGAATATTCTGATTAATAGAGTTGCACTAAATAACTCAGGATCAGGGTACAGGAATTAAATAATCATCCCCGGGATTGGAGTCACATAATGATTATCTGAAGTTCCCGGCCGTTCTCCTGCTCGAAAAGCCGTTTTGCCATCCGGGCTTTCTCCTCACTGAATGAAGGATCGATGGAGTGGGCTTTCATATATGATTCATATGCCCTGTCATACTGCCTGACATACATGAAATAATCCCCCTTTGAATCGTATACATTCGGGTTCTTCGGATCAAGTTCGATATATCTGTCAAAGGCTTCTTTGGCCTTCTCTTCCTGGTTCAGATTAATGTACGCATACCCGAGCTGATTGTAAAACGGCGCCGGATTACCGGCGATGGTTATCGCCTTTTTGATGGTTTCAGTCATACCTTCAATGTCGCCATTAAGCGACTGAAAAGAAATTAGGTGGCTGTACGAATTGGGATCACCGGGGTAGAGATCCACGAGTTTCCTGCCAGGACCGGTAACATCCGCATCTCCGTTCCTCAGCCTGACCAGAGCTTCCTTCAGGAGCTCCTCCCCTTCGCTCAGCCTTGCTTTGCAGTTTATGGCAGCATATGAATACCTTCTGAAATTATCCCATGACTGGTTCATCAGATAATAAAGTGCCAGATGATAATTTGCCATGAACAGATCCGGATCCTCCCTGAGGGCATCATTGAAGGTCTCTGTAGCCCTTTCAATATTGACGGCATCGTAATACTCAAGCGCTTTTTTATAAAGCGACAAAGCACTTTTGGATGCGGCGGTGACCGGCATAATCTTTCCGGAGGACTGAGAATACGCGATAACCCCGTATGATAAAAGAACCAATGAAAATATCAATTTTTTCATTCGTAAATAATTTTAATTTTAAAGGTCGGATGGAACCACTCATGTTTGAAAATTATTTTCATGCGTGTTTGTGTTTTGGCAAACATGAGGGTTTCATGTGCGGATTTTTTGTGTTTTGTTTCCAGGCTCAAATTACGCATATTTTGTGCCAAACCGGAACGGGCACGTCAGAATGGCATAACCTGTTTTTTCTGCTGTCAGGCCAGGCAATGCTGAAGGCATTTTTTTTCTGCCTGCATTTATCGTAAATGAATAGTTCCTTAAAGCAGCAACTCTATTTATCCGTTCAGATCGCACATCAATATGAATTATCGTTAAAAAACAGTACCTTTAGTGTGTTAATTGCCGGCAATAAAATAAAGAGCTATTTATCTTTAATAACTGATGTCAACAATCCTGTCTGACAGAAATAAGTTATTGAGAGTAAATATAATGATTCCTTTCAGACTGAAACAAGTACATGCAAAGAAGAATTCAGCAGTATGTTTTCTTATCCCGGCTGATTAGTTATTAACAAGTATTACCATGTGGATATTTTTAATATTCAAACCTGTTTTTTTCAGCGCCTTAAGTACAGAAATTTACTTATCGGCCGCAGCAGTCCCGATTATTGCAATATGTTTATTTGTCTGCGAATTGCGTGATTCGGGAAAGGGTATGGGAATTCGGGCGAGCCATAAATTCTTACTGCCGGTGATTTTTCTGGTTATTCCGGCCGGAATCGGGATCCGGGAGTCATATTCAGTGATGCAGGAAAGCTGTTCAAAGGACGAAGAACCGAACCGTCCGGCAGGTGTACCCGTAGGAATAAATCCTGGCAGGGTTGTCTGGGTCTGGAATCCCGATGCTACAAATGAGAACTGCAGATCCACTTTTGACGCACAGGACTGGTACTGGAAACCTGAAAACACAGATAAAAAGGTTGTGGGAACCATGTTCCGCGAGGCTATTATGAAACTGACCGGCGAATCATCAGTATCTGCATCATGGGATCAGCTTTTTCGTTCTTTTAATTCAGGAAAATCGGGAGATAACTGTGGCTATAAAAAAGGTGAAAAGATCTTTATTAAGATCAATCAGAGCCAGTCAAGATGGCTGTTGAACCAGGAAGAAAAGAAAAAAGGATACTATCTGCCTCAGGATCTAAAACCCAGGGAACAAAGACGAAGATTGAATTTGATACCTGTAGAGACAGGACCGGCTATTGTTCTCGAACTTCTGCAGGAACTTGTAAACGACTTAGGTATAGAACAGTCAGATATTGCTATAGGGGACCCGATAGCTCATATTTACGGGCACAATTATGATGTATGGGTCAGGGAATTTCCGGATGTTATTTATACTGACAGAACCTCTTCGATGCATGGCAGAACGTTGATCAGGACAACGGATGAAGACCGTATCTATTTTTCAAATTCCTGTCTTTCGGATAAGACTTATGATATTGTTGAAGAGGCTGATTATATAATAAACCTGGCTAATCTCAGGACTCACGGGGCTGCAATAATTTCACTGACGGCCAAGAATCATTTCGGGAGCATCACCTCTCCTACATCAAAGCTTCTTCATCATACACATCTTCTTAAAGGAGAAGAAAGATCAACATATGAAGGCTACTTTCAGTATCGCGCCCTTGTAGATCTGATGGGTAGCAGATATCTGGGGCAAAATACCATGCTAAACATAGTTGAAGCGTTATTTGGCGGCGGATCGGATGAAACAAAGGTACCTGTCAAATATTTTATGGCACCATTTAACAATGACTGGTGTAATTCCATATTTCTTTCACAGGATCAGGTTGCAATTGAATCGGTCTGCTATGATTTTCTCAGGGCGGAGTGGAATGGAATCCATAAGCATGATCCTTTAAATAATGAATGGGAAATTATTCCGGACAGAGACGGGATTGATGATTATCTTCATCAGGCTGCAGATCCTTCAAACTGGCCTGAAAATATAATTTACGACCCGGATAAAAGCGGCAAACCTGTTACGAGCCTGGGTGTTCATGAGCACTGGAACGATCCGGTAAGGAGGCAATATTCGCGAAACCTTGGGAAATCAACTGGAATTGAGCTTGTTTCTATACCTGACAGTCTGGTGTTAGAGGGGGGTTAATTAAACCGCCTTGAGGTTTTATCTGAAAGAGACACATTTTGCGGTGATCTGTAATACAGTGCCAAAGCTGTCGGGGGCATTGCTTAAAGTTCAAGAGGCCTTTCGTGTTTTATGAATGTCCTGTTATCCAGGTCCCTGAAAGCTTCGTTCAGCTCTTCCTCGGTATTCATTACAATCGGGCCGCCCCATGCAACAGGTTCCTGAAGCGGTCTGGCAGCCAGAAGCAGGAACCTCGCCCCTTCAGGCCCTGCCATTACCCTTACCTCATCAAATTCCGAACTGTTCCCTGACGAAGCTTTAAGAAGCATTGCACAGGCTTTATCCTCAAATTCAGACAGAGTTTCATCTGCAGCCAGTGTTCCCTCGATGAGATACAGGAACATAGTCTGATCATTGGGAGTCTCATTATACTTCCAGACACTGCCGGGTTGCAGATCAACATCCAGGTACTGGACTTTAACGTATTCGCCCCTGACTGCTCCCGTCTTTGTCGCGTATCTGCCCGAGAGGACTCTCACAGTTGCGTCCTTCTCGCTGATAACGGAAACATCCTGCTGTCTGATATCACGATATGCAGGTTGTGTCATCTTATCCTTTTTTGGAAGATTGACCCAGATCTGACAGCCCAGCATCCTTTCGGAAGCCATAGGCATTTCCTGGTGAATAATGCCCGATCCGGCAGTCATCCACTGACACTGAAGGTCCCTGATGACCCCCTTGTTTCCCAGGCTGTCGCCATGTTCAATCTCTCCCTTCAGCAGATAGGTCACCGTTTCTATTCCACGGTGAGGATGCCAGGGGAACCCCTTTATATAATCGCGGGGATCTGATGAATCAAAGCCATCCAGCATCAGGAAAGGGTCAAAGTCCTTTATTGTCCTGTATCCCAGGACCCTGCGCAGACGAACACCGGCTCCGTCAACGGCATGCTGCCCCCTTACTGCATGTTCTAATTTCCTGAAAGCCATATTCCCTTTATTTTCATTGAAGAAACTTCCATAATTGATTTCAGATTCAAACCCGTAACGAATATACTATAAAAATAAATGCTGTTTCGCTGTCGGAGGGAAAAGATCCTCAGCTTGAAAGAGCAGTAGAGGAAGCCCTTAAGCTTCCTGAGCAGCAGGAGGAGATCAAAACAGAACCCCCGGCTTACTCCACTCCGGCAAAACGGTTTCGGAAAGCTATCAGGAGAAAAAAAATTGACTTTGGCGTTGCGTTGTGGTAAATTTAATATCAATAATATTTACCATGAAACCAAAAAATGCCCAACTGAACCGGATCAGATGGATTGCCCGCATTACAGGCACCCTTCTGGCTGTTTTCATCCTCATCTTTGTATCGTTAAGCATTGTTGGTGAGGTAAAAGAAACTGGCTGCACTTACAGTCTGGCACAGATTCTGACGTTTATTTTCTGGGGAATTGCAATGCTAGGACTGCTGCTTGCACTCTGGAAAGAGGGACCTGGAGGAATAATCTCCCTGTCAGGACTTGCCATAATGTATATTGCCGGCTTATTTGAGCCCGAAGCCAATAAGAAGGCGATGCTTTGGGTTGTAATAATACTGGCAATACCTTCATTTTTATATGTCTGTTACTGGATGGGAAATAAAAGAAGCCAGTCTAAAAAAAATGATCAGAGTTCACAGAGGCGATAGAAATTATCGGAACAGATCCGCATCAATTTAAACACATGTTTTTTAAACTCCTTCTGGTATCAGGGATTACAATCAGGCAATAGCTTTGTGCTTTTTTTTGGTTCAGTTCTTATTTGGCCGATCAGGAGGAATGAATTATACCCGGATTATATGGTTCGTTTTAAGACATTTTGAAACTGGACTAAAGCCATGCTCAGCTTTTCATCATCAATGCCGGATTTCCATCTGCTATGCCAATTAAAAAAATAATAATTCTGCCATGACATTTTGCATATTTGTAAAAATAAAGTATGTTTGAGCAATGATTTATAAGTAAAAATGATCCTGAAGTTAAACATTGGAATCTATTATTACTTTTATTGCAACAGGAAATAATGGTGAGTCCTGTTTTATGAAATGTTTATTATATCAAAACTGAAAAATACGGCTTGCCCTGGAAACGGCAAGCCTTTTTTAATATAAATACCAACAACCAATTATGGAAAAAACTCATAAAAACAGTAAAGTAAAGTTTTTCAACGAACAGGATATACCTCTTGAAATGCATAAGGTAAGGGTTGTCCAGAAACTAAATCTCCTGCCGATTGAGGAGAGGAAGAAAGCGATGGAAGAAGCAGGATTCAACACCTTCCTGTTGCAGAACAAGGATGTATTCCTCGATATGCTTACAGACAGTGGCACCAATGCCATGAGCGACAATCAGGTGGCGGCAATGATGGTAGCGGATGACTCTTATGCAGGTTCTTTCAGCTATTCAAAGCTTGAAAAAGCAATAAAAGACGTATTCAACCAGAAATATTTTCTGCCTGTTCACCAGGGAAGGGCTGCCGAACATATCATTTCACAGGTATTCATTCCAAAAGGGAACATTGTCGTGACAAACTATCATTTCACAACAACAAAAGCTCATATAGAGCTTGTTGGAGGCGTGGTTTATGAAGCATACCGCGATGAAGCCCTGAATATAAAGAGCGATCATCCTTTCAAAGGCAATATAGATACTGATAAGCTCGAAGCTGTCATAAAGCAGTATGGTGCGGAAAAAATTGCATTCATCCGTTTTGAAGCCGGTACAAACCTGATCGGGGGACAACCGTTTTCAATGCAGAACATGAAAGATGTATGGCAGATATCCCGGAAACATGGAATAAAAGTCCTTATGGATACCAGTCTTATCAACGAGAATCTCTATTTCATCAAGACCAGGGAGAAGGGGTATGAAAACCTCACGATAAAAGAGATATTGCATGAAATGATGAGTTATACCGATTTTTCGTATTTCTCCGGGCGTAAGGTAAGCTGTACGAGGGGAGGCGGTATCTGTACCAACGACAGGGAGATATATATGAAAATGAGAGATCTGGTTCCCTTGTTTGAGGGATTTCTTACATACGGTGGCATGAGTGTCCGTGAGATCGAAGCAATGGCTGTCGGGCTGTATGAGACTCTTGATATGGATGTTATAAGTCAGTCACCCGGGTTCATCAAATATGCTGTTGATTCATTCGTGGAAAAAGGCGTGCCTGTGGTAACTCCTGCCGGGGGCTTGGGATGCCATCTCGATGCAAGGGGTTTTATACCGCATGTTCCCCAGAGTGAATATCCGGCAGGCGCACTGGCAGCAGCACTTTATATAGCCTCCGGTGTAAGAGGAATGGAACGCGGAAGCATTTCAAGCGTCAGAGACGAAAATGGAAATGATATCCCGGCGGATGTTGAGCTGCTTCGTCTGGCATTTCCAAGAAGGGTATTCACCCTGTCGCAGGTCAAGTATATGGAAGACAGGGTAAACTGGCTGTATGAGAACAGGAACCTTATAGGAGGACTGGAATGGATCGAGGAACCTCCCGTGCTAAGATTCTTTGTGGGAAAACTTAAAGCCAAGACAAACTGGCCGGATAAGTTGGCAGAGAAATTCAGGAACGACTTCGGAGATTCACTGTAATATTTGGTGCATTCAAGGATAAGTGTAAAAGCCGGTAAGGCAAACCACTTTCAGCCGGACATGCGGTTAAAGATTAAGCCATATGATACCAGGTATTTACAATATGCAGGAGGCGGTAAATCAATTCCGGTTTAAGATGATCATTGTCCCGGCTTTTGCACCTCTGAATCATATTCCCCAAGGTTCAGCGGATATTTTCCATACTCCCTTACGATCTTAACAATGTAGTCA
The DNA here is from genome assembly GCA_964466705.1 of uncultured Rikenellaceae bacterium. Taxonomy (GTDB): domain Bacteria; phylum Bacteroidota; class Bacteroidia; order Bacteroidales; family VadinHA17; genus LD21. Next base: position 37,003 of record CAYXSM010000014.1, read on the forward strand.
TACGTCTTGCCGGCAACACCGCCTGAGACTGAGTGGTCGGACTGGAAAATATAGCCTCCTCCCTTTGCAGCATTGAGCTTTCTGAGTGTTTCACGTTTTATCAGATCAAGGTCATTTGTCTCCCACACCAGTATGTCATTGTTTCCGCAATAACCCATTCTGTTCCCAAACACCTTCTTCAGGTTTATGGCATCCATGCCCGCCTTGACCTCAAGCGGATTATAGGCATCAAGTCCCATAATGGCAAAGTCGTCAAGAATTGCGTTAACATTTCCGCATCCGTGATAAATTACGGGAAGTCCGTTTTCATGGCAAATATCAATCATTTTTTTTACCCATGGCCGGAAGTATTTACGCCAGTAATCAGGATCGAACAGCAAAGAATGTTTATAGGCCACGTCCCCCCAGATTACAAAACCATCAAGAAGTCCGTCGGCTGCCTTTATTTGTGCTCTGGCGGAATCGGCATAGAACCGGCCGATCCTGTTGATGACATCACCAAGTCTTTCAGGATACATTCCTATCCAGAACAGAAAATTTTCCTGACCGACAAGGCGGGTGAGACATTCGGAACATTCAATAATACTTCCGTAAACAGGGAAATCCGGTCTTAGCTTATTGACTGTTACTATCCAGGGAGGTGAATTGCGTACAAATCCGTCCCCGACACCTGCAATCTGATTGTCACCTGCTGAAAAAAACCTTCTCGGATCGGCAGGATCATCAAATACGAGTCCTTCAAGTTTTTCTATTGTGTCAATTTCAAAAGACAACCATTCAGGCATTGGTGAGTCAAACTTTTTTCTGATGGTAGCAAGGAAACCAGTTTTAATTATCACTTCTTCACTGTTCTCGCGGAGAGTTTCGAATGGTCTGATAAAAGGATCCATATTGGGGGTAGTAACTATCCAGTCAAGATCATAATAATAATACGGGTCAGCATCAGCCGGGAGTCCTAACTCATTTCGCCATCTGTCAGTAAAGCTTCCCCAGAAGAAATCACTGATTGGAACCCTGTCAGGTTCCTGGTGATGCAATGCTTTATTCATCCGTTCAAGCTTGGCAAGACAGGTTGTTGTACGTTCCATAACAGAGTGATCTTTGAATTATTACTGGCCTGAGGGTCCAGTTTTAATGTTAAATATAGAAAATTAAGCAGAATGCCTTCAATTATGATGCACATACTGATAAAATGTTTCCCGAATAAGATCCGGAATGGATTTATTTTCCTAAATTTTCAATTGTAAACTCAAAAACTCATTATATGAGCTCAAAAGGAAATTCAGATTCAATAGGCAGAAGGGAGTTTATAAGAAAAAGCTCCCTGGCGGTCATCTCAGTTCCGGTAATTGGCACCAAATTTTCCGGGAAGGCAAAGAATATTGATACAACCCGGTATAATACAATAGTGCCGGAATGGCGCAACAGGCAGGAGGGAATGGTATACCGACAGCTGGGAAGAACAGGATTGATGGTTTCGGAGCTGGTTTATGGCACCGAATTAAACAATCCTGATAATATCCGGCCCATTGAAATTGCGTTTGAAAGAGGTATCAATTATTTCGATACAGCGCCTTCTTACAATAAAGGCCTGGCGGAAGCTACTCTTGCAAAAGTATTTAACACTCCTTCAAAAAGAGACAAAGCTTTCATCGCAACGAAAGTTACCGCTTTTTTCCCGGCAAGAAACCGTCTTTACCGTGATATATTTGACAAGCTTTCCCCTTCAAGGCAGGATGAGATTAGAAAAAAAGCCGGAAAGCTTCGGCTGGAATGCGGCATAGAGAAACCTGAATATTTTATGGTTTACTGGCCCGGACAGCAGCAGCAGATGGATGGTGCTTTTCTGAGCGATGCCATGAAAGATGAATACGGAGACAGGGTCGAAAGAAGTCCGGAGCTAAAGAAGGCAATAGTCAGCAGCGTTGAAGAATCCCTCAAAAGAGTGGGGACGGACTATTTTGATGTTCTGCATTGTCCTCATGCTGCAGCAACTTCGGAAGAGATCAGGAATCCTATGATAATTGAAACTTTCAGTGAACTGAAAAAACAGGGGAAGGTACGTTTTCTGGGTTTCTCCTCTCATCATGGGATGGCAGAACTGCTGAAAACAGCAATTGAACTTGATTATTTCGATGTGGCAATGATCGCATACAATGTTATAAACCATGCATTTCTCGATCATCTCCTCTTAAGTGCAAGAGAAAATGGCATTGGTCTCATAGCCATGAAGGCAGCCATGGCAGTTGCAACGCCATATGATCCGGTAAAAGTTCCCGTTCCCGAATGGAGGGCAAGCAAGCTCAACAGTATAATCCCTGACAAGATGAAGCTTCAGGTAAAAGCATTCCTGTGGGTGTTGCAGAATCAGGATATTTCAGCAGTAAATGCCGGAATGTATACTGAGGAAATGGTTCTTGAAAATCTTACGGCAGTGGGAAGAAAAACAGATCTTAAACCGGCCTGATATCAGAGTGCAAAAATCGGTGATCCTGACCAGCTCCAACAGGTCTTCTCCTTCCCCGCAGGGGATAAACCCTACCGCGTAGCGGTTACACTACTGTATGAGAAGGAGTACACGGGTCTTCCCTTCCCCGCAGGGGATGAACATACAACCCTGCCGCCTGGCGGTTAACTGTACTGCAAAAGCCGGCAGGGCTTACCGTCTTTAGACGGTCATATATTCAATAAAAGATATCACGCCAAACATACAACCGCCCGAAAAGAGTCAATGTTTCAACTTATTTCTTAATTTGGTCCTTCAAACTTCAGAATGATCCGTACCAATGATCCAACAGCGAAGTCTTGCAAGAACACTCGGACTGGGTTATGTAATAATCTTTGTCTTTGCAAATATCATTGGTTCAGGAGTGTACAAGAAGATTGCACCCATGGCTGCCGGGCTCCAATCATCCACATGGATACTGATTGCATGGACAGCAGCCGGCGCAATCACACTTTTCGGTGCCCTGAGCAATGCCGAGCTGGCCGGTATGCTGGCTGACACCGGCGGGGAGTACGTCTATCTTAAAAAAGTCTACAACCGATTCTTTTCCTTTCTCTATGGCTGGTCCCTGTTTACGGTAATACAGTCGGCCACCATATCATCGCTGGCATATGTCTTTGTTCAGTCGCTGAAAAGTATCCTGCCTTTGCCTGATTTATTTTCATCATTGCAGGATATTACTATCGGGGGTGTCTTCTTCCCTTTCCATGATTTCGGGATCAAGCTTACTGCAATATTGATTATAATGGCGCTGACATTTCTCAACATGTCGGGACTGAAGAGCGGGGCCCGGGTTAACAAAGCCCTGTTCTTCATTGTCTGTGCAGGTCTGGCGGTGATTATTGCATTTGGACTGTTCAACGTATCCCGCGGCCATACAGAAATCTTTGACCTCAGGAGCCTGAAGGGAGGGTCTGTTAATGTCTCTTCATTCATGACAGCTATGCTGGCAGCTTTCTGGGCATACCAGGGATGGGTCTCGACAGGCTTCATAGGAGGAGAAATAAAAGATGCACGGCGTAATATTCCCAAAGGAATCATCATTGGTGTTTTTGCAATAACAATAATCTATCTGCTGGTCAACTATTCCTACCTGGCAGTCATGTCGATCCCTGACCTGGTGAGTGTGCATGAAGCAGGCAATCAGGTTGCCGCCATTGAGATGGTAAGAAGCCTCCGTATAGAAGGAGGCGTACTTTTCATATCATCGCTTATACTGGTATCGACCCTGGGTTGCCTTAATGCAAGTATTCTGACAGGCTCCAGACCCTATTATGCAATGTCGCGGGAGGGGCTTTTCTTTTCAGGCATCGGGAAGCTCAATAATCACAATGTGCCTGGCAACTCCCTGCTGTGGCAGGGAATATGGGCATCTGTACTTGTGTTGTCAGGCAACTTTGACCAATTGACCGACATGCTCATCTTTGCCGTTTACATATTCTACGGAGCCGCGGCCACGGGAGTTTTCATACTGCGCCGCAGGATGCCGGATGCGCACCGGCCGTACAAAACCTGGGGCTACCCGGTCGTAACGGCAATATTTGTGCTTTTCTGTGCCGGATTGTTCATAAATACCATCATAACGAGGCCCCGGGAAGCCCTGATAGGTCTTTCCCTTATCATGGCAGGCATACCGGTCTATTTTCTGTTCCGCAAGAGGCACAAGCTGTAAAATGCCGGTGATCCCGACCAACTTTCGCAAGAATAAGCTGATCTTCTAAAAACGAAGATAAATACATGATCTACAGGTAAATAATAAAGGGTTAATCTTCCCGGCGAAATGTGGTCAAGGGAGCCGGCATATTCAGGTATTGGTTCTGTTCCGGAATATCATTATCATGTTGCAGGCAATGCGAACCTTCCACCTGAGGAAGAATCCCACAGGGCAGAAGCAGCCATGGATGTGGTGTTAGTGCGGAGTTATATCATGAACGGCACAATAAATGTTCGCTTTACATTTTCAAATGAAAAAAGCATGGTGGGCGGTCATTCTGAGAGCGTGAACAAGGATTTTACATTTTTTAGTATGACAGCAGGGATCCTGCCCGATGATCCTGATATGAAATGTCCGGACAATTACAGGTTATTGGAGAGCCTGGAGTAATCCTTCGTGACAAAATAGAATATTGCTGTTTATTTACAGGATTTTTCATGGGGACCGCCCGGAGATTTGATGCATAAATTTCTTAATTTGGGCAGGAAATTTTTTCCGGTATCCTGAATTAAATTGTCTTTGGTCTTTTTCATTTATAATCCGGCCTGATTTAAATTAATGAGCCCAGCCATATCAATATCTGTTCCCCTGTTATGTTTACTTATTTCGACAGGCCTTAATGATCCTTGTTATTCCTATTCAAAGTTTTCAGATAGGAGTTATATGAAGGACACTGTTCCGGTAAGCAACCAGGGAAGAAAGCAGCCGGCATATGTAACATCCAGGTTATCGGCACCGCGCCCGGTGATCGACGGTAAGCTTGATGACGAATGCTGGAAGCAGGGCACCTGGGCTGGTAACTATACTCAGTTCATTCCTCATGAGGGTGCAAAACCTTCATATCCGACGGAACTTAACATCCAGTACGACGACAAGTATATTTACGTTGCCTTCAGGGCATATGACGGAGAACCTGAAAAAATACTCAGGTTTTCGGGTCAGCGTGATGAGTTTGCCGGAGATATGGTAGGCATAAACTTTGACAGTTACCGGGATTACAGAACCGGATTTGAGTTCAATCTCTCAGCCTGGGGTCAGAAAGTTGACCTGATACTTTCAAACCCCGAGAACATTGATCTGAACTGGAATGCAGTCTGGAAAGGAAAAACAGGGCTGGAGGATTCTGCCTGGGTTGCTGAGATGGAGATACCGTTAAGCCAGCTTCGTTTCAGCCGAAAAGATGAACAGGTATGGGGAATGCATACCTGGAGATGGATTGCAAGGAAGCAGGAGGAAAGTAACTGGAACAAACAAACCCGGACCGGCCGGGGTGTTCTTTATAATTACGGGGAATTGCGGGGAATAACAGGTTTGAAAAGTTCGCGCCGGGTGGAGATAATGCCATTTCTTCTTGGTGAACTGAAAACCATGGAAAAGGAACCCGGCAATCCTTTTAATGAAAAAGGCAGGATGTGGGGAGGGAATATGGGGCTTGATGCCAAGATCGGCGTGTCAAGCAACTTTACTGTAGATGTTACTGTAAATCCTGACTTTGGCCAGGTCGAATCAGATCCCTCGATCATGAACCTTACTGCATTTGAAACCTTTTACGAAGAGAAACGTCCCTTTTTCCTGGAGGGATTGACGATATTCGACAACAGTACTGACGATCAAAGCCTGTTCTATTCACGGCGGATAGGTCATTCTCCTTCAATGGTGCTGCCTGGCGGGGAGAAAACTTACATGAAAATACCCGATAAAACAACAATCCTCAGTGCCGTTAAATTCAGCGGTACAACTTCCGACGGGTTATCGGTGGGGCTGATACAGAGCGTAACCTCGAACGAGTATGCAAAAATTGCAGGTATTGACGGCAATATCTCGAAACGTGAGATTGAACCGCTGACCAATTACCTGGTGGCACGTATCAGGAAAGGGTACAATGCCGGGACCACAACAGTAGGCGGGATATTTACATCAACTAACCGCTTCATCAATGACGAAGACCTTCAGTTTCTTCCGGCAAATGCCTATACTGGAGGCATCGATCTGCTTCACTGGTGGCACGATAAGGAATTCTTCATTGATGCCGGTCTCACAGGAAGCCATATCAGCGGCGCTGCTGAGGCAATAACCGGCCTGCAGAGATCATCGGCGCATTATTTTCATCGCCCGGGAGCAGATTACCTGAACTATGATACCACTGCAATAAGACTGAGCGGTTTTGGCGGTAAATTCATGATAGGCAAAGGGGCAAAAGGATTGTGGCGATATTCAGCAGGAGCAAGATGGGCTTCTCCGGGCCTTGAACTGAATGACGCAGGTTATATGAAGACGGCCGACGAAATAAATCAGGAAAATGAAATATCATATTTCGTCAACCGGCCTGTGTGGATATTCCGGTCGTATAAGATTGTTCTGGAACAATTTAACTCATGGAATTTTAACGGTACTTTCCTTGGATCGGGAGGTCATCTTTCAGCTCAGGCCGGATTTATAAACCAATGGTCTGTTAATGCAAATCTTATCTTTCACAGCAGCGCTACCGACCCTAAGTTATTAAGGGGAGGGCATGACATGATTGTGCCGTCAGGAATTATTTTCTTTGGGGGCTTTGGCACGGATCCATCAAAAAATATTATTGCTCAACTGAATTACAGGCATGAAAAAGCGGGTAATAACTCAGGATCAGGTTTTGAAGTTGAACCCAGAATAACTGTAAGGCCGCTTAAGAATTTACGGCTCAGGCTCAGCGGCAATTTCGAACAAAATTATGACAGGCTTCAATATGTTGCTGCAAAAGAATATCTTGATCGAAAGAGCTATATCCTTGGGAGAATTGATCAGAAAACGCTGGGACTTACATTCAGGGCTGATCTTAATCTGACTCCTGAATTTTCTATCCAGTATTATGGCAGTCCTTTTGTATCCAGAGGCATATACACAGAATTGAAACATGTTAACAATCCTATGGCAGAAAAGTATGAAGACAGGTTTGCTGTGTTCGAAGATCCTGTACTTAACGGCAATATTTATGCTCTTGATGAAAACAATGATATGACTGCAGATTACCTGGTTGATAATCCCGATTTCAATTTCTGCCAGTTCCGTTCAAATCTTGTAGCTAAATGGGAATACCGCCTTGGCTCTTTTATCTACCTGGTATGGTCAGGTGAGCGCACTGGCTTTCTTGAAGTACCGGATGTCTCTGTAAAAGAGTCATTTAAACAGCTGTTTAAAATTTTCCCGGGCAATATCTTTCTTGTTAAGTTAAACTACTGGTTCAATCCATAGAGGAAAATCCGGCACGGGAGAGCAACAGAAACCTGAGTCTCCACCTGTTTAGAAACATAACAGGCTGTCTAAATCATTCCAGGTTCAGTGTTTTAAATTTTTGCTGGTACTCTTCGGTGAAGGATCTTGCTGACCAGAATGATGTTCCACCGGCTCCTTCTTTTTTTGTGATAAGCATATGCTCAGCCATGGTTTCAGGATCTACATTGCGGTGATATCTGTTACCTAACCAGATTCCGACTATAACCTTTGCTTTTCCCTGACTTATTTCCATGGCCTGAACTACGTACTTTGTAAACACCGGTGTGTTTTTGACATAAATCATAGGACAAACAATATCAAGAAGGCCTTCTTTTACCCATAATTCCCATTCCTGCCCGATCTCATATTTGGCTGCTCTTGCGTCAGGGAACACGGCTGCAGATAAGGGAATATCCCGTCCTGATCTTTTGATCATCTCTCTAAGATCTCTGACAAGCTGAGTAACCTTGCCGGCGTTCCAGTCAAGCCATTCACACCAGAGAGGATCTCCGGTATCTTTATCCAGATCCAGCGGGCTGGTCCCGTATTCATTTTTAAATATTTCACATGTCAGGCTATCATAGCTGAAATTCTGGTGAAGATCAAAACGGATATAATCGAGATGCAATCCGTCAATATCGTGATCTAAAAAAGGAGCTGATAATCTGACAACGAAATCACGAACTTCGGCATTTGCCAGATTAAGATTGGTGGTTTTTTCCCCGTCCATTCTGACAACCATCCATTCAGGGTGGTTTTTTACCACATCACTGTTCGGATCATTTTTGTATCCGACAATGATATACGGATGCAGCTCTATATTATACCTGTGGCAATCAACAATCAGGCTGTCGAGGAAGTTCCAGTCAGAATAAGGGAGAAATCCGACACCATAAAAAAGAGTTGATATACCCAGGTTTTTGTATTGGTTAAGAACACTGTCCGCCCTGTAATTGCCATCGATAACAAATGTGGTTTTATGGCACCATAATGCTTTTTCAAACTTCAGATCATCGGCTGTCTGAGTACTGCATCCAAACTCAACAAACAGGAAGATTCCAAGGAATAATCTTAGTAAGTAATTAAGTGATTTTTTTTTCATAGCTGTTAGAATTATTTTTTCCGGTACGGACATACATCTGCCAGAACGGAGAAATTTATAATTGATCAATATGTTGAAGAACGATATCCTCACTTTTTTCTCATTGAAAGCGGGCTTGCACCATTAAATAAAGTTACGCCGGAAATATGTGAAATTCAAAATTTTTTCTCCGTAATAATGTGCTTATAATGACCGGAATTTCCCAACATTATGCCTATGTGGATTAAATTCCATAAATTTATTGGGGAAATCAAATTTTTTGAAAGAACGAAAAACAGAATAAGAGCCATGAGAGCTATCAGCAACAGATTTATCATCGCTGTTTTTTCACTTGGAATGTTCATTTCAGGATTAACAGCTGTTAATGCACAAACACCGGGCACAACTCCTGACGATTGTCTGATCACTCTGTGGAATCACCAGAGGAATATAGATCCGACCCATGTTGTTCAGGAGCTTGGATTTAACCTTATATGGTCACACGACAGAGCTTATGAAGGTCAGGCCTGGGAAGAAACCCACATGTACAAAATGCTTCAGGTACCTGGTGTTAAATACGTTTTTGCCAAGATTGAAAGGGCAGCCTGGGGATGGACTCATGAACAATCTTTGAAACATGCACGCTGGGTGGCACAGCTATCTCTCGATCACCCGGGCATTCTGGGGATGTACCTGAATGACTTCTATGATGAAATCGAGGACGGGCACCGTACTGAAGAACAATGGAGAGAGATCATCGCAGCAGCAAAAGGGATTAATCCGAAACTTCAACTTTGGGTTCCCGATTACCCGCACCGCAACCAGGGCCGGCACGCTTTTGATTTTGATATCGATGGTGTGATAATGAGCCTGTGGGGGAACACTCCCGAACTTATGGCACGAGCCAGGGAGCACCTTACAGCCGGACTGGAGAAACACCCTGACAAACCCCTTATAGCAGGACTTTACCTTAGATCTGGTCCGGACGGAGGACGCTGGCTCTCAGAAGATGAATTTAAATCTGTTCTCGGATTCTATGTCGAAATGGTAAATGCCGGGAAATTTGCAGGATTAAGGATCTTTTCTGCAGGACAATTGGAAGAGCGGCCGGAGTATATCGGCTGGGCAAAAGAAATACTTTCAGGATTAAAATGCCGGTAATTACGACAATTATTTAATCCACACATGAATCAGAGTTACAAAAATGAGCCCCGTTTTATGTATTTCAATGCATAATATAGTTTGCGCGATGTTGGTAATTGCAGAAGGCGGTGACCCGGACAATCTCCCGCCGTCATAACTGCTAACTTTAAGCCATAGTTAATCTTATGAGCTAGAGATTTAAAAAAGACGTAAATCTTTCCGGCAGAATGCGGACAGGGCGACCCGAAGATGCAGATTGCGACCAGTGCTGAGGATTTTGTTGTGAACTTAATATATTGATAAAAAAATTCCTGCTAATGAAAAACACATTCATCAAATCCATAATTCTGACAGTGCCGGCTATCATTTTCGGATGCATATCAGGCAGCCAGTCACCCCGTCAGGAGGAGAAACCGGCAAAAACCGATTACTATGTTGCTGCGTATATATGGCCTTCATGCCACGACGATCCCCTGGCACGGGAAAAACTGTGGCCGGAAGGCACCGGCGAATGGGAAGTGATTAAAAAGGGCAATCCCCGTTTCGACGGACACTACCAGCCCCGTCAGCCACTTTGGGGTTACGAACTGGACAATGATCCTAAAGTGGTTGAAAAATGGATTGATGCAGCCACTGACCACGGTGTTAATGTATTCGTTTACGACTGGTACTGGTATGACGAGGGCCCCTTTCTGGAAAGCGCCCTTAACGATGGTTTCCTGAAAGCTGGTAACAACGAAAAAATGCAGTTCTATATCATGTGGGCCAACCACGATGTAAAATATAATTACTGGAATGTTCACCGCTATAAGGACAATACCGGCATCCTGTGGGACGCCAGGGTGGACTGGGAAAATTACAGGATCATCGTAGACAGGGTCATCAACCAGTATTTCAGACGGCCTAATTATTTCAAGATCGACGGCGAGCCGGTATTTTCCATCTTTAGTGTTAACAAACTTCTTGAGAGCTTTGACAACAGTGCGGAGGAAGCTCGTAAAGCACTTGATTATTTCCGTGATGAAGTGAAAAAAGCAGGGTTTCCCGGGTTGCATATCCAGTGGAACCAGGGAGGCGGTTCCGTGATGTCGGAGGAGGCAGCAAGGCAGTTTGCCAACAGTGTGAAAGCAATGGGTTTCAACAGTGTCGCCATGTACAATATGGGCGGACTTGATGAAGATTATATTGTTTACGGCACCACTTCCATCAGGATACGTGAACAAATGGACGCTATACTGGATGTGCCGGTCTTTCCCTGCGTATCGATCGGATGGGACGATACGCCGCGATTCCCGGCGAAAGGCATTCACGATGTAGTACACTATCACAACACTCCGCAAAGTTTTGCAGCCCTGCTGTCCAGGGCGAAAAGATATGCCGACAGCCACCCCGAACAGCCCCGGCTGATCACTATCAACGCATGGAATGAATGGGTGGAAGGCAGTTGCCTGCTGCCCGACATGCTCAACGGTTTCGGCTATCTGGAAGCAGTGAAGGAAGTTATTATCAACGGGAAATACGACAGGTATTGAACCTGTCGAAAATAATGCCTGACCAACTTAACGGATAAGATAAACATGCGGGTTACCTGTCTGCCGGATGGCAGGCATGTGACCATTTAAAAATTATTTACATAATAACAGTTATTTACAACTGGTTGAAGATGGTAAATAAAGTCCGGAGTGACGTGGTCAATATCACAGGTTTTTGTAAGTACAGAAAGGAGCAGTGCAGATCAAACCAAAAATTTTCGGGTCAGTCGGTTTTCCTGACAGGAGAAAACCTATCTTTAAAAATGAATTCATAGATCCAATTTTTGCTGACTTTAGCTTCGGTTTGATTTCTTGCGATTCTTAAGATATTGCAATTAAAGGTGTGTTTTTTCCAAATTATGGTAATCAATAATAAAATCGATAATTTCTTTGGACCGTCAGGTACTTTTGCCGGATATGCCTTTTTAATATCAGGAGCAATCTGGACATATTTCAATCCTGCCGGATTGTTTTTTTTGGCGGCAGGCATATTTGTGGCTTTTACTTTCGATGGGACAATTATTGATATTAATTCCAGAAGAATTAAAAGCTATACCTGTCTTTTCGGTTTATTCAAAGCAGGTAAATGGTATAGCATCGATAGATTTAATAAGTTCATTATTTATAAATCCAAGCGTAGTTATACGACCTACAGCAGAGCAAATATACCTTTGACAATAAAAAATATTGATGTTAGGTTGGCATTTTTAAATGATGACGGATCACTAAAAATCACGATTAATAAATTTAACTCATTTGAAACAGCCAGAAAGGAGATGACTAAACTAATTACAGAGCTTGGTATCAATGAATTAAAAGAGTGGGCTAAACAGAATTAAACATCAATCCCGGATGAATAAAGCAGCAAAGTATATTATAGCATTCTTAAATGGCAGAATCCGTACTTCATTGATCAACCCGGAAGGAGTTCTGAAAATTATTTTGTTCCAAATTCTCATATTGCTAATGGCAAACTCATGCGGAGTTGACAGAGATCAAGCTGATAAGGTACGGGTTTCTGTTGACTGGGGAAATAAAGTTAACATTTCCGGGTCATATGCCACCCTTCAGGTTATCCCCAATCCTTCACACCAGCAGGGTTCTCATCTTCGTGAGCCTTTATGGAACTCATTGCGGGGGCTGAAGGCTCATTATGTTCGCTACAGCCCATGGGGCATCTATCCCGAATTGAAGATAGCCGAGTTAAAGCCTCCAACTCCGGTAAGAACATACTGGGATTTTTCTTCTCTTGATCCCTTATTTGATTACTTCATGTCAGCTATGGAAGGAAGGCCTGTTGTAATGAATTATCAGGCGATTCCGGGATGGATGTTTCTTGATCCACGCCCGGAAAAACCCGGCAAAGAGATTGGCAGCCTGTTCAGAGATAATTCAGGTATGGAACTTGCTGAATATTTTGCCAGAATAGTTGCATGGTATACAAAAGGAGGATTCAGGGATGAAAATGGGAAATGGCATGAATCCGGGCACAGATATGATCTGGGTATCTGGGAGATATTGAATGAACCCGACCATGAGAGCATTGCAATGACAAAAGAGCTCTACACCTCACTTTATGATGCAGTGGTTGGGGAGATATTAAAAGTGCAACCACAGATGAAATTTATGGGCCTGTCTATGGCCAATATGAATCTGGCACAGGAATGGACCTCTTACTTCCTGGACGGGAATAATCATAAACCGGACGTTCCTGTTGACTACATTTCATATCATATGTATGCCACACTTCCCGGGAAAAATGACAGCCCGGAACTCTATCCCATGAATGTCTTTAATCAGGCTGACAATCATCTGAAGACCATTGGCATTGTTGATTCGATACGTCAGAAACTATCACCGGATACCAGGATTGATATTAATGAGAGCGGCATCCTGTTCAGGGAACCCCCGGCAGGTTGGGGAAGGATGGAAGGTAATTCTATTGATCATTCTTTCTGGAACCTCTCTGCAGCTTATTATGCATACATATATGCCGGTCTTGCAAGGATGGGAGTTAACATTATAGGAAAATCAACATTGTGGTCTGATCCGAATGACTGGCCCGAAGTTTCTTTGTTAAACTGGAATAACGGGAAACCCAATGCAAGATATCATGTACTTAAACTTATTACAGAAAACTTTGGTCCGGGTGATGTTATTGTTGAAACGGTCACAGATCATTCCGGGGATGAAAGCCAGCTTCTTGCACAGGGGTTTATTACGTCTGGCGGAACAAGGAAGATATTATTGGTCAACAAGAGTAAGAACACTCTTAAGGTAAGAATCCCAGGATGCAAAGCTGGGACCGTCAGTTATGTAGATCAGACAACAGGATTTGAGCCTCCTGCTTCAATGGAAATTTCAGGATCTGATATGATAATCCGAAGTTTTGGGGTGGCTCTTTTAACTCTAAAAAGATAATCAGCGGCTAAACAAAATGAATTAACCTAGAGACAGTACCTGTTTATCAGTTCCTGTTCATATCCCGATCTTATCGCTCTTTTTGCAATGAGTTTCAGGACAGGAAAAATAAGGGTAAAGAATCCTGGAATATTCATGTCAGACATGTTTGCCACTAATGCCAGATCCTTTATACTTCTGGGAATTCCCTTTTTGTCGGTAAGTCCGTCGGCAGCCATTCCATAAAGGATCCGTAAGGAATTTTCAAAACCCTCATGACCTGGCTTTATTTCAATCCTGAACTTAATTTCTCTGCCGGATGGATTAAACCAGTAGTGAAGTGTGTTGGGCTCTACTGTGTGTGATTCTCCGGGTTTCAGGATTTTTGTTTCGTTTCTGCCCAAGCCAACGCCTACCTCCCCGTCTAATGGTGCAAATGTTTCTGAATAGCTCCTGTGATAGTGCATGGGATTTTTACCACCGGCCTGAAGGATAATCTCCATTTCAGAGATCTCTCCTCCTGATTCGGCAGATGTTCTGACAAATTTTACTTCGTCCCTGAACAGCGGATTAACAATTATTCTTTTCATAGCCAATAATTTGATTTAATCTGAAATAGTTACTTTCGATACTGTATGCCGGGGCTGGTATATAGAACAATTGGTAATTAAAAAAGTTTATTGCACGAAGAGGCAGAAAATCTGGTCACGCTGAACACTTTATTCCGGACCAGCTGTAAGAACCTGATGCGCTGATGATATTCAGACGGTTAGAAATTAAAGTTATAATCTGAATAACATGAGTTCGATATAAGAAAATTACATACAACATTGATTGTTAATAAAATAACACTATATTGACAGTATTTATATGATATATAATCAATTGCAAAAAAGATTCTTTCCAAATCTGTTGTGCAGGTCTGACAAATACAGACAGAATCTGTAGAAACCGCAGACCCGGATCATCTCTTGCCGTTTTAAACTGTAAATTCCGCAATATTGAACACCTTTTTCCAGTTTATAATGAACAGTTAATCAATACTTATATTTGATTTCTTTTTACGCATTGATATTATGATGTTTACCAGCCGGGGTCAATTGTTTTGCCAAATCCGGAATCACAATGATAAATGAACACCGGTATCAGGTGCTCAGTTTGAGCGGATTTTCCGGAAAGGGAGCCTGTAAAGGTAAAAATCCGCCTTTCTCTGGTTACTTCAGAAGAAGATCTGAAAGCTTTTATTTTATATGTGGAAACAACAGTAGTTAACTCTGGATCCGGGTGGTCATATATATCTGGCTGGTTATGGAAATGATCGGTGACAGACTCAATATTCTCATCAATTTACTTGACTTTCAATATTTAATGGCATACCTTAGGTTTAGTTTTTCATATAAACTTAAACTGGGAGGTCATATTATGAAAATTAGCACTTTCCTGATTATTAAATCCGTTGTCTGTATCGTTTTTGGCATTGGATTTGTCGTTTTACCGGCTTTGACAGGTTCCGTTTATGAAATCACACCCGACCCTGATGGATTAATCATGACAAGGTTTTTTGGTGCAGCCTTTCTGGGAATAGGCCTTATTCTCTGGTTTTGCAAAGATGCCGACTGGAAAACACTTAAAGGTATTACACTCTCCTTGCTTATTGCCGACATTATTGGTTTTATTGTAGCGCTTTCTGGTCAGTTGTCTGGCAACATTAATGCCCTGGGATGGATCAATGTAGCACTCTGGCTCTTTTTCGTCTTAGGTTTAGGGTATTTTCGTTTCCTGAAACCAGACAAGGCCTGACTGCAAAGGCAGTGCTGGCCGGGCACATCTGGCCGGTCAAATGTTCAAAAAATAATTTACACAATAACAGATATTTACAGCTGGCTGAAGATGGCCAATCAATTCTGCCGTGAAGTGATTTATGTCATTGTCATATGCAACTGATGTATTATTATCATTTAAAACCGGAATTAATCAACATAATTGTTCAGATAACAATACCACGGATAATGTCATGTAAAAAAGGAAGGGGGATATTATGGAAAACAATATTGACCGCAGGGATTTTCTAAAGCTGACAACAGCCACAGGGACTGTTCTTATTTTGGGTAATATTATGCCACAGGGTATCATTGAAGAGGAACCTGTTAAGACAGAGGAAGCAGAAAAAATAGTAGTCACGGTAATTACTGATAATTATACAGATGCCCTGAGACCGCATGATAAGATTGCCAGGCGACCCGAGGGCACAACCTCTGTACTGGATGTCATAATGCATGCCGAGCATGGCCTGGCTTATCACATTGAGACTGTTGTGAATGGTCAGACTCATTCTTTTCTTTTTGATTTTGGAACTGATTATCAGGGGATCAAAAGGAATATCGGGTTATTAAATATTGATTTAAAGAATGTTGAGGCATTTATTCTGAGCCATGACCATTTTGACCACCAGGCGGCATTGATAGAATTGCTTGAAGATAATAAAGCATACATCACGCCTGAGATCCCTTTTTATGTCGGGGAGAAGTTCTTTTCCGGAAGTTATTTCAGAATATCCGGTGATTATGTTGCAAGCCTTCTTGCATTGAAAAGAGAAGACATTGAGAATCTTGGTCTGGTTAAAATTGTAGAGACAACACTCCCAACGCAAATTATACCAGGAGCGTATCTCATCGGTCAGATTGACCAGGTTACGGATTATGAGAGAATACCGCCTGTATTTTTAACCAGAAGGGAAGGTCAGCTTGTACAGGATGATTTTATTGGTGAACAGGCTGTCGTAATGAATGTCAGAGACAAAGGACTGGTTGTGATTTCGGGCTGTGCCCACAGGGGAATTGTGAATACGGTCAGGCAAGCTCAAAAGGTCACAGGAATAAAAAAGGTTCACGCTGTCATCGGAGGATTTCACCTTACAGGAGCCAGTCCGGAAACAATTCATAGAACCGTTGCAGATATAAAAGGCTTTTGTCCTGATTATATTGCCCCGTTTCATTGTACCGGATTTGAAGCGATTTCAGCCTTTGCAAGGGAAATGCCTGAGCAGTTCATGCTTAACACCACGGGTACCCGATACATAATGACTTAAAGGTTGCTGATTTTCTATTTGCATAAAGTGAACAATTCAAGGAAGACTAAGAAGAAATCCATCGTTGATATCTGAAACAGTGATATACCCCCGGGAGAGGAATAATTAAATAAATCCAATGAGTTACAATTATTCAAAACATGAAAGCAATTACATTATTATCTTTGCTTGTAATGGCATTTTGCAGTTTTTTAAATGCTCAGAACAAAGGATTATATGAGTTCCGTGAATTTCAGAAAGCTGTAAATAACCAGACGAGAACAAGAACCGGAGAACCCGGAACCGGGTACTGGCAGAATTCCTCTGATTACAGTCTCGAAGCCAGAGTTGATGCTTCAAAGAATACTCTTTCAGGGAAAGGGTCAATAACTTATCATAATAATAGCCCTGCAACACTGAAGGAGATACACCTCAGACTTTACCAGGATTTGTATAAGAGGGGCACAGCACGCTCTGTTTCACTGCCGGTTGAGGACCTGCATGACGGGACTTTTATAGGAAATTTAAAAATAAACGGGATCCAGTACATAGCAGATAACAAACCTGTCAACAAGAACCAGGTAACCATCTTTTGCACAGATCTGTGCATAAATCTTGCAGATTCAATCCCTTCCGGAGGTTCAGCGGCAATAGAATTAAGCTGGAATTTCACAATACCTTCATCAGCTAAGGTTATGAGACATATGGGCCGGTATGACGATAATTTTTTTCTTGGCCAATGGTACCCCCAGGTTGCTGTTTATGATGATATAAGAGGATGGGATGATACACCTCATCTTGGGTTGAAGGAGTTTTATAACGACTTCAGCAATTTTGACATTACCGTGCATGCTCCTGAAGGTTATATAGTCTGGGCAACAGGAGAGTGCGACAACCTGAACAGTGTTCTTGATGAGAAAATAATTGAAAAACTCAATTTTGCCAAAAGCAATGATTCCATAGTTTCCATAATTGCACCTGAAGATCACCAGAGAAGTATTATCAAAGGAAATGCCTGGCATTTCACGGCAGATCATGTGCCGGATTTTGCCTTTGCTGTGGCAAAGAATTACCTATGGAAAGGCACTTCGATAATAGCAGATAAACAATCTGACAGACGCGTCCTGGTCGATATTGTCTATCCTGCCGATTCTTTGCAGTACTCAAAATCGATAGTGGCTGCCAGGGATGCTCTTTTATGGACCTCCTATGAATTTCCGGGTATTGCTTTCCCTTATGCTCATGCGACTTCTTTTTTCAATGGTTCGAGAGATGGTGTGAGTATGGAATTCCCGATGATCGCCAATGATGCAACAAGATCTGATCATAACCTGCACACTGCCATAGTGGTGCATGAGCTGTTCCATAACTATATGCCCTTTTATATGGGCTTTAATGAAACGCTTTTCGGATGGATGGATGAGGGATGGGCGGAGTTCCTTGAGAACAGGTTCAGAGGAGACAATTATTCAATATATGAGCAGAGAGACCTGGAAGATTATGTGAATGCTGCGGGAACTCTTTCTGACTCGCCGGTAATAACAGCATCGGCGGAACTGAGCTTTGCCAGTTTCGCATTTATGTATCTTGTGAAACCCTGTATTGCTTTGATGTTACTGGAAGAACTGATGGGAGAAGATGCTTTTACAAAAGCAACCAAAGAATTTATGACGATATGGAACGGAAAGCATCCAACTCCTTGTGACTTTTTCAATACATTCAATCGGTTCGCCGGAGGGAATATCAACTGGTTCTGGAACGCATGCTATTTTGAATATGGTTATGCTGACCTGGGAATAAAATCCTTTGGCAGAAACAAAATCATTATTGAAAGAAAAGGAAACATCCCTGTGCCAATCAGACTTGAGATCATCTTTGATGATAATTCGAAAGAGAAAATCTACAGGAACCTTGATATATGGGAAGCAGGTATAACTGAACATCCTATCGGGCTCAAAAAAGGCAAGCATATTCAGAAAATAATCCTGGGAGATAAACTTACCCCGGACGTTGACAATTCAGATAATGTTTATCCGAAATGAACGAAGAGACTAAATAACATAAGATGAAATCACTAATCGCCCTTAAGAAAATTCTTTTAACAGTTCTGTTACTGATATCTGTTGCAGAAATTTTATCTGCGCAAACCGGCATTTATACAGTGATCAGGGCTGGCAGGCTGATTGATACTGAAAATGGGAAAGTACTTAATAATCAAATGATTTTGATCAGGAATGATACCATCAAGGAAGTTGACAGCAATATTAAAATCCCTGAAGATGCCAATGTTATTGATCTGTCAAATGCCACTGTTTTACCCGGTCTGATCGATTGCCATACCCATATTACAATGGAAATCGGAGATAATTATTATGATGACACTTTTCGTAAATCGTTTATCGATTATGCAATTATGGCTCCCGGGTACGCTAAGAAAACCCTTGAGGCAGGTTTTACTGCATGCAGGGATGTCGGTTCATCGGGATTTGTGGATGTTGCTTTGAGAAACGCAATAAACAATGGTGATATTCCGGGTCCGAGACTGCAGGTAGCCGGATTAGGTCTCAGTAGCACTGGCGGCCACGGTGATCTTGTTGGATTCTCTCCCTGGCTGGACTCAAAATTACCGGCAGAAATGACCGGAATAGCTGATGGGGTTGATGAGATCAGAAAAGAAGTTCGTTACATTATTAAGAACGGAGCAGATGTTATTAAGTTCTGTGCCAGCGGAGGTGTTCTGACTGAAGAAGAACTTGTCGGAGCACCACAATATTCACAGGAAGAAATGAATGCAATCATTGATGAAGCAAAGATATGGAGTAGAAAAGCATGTGCCCATGCTCATGGTTCTGAAGCAATCAGGATGGCAATTAAAGCTGGCGTTGTTTCTGTTGAACACGGCAGTTTAATCGATGATGAGGGCATCCGGCTGATGAAAGATCGTGGGACTTATTTAGTTGCTGATATTTACAATGATGATTATATCTTAAGCGAATTTACCAGGAAGGGTTATCCCGAGAAAATAATTAATAAAGAAAAACAGGTTGGACAAGCTCAACGTGAAAATTTCCAGAGAGCATTAAAAGCTGGTGTAAAAATCGCATTCGGAACTGATGCAGGAGTATATCCTCATGGTTGGAATGCAAGACAATTTTCATACATGATCAGATGGGGGATGACTCCAATGCAGGCAATTCAGTCGGCCACCATAATTGCAGCAGACCTCCTGGGCTGGAAAGACCGGATCGGATCCATTAAGCCGGGAAAGCTGGCAGATATTATTGCCACGTCAGAAAATCCTCTGGATGACATTTCAACATTGGAGAATGTCAGGTTTGTGATGAAAGGCGGGAAGGTCTATAAAAACATAAATGAATAATGTTCTGAATTGTCTATACTGCGCAGTATCACGGTGATGACACCTGGGCAAAGGCGTTTAATCCCAATATCAAATTTACCAGGACTAAAACCTTAATGGAAGGGCATGACTGTTGTGATCATTGTTACAGAATATGACCTGCCCTGATTAAGTGTTTATGAAAATAACACCTTCATCAATTAAACGATGAAGGTGTCTTGTTGCTCAGTCGGGGTGAGAATATTTACTCAAATTCCCTCATAGCTCTCAACAAGTACTTTTGTATGTAATTCCGGTTCCTCATTAAAAGGGTAATGCCCTGATTTTTCAAACATAATAAACTTCGCCTGCGGCAGGACAATTATCCGGAACATGTTGTAAAGCTGATAACTATTGTGGTCAATGTAATACCCTGTTCTGAAAGAGCACAATGTGATTAACCCCCAGTCGATCTGGGGGCAGGCATCCACCCAATACCATACAGCCGCTTGCGCGGCTTATTGATGCAACAGAATAATACTTGTATGTATCACAGTTTTCCAGTGCAAAAATGACTTCAGCCTGAATATGGTGTGAATTTGATATTGGCCTTGATCCGGTCTTGCTTAATGCTGTAAAAAATTGGATTAAACAAGACTGGCCATTTAAGAGAGTTACCTATCCCGGAATAGATATCAGCTGGACAGAATGGGAATTATTGGAGTAATTTAAAGCTTGAGGATCCAGTTACATTCTTTATCTAAAGCGTAGGAAATAATCCGGAATTGAAAACCCGGGTAACATTCGATGAACTTCTTACTTCCGGCAGGTCTTACTCCCGGACATTTTAACTTAACTTCAATTGCCAATCCTTCTTTAGACGACGTAGATACAATAAAATCGACCTCCTGCCTATCAGTTGTCCGCCAAAACCTGATCATATCTTTATCATATATTTCAGACAGCCGGTTAAAAACGTAGTTCTCAATTAATTGTCCCTGGTCTTCCCTGTCTTTGAAATCAAACAGGCGATTCAGGACAATATTTCTCATGCCGGAATCTTTAAAAAACACTTTGGGCATCTTGGTAAGCTCTTTTCTGTGGTTGGCATAAAAAGGTTTTATCAGCCCTATATGAAAACAATTCTGAAGGACGTAAATGTATTTATCAACGGTTTTATTATCGACTCCGATGGTATTGGCCAGTTCATTTTTGTTTACAAGGTTTCCTGTCTGTCCCGCTAAAAGGACAAGCAGCAGATAGAATTTTTCGGGATTGGCAATTCCGGCTTCATCAATATCCTTTTTCAAGAATGCATTCTTTAATTCCTTAAGCAGTAAGACCTTTTCTGCTTTGTCATTTTCCAGTACTATTGACGGGTATCCCCCATAAACAAGGTATTCATTGAATAACTGTAAGAGTTGTCTGTAATCAGGAGAAATATATTCACTCTGGACCCTGATCAGGTTAAGCTCATCGAGAAAGTTCTGGTAGCCCCGGAATATCAACCATTCATCAAATGAAAGCGTTTTAAGTTCAAATATCCGTTTCCTGCCGGCCAGTGAATCTTTGAATTTACTGTCTATATAAAACGCCCTGCTGCCTGTTGCAATCACCTTAAGGTTTTCACCATATACATCATAGAGGTATTTAAGGAAATTTGAAGGATTTGCAGTATACTGGACTTCATCGATAAACAGAAATACCCTTTCAGCCCCGTTTTGAGTTCCGGTTAATGGTTTTACAGGCCGTTTTACAAATGAGAAAACCTCCTCTGGGTGGATATTGATCGCTGATAGGATGTCACGGTCCTCCAATGTGATGTAAGCAACTGTTTTGTTTTCATTCTGTAATTCCCTGTATAAGTCCTTGATAAGTGAAGTTTTGCCACTTTGCCTGGGACCAGTTATAATTGTAAATTCCTTTCTTACAAGATGTTTCCTTATTTCCGGATGGATTTTACGTTGGATATACATGGCAATTTTCTTTCAAAAATACTAAATTAAATAATACTGGACAATAATTCCATAAATATACGATATTATTGGATTCTGATTCCATAATTCCGCACATAATAAGAATTTGTCAACTCCCTTTTAAAAAGTTTTGTGCAGATCAGGCTGGATCCTCTTTCTATTTTGTCTTAATCCCATAATTTGTTGAAATACAGCATTTCATTATTTTTATATGATCACTTAAAAATCCGTGCTAAATAATTGACTTCAGCCTGAATATGGGGTAAATTTGATATAGTAATCATTAAAAATAAGTTAACCATCTTATCTGCGAAATGAAAACGACTCTGATGTTCTTATTTGCTTTTTCTGTTTTAACAGGATGCAACCGCACACCGGTTATTGATATCCGCACTGAAACAGAGACGATTAGAAATATCGAAGACCAATGGACCGCTGCCATCGTTGCAAAAGACATTGACAAAATCATGGGAATTTTTGCTGACGAGGCAGTAGCTATGAATCCAAATACCCCAGCCTGTACAGGGGCTCAGGCTATCCGTGAATCCCAGGAATCCTGGTTTGCTGATACAACAAGTCTCCATGAAACATTTAAATCAGACATTGACACTATTGAAGTCTCAGCTTCCGGAGATCTGGCCTATGTGAGAGGTAACTCACGATTGAGTATCAGTACACCTAAAGGTATTGTTGAAGAAACAGATAAGTGGGTTACGATATTCAGAAAGGTAAACGGTGAGTGGAAAGCCATCGTTGATATCTGGAACAGTGATATGCCGGGATTAAAAGAATAAACAGATGCAGCCATTGCCAAAAATTGATGCCATGCGATACCGATATCTGGTATCATTGCAAACCGGCGCCGCAAATTCCTGTTTACAACTAAGAAATATATTAGGTGTAAAATACAATTGTACTTTCTGTTTTTAATGATGTAGTACCGTTTAATGTGTTTCAATTTACATCAAATGCTGTTCGACAATCGCATCAGAAAAAGGAGGGATAAATGAAGAATCAAATGTTGCTCATTCCCCTGGTCTTCCTGCTTTGCTTCTCTGCCTGTCAGAAGCAGGATAAAAAAGCAGCTACGGAAACAGGGGTAAATGTTGAAGCTGATGTTGCCGCCGTCAAAGCGTTATTTGATGAATGGGCTCAAATTTATAATAAGGGCGATTTTGAAAGGCTTATGTCCATCTATTACGCAGAGAATGCCATAATGATGCCGCCAAATGAGCCTGTTTGCAAAGGAAAAGACGCTATTCTTCTTTGGTATCAAAAGGCAGGCGAGTTGATCGAGGATCATGTGGATAGCTCTGTAGTTGAAGATATGCGTGTTTCTGGGAACCTGGCCGCAGTATGCGCAATAGATATGGATACTCGTACTCCGAGAGGTGGAGGAGAGGCAGTCAGGTATAGCGTGAAATCTCTGACGGTATTTGAGCGTCAGCCCGAGGGTACCTGGAAATGCCTTTACGAGATATGGAACGACAACCCACTTCCAGGAACTCCAGAAAAGGAGCAGCAGGACTAAGTGACAGCCATTGCCATTTCATTCAGGAATCTGCATCCGGACGGCACGCTGATTACAGTTGTCGTTGATCAGGAAGGATCGGGTAAAGTTTACTCTGAAGCGTCTACTGAACGTGAGAAGGCTTATGTACAGGCATTCATCAAACTGAGAAGCCTGGCAACTAACCTTTACAGAACCGAAGAAGTCCGGAAAGCATACCTGGAATTATTTAATCCTGACTTTCTTGATCGTATTGCCGACAGGTTGGATTTCGACCTGAGCAGGAACAAGCGGGTAAACCTGCTTTCGGAGAAATTCGCCCCCGGGGATCTGCCGCTTCTCCTGGAGTATATTCACCACAATATGACCTATGTTCTGAACCTGGAACCATTCTTTACAAAGACATACAGTGCTTATGGTTCTGAGGATGACACAAAAAACTACGATCCCTCTCCCGGTAAAAACGGGCTTTTCAGGATGACCGGCGGTAAAAGCAACGGGCAGGCAGTCAGGGTGAATTTTTCGGAAAAGAATGGCCAGATGGCTTTGCTCACCACCTGGCTGATTGAGGGAAAAATCAACAGCTTCAGACAACTGGCATCTAAAAAGGGAATTAAATTGTCAGACTTATGAAATATCCTCTGACCATTCATAAAATAAATAACCACTTTATGATTCCCGGGCGAAACCCACTGGATAACTTGTCGACTATGCAATTATGTATCCCGGTTTACAAAAGCCGGGTTGGCTGGGCTCATCTGACCGCTCAGATTTACCGGTAAACAATCAGCCTGTGTTGCAGAATTAAACTTAATGTCTCCCTCTGTGTAGTATGAATTCGTAGTAACCCGTGGTGAAATTTTCAATATATCTCTTGCATTAAGTGTGCCGCTGATCCTGACAAGGCAGTTATCAAATTTTCCACAGATCAGGGGAACAACGGTTCCATTGAAAATCTTATGGATCATAAGCCTGGTACTGACATTATGCCATGTGATTCTGTAACCGGAGAGATGTCCTGTAAAAATAAACCTCATAAATCTTTCAGATCGACAGGCATCTGAATTTCCGTGAATCTCTGATTAACAAAAATATCAGAAGACATAATCTGTTATTTACCGGACGCTGCTGAAAGGGCATTAAGATGTTTTAACAATCATTGTGATTTCATCAAGGCTCATTTTGTTATTTTTGTTCGTTAACCCATTAACAATTCAAACAATGAAACGGAGAGAAATCATAAAAACCTTATCAGCAATTCCTGTAGCAGGCGGTTTAATGTCGATTGAATCTGTTGTAGCATCAGGTACACAGAAAAAGCCCGGAAAGGACGCAGGTCTTTTATCCAATCCCGGAAAGGGAGCTTTGGCTCTCGGGCCGCAGATATATCAGTCGATAGGTGTAGAGCCTGTAATAAACTGCAAGGGAACCTTCACAGCCATAGGTGGTTCTATAGAACTGCCGGAAGTCCGTAAAGCTGTTGATGATGCAGCCCTGAATTATGTCTATATCGACGAACTGGCAATGGCAGTGGGTAAGAGACTGGCCGGGATCACCGGAGCAGAGTGGGGGATGGTTTCCTCAGGCTGTGCCGCAGGGATGAAACATGTTACTGTAGCCTGCATTACCGATGGTGATCCGGAAAAGCTTGTAAGGGTTCCTGATCTTACCGGGTTTACCAAGACAGAAGTGATAGCTCCCCGTTATTCAAGGAACCAGTATGACCATGCAATAAGAAATGCCGGAGTAAAACTCATCACTGTTGATACCATGGAAGAGCTTAAAAACTCTATTAGCTCCCGTACGGCAATGATCTATCTTTTCTCTGCTCCACAGGCTTATTATAATGGACCGTTGTCGATAGATAAAGTTGCTGCCGTTGCAAGGGAGAGAAACATACCTATACTCGTTGATGCAGCTGCTGAGGTTCTTACCGTTCCAAATATCCATCTGGACCTCGGTGCTACCATAGTGGCATACAGCGGAGGAAAGGCAATTAGAGGTCCACAGTGTGCCGGGCTGCTTCTCGGTAAGAAAGACCTTCTTTTCTCAGCATGGCAGGCCAGTTCACCTCATCACGGTCCGGGAAGGGACAACAAGGTTGGCAAGGAAGAGCATATTGGCATGCTTGCGGCTGTTGAAGCATGGGTCAGGCGCAATCATCCCGAAGAGGAAAAGACGTGGATTTCCTGGCTGGAGCACATATCAAAGAAAGTGACCTCGGTCAGCGGGGTTACAACAAAGATTACAGAACCGCAGGGTGTTGATAACCGCAGTGCCCGCCTGGCAATTGCATGGGATCCGGAAGCACTCAATATCACCGGTGAAGAAGTTGTGGAAGACCTTAATGTCAATAAGCCCAGGATAGTACTTGCCGGAGGACGTACCAATCCGCGGGAAGGCACCACCTCGATCTACATAAGTTCCCACATGATGCAACCCGGGGATGAAAAGATTGTTGCCGACAGGATCTACAATCTTCTGGCCCGGAAACGCGAAAGGAAAAACGTTGTTGTTGAAGCGCCTGCAGCCAATCTTACAGGAAACTGGAACGTATCTGTTGAATACTATTCAGGTAAGGGGGAACATAAACTCTTTCTCACGAAGCAGGACGGCAATAACGTAACAGGTACTCATAAAAGCACTTTCTCAATGCTGGATATGGCAGGAAGAATTGAAGGGGATAAGGTCAGGCTTCAGAGCAACTACCGGGAAAATGCTGAATCGGTTCCTTTTACTTTTGACGGGACCCTGAATGGTGATACTTTCTCGGGCGTATTGTATCTGGGAGAATACCGTTCCGCCAATTTCATCGCAAAAAGGGAAGAACAGAACCGAAGAACTGTTAATAATATAACAGTACCTTCTTACGGAGGTAAGAAAAGTGATTCATGGTAGAAATGACCATATCAGTCTTGTAGCCTGTTAAATGTTCATACCGTTGTAAAAGGCACAGACCATATTGAATTACTGATGTTCAAAACCATTGTTTTTTAGCGTATCGGGCGGGCCATATGTTAAATCAAGTCCGGCGTGAAGTGGAAATTGTCGCTGGCTATTGCACATATATAAACAACAAATACCGAAATCCAATATATATCACAGTCGATAAACGTGAAATATGAATTGCCGGAGATGAGTAAATGTTTATGGAACCTTTTAGTCAGAAGATACCAATCCGGATGGTTTATCATCTCGTGAATGATAATAATACCTGGCTGGTTGATTTTCCGAGTACCGGTTTTGTTCCGGACAATCAGGATTTAGAAAAACTCAATAAAGCGGTGGAGTAAAATTGATACTTGTTATTTTCGGCGTATTTCTGGCTGGTAAATGTAAATTTAGCGGTTCAATAATTAATTATACCGTATCTCCTTACTTTACTCAGTAGGTATTTAGTTTATCACGGACCGCTTCATTAACTGCGTTTAACAATGATTTTCTGCCGGTAGCGTCATAACTGAGTTCCCATATCATAATCCCTGCAGCTTCCTTTTTCGCCAGTTTCGTTTTGTTCTTAATAGAAGGTATCCCGTTATAGTACATGATATAACCATTGGGAAGGTGCCAATGGTCTACCCACTCGGCCCCTGCATACGTCGAAACAATATCATTATATTTCATATAGGCAATAACAGGATCGGATAATCCCGGACCAAATCCGCGCCCGTAAAAGGGCACGCCCAGAATCAGCTTTTCCTTTGGTACCATGAGGTTAAATCGATAATGATCCAGATCGTCCATCGCATCTACGTAAGTAGAATGATGGCCGGGGCGATCGGGTCTGCTCTGGCCGGTATGGTCGTACGACATGATATGGATAAGATCGAATTGGGACAGCACTTCTTGTGTTACCACATCGGCGGGACGACTGGGCAACGCTACTGTAATCAGCTTTTTGTGTGATCTCAAAGCCTTTGCCAGTTCTATTATAAAAATCCCGTAATTGGGATCTGTCCCAGGTATGGCAGGATTTTCCCTCGGGAAAGAGCGTGATATTGCCATGCCGTTTGGCCCAAAAACATAACCCAGTTCCAGATCCACATCCACTCCGTCCACATCATATTGAAGTACATTCGACACCAGGTTATTAATAAGCCCCTGTCTTGTCTTGTTTTGTTTTAACAGCTCATGGTATTCCGGTGGACTAGCTCCTCCTCCAATGGAATAAAGAACCTTTACACCATGGCTATGCGCCGCTTTTATAAAAGGGATCAGGGCATCAAAGTTCCGGTTAAAATTCCCTGAAACGTCAGGATTGACAAAGGCAAGATTTATGTGGGTAAGCTTATCGAACGGAAACCGGGAAGTGTCCGCTTCCATTGCCGCTTTAATACCATAATATCCGACAATCTTAAAATCCGGTTCAGAATTCCGGGCATTTGTTTTTAAAGAGATAAAACATAAGGACACAATTATCAGTAAGAACTTGGCTCTCATGGCAGTTAATTTTTATAGATTGAACAAATATATGGTTTGATTTTCGAAAAGCTGAATTTACCCCGTACAAAACTGCTCCGGATAGCTATTCAGTGGCTTAGATTTATTTGACTTCGGTCTTCCGAAGGTGTTGAAAATCCGATGAGTCTGACACCAATCACCGGTAAAAATTGACCAGTCAAAGCAGGAGTTAATATCATGAGCTATGGATTAACAATATTAAAAAATTAATCTTTCCGTCATAATATGGTCACGTCAACCGGCTTATGAACGTCATTTTCAATGCCACTTTATACGTTATTGGTTTCATGGTTTCAAACCCGCCCTGTAATCATCATATGCCTTTTGTCCTGTCCTTTTATAAAGATCCCAATAACGATCATCATTTCGGATATTCTTAAACCCGGGATCAACCTTGAGCCAGGGTATCTCCGGGCAGCGGTTGGTGTATGCCTTCTCAAGCCAGTAAAAGGCAGAATCAATCTCCCCGATCGCGCTGTAATACCAGCCAGTATAAAATTCCGGACTTCCGGCTAACGAAATATCACTTATTTCAATTAACTGATCAATAATTGCCTGAGCTTTGGGATGATCGTTGGTTTTATAATATGCCAGGGCCAGATAAGCCTGGTATTTTGGTCTCAGGATGGATCAATTTTTCTTTTGTACAGCAGCTTCAAAAATTGATTTGCGATTTCATAGTCTTCCAGCCATAAAAAGTACTACCCTGCCCCGAGTCCCCATTTTTGTGCGATTGAAAATATGTATTCAGATAATTATGTGCCTCATCCTTTTTGTCTGGTAATAAGAAGGATAACATTTCTATTTTTATTGGATCATCTTCAGACTTTACTTTATATGCCCGGGCATCAGCAAGTCTGTTTCTTCTTTGAAGGAACTCACTATAATATCTCATGAATGCCTGACTATTGGGAGTAAGTTGAATAGCTTTCAATAATTCCTCTACGGCCCTGAAATAATCCCATTTTACAAATTCATAATACCCTGCAAGTCCGCAATGGGCACTTGGATTATTGGGGTAAATTTCAACTGCTTTATCCCATAATTTTGTGGTATCCCCAATAATTGTCTGCATTGCAACATCTCCTATAAGGCTTCCTTTTAACATAAGCATATTCCCTGCCAAAGCGTATGCATCCGCATAACCAGGGTCTAAATCGATGGCTCTCAGACTTAAATCAGATAATTGATCGTATGATTCGTAGGTTCTTGTATTAAGTTGATTATGCTCCTGTTGTATAAGCTGGTATGCTTCATGGCTGGTAGTAGGTATTCTTTTTATATTCTGGCCATTCAAATTTGTCTTCAAATGATCTGCAACCTGTATTGCTATGTCTGCCGGTATTGTAATTATTCTCTTATATGGTTGATCAAATCCGTTCTGCCATAATATCTTGTCTTTATATGGATCAATCAGGTGAGCTGTTATCCTGACTATCTCTCCGGTAATATTGAAATTACCTGATATGATATAATTCACTTTCAGTTCACCGGCAATTTTTGATGGTGTTTTGTCAGTTCCCCTATACGGCAATACAGATTCTATCGGGACCACCCTGTCGAAGGACTTTATTTTATAAAGATTTCCGATTATCTCATTTGTCAGACCATTACACATATATTCCTGCGAAGAAACACTGCTGTAATTCTGAAAAATCAGAACTGCAATGGTTTTTTCAGTGTCTCCTTCATTTCTTATCAGTTTCGGAATAAAAAAGAAGCCGAATATGATTAATGCCAGTAATATTAATGAACCCGTAATAATTTTTGTTTTGCCTGTTTTAGAAGGAATCGAAGCCGGTTTGAAAATATCCTTTGCAACTTTCACAGGTTCATGTTCATAATTCTCCAGGGCTGTAATTACATCTCTGACGGCATTGGCTGTTTTATTAATTTGGTTCCTGTATTTTGTTCGGTTCAGGTTTATCTTTTCATCACCATCAGGCTTAAGGGGTCTGTTAGCTCCGGGTTCCCTGTAAATAAACTCAATCCTGCGAATCACTATATCAAGGACTGACTCAAACAGCAGCCTGATATCATTTTCATCAAGGTCGTAAATGCGGACCGGCAACACCCTCCTTGCAACATTCCCATTGGGAAGTTTCACCTTCAACCCGAACTGGTCATTTGAAGCAGGTACAATAACAACAGCCTTATTTCTTTTCCTGTTTTGAGAGGGTTTTAGAAGGCAAAAATGATAATTGTGTGACAATCAAAGTATAATCTGATTCTGTAATGTATATTCGAGTGTCTTATTCTGTTTATTAAGATTTTAAAACACGGAAATTCAGAATTTGTCCCCGGAATTTAAGCTCTGAAAGAGCGAACACATGAATAACCCCCGGCGCACCAGCCGGGGGTAGAGCATCCAAAAACCTGACAGCTCTGAAGAGCCTGTCCCGCTCTGCGGGAAGCGTAATGTGATTATCAGGGGAAGTATCGGTTATCGATCTCAATGCCTGCCTCTTCAATCAATCTTCTGTACTCATCCTCGAATGACTCCTTGCTATGATGGATCTGCTGATTTTTTATATACGCTATCAGCCTTTCCAGGTCTCCAAATGAACAGGTGAGACTGGCATATCCCTCTGCCCATCCCTCAAAACCGGGAAATAATCCGCATTTCTTGATCCAGAGTGAGGAATAGACCTTTATATCTTTTACAAAATCAGCAGGGGCTATTGAAGGATGTATATCGGTGAGAATATGGATATGATTTTGTACACCGTTGATCCTGTAAAGGAAACTGTTTTTATTTTTAATAATACCGGTTATGTATGCAAAAAGCTCATCTGAATATTCCTGTTTAATAGCAGGAAGATTATTCTTGGTCCTCGTTACAATGTGGTAAAGATGCTGGCGATAACTTGACATTAGCACGGATTTTAAGGGTAATACAGCAAGATTTATACTAAGGTAGCAAACAATAACCAATAAATAACACATATTACGCCCTTTCAGGGCTTAAGAACAGCTAGCCTTCTGCCCCCCGGCTGGCGCCGGGGGTTATTCATTTAACGCCACATTCGTGGCTTATATAACAGGTATAATTTTGTTTAGCTTATGGATAAGAAGATGTGTGAAAAGACAAGCTTCAAAAGAAAGAATGCTAAAAGCAGCTAACAATAATCCTCTCCACCAAAAATCAATGAAATAAAAAGAATATCTTAATTTTTGGGCGTATTTCGCACAAAACAGGAAACAAATGGATTTTATCCATCTTTTATTCAGCATTAAGCCCCTCAATTCTTAATTTCAGATAAAGCCAATCGAGCAGACGGGGAAATATATTATTCAGGGGTCCAAGTATAAAGTTTGATGCTGGTACTATAACAACTGCTTTATTTCTCTTGATTCCCTTTACAATAGCTTTCGCTACTCTGAAAGGAGAAATCTTCGGAGATATCCAAGGTACTTTTATGTTTTCAATCATTGGTGTATCAACTCGTGCAGGGAAAATTGAGGTTATTCCTATTCCATATCTTGTAAGCTCCTGGCGAAGAACATCTCCGTAACCATCTAAAGCTGACTTGGCAGCTACATATGGAGAATCACCAATGATCCCTTTCCTGGCATCAAGGCTGTTAACTATTACAATATGGCCTTTACCCCTGCGCTTCATTTCAGGAAGAACACTTTTTATGGAATTTAATACACCAAAAAAATTTATGTCAAAAGATTCCCGGAAGGATTCAATATTTATTTCATGACTTCTATCTTTAATATATGCACCTGCGCTGGCAATTAGTATATCTATATTGCCCCACTTCAAAATTGATTCCATCACCATTTTTTGAGTATCTTCAAATGAAGTGACATCTGTTTTGATAACTAATGCCTGTCCACCGGTTGACTCAATTTCCTGTTTCAGGGACTCTAATTTTTCTTCGTTTCTTGATGCTAAAATTACTTTTGCATTTAAGTGGGCAAAGATCAGTGCAGTGGCTCTTCCAATACCGCTGGATGCTCCTGTAATTAAGATCACTTTGTTCTGAAAAAAATGTTGAGCTTTCATTTTTCTTTAACACAGAAACAGTTTATAGTGAAAAGTTAACAATAATTTAGCAATTGATCAATTTTACAAAAGTAGGCAACTCTAACCTCCACTCACCGGTAAAAATTGATCAGTTAAAGCCGGACTTAATATAATGAGCGATAGATAAATATTAAAAAGTAAATCTTTCGGGAATAATGTGGTCAGGGCAGCCGGCTTATTTGATTATAGGTGTAATTAATACATTATCAAAGGCATATATGATTTTGCCAAAGACAATTCTTTACCATTTTGTGAAAAGGCAACCGAACTTAAAAGTCTGTACACGAAAGGTTTTAATGCCATGATTTACGAATAAGTGTCTCAGATTTATTTGATTTCGGCTTTTATAAGGTGTAACTTACATAAATACAGTTAGCACTTTGAAGCTTAAATAAATTATAAAAACTAATTTCTGGAAAATAACCTAAATTGCAAGTGAACATGCAAAACAATATTAATTGAGGTCAATGAATACATTTAAGCATTCCATTATTCTGATAATAGCAGGCTGCACCCTGAACTGTTATTCGCAACAGGATGGTTTTTCGTGGCCTGGTGGTGCAAAAGCCGCTGTTTGCCTGACATATGACGACGGAATTGATTCACAGTTGAATATTGCAATCCCTGACCTTGAAAAAGAACATCTCAGAGGGACTTTCTATATTGAAGGTCGTAATCTGACCCCGGAGAGAATAGGAAGGTGGAAAGAGGTGGCCGGAAATGGTCATGAACTGGGGAATCACACAATATTTCATCCCTGCTCGGAGAAACTGAATTTCATAAGAAAAGAATTCGCAAGCGAGAATTATACAGTAAACAGATTTCTGAAAGAATTGGCAGTCATGAACAACTTTCTTTATGCTGTTGACGGTAAAAAATCGAGATCATTTGCCTACACCTGTGGTGAAACAATCTACGGAGGAATATCAGTTATTGATACCCTGAGGGCATCCGGGCTGTTTCCGGGTATCAGGGGCGGATCACCGGAGGTTGTAAGGGATATGAGGACATTGGATTTATTTAACATCCCAAGCTTTGTATCATTGGATGAAACTGCTGACAAGATGATACCTTATGTTGAAGAGGCCGGGAAAGTCGGGGGGATGGCTGTTTTCATGTTTCATGGTGTCGGTGGCGATTACCTGAGCATATCACGGGAGGCTCACTATAAGCTTCTCAGTTATTTGAACAAGAACAGGAAAGATTACTGGACGGCGCCTTTCCTTGAAGTCGTGGAACACATTATTGCCGAACGAAAAAGGCTAGGATGGTAGAATTTTGAGTATTACCTGAAGGAGAATCCGGTCAGTGCGGGCAACGGAGACCGGAGCACATCTCTTGAGGGATAGATAAATATAAAAATGTTAATCTGGCCGGCGGAATATGGTCAGGGTAACAGGCTCATGCACTTTGCGGACGGTGGTTCCCGGAAACCAGATACCAGCCTTACTACAAGCTATACCTCGAAATGTATCCCGAAGGACGGAAGGAGGATCATTTTAAGGCAGAAATATGCGTTCCTGTTAATACCTTATGAAACTTAAAAGACCGGGCCATTTGGTCCGGGCTATTCGGGTTCAGGCATTTTATTTCAATACGCTATCCGCACTAGGTTAAAGTTTTAAAATTTAAGTGAGTAAACAGAGCCGGATCGAATAAACTCTTATACTTTTATGAAAACGATTTATCATGGCTATACCTACTTCAAGAACAAAGGAACCCGGCAGTGTAATTATCGACAGCCAAAACTGCGATGGCTGCGGACTGTGCGTTAAGGTTTGCGGCGACAATACCCTGATAATATCGGATGGAAAGGCTGCCGTTAGCGACTCACCGCTGTTCGGGTGCATTGGGTGTGGTCACTGTATGGCAATATGCCCTAACGATGCGATAAGAGTCACCGGCAGGACACTTTCACCAGACGATCTTTTTACATTGCCTGATGCCGGCGAGTCTGCTGATTACAACCGGCTGCTGAATCTGCTTAAGAGGCGCAGGTCGGTGCGCGAATTTCAGGACAGGCCTGTAGAACCAGAGGTAATCGAAAAGATACTGGCAGCTGCGAAAACATCACCAATGGGCCTTCCTCCGTCAGATGTTAACGTGCTCATTTTCGACACTGTGGGGAAATCACGTGAGTTTGTAACCGACTTTTGCAATCTGCTTGAGAGGATGAAATGGTTCGTCTCACCCTGGTTCCTGACCATTATGCGTCCCTTCTGGGGTAAAACCAATGATGAGCTTTTCAGGGATTTCATACGTCCTTTGTTCAGCATTTATCCCGACAACCTGAAAAAGGGTGAAAACGTTGTAACATACGATGCACCCCTGATAATGTATTTCTATGGTTCACCCTACGCCGACCCTGCAGACCCGTTAATAGCTGCCACAACCGCAATGTACGCCGGGGAGTCGCTCGGGCTTGGTACCTGTATGCTTGGTGCCGTACACCCCTTTCTGCAGAATGCCGGCGCTCGCAGACTGAGGGAAAAATATGGTATTAAGTACAAAAGCCGCGAAGGACTGCTGGTGATCTTCGGTTATCCGGACATAAGATACAGTAAAGGAATAAACCGTACTTTCGCCTCAGTAACAACATATAATTAGCCGTAAAAGTGCAAAAGCTGAACATGCGGACCACTTTCGGCCGGTCTGTTGTTCAAAGAAATAATTTCGATAATAACAGCTATTTACAGCTGGCAGAAAATGGTCAGCCAAGTCGGGCGTTAAGTAGTCTTTGCCTCTGGCTCAAAAGATCCGGAATGTTTTTGTCTTCCTGATTTCATAATTCACTGGTTTAGAGTTATTAAATTTAAACCTGATCAGTGGTCTTAATTAAGGGTAGTATTACATGATATTGTTGAAATACTGGCACTAAAAAGGCACCGGTTTATTTAACAGGTTTGATGAAATGGATTTTTAAAAGTGAAATTAATCTTGTAGGTTTATGCAAAAGATATTCATTTTTATTTGTAATTCGACCTATGGAAATACAGAACGAAGAAAAGTTCATTAAAGGAGTTGAAAGCCTGATCGATCCTATGGAAGTAAGTGATATCCTGTTCTTCCAGAAATTAAAGAGACTGTTGCCTCCAAAAATGATGAAGCGATTTCTGTACAGAGCGTCAAAGAATACTCCCTATATAGGTTTTGCCATTGATCCGTACAGTCTTTTTTTGTTCTTCAGGCTCAGCAATACCGAATATGCAAAATCGCTTCTGCATGACCGTTATGAACTTGCAAAAACCAGATTGTTTGACGATGATGAACCTGACTACTACATGGGAATCGGCAACCTTAACACCCGTGCAAGTACATTCTGGGGCACAAGGGTGGAGGTTTACCTTATTGCAACAGATAAAAAAACCGGATTAATGTCTTTCATTTTCATTGATATTTTAAGCAATACGATTATTGCCCTGCCAACCAAAGGTATTGCTGATCCCAACTGCAAAAGAGCAATTTTTACGACTAATTCAAAAGGAGAAATCTTACTCGACATTCAGGAGAATAACACAAACAGGAAACTTTTATTGACAGGCAGCCTGAAAAGGGGGAAATTCCGTAGGCTGGATCAACCACTCTGGCTCATGGGAAATACTTCAGTAGGTCATTGTAAAAGATTTACAGAGGGGGAAGATAATCCTTTTGCAGTGATATTTGATCCGGCCGAAGTTCATGAAGCACTTGATATTCCTCCGGAGGATATCCGGATAGCCGAAAATACTCTTTTCCCGGGCCTGGCATATCCTCAGATAAGTAAAGTAATTTGTTTTCCTTATGCCCAGCATTATATTGCCGACAGCCCGGGTATTTATACCGACGTAAAGGACCGTAATGATTTGATCAGCAAGTATAATAAGCTTGCCGGACTTGAAAAATTCACAACCTTTTCTGCCAGGACAATAGTAAGACAGGTCACTGCCGGAATATTTATATCCTTACTTATTGCAATTATCCTTCTTCTGATATTTTAGGTCTTCTTATGTGCTTAAAATTTTCCGTGCAGCCAGTTTACCGGTAAGAATTGACATGGGAACTCCGGCCGGACTGTAAGTCCATTGTCCTGCCTGGAATATTGAAGGTATGGGAGTTACAACTGACCTGTTTGCAGCCATGATCTTATTGATTACCGGGACGGGCTCCCGGAAGGACCACCCTGTGATCGCTCCTTCGGAAGAACCGACCCTCTTTGCATAGCTCAGTGGAGAGAATGAGAATTTTTCCGTTACTTTATCATTCAGCATGGGGAAAACTGTAGAGGAAAGTATTTTAATGATCCGCGCCTCAGT
The DNA here is from genome assembly GCA_964466705.1 of uncultured Rikenellaceae bacterium. Classification (GTDB taxonomy): domain Bacteria; phylum Bacteroidota; class Bacteroidia; order Bacteroidales; family VadinHA17; genus LD21. The sequence continues at coordinate 73,313 of CAYXSM010000014.1, forward strand.
TTCCTTAACAAACTCTTCATGCCAGCCAGCCTGATCGATTCTGCTGAACAGATCAAAATCTGCGAGTATACTGATTATAAGTCCGGTTTTGCCTGCAGGCGCCATGCCGGGATCCTTGAGAGCCGGGATTGAGATCTCGTATGTATTCAGAGCAAGAAATTTATTCAGCCAGGACAGTATTTCAGTCCTGTCCGGCTCGCCCGGCTTACACAGTATCCGGTCAAGGTCTCCCCAGCGGATTTCTCCCAATCCTTTTCTTGAAGGAGTGTAAAAGAAGTGCCCGTTCGCAATGCGTTTAAAGCTTTCAACCGGTTCATCGACTTCTGCAAAAATCGTAAAGACGGAATCCCCTCCTCTTTTTCCCAGCAATCGATTTCCGGCAAGTTCGAATTTTGCCCTGACCTTAGCAGTAAGGCCTTCTGTGCTGGTAATTCTGTAAAGGGTTTTAAGATCGGCAGCCCAGACAAGATTCTCGTAAGTATAGTAAATGTTCTTTTGGTCGGTTATTCTTTTTTCAGAACCATGAACATTTTGTACCGTTGTTTCCCGAAGCACCTCACCTCCCAATTCAAGAAGTTTATTTTCAATCGCTTCCGAAAGCCTGCCGACACCACCTGCAGGATAGAAATAATCGAGGTAGAGACTAAAGTAGCTAAGGGCAAAAAAGGCAGGCGTATTTCTGAAAAAATGCTGGGAGATAATATCCCGGAGAGAAGGATTTCTTACAATTTTTTCCAGGTAAGGCTCAACCGGAATATTCATACGTTTAATCATCCTTAGTGTAAGCAGGAACTTCGGCAGCCATGGAAGCAGCTCCCTTAAAAGATAGATCATATCCCGGGTCATATCTTTGAAATTGGGATTTTCCACTCCGTAAAGCACATCCATATGCTTCATTACCTTCCGGATTATTCCAATTATCTGATCAGTTTCGGCTTCGCTTTCAGGATACAATCTCTTAAGAAGGTTACCGTATTCGGTCAGGCTTTCAATGTCTTTGATATGCAGTATTTCATTCTCCACACCAACAGAAACAGGACTTTTTACGATATCGAGCTTAATTCCCATTTCATTCAGCATGGGGAAAATGATCCCGGCATTTTCAAGGGCTCTGATCCCGGCATCAAACCTGAATCCATTGTGGGAAAATGTATTGACAAGCCCACCGCATTCCCTGTTCTTTTCAATTAATAAAACCCGAGTGCCTTCTTTGGCAAGATAGGCAGCACAGGTAAGTCCTGCTATACCTCCTCCGACAACTATTGAATTATATTTCTTTTGAGCCATGGAGTTTCAGGCATATTGGGTTATATCCCGGATGCCGGTCATTTCGAGGCTTTTTGTCCAGAGTTCGTATGCCGCCTCTTTGTCAAGGGCAGGTGGAGCAGGCTCTTCCTCGGTGGTCAGATTAAAGAACTTTCCGCTCACACCTTCCATTTCATCCGAGACGCTGAGAAAATATATCGCTTCTGCTGCTATATCAGTAGGCCTCAGTATCTTATCATAAATATGTTTTTTTATCCAGCGGTAAACAGGACCATTTTCACGGCCGGTCTCTGATCTGACAGCGCCCGGGTGCATTGCATTTATTGTTACTCCGTGGGGCAGGAAGTGATCTGCAAATATGAGCATCGACAGCAGCTGGGCAAGCTTGGCCGATCCATAGCTTTTCAGTCCGGAATACCGCCGTTTTTCCCAGTTGAGGTCATCGATACGCAAGCCCCAGGCAGCAAAACGATGGCCTTCCGAACTAACCAGTATGATTCTGGCCTTTCCCTGGGATTTTAACTTCTCGCTCAGCAGGGTGTTTATCACGAATGAAGAAAGGTGGTGTACGACAAAGACCTTATCAAATCCTTCAGGAGTCAGTTCTCTTCGGGTTAGATAGATACCTGCATTATGTATCAGCACGTCAATTGGTTTTTCAAGACCCGAAAGTTCCCCTGCAACCCGTTCAATATCCTTCAAATTACTGAGATCGGCTATTTTGAAATCACATCTCACGCCAAATTCAGTTTCAATCTCATTTTTTAAAGCCTCCGATTTCTCCCGATTACGGTTAATGCAGAGCAGGTCTGCACCATGAGAAGCAAATTTCCTTGCAGTCAGATAACCAATGCCCGATGTGGCTCCGGTTATAACAACGTTCCGGTTCCTGAAATCCATGGTACATATCTTTGGATCCCGCCGGTTGTTTTTAATCATGGCAGCGATATTCGACCACTGATACTCTTTAAAATATTTTGCAAACTTCTTATTCTTCATATTTGCAACATGGACATTATTAAGAAAGAATCATGTGCAATTCACCATAATCCTTGAAAGAATTTTAAAAATACAAACCCAGTGCAAAAATATAGTCCTGGTTACGCAGAGGTACAGGATCTGCGCCTGAAGCGTTTGGCATTGCAAGAGTATTCCATCCGACTGTCATACGGTATTCAAAGAAAAAGTCCTTCTGAAGAAGTATAAAATCTGCACCTGCTCCATAAACGAACGAATAGTCAAAAGTATCCAATCCTGCCATATCGCCAGATTCTTTGGTTACTATCAAGGGAGGGGCGCCTGTATTAATTGTATTGGTAATATTGTATTCCCCGTCGATCAGAAGAGACAGAGCAATGCCTGTGCTGCCATAAATCCCAACATTCTTGATATTGACGAATTTGTATTTTACTACTATCGGCATTTCGAAATAGTTCAGTTTATATTCAGATACAGTATTTATGTTAAAAGGGGTCGTAATGGTTACATCCTGTCCTGATCCCTTCATAGCGTATAAAAGTTCCTGTTGAATGCCTACTGATTCAGTTATGGGAAAGTATACGAAAATTCCCCCTGCAAAAGCTTTCCTGCTGCTGGTTTCTACTTCGTAGATATCATCTGCAGGTGAAATACCATATTGAGTTGCAAGGCTGAAGCCCGTTTTCAGACCAAAACGAGCACCTGTCTGGGCTGACAATGATCCACAAGACAGGACTACAAGTAAAACTACAGAACATGTAATCTTTTTCATTTTCATCTTATTAACTAGTGTAACAATTGACCTGATTTTCATGCCAGTGAAAATTTATCCGAACTTTTTTATCATAAACCGTCGGTAGGCTTTTCCGAATCGTGGTATATTGTCAAAAATGTCGCCCCACAGATCGTAGTAATCTCTTTGTTCAATTATTTTACCCTGCTCATTTAATGTCAGCCGGCTTGATCCGTATAAGACTGAGCTTGGGTTCTTCTTAAACTTAATGGTCATCTCCCATTCAATAAAAACAATATTGTTATGCATGACCGCATTTACAATATTCATTTTCAGATCCTTTGACCGGTTAGTCAAACGTTCGGTCATTGCGGTGAAATCTTTTATCCCGTGTATTGCCTGAATAGAATCCCTGAAGTATATATTATCATCGTAAAAGGGGAGTATGTGTGACCAGTCGGGCTTACCCTGGGTGTTATAAGTTTTCGACCATAATTCTTTAATGGTTTCAGCATTTAAACCTGCAGGTATGGAATTCTTTTCCTGTTCTGTTGGATTCTCAGACATATTTTAACATGTTATCGGGTTTAAATTTTATTCCTGCTTTGGGACGCCATTCATTATTTGTCATACGAAATATATCATAAAATATCATACGAAAATTTTCGCAACTTGACATTTCAGGATTCTCAGAATCTCCATCCTATTTCTTCTTTTTATGAAATTCGGGTTCTTTTGGGAATATCTCTTCTCTTATCTGCCATAACTCTTCGGGAGTATCTATATCCGGGTCGACTTTAACCAGCAAAACCGGACTCAGCCCTTTGTCAGGATGTTGAATGTTATTGGATTTTTGATTCAGTATTTTTTTTGAAGCTCCGACAACGAACTGCTCCGATCTGTCAACAACATATCCACTCAGGGTTCCTTTACTGTTCAGAGTCAGATAATTGCTGAATATTTCCTTGCGAGTCAGATAAATCTCGCCCCTGAAAAACTTTCCCACACTAATCTGAACAGTGACTCCGGGATGCCCGTCGTTATCAGGATCTGTTAAATTGGGATCATTGGGATCCGTCGAAAGGGGTTTCATTGGATCTCCCTCAATTCCCAGAAGGCTGGGGCTTTCTGGCCTGTAAATATGCCAGGCTCCATCTTTTTGATATAATTCAACTTCCTGAACCCTGGGTTTTATTGCCTGGACAGCTTCATCACTGAATAACGATTTAGCATTCTTTCTGCTTAACTTTTGCTCTGCATGCACAAACCGGTCCAATTGCATAAGTTTGCCGTCCTCCAGGTAAAAATCAGTAAATCCGTATGAAATGATAAAGGTACGCATGGTCGTTCTGGTTGTGGTGTCTTCATATGCCACCACATCATAGTGTGCATAATGGCCTGCAACCGCTTCTTTTGCACTTTCGGGGTCTTGCAGCTTCGACGTGTCAGCTTCTGCCTGTTCAAAGACATACAAAGGCGATTCAGGCCAATCCAATGGCCGTGAACAGGAATACAGTATAAATATAATGACCAGAAATACCGAATATAGCCAACTACCTTTTTGCATCATACTTATGAGAGCATAGCATGGTTTCAGCAAATCTATTTAAAAGTCTCTTCATTTCCAAACCTTTAGCTTACATACCTGAGTTGATCCGCAGACGAGGTAATGGATAGGGCTGGTAAAGATGGAAATAAGCATTGGGAAATACAATTCCATTATATGACCCTTACATTTTTAATTGTATTTTCTGTCGAACTAATACGCCATTGAATCTGAGAGACACGATTTTACAATGTTGGTGAGGTCCCAAAATAAACTTGACTTCTGCTCCGGGAATGTTTAAATTTGATAATGAGATGGAAAAGAATTGTTTTAAGCTAAATTTCTGTAAGGATCACTTTTGTAATATTTCATTATTTTAAAATTCTCTTGTAATCTTTCTGTCATTTCATGTGGAAAAAAGCATTATTATATTGTTGAAAAATAAGCAGTTCACATGGAATCCACATGAATTCATATTTTTCATATTTATTCGTGATTTTATATAATGTGGGTTTCAAAATTGTTCCTTTTATGAATTTTAAAACAAACATGCAATGAAAAAGTCATTATTATTTTCAGCAGGAATTGCGTATTTGACTGTAATTCTGGTTTTAGGGGGATGTGCAAATTTCAATGGACAAGAGAGAACAAAAGCTCAGGAAAAAGTAACGATTTATCTGAGATCAATCGTGATCAATAATGAAAAACACCTCTCAATGTTCGATACAAACGGACATTTAGTTATAGATAGTCTTACAACATATGTTAGGACAGGCGGTACTGTTTTCTGGGAATTAGAAAAAGCGAGCGGGATTAAGAAAATAGAAAGAATATATGGCAGAAAAGGGAAATTAATCTTCAGGGAAGATGCAAAAAAAGTTCTTTTCGGTCAGAGATTTAAGCTTGAAGTGCCAGATAGTCTGATCAGAGGTACAAAAGAAGAATATTGCATTGATTATATCGATCAGGATGATTCACCAGTAACAATAGATCCTTATATAAGAATAGAACCATAATATCTCTACGTTAGTGTATTGTCGTTTTGTTTCCTTTTTTTTAGTTGTCTTTTTTGCGACAATTAATATATCCATCATTGTTACCGGGCAATCCACCGATAGTCTGGTCTATTTACTGGAAAACAACCTGGTTAAAGATGATTCGGCCCGATACGAACTTTTACGCAGGATCATCAAAGACACGCCTGATGTGGAAAGCAAGCTGCTTTATTGTGACCAGGCCATAAAGCTTGCTGAAAGGCTCACTATTATGCTTCCCAATACTTATATCTTAAAAGGCAACTGTTATATGGATTTAGGCGATCTTGTATCAGCGCTCGAATGGTTTATCAGGGCAGCAAATTATTACAAGGATCAAGGCAATAACATTGGCCTGGCAACGGTCTATATGTCAATAGCTGAAGCCTATAATATTCAGGGGAACCATAATAATGAAAAACATTACCTCCGGAATGCCATAGAAATCTTCAGGCAGGAAAAGGATTCGGTTAAGCTTGCTATTACCCTGACTAATCTGGGGTATGCAAATTACAGCATGAAGCAATATGACAGTGCGCTTATCTTTTACTCCGGAACAGCTGATATATACAAAAAACTGAATCTGCAGCTGGAATATGGGTATTGTATAGGAAATACAGGTCTGGTTTATTCAAAACTGTCAGATTTTGAAAGAGCGGAAGAATATCTGCTCCGGGCAATAGAAATACTTACAAAACTTGATGACAAACGGGCAGTCACCGAATTCATGATAGAATATGGAAGGGTTCTTCAGAATAAGGGAGAAATTGATAAAGCAATTACATGTGTTGTCAGGGCTTTTGGCATTGCTGTAATAAATGATTATAAGGAATATGAACGCGATGCTGCCCATACACTTGCCCGACTTTACCAGTTTTCCGGAAGATATGACAGCGCTTTCCATTATCTGACCTTATACATCAATGCCAATGACAGTATTGTAAATGAAGAGGCCATTCAGAAAATGGCGGATCTGCGTACAGAATTTGAAGTTGCCAAAAAACAGACCGAGGTCGAGATATTGGAGAAAAACAAGGTAATACAGCGCATGGTTATTTTTGGACTGGCAGTCATCCTGTTGCTGGCCATAGGCATTATATTGCTCTATTATTCAAGTCTGAAGCGTTCAGGAAAGCTTATGGCTGCTCTTGAAGAGCGGCGGTTACAACTTGAAATACAAAGCTCGGAACTGAAAGAAAAGAATGATACAATAGTTAAATCCAATGAAGAGCTGAAACAATTGTATGAGATCACCAATGCTCAAAAGCAGGAAATTATCAGCAGCATAAACTATGCGGAAAGAATCCAGAAAGCAGTCCTGCCGCCGGAGGATTATGTTACAGAGTTAATTAATGAACATTTTATATTCTTTCAGCCAAAAGAGATTGTCAGCGGAGATTTCTACTGGATAAAACAGGTAAAACAATATATTATTCTGACGTCAGCAGATTGCACAGGGCATGGAGTACCCGGAGCTTTGATGAGCATGCTTGGCATAAGCTATCTGAACGAAATTGTTCAGAGAAAGGAAATAACGATGGCAAATCAGATCCTGAATGAGCTGAGAAAGGAAATCAAGCACTCCCTGCGGCAAACCGGGAAAAATGAAGAATCAAGAGACGGGATAGATATGGCTTTATGTGTGATTGATACTTCTACCGGTATAATGCAGTATTCAGGCGCTTGCAGTCCGCTGTATATTGTGAGCCATAATAACGGTGAACCGGCACTCAGAGAAACAAAAGCTGATCAGATGCCGGTTGGTGTAAGCTTTTCAAGCGATAAGTCATTTACCAATCATGAAATTCATCTTGAAATAGGAGATACTTTTTACATCTCAACGGATGGCTTTATTGATCAGACCGGGGGCAGTAACAAGACCAGATTCGGCAGCAATAATTTTAAGAAGCTTCTCCTTGAGATCCACGACAACCCTCTGTTCGAACAGAAGAAGATTTTACAGCAGACTTTTAAAGACTGGATGGGAGATAATCCCCAGAGAGATGATATACTGGTAATAGGTGCAAGATTGTAAAATTACTGTTGGAAAATCAGGTAACGGGTTTTCAGTAATTCCAATGTGATTGACTATTGCATGAGCCGGTGACCCTGACTACTCCCGGCCGGAGTTAATTGACCACCTCCCGGCGGTTGTATGTATCTGTCATGTAGCTTATATTTTAAACTCCAGACCGGCTGAAGTGGTCAATACTTCCGGCTTCTGCATTTCATCACCAAAGAGCTTTTATTAAGTATCTGATAAAATTGTAACTTTACTTACGGCCCTGATAATCTTTGTTATTTAAAGTATTTGTGGTTCAATGCTAAATAACATAATACCAATATTTAAACCACACTTATTAACAAAACAACATAACACAAAGAAAATCAATCGGTTGAAATTTATATCTTGTACTATGATTTTGTAGTTATGCGTATATGTAAACAGCATAGAATTAACAGGAGAGGTTTCTTATTTGTATTTTGCCTTTTTCTGTCTTCTCATATTTACAGCCAGAACGATACAATCGATCTTTCCTCGGTTTTCGGGGATTACCGCACAACTCTTTTCGACAGTAATGAGCTTCTTGAAGCAACTCTTCGTCTTGATGTTACAAGGCTCAGCAGGCCCCGGCAGACTAATGACAACCAGGAAGCAATTATTACCTATTATATCCCGGACAGCGATACTGTTACCAGAACAGTACAGCTCAGAGCAAGGGGTAATTTCCGGCGGAATTATTGCGACTTCCCACCCATCAGGCTAAACTTCAGAAAGAATGAATTGCCGGGTGACATATTTCACCAGATAGATAAGATAAAACTTGTGACTCACTGCAAGGCAGGTACCAGTGATTATGTCATCAGGGAATATCTTGTTTACAGAATATTCAATATCCTCTCTGACTATAGTTTCCGTGTCAGGCTAATGAAAATCAATTATATCAATATAAGACGGCCTGGCAGGGTTCTGGTTGAATACGCATTCCTGATTGAACCTGTTGAATTCCTTGCCTCCCGTACCAGATCGATTGAAGTCACAAACAAAGCACTTTCGCAAAAGCTCATGAAGCCTGATCACATGGACAAAGTGGCGATATTCAATTATATGATTGGCAATTACGACTGGTCCGTTCCCGGACTACATAACCTGGTTGCCCTCACTCTTCCTCTGTCGGAACAACCGGAGCACGGAATAGTGGTCCCATACGATTTCGATTATTGCGGACTAGTAAGCCCTTCCTATGCTGTACCTCCTGAAGAACTTCCTATCAAAACTGTCAGAGAAAGATTATATCGTGGATTATGCAGGGACGAGGCGACATTCAGGCAGAGACTTGATGAATTTGTCGGGAAGAAGGAAGCTATTTACAATCTCATTGACGAATCCCCCTACCTGAGGGACAGTCACAAAAGGGATATGAAGAATTATCTGGGCAGTTTTTTCCGAAGCATCGAAGGACGCAATGTTCTTCTTAATGATCTCCTCCGGGAATGTATCAATTTATAAAATATTTATTTACTAAAAACCAAATGATATCAACCGGTTAATACATAGCTCAGGTTAAATCAAATTACAGACTTTTTTTATTTTCTTTAATAAGATCATAAATGTCTTGGCTCCACAATAAGATGGGCATAATTTGAATAACTGCTGTAATGATCTATCTGGGAAAAAATCATAATAAATATTAAGACAGCAAAAATGAAAAAGACACAGATCACCAGAAGAGGATTTACCAAAGCAATGGGTTACGGTTCTCTGGCTGCATTAGGACGTCCAATGCTTTCAGCTTCAACTTTGGAAGCTGTACAGAAAACCGATACTATGAGAATTATAAAGGTAGATGCGGTGCGGTTCAGTGATAAAATTAAGATCGGTGGAGGGTCCGGAGGTTCGGGTGCAGCTGAATTCTGTTGGGTCAGGCTCCATACTGATTCAGGTATTATTGGCACCGGCGAGACCTATCCTTTCGCAAGCGGGGAACTGGGAACTCTGAGAGATTACACAAAGCAGCTGATAGGGCGCGATCCGCGGGATATTGATGGTATATGGCAACGTTTTTACCATGCCATGGCCATGAGGAACGCAGGTGGAGCTGACATGCGTATACTCAGCGCCATAAATATGGCTCAAATGGATATACTTGGGAAAGCCTCAGGCTTACCATTATACCGATTGATCGGGGGTAAAACAAGGGCTTCTGTGAAGGTCTATAATACAACCACCGATTACTGGGCAATAAATAATATGAAGATGGGGACGGATACGGAAAAAATAGTGAATTTCCTGCTGGACAGAGGTATAACTGCAATTAAAATATATCCTTTCAGTGCACGAGGTCCACATATAACAACTGCCGAAATTGAGAGCGGACTTGACTGGATCAGGCAAATCAGAAACACTGCGGGAGAAAAAATGGATATCTGTGTTGATTGCTGGGGCCGGTTTGACCTGCCCGGGGCCCAAAGAATTGCCAGAGCGCTGGAACCTTTTAGCATTCTTTATCTTGAAGATGTGATGCTGATGAATAATGCACAATCCTATGCTGTCCTTGCCCGTGAAACATCGGTTCCTGTTTGTATGAGTGAAACACTGGCCACAAGATATGAATTCCGGGAATTTCTTGAATACAAAGCATGTGATGTGATTATGTACGACCTGTCATGGTGTGGTGGTATTACCGAAGCCAAAAAAATATCAGACATGGCCGACACTTATTTCATTCCAACTTCACCTCATACCTGTGGAGGCCCCTTGCTGTGGTTTGCTTCAATCCATCTCACAACCGCCCTCCCTAACTTTATGATAATGGAAAGCAACTACTGGAAGTATACTCACCAATATCCATATTTCATCAATAATGTGCCTGTACCGGAAAACGGTTATGTAAAAGCACCGGAGGGCCCGGGTCTGGGTGCAGAGATTCGGCCGGAAATATTTAAAAACGGGGATGCGATTGTTGAAACGGTTGCACAAGCTATGTGACCGTGTTTTGCGGGATACTGAATACATTAAGCGGGGATGCCGAATATGTCAATGCCGGTCATAATCCGCCTTATTTGCTACCTTCTTACGGGGAAGATAAACTTAAGACTTTACTTGAGGAGCATTTTGTACTGCCAATTGATTCCATAAATAAAGAATTGCCGGAAGATGTAAATGCTTTCGCAAATGGCACTAACGGATCTGACGATATAGCATTAATGGCAATTGTTTTTAATGGATAGGATGGTTCCTGGTAACCTGATTGGAAGCGAACTAAAACTTAAAGTTTCAGGCATGGTCTGACCGAAATGCCTTAGAATCAAGCGACCATTTTCCTCCGCCATAAATGATCAGAACAATTAAAAGCATAGTCATGGAAAAATCCGTTGTATACTGATGGGCAAATGCCCAGAAACCATTTGAAGAAAGCAAAGGCAATTTAGTAGTCAGGAACGCAGTAATCATTATGATAATCAGAGGGATGGAAGCCAGTCTGGTCAAAAGGCCCAAAATAACCAACGTTCCGCAGAGAACCTCTATTGCCCCTGTGAGATAAGCCCAGAAAAAAGCATTGCGGAAACCTATCTCATCAAAAAAACTTGGACCGTATACCTCAACGACCAGGTATTTCAAAATACCTTCAAGAATGAATACTGACCCGACTATCAGTCTGATGAATATCATTTTATAGTCATCCCCTGTATTAAACACCAGTGACTTTATTGTTACTTTACTCTCCATGGCTGCAGTTGTTATAGTCACTTTACCCTTCACTAACAGTTTATAAACAAATAACATCAGTTGTTTGTTAATTCCCGGGCCGATTTAATTTCAGATAATTTGTTCAAACTGCGGTATAGTTATAACCTCCAGGGAGCAGATCACAGATAAATTAAGTTATGCCATTTCTGGTCTTATGTTTTGCTAACAGGGTCAAACTTTTTACCATTTACAGTATATTTTTTACCTTATAGATCAAATTACTTACCTGTAAGGGCCTTAATTTCTGCTGGCAAATGCTTTTAACCGAACGTCGGACAAAGAGTTATAATCTGGCTTAAAATTTTTCAGGAGATATTACCAAACCCTGCCGGATCTTGAAATCACATCCCTGATAATATAATCTGACATCGAAAAAAATGCAGATGATACCACCCATAGATTTATTTGACTTTGCCTGTGGAATATTGTAAATTTCAATAATAATCACTGGTTGAGTTCTGATATAGAATCGAAGTGTAGCTCAGTTGCGCAGTGTGACAAATTACAGATCAGCATGGAAATCAGATGGAAATGAAAAAACATATAGTGTTCGCTTTCTCTTTGGTTTTCATTACAATGAACCCTGAATCCTTTGGGCAGAATCTGCCGGATACAACAACAACAATGAGGATAGAAACCAACGATGGGAATATTTTCACTGGTTATCTTATATCTGAAGATTCTTTGGCTCTGGTATTATCAACTCAGATTTATGGTGAGGTAAAAATTCCGGCGAGTTACATTAAATCAAGACGTCGGCTCACACAGGTTAAGAAAGTAGGTGACGAGATCTGGCTGCCAAATCCACAGTCATCCCGCTATTTCTGGGCTCCAAATGGTTATGGTCTCGATGCAGGAACATCATATTACCAGAACATCTGGATATTATATAACCAGTTTTCATTCGGAGTAACAGACAATTTCTCAATAGGGGCCGGAATGCTGCCTCTGTTTCTTTTTGCAGGAACTTCAACGCCTTTCTGGATAGTACCAAAATTATCCATTCCTGTAGTTAAAGAGAAATTCAATATTGGGACAGGTGCCTTTCTCGGGACCATTATCGGTGAGGATGCAGGTATTTTCGGGCTCCTGTATGGCACAACTACATTTGGTACACGAGATAAGAACATAAGTTTTGGACTTGCATATGGGTTTGCCCAGGATGACTGGCTTGATATTCCGGTAATAAATATCAGCGGAATGGTAAGAACAGGTCCGAGAGGCTATTTTATAACCGAAAATTATGCTATCACAGCCGAAGGTGAATTGGTATTAATGATATCAGCCGGAGGACGAAGCATTATCCGTAATATCGGACTTGATTACAGTCTCTGGGTCCCGATCGGATCTGAAATAGAAACCTTCGTAGCCTTACCTTTCCTGGGAATAACAATACCAATCGGAAAAAAGAATTGATCAGGGTCTAAAGCAAAATGAGATTATGGTTATACTTCCAATCAGATAAGAAAAGGCTATTCAAAATTCATGGCTTTAATCTCGAAGAAGGTACCTGCTACGGACAAAAGTTGCAACCTGATAACGGATCTTTTAATCTCTAAAATCCTAACCTGAAACTACACGCGGTTTCTTTCGCAGGATATTAACTGCGCATAAATAACCTCCATAAATAGCGCCGGAAAAGCCGCCCCCAGTCCTTCCCCATGCAGAAGCAAAATGAAGATTTTCAGGTAGTCTGGAAGTATCAGTAAATGTTCTGGCGGGTGTCTGTGCAAATCCATAAACCGCACCTCCGGGATTTAATGTATAGCGTTTGAGTGTTAAAGGAGTTCCAACCTCATAGTATTCAATTACATTTACAATACCAGGGATCAGCTTTTCAAGCCTTTTAATGAAAACTGAAGCCACCATTTCCTTTTTAGAAATATAATCCTTTCTGTTAAGGCCCTCCCAGTCCTTCAGATAGTCTATGCAGCAAATTGCTCCGACACTTTTCCCGGCGGGAGAGAGCCCGGAGTCAACCTGTCCATAATCTACAAAAGTAAAGCTACGCGATCTGAAATCATCCATATTGTTAGTGAAAATATCTTTTTGGGATTTTATGGTACTGTCAAATATAAAAGTTGAGTAATTATTGTATCCCAGCTCCTTAAGCGGAGTATTAAATCCCAGATAAACTGTCAGCAGGGAGGCACCTGTATTCTGTTTAGTTATTTCATTTTTAAGTTCTCTGCCATACTCTCCGGGTAAAAGATCTGCTACATTGGGAATTGCCGTATTTGCAATTAATTCATCAGCTGAAGCCTCAAAATTTATGCTTCCACAATCATTTTTTCTTTTATAGAGAATACCTGTTACTTTATTGTCGTCAGTTTTGATACCGGTAACAAGATGATTTAAAAGAACAACACCTCCATGATTCCTGATAAAGTCAGCCAGATGATTTGACAACTTCTGGGAACCCCCTTTGATAAAACTCGCCCCTTCAATGAAATATCTTCCCTGTGCTGCAGTGTAGTATGCAAGCGAAAGGGTGTAGGGATCGTCGTGAAAATATCCAAGATTTCCAAGAAGTATCAGCTTCAGATCTTCAGTGGTAATTATCGAGTCAATAAATTCGCCGAGACTTTTATCCTGCCCTTCCTTTCCGGGAGTTTTCTTCTTTGGTTTGATAAGTTGATCAAAATATGCCTTTATGCCGTTTATCTCCTGTGGAAACAGAGCTGACAGTCTTTCAGCTGCAACTTCAGGATCATGGGGTATCGTCACGTCGTAATTATTATTTATGAACCTGTAGAATTCAGGCAACTTTATGAATTCCACATTCTTAAATACCTCCAGATCGTTGAATATCCTTGTTTTAATATCCTCTGGTGAGGGTCCGTTCATCTCATGTAATCCCACTTCAAGAATGAAATCTCCTCTTTTAAATGTTGTCGCGTATCCTCCTGGCCGATCATGCTGTTCAATTAGAAGCACCTTTTTCCCTTCTCTGGAAAGTTTTGCCCCGGCTGTCAATCCGCCAAGGCCTGAGCCGATTATAATTATGTCATATTTCATCATATAATTTTTATTTTAATGGTCTGATTGCCTCTGATTTTTATTAAAGAGTGATCAAAGTGGCATAAGGTAAAAGAAATTGTTTTTAAATAATATCTTCAACTCCCATTTTCCGGTATGGGGTATCGTTTGAATTCTTTTGATCTGTCGAACAGGTACCTGTATGTGATATAGTTCTTAGCGGGCTTGCAACCAACGGCAATAAATATTTTTCTCATTCTGGGATTGAAATCTGCAACCCAGGAGAACTCTATTTCCGTGTAATGAGGTTTATGCCTGAAAACATTTACAAGGTTATGAATAAATGCCGATTCAATTCCATGATTCTGATACTGTGGGATAACACCCATCAGCAGGCCTTTTGCCCTTGTCATTGTCTTCCTTCTTTTAAGCCAGAGGAATTTCAGCATGCTTAAAGGATCGAGTTTCCCGTTCAGGTGCCTCAGGATCTGATTAAGATCGGGGAACATCAGAAATATTGCGATCGGCTTATCTTCAAAATAAGCCAGCCAGATGAACTCCTCATCGACAATAGGCTTTGCTTTTTTAAGGGTTGCACTTATGTATGCCGGCTCAAGAGGTTCAAAATGTTCTTTAAAAGAGGCCCATGCCTCATTGAACACTTCAGCAAAGTCCTTTGTGTATTTTTCCTCTTCTTTCCATGAAAAATGCCGGAACTCGTATCCCGGCTTATTGAGTACCCATTCAGCAATTTTACTTAGTCTTTCCGGCAACGGTTTTGTTATGTCAAGATGAAAGCCTTCCATTTTATAATAAACCTGAAATCCATACGATTCAAAAAGTGCCTGATAATAGGGAGGATTATAAGGTACATCGAATGAAGGATGTGTGAAACCGTTTACCAGCAGGCCCCAGTACTTGTCTGTCTCTCCGAAATTAATGGGGCCATCCATCGCCTCCATTCCTTTCGTTTTCAGCCACTCTTTTGCAGTATCAAAAAGAAGGAATGCGGCATCCTTATCATTAACACATTCAAAAAAGCCGATACCTCCTGTAGGTTGGTCATAAGAGCCCGAAAGGTTGAAATCTATGAATGCTGCTATTCTTCCTGCTGATTTTCCCGAAGCATCAGCCAGAATCCACCTTTCAGCGATTCCATGCCTGAAATAGGTATTCACGTTGCGATCAAACACTCCTTTTATATCCTTATCGAGAGGACATACCCAGGTTTCGTCATTCTTATTGATAATCCGGGCAGTATCAAGAAACATCCTTTCCGTTTTCCTGTCTGTTACTTTTAAAAGGTTCATAAGAACAAAATAAAAAGAACTTTTAAATTATTTCATATAGATCTGCGAAATGAGGCTTTTATATTTATCATGGATGAATTGTCTCTTTAGCTTTAAGGTTGGAGACAATTCCCCGGTTACAGGCGTCCATTCGTCCTTAACAAGTCTGAACCTGTTCAATCTTTCAGGAGGACTCAGCTTCTTATTCAGGTTTTCAATTTCAGAATAAAAGAACGACTGCACCATTGGTTCCCTGATAAGTTCATCATTGTCGGAGAATGAGATCTTCTTTAATTTCTTCCAGTCGTCGAAATATTTAAAATTTGGGGATATTAATGCACTTGCAAACTTTTGGTGCTCTCCGATCACCATGATCTGGTCTATAATTGGTGATTCCTTAAAAATATTTTCAATTATCTGGGGTGCAATAAACTTACCATTTGAGAGCTTGAATATCTCCTTTTTCCTGTCGGTGACCATAAGAAATTTTCCGTCCTCGATATGTCCTATATCTCCTGTGCGGAACCACCCTTCATTATCAAAGACCATTTTCGTAAGTTCAGGATCCTTGTAATAACCGGGTGTGACATTCGGGCCTTTGCACAGTATTTCTCCGTCATCGGCTATCTTTATTTGAACGCCTTCAATAACAGTTCCTACAGAACCAAGCCTGACATTCCCTTTTTCTGTCCTGTTGATTGTAATGATCGGAGAGGTTTCTGTAAGGCCGTACATATTTATTATTTTAATCCCTGCTGCCCAGAATATCCTTTCGAGCCTTGGCTGAAGGCTGGCTCCTCCACAACCCACTATTCTGACATTGCCACCCAGGGCCTGGCGCCATTTGGAGAATATCAGCCAGTCTGCAATTTTTAGTTTTATTCCGTACAGCCATCCGTTTTCACCAAATGGTTTAAATTTCAGTCCCAGATCAACGGCCCGGAAAAACAATCTTTTTTTCATCCCGTCAAGCTTGTTGCCTTTTGAAATAATGACATCATAAAATTTTTCAAGCACCCTTGGCACAGCATCAAAACCATCCGGTTTTATTTCAGCCATGTTTGCGGCTATTGATGCCATGTTTTCGGCATAATAAATACTCGATCCGCTGTACTGGGTCTGATAATTCCCCAGCCTTCCGCCTACATGGCATAAAGGCAGGATGCTGAGGAATTTATCTTCAGGTTTCAGATTGAAGACATCTGCTGCCGCCAGGAAATTACTTACCATATTCCTGTGAGTAAGTATTACGCCTTTGGCTCTGCCGGTTGTTCCGGATGTATAGATGAGGGAAGCAAAATCGTCAGGACTGATCGTGCTTTTTATTTTTTCGACAGTCTGCCTGTGTTTCATGGAGTTCCGCTTTCCGGTTTCCACAATTTCCTTCCAGTTTTTCACTCCGTCGATCTTATCGAAGGAATATATCTTAACAGGCTGACCGGATGCTGTGACCGCAAGATCCATAACCTTATGCAGCTTCTTGTCAGATACAATTATGAGTTTCGCTTCGCTGTGGTTGATAATATGTTGATAATCATCTACACTAAGGGATGTGAAGACCGGGACGTGAATAACTCCGATAAGTGACATTCCCATGTCGACAAAGTTCCATTCGGAGCGATTGTTCGATACAGTTATTATCTTTTCACCTTTCTTTATGTCCAGATCAAGGAGGCCGTAGCTGAAATTATATGAGTAATCAATATAATCTGCCGAACTGTATTTTATCCATATGCCGTTCTGTTTGGTGCAGAGAGCATCTTCCTTAATGAAATTATCCCTGTACCTGTCAAGAAGATCAAACGTCCGTTCCAAACTCATTTTGTGATCTTTTAAGTTAAAATTACTAATTGAATGAATATTAAAAAGAAAAAGACCTTCTGATATTCAATTGTTAATTCAGTGCGAAAGCCGGTGATCCTGACCACCTCACGCCGGTAAAAATTGACCACTTAAAGCCTGACTTAATATCATGAGCTAAAGATAAATATAAAAATGTTGATTTTTCCGGTAGAATGTGGTCAGGGCAACCGGCTTCTGTGCCCAATGACAAAAAATCCATGGACAAAATCATTTTTAACCTGGTAAAGACATAGAATGTGCAAAATCATGTGCTCAGAATCTTACTCATTTTACAGTTTTGTCCTTAATCCTGAAAGCCCCTTATCAAAGAATTAACTTCGGCACCAGGTGGTCAGGATCTCAGACTTCTCCGGGGATGACCACGACAGAAATAGAATATAAAGATGACCATTTGATCCTACCTGGGCCAGATAAACGTATAGGTATACTTAATCGTAAAAAGATTTCTGTTCATGAAAGGTAGTTCGGGCTGCTTCCGGGTTAGATTCGTATTATAATCTCCGTTATACACTATATAAAGATCATTCCCTTCGCGGGGATTGTAACGGAACCTGATATTGTTAACACCGAATTTCTCACTGCTGCTGTACTGACAGAACATCAGAAGCGAAAGTTTAGTGTTAAAAGTATATTCAGATTTGAGCCTCATCAGATGAGATCTGAAATGCTGATCACGATCCCGGGTATCAACCTGGCTGTATTGGTAACTTAATCCAAGATTAATATTTGAAGAAATCCTGAAATTAACCTGAGCCGGAGTCAGATCGATGTACGTACCGTCGTAATATCCTCCCATTGTTATCATATAATTAAAAGATATTAACTTGTTAGAAGGAGTATTGAAGCCGGTTTCGAAATTATAATAATTATATAATCCCACAGGGAAAAATACATTATCCGACAAGTCGAACTGTTCGGTAAGATAATCCTGGTGCCAGAAGAGGTCAAGCCAGCCGCCATACCCATTTTTAAAGGCGAAATTATAACCAAGTGAATATGTTGAAAGAAATGTCTTCCAGTCTTCATTGGTCTTATTGATCCATGCCCAGGCCATTATATACTGCCTCAGCAACTTTTTATTTTCATCATTATAAACCCACCCGTAGCCTGTTTGACCATAAAACTGGGTATAGTTTTCCATTTGTTCAAAGCCCATCTGGGGGTCATAATATTCCCCTGCCCGTGCAAAAGTAAAGTCATAGTTCAGACCGACTGTTGCACGATTTTGCCAGTCAAAATTGAACTTGGCATGATTCAGCGGATTTCCTGTGTATGGTACGCTGTTGTCGAAGGTATGAACGAAGCTCGTGGTTATATAGTTATTTTTAAAAGGATTTAAGATCATATCTGCCGCTGCATTGATGTTGTAATTACCATTTGCGTCAATTTTACTGGTTACCATAACACCGGCATAGCTGGTTTCATTAAAAACCTGTTTTCTCAGCCTTAGAACCCCATGATTGGTAGAATATAAGTGAGTTACTGAATCGGTATCCGGATCAGTGTAATCAAAAGCTGTACTCTGCATATTAAGAAAGCCAAGATCCCATTTACCTGCCCTTCCGACAACCCTGGCCCCCCCAATGATCGGAACAATTTCTCCATTGTATAATCCGATACGCCGGCTGTAAAATACCTGGTCGCGATAACCGGTGTGGACGGTAAAAATGCTGGAACGCTCCACAAAGAACTGCCTCTTTTCAGGGAAAAAAAGTGAAAACCGGGTAAGGTTAACCATCTGGTCGTCCACCTCTACCTGGGCAAAATCGGTGTTCAAAGTAAGGTCGGCCGTAATATTGCTTGTCAGTGAATATTTTACATCAAGGCCGGCATTGAATTTGGGATTGTTTTTAATCTTATAGGCTGTTTCTGTATTATTGAGTTCGTGTGATTGTTCAAAACTTCCCAGTAAGTAAGGTTTTATATAGACCGGGTTTTTCCTTTTTATTCCTTCTAAAATGATTTTGTGAGCCTGTGAAGGTTTCCAAACCCCGAAATTTCCAAATTCATTGCTTATATCGGGAAAGTTATTCCATTCCTGTTTGCTGGAAATTTGCCGCCATATTGACATTCCCATGATCACCTTGCCGTCTGTTTCCTGGAACCGCAGGCTGGAAAAAGGAATGCGGATTTCGATATGCAATACATCACCCATTATGTTGGTTTTCACATCCCAGAAGGTATCCCAGCTCCTGTTAAAAGGCATCATTCCCAAAGGAACCTGGGCATCGTTATCGATCGTAAAATCAGATCTCAGTCCCGATGGATTGGTCTCAAAACATAAAGCGTTTTCATTGTCATTGAAGGTATCGAGCAGGATACCGAAATTATCGCTGCCCCCGTCGGCGCCATCCCTTTTTTTTGTAGTTGACCGTATTGTACTTCCGTTTTGATAGTACAGCCTGGCTCCGAGATAGAAATACTCATCATCAAAGGTTACGAATATATCCGATCTTTCTGACGGCTTGCTGCCATAGTTGGGCTTGAACATGGTCATTGGAATTTTGGAAACGCTGTCCCAGAGCGGTTCATTACATATACCGTCGAAATCAATTTTACCCGCCATCTTTTGGATTTTGAGGTAGTTTTCACCAACCTGCCCTGAAACAGATATGGTACCGGCAGAAATTATTAGTAGTGTAACAATAATATATTTATTCAATACTGTAATTATGTATGTTAAATTCGGTTAAGATATTAGAACCGTGCAGCTTTACAAAAAAAAATCGAATAATTCTTAATAATATGTAATTACTGTAAATTTCATTCTTTATTTTATTTCACAATGAAAACCACGGCAGATGAGGCGACCTGACCGGGGAGGTTTCAAAGGATCAAATCTTTCAACCTTTTAAATAATGAATATCCTGATTGATATTTGGTATTATTATGTTATTGTTCAAATATCGTTACGCATTGGCCGCATTTCCATTAACTACTCCCTTCTATCAGACCACTGATTAACAAATATAAGTTTTCTTATTA
>CAYXSM010000015.1:0-92452 GCA_964466705.1 uncultured Rikenellaceae bacterium
CAAAGGATATTTTTACCCTGAATGTATCACCGGGGCTTACAGGATCAGGAAGCATTACCCGGATAACCGTTGAATCATAAACATTTCCATCATCAGGCCTGATATACTGCACGTTGCCGAGAAGATCCTTACCCTGCCTGTCGCTAAAAGATTTTATATCTATACATCCCTCACCCTGCTGCCATCTCAGAGTTGAACTACCCGGTCTCCTTAAAAATGTGGTTTTATTACTTCTGAAAGCATTCATATAGAGATGCATCTGTACATCCGGAACTACATCATCCGAGTTATTGATCCAGTATGCATCCATCGATCCGTATACTTTTTTTTCATCCGGGTCGAGAGTTGCATCTATGCTGTACCATGTAATGCGCTCACTCAGAGGCTGGTCATTAATGATCTGTGCCAGGGAGACAGAACAATGAATTGCCAGAAGCAATAAGGATATGATTAATAACTTCATCACAGACAAATAGGCATTTTCAGGATCTTCCTTGTTTCTGGGCAGCAAAATGAAAATCTTTAAAATTGTAAATTCCCGGCGGCTTTTCATCACCGGTTATATTATAATTGGATCTGGAAATACAGCATATAATATTCCGATGATCGCGTAAAATGTTATTTCTTTTCCTGCTGCCTGCTAAGATTGAGATTGGTCTCCCCGTCAGAATATACTGCTTTACCGGTCATTTTTCCCTGGCTCTCCAATTTCAGACTTACCGCAATACTTTGACCCTCAATGTAAACAGTAAAGTTAAGGTTATTATCTTCAAATTTTATCTTTTCTCCGTAGTGCTTATAATCACTACCCCTGAACAGGATCAAGACCTTGTAATTATTATCCTGCAGCGAAATATCCATAGTTCCCGTACTGTATTCTGCAGGTGCATAAGCAGCGTTAAAATTCCATTTCCCGGCAGGATTGTAATCCATGGCAGGGTTGCCGGCTAACAGGGCCGGCGTTAAGAAACCGGCAATAATAAAGAATGACAGTAATTTAATTTTCATAATAATCCATTTAAAGTAGTGGCTGTAATTTTTTCCTGATGTCATGTTTTCTCTGATTTCAAAATTGCAAAAAATCATCGCGATTCACAAACAAATCGTTTTTTTGAAGCCATTTTTAAAATTCAGAATATTGTTGTTTTATTTAAATGTTGCCGGTTAATCAGCGCTGTCATTTTAATACAGCTTAACACAAGCCTGTTGAGAGCCCCGGTTCTATTTATCATTCTATTTGGTCTGATTGTTATATGAAGCTTCAAAACCAGCAAGTTTTGTGAGTGTTTGCCCGGGTCCGAATATCCTGTATGCCGCCGGCCATATCTTTGACAGGTATCTCTCCTGTTCCTGCCTGATGATAACCATAAGCTCATCCATAGCCGTATCATTTCCAATCCTTCCGTATCCGTATTCAAGCGCATTTATCAGCACAGCCAGATCATTGTATTTTCCTAGATCCCGGGTCATCATTTCAATTTTATTTTCCAGCTTTTTAATCACTGCGGGATTCAGATGCCTGAAAAAAAGTATCTGATACAGAAAATCTTTTGCCCTCTTCCTGAACTGATGAATAGTGGGCGTTTTGGAGCCGTACCTGGCCTTCAGAAACAGGTTTTTTGTCTTATTGAATGTTTTGTCCAGCTCCCGGTACAACAGATCCGGATCCGGATCATTAAGCTTCTGAAAACGGATTCTGTAGCCCGATTTGCGCAAAACTTCCTTTACCCTGGCAAGATTATCATTTTGTTCGGTTGACAGAGTAGAATTTTCAACCGGCTTTTTTATAAGCCGGTTAAGTTTATCATTGGATCTGAGCTCTGAAAATAATAATCTGTTTCGTTTCTTCAGATCTTTAAGAATTTTCCTGTGGACCGAAGTTTCCCTCCAGTTGCTTAAAATAGTACCCACCTCCCGGAAGGATGAGAATTCCCTGCGATAAGCTTCGTTCTCAATCTGATTGGCAAGCAGCCGTAAGGCAGCCCTTGCTTTCTTCATGAAAACCCTTATCTCGTGAATTGTTTTGTCGCAGGGAAAAGGGTCCTTGCTGATGAGTAACAGTGATTTGCTTATATAATCTGCAATTACAGGCTTAATTTCGATCACAGCTCCCATACAGTAATGGATTATTGACGAATACAAAGATTTTTTCTTTCATAAAAATACATATTTTTTCTGCTTGCAGCCAAGAACGCTGTCATTATACATCTATCTCTCTGAATAAGAACAAACTTATGTCAGGGATCAGAATCTTTCTTACTTTTGTCACCGGGTCAGGCAGAAAAATAAAATTTCCCCATCGCAGGTAATGAATTATATTTGTATACTGTAATCTAAATCATTAGAAATGGCAAAGATATATAACAGGCAACGTATAGGGATACTTACAGCCGGAGGTGATTGTCCGGGCCTGAATGCAGCGATCAGGGGTGTAGGCAAAACCGCAATTGTAAAATATGACATGAAGCTTATTGGTATAAGCGACGGCTTTACAGGTATGATCAACAAAGATTTCAGGGAGCTGGCGGAGAATGATTTATCAGGCATACTTACCCTTGGCGGGACTATTCTCGGGACATCCCGCGAAAAGCCTTTCAAACGCTCGGGTAAAAAGAATGAGATAAAAAAGCCTGAGCTCATAAAACATCATTATGATCAGATGGGACTTGACTGTCTTGTATGCATTGGCGGAAACGGGACACTCAAGACTGCAAACCTTCTGTCACAGGAAGGGCTCAATGTGATAGGAATACCAAAGACGATTGATAATGATGTCTGGGGCACTGATATCACATTTGGCTTTGACTCAGCGGTAAACATTGCCACTGAAGCCATTGACCGCCTGCATTCCACAGCCAACTCCCACAAGCGAATCATGTTGATTGAGGTAATGGGTCATAATGCCGGCTGGATTGCACTATTCTCAGGTATAGCCGGCGGAGGAGACGTGATACTCATTCCCGAGATTCCGTACAAGGAGGAAGAAGTAGCAGAATACCTTGTCAGGAGAGCCGAAGAGAACAAACCTTATTCGATAGTTGTTGTAGCTGAAGGAGTGAAAAAACCCGGTAACATAAAAAATGCAGCCCAGTACCTGAGCTGGAAAATAAGTGAGATGACCGGACTTGAAACAAGGGAAACAGTTCTGGGATATATCCAGCGTGGAGGCACTCCCTCTCCGATGGACCGTGTTCTTGCCACAAGGTACGGTGCAGCGGCTGCAGATATGATTGCAAAAAGGGAATATGGCAATATGGTGGCACTGAAAGCCGACAAAATAGTCGCCGTGCCTCTGTCTGATGTTTCAGGAAAACTAAAACTGGTCGATCCTGATGATCCTCTGGTGATGCGGGCAAAAAATATGGGAACATCCTTTGGCACATAACAGAAATACTTTTATACTAATTATCAATCACAGGGAGGTCCGATGAAAAAAATAATCTTCGTACGGCACGGCAAAGCTGAAGATGATAATCCGGATATTACTGATTTTGAGAGATCCCTGACATTAAAAGGCAAGATCATCTCAAGACAGATGGCCAGAAGATTCAGGGAAACAGAAAATAATCCCGGTACTATGATTACAAGCCCCGCCTTCAGGGCCATAGAGACCGCTTATATTTTCGCCTCTGAGTCCGGGATTCAACCGGAAGACGTGATCATCGACAGCAATCTCTACCACAGGCCGGGAATTAAACATCTTTTCCGTATGTTTGACTCCCTTGACAATAAAATTGACTCCATTACCCTGTTCGGGCACAATCCGTCCTTCACTGAAATGCCCGACAGGCTGTGCCGCAGCGGGTGTGAATTCTTAACTAAAAGCAGTGTTGTGTGCGTTTTATTCCAGGTTAAAACCTGGCCGGAGATTAAGCTCGATTCCGGGAAAATAGAATATTTCCTGAAACCGGAAAAATAGATGAATACAACATACGTACCTAAAGAGATAAGCTGGCTTTCCTTCAACGAGAGGGTTCTGCAGGAAGCTGATAACAAAGATGTTCCATTGATAGAGCGTCTTAAGTTCCTCGGTATCTACTCAAACAATCTTGATGAATACTTCAGGGTGAGAGTAGCAACACTAAGCCGCCTGTCACAGTACGGAACAAATTCAAAGGAAATACTCGGATACAGCCCCAAGGCTACCCTGAAAAAGATACATAGCATTGTCCTGAAGCAGAACTTAAGATTTGAAAAGATATATTCCGACTTATTGCAGGAACTCGCAAAACATAAGATATTTTTCATCAATGAAAAGCAGCTTACAAAGGACCAGGCGGAATTTGTAAAAGACTATTTCCACAATGAGGTACGAACCCGCCTGATGCCTTTCATGATACAAAAAGATTCAGAACTGCCCAATCTTACTGATGATACAATATATTTTGCTGTCTCTCTTGAGAAAAAGGGGACGCAGAAAAACAAATATGCCCTCCTTGAAATACCATCAAACATTCTTCCCAGGTTTATTATTATGCCTGAAAAGGACGATAATAAATATGTGATCTTCATCGATGATATTATTAGGTACGGTCTCAGGGAAATTTTCTTCATTTTCGATTTCGATGTTATCGCCGCTTATACCATTAAGCTGACAAGAGACGCAGAACTTGAATTAAATGATGACATTTCGGAAAGTTATATCGACAGGATCAGCAGAAGTCTTATGCAGCGAAAGACGGGAGCTCCGGTACGATTCGTTTACGACCGGGAGATGCCCCAGGACCTTCTTAAATTCCTGATCAAAAAACTCAGATTCGGACCTGATGATGCATTTATTCCAGGGAACAGGTATCATAATTTCAAGGATTTTATGCGTTTTCCTAATCCCCGGAGCAAAAAATTCTATTTTGAACCCCTCATTCCTGTACAGCACCGGGATATAACTCCGGGTAAAAGTATACTGTCCGCTATCAGAAAAAAGGATATCATGCTTTTTTTCCCATATCATCCCTTTGACCATTTTATCGATCTGCTTCGTGAAGCTTCAATTGACCCTTGTGTCCATTCCATTCAGATAACGCTTTACCGTCTTGCCCGAAATTCAAGTGTTATAAATGCCCTGCTCAATGCGGTAAGAAATGGCAAGAGAGTTACAACAATTGTTGAGCTGCAGGCCAGGTTCGATGAAGAAGCAAATATTTTGTGGGGCAACAAGCTTATGGAAGAAGGCGTTAAGGTAATCTACGGGGTGCCAGGATTAAAGGTGCATGCAAAACTATGCCTCATTACCTGCGTCCGGGATAATCTGACACAGAGATACGCAGCTGTCGGAACAGGAAACTTTAACGAGGACACAGCAAAAACTTATACAGACCACCTTTTGCTGACTTCGAACAAGAAGATCACAAATGAAGTGTTCAAAGTTTTTAATTTCTTTAATGCCAATTACAGAAAAGATAATTATTATCATATTGTCCTGTCGCCTTTCTTTCTCAGAAACAAAATGGCCCAGATGATTGATAATGAAATAAAAAATGCAAAGGAAGGTAAAAAAGCCTATATCTATCTTAAGCTTAACAACCTGACCGACAATGATATTATTGAACACCTGTATGAAGCAGGCCAGGCTGGTGTTACTGTCCGGCTTATAATAAGGGGAATGATATCACTTGTGCCGGGTATAAACGGTGTAAGTGACAATATCAAAGCTATTGGAATAGTTGACCGCTTTCTCGAACATACCCGTTTCATGATATTTTGCAATGAAGGAGATGAAGAGTGTTTCATTACATCAGCTGATCTGATGCCCCGCAATATTGACCACCGTATTGAAGTTACATGCCCGATTTTTGACAAAAATATCAAAAGCGAGCTGAAGAGAATTTTTGAGATACAATGGAGTGACAATGTAAAAGCCAGAAAAATTGATGCCGGACTTACGAACAAATTTGCCAAAAGGGGTAAGGACCCGGTTCAGTCACAGACAGAAGTTTTTAAATTTGTCAGAAACCTCAACGATAAACCTGTTGAGAAATAATTTCAATGCAGAATGAATATTGTGGCAATAATTTCCGGAACGCTCGTAATTCTTGCATTTTCGTGGTTTTTTTCTGTCAGACATGACAGACATCATGGTATTCCCAGATTTTTTGCCTTCGAGAGCATATATATAATGCTGCTATTCAATATCAGCGGCTGGTTCAATAATCCCTTTTCTCCCCGGCAGATAATATCATGGATACTGCTTGTCGGTTCAGCATACAGCGGACTGGCGGGATATCTTCATCTTAAG
This sequence comes from uncultured Rikenellaceae bacterium, assembly GCA_964466705.1. Lineage (GTDB taxonomy): Bacteria > Bacteroidota > Bacteroidia > Bacteroidales > VadinHA17 > LD21. Next base: position 6,236 of record CAYXSM010000015.1, read on the forward strand.
AAGAACGGTAAATCCGAAAAAAATTTTGAAAATACCACTACCCTGGTCACAAGCGGAATATATGGAAAAATACGTCATCCTCTTTATCTGTCACTAATGCTGCTTGGATGCGGTATCATGTTCAAAGATCCGGGCCGGGTACAGTTGATTGCCGGAGCAATAAACCTTATCGCCTGCTGGATAACAGCACTGGTAGAAGAAAAAGACATGCTCAAGAAATTTGGCAGCAGGTATCAGGAGTATAAACTAAGAACCAGCATGTTCATTCCTTATATTATATGACCCCGTTTAAGCCATGTCAGTCCTGTACGGATCTTTTAATTCGGGGAAAACAAAACAGCAGCAACATTAAATCGGTCGCTGCTGTTCTCAAAAACCCAATCAAAAAGATCTTAATATATCATTTTTCTGATAACCAGACTATTACTTTTTCAGAGTCCGGTTTTTCTCTGGAATAAAGAACATCAACCAGATTTCCGTTCTCGTCTATCAGATACTTCTGAAAATTCCATTTAACCTCAGAATCCATGACCCCGTTTTTCTCCTTTGTCGTCAGCCACTCATATAACGGATGAATATCACCTCCCTTTACTGATATTTTCTCCATCATGGGAAATGTCACTCCGTAGTTCCGGGAACAAAACTGCCTTATCTCAGATGCGCTGCCAGGTTCCTGATTTGCAAAGTTATTCGACGGGAAACCAATGATCACCAGTTGCCCGCCAAACCTCTGGAATAATTCCTCAAGATCCTTATACTGAGGAGTAAATCCGCATTTTGAAGCAGTATTTACGACCATCACCTTTTTACCTTTCAGCTTTAAAAGATCAAAATCCCCACCCTCAAGCGTTTTCACCTTAAATGAGTAGAAGCTCAACTCCTGACCAAGGGTTCCGATAGTTGTGATGATTGCAATTAATGTGACTCCAAGAAGATTTATTATCATTTTTTAATTTTTTTTAATAAACAAGTACCGGTACGAATTGTTCAAACTTCGTCATATCCTGCACTATTACTGATCCGTTTGACTTCAAAATAAATGATAGCACTTATTGGAACAATCAATTCATTCCTGTCACGATCAGAAAAGAATTCAGACGCCACTTTTGTTATCGAAGAATAAAATTATGCCATTTCGTTCTGATCTCTTATTTTTTTCCGATCTTTTAATGGTTATTCTGAAAAGGCAAATCATAATATCCATCTATCAAAAAAAATATTAATCTCAGCCAAATGAAAAAAATTCTGCAAACTGTTTTAATGTTCCTGTTTTCAGTATGCACCGTGAGCGCAGCAATAAGACCTGTTAACCTGACCTGCGAATATATGACCGACCCTCAGGCGGTTGATGTTACAAACCCCCGGTTGTCGTGGATAAACGTCCCGGACAATAACGAGCGCGGGCAGCTTCAGAGTGCCTGGGAAATAAGGGTTTCAGGGAGCATTCAGGAGCTTCTTGCGGGCAAAGCAGATCTATGGGGAAGCGGAAAAGTACTTTCCCCGGAATCAGTCAATATTAAATATAACGGCAGGCAGTTAAGTTCGCGTCAGAAATGCTGGTGGCAGGTCAGGGTATGGGACAGAAAAGGCAAAGTGTCTGACTGGAGCGAACCGGCATACTGGGGAATGGGCATTCTTGATCCGGGGCAATGGAAAGCGAAGTGGATAGGAGCTCCGTGGCAGGGAGAAGAAGCCCTGCCCAGGCCTCCTGCTCCAAAAAAAGCAGGACAAAGAGATTTTTTCTCCACAGCTCCTGCCGCGAAACTTCCTCCCCCTGCTCCCATGCTTCGAAAATCCTTTTTGATTGATAAGGAGATTGAATCAGCCAGGATATATGTAACAGGGCTGGGTTATTTTGAATTATATATAAACGGAGAGAAAATAAGCAACGACGTGCTGACACCTAACTTTACCCTTTATGACCGGAGAGAAAACCTGGGCGATATAGGAGTAATGATAAGGAACAACTTCAGGGAATACCGTGTAATGTATCTTTCATATAATATTAAAGAGAATCTTGGCAAAGGCGAAAATATAATCGGGACAATACTTGGAAACGGTTTCTACAATCCTGCCAGTTACTGGTGTGAGGGCTTCGGATCTCCGAGGTTCCTTGGACAGATCCATATAACCTATGTTGACGGAACGGAGCAGGTCATCATCAGTGACGAAAGCTGGAAAGCCTCAAAAAGCCCGGTCATTATGGACCTGCTCTATGACGGAGAGCACTATGATGCCCGTCTGGAACAACCCGGATGGTCGGCTCCCGGATTTGACGACTCTGAATGGGAAAAGGCGGCCATCAGAAAATCTCCTGAAGGGAAGCTTGTTGCCCATCTGTCTCCAACTGACAGAGTGATGGAAGTTCTTTCTCCGGAAAAGATTGAACGTCTTGAAGATGGTCGTTTCAGGGTTGATTTTGGACAGGAAATATCAGGATGGATTCGTCTGGTAAATGTAACAGGTGAAGCAGGCAGGAAAATAGACATAAATTACATATGCGAATCGGCCATGGGTGAAAACTCATACACCATGAAAGGAGGAGGTCCGGAATCATATTCTCCCCGTTTCACATGGTTCGTTTTCAGTGAAGCTGAGATATCCAACTGGCCCGGAGAACTGAAGCCTGACCAGATCAGGGCGGAAGCAGTATACACAAACATCAGGACCACCGGCAAATTTGAATGTTCAAATGATCTTTTCAATAAAATTAACAGGATATGGTGGCGCAGCCAGACCGATAATATGCATGGAGGTGTGGCCAGCGACTGCCCTCACCGCGAGCGGGCACCATATACAGGTGACGGGCAGGTAGCCTGCGTTACTGTTATGCATAATTTCGATGCAAGAACCTTTTATTCCAAATGGATACAGGACATCCTTGGAGCACAAAATCCTGACAACGGATACGTTCCCAATGGAGCCCCCTGGCAGCCTGGTTGCGGGGGAGGCGTGGCATGGGGGGCTGCCATGAATATCATGCCCTGGGAGTTTTACCTGCATTATGGTGATGTCTCTATCCTTGAAAGAAATTATGAAGGGATGAAGGGATATATCAGGTATATGCTTACTTGGACAGATGATAATGGAATAATGTTCTCGCAGGCGCCCTCCAGAAAAAAGCCAAACCGGTGGATGAATCTCGGAGATTGGGTTGCCCCTGGCAATCTTCCTCCTGACGAAATGGTGCACACTTTCTTTCTGTGGAGGTGTGCTGACCTTACTGCCAGGACTGCCATGGCAATCGGAAAGGCTGATGATGCAGATTATTACTCTTCATTGGCTGAAAATACCAGAAAAGCATTCTACAGCCGTTTCTATGATGAAGAAAAAGGAACTTACGGACCTTATGGCGGAAATGTATTCGCACTTAAAATGGGTGTTCCTGAAGAGCAGAAAGACAGGGTGGTTGCTGCCCTGAGGTCTGACCTGAAAGCAAACGACGATCACCTTGACACTGGGATCTTCGGAACCCAGTTCCTGTTCGAAGTACTATCGGAAAATGGCCTGCATGAACTTGCATATAAAATCATGAACCAGCGAACCATGCCCGGATATGGATGGTGGATTGAACAGGGAGCCACAACAACATGGGAACAGTGGAATGGGAGCGGTTCACGTAACCATCCCATGTTCGGTGGCGGGCTTGTCTGGTTTTACAGGAAACTTGCAGGAATGAATGCAGATCCCTGCCAGCCCGGATACCGTCATATAATTTTCAGACCTCAGATTGCCACCGGGATAGAATATGCCTCCTACTCAAATGACACACCTTATGGTACAGCAGGTATCGGCTGGCATAAACAGGACGGAAGGCTTATTGTTGATATTACCGTTCCCGTCGGTGCCGAAGCATCTGTTTATATACCGGCTTTCTCGGAAAAAGAAATAAAGGAAAACGGGAAAAAAATAAAACAATCCAGACACATCAATTTTCTGAAAATGGATGGAGGATATGCTGTTTATAAAGTCAGGTCTGGAAATTATTCCTTTGAGACTCTCATTAAAAATTAACACAAAAACCAACATGGAATAAGATGTTTGACTTTCACAGCAATTTCATTTCGATCTTGCCGCCCATTCCGATAACATCATCTTTTATTATAACAACTGCAACAATATCTGCGATCTTTAATGCATGCTCTGTTACTTTGCCTATCATTTCAGCGCTTCTGACCATGTTGCAGCAGGCAGTAGCATATGCATCGGCCAGCGCCCCTGAACTGCATGCGATAACGCAGGCATCGGCATTTCCAAAACTGATTGAATGGCCTTTTGTCCCTGAAGAGCAGCATACTGCCAGAGGAGTCTGTTCTGGCAGTATTTTGAGTCCTGTTTTGCCCGAAAGAGGTGAAGATCCGGCATGAACAGAGATAATCACCGGCTTATCAGTCTTTAAAAATATGTCCCCTCCGTTCTCCACAACCACTTCAGCGCACCCAAACTCAGATAACAGATCCCGGCAGGTATATTCGGCGATTGCTCCTGCGACTGCACTCATAGGTCCGGTTCCTGCCTTCGCAGAAGCTGTGTACATATCGCTGATCAGCGGATGAATATTATCCGGCACTTCAAGCGGGGAATAAGAAGAAAAAAAGTCAGGTACCAGGCTGAAATGAGATTCAACAACACTGCGATAGTATCTGATCCTTTTCAACGCATAATTTTCGGCTGCCGGTAAGTAACCTTCTTTGCTTACGGCTATCCAGAGGTCTGTTTCAAAGTGACATACCCTGAAACTTTCCCACCTGGAGCTGCCCATTTCGATCCGGTAAAGCCGCGGTTCATATGATCCGTTTTCAGCCAATATCTATTGAAAAAAGCTTTAATGGACAAGATTTAAGACAGAGCTCACATACAACGCACTTTTCCGGATCGAATGAAAGCTCTCCGGTGCTATGTTCCATAATAAGGGCGCCCGCAAAGCAGACTGCGGAGCAGGCCCCGCAATGAATGCAGAGATCAGATCTGTAACTGATCTTTTTTTCAATTGGTTCACACTCCACATGATGTTGTCTGATATATTGAATCCCTTCTTTAAGAACCCCGGAGGGTGCAGTCATCTCCATAACAAGATGTCCGATCTTGCCGGGCGAAACATCAGCTCTTACAATATTGACCATTATATCGAACTTCTTTATCAGGTTGTATGTTATAGGTTCTCCTGTTGCGTCGGGAGGGAATGTTAATACAAATCTTTTGCTTGTCATTTCATTATTGCTTTGGTTGGTTGTTAAAGCCTTATATTCAGACTGTTCAGGCCGGATGTTTTCGGAAACAGGGCCACGGGTTCCGTAAGAAGGAACCTTCCCTCCCTGATGTCATTCTTTAGCAGCTCTGCAATCTCTCTGGCAACTTTTATGCTTGACAGAGGTGCTGTCCTGATTTTCCTTCCGTTAAGCTCCATCTCTCCTGAAAACAGGGTCCCGTAATCTACCCTGCCAAGAATTTCAAAGCCACCGGAGCCATAGTCTATAATATTGGTTTCTATCTGGCTGTTCCGTACAGATACCCTTCTGGCCAAATCTTCATCCAGAAGAGGCAGCGGGATTCCGATGCCCACAAACATTGTGACACCATATTTTTCAAAATAGGCCGCTTTGATGAACCTGGGATTCATCTGTTTTGCATCTCCAATCAGAGCCAGAGTCGCTGAATTGCCTACAGGTACCCCTGATTCGTTAAGAGGCTTTCCTGTATTGTACTGAGTTCCGTTCCAGGCCACATACCCTGTTGTACCACCAAAAAAGATCCGTGTTCCGATACCTATTGTGCGCAACTCGGGATCGTTAAGCAGAGGGCTCAGTTCACCCGAAGTGGAAAAATTTGCGTTGCCGTATGCCGGCAGAAGTGTCCCCATATATGTAAATTTTATTTTCGGGGTGCTGTTTACAGCAACATTGTAGTTCTGGTATGCATTACGCGGATTGAACATAATGAATTCATTGATTGTGCTTTTGTTAATAAGAGTTTTCACTTCTGTAAGAGGATAACAGTCCGTCCCTTTGGCAGTAGCCTGCAAAAGGACATCCTTTCCGGCGATAAGTTCCTCTATAACATTTGCGCCACCATAAGAATCATGAGGCATTGCAGTTTCTGTAGCTCCGATGAACGCATCCACAGCAGCTATGCCCCCGTACGCAGGAACATTGTTCAGTGTGATCTTCTCCATTCGCATCGGAGGAGAGCTATGACCGAAGTTGATGAAAGCTCCCGAAGAGCACATTGGTCCAAAAGTAGCCGTTGTAACAACATCAACCCTTCCGGCTATCTCGGCAGGACTCAATTCTTTCCCCATTGCCGAGATTTCTTCGGCAGTAAGAACAACTGCATTTCCTTTGCGGATCTTCTCGTTGATCTCCTCAATACTTTTTTTCTTTGACATAAATAAATAATTAAATGAACTACTGCAGCATTATTGCACTGCTTACACCATGATTGTCAATCTTTGCTCCGGCTTCTGGCTGTTCGCAAAAATTCCAATTTATAACTCCCTTGCCAGGGTAGGTTTTAGCACCTTTCCCCGCCAGTATGCAGGATGGTTGCTAGAGGATCACAGAGCCTAATCTCTCCCCTCTTCTCTATAAACCAAAACTTTTCTTGCGAAAAGGATGGATAGGCTGGCAAAGGTAAAACTTTTTGTCAAATATCAATAATAGTATGAAAAAGATTACCCGCGAATAGTCAGGAAGCTGAGATAATTAATAGTGAATAAGGACTCAGGAACTTAGGGACTAATGTTTCATGAACACAGGGATTAAGATATCTGTCGGAGGAACATTACTGTGAACTGCATCTTTCAGATATGGCAGCAAGGTATTCAGTAACGATGGATGAGTATCCAGACGGTGTTATCGGGACATGTGGCAGCTTATCGGTTATAGTGAATCAGAAAGCGGGCATGATTGAAAAATAAAAATAAACAGTATCATATTATGAATATAGGAAAACAAATTATATTTTTGCGACGCTTTTTAAAGCTTCCATCCAAGACTTTCGTTGATCTGTAATAACCTTTACGTAAGCTTGGTTAGATCTCACGGGGTGTAGCGCAGCCCGGTTAGCGCATCTGGTTTGGGACCAGAGGGTCGCAGGTTCGAATCCTGCCACCCCGACAAACTATAAAATCAATAAACTTCAACACTCTTTCCATAGTTTTATAATCTTGGATTGTATTGGTTATGAAATCCTGTAACGGTTCCTTGATTTTATTTTTTGATCTATAATTTAATCAACAAATTTTTACCTCATTTGAATTGAGTAGCCTTCCCAGTTTCTCAATCATTCCGGCAATGTGGCCAATTCCGAATAAACCTGCTTTTGTCATATTCATCGTATTGCTGTATTTTTCTGATATTGTTTCCGTTATCGGACAACTTTCTGAATTGTAATCGGTCCCAGCAAACCTGAAGACAGTGGTTCTGTAAACTTAAATGATCTCATTGCTGCTTCAGTAGTAAAAGTATATCTTCCTGTGGTATATTCTTTCCCGCCCATTAATCCGTTTTCGAACTTAACCGTCCTTACATTGGCATCCGGTTCTTGCCGGTCGCCCAATAAACGGTTTATCCAGCGATTGGCAACTTCAATTTCGAGTTGATTTTCGCCATCCTTTAAAGCTTCTGATGCTTCAATTCTCCAGGGAGCACACCAGATTACGCCAATATCTTTTCCGTTCAGTTTTACCCGGGCAATATCGTTTACAACACCCAGGTCGATGTAATATGCTTTATTTTCCAGCTTTTCAATATTGAATGTTCTTTTGTAGGAAGCAATTCCGGAATAATACTTTATGCCGCGCATTTCATGTTCAGTCCAATCCATAAGTTCATCAAATTCAATATTCTCGGGGCCTCCAAATTTTGTGTCAAACGTAACATTCCACGGGCCCCGGATGGTTTTTACCGTAGTGAAAACGGGGAAATTGGCCCTACCCTCTTTTACCTCGTTATCAGTTGCTTTCGTCCGGTTAAATACGATGAAATAACTTTCGTAAGAGGCAAATTCCAGGTCTATTGCAGTTATTCCATCTTCGGTTTTGTAGTGCTGAAGTTGTCTTGAACCTGTATCTACTCCCGACCATATTTCCGGTGCACCGGAAGCTCTGAAAGAACAACTTGTTTTTTGGTTTTCACCGGTCCGGTTGGCAACAAAATAAATATCTTTATCTGCAGTTCTGCGATGACCGAAGCGGATGGTGTTGTTATCTGACCTGAAATCTTCTGAAATATCCAGTTGTTCCAGGATTTCCGCAGTACTTTTATATGAAGGATAAAGCCCGTCTGACTGCAGATTTCCTCCACAATAGATGGTGCCCTTGCCGGTTTTTGTTTCTTTAAGTTCATCGGGTTCTTCCAGCGAGCCCCAAAATTTTTCTGCCAGTATCTTTACTTTTTCATCACAATCCGGATAACCGGCCAGGCCGGGTGATTTTAACGGAGGTATTCCAATGACTTTGGCACCATTTTCAACCATTGAAGTTATTTTCTCAAGCAGCTCAGGAGTCATGGTTTTGAAATTGGGCAGCACCATTATTTCATAGGAAGTTGCTCCGGGGAAAACAATTTTATCGTTTTTCACATCAGCTGTTTCCATCAGCATTTTAGGAGAACAGCCATCGAAACCGTATCCCTTTTTATCGGGGATAGAGCCATTCTCTTCCATGGCATCGGCAGGAGGGGTAAATACCATGGGTGCGCCTTCCGGCGTAAGGTAAAGAATATCTGAAACGGCCTGTCCCTGTTGCATCATGTGGGAACAACGACTTATATATTTATGGTAAGCTTCCACCATAGGCCACCAGGTTTGTCCCCTGTCCCAATGGACGCCATACTGCCCCATAGTCATGCCCGGTCGGTATGCTTCGCCCAAAGGTTTGTGGGCAAAAGTGTGATAGACAAAGCGGTTAATCCCGTTAGCCAGCGCCCAGTCGCTTTGGTCTTTCATCGACCAGGGGTATTCCTGCCAGGCCTGGTTATTATCAGACGTAAATACCTCGGCTCCAACAATGGGCTGGCCGGTAATGTGAGAAATAGAGGTTGCCTGTAACACTGCATAATGCGTATCATATCCAAAGCGTTTACTCCAGAATTCAGCCATGATCACATCGGCTACCGAACCTAAATCAAGGTCGCCCGCCGGATTCATATCATAAGGTTCTATGGTCAGTTCCAGTCCGTTTTTATGCGCATACCTTTTCCCAAACTCAGCATGATTTTCCAGAAGCAATTCTTTGCAGGTCTGCCGCAGGTCCCAGAGAAAACGCTCGGTGATCTCCACACTTTCAATAGCCCGACCGGTATATGCCAGGAACCAGGGTTCAGGGTTGTAGCCTCTTCGTTTTTTGAATTCATCAACAATATCATCTGTCCAGTTTTGAGCGCCGCTCTCCCAACTGTCCATGTGGAAGCCGGTCCAGCCCACATCTTCTTTACGGGGTGCTGTTTTTTCCAAAAGGATATCGGTGTAATTTTTCAGATGGTTTTTAAATGCATTGGAGTCCAGCTTGTTGCATTCAAGTCCGATAACAGGTTCCGGCGATGGCCGGGTGCTTGCTCCTGTTACGCGTTCTCCCATCCTGATAATAGTCCAGTCTCCTTCGGGGGCATCCCAAACCAGGCGGCCATCATCACCTAAATATTCAGAAACATCGAGAATGTTATTTTGCCGCAGAACTTTGTCTTTAGCTGGTTCATTATAACTGGCCAGGGAGGACAAAAAGGGTTTTACATTGGGTTTGGAGGAATAAGGGTCACGTTCATACAATGCTTTTTCATTGATATCCTCAATAACCGGTTTAATGGCATTCGGAATAGCATAAACAACAACATCTTCATAATAAGGGTCTTTCATGGTGTGCCAAACCGTACTTCTTTGTTCGGGGATTGGAAGTTGAACATCTATTTTTTTCCCGCCTTCCACCTCTGTCTCGCTGAAAACCAGGTGTTTCATCGATTCCTCCGGTTTTACCCATGGACCCCCGCTTCCGCACCAGCCGGGACCTGCACCAAGTAATATCCGGATGCCCAGCCGCTCTGCTTCACGAACGGCATGAACAAATAACTCCTGCCACTCTGTACTCATAAAATCAACAGGACCTCTAGGCACTCCAATCCCTACTTCCAGAAAAATGAGATGATTTATTCCCGTTTCTTTCATGGATTCAAGGTCTTTGGTCATCTCATCACGGTTTAGGTTGCCGTCCATAAAATACCAGTAAACTCCTGGTTGGGACGATTCCGGGGGATTTTTGAACTCCTCAAAAAGCGCATTTTCAAATATGGTGCTCCTGTCTGAAAAGCTGTTGCAACTAAATAACAAAAGAGTAAGAAGAAAAATTGGGAATTTAATGTAAATGAAAAAGCAGTCGCTTAAAATCCTTGTTCTCATAATTAATTTGAATTTTTCAATTCGGATATTGTGAATTAGTATTTTGTATCTGTATATGAAATTGGTCCAATTTGTTTTTAACAATTCAAAAGGATATCTTCAGTAAACTGTGTCATTTAATCCATTTGCCTTTCAATAAGCAAATTCGCATCTCGGCTTACTATGTAGGCATTGCTCCATACACCGGATTCCTCCGCTTTTTGCAATGTGCCATTACTCATATTATTGGGGTAACTAAATGCATACCTGAGGTCAAATCATCGTAATTAAAACCGGGTAATGTAGAATAAAATGAATTGGCCGTTAATTTTAAATGTTCTGTAGTTTTCCTGAAACTTGTTTCTGGCAATCTGGCCCTGGGATAAAGGTCCATATCTTTTGTGCAGCCAATAATCAGAAATAATACTAAAATATTTAAGGTTAAATATTTATATTGTTTTTTCATTAGGTTAAATTTTAAGATCTTAAATCTAATCAAATTGAATGAACTTTGTTATAAGGATATGTGCTTTCTGTATGTTCATTATCTTCATGATCGTATGTATTTCCTCTTGTTCCTTTCGAAATAGAAATCAAATCTTGTCCACTTAGATAAATCTGTGCACTTTTCATTTTATTTTTCGATACCAGAGAGTTAGGAAATGAATAACAAAAAGTAATTACCTTTCCCCTTATATAAGACACATATCTATACACATTGAAAATACCCTCGTATTCAAATTTTTAATATCACCGAACCCTGAATTTCCAGGTATTATTCTCGGATATTTTGCATCCTGCCTTTCCAGGATACAGGTTTTCTCATAAAAATATTCAGAAGGATCCCACCATTTTGAACTAATTGGTACTGCTACCCAGACAAAACAAACAGCCCTTTGCCGCCACAGGCGATGAAGGCTTTTGTTTTATGAGCGCTGAAAGCCTGTTTTTCGTTAAATTTTAAAGAAGTATATACATATTGCCAAAAAAAATCCATGTTCCCATTTGGTTTACAGTGCCTGTCTGAGATTAATAAGATTTTTTGTAACTTTTTAAATTGATTTGCCCTGAACAAAGTGCAAAACATGTCCAACAATGACCAGGATGGATTTATCTGAATATGACACAAATATATTATCAAGAAATGAAAAATTCCTGAAGGAGCTGGATGGCATCATCGAAGTCAACCTTATCAATGAGCAATTCGGAGTCGAATTCCTGGCAAAGGAAATGAGACTGAGCCGAAGTCAGCTATACCGGACACTCCACAAGCTTACAGGTAAAAATGTGAGCCAGTACATCAGGGAGTTCCGGCTGCAAAAAGCTATGGAATTACTGAAGAATGATGTGGCGAGTGTGGCAGAGATCGCATATCGCACCGGTTTTGGAAGCCCTGAATACTTTAACAGATGTTTTAACAGGTTTTATGGTTATCCTCCTGGTGAAGTCATAAGAAAATCTATCGAAGAACAACAAATAGAAGAGGAAACAGAAGAGAAGAAAGATATTGCCAAGGCAAGGGAAAATGTAACCATTGGTATTAATATACTATATGCATTTATCATCGTTGCCGGAATAATCATTACCATCTTAGGGATCGGATATTACAAGAAAAAAAACCATATAATACCAGCCGGATCGGCCACAGAAAGAACCATTGCCATACTCCCTTTTAAAAATGAGAGTTCTGATCCCGACAATGATTATATATGCCAAAGCATACAGGAAGAAATAATAAATCAACTCCAGCAAATCGGTGATCTAAACATAAGATCCCGGCAATCAATAGAGCAGTTTAGTTATACACAAAAAAACGTCTTAACAAAATCACCATATACAGCTTATTACCTGGAAGGTTCCCTATGGCAATTTGGCGACTCCATCCGGCTGTTAATCAGACTTATCGATTCCGGTACTAATAACCAGATCTGGGGAGAGCCTTATTCCATACTTTATACCGCTAAAGCAATTTCTGACGTACAAGAACAGATTGCAGGCAGGGTGGTGACCTCTCTTGGAATAATCCTTACACCGGAAGAGAAAAGAAAGATCAGCTCCCGCAAGGTAGTTGGTCTAGAGGCTTTAAGATCATTTATGAGAGGCAGACAGGAAATGAACAATTTCTGGGATGGTATGGGCCGTCATCATGCAGATAAAGCAATGTATATCTATAATCAGGTACTTGAGGTTGAACCTGAATTTGCCTTTGCCGTGGCATCCAAGGGAGAAGTGTTCCTTCATCGGAATAATAATCTGGATTCTGCTATCTATTATTGCCAGAAGGCAATCGAACTTGATCCTGAGGAGGGCTATGGATATTGGGTTCTGGCTAACTGTTATCAGAAAATGGACTTACCGGACCTTGCAATAGAGAATTTCTTAAAAACAATAGAATTATATCCGAATGTCCCGGGACCCCAGGCAAATTTAGGCTACCTGTATATAACGTACAAGCAGGATGTGTTAAAGGGATTACCGTATCTTAAAAGGTCTCTAGAACTTGAGCCTTTTAGAGAACTCACCCATTTGGTGGCAAGCAGATGCTATTTTGTTATCGGGGATTATGAAAAGGCGAAAGAACATGCAGTCAATACAATTAATTACGGAGAAATTTATACCTGTGACGGCATTCAGCAATATTATCTGACATTGCTTGCCGCGAATAAAATCAGAGAAGGGCTTATGTTTCTGGATTCCATATCCGCACTTACTGTTTGTGAAAATATTTATCATAAAGGACGCTGGTTTCTGAATTTAAATATGGAAAACTATATGCAGGCCGAAAGAGAATATAATTACCTGGCTGAAACAGGAAACAGTTTTATACTGTTCGATAGTATTTTTCTGGCTTATATGTACAAAAAACTGGATCGCAATGAAAAATATCTGGAGATCATAAACCATTGTCAAAAAAGGTGTGAAGATATTTGGGAGAATAACAGTGAGAAATTTGTTAATATCGAAACTCTGCTTTCTTTATATGCAGTTCTGGATGAAAAAGAAAGGGCTCTGTTTTATCTTTCTGAATTGGAAAAATCAGGTTTTCATTTTAATGTATTTGACTTTATTGAAATTACGCCGGTTTTTGAAAATTTCACGAATGACAGTGAATTTCAGGCCATACTGAGACATGCAGATGAAAAAAAAGTTGCCTTGAGGACACAAATCCAAAAATATGTGAGTCATTAAACCATGAACACTGAATCAAGAAAATGGAAAAATAAGCTACAAAAGAAAGGAAGTACTTTTTAGAACTGTTTTGATAGCTTACAACATACCAAATGGATTCATTCTTTACCTGTTTTAAAGGACAGGCAATCACCAAATGCTCTTCCAAGTTCATTTGTTGCATCTAACCAGAAGTAATAAGTTGTTTCTTCTTCTAATCCTGAGACATTTACACTTACATCAACCGGGGTGTTGCCGGGTAATAAAGGCCATGGATCGCAATTTTTATATGAAGCAAAAAACCATCCATCTTTTGTCCAGTTATCATAATGGTTTGAGTCTGTGCTGTACGCAATTTTGGCAGTAGTAGTCGAATTGTTTGGGTTTACTGATCCGTTTAATGTAGCAGAAAACGGCGTTATTTGGGTTGCGGGCAAAGTCGTCGCTGATGGAGGTTGTCCCAAGACTTTCGTTCTGAAAACCCTGGACATACCGAATCCGGTACCTGCATCATTTGTTGCATAAGCCCTGACAAAATATGAAGTATTATCTTTTAATCCGATCAGATCACTTGTGAATGATCCATCACCGGAACCATCAAAAGTTCTTTTAGTGTCTGAGAATGTCTCATTTAAACTCCAGCAGACACCACGGACAGTAACCGGTCCTGAACCTTCATCAGTCACTGTCCCTCCACAAATGGCAGAATTTGTTTTTATACCTGTTATTTCTGAGGTTGTTACAACAGGTATTGCTTCTTCTTTCCTGCAGGAATTTGTGTGAGACAAGAAACCAGCAGAAAGAAAAACAATCAATAAGAATTTTAAAATACATTTCATGACAGTGATTATTTAAATATTCCTTTCCCCATTGCAGCCTTCAAATTTTCTAATCAATTTTTACTATTGCTCTTATACTGCTAAATCACCCGGCAATGGCTTTATCCCGGGTCGGCACTAAAGCCGGATCATATTTCAGGTAAACTATTATGGACAATCACTGAAATGCACAATTACTGATGCTCCATCATATGGGGTAAAATTATCACCTGTGCCATCTCTTATGGCGACCAGTGATGTACTGGCTTCATTAAAGGTCAAAGTCCGGTTTACAGGATCATAAGCATTACTGGGATTAGGTTGCCGTATATGGAAGAATTTTTCCACACCGTCATCCATATACCAAAAATCTATCCTGTTCTCGCCATGCTTTTTAGTACTGTAGTTTATCCATATTGCATCACCCTCAAAGGTCCCTGAATCCTCTCCATAATGAGATCCAAGGGTCAACGTGAAAGGTTGCATGTATGTATAGCAGCCTTCTCCTGTAACATCCCCGGAAATGACAACGTACTCGCTGCTGGGTTTGTCCGGTTTCCCAGGATTCTCAGGCTTCTTTTTTGCATCAAAATGACAGACATCATCAGCAAGTGGTTGACTAATCTCACTCATGGTCATCTCTCTTTTTTCACACTGCATAAACAGCATAATAATGCTTATTATGCAAAAAGCCGGGGTAAGTCTTTTTAATTCCATAGCTATGATATTTTAATTGGTTTGAACAATGTGTTTGGATGTAATCTTAAACAGAATTTAAATGATTCCTATTTTAATTTCTGTCTGGCGTATCCGATCTAATTGAAAACTAACTGAATCCAAAGTTACCAAGATTAACAGTGGACTGCATAGTACGCTGGTTGCATAGAAATGTAATTTTCGGTCAGCATTTGTCAACAATTATACTACCCCTAACCACCCCGATTATATTAATATTAAATCAGCTTAATATCTGTTGGTTGTATTTACTTTTATTTTTAGTTACTCCTCAGATGCACCACTAATCCAAAACCCGAACGTCTGAGTGGTATTTTGCCTTACAATAGATTGAATCCTTTTTCTGATCCCCGACAAACACACATAGGATTGTGATTAATAGTTATTGAGAGGTCTTACTTTTGTCGGGGTACGAAAAGGATACAAAAAGAATTTTTAGAGGCTGATTCAAAAAAATCTGAGATCAAGGTCATCCTCGCTTACAAGATACAAACCCGAAAACGGGCTGACAATATTTATAAACTTCGAGTCATTCACAAATCTTGAAGATGCAATACTATTTAAACTAAAACTTACACTATTCCCAATTTCTTCTGCGAACATATTCGACAGGAATAAACTGATTAAAATATTTTATGGCAAAGGCATTAAAATTTAGCAAATCGGATAAATTCGTTTTCGTGCGATATTTTATCTGGTCAATGCAACAATAAGCTGCAGTTAATTTGTATTATTACAAACGATAAAAACCAATATCAGATATTAAAAATGAATCGCAAGCAAAGAAAATGCAACAATCATAATCAATTAATTATGTGGTGATGCAATTATATTTAGACAAAACGATGATAAGTATACCGTTTCTAATGGTATTATCATCGGCATGTAGTAGTGACAAAGAGCTAAATAGGCCAAATATCGTAATTCTGTACGCTGATGACCTGGGATATGGTGATCTTAATTTCCAAAACCCCGGTTCTAAAATCCCAACCCCAAATCTGGATAATCTTGCTTCAGAAGGGATGAGTTTTACTGATGCGCATAGTTCGTCGGGCATTTGCTCACCAAGCCGGTTTGCCATGTTAACAGGAACTTATCATTGGCGGAGACAGCATGGTATTGTTAATTCCTTCGAAAAGCCATTTTTCAATGATTCAGATATAACTTTACCCCAGGTTTTAAAAGAAAATGGATATACTACAGCTTGCATAGGAAAATGGCATTTGGGATGGAACTGGGAGTTTAAGAATGAGCCCACTGGCGAAGTAATGCAGTGGGGGCGTTTACAAAAGTTTTATAATCCCGAAGATATTGACTGGAGCGAACCAATAACCGGCGGGCCTTTGGATCATGGCTTTGATTACTATTTCGGAGATGGAACAATTAATTTTCCACCTTATGGATGGGTCGAAAATGACAGGCTGATTGAAATTCCCACGGAGGTTATGGATATTAATGATATTGGATTCAATACAAAAGAGGGAGAATGGGAATTTCGTCCCGGGCCAAAGGTGAAAGACTGGAATCCATACCATGTATTGCCAAAGCTTACGGAAAAGGCATTAGAGTGGATAAACAACCGGGATAAGAACCAACCCTTCTTTTTATATTTTGCATTTCCTTCTCCCCATGCTCCAATCATCCCGAATGATGAATTCGATGGAACCTCCGAGGCCGGTGCTTATGGTGATTTTGTTTTTCAGACCGACTGGGTGGCCGGACAGATTCTTAATGCGATTAAGGAGAAAGGACTTGAAGAGAATACGATCGTTATTTTTAGCGCTGACAATGGCCCGGAGATCTATGCCTTTGAACGAGCAAAGAATTATGACCATTACAGCATGGGTGATTATCGTGGACTGAAACGTGATATATGGGAAGGTGGCCACCGCGTTCCCCTGATAATTAAATGGCCAGGCTATATAGAAAAAGGAATTGTTTCGGAAAGGCTGATTTCACAAATAGATTTTATGGCTACCATGGCAGCAGCAGCAGGTATTGATTTACCGGAAAACGCAGCCCCGGACAGTTATAACTTTCTGCCCGAATTGTTGGGAGATGACCCTGGCAGTTCAGAAAGAAATGTATTAATTCATAACACTTTTGCTGACAAGTGGGCAGTCAGAAGGGATTCGTGGCTTTATATCAACAGCCAATCTGGTCAACATTCAGAAATGCCCGATTTTTTTATAGAACTTCGTGGGTATAAAGATTTTGAAACCAAAGGATTGCTTTTTAGTATAGAAAAGGATCCGGAACAACGAATGAATCTTTATGAAGAATACCCTGAGGTTGTTAATGAATTGGAAATCATTCTGACAGATCAAAAAGTCCGTGGATACCTCCAAAAGGATTAAGACATTCAGTTAGTTGTTTGGTCATTATGCAGGGACATCATCTGGAACAACCTTAACAAATTTATTTTACTAATAATTTACTCGAATGAGCTTCAATATTTTACTCGGAATTTTTCTGATTGCCATCGGCGCCTTTTCTGCCGGCAGTTTTGCTGTTCCATTCAGAAAAATAAAAGGGTGGAAGTGGGAATCGTACTGGATGGTTTACAGCCTCGCAGCTTACATCATTATGCCGCTGCTGGCCTGTATGATATTCACGCCCGATTTCATTAAAACTATTCAATCAACACCCGGCGATACCACCCTTTTGGTTTTTGTTCTCGGAACTGTGTATGGAGCAGGCAACCTCTCATTCGGTATGGCGTTGCGTTACCTTGGGCTTTCGCTGGGCTATGCCCTTTCTCTGGGATTGATGCTGGCAATTGGTACTTTAATACCACCCATAATCGACGGACGACTAAAAGTGATGATTGAATCTTCAGGTGGCAATCTGTTGCTTTCAGGGATTGCAGTCGCTGCAATTGGGATTGCTTTTTCGGCATTGGCTGGAATTTTAAAAGATAAATCTATTGGACAGAAACAGAAGCAGGAAAGTATTGGTGAATTCAATCTTATAAAAGGTATTCTTGCAGCCTTGCTGGTGGGAGTTGCCGGTTCGGCCATGGCCCTTGGTTTTGAACAGGGATTGCCTATTTCCGGCTTTGCAGAGCAAAGTGGAATTGACCCGCTCTTTTCAATGATGCCGGTTTATCTGGTTCTTTTGTCGGGTACATTTGTTTCAACTTTGATTTGGTGCTTCTTTCTTGGGTTTAAAAATAAATCAGTAAAAGATTATGTCCGTGCAAAAACCAGTAAAACCCTGGTATTGAATTACGGATTTGGATTACTTGCCGGATTATTATGGTTCAGCCAATTCATTTTTTATGGGATGGGAAAAAGCAAAATGGGGCCGTTTACCTTCACTTCGTGGGGAATACTTATGGCACTGACAATTGGATTTGCTTCTGTTTGGGGATTAATACGCGGCGAATGGAAAGGAGTTTCAGCACGTGTTTATCTGACTATGGCTTTATCGCTGCTAATTTTAATTGCAGCTTCTTTTATGATTGGCATCAGCGGTTCGGTTTAATTAAAAAAAGAAAAATAGATTATTACGAATACAAAACCAACGACATCACCTGAGGGGATTTTGCCGAAATAAATAACCAACAACCCGACAGGGTTCGGGTTCAGATTCATGTTCATTGTAAGCATCCGGACAACTGCATATTATGTTAACTAAAGGAACAAAGTATCTTCTGTTTCAGAAAATAGATATTTAAGAGTTCAAAAATCATCAGTCTTCTAGAACGACAGAAGGAATCGGGATTTTGCGTAAGGCGTTTTTGCGCCAATGAATGCATTGCCCCATTTTCATTCTATATTTAAAGAAAAAAATCACAAATGAACCAGACGAACAAGGATTTATCCCCCCGGTTGTACAGACCCCAATATTGCCAGTTTATCCGGCAACACAAAGGACGGAAAATGGTGGAATAGATGCTTTTCATAAGAATGCCACTTCGATAAGCTAGTATAAATAACACGACCGTTGGTTTGGCACATTACAAGGAGCAATTCAAGCTTTTCTAAATTTTATTTGCGATAAAATAATCAAACTTGGCCTGATAGATTAGTATCAATTTGTATAGCTTTACAATGTTCAACTAAACCAGAAGCATACCAGGTTAATAATTGTTTGTCTAAAAAGTATATATCAGGTGAAAATACTTATTACAGCCTCAACCGGCATAGCAAAAAGATTTATAATAGTGTTATTGGGAGATGGCAGTGAGGTAATTTGTTGTGTTCGCTATAATACGAGGGTTGAATCTGAGAAGTATGCTTCAACGCATTTTTCAATTTCATAACCTGACAAATAAGCACAGAATTCCGGATATTAAGTTTTAAGTGCTACTTCATATCGAAAAGATGGAGGCTGAAGGACACAGGTACTTTGACATGATCCGGCCTGACAGAACAATCTAATTCAACGATGAATTTATTTTCCCGGCTGTTCAGATCTCCCGCCGGGAAAAGACAATAAACAGGACTTTCTATAAGACTAAACAGCCGATATCACAGGCAGAACTTGATGCTGATCCTGCTATTGCAAGTCTGTGAAATCCGGAATATTAAATCCTGTGTTAATTTCTGGTATCAGGACATTATAAACAAATCCCGCTGCGGCGGGATTTGTATTCTTATCCGCCGTTATTTATACCGAAAAAAAAGTATTTCAGGATTACAGGATATATTAACAGTGCATGAAAAATATAACAATATTTTTTTATGTCCTGCCCGGCAGCAGATAACCCGCATTCACAAAATTCGGGTTTTTCAAATGCCTAAAATGCATTTGCCGGTTTGATTCATGATCAGTCACAATCCTTTTTCCCAATTGCCAGATATAACGCTCCTGCATGAAGTTCACTTGTTATTTACCTGATTAATAAGGATTTACTTTCTTATATCTCTTGAAAAGTATGCTATACCGCTGAAAAAAGACATCCCTGACACCAGTTAAAAAAGCCCCTTGAGGTGTACCAAAGGGGCTTTCATGGAAAATAAAGCATTCTTATTATAACTTCAGTGCAACACCGATATTCAGATATGCAATTCCATATCCAAGCTCTGCCATCACGGCAAAAGTCTCCTTGAAGTAATATCTCGCACCGACGAAACCGGCCCAGGTGATACCTCCGGCTGAATAAGAGTAATCATAACCGGGAATTGAAACACCGAATTCCTTTGAAGACGCGACGTTATATCCCAGCAGAAGACCGACATAGGTATCAAGCTTGTCTACAAATGGATAATGCAGGTTACCTTTTGCGCCAATGATGAGATTGGAGTACTTCCACCCCCAATCCAGATACTCCCACTTGTAGGATGAGTATCCGATATAAGGACCTACTCCAATCACCCCTTTTTCATCAATAATGTTATCAACTACCCCGAATTCCAGAGATCCCGATAATGGGGGTATCTGTCCTTTGTAATGAGTACCAGTGTACAGTGTATTCCCCAGACCAAGGGCAACATTGAGGACCTTGTCACCTTTAACGAATGTAGGTTCCTGAGCATTCAGCTGCCCCAGAGAAAGGCAAACTACCGCAGTAATTAAGAGAAGCTTTTTCATAATGATTGGATTAATGTTAATGTTTGACATAAATTTAAAACAAATTGAATAAACTTTTGTTGAAATTTCCTTAAATAAAATTATCCTTCCGGATGAAAAAAACTTAGAATAGCCTTGACGATAGACTCGGAGCTTCTGATTATAAGATGACAATAGCGTAGAATATAGCCCGAATCAATTTCAAAAAACAGCTGTTTGTAAATATCTGTTTGAATAAATTTACCGATATTTGAGAATGTCCGTATTTTTTAACCATCATTATCCGAAAGATAATTATGTGATTCATCATATGATTTGCCCTTTGCCTTACAACAATATCTGTTTAACCTGAAAATAAATAAATGATCATGAAAGAAAAGTTCCCATTTAATATCCGGTGGTATCTGCCGGGATTGTTGCTCCTTGTTCTGTTTTACACGTTAACCGGCTGCAAAATATCAGGCGACAAAGCTGAAAAGAGAAATATCATTGAGTTTGAATTTGTTGATCCTCTTGAAAAAGTTCTTGCAGAAGCATCCTTCTTCAAACCTGCTGAAGCTCTCAGCGAAGTAGTAAGAGGTGAGCACGCAACATTGCAGTACGTTGTGCGTCCACGGGAATCCGTAACAAACCTCCGGGTTGAGGTCTCTCAGGCCGTTAATGGCGATGCAGTCCTGCCTCATGCAAAAACCGGTTTTGTAGGCTATGTTAAAGTAGGTCGTACGATATGGGATTATTCACGCGACAGGATTGTATCTGCTTCGGGATATTATCCTGATCCTGTCCTGGAACAGGAATCAATTGATGTTGATTTCGGGAATACCCAGCCTGTATGGATATCAATCCCGGTGCCGGTCGACGCAGAACCAGGCATGTATAAGGGCAAAGTTACCATTACGGGTAAAATCGGATGCAGAAAATTTTCCATCGCAAAGGATTACTCGGTAAAAGTATATCCTGTAACCGTTGAAAAGACAAGCTTATGGGTTACAAACTGGTTCACCGGCGATACATCGCGCCTGAAACTTTTAACCGGCGGAAGGAGCATAGAATATTTTTCTGAGGAATATCTCGGATTAATAAGGCTTCTGGCAAAAAAAATGGCTGAGTACAGGCAGAACGTGGCACTGATTTCTCCGCTTTATCTGTCTGAATGTGTATACCGGGACGGAAAATGGGAGATCGATTTCTCGCAATTTGACACCATTGTCAACATATTTATTGAAGAGAAGGTAATAGGAAGGATTGAGGGGGGGCATATCGGCGGACGCGAAGGCGACTGGAACTCTCAATTTGTGGTCAGTGTTCCGGATGGCACAGGTGGTCAACTTAAAAAATTTGACCGGTTGAGGATGTCCGATCCACGTGCAAATGAGTTCTACACAGCTTTTTTCACATCACTTTCGGCACACCTGAAAGAGAAAGGCTGGGATAGTATATATATGCAACATATTGCTGACGAGCCTACAGAACAGAATTTCAAAACATACATAGAAATCGCAGGGTTTGTAAAGAATATTGCACCGGGGCTGCCTCTTATAGAAGCATGTCACAGCAAAAACCTTGGAGGCGTGCTTGATGTGTGGGTCCCGCAGCTTGATTTTATGGACCAGGATTATGAATTTTACAATGAGCAGAATAAATCCGGCAAGGAGGCCTGGTTCTACACCTGTCTTTCACCGAAAGGCGAATATGTTAACCGTTTTATAGAATTACCACTGCTCAGAACAAGGTATATGCACTGGGTCAACTATAAGTATGAGATTCCCGGATACCTTCACTGGGGACTTAATTACTGGAATCGCAATCCGTTCAACGAGCAGACAGGAATACAATACGAAGGAGGAAACATTCTCCCTGGTGGAGACAGCTGGATAATTTACCCCGGAGACGGAAAGATCCTGAGCTCAATAAGATATGATGCAATGCGGGATGGCATTGTAGATTATGAACTGCTTAAGATGCTGGAAAAGAAAGATCCGGACAAAGCCGGAGAAATTGCAGACAGGATCATTTTCAGATTCGACAGGTACGATAACAACATTGAGGCTTTCAGAAATCACAGGAGAATGCTGATGGAGCTATTGTCTGAACAGTGACACCTGGGTTCTTTGCTCTTTAAAGGTTTTCTTCAGGATTCAGTATTATTGTATTGAGGTCTGAGTAATTTTACCGGTTTTTTTGTCTTTAAGTATAACTTTCTTTGTTCCGTCAGGCAGCAGTTCTTCCTTTATCAGGTAATGATCAGGGTCGTAATCGGTCAGTGAAGCTATACGTTCAGCTTTTTCAAGGCCCCGCCACACATCGAGCTTTACAGGCTCCCATTTACCTGATCTGGATGACCTGTAGCAGGCATCCATTATTTCATTAACAACATAACCATCGTAAAATGTCTCTTCCGGTTCGGTTTTATTGTCAAAGGCATTAAACATATCTGTAAACATATCTGTATAACCAAGTTCCACTACTTCGTCGCCAACCGGAAAGATCCATCCTTTTTCCGTTTCAGCTTTTTCGGCCACATAACCTTTTTTGCCGCCCGAGGTGAACATTTCAAATCCTGTACGGAGAAAATTATTTATCCATATCGTTCCTTCTGTTCCCATAACCTCATCCCTGAGATCCATTCCTCCCCGGAAGGTCCAGCTGACTTCGAACTGACCAATTGCTCCGTTCTCATATCTTACCCAGCCGAGTGCGTTGTCTTCAGCTTCAATTGGTTTGACCAAGGTGTCGGTCCAGCACATCACTTCAACAGGTTTAATGTCTTTCCCGATATAGCTTCTTGATATCTCTATGCAATGGCAGCCCATATCAAGCAATACGCCACCGCCTGATAGTTCCTTTGTCCAGAACCAGTCGCTGTGAGGTCCCGGATGTGTTTCACGGGAACGGGCCCAGGTGACCTGCCCTATTGCTCCACCCCGCACTGCCTTAATTGCTTTGATCGTTTTTGGATTATAAACAAGATCCTCGAGATAACCGTGCATAATACCTGATCTTTCAGCCATATCGAGCATTTTTTTCGCTTCTTCAGCGTTGCGCCCGAGTGGTTTGGTACACAAAACAGCCTTCCCCGCCGATGACGCCAGCCCGACAGCTTCAAGATGCAGATTATTTGGTAACCCGATAATAACAATATCCGTTTCCGGATCTTCAACGGCTTCCTTCATAGATGTTGACCATCTGGGTATCCCGTGCTTCTCCGCAAAGTGTTTTCCCTTTGCTGCATCCCTTGAATAAATAGTATTGACCCTGTCCCGGTTACGTTGTCCGTGTATTGATGAAGTATAAAAATCACCGATAAAGCCGGTGCCTAGCATAGTTATTTTTGCCATGATGTCGTTATAATTTGTGATTTTACAGGCAGGGCGGCTTTCCTGAAAAGCTCACCCATCTAATAAAGATACAAAATTTTCCGGACATGAAGGATGATCCGGCTTAAAGACTGATATAAGAAAATAATTTTGTCCTGCAGTCGTGAGATAAGTAAAGGTAACAGCGTCAGGTCATAATCCCTGACTGCAGGCAACTACAGATTTTTATTGTGGCAGATTCGAACTTTTGGACTCTGTATTTGTTTGACAGTATAAACAAAGATTATTTATCATGGCAGATCTCAAAACCACTTACATGGGGCTTGGACTCAGGAATCCCATAATTGTCGGGGCAAGCAATCTGGCAACGAAGCCGGAGGATCTTAAACGCATCGAAGATGCAGGCGCAGCAGCAATAGTATATAAATCTATTTTTGAGGAACAGATACAGCTTGAAAACCTTGAGCTGCATGAACGTCAGACAGAGTACGAAGAGAGACATGCAGAAATGATCACCCTGTTCCCCCGTATGGCACAGGAATCGTTCCTCCCGTACGAGCATCTCAAAAACCTTAAAGCTGCAAAGGAATCAGTTTCCATACCTGTTATTGCAAGCCTTAACGCAGTTAATGACGAAACATGGATAGAGTATGCAAGAAAAATTGAAGAGACCGGGGCCGACGGACTGGAGTTAAACTTCTACAGGGTCCCTGAAAAAGCTGATGATCCGCGTGATGACATCGAAAATAAACAGCTGGCAACACTGAAAAAAGTTAAAAATGCTGTCAAGATACCTGTTGCTGTAAAATTAAGTCCTTTTTATACCAACGCTTAAAATTCATTTCGGATCTTGACCGGGCAGGTGCTGACGCAATTGTAATGTTTAACAGGCTTTTTCAGCCCGATATAGATATCATCGCAGAAAAACATCAATATCCCTATAATCTAAGCAATATTGAAGATCACAGACTGCCACTGAGGTTTGCCGGACTGCTTTTTGGCAGCTTAAAAGCATCAATCAGCTCTAACTCCGGTATTTTCAATGGTCACGATGTTATCAGGATGATCCTTGCAGGCGCTGATACAGTGCAGATTGTCAGCACCCTTTATCTTAACCAGATTGAAGTAATAACGTCTATCCTGAAAGAAATGGAAAAATGGATGGAGTCAAAAGGATACAACAACCTGTCAGACTTCAGAGGAAAGCTTTCCAGGATCAGGACAGCCGATAAAGCGCCTTACCTCAGGGCCCAGTACATAGATTTTCAAATGAGTACCACAGCTATTCTGAAAAAATACAAAGTAATAAGCTGACCGGTTCATGTTGTCAGTCAACTGATAGAAGTCCTCGTTATTTTAGCAGGGAGATAAAGACCTGAAACGAATCAGTCAATGCAAATGCGACTAAGGCGGAGGTTCGTTATGTCAGCCGGCAGGTAAAGGCAACATGTAAATTTTTTCTAATGTAAAAAGGTAACGTCACCTGCCTTGTCAAAGTAACTGCCATCAGCATATCTGCCCGACACCTTCCACACGTAAACACCCTGCATGGCAAGATTGCCGTCCCCGAAATATCCGTCCCACCCTTTATTCAGATCATTGCTTTCGTATATTAACACACCCCACCTGTTGAAAATCTGAAGTTTATATTCAATCACATTTTCATAAAACGGTCTGAAGACATAGTCCATTTCAGGGTAGACTCCGGGCCTCCACTGGCCTCCTGTGGGACCTGTCTCATTCCACTTAAACACACTTGGAAAATCAATATTTCCCTCTTTCCAGTCAACCGTAACAGGAGTGTGCATTACAGCAGAATCAACACAGCCATCTTCTGTTATTACAGTCAGTGAGACGATATAAGAACCCGGATTCAGATACTTATGGTACGGGTTTTCCTCAGATGAAACCTCTCCGTCTCCAAAACTCCACAGATATGTTGAGCCATAATGGCTGTAATTATAGAATACAACTATCTGTTCGTTATTGACCACATTTGCAGGATAGGCATCGAAAATGGCTGCCGGGTTCTGATAAACTGTTATTATCCCATTGTGGATTGATTCTCCGGTGATATTGTTGACTATCAGTTTAACAAGGTACTGGCCGGGGATATAATAAGTATGCACGGGATTTTCTTCATTTGAATATATTCCGTCACCAAAATCCCATACAAACACCTCTCCGTACAGACTCTTATTAACAAACTGAACTGTCAGGGGAGAACATCCAGTGGTATCAGGTTCAAAGTCTGCGACAGGAACAGGAGGCATTATAACTCTAATATGCATAGTGTCTTTTGACATGCAACCCCAGCGGTCGGGTATTGTCTCGTATATTATAACATGGGTTCCGATCCCTGCAGTATTCGGATCGAAAATATTACCCGTCATGCCGGGCCCTGACCAGATGCCTCCGGGGGGCGTTGCATTCAGGACCACTGGAGCTCCGTTAATAAATAAGGTACCCGGATTTTCCAGTGTTATTACAGGCACCGGCATCACGGTGATTATTGTAGTATCGGCATCACTGCAAGCAGGATTTGTTATTTCATATATTATTACATGATCACCAACCCCGGCGATAACCGGATTGAAAGTATTTCCCACAACTCCCGGGCCAGACCATACTCCTCCAAGGTCGTGGGCCATAAGAGTGATTGCAGGACTGTCCGCGCATAAGGTATCAACCGGAGTGATTGTTGCATCCGGAGTGGCCACTGTTATTATGGTCTGATCAGTATCGGTACATCCGTTTGCATCGGTTATAGTGTATGTAATCAAATGGTTACCCGCGCCTGCGATAGCGGGGTCAAACATATTGCCTGTCACTCCTTCGCCTGTCCAGACTCCTCCGGGTTCCCTGGAAATCAGTTCAAACGGTGGATCTGTTGAACAGACAATACCCTCAGAAATAATTGTTGCATCAGGCACGGGTACTACTGTTATTACAGTCTCATCATAGTCATAGCATCCGTCGGCATTTGTAAGATCGTATCTTATGGTGTGGTTCCCCGGCCCTGCAACTTCCGGATCAAACATATCCCCTGACACTCCGGCGCCTGACCAGGTTCCGCCCGGATCATGAGCCGTTAAAGTTACCGGATCCGCATTTGCACACATCGGGTCAACGGGTGTTATAGTTGCATCAGGATATGGAACAATCAGTATTATTGCGGTTGTCAGCACAGGAGGATGATCTCCGTTGACTCTGTCTCTCGGACCTCCCGGAATGCTCGGATCATCATATGGATTGCAATAGTTCCAGTTACGCAAAGTGACCTGGAAAAAATCTCCAACCGCATGGTCATCAGCAACATTAATAACATCGGACCAGACTCCCGAACCTGTTACCGGTCCTGTAAGAGTTATTACATCATCAATATACGGGAAAGCCCTCAACCTTCCCTCAATGGTAACGGGAGATCCGCTCATTTGAATGTCTGTTCCGTAAATCCATTGTATCCATCTGGTATTCACGTTGGGATTATCCCGTTCCTGGGGAGGGACACAATTGAACCGTGTCAGGTCCTGAAAACGGACGTTGGCACTGTTCCCAAAACATATCGGATAAATCTCAGGACTTATATGCATATGACCACCATTGCGGTCATCATTATCCCATACTGTAACTATCTGTTCCTGAGTAGAAGAAGTGCATAAGACACCGTTAACTACCAACGTGGCTCGCGGATGGTAATTGCATACGTTACCACTCGAAGTATAGACATTTACAGCAGTTGCTTCAAACACACCGGGAGCTGTCCGCGTTGCAGGTACGGTGATGACCGTGCCGTTGTCCCAGTCAAATCTTATGCTGACCGGAGTTCCGGCATCATTAACACCTGTATAGCTTACACTCCAGGTAGCTGTAACTGGGGAACAAAACCGGTCAGGTGTCATATTGTTTGCTTTGGAAAGAATGGAGCAATTTTGTCCGAAAACATCAAGTGAACATAACGTCAAAAACAAACAGACAGACCACTTCTCCAAAGACCAGGTAATTTTTTCTGCCATTTATACGCACAACTTGTAATTAACAGAAAGATGCATCGTATTGTCAGATCTATTGAATTAACCTGACTAAATTGTTGTAGTGTTCCAATATTTCTTTCACTACCATTAAAGAGCCCAGAAGCCTCACTAATTGCTTCTTAGTGAGCATCTTCAGAAACACATGACCAAAAACAGTTCGTTTTGTAATGAATTGACCTTCTTTAATTTATTGTATAAACGCAGGGAAAATTCAAATATTATCCAATAATGTAACTATCGTTCACTAAAGAACGATAGTAACTGCTGAGGGATTTTCATATGAAGAGCACCCCGGTCTGGTATACCACAAATGATAGAAGCCAGGCCACTGATGTAGTATAGAAAACAGTAAATGCTGCCCATTTCCAGGTACCTGATTCTTTTTTTATAGCTGAGACCACTCCTATGCACGGGAAATATGTAAGTATGAACAGCATGAAAGAAAATGCAATAAGCGGAGTAATTGCAGGCCTGCCAGGTTGATTTTCATGACGTTGTAATTTTTCGACCAGGGTGCTTTCCACCGGATAATCGCCGGTCTGGTAAAGTATGCCCAGTGTGCTGACGACAACCTCCTTTGCTGCAAGACCTGAAAGAATGCTGATGCTCAGGCGCCAGTCAAAACCCAGTGGTCGCATCACAGGCTCGATTGCCCTGCCGATAATGCCCATAAAAGAACCTTCCTGTTTTTCTCCTTTTCTTTCGGAAACCAATGCGAAAATGGCTTCCTGCTCCTGTTTTTCAATGTCCTTTATATTCTTTTCATTTCCTTCATCGTCGAGGAGTTTCATTCCTGCATAGTGCTTCCTGGTTGCAGCAATTTCTGCATCATAATCCCTCGAATATTTGACATCCGCAGGAAAATTACTTAAAATCCAGATTATTACAGATGCGACGAGTATTACTCCGCCTATCTTTCTCAGGTACTGGCTTGTGCTGAACCACACATGTTTGAACACACTTCTGACAGTTGGCATCCTGTAGGGAGGCAGTTCCATTACAAAGGGTATGTCAGCTGCCCTGATAAAGACTTTTTTCAGAAGAAGGGCTGAAAAAATTGCCAGCAACACACCAAGAAAATAGAGAAGAAACAGCACCGATCCCTGGTTCCTGGGAAAAAAAGCGCTGATAAAAAGTATATACACAGGCAATCGTGCACTACACGACATGAAAGGAGTTATGAGCATTGTTATAAGCCTGTCCCGTCTGCTGTCAATAATTCTTGTTGCCATGATAGCTGGCACGTTACAACCAAAACCCATGAACAAAGGGATGAAGGACTTTCCGTGAAGGCCGATCTTATGCATCATTTTATCCATGATAAAGACAGCTCGTGCCATATAGCCGGTGTCTTCCATAAAAGAGATAAATATGAAAAGGATGATTATGTTTGGCAGAAAAACCAGTACCCCGCCCACTCCTCCTATTATGCCCTCTACAAGAAAGTCCCTGAGAACACCCGGCGTGATAGCCGTTGTCATTATTTCTGACAAGTTACCGATTAATGTTTCAAGCCACTTTTTGGGAAAACCACCCAGATAAAATGTAACAAAAAAGGTTATCCACATAAATACCATAAAGAGCGGGATGCCAAGAAACTTGTTTGTAAGATAGTTATCCACAACCTGTGTTTTCCTTAGTCTTTCGATCCTGTTGACCTTAAGTGTTTCCCGCAGTGCACCCTCAATAAAACCGTATCTGAGATCGGTGATTACCGTTTCGAGGGGCTCTGAATACATTTTTTCAAGTCTGTGATGCTCCTTTGCTGCAGCTTCGAGTATTTCTTTTGAATTAACACAGTTCTTAATAGCCCCCGAGAAGCTTTTGATATTCTCAAGCAGCTCTATAGCAAGATAACGTGACGATATTATATTGGTAAAAGCCCTGTTTTCATCGATTTTGATTTTTTCCTGGATAGTACGAACTGAGTTTTCAATTTCGATACCATAATTAATATGAACATGCCTTACTACCGGTTCCCTGTTTTCATAAACCTCAATTATTTTATCAAACAATTGTTTAATTCCCCTGCCTCTTGAACTGACAGTCGGGATCACAGGAACACCAAAAAGGGAAGCGAGATATTCATAATCCAGGGCGTCACCTCTTTTTTCAAGCTCATCATACATATTCAGGGCAATTACAACCTGAACACTCATGTCAATAAGCTGTGTTGTCAGGTACAGGTTCCTTTCAAGGTTTGATGCATCAATTATATTTACAATAATGTCAGGCTTCCTGTCGAAAATATGGTTTCTTATATATATTTCTTCAGGTGAATAACTTTTTAGTGAATATGTTCCGGGAAGATCAACGAGAGAAAATGTATAACCCGACTGCCTGTAAACAGCTTCTTTGGAATCAATGGTCACGCCGGCATAATTTCCGACTTTCTCCTTTGAGCCTGAGGCATAATTGAAAAGAGTCGTTTTACCCGAGTTTGGATTACCTACAAGTGCGACCTGTATCTGCTTGCTCTTCTCGATCCAGGATCCGTTAACTTCTTCGTCAACTATAAAACCATTTGAAATATGATGATCGCCGGCTTCAGGTCCCCTGTATATTTCAATCAGTCGGGCTTCACTGTTACGAAGCGAAACGTGATAGCCCATAACCTTGTACTCTACCGGATCACGAAGAGGAGCTTTTTTGATGACTTTAACCCTTTTTCCGGTGATGAAACCCATCTCCATGAGCCTCTGCCTGAACTTGCCCCGCCCCTTGATCTTTAATATTATCCCCTCTTCTCCTTCAGAAAGATCAAATAATGTTGTCATCAATTTCTGTTAATACTTATATACAACCTGTAAACAAAGAGATTGTTCAATTATTCATTTTCCCTCAATACTACTGTCTGATCATGGACAATCAGAGTTTGCCATTATCTTAACAACAATTTTCCTGACAGCTGAATTCCCTCCATCTTTCAGGCCCGGCCGGTGCAGAACATCTGGAAAGAAAATAAAAAAACTGCCCGGATCAGCCTTAAGTTCACTATAATTCCTGATTTGGATCACAAAGGTGCAAAAAAAAGCCTTCATTTTAAATTTTCCATCCCATAATTCAAAATTATCATAACAAAAAATCTTCTATTGTCCTGTAGCAGTCTTCCATGAACGCATCGCATAATGCTTTGCTTATCTTGACCTCCCCCGGCTGCTTCTTTCCGCGAAAATAAACATAACCATTGGTAAGGTAGTTTTGTCCGATTATTTTCAACATCTCATCTGCTTCGCTGGCAGGGCTCTTCATAAAGGGAGCTGCCAGCTTGTACAGGCCTCTCAGAAAAGGCTGCTGCATCCTGAAGATCCCTGAGCTGAATACACCAGGACTGTACGAAATGAATTTAAAATCTGGATCCGGGTATCTTTCAGCCAGGAAGCTGCACATAATAATAAGACACAGCTTGGAAGCTGAGTAAGCCTTTAAGGGGCTGTATCCCGGTTCCTCAAAACACGAAAACAGTTTTTCAGGATCTATGATCCGGTGTACAGGCGATGTTACGGCAATAATCTTAAGTGGCCGGTGATTGCATAGAGTTCGAATAAGGATTTCATTTACAAGCAGGTGTGAAAGAAAGTTCACCTGAAATGTGAGTTCAAATCCGTTAACAGTCATACAATATCGGCTTGGGCCAATTACTGCGGCATTATTAATTACCGTTCTGAAAGTATGAGTCTTCAGAATTTTCTTTATCTCTTCTGCAGTATGAGACAGATCCGTAAAATCGACATTGTAAATATCAAATCTTCCCCCGTGAAAATCTGTCTGTACAGACCTTCGTCCCAATGCAACAACATGATATCCCTTTTTCAGATACAGCTTTGCCAGTTCCAGACCGAGTCCTGAGGTACCTCCCGTTATCAGTATTTTCTCAGAATATGGTCTTGTTTTTTCCATCGCGTAAAAACATCTGAAGCCTGCAGGTGTTAAAACTAATTGCCCCTTCCCAGACAGAGGGGCACGTCTGAAATTTAACCAAACAAAAATTTCTCAGGATTTATTTCACACATCAGTTTTTTCTGCCAGGCGGTAAGATGAGGGGTCCTGATGAAATTACCGAGATACTCATTATATGATTTTGACCACAGCAGGCTGATTATGAAATCTGATCCGAACAGAATGTTTGTCTCTTTTGTACTGTCAATTATCTTTCTGATTCGCCTGTAATCTTCAAGTGAAGGCGTCTGGCATGAACAGTCGCCATAGATATTATCGTTTTTGTCAATGTATGAAATAATCGTTTCGAGCCATAAGGTCCTGTCTCCCTTTTCCCTTCCCAGATGCGCAAAATTGACCTTAAGCTTTCTGAATTCGGGCCTGGAAAGAACCTTTTTCCATCCGGCAGAAGGATCCGTGAATTTAGCCACGTCATCAACGGCATTGAATCCTCCATCGCTGCAATGAACCGTTAATGGCAGGTTTCTCCTGACACACTCGCTGTAGAGGAACCTTACTTTTTCCAGTTCCTGCCTGTCATCTTCGGGCCATGGGTCAAAGGACAGAGGAGGATACAGCTTGATTCCTGCAAAAATATATGAATAAAAATCTGATGAATCTTCTTCCCTTCTGTGAAAAATCATTTCTTCCATATCAAGTCTTACCGTGCCCATTTTACCTAACATTTTTTCACGCCTTACTTCAGGAGATGAATCACATTCATAACCCCTGAAATACTTATCCATCAGGGAAGCAATCTCAGAAAGATCATAATTTTGTGTATTTATCCCAAGGAAAGGGTAAAATTCAAAAAGCTTGCTATCCTTGCTCCTTTTGGATTTTATGAGCATTAATCTTCCAGGTTTGTCGGAATGAAGAACCAGATCGTAATTATAATAATAATAGATTGCGTTTAAAAGATCGATTACCTGATTGGCGACTGGTTTGCCGGGCGGAAGATTATAAAAGCAATCACTGTTGTTCAGGTTCTTGTATCCGAAATCGATCAGGAGCGGGCTAACGGCAAGTTTATTATATCTGCAATGAGCCGAATATCCGAAAAACCGGTTTTCTTTTATCAGGAAATACTCCACATAAAGGAAGTGATATTCTATTGCCCCTTCCATCACAGAGAGGAGATTCCTGAAATTCGCCGCATCATTCCGCAGGTAATTTCTTATCCGGGTTGTTATTTCCCTTTTCATGAAATGAAGCAGTCCTGCCGGCAGCAAATACAGTGCCGCAGGCATTTTTTTCAGGACCTTCGCTACAGAATTTCTGCTGATGAGTTCCTCGTGCATAAGGAAAGCCAGCAAATTAGGATGGCTCAGGTCAAAAAGATGATAGTGGATATCGTAGAATCTCCTGTTCATGATTCATCAGGCAGGATTGCCGGTTCGTATGACATAAATTCGCCTTTTGAATTTGTCAGCAGATTTTTGGTAAGGTATGAAATACCTGCACCAATGGCAGCTATGACTACAGGTCTGAGGGTTGCCCGGTTAATTGTAAATCCGCCCGCAAGGAGCTGGTAAACTCCTGTTAACAAGGTGCATAAAATAGTCACGATCATGCCGCGAATCAGATCGCGAGTATTCAGTCGCAAGAATTTTGAATTCATGTTGTTGAAAATTACATCAGACAGGCTATTGGTGTAACAAATATATAATTTTCAACAATCTTTTCAAAGTCAGATTTTTTCCTTAAGGAGTATTTGCCTCAGGTCGTTTGGTGTAATGTTTTCCCTGACCTCGCCCGATTCAGCAATCGTTATGGCGCCTCTCTCCTCCGATACAACAACAACAAGTGCGTCTGTATGTTCTGATATCCCAAGAGCAGCTCTGTGGCGCATTCCAAATCGTGGTGGCAAATTCACATTATCAGTGATCGGGAGAGGACATCTTGCTGCAAATATCCTTCCGT
Source organism: uncultured Rikenellaceae bacterium (assembly GCA_964466705.1). Lineage (GTDB taxonomy): Bacteria > Bacteroidota > Bacteroidia > Bacteroidales > VadinHA17 > LD21. The sequence continues at coordinate 40,055 of CAYXSM010000015.1, forward strand.
CTTCAATAAGCACGGCACCATCGTGAAGAGGAGAATTTTTAAAAAAAATGGTTTCAAGAAGTTCCGCGCTTATAGAGGCATCTATTCTTTCGCCCCCTTCGGAATAGATATCGAGACTGCTTTTTCTGCCTATTACAATCAGTGCTCCTGTTTTTTTTGAGGCCATAGACTCAGTGGCTCTGACTATCTCTTCTGCTTCCCGCGGGCTGCCTTTCTCTTCATCGACCGGGGAGAAAATTCTTCGCAATGTGAAGTTTCTCCTGTTCATGTACTTATTCCCGATAACAAGCAGAAATCTGCGCACTTCCTGCTGGAACACAATAATAAGGGCTATAACGCCGACACCTATCACCTGACCCAGCAAGCCACCCATCAGCTCCATATTCAGGGCTTTCACTATCAGCCAGAACATATAAATAAGAAAAACCCCGAAAAAAATGCTCAGGGCTGCAGTTCCTCTCATAAGTTTGTAAAGCTGAAACAGTATCACCGAAACCAGGATGATGTCAATTATATCAATAACAGAAAGGTCAATCATCAGAATCAATCATTAATCAGTGATAAAAATAACTAAACATCTTCAACAAACCGTAAATATTACCTTTAATGTGCCGTCAGAAATCATGGTTCAATAACCTTTCCACCAGTCTGACCGCTTCCACCGCCTCCCTGACATCATGTACACGAAGGATATCTGCACCTTTGAGCAATGCAATTGTATTCAGGACAGTAGTACCGTTAAGAGCTTCGCCGGGAGATATTTCAAGAGTCTTCCAGATCATTGATTTTCTTGACACGCCTGCCAGAAGGGGCAAACCGGTAATTCTGAAATCGCCCAGACGGCTTAGTATGTCGAAATTATTATCCGGAGTCTTTCCGAACCCGAAGCCGGGATCAATAATTATATCTTTCACGCCCATCGTATGTAGTGTAAAAATCTTCTTGCCGAACCATCGAAGAAGATCAGCCACAACATCTTCATATACCGGATTATTTTGCATTGTTGAGGGAGTCCCCTTCATATGCATAATAATATAAGGGACGCTTAATTTTTCAACCACAGCAAACATTTTATCATCGCCTTCCCCCCCTGAAATATCATTTATCATTGAAGCTCCGCAGTCAAGAACTGCAGCCCTGGCTATCTCTGATCTGAATGTATCGACCGACACGATGGCATCGGGCAGCTCTTTCTTTATCAATTTTATAGCCGGAAGTACTCTTCGCATTTCTTCTTCCTGTGAAGTCTCCCCTGCTCCCGGCCTTGAAGAATAGCCTCCGACATCAAGCATATCAGCTCCGTCAACCGTCATTTTAATTGCCGCCGCAGTAATCTGATTATCTGTCTGATACCGGCTTCCCGTATAGAATGAATCAGGCGTTACGTTGATTATACCCATCACCTTCGGGTAAGACAGGTCCATAAGGCTGCCTCCAATATTAATATATCTTTGCTTGTGAATCACTCTGATAAATCTGAAGGCTAATTTAATGATTTTAAGAAACAGAGTGATTAGTATCTTTTCGTTTTCATCTTTGCCCTCCGGTTATTACATTTGCACTTTAAGATCCAAAAAGAGGATGAAGCTATTTGTAATTGAAGGTATCGACGGAGCCGGAAAATCGACCCAGATGAAGCGGCTTGGCGATCACCTTGTCAGTAAGGGATATGATTGTGAGTACCTGCACTTCCCAAGAACTGATGCCCCATTTTTTGGTGAACTTATTGCCCGCTTTCTAAGAGGTGAATTCGGGAACCTTAATGAAGTGGACCCTTATCTTGTTGCACTTCTTTACGCGGGAGACAGGAAGGATGCGTCCGACAAAATCCGAAGCTGGATGAATGAGGGTAAAATCATACTGCTCGATCGTTATGTTTATTCAAATGTTGCGTATCAGGGTGCCAAAGTCGATGACTTATATCAGCGTAAAAGGCTCATAAGCTGGATACTGTCAATGGAATATAATCATTTTTGCATACCAAAACCCGATATAAACATATTTCTGGACGTTCCTTTGCCTTTTGCGCAAAGCAAGCTGGCATCTGCCAGGAGAGGATCAGACAGAGATTATCTTAACGGTTCATATGATATACATGAAGAAAACCTGTCGTTCCAGGAAAAAGTAAGGGACGTTTATCTGGAAGTTGCCAGATCTGACCCCGGAATGTCAGTGATCAGCTGCAGTGACAAAGAAGGAAAAATTTTGCCTCGGGAGACAATATTTCAACACATATTGGAGATATTAAAAGAAAAAAAGTTGTTATAAAATGAATTTTCTAAGACTATTAAGCCGGCTCGTTGTAGGAATTGTATTCATCTTCTCAGGCGTTGTAAAGGCTATTGATCCAATGGGTTCAACATATAAGTTTCTGGATTATTTCACAGCTTTTAAGCTGAATTTCCTTGGAGACCTGGCTCTGCCCCTTGCAATAATTCTTTGTACGGCTGAATTTATCGCCGGCTTTTCTGTACTTACAGGTTACAGATACAAATATGGGGTTTGGGCAGTCATGCTTCTCATGATTATTTTCACACCTCTGACACTGGTCCTCGCCCTTACAAACCCTGTGTCAGACTGCGGATGCTTTGGCGATGCAGTGCATCTGACCAACTGGCAGACATTTGTTAAGAATGTCATTTTGATGGTATTTGCAATCATTATCTTCACCGGGAAAAAACCATTAAACCTGATTGGCCCTTCAAAGATGGAATGGAGCGTAGTAGCTTCTTTATCAGCTCTCTTTATACTGTTTTCATTTTATAACCTCAGATATTTACCGGTTATCGACTTTCTGCCATACAAGCAGGGAGTATATATACCGGACAAGATGATCATTCCGGAAGGAAAGCCGGTTGATCAGTACAAAACAACATTCATATACGAGAAAGATGGAGTTCAAAAGGAATTCACGCTTGAAAATTATCCTTATGATGATTCAACATGGGTTTTTGTTGATCAGGTATCAGTGCTCGAAAAAAAGGGCTATGAACCTCCTATCCATGACTTTGTTATCACATCTTTTCAGAATGAAGACCTGACCGACAGGATCCTTTATGATGATGGCTATAACATGCTTATGATCTCTCAAAAAATTGAAGAAGCCTGTGAAAAAAACCTGCAAAAGGGTTATGAGTTAGGCCAGCACCTGAACGCAAACGGGATTAATTTTTATGTGGTAACGGCATCACCCGCAAATATGACTGGAAAAAGTGATGCGGATCTGATCTTCTGCTCCGGTGATGAAACAACCCTGAAAACCATTGTAAGGTCCAATCCTGGTTATATGCTGCTGAAAGGAGGAACCATAGCAGGCAAATGGTCAACAGCAAACCTGCCTGAAAAAGAATGGTTCAAAGATGATATTCAGGCAAAACAGATAATGCGTCTGAGCAATAAGAATGGTATAGCAACTGTAACTATAATGGCATTATTGTTGATCATTGCTCTTATGCCGCTCACCCGTTCAATCAAAAGAACAAACAAAATAAAATTATGAATTATACTGTTATACAATAAATTGATAAATAAATACGTGAAACGCATGAGAGAAAAAGTTGTAGCCGGAAACTGGAAAATGAATATGAATCTGAAGGAAGGAATTTTATTTGCCGAATCAGTCAGTGATTATTTCAAAAAAAAACCAGCCAAAGAAACAAAAGTAGTTCTTTGCACCCCGTTCATTCATCTGGCCGGTGTCGCTGAAATACTTAAAGACAGCGAAATATCCTGCGGAGCACAGAATTGTTCCGCCGAGGCTTCAGGTGCATATACCGGTGAGGTTTCTGCATCGATGGTAAAAAGTACCGGTGCAGAATACATAATTATAGGTCACTCAGAAAGAAGGACATACTTTGGAGAGGACGACCAGCTACTGGCAAAAAAAATCCGCCTGGCATTAAATAACGGTCTGAAAGTTATCTATTGTTGTGGAGAGGTATTGGACGAAAGAGAGAAAAATATTCATTTCGATGTTGTAAGAAGACAGGTAAAGGATGGCCTGTCTGACCTTTCATCAGAAGATTTCCGAAACCTTATTGTTGCATACGAACCTGTTTGGGCTATAGGGACCGGTTTAACAGCCACTCCCGAACAAGCACAGGAAATGCATAAATTCATCCGCGGACTGATAGAAGCCGGATACGGTGAATCCTGCGCCTCTCATACTTCAATATTGTACGGAGGAAGCTGCAAGCCCTCAAACGCAGGAGAAATTTTTTCAAAGCCCGATGTCGACGGAGGGCTTATTGGAGGCGCCTCACTGAAGATTGATGATTTCTGCGCGATAGTGGAAGCATTTTAAAAATGATCAGAAAGCTGCTCCTGTTGAGCCTGGTGCTCATGAGTCTTCTGCCTGCAAAATTATTTTCGCAGGCAAGAAGGGCTTTTTCAGGGGATCCTTTATTATTTACAGAGGAACTGACAGCTTTCATGGGCCCAAATCTTAACGATGAACAGAAGAATATACTCTTCAGATTTACATCTGACTGGGACAGTGCTCTGTTCAGTATCGAAAACAGTGTCAGGATAATAAACCTGTCTGTCCGCATGGAAGAAAGACAGACCAGGGCCATCCCTCATTACATTGAGTTTCTAAAAACGCTGAACAGCTTCCTGGAATCAGACAACAAATCAGAATTCATAGGGATATGGCTGCAGGGCTTTCAGGAAATGCTTTCAGATGAAAATCTTACACAAAGGGCAATTCTTCAGTTCATACAGAATACTAACCTCACAATAAAAGAAAACATCCTGACCAATACAGGCAGCGTAACCTGGAAAATAAAGAATGGTGATCTGACATTTGCCCTCGACACAGCCCTGCGTATCGATGTAAAGGAAGCTACCTTAACCTGCTATTCGCAAAGAGACAGTACCGAAATTTATGATGTGACAGGATCTTATCTGCCTTTTGCACAGATCTTTCGTGGTAAGAAAGGTATCGTCACATGGGAAAAAGCCGGATATCCCGGAAACGAAGTATTCGCAGAAATGACAGACTTCGCAGTCAATACAAGCAGGAACAGCTTCGTGTGCGATTCTGCCAGACTGGTTCATAATATCTACTTTAAAGAACCTGTTTACGGAATACTGTCTGATCAGGCAACAGGCATCAGCTCGCCGGCTAAGGCTACGTTTCCGCGTTTTGAAACATATACAGGCCATTTTAAGATCAGAGATATGTACAAAGGAGTGGATTATGAGGGAGGACTGGCATTTGAAGGAGCAAATGTGAAAGGTAAAGGTGAAAATAATATTCCTGCACTAATCACACTGAGCCGTAATGACACGCTTTACTTCAGGATAGCGTCGATGGAATTCATGTTTTCAATTAACGGGATAACAAGCATGGAAACAGCTGCAACATTGTATCTCGATAACGACTCGGTCCATCATACAAACCTTGGTTTCTCATATAATGCCGGCAACAGGCAGGTAAACCTGTACCGAACCAGCAACCCGGTTTCCAGAAGTCCCTATTTCAATTCCTACCATAATCTCGACATGTATTTCGACTACCTTTCCTGGGATATGGGAGGCCGCGGGATTATTATATCAAGGGCAAGGGGAGCAGCTTTGGGTGAGGCGCTTTTTGAATCCGGATCATTTTTTAACTCCGACTACTTCCTTAAGCTGATGGGGCTTGATGATTACCATCCCCTGACAAGGCTGAAACATTTCAGTGAATGGTATTACTCAGAAACATTCCCGGTGGAAGAATTCGCAAAGTGGCTTAACAAGCCGGAGGAAACAGTTACCGGTTTATGCATAGATATGGCTAACAGGGGCTTTGTATTTTATGACCGGACAAGCCGCGAAGTCACAATAAAAAAGAAACTCTATGACTTCATTGATTCTTTCGCCGGCAGGAAAGACTATGATATAATATCAATATACAGCGAAACAAAAGCTCCACAGGACAATGCGGTGCTTGATCTCAGCAATTTTAACCTGACTGTCAATGGCGTAAGCAGAGTATTCCTGAGTGATTCACAAAATGTGGCCATTTACCCTTACAAAAGACAGCTTGTGATCGGAAAGAACAGGAATATCAAATTTGACGGAATTGTACAGGCAGGATTGTTCACTTTTTACGGACACGAATTCAGTTTCGTATATGACACCTTTAAACTGAATCTCCGGAATATTGATTCCATAAAAATTGCTGTTGAAAGTGATAAAAGAGACCATTATGGCAACTATATGACCGAACGCGTTGATAATCTTATTCAGCTTGCCACGGCTGAAGTGTATATTGATGATCCTGACAATAAATCAGGACTTCGGGGTCTTGAACAATACCCTATCGTTAATGCAACAAATCCTTCATACATCTTCTTTGACAAGATCCCCGGACTGGAGGATATCTATAAAAAAGATGATTTCTATTTCAAAGTCAATCCGTTCACCTACGAAAATATTGACCATTATAAGATCGAAGACCTTAGCCTGGAAGGAGAATTTCGGGCCGGCAACATACTCAGTCCATTGAAGCAGTATCTGACAATTCAGGATGATAAATCCCTGGGATTTAAAATGACAATTCCGGATGAAGGCCTGGAAATATACGAAGGGGAAGGAAGGCTTTACGATTCCATTAGTATGAGTAACAAAGGCCTCATAGGACGCGGTTCGCTGAAACATCTGAGCTCAACAGCCATCTCAACAGAATTCAGGCTGTTCCCTGATTCGATGCTCACACAAGCTTCCACATTTGATATGAGCCGCGACGCTTCAGGACTTTATCCGGACATCACCAGTCAGGACGTAGCAGTCAAATGGCTTACCCGGGAGGGTGAATGGCTTGCGGAAAACTCAAAAGGAAAACAGTTCGATATGTTTGGGAACGGAACAACGCTTGACGGGAGTCTTAAACTGACACGTTCACTTCTGATGGGTGAGGGTGTGATTAACACTACTGATTCAAGGGTGACTTCCGGCAATTTCACATTCAGGTCAAATGCCATAAAGGCTGACACCGCAGATTATTTCTTCAAATCGCCTTCTACCAGCGGTTATTCATTCATTGCCGAAAATGCAAATACGGATATAAACTTTGACGACAGAATGTCGAGGCTTCATCTGAATACTGACTCCTCCGTTGTTAAATTTCCGGAGCTTGAGTACATATGCACTATGACTGATTTTGTGTACGATATGGATGAAAAGGTTCTCAACATGGAGCACAGGGAGAAAAGAACCGGTCAGGGCCTGATGCCCCCGGACAGACTGATCAGGCTCAGAAGTCCTGATCTGGAAAAGCCCACATTTTTCTCTACGAACAGCCTGAACGACACAATTGCATTCTCGTCACTGAAGGCAAGATACTTTGTTGACAAAGAATATGCAGAGGCAGAAGATATAAATTACATACCAGTTGCTGACGCACTTATACAGCCAGAGAACGGTCGTATTACCATTGGGCGAAGGGCCAGGATAGATAAACTCGAAAATGCGGTAGTTGCAGTTAATAACCGCCATATACTGCATTCTGCCAATATAAATATAGTTTCGTCGAAAAGATACACCGGAAATGCAGTTTACAATTATACAGATGACTCGGATAAAATAAGCAGGATAAATTTCCCTGAAATTACTGTTGATACCCTCACAACAACAGCCAGGGGATTTATACCCGAAGATCAGAACTTCATGCTTAACGCGGCCTTTACCTTCACCGGTGATGTGATGCTCTCAGCCCGGTCGGACAGATTGTTGTTCACCGGTGCGGCCGGCATTGTGCATGATTGCAGATCTGTTCCAAGTAATAGTGTCAAATTCAGCTCCGAAATTGACCCTGAAAATGTTCTTATTCCTGTCGGGGATAAGCCACGTGATAAAAATGATAACCTGGTCCTTTCTGGTTCATTTGTCAATATCGACTCATCCCACATTTATCCATCATTCCTTTCCCATCAGAAATCATGGGCCGATGCACAACTTGTAAAAAGCCGTGGATTCCTTTATTACGACAAAGCAAAAGGAACATATAATATAACATCGCTTGAAAAAATTGCCGATCCGTTGCTGAGTGGGGATATTGTCACTTTCGATAAAATCAATTGCAGTTTAACGGGGGAAGGAACACTGAATTTCGGCGCGGATCTGGATCACGTCAATCTGACAGCAGCCGGCAATTATATTCACCAGATTGATTCATCCAGGGTCACAATTTCTGCTATGCTGGCATTTGATTTCCATTTTTTACCGGAAGCTTTGCAGCTGATGACGGATGAAATAAGGATCATGCCCTCATTAAAACCTGTTAATGTGAACACTCCTTTCTACACCAAAAGTCTGAGGCATATTCTGGGAACAACAGCTTCAGTCAGGATGAAGGAAGAGATGGATCTTTTCGGCTCTGCAAGGGTGCTGCCTGAAGGTTATGCATACGAACTCCTCCTTAACGATGTTAACCTTTACTGGAATGAACTGACCTCATCCTTCAGGTCAACAGGGAGGATCGGAATCGGATTTATCGGATCACAGGCTGTTAATCTATATGTTGACGGCTATATTGAAATTCAGCGAAGGAGATCGGGTGATATGGTTGATATTTATCTGAAAGCTGACAGGTCAACATGGTATTATTTCTCATATTTCAGGGGAGTTATGATGGCACAGGCCGGTAACAATAATTTCAACACCCTTTTAAGCAAAACAAAGTTAAAACAACGAAGACATCCGCAATTCTCGGTTAGGAAGCCTTATACATACATGATTGCGGTAGAGGACAGACTTGGACGCTTCCTGAAGCGTATGGAAGCGTCGGACGACCAGGGTGAATCCGGTATATATGACGGGCTTACCCGTTAAGCTGTTTTTAATATCGACCAGAGCACACATGAATTTATTCTTTTCAACCGAAATTGAAGGCGATCTGTGTTTTCTCGACGAAACTGAGTCAAGACATTGCATAAGAGTGTTGCGAATGAAGCCCGGATCCATGATCAGATTTACTGACGGTACCGGTAGACTTTATGAAGGTCTTGTCGCCGGCGCGGATCCGAGAAAATGCACTGTAAAGATAACTTCGCTCATTGAAAATTTTGAACGAAGAGAATACAGGCTGCACATAGGCATTTCACCTTTAAAAAACCATGACAGGCTTGAATGGTTCCTCGAAAAATGCGTAGAAATCGGAATTGATGAGATCACACCTGTTTATTGCAGTAATACTGAAAAGCACGGAATAAAGAAAGACCGGCTGAACAGCATCATTATCTCGGCCATGAAACAATCAATAAAAACAATAAGACCCGTATTAAATGACCTGACAGATTTCAAAGAATTTATAAGATGCGGCCTTCACGGGAAAAAAATGATCGCGCACTGTTATAATGACAGAAAAAGATACAAAATAAGCGACATATACTCAAGTAATGAGCCTGCCACAATACTTATCGGACCTGAAGGAGATTTCAGCGAAGATGAAGTCGGGATGGCCGTAACCTGGGGATTTATTCCTGTTCACCTCGGTAACAGCAGGCTCAGGGCCGAGACGGCAGGTATCGCCGCCTGTCATTCAGTCTATCTGATAAATCAGTGATCCACTGTCACAAATCTAACCAACAATAAAATCGAGAATATTACCTATTTTCTTCGACGGTACACTATAAAGCTCTGTATATTTGCAATTTACACATGTCAATGAAGTAAAGTGCCTGTTCTGGATATTGAATATCTTTGTAAAAAAGCTGCTTGCCGTCCGTACTTCTCCTACCTCACAGACCCTTCGGCCACATTTGGGGCAGGAGTATTTCATCTTGGTATCCATCATTTCTCATTTTGGGAATTTGATAATCTCTTTTTCCATCTGCCTGATTTCCGGAGAGCCTGGTCCAAAAGGTACTCTATCTGACCATTTGTGCTGCGGAATTCATCAGCAGCCCATTTTTCAAGAGCCTTGAGCTTATCCGGATCAAGCCTCAGAACAAATGGTTTTTTTCCACTCATATCAGGTATGTAGTGTTCCCGTATTAACAACGGGAGTGGCATCCTTATCACTGCAAAGCACCACCATAAGATTACTTACCATCGATGCTTTCTTCTCTTCATCAAGATCAACAATCTGCTTGTCAGAAAGCTGCTCAAGAGCCATCTGGACCATAGAAACTGCTCCTTCAACTATTTTAAACCTCGCGGAAACAACGGCAGCAGCCTGTTGCTTTCTTAGCATTGCGTTAGCAATTTCTTCAGCATAAGCAATATAGTTTATGCGGGCTTCAATTACCTCAATCCCGGCTATAACAAGCCGTTCGCGTATCTCATTTTCAAGTTCATTATTCACCTCTTCGCCACCGCTTCGAAGGGTTATTACCGCCTCATGATCCTCCAGGTTGTCATAGGGATACAGACCCGCCAGCTTACGGAGTGCCGCATCACTCTGTACCAGAACAAAATGCTGGTAATCATCTACCTCAAAAACAGCTTTGAATGTATCAGCAACCCGCCAGACAAGAACAAAGCCGATTTTAATGGGATTGCCGATCTTGTCATTTACCTTGATCGGTTCACTGTCAAAGTTCCGGGCCCGGAGTGATACCTTGTGCCGCACATAAAACGGATTCACCCAGAAAAATCCGTTTTCTTTTATTGTTCCCCTGTAAGCACCAAACAGAACCATCACACATGAACCGTTCGGGTTTACTACGGTCATGCCGATAAAGGCAAATGGCAGAAGAACGGTGAGTACCACCCCCAGCCAGATCACGCCATAGACAAATCCGGCAACTGCACCGGCAAGCATCAGTATTGCAGCCAGTACTGCAACGTAACCTGAGATTGGTTTGCGACTAAATTCCTTTTTCATAGCTTATGATATTATTTTAATATCACAAATATATTATTTTAAATTGGATAAGTCAAAAAAAACACAGGAAAAATTTCCTGTGTTTTAAAAATTTCCGTTTCTGATCCGCCGGATCAGCCGTTTGGTAAGCTGTCTTCCCGGGACAACTTTGACCATTTTCAGTGCATCTATCACATCATGGAACTCAGAATAAAACCCCCATGCATCTTCATAAAGGTCTGTATCGTGAAGTAAAATTTCGTGATATGAAAGAGAAGGAGTAGAATTTTTACCCATAGGCTTCATTTTTTATTTAAAAACGACCTATGGGTAAAAATATTGTATAATCCTAATTGATTGTAAGGCTTATTTTTTTCTCTTCCATCATTTTTCTCATATTGATGAGAGCATATCTCATCCTTCCCAGAGCTGTATTGATACTGACATCAGTTATGTCAGCTATTTCCTTAAAGCTCAGACCTGAGTAATGTCGCAGGATTACCACCTCTCTCTGATCGTCAGGTAACTGACTGATAAGTTTCCTGATATCTTTCTGTATCTGTTTTTTTATCATGCCCTCTTCAACATTTGCCTCAGCAAGTTTTTTGGAATTAAAGAGGTCTGATTCATAATCGTCGTTAGAGACCGTATTCAGTTGTTTAACACGCCGGAAATGATCAATGATAAGGTTGTGTGCTATACGCATAACCCAGGAAATGAATTTTCCATTATCATAATACTTTCCGGATTTTACTGATTGAATAACTTTCAGGAATGTATCCTGAAACAAGTCTTCGGCCAATGCCTGATCGCGTATATAAAGACTTATATAAGCGAATACTTTGTTTTTGTGACGGTGGACCAGGGTTTCGAAGCAGGACTGCTCACCTTTTATGAACCTTTCGATCAGTTCATAATCGGTCATCATTTTTTTCATAACTTACTCTTTTTAGAAATCAAGAGTAGAGTTGTTGAATAGGCAGTCCTCCTTTTAGGTTATTTGGTTTGATTATGCAAAGAAAATAATTTTTTTTAATTGAAAGTATTATTTTTGATTTTTTTTTGTAAAAAATTCATATATATTTTTTAAAATTCTGATAATAAGAGAATTGTACTATAATGATTCATTTCTTATCTGAAAATATTCTCAAGAATCAATGGAAGGTTATATCGAGATCAGGGGTGCGCGGGTACATAATCTGAAAAACATAAGTTTAAAGATACCGAGAGATAAGCTGATTGTAATAACAGGTGTATCTGGTTCGGGGAAATCCTCACTTGCATTTGATACCATATACGCTGAAGGACAGAGAAGGTATGTTGAAAGTCTTTCTTCCTACGCCCGGCAATTCCTTGGACGGATGAATAAACCTGAGGTTGATTTCATAAATGGGATACCACCGGCCATAGCAATAGAACAAAAAGTAAATTCCAGGAATCCCAGATCAACAGTTGGCACTTCGACAGAAATATATGATTATCTGCGACTGTTGTTTGCCAGGGTCGGAAAAACCTATTCACCGGTTTCAGGTAAGGAGGTAAAGCGTCATAATCCGGGCGATCTGGTCGATTACATATCTTCTTTACCCTCAGGTAAAGTTGTGATAATAACGGCGCCGCTTGTCATACCTTCAGGTATCGAAATAGCCGGATATTTTTCATTCCTTGTAAAACAGGGCTTTAACCGGATCGAAGATAGCGGCGGATTCACAAGGCTTGATGAACAGGGTATTGAAAAATGTTTTAAACACCAGCAGATAATAAACGTTGTGATTGACAGGCTCGTCGCCGACGATTCTACCGACACATTGAGCAGGGCGGCTGATTCTGCCCAGACAGCTTTTCAGGCCGGGAAAGGACACTGCCAGGTCATCGTGGCTGAAGGTGATGTTCCGGTAAGGGAGAATTTTTCCATAAGATTTGAGGAAGACGGCATTGAATTTGAAGAGCCAAATGAATATTTGTTCAGCTTCAATAATCCTTTGGGTGCCTGTCCTGTCTGTGAGGGATACGGCAAAATCATCGGGATTGACGAAGATCTTGTAATTCCCGATCAGAACCTGTCGGTATTTCAGGATGCCATAGCATGCTGGCGAGGCGAGACAATGAAAAAATGGAAAGAACGTCTGATTTCCAACGCGGGTCTCTTTGACTTTCCCGTACACAAGCCTTATTATCAGTTAACTGAAGACCAGAAGGAGCTCCTTTGGAAAGGAAACAGATATTTTTATGGCATAAACCGCTTTTTTGAACACCTGGAAGAAAAGAAATATAAAATTCAGTACAGGGTTCTTCTGAGCCGTTACCGGGGCAAGACTGTTTGTCCTGAGTGCAGGGGTACAAGACTGAAAAAAGAAGCAGGATATGTAAGGATTGCCGGAAAAAACATTCAGGAACTGGTGTCAGTTCCTGTAGGCAATTTGTATGAAATATTTTCAGAAACCACCTTTGAAGGTGAAGACGCCATCATTGCCGGCAGGCTTCTCAGGGAGATCACTTCGAGACTGAAATTCCTCATTGACGTCGGACTTCCATATCTGACTCTTAACAGGCTGTCTTCAACATTATCAGGCGGTGAGTCTCAAAGGATAAATCTTGCCACATCGCTTGGCAGCAGTCTTGTCGGTTCGATGTACATCCTCGATGAGCCAAGCATAGGTTTGCACCCCCGGGATACCAATCTTCTGACGGGAGTACTGAAAAACCTCCGGGATCTGGGCAATTCCGTCATGGTTGTGGAGCATGAAGAGGAAATTATCAGGGCGGCAGATGAGATAATTGACATGGGACCCGAAGCAGGAAGACTGGGAGGGGAAGTCGTTTTTGCTGGTCCTCCCGACTCTTCTGAAAACAATAAGTCCCTGACGGCAGCCTACCTGAGCGGACGCATGATAATCCCTGTACCCCGGAGCAGAAGAAAATGGAACAGTTATATATTTATAAAAGGTGCAAGAGAGAATAACCTCAAGGATATTGATGTAAAATTTCCTCTTCATGCACTCACTGCAGTCACAGGTGTCAGCGGATCGGGAAAGTCAAGCCTTGTTACCGACATATTATACCGGGCTGTTGCCGGCAGAACAGGAGCAGCCGTTCAGAAACCAGGACGTTACAGGGAAATTAGCGGGGACTTATCAACACTGGACCGTGTGGAACTTGTTGATCAGAATCCTATCGGAAAATCGAGCAGGTCGAATCCTATAACATATCTCAAAGCGTATGACGAGATCCGAAGGCTTTTTGCCGACCTTCAGGCATCAGTACAGAATAATTACAAAGCCTCACATTTTTCATTCAACATTGACGGTGGAAGATGCGAAGAGTGTCAGGGTGAAGGAATCATCAGGGTTGAAATGCAGTTCATGGCTGATGTTGAGCTGACATGCGAGAGCTGTAAAGGTATGAGATTCAAGAAAGACATTCTTGATATAAAATACCATGGCAAAAATATTTATGATGTGCTTGAGATGACTGTTGATGAAGCAACAGAGTTTTTTGGAGAACACCAGGGTAAAAATGAAAAGAGAATTATTGACAAACTAAGGCCACTTGCTGAAGTCGGGCTGGGTTACATAAAAATGGGACAATCATCAAGCACCCTGTCAGGAGGAGAAAGCCAGAGGGTAAAACTGGCCTTTTTTCTTAGTCAGGAAAGGGAATCTGGCCATATACTGTTCATTTTTGATGAACCCACAACAGGGCTTCATTTTCATGACATAAAGAAGCTCCTGAAGTCTGTAAATGCCCTCGTCGATCGCGGGCATTCTGTAGTTATGATTGAGCATAATGCAGAGGTGATCAAGAGTGCCGACTGGGTGATCGACCTCGGTCCTGAAGGTGGTGAGGAGGGTGGAACAGTTGTTTTTGAGGGAACACCTGAAGCACTTGCTGAATGCAGGGACTCTTACACAGGCAGATTTCTTTCCGCCAAGTTAGGGTGATCTAATATCCCCTGACACAATTGTCACTTTATCCGGAATCCGAACATTATTGCCACGCAACCTCCTGCAGGAGTGCTTCCCTGCTGGCTGGCAGTAGGAACCCTGATCGAAAACCGCAACTGCTGGCTTGACTCAAGCCTGAAATCCCATGTTCCTGCAAGCCCGTTCTCTTTGTTTGAATAGAGAACGTTGCTGTCTGCGTCATAAACCGTGAACTCAACAGGCGGCAGATTTTCCTCACCGGCTACCGAAAGCCTGTATTCCATGTCGGAATAAAATGTTTTGAAGAGCTCAGCTTCTTCTCCTTCATTAAGAACCGCTGCATGGTAATTCCCGTCGTGAGTATATGAACCCAGCTCCGGGAGACATATTTTTTTTGCAAAAGCTTTGCACTGTCCATTGACGGAAAGGGCAGGCAGAAGCAGGGTAATTATTATCAATGGGATTATTCTTGCACTTCTCATGACAGTTCTCATTTAATGAATGAATTTCTTATTTCAGTAACCACCGATGATAATTCCCTGAAAACCTCCGGTGTTATGTCGGCATCTGTTTCCGATTTCAAAACAGTTGCATCTGCTGCCTGATCATACTCCGGTTGCACCTGTGAGGTTGTCAGAGTTACTTTGTCAAACACCTTCTTGATTTTGGCAACCTGTAAAATAAGCTCATCAATTACCGGGTGCCCTTTATTGTCATTAAGCAGGTTCAACAGGATATCAACGGACAGTTTCTGATCGACTATTCGTCCGACAAGCCTGTTTCCTCTGAAGTTATTCATGTCTACAAGCTGGGTTGAGAGATATAAGCCCTCGATCCATCCGCCAGCCAATATAATCGCAGCCATGGCTGGTTGTCCGTTGTCTTCAAGATATGAACTGGAATTGAGATAAGTCTGAGAAATTATATCCATAATTGTCTCGGTGTCATGAATATTTTCTTCAAGCCTATCCAGATCGGCATCGGCAATTGCGTCAAGAATACCAAGACCGTCAGCCATTGCTTTGGCCGCATTCATGTAATCGATTATAAGCTGTGTCTGGTCATAAAGGCTGGCAAAACTCAGATCGCATGTATAAATGCCAAGATTAAGCGCTCTGCTGCGATTAGTAAGGTAATTTCTCGTATTTTCCACAGGATTCAGCAGGCCTTCATTAAAAACCGCTCCGGCCGATTTGATAAGCATCGCTGATTCAAGCGGAGACGGAAGGGTATAAAATATTCTTTCTGCCTGCTTTATATCGTCATATATCGCTGCACTCCCTCCTGGTATTGAGACAGCTCCCTCGTCCTTCGATCTCTTTCCCCCCTGCTTGCAACCGGCCAGTAATGCGGCTGTAATTAATAACAGGACAGGCAATCTGATACCTTTGTTAAACAATTTGTTCATGGCTGAGTATTTTTTTTATTAAGGTCTTGGCTTATAACGACTAAATTAGTACAATATTATATTTTATCCAAAAGAGCTTAACTCATTTGTCGGGTATTCCTAACTTTGTATTAAAGTTTTAATAATGAACGGCAGCGATAAGAAACTGAAAGAACTCGCTATTATTTTGCGGCAAAAGAATAATTCCAAAATAGCTGAGGCAATTAAATCGTTGAGGCAGGGACCCCCGCTGGAAGGAGCAATTGAATTGCTTGTAGCACTTTACGACAGAAGCGATGATACAGTCCTGAAAAAAATTGTCAGGGAATTTATGAACGACATTAAAGGACAGATGGTTTCCGGTGAAGTAATTGCTGAAATTAAAAAAGGCTGGCAACCGGACACCATAAATATGCTGGTATCATCGTGCTGGCAATCAGGTCTTGACTATTCAGATTACTGCCATGAGTTTGCGGAGATGTTCCTTTCCTCTGATTATATTACGGCTATTGAATGTTTTACTGTAATAGAATCATCCGCAGAGAATCTTAAGGCACAACAAAAAGATATGATTATCAGGATCATTGAAGAGAATCCTCTGCCTCCCGGTGATGAAAAAACATCTCTGCTCAAGGAGCTGCTGTTTCTGTTAAGGCAGTCACCGTGAAACTGATAACAAGCCGCTATTCATGTGAAGAAAAGTGCTTCATGAATTGGGTTCTCTCAAAAACAGCCGGCTTTGTATAGTTTGCATAATTAAGTCTGCCCCTGAAATCGGTTATTCTCGTGAAGGAATGCCTGTCCATCCATGCCGAAATTTCACTGTTCATGGTTTTCAGATATCCGATCCCTTCTTTGTATAAAACCGAACAAACCTGGACAGAGTCAGCTCCGGCAAGAAGGTATTTTACAGCGTCTTCACCACTGTGGACACCTGTTGAAGCAGAAATATTTATTTTTAGATTCTGGGCACTGGCCATACCTATCCATCTCAGCACATACCTTTTCTCACTTTCTTCGCTGAAAACCGATGCGGGAATGACTTCCATTCTTTCTACATCGAAATCAGGTTCATAGAACCTGTTAAACATGACCACACCCTCTACTCCCCTCTTATAGAACTGGTCTATCATATAGAGGATGTTTGAGAATCTGAATCCTATTTTTAAAGCTATGGGGATCCTGACTGCCTGCTTCAGTTTCTCGATAAGATCAAAATAGATTTTCTCACTGTCTGCTGCATTTTTTTTTCTGTCAACAGGTAAATAAAACACATTCACTTCCAGCGCATCTGCACCTGCATCGGCAATTTTCTGCGCAAATCCCGTCCATCCTTTTGATGTATAACAGTTTATGCTTGGTATAACAGGAATGACCAGATTTTTTTTTGCCTCTCTTATCAGGTTCAGGTATTCTTCAACCGAATTTGATCTCGTGTAATTTGCAATATAATCATCAGCTTCGGGAAATCCCGGTGTTGATGGAACCTGATGAATATAGTGATTGATCTGTTCCTCAAAAAGCGACTTGAGCACCACTGCACCTGCGCCATTCTCCTCGGCTTTAACGAGATGAGGAAGTGTTGATGTCAGTTTGCTGCTGCTGACAATAAGCGGACTTTTCAGATCAATGCCCAGATATCTGGTCGACAATTTTTCCATATATTCAAAATTTATATCATTTCCTTTCTCCAAAGATAAGACTTCCTACCCTTATCATGGTGCTTCCCTCTTTTATTGCTATCTCATAATCGTCAGACATTCCCATGGAGATCTCATTAAAATACCTGCTATCGGCAAAAAAGCAACTTTTCAGTTCGGTAAAGTAACGGACCAGCATCCTGAACTCCTTTCCTATCTGTTCCTGGTCATCGGTAAAGGTGGACATTCCCATCACACCGCAAATATTTATAAAGGGAAGCTTTTTAACATCTTCATGCTGAAGAACATTCTTAAGATCGTCCATGGTAAATCCGAATTTGGATTCTTCCTTTGCAATATGAATCTGCAGAAGGCAGCTTATTTTCCGGTTGTTCCTTCGGGCTTCTTCATTTATAATCCTCATCAGCTTCAGGCTGTCAACCGATTGTATCATTGCAATGAAAGGAGCAATATACCTGACTTTGTTGCTTTGCAAATGACCCACAAGATGCCATTCGATGTCCGCCGGCAGATTATTTACTTTCAGAAGGAGCTCCTGGACTCTGTTCTCGCCAAAGCATCTGTGGCCTGTGCTGTATGCTTCCATAATTTCATCCGGTGTCCTGCTTTTTGATACTGCCACCAGCTTGATGCCGGCAGGCATTCGTTGTTTCAGAGAACAAATATTTGATGTGATATCAGACACTTTATTCTGGCTATTTCCTCATTTCAATCTTACAATACTAAAAATACTATTTAAGATATGCAATTTAAAAAAAGCCGGGATGTTTTTTGCAGATAAAACATATAATTCAGGTTCATTCGGATGGCGGGGCATGGATGAAGGGTATATTCAGGAATCCTGCCCTCCCGTTCAGCTCAGCAGATGAATTACCAGACCGCTTCTCAGCTTGGGCTCAAACCAGGTTGATTTTGGTGGCATTATATTGCCTGAATCTGCAATGGCCAGAAGCTGTTTCATCGAAACGGGATAGAGGGCAAAAGCCACTTTCATTTCTCCGCTGTCAACTCTCTTTTTCAGCTCCCGCAGACCCCGGATACCTCCTACAAAATCTATTCGTTTTGATCGTCTGAGGTCCTGAATGTCAAGAACAGGGCTGAGTATTTCATTGGTCAGCACAGTGACATCGAGAGCTCCGATGGGATCACTGTCGTCATATGCGCCGGGCAGGGCTGTCAGGCTATACCATTTGCCATCGAGGTACATCGAAAAATTATGCAGCTTTGATGGTCTGTAGGTCCTCTCTCCTATTTCCCTTATTTCAAAACGGGCCCGTAATTTTTCCAGAAACTCATTTTCTGTCAATCCGTTAAGATCCCTGACCAAGCGGTTATAATCAATGATTTGCAATTGGTTATCAGGGAAATGGACGGCAAGAAAACAGTTATATTCCTCATCGCCCCTGTGACCGGGATTGTTATCACGCTTCTCCTTGCCAACCAGTGCAGCTGCTGCTGTTCTGTGATGTCCGTCAGCAACATATGTGCATGGTACTTTCTCAGAAAAAATATTTTCGATCTGCACTATGGTAGCATCATCATCTACAACCCAGAAATGATGGCCGAAACCATCTGCTGCAACAAAGTCATATTCAGGATTTTTGGAGGAGGTTATCCGGGTAACGATATCATCCAGTTCTTTTACGGCAGGATAGGTAAAGAAAACCGGTTCGATGTTTGCATCATTAACCCGGATATGTATCATTCTGTCCTGTTCCTTATCAGGACGGGTAAGCTCATGCTTTCTGATGACACCACTGAGGTAGTCATCAACCGAGGCACAGCCTGCAATTCCATACTGGGTACGCCCTTTCATTGTCTGGGCATAAATATAGAAGCAGGGCTTCTGATCCTTTACGAGCCAGCCCTGTTCCTGCCATTTTGCGAAGTTGGATGCCGATTTTTCATACACTTCCTCCGAGTGCACATCCGTATCGGGTGGAAGGTCTATTTCAGCCCTGGTAATATGGAGCAGGGATTTTTCCTTCCCCCGGGCCATAACTGCAGCTTCCTCACTGCTCATAACATCGTAGGGAAGGCATGCCAGCTCCTCTGCGAACTCACGGGGAGGCCTGAGCCCCCTGAAAGGTTTTACAACAGCCATCAGATCACCATTTAACTAGTTATTAACCCTGAATTTTTGGTTGCCTGTTTTAAAAAAATCAACAATCTGACGGGCAGCAGCAACACCGGCGTTGATATTGGCTTCTTCTGTCTGTGCTCCCATTTTTTTTGCAGTAAAGATATACCGGCCTTTGTACTTTTCTTCAAATACAGCTTTCGAATCAGGTTCAACATCTGAAAGATATCTGAAATCAGGTCGTTCCTCAAATATCTTCAGCAGACCCTCTTCATCTATCACTTCTTTCCTTGCTGTATTTACTACAACAGCCCCTGCAGGCATGAGTTTGAACAGGTCATATCCAATTGATTTCCTGGTCTTCTCGTTTGCCGGCATATGAAGAGATACGTACTGGCATTTAGAATACAGCTCTTCTGCACTTTTGCATTCTTTAACCCCTGCCTTTATCATGATTTCATCACTTACGAAAGGGTCATAAGCATATACATCCATTCCGAAACCACTGGCAATCTCCGCCATATATTTGCCAACGTTGCCAAAAGCATGAAGGCCGATGGTTTTTTGCCTGAGTTCTGAGCCTGATTTACCTCCAAATCCTCCTCTGGCCTGGTATAGCATCATTTCAAATGCCAGTTCTGCAACTGCATTTGAATTCTGACCAGGAGTATTCATTGCCACAACATTGTGAGCCGTACAGGCAGGGAGGTCCAGATTATCATAGCCGGCACCTGCCCTCACAACAATTTTCAGTTCAGGGGCAGCATCCAGAACCTCCGAGCTTACCCTGTCACTTCTTACAATAAGAGCATCCGCATCGGACACAGCAGCAAGCAATTCTGATACATCTTTATAATTTTCAAGCAGGGCCAGTTCATAACCGGCAGCATCAGTGATTTCCCGGATCTGATTAATGGCAACCGGAGCAAATGGTTTTTCCGTAGCAACAAGTATTTTCATATTTATAGTATATTAGATCTTCTTCTCGAATTCTCTCATGACCTCAATCAGAGCCTGCACGCTCTCTGTGGGAAGGGCATTATAGGTTGAAGCCCTGAATCCCCCCACCGAACGATGCCCGGCAATGCCAACCATTCCTTTTGACTTGGCAAAGTCGGAAAATGGCTGTTCAAGATCCTTGTATCCGTCGGCCATAACAAAGCATATGTTCATCAATGACCGGTCCTCCGGATCGCTGACTGTCGGAACAAATAATTTATTACGGTCTATTTCTTCATATAACAGTGCTGCTTTATTCTCGTTCATCTTCTGCATCACGGTCACGCCGCCAAGCTCTTTTAACCACAACAGGGTCTGCTGGGCAGCAAACACCGCAAACACAGGAGGAGTGTTAAACATCGACTCGGCTTTGATATGGGTTCTGTAATCAAGCATTGTAGGCATCGTACGCGATACTTTTCCAAGAGCATCTTCCTTTATAATAACCAATGTCACTCCAGCCGGCCCCAGATTTTTCTGGGCTCCCGCGTATATGATAGCATATTTTGATATATCAACGGGCCTGCTGAATATATCAGATGACATGTCGGCAACAAGAGGTATTCTGACATCTGGCTCTTTCTTCAGCTCAGTGCCGTAAATAGTGTTGTTAGTTGTAATGTGAAAATAATCCGCATCAGAAGGAACATCATAATTTTTGGGGATGTAACTGAAGTTTTTGTCTGCTGATGATGCCACTTCAACTGCTTCTCCCAGTATTTTCGCTTCCTTGAATGCTTTTTTGGCCCATTCGCCTGTCAGCAAATATGCCGATTTCTTTTCCATCATGTTCATTGGCACCATGGCAAACTGCAGACTGGCTCCCCCTCCAAGAAAAATAATCTGATAGCCCGAAGGTACATCCAGCAGCTCTTTTACCAGGGCAACAGAATCGTTCATGCATGCGATAAACTCCTTGCTGCGATGAGAGATCTCCAGAACTGACAAGCCAGAACCTGCAAAATCCTTAATACCTTCAATGGTCTTGTCAATTGTGTACTGCGAAAGAATTGAAGGTCCTGCGTAAAAATTGTGCTTTTTCATGGGTAAATTATTTTGATTTAAGTTGTCACATGAAATCCGCTTGTTTAAAGGAATTCTAACATTGCTGTCAGTAATTTATTAAAACATGCCGGATTCATTAATATGGTACATTTGTTAAAGTCTGGTGCAAATTTTTTTTTGCGTTGTAAATGTATAACAAAAACTTTTGTTATTGTTAATAAATTAACATTACTCTCTTATTAACACGAATTATTATCAACAAGAACACCGTTTTTTATTACAGGTATTTTTTTTGTAAAATCTTCAGTCATACAGAAACCGATACAATCATCAAGGCCTTTATCCCTGAGCCTTGCTCTCTGGGCAGCTTTTTCCAGATAGCCGGGAGGATCAGGTCTGGCCAGAGCCCACAAATCCAGAGCGGCCATGGTTGAGTCGCATATTGAGTTATACAGAGATGTGTTCAGCAGACGCTCTGCCAGAGCTCCTGCACACAGAGAATCTTCAAGGTTAAACCTGTTTTTCCATCCGGCACAGAACAAAACAACGTCTTTATCGTTTGCGGCAATCCATTCTGATATTGCTGTAATATTGAGAAATGAGCCGATTGCGATGATTCCTGCTTTTGAGGCAAGATTGATAATGCCTGTACCGTTGGTGGTACTGTAAACTATTGTTTTGCCTTCGACTCTTTCGCGGCTGAAATTGAAAGGAGAATTTCCAAAATCAGCAAAATCAAGCACATAACCATCACGTTCAGCTGCAAGGAGATACCCTTTTTTCTTGTATGCTCTTGCATCTTCGATGTCTGATACCGGTATGATAGCTCTGACTCCATTTTCAAATGCCGTGCATATTGACGAGGTAGCACGCAGGATATCTATAATAACGACTATTGATCCTTCATGATGATCCGGTTCATACAGTGCAGGAGAAAAACAGGTTTCGAGTATTCTTTTTTTCATTAATATTCTCTGACATTTAATGATGTCTGTTTATTTTATTATGTGCTGACATATGCCTCAGGCCAGCTGTTGGTAACTGTATCTTCAGTCACAACACAGAAAGTCTTTTTCTTATGGTCTGCCGTAGAAAGGCGTATTGACAACCCTGGCTTTCAGGTCCCTGTTTCGTATCCGGATAAATATCTCCGTATCAGGCTTCCAGTATCCTTTTGCCAGATATGCCATGCCTATTCCCTGTTTAAGCATAGGCGACATGGTTCCTGATGTCACTTCCCCGATAATATTTCCTTCTGCATCAGCAACTTCATAATGCTGACGAGGGATGCCTCTGTCGATCATTACGAATCCTTTAAGCCGTTTTTCAACTCCTTCATTTTTTTGTTTCAGAAGATATTCTCTGTCAATGAAGTCCTTGTTATCGGTAAACCTGGTAATCCACCCAAGTCCGGCTTCAATTGGTGAAGTGTTGTCATTGATGTCGTTGCCGTAAAGACAGTATCCCATTTCAAGACGGAGAGTATCCCTGGCTCCCAGTCCTGCCGGCTTAATGTCAAACTCCTTTCCTGCCCCGAATAATTCTTTCCACAATACCGGACCATCACTGTTTCTGACATAAATTTCACATCCGGCCTCGCCTGTATATCCTGTTGTGGACAGGATCACATCCTTAAGTCCGGCCACTTCCAGAACCTTGAACGTATAGCTCTCCATTTCCTCAATTGATGATCTGGTAAGTTTCTGAACTGCTTTAAGAGCAAGTGGTCCCTGAACGGCCAGCTGGGCTACATCGTCAGATGCGTTTATCAGATCTAGGCCCGGCTGAATTCCAAAGCGTGAAGCATGAGTCACACACCAGTTCCAGTCTTTCTCAATATTAGAGGCATTGACAACAAGAAGATATTTATCAGGGCTGAACCTGTATAACAGCAGATCATCCACAATTCCCCCCTTACCGTTGGGGAAGCAGGTGTATTGGGCCCTTCCGTCCCTTAAAACAGAAACATCGTTTGTAGTTATGTACTGGAGGTATTTAAAAGATGCAGGCCCGCTCACCCAGAACTCACCCATATGCGAAACGTCAAAAACTCCGGCACGCTGTCTTACTGCAATATGCTCATCATTTATCCCGGTATATTCAACCGGCATTTCAAATCCGGCAAAAGGCACCATTCTGGCTCCGGCCTCGAGATGGAAACGATAAAAAGGGGTCCTTTTCATTTCTTTTGTCTTGTTTTATCTTATTCCGTATACAAATATCTTCAAAGTGAAAAATAGTAATAATTCCCGTTTATAAAAAATTTATTACGCGGGCGAAGCTCCGCTGCATAATACAATACGGTTCAATCTGTCAGCGCCGCGAATGATTGTCATTCACAAATCAACGCAACAGAATCGTGTAAAAAACTGATATATATCAGAAGAGATGTCAGAATACGGAACATACTGATCTGCGCATTCCGTGCAGACATTACACCCGAAACTGCTTTTCATGTTTTACCCTGTTTTTATTTTGCCGGCATATCAGATACTAAAAACAAAATATTTGATGTTATATATGTGTTATAGATTCAATTCTTAGTTATTAAATGAAGAAATATTCGGGAATGGCTGAATATAAATTCATAAGAACTGATTACATCGAGATGGTTTCCGGGGGGGATGCGGAGCTGAAGAGAGAACTGATAAGCATATTCAGAGAGCAGGTCGCAGAGTTCTATGAGGAAATGAAGTCGCTCCTGTCTGATAAAAAATATGCTTCTCTTGGTCAGCTGGCACACAAGGCGAAATCATCAGTGGCAATTATGGGCATGGATGAACTTGCGGAGATGCTCAAAACTCTTGAGCTGAAAGCTGTTAACGGAATTGACAGCGATGATTACGGGTCAATTGTTGAAAGATTTGGATCCGACACAAAGTCGGCGCTCATCGAACTGGAGAGCCTTATAAATAAGCTATAAACTCAGGCAGTAATGATCAATATTGAAAAACGGGATAAAATTGACATTATCAGATTCTCAGTCGACAAGATACATGCCACTACTATTGACGATATAAAGGAAGGCGTCAGCAAAGTATTTGACAGACAAAATTCAAGAGTGGTACTCGATCTTAAGGGAGTGGAATATGTTGACAGCTCAGGTTTCGCTTTTTTCCTCTCACTTCATAAAGCTGCAAAAAACAGCTATGGCACACTGAAATTTGCGAACCCCGGATCCAGGGTCACGGAATTGTTCCAGGTCCTTCATCTCCATACTGTCTTTGAGATTTTCGATGATCTTGAAACATGCCTGAAATCATTCAGGTAAGCATATATCAGTTTTTAAGGCTGTTAAAAGTCAGATAGTTGTTTTCGACATCTATAATCACCCTGTCTTCCTTCAATATCGAGCCTGCTATGATCTTTTTCGACAATTCGTTAATTATTTCTTTTTGAATTAACCGCTTGACAGGTCTGGCACCAAGCTGGGGATCATAACCATGATCTGCCAGCCAGTCGATGGCCTCATCTGTGACTTCGAGAGTGAAACATTGTACGGAAAGCGCTTTCTGTACCAGACCAAGCTGGATCTTCACAATATCCTTTATCTGTTCTTTGCTCAGGGGGTGGAACATTACAATTTCATCGACCCTGTTGAGAAATTCCGGTCTCAGCGACCTTCTCAGCAGTGAGAATATTTCCTTTCTCAGGGCGTCGGCCTCATCATCAGGCATGTTATTGTTCCACCTGTCCATTGTATCTCTTATCATGTCAGAGCCCAGGTTCGAGGTCATGATTACTATCACATTCCTGAAGTTGACTGTTCTTCCCTTATTATCAGTGAGTCTGCCTTCGTCAAGAACCTGAAGAAGCAGGTTGAAGAGGTCCGGATGGGCCTTTTCGATCTCATCAAGAAGTACAACTGAATACGGTTTGTGCCTTACAGCCTCGGTAAGCTGGCCTCCCTCATCGTACCCAACATATCCGGGAGGAGCACCAATAAGCCTTGAGACAGAATGCCTTTCCTGATATTCCGACATGTCGATACGTGTCAGAAGGTTCTCATCATTGAAAAGGAATTCTGCAAGGGCTCTGGCGAGCTCGGTTTTTCCTACTCCGGTAGTTCCAAGAAAGATAAATGAACCAAGGGGTTTTTTCTGATCCTGCAATCCGGCCCTTGATCTTCTTACTGCGTCAGCAACTGCACTTATCGCCTCTTCCTGCCCCACGACCCTAAGGTGGAGCTCCTCTTCAAGCCTGAGAAGCTTCTCCCGTTCACTTTCAAGCATTCTTGAGACAGGAATGCCCGTCCACCGTGAAACGATTTCTGCGATATCTTCAGAACGGACCTCCTCCCTTACCAGCGACCCCTTTGCTCTTTTCTTTTCGATCTTTTCTTTCAGGGCGGCAATCTCATTTTCCATGCCTATTATTTTTCCATAGCGTATCTCTGCAACCTTTCCGTAATCCCCTTTCCGTTCTGCCTCATCAGCCTCAAAGCGCAAAGCTTCCGCTTCTTCCTTCTTCTCCTGCACTTTTTCGATCATTTCTTTTTCTGACTTCCATGCAGCAGTAAGTTCATCTCTCCTGACCTGCAATTCGGCTATCGTTGATGATATTTCATTTTCCTTCGCAGAGTCACCGTCCCTCTTTATGGCTTCTCGTTCGATCTCAAGACGGGTTATGGCACGGGCTGTTTCATCAAGCTCCTCAGGAACAGAGTTCATTTCGAGCCTCAGCCGGGAAGCAGCTTCATCGATAAGGTCTATGGCCTTGTCAGGCAGAAAACGGTCGGCAATGTACCTGGTTGAAAGGTCAACTGCAGCAATGATTGCTTCATCCCTTATTATCACCTTATGATGAGTTTCATATTTTTCACGGACTCCCCTGAGAATCGATATTGTATCTTCTCTGTCAGGTTCATCGACCATTACCACCTGAAACCTTCTCTCAAGGGCTTTATCCTTTTCAAAGTATTTCTGATATTCATTGAGGGTAGTGGCACCGATAGCCCGGAGTTCCCCTCTCGCAAGTGCCGGCTTAAGTATATTTGCAGCATCCATTGCCCCTTCCGACTTACCCGCACCTACCAGGGTATGAATCTCGTCAATGAACATCACTATATTGCCGTCAGAGGATATAACTTCATTCACTACCGATTTAAGTCTTTCCTCAAATTCGCCCTTGTATTTGGCTCCTGCTATAAGAGCACCCATATCAAGCGAATAAATAACTTTAGACTTCAGGTCTTCAGGAACATCTCCGCGGATAATCCTGTGGGCTATCCCCTCTGCAATAGCTGTCTTACCCACACCCGGCTCTCCTATAAGTATGGGATTGTTCTTTGTCCTCCTCGTCAGTATCTGAAGTATCCTTCTTATTTCGTCATCACGCCCAACTACGGGGTCAAGCTTTCCCGTCCGTGCCCTTTCATTAAGATTGATGGCGTATCTGTTGAGAGAATTAAAAGTATCATCGGAGGTGGGGCTTTCGACCCTTGCTCCTTTTCTCAGCTCCTCTATTGCAGCTTTAAGGTCTTTTAATGTCACTCCATAATCCTTTAGCAGCTGGGACGATTTATCGCCTGTATCCAGAATACCCATAAGCATGTGTTCTGCAGATACGAACTTGTCATTCATTTTTGAAGCATGATCGTTTGCTTTTCGCAGTGCGTCTGAAGCTCCTGAAGACAGATATGTATCTGCCCCTGAGACTTTTGGATAACTTTCGATGATCCTTTCAAGATCTCTGACAAGCTTTGTGCTGTTAACATCAAGCTTCCCCAATATCCATCCGGTGATGTTCTCTGCCTGACTTATGGATCCCAGGAGCAAATGAGCACACTCAACTGCCTGCTGCCCCTTTGAAGCAGCTAAGTTGAATGCCTGCTGTACCGACTCCTGTGCTTTTATTGTAAAATTGTTCAGATTCATTTTTTTGTTTTTCATTTTACCGGCAATTTCTTTGCCAGCACCCTGATTTGACTTTTTGACACCACTAACCAATTGAAATGTGCCAATATGTCAAACCTTGAAACAGATCCGGCAAAATGTTGAATAATCAGTTCTGTTGCAAAAGTCCAAAAGTTTACTTCAATGAATCATGATCCCATAGGGATGCTTTACAAAAAGCATGAAACGGCAAAGAAATAATATTCTGAGGAAGCGACAGGGATCCGGAATCGTATAATAATTGCCCAAATATTGATATATTTAAGTTTTTCAAGAATCGTTGATCAGGATTATTTTACTATGAGCAAACTGCATTGGAAACCCGGCACAATGATTTATCCCCTGCCAGCTGTTATGGTAAGCTGCGGAGATGCGCCGGAAAACTATAACATTATCACGGCATCCTGGACCGGCACTATCAATACTGATCCGGCCATGTGCTATGTCTCATTGCGTCCTGAACGTCACTCTTACGGCATAATAAGAGATACGGGTGAATTTGTGATCAATCTCACCACCAAAAAGCTTGCCCGTGCAACAGACTGGTGCGGAGTAAGGTCGGGAAGAGACTATAATAAATTTGCCGAAACCGGTCTGACACCGGTTAAAGCCAGGGTCGTCAGAGCCCCTCTTATTGATGAATGCCCTGTTAATATTGAGTGCATTGTAAAGGAGATCAAGGTTTTAGGTACACACCATATGTTTATTGCAGAAGTTGTTGCTGTAAATGCCGAAGAAGGATTGTATAATATGAAAACCGGAGCCTTCATGCTTGCAAATGCCAATCCTCTGTGTTATGTTCACGGGAAGTACTACGAGACCGGAAAGTACATCGGCAAATTCGGATTTTCAGTAAAGAAGAAAAAAAACAGCGTTGGCTTCGCAGGGAAATCCTGAAAGGGTGAAAACATTCGCGATAACAAAGTACTAATTTCCTGTTTTGTTCGTATATATATAACTATTATCTGAATCCATTCCCCTGTTTTGAAAACAGGATATCTGACATGAAATGAGTGAGAAGATTCTTGAGACCCTGATGCAATTGTTTGCAATTATTGCAAAGCCTCATGCAAAAGATGCGGACAGGATAAAGGAGGTTGAGGGATATCTGAAAAATATTCTTAACCGGGAGCTGGTCAGGAAATACCTTGACGTTTACGGGACTGCCTTTGACGAAGCAAAAAAGAAGCTTGAAAAGAGCAGTGAGGAGAGGCGGGAAGGAGCTATTGCAATAAGGATTCGCAAGCTGTGTCATGATATCAACGAGCAGGGTCAGCTTAATCAGGAACAAAGAGTGATTGTTGTCATTCAGGCGCTTGAATTCTGCAAATCGGGCGGTGAAAATGTCAGCCCGCTTGAACTTGGCTTTATTGCCACCCTGGCAGAAGGCCTTGGGATATCAGGCGAGGAATATGAGACCCTTGAAAAGTTTGTCATTAACCCTTTTTCTGAAACTCCTTCCTCATCCAACCTTCTCATTTTCACAGGTAACAAGTCATTAAGAAACGATGAAACAAGGTATGCTTACAAAGAAATGCTGAAGGGACAGATCTGGATCCTGTATCTTACATCTGTCAGAATGTATTTCATGAGGTACGGTGGTTGTGGTGAGCTTACGATGAACGGTCAGCTTTTAAAGGAGGGCAAAGTGTATCCTGTCAGTCAGGGTTCCTCGATAAAAGGAAATAAAATCTCTCCGGTTTATTACTGGGATATATCGATGCAGTATCTCCGTGAGGAATTTATGGCTTCACGCGTTGTGTATGAAGTAAAAAATATGGAATACCGTTTTAAGAGCGGTGATGTCGGGATACACCATATGAGCTTCAGGGGTGAATCGGGAAAAATGATCGGTATTATGGGGGCCAGCGGTGCTGGAAAATCAACTCTCCTGAGTGTCCTGAACGGAACGAACTCCCCTTCTGACGGGGAAGTTCTGATTAACGGAACCAGCATTCACAAGGAAAACGAAAAGATCAAAGGACTTATAGGATATGTTTCGCAGGATGACCTTCTCATCGAAGAGCTTACCGTCTTTGACAATCTGTATTACAATGCCAGACTCTGCTTCAAGGAACTTAATAACAAAGAGATAACTGAAAAAGTCGAAACAGTTCTCAGAAACCTGGGGCTCTACGAGATCCGCAACATGAAGGTTGGAAGCCCCCTGAACAAAAAAATAAGCGGAGGACAGCGAAAAAGGCTGAATATCTCTCTTGAGCTTATCCGTGAGCCGGCTATACTCTTTCTGGATGAACCAACTTCAGGACTTTCATCCCGCGATTCTGAAAATATTCTTGACCTGCTTAAAGAGCTTACCCGTAAAGGAAAACTTTTATTCATTGTAATACATCAGCCATCATCTGACATTTTCAAGATGTTTGATAATCTTATCATCCTTGATACGGGAGGATATATGATCTACAACGGAAATCCGGTCGACTCCATTGAGTATTTTAAAAGAAAGATAGAACAAGCCAATTACAATGAAAGTGAATGCTATGCCTGTGGTAATGTCAATCCTGAGCAGATCTTCAATATTGTTGAAACAAGAGTATTCACGGAAGACGGAAAGCCGACAGGCGTAAGACGGATCTCACCAGCTGAATGGAGCAGTCTCTACAAGGCAGAAAAAAAGCAGGAAAAACGGGAAAGCCGGGATAAGCTGCCTGAGATAAATTTGAGTACTCCCGGCAGGTTTAAACAGCTGGCCATTTTTATAAAAAGGGACATACTTACAAAAATATCCGACCTTCAATACCTTCTGATCACACTGCTTGAAGCCCCGGTGCTTGCTTTCGTGCTTGCATTCCTTATCCGTTATTTCGATGAAAGTGCAAAGAATCCAAAATACACATTATACGAAAACAGCAATCTCCCGGTGTATATATTTATGTCGGTTATTGTTGCCATATTTGTCGGGCTGACCGTCAGTGCTGAAGAAATAATCAAAGACAGAAAGATCCTTAAAAGGGAAGCTTTTCTCAACCTTAGCTGGAACAGCTACCTCAGTTCGAAAGTATTTGTCCAGTTCGCTATTTCAGCAATACAGGCCTTATTATTTGTAATAGTGGGAAACCTGGTAACCGGTATCAAAGGAATGACTTTTCAATACTGGTTAATACTGTTTTCTTGCTGGGCTTCTGCAAATTTAATGGGACTGATTATCTCCGACAGCTTTAAAGCTGTTGTTACGATTTACATACTTATACCATTTCTTGTGATACCTCAGATAATATTAAGTGGTGTCCTGGTAAAATTCGAAAAGCTGAACCCGAATATTTCCTCTCCTGTGTCTATCCCTGCTTACGGCGAGCTCATCACTGCCCGCTGGGGTTACGAAGCTCTGGCTGTATATCAGTTCGTAAATAACGGTTATGAGCGGAAATTCTACGTTTATGATAAGGCAATGAGCGAAGCAAAGTATAAGAAGGACTTCTGGAATGCAATCATGAAGGGAAAACTTGAAAACATTCTGGGTGATCTTAAAAATGGAACAAAGGGCCAGGATTTCAACAGCGACCTTCTTTTAATAGCCGGCGAGATACGAAAAGAGACCTCAAGGCTTCCGGAAATAAGTTTTGCTTACACTGATCTGATGACTCCCGGGACCATAACGCCGGAAATTACAGTCTCGGCTCTGAACTATGTTGAATCGGTGCGAAGGTATTATATCAGCTACTACAATAATGCCAACAATATGAAAGATGCCCTGATGACCAGGCTGGAAAATGAAGACAGGGAAAAGATCCAAAGGCTTCGTGATGACCACCATAACCTTTCTCTTGAAGAAATGGTATGCGCCAGGGAAGAACCAAAGAAAATAATTGAGTATAAAGGAGCACTTGTTCAGAAGCTTGATCCGATATTCATGGAGCCCGGGCACAGGTTCATCAAAGCTCATTTTTATTCTCCGGTAAAGAAGATATCCGGTATTCCGGTCAGTACATACACCGTAAACCTGATTATTATATGGTTCATGACATTTGTTTCTTACCTGGCTCTCTATTTCAGGCTTCTCAGGAAGGTTATTGAATGGATAGAAAACATCGTTGGTCACAGACAGGCTTTGTATACGGGCAGTCAATCATAAAAAAGGCTGCACCTTCATAAGCAGCCTTTATATTTCATGTGCAATTCAGGTTTGTCTTCTGATGCCTTAATCGTTAATTTCAATCATCTTGAACGGCACTCTGATGATTGATTCATAATCCTCACCCGCTTCAAGCATGTCTTCATCATCTTCTTCATAAAACCAGTTTACTTCGACATCATTTTTAGCCTTATGTATCGCCTCAAGCTTTTTAAATACATCAAGTATGCATTTTGAAGAGCTTGTATTGAAGTATTCAAGCCTTATATTTACAACTGTTTTGTCCAGAGGCGCCTCCTTGTAATTATCAAGCCATTCAACCAGTGGTTTATAAAATTCCACTGAATTCTCAGGAATTGACCGTCCCTTGATTTCAAAAATACCTTCTGATGCATCAAATCTGATTGTTGGTGTTTTTGGTGTACCTTCGATTATGATCGGTTCCATGTCTGTTTATTTTAAAGGAAAAATGTTAATTCAGTTTTTTCTGTTGACAAATATATTAAGGCAAAAAAATGAAAAATCATCATCGTACTTTTTCATCGTGTATTCAAGCTTATTGCCTGTTTTTCGTGCGATATCAACAAGGCCGAGTCCTCCGCCTCCTTTTGCAGAGATCCGCTGGTGGTTAAGGATGAACTTGTAAAGTTCCTTAATCTCTTCATGACTTGACCTGTTTATTCTGTTAATTCTCTCTTCAAGCCTTTTAACATTGTCAGAACGTACAAAATTGCCGGTTAGTATCTTATACCCTTCATCAACTTTATTGACGGAGAATAGTCCGAACTTCACGGACTGATCCTCAAAATCTTCAGGGGCCATATCAACATGGTGATATAAATTCTGAAGACTTTCCACCAGAACATTGTAGACCCTCTTGCGGACCCTTGGATGCTCATTGTCTCTGATCAATTGATCCTCAACAGTATCAAGGACCTGGTTGATAAGTTCTGAGTCAATATTACCCTTGTAATAAAAGATACTTTTTCCTTCGGACTGGTCAAAGAAATGATTCTCAATATTAAAGCCCATTAAAGCTTATTTCTTTAAAGTCAAGTTTTCTTTAGCAAATATAAAAAATATTACAACTTCCGGAAATCATGAATAATGCTTTCTTCATTTTCTCATCCTCCTCTCTTTGCTTCGGAGAGCCTCCCGCTGTACAATCTGTACGTGGCAAGCACACATTTCAAAGCTCCGTTATACAGAATTTTTCTGAATGACGGTTTAAGACCGACATGCTTCAATGCTTCCATATCTGAAGTGATCAGCGATGCTGTATGGCCTGCGAAATTATGTTTGAGGACCGAACCTATCATTTTATACAGATCTGCTATATCAGCTTCCCTGATTCTTTGTCCGTAAGGTGGATTAATTATTATATACCCTTCGTCATCCTGAGCCCTCAGATCCCTGAAGTCGCATTTTTCCACAGATATAACTTCTGTCATACCTGCAGCCCTTATATTGGCAATGGCTTTGTTCAGAGCATCGCGCGATATATCACTGCCGGATATCTTAATTTTCCTGAAAGATATAAGATTATTGCATTCATTCCTGATGTCTTCAAATTTGTCACCGTCATAATTCCGCCATTGCTGGAATCCAAATCCCTGTCTGAATTTCCCGGCTGGGATTTTATTTGCCCTGATGGCAGCTTCGATAAGAAAAGTGCCCGATCCACACATGGGATCTGTTATTGAAGAAACTCCATCCCATCCTGACAGATCAAGTATTCCTGCTGCAAGGACCTCATTTAAAGGGGCAGCTGTCTGTTCTTTCCTGTAACCGCGCCTGAACAGCGGAACAACAGAGGAATCGAGCGATATATTTACCCTGTCATTATCAATGTGAAGATTTATCACTATTCCCGGATTTGCCGAATCAACAGAAGGCCTTTTGCCGAAAATATTCCTGAACCTGTCGGCAACGGAATCTTTCAAG
This sequence comes from uncultured Rikenellaceae bacterium, assembly GCA_964466705.1. GTDB lineage: Bacteria > Bacteroidota > Bacteroidia > Bacteroidales > VadinHA17 > LD21. Next base: position 73,833 of record CAYXSM010000015.1, read on the forward strand.
ATCAGTCCGGCATAGCCGGTATGACGAAAAAAATGTGATTTAACAACCGGAACAACCGAAAAAGTATGACCGGCACGGAAATAATCTTCCCATTTAATCCTTGCGCCATGCCTGTAAAGATCATCCGGTGTGCTGATATTGAATTCTGCCACCTGCCATAAAACTGATATGGCAGTACGGACGCAATAGTTTACCCTGTATAAAAGACGAAGGTCGCCCTCGAATGTAACTGCCCTGTTGGCTGTCTTAATGCTTCCCGCTCCATGGCAGGCGAGCTCTGCAGCAAGGACATCCTCAAGACCATAAAGTGTTTTTGCGATGAATTTCATCAGATATACCGGCGATCCGTAATGTCTGTCAATAGCCTAGGATTTTTCTGTATCCTGCCTGCGCAGATAAAGCTTCCAGAGCTTTCTGAATGACCGTGTCACCTTTGTTCAGAATGCGGTAATATTCATTTGTCTGCCAGATATTTGATGCCACGAGTGCTTTCATTACATTGATTATCTGATCTCTGGAAATATTGAATTGTGCTTCATCATATTTAATCCCTTCTTTTTCGCCCTTGTCGGTAAATGCTTTGATATCATCTGGTGTAAAATCGAATTTTTCATCAAAATAGTCAAAATCCCTATATTGAGAGTTGAGCTTTTCCCTGTTCCTGTCATAGTATTCGAGGGCAAAAGCATTGATTATTCCCCTGCGGACAAGATTTCTGTAGTAGACTGAATATCCGGATGTGTCAGCTGCAACAAACAGATCGGGCATAATACCGCCTCCTCCATAGACCGTTCTCCTGTTTATAAGGGTAGTATATTTCAGGGAATCGGGAAAATGTATGCTGTCTGAATTCATCAGTTCACCATTAGTATATCTTTTGAAAAAGTCAGACATATATTTCTCATAACCTCCGCCGTACGGGCTTTGGATCAGTCTCCCGGATGGAGTATAATACCGGGCTACCGTAAGCCGTATCATGGACCCGTCAGTAAGGTAAAATCCATTTTGCACCAGTCCTTTACCAAATGTCCTTCTGCCGACAACAATACCCCTGTCCCAGTCCTGAAGCGCCCCTGCTAGAATTTCACTGGCCGAGGCAGATCCTTCATCGGTCAGTACAGCCACCCTTAGAGAAGCTAGTTTGCCGCCACCCGTTGAAGTATAATCCTGACGGGGAGTTTTACGTCCGCTCAGATAGACCAGTAATTTTTCATCACTGAAGAACTTGTCGGCTAAAGCGGTGGCAGCCAGCATATAACCGCCTCCATTACCTCTCAGGTCAATGATAAGGTGCTTCATATTGCCTGACTGAAGATTTGCCACAGCATTATCAAATTCCTGTTCTGTAGTTGCCGCAAACTTGTTAAGTTTAACATAACCTGTTTCATTATTAAGCATATATGCTGCATCCAGGCTATTTATCGGGATCTTATCTCTCGTTATGGTAAATTCAAGGATTTCCTTTTCTCCTCTCCTGACTATCTTAAGGTTAACCCGGGTGCCTTTCATGCCCATCAGGCGGCTGCGGACGCCTGATGTTGATATGCCGACGCCTGCAACATTCTCTCCGTCAATATTTATTATCCTGTCCCCCGAACGGAGGCCTACCCTTTCGGACGGTCCGCCTGCCAGCGGCTCCATCACAAGAATTGTATCGAAGAGAAGATTAAACTGAATTCCTATGCCTTCAAAATTACCCTGAAGAGGTTCGTTCATCTCCTTAACATCCTTGGCTGAAATATACACTGAATGAGGATCCAGATTTTTGAGCATTTCAATGATTGCTTTTTCAGTCAATGCCTCCAGATCAGCAGTATCTACATAAAATGAATTTATAAGATTCAGTGTTCTGCCAACCTTATAAGCACCCTCGTTGAGTGTCTGTGAAGACAAGGGCTGGCCCAGAATGCCTAAAAAAATAAATCCTGCAAGTGTTGCTTTTTTCAATTTACTTAAAATCATATCTTTCAATTTTCTGTCAGAGCTTTTATCGAGCCCGGATTAATAATCCTGAGTAATTCTCCCTTCAGATAAATAACGCATTATCCCGGATCAAATTCTATACCATTATAAATTAAACCTGCATTAACAAATCACCCAACGGGGTTTTTCGGTTTTCATTCCCATTCAATTGTTGAAGGGGGTTTTGATGTTATATCATAAACAACCCTGTTTATTCCCTTAACCCTGTTTATAATCTCATTCGAAACAGCACTCAGAAAATCATATGGAAGATGTGACCAGTCTGCCGTCATTCCGTCTGATGATACGACGGCTCTGAGCACAACAGTGTTTTCATAAGTACGTTCGTCGCCCATAACTCCTACCGATTGTACAGGCAGGAGAATTACTCCTGCCTGCCATACTGAGTCATACAGATCATTGTTTTTCAGCGCTTTAATGAATATTTCATCAGCATCTTTCAACATTTCCAGCTTTTCCCTTGTTATTTCCCCAATGAGGCGGATAGCAAGGCCGGGGCCCGGAAAAGGATGCCTTTTAAGTATTATTTCAGGAAGGCCAAGTGCTTCACCAACTTTTCGTACCTCATCCTTAAAAAGCAGACGCAATGGCTCAATAACCTTCAGGTGCATCTTTTCAGGCAGGCCTCCCACATTATGATGCGATTTGATTGTGGCTGAGGGCCCGTTAACAGAAACTGATTCAATAACATCGGGGTAAATGGTACCTTGCGCCAGCCATCCGGCGTTCGTAATTCTGGCAGCTTCTTCCTGAAAAACCTCAATGAATATCCTGCCAATGATCTTTCTCTTCTGTTCCGGATCACTTACGCCTTCCAGACCGGAAAGAAACCTGTCTGCTGCCGGAACGCCTCTTATATTAAATCCAATATCAATATATGATTCAAGCACATCGTTAAATTCATTTCTCCTCAGGAGGCCGTTATCAACAAATATGCACGTCAGGTTTCTCCCGATAGCCTTATGTATAAGCGAAGCTGCCACTGTAGAATCAACTCCTCCTGAAAGGCCAAGTATGACTTTATCGCTGCCCAGTACCCGTCTGAGCCTTTCCACGGAAGATTCAACAAATGATAAAGGGGTCCATGTTTGTTTACAGCCGCAGATTCCCGCTGCGAAGTTCGACAGAAGTACTTTACCGTCAGTTGTGTGATAAACTTCGGGGTGAAACTGTATTCCCCATGTGTCTTCTCCAAGAATCCTGTAGGCTCCGGCTTTTATATCTGCAGTGGATGCCGTTATTTTGTAACCCCCGGGCAGACGGTCTATCGTGTCGCCATGTGACATCCACACCTGTGTCCCGGCATTTATATTATTAAACAGCGGGTCATCATGATCGAGATAAACCAGGTTCGCCCTTCCATATTCACGCATCTTTGAAGGTAGTACCTCGCCCCCGTAAAATTGGACAAGGTATTGTGCTCCATAGCATATGCCCAGGACCGGTATACGTCCCTTTACTTCAGAGAGACCGGCAAGCGGTGCATCGGGGTCAAGCACTGAAAAAGGGCTCCCGGAAAGAATCACTCCTTTTACCGTATTGTCCGGTGCAGGGAACCGGTTATAAGGATGGATCTCACAGTAGACGTTAAGCTCGCGTATCCGCCTGGCTATCAATTGCGTGTACTGCGAACCAAAATCAAGTATCACTATTTTCTCATCCACGCTGCTATGGTTTGTCAAATATCATATAAAATGATCCGGGGTTGATAGTAATGAGAGTGTCAAATATAATTAAACTGAAGTTATATGTTCCGTTAAATCACCAATATCATAAACAGATCCATCAATTGCCGGAATGGTTCTAGGAAATATTTCTCTTGCTTCTTCAACCAACGGGTTGATATCTTTATAGCGCGCCGAGAAATGACCAATGATCAGGGTGCCTGCATTTGCATCCCTGGCAGTTCTTGCAGCATCTGCGGTGGTTGAGTGGCCTGTTGTCTTTGCCAGATCTGAAAGGCTTTTATCGAAAGTTGCCTCATGATACAGCAGATCTACACCTGAAACAAAAGATGACAACCTGCTGAAATAACCCGTATCGCTGCAAAACGCATATGAAAGGGGAGCCGGAGGATCAAGTGTTATTTCCTCATTTTTTATTACCTGACCATTTGCAGTAATAAAGTCGTCTCCCTGTTTTATAGCTCGTATACGTAATGGCGGAATGCCGTATTTTTCGATGCAATCCCTGAGTATTTTACGATCTCCCTGTTTTTCTCTGAAAAGGAATCCAAAAGACTCCACCCTGTGTCTCAGAGGAAAAGAAATAACAGTAACATGCTTGTCGTCAAGTATGGTCACCGGGTCTTTTCCTTTAAGTCCGTTAAACTCAATGCTGAAATTAAGGTTAATATCAAAATCGCCAAGGTGTTTTTCCAGCATCAGCCTGTATTTCACCGGTGCATACAGGCACAGTGGATTTTCCCTGCCCATCAGGTTAAAGGATGATAAAAGGCCATAGAGTCCAAAAACATGGTCGCCATGCAGATGACTTATGAAGATATGGTTTATTTTACCAAATCTTATTCTGTTTTTACGGAGCTGCATCTGAGTTCCCTCACCGCAATCGATCAAATACAAACGCTCATGCACGTTTAGCACATGAGCGGTAGGATACCTTTCTGATGTCGGCAATGCAGAGCTGCTGCCAAGTATGGTCAGTTTCATCGGCACTCTGCAGTGATAGGCTTTTAAGATATCATTTTTTCAGCTTCAGCGACTGAATCTGTTATATTAAGAACAGTATCAAGCTGTGAGATTGTGATAAGTCTTTCCACAGCTTCATTAAGTCCGCAGAGGACAAATGTACCACCTGCATTTTTACACAGTCTGTTTGCCACAAGTATGGCGCTCAGACCCGAAGAGTCACAGTACTGACACCGTTCCAGGTCGAGGATGATGTTTTTCTCTCCCTTGCCTGAGATGAGTACAAGCTCCGATTTAAGGGCAGGAGCAATATGAGTGTCAAGTTTATCCGATTGAATCTGGATCAGGGTGTTGTTATTACGGCTCTCTATGTTGAAATCCATCTCTGAAATTTTTTAATAGCCTAAATTTAACTATTTTTTCTATTTCCCCGATGCTTTATTCTCTTTTTCTTCCATTTCTTCCTTCAAAGCTGCCAGTTCTGTTATATCTCCAAGTGTTGTCTTTTCGATGTTTGACTTTGGCTTTCTCGAAGATTTCTTGGGAGCAGTACTTTCTCCCTTTGCAGAGCCCGGATCAGAAGAGGCTCTTTTTTCATCTTCGTAGATCCTGCTGTGAGAGAGTATGATCTTCTTGGAGGACTTATTGAACTCAATAACCTTGAACTGAAGTTTCTCGTCCACTTTGGCAAGTGTGCCATCCTCTTTTACAAGATGCTTGGGTGTAACAAAGCCTTCAACACCGTAAGGAAGAGCAACCATGGCGCCTTTGTCAAATATTTCCATGACAGTACCCTCGAAGACCGAATCAACGGTGAAGAGGCTCTCGAATACATCCCACGGATTTTCCTCAAGTTGCTTGTGTCCCAGACTTAACCTTCTGTTCTCCTTGTCTATCTCCAGAACAACCACCTCAATTTCAGCATCAATTGATGTGAATTCTGCCGGGTGTTTGATCTTTTTTGTCCAGGAAAGGTCAGATATATGGATCAGCCCGTCTACTCCTTCTTCAATTTCCACAAAAACTCCGAAGTTGGTGAAGTTTCGGACTTTTGCAGTATGTTTGGATCCGACGGTATATTTTTCCTCAATATTCTGCCACGGATCGGGTTTAAGCTGCTTAATTCCCAGCGACATCTTCCTTTCTGTCCTGTCAAGAGTCAAAACGACTGCTTCAACATCATCGCCGACCTTAAGAAACTCCTGAGCGCTTCTGAGGTGTTGTGACCACGACATTTCTGATACATGTATAAGTCCCTCCACTCCAGGAGCAAGCTCAACAAATGCTCCATAATCAGCCATGACAACAACTTTGCCGGTGACCTTTTCGCCCACTTTCAGATCCGGATCAACTGAATCCCACGGATGGGGAGTAAGCTGTTTCAGACCAAGGGCTATCCTTTTCTTGTCATCATCAAAATCAAGAATAACGACATTGAGTTTCTGATCAAGCTGAACTATCTCTTCAGGATGGTTCACCCTGCCCCAGGAAAGGTCGGTTATATGTATAAGGCCGTCAACTCCTCCAAGATCAATAAAGACACCATATGATGTTATATTCTTCACAGTACCTTCAAGAATCTGACCTTTTTCAAGCTTTGATATAATTTCCTTTTTCTGCTGTTCGAGTTCTGCCTCAATGAGTGCCTTATGGGATACAACAACGTTTTTGAACTCCTGATTGATCTTAACAACCTTGAATTCCATGGTTTTGCCAACAAATACGTCATAGTCGCGTATTGGCTTCACATCGATCTGAGATCCCGGCAGGAATGCCTCAATACCAAAGACATCCACTATCATACCACCCTTGGTGCGGCACTTTATGTAACCTGTTATTATTTCATCATTTTCAAGCGAAGCATTAACCCTGTCCCACGAATTGATAGCCCGGGCTTTCTTATGAGAGAGGAGCAACTGTCCTTTTTTATCTTCCTGGCTTTCAACATATACTTCAACTGTATCTCCAACTTTCAGGTTTGGATTATATCTGAATTCGTTCAGACTGACAACACCTTCCGATTTGTATCCGATATTCACCACTACCTCACGTGATGTCATCTGAATAACCGTCCCGGTTACCACCTCATCAACTGCTACCGTTGAGAGTGTTTTATCATACATAGCTTCGTATTCCTTATACCTAGGTGATGTGTGAAGCTTGTCGCTTTCAAAGCTTTCCCAGTCAAATTCTTCCGGCGATGGGACAACTTTTTCCTCCGGCTGATTTTTTCCGGTTTCAGCATTGATACCCGGTTCCGGGACCAAATCCTCACCTGAATCACTCACGGCACTTTCAGATTCGTCCCGGATCTCTTCATGCAATTCATCTGCCTGCACATCGTCAACGGTACTCTCCGCAGATCCGATGCCTTCGTCCGTCAGCAATGCCTCAGGCATATCTTCAACATCCTCCTCCTCGATAAGCTGCTTTACGGGCTTTTCCTTAATCTCTTTTGCCTTTACCTTTTTTGCCGGTTTAAGTTCGTCATCAATTTTTTCAACCTTTTCCTTTTTGGTTGCTTTCTTTTTGCTGTCAGTCATAATGGTATTTAAAGGAACTAATAATTAATAAGTTAGACATTATATTGATAAAAAATTGGATGCAAAGATATCATTTATTTTAAGAAATGCCATAATATATTATAAGATTTTCATATGGTTAGTATACTGCAGTGGACTACACAACCATGAGCTTAACCTGCCGGAATAAGGTATGTTTTGCGCTGAGCGCAGTCGTGATCCGGATTTTATTCCGCAAAAAGCGGGGCTGTCTTTCTCCTGACATGGTTTTACACAGCATTGAACATAGACTGTCAGACAGTCTCGGCCGCGGGACGCAAAGACCACCGGAAAGCGACCGAGAAGAGCTCTTAGACCTTCTCTTGTGGAACAGGACAAAATTTCTTTAATTCAGATGATATACTATCTTTGCACATCACACCGTTAAGAATTATAAATTTTGCGGGTTTATGAAGATTGCAGTTATAGGAACCGGTTATGTAGGTCTTGTTACGGGAACATGTTTTGCCGAAACAGGAGTTAACGTAGTATGTGTCGACAAGGACCTTCGAAAGATAAATCAGCTTAAAAGCGGTAAGGTGCCAATATTTGAGCCCGGCCTTGAAGCGATGATGGTCAGGAACATTGAAAAAGGAAGGCTTGATTTTACTGATAATACGGCAGAAGCCATCGATGGTGCAGAGGTGGTGTTCATCGCTGTCGGTACGCCTCCGGGCGAAGATGGCAGTGCCGATCTTCAACACGTGATTGCAGTTGCTTCCGATATCGGCAGGTATATGAATCACTATCTGGTAGTTGTAACAAAGAGCACGGTGCCTGTAGGTACAGCCGAAAAGGTAAGAAAGGCGATAATTGACGAGCTGGCAAAGCGTAACAGCAGCCTCAGGTTTGATGTTGCATCCAATCCTGAATTCCTTAAAGAGGGTTCGGCAGTTGAAGATTTCCTTAAGCCACAGAGGATCATTGTCGGGGTAGACAATGGAACAACGGGCGAAATTATGAAGAAGCTTTATAAACCATTTCTTCTTAACAACCGTCCTGTTCTTTTCATGGACATTGCATCAGCAGAGCTTACAAAATATGCAGCCAACGCAATGCTGGCCACACGTATAAGCTTTATCAATGAGATAGCCAATCTGTGTGAGATACTTGGAGCTGATATAAACCATGTCAGAAAGGGCATCGGAAGCGACTCAAGGATCGGCAACCGGTTTATTTACCCCGGATCGGGATATGGCGGATCCTGCTTCCCGAAAGATGTTAAAGCCATAATAAGAACTGCATCTGATAACGGATATGAACTGAAAGTCATCACAGCTGTTGAAAAAGCAAATGAATATCAGAAAAATGTGATTTTCAACAAATTAAATTTGCATTTCAAAAACGACCTGAAAAACAGGACTATTGCAGTGTGGGGACTCTCATTCAAACCGAATACGGATGATATAAGAGAATCTTCGGCTGTTTATCTTGTGGAAAAGCTTCTTGCTGCCGGTGCCAGGATCAGGGCATATGATCCGGCTGCAATGGGAGAAACAAAAAAATATCTGGGCAATAAGATATATTACGCAGAAGATCAGTATGATGCTTTAGAAGGCGCAGACGCCCTGGCTATGATGACAGAATGGCCTGAATTTCATCTGCCTGATTTTGACAGGGTGACAGGGCTTATGAAAGGCAAGGTCATTTTTGATGGCAGGAATATCTATATTCCTGATGAAATAAGAGATAAAGGATTCGTCTATTTCGGCATAGGAAGGAGATAGAAAACAGACATCCTGTTAAATGATTCACACTGAATTCAGTAGGCAGATGCATAAAGTACCGGAGCAATTATATTCTGCCGGACTCTGTGGAAAAAATATAAGACAAAAAAGTCACAGGCTTAAAGAATCCAGAAAATGAAAGGTATTATTTTGGCAGGCGGATCAGGTACAAGGCTGTATCCAATTACGAGCATAATATCGAAACAGATGTTGCCTGTATATGACAAGCCAATGATATACTATCCGTTGTCTGTTCTGATGCTTGCCGGAATAAGGGAAATACTGATAATATCAACCCCACGGGACCTTCCGGGTTTCAGATCTCTTCTGGGAGATGGTTCGCGGCTTGGGCTGAGTTTCAGTTACATGGAACAACCTGCTCCCGAAGGTCTTTCCCAGGCATTCATAATAGGTGAAGATTTCATTGGGGATGATCCGGTATGTATGATACTGGGGGATAATATCTTTTACGGGCACGGTTTTGGAGATGTGCTCCTGAATACCGCAAAACTGAAAACAGGAGCCTGTGTATTTGGATATTACGTTAACGATCCTGAACGGTACGGTGTTGTTGAGTTTGATGTAAACAGAAAGGTGATAAGCATTGAGGAGAAACCGGCAAAGCCCAGATCAAATTACGCATTAACGGGATTGTACTTTTTTGACAGCACAGTGTCAGGAAAAGCACGATCGCTTAAACCTTCTGCAAGGGGTGAGCTGGAAATTACCGACCTGATGAAACTTTATCTGGCCGAAAACAATCTCGAGGTGAAACTCATGGGCAGAGGCATGGCCTGGCTCGACACAGGAACCTGTGAAAGCCTCCTTCAGGCTTCCAACTTCATTGCCACCCTCGAACAAAGACAGGGGCTCAAAGCTTCATGCGTGGAAGAAATAGCGTTCAAGAGAGGTTTCATTGACAAAAATGCACTGATCGCTCTTGCAGAACCGTTAAAAACCAGTTATTACGGAAAATATCTTCTGAAAATAGCTTCCGAGGAAACAGGTAATTTTTGAATTATAGAGATGAAGTTAACTGAAACGGGCTTTGAGGGATTGTATATTGTTCAGCCAAAAGTTTTTAGCGACAGCAGGGGATATTTCTTTGAAAGTTACAGACAAGAAACATTTCTGAAGGCAGGTATCTCTTTCACCCCTGTCCAGGATAACGAATCAAAGTCGGTGAAAGGTGTGATAAGGGGGCTTCACTACCAGCTGGATCCTTTTGCCCAGGCCAAGCTTATAAGGGTTGTGACAGGTAGAATATTTGATGTAGCTGTTGACCTGCGGAAAAATTCGAAAACATACGGTCGTTGGTATGGCATTGAACTTGATTCCGAAAGCAAGACACAACTCTTTATTCCAAAAGGATTTGCTCACGGGTTTTCGGTAATAAGCGATGATGCAGTGATCCAGTACAAGTGTGATGAAATATACAACCCGGTGTATGAACGAGGCATAATATACAATGATCCGGGCCTGAACATAAAATGGATATATGGTGACTCCAGGCCTCTGATAAGCGAAAAGGATAAAAAACATCCTCTGATGAGAGATGCTGACAATAATTTCTAAACAGGTCCACAGTATGGCAACCATATTGATTACAGGAGCATCAGGCCAGCTGGGAAAAGAGCTTGAAAATGCCTCCGGCAGTTATTTCGGATATGAATTCATTTTCACGGACATATCTGACCTTGACATTACGGATTCATCCAAAGTATGCTCTTTTATCAGAAACAATAAACCGGACTGGATCATAAACTGCGCCGCCTGGAACTTTGTCGATAAAGCTGAAAGCGAACCTGACAGTGCCATGCTGATCAATGGCACCGGTGTCAGCAACATAGTTGCTGCCATTATGGAATCTGAATGCAGGTTCATCCATATTTCCTCCGATTATGTTTTTAATGGCATGGCAAATGCCCCGTACGATGAAACAGTGCCGCCAGATCCCCTGTCAGCTTATGGAAGATCAAAACTGGCCGGTGAAAAATATGCTCTGAATTATTACGGTTCAATGATTATAAGAACTTCATGGCTTTATTCTTCCTTCGGAGACAACTTTCTGAAGACCATATTGAAAAAAGCCAGTGAAAACGAGCAGTTGAATGTTGTCTTCGACCAGACAGGCACTCCTACATATGCTGCCGATCTGGCTGGTGCAATTCTGACCATTATAGCCGGTGTTATTAGAAACCAGGTGGCCTTTAATACCGGCATTTATCATTATTCAAATGAAGGAGTATGCAGCTGGTATGATTTTGCAAAGGCAATAATTGAAGAAGCAGGCCTTGAATGCAGGGTTCTTCCTGTATTGTCAGGGGAATTTCCGTCGGTGGCTCCAAGACCGGCATATTCCGTGCTCAATAAAAACAAGATAAAGGAAAATTACGACATAATGATCCCACACTGGCATGAGAGCGTTAAAAAATGTATCAGTAAACTTAAATAAACGCTCTTTTGAAAGACTCTGTGCGGATTGTGATCCGACCCGGAGTCGTAAACCCGGAAAAACAGAACAATATTTAAAGATATGCTATCAACAGAAGAAATAAGGACAAAAGCCAGAGAATGGCTTGGACCTGAATACAATGAAGAGACCCGGAGTGAGGTTAATGAACTTCTGGCAGGGGATGAAAAAAAACTTGTCGATGCATTCTACCAGGACCTTGAATTTGGAACAGGTGGTCTGCGGGGCATTATGGGTGCAGGGACCAACAGAATGAATATTTATACTCTGGGCATGGCTACCCAGGGCCTTTCAAATTATCTCATAAAAGAATTTGGTAATGAAGAAATTAAGGTGGCCATAGCGCATGATTGCCGGAACAACAGCAGGTATTTTGCTGAAACAGCCGCCGAAGTTTTCTCCGCCAATGGTTTCACTGTTTATCTCTTTGATTCACTGCGCCCGACTCCCGAACTATCTTTTGCGATCAGGCATTATAAGTGCCATAGCGGTGTCGTGATAACAGCGTCGCATAACCCTCCGGAATATAATGGCTACAAAGCTTACTGGAGCGATGGAGGTCAGGTTGTCGCTCCTCACGATAAAGGCATCATGGAAGAAGTCCGTAAGATTAGGTCCGTTGCTGAGATAAAATTCAATGGTATCCGTGATAAGATAAAAATAATCGGCAGTGAAACCGATGATCTGTTCCTGCAGGAAGTGCTTAAAATGAGCATAAACCCTGAGATAATAAGAAAATACAGTGATACGGGAATAGTATACACCCCGATACACGGGACAGGAGGCACTCTAGTACCCCGGGCACTGAAGCTCTTTGGCTTTACGAATGTTCATACTGTGCCCGAGCAGGATGTTGTGGACGGTAACTTTCCGACTGTGAAGTCACCAAACCCCGAAGAGCCCGCGGCCCTGTCAATGGCCATTGAAAAGGCTGTTGAAAAAGGAGCCGATCTCGTCATGGCAACTGACCCTGATGCCGACAGGCTGGGCATTGCCGTAAAAGATAATTCAGGAAAATTCATTCTGCTGAACGGTAACCAGACAGCCGTTCTGCTGGTTTATTACATTCTCTCGCAGTTTAAAGAGAAAAATAAATATAAAGGCAAGGAATATATTATCAAAACCATTGTCACCACTGACCTTCTTGATCGTATTGCTGAAACCTTCAAAGTAAAATGTTATAATGTCCTGACCGGTTTTAAATTTTTCGCTGAACTGATAAGAATACTTGAGGGAAAGGAGAAATACATCGGGGGAGGCGAGGAGAGCTATGGATTTCTTCCCGGTGATTATGTAAGAGACAAAGATGCTGTTGCATCATGCGCCCTGGTAGCTGAAATCATGGCCTGGGCAAAGAGCCGGGGTAAATCGCTTTACGGGCTGCTTATTGACATTTATTCGGAATACGGTTTATACAGTGAAAAACTTATAAATATAGTACGTAAGGGTAAAGAAGGTGCTGACGAGATAAGGGCAATGATGGAAGGGTACAGAAACAACCCGCCGCTTTCAATAAATAACAATATGGTCGTCAGGATTGATGATTATGATATCCTCACTTCAACTGATTGCCTTACAGGGGAAAAGAAGAATATAGACATGCTGAGGTCCGATGTGCTGCAGTTTTTCCTTGAGGACGGATCAAAGATCTCCGTACGTCCTTCGGGGACAGAACCCAAGATAAAATTTTATTTCAGCGTCAACGAAAAACTTGAATCCTGTGACAGTTACGTGGAAACCAGGGAAATGCTTGATAATAGGATTGCGGATATCATCGAAGACCTGAAGCTTTCATAGTATCGGGCTTTTTTATTTGCAACGGCCGGCAGGAAGGTGTCAGAGCCTGAAAACCTGTACGGATAAAGATCCCGGTAGAAGGCAGGGCACAATAAAATGTTATTCATAAAACAGATATATTAACAAAAAACCGTTAATAAGATGAAATCATATCGCAAGGAACTGTGGTTTGAAACCCCGACACGCAGGGCATTTGTTAACATAACCGGGCACGTGGAAAAGTGTCTGTCGGAAAGCGGCATTCAGGAAGGGCTGGTATTGGTTAATGCAATGCATATCACAGCCAGTGTTTTCATAAATGATGACGAACCGGGGCTGCACCACGATTTTGAAGTCTGGCTGGAAAAGCTTGCACCAGAAAAACCATACAGCCAGTACAGGCATAACGGTTTTGAAGACAATGCCGATGCTCACATCAAAAGAACCCTGATGGGAAGGGAGGCTGTCGTTGCAGTAACCAATGGCAGACTTGACTTCGGTCCATGGGAACAGATATTCTACGGAGAGTTTGACGGAAAACGCAGGAAAAGGGTGCTGGTCAAGATTATCGGAGAATAATCTGAATTGTCCTTAGCTTCTTAATGTCAGCTATACCGGACTGTCTGCTCCTTTCAGTCACTGTCTGAGGGTCATTTCTTTCAGCGAGGCGTAACTACATGATGATCTCTGTTCCGGTAAAATGTGTTACGCTCAGGACAGTCCGTCTTATTGCGGGATAAACTCCTCATCAGTACAATTACTGTTCAAACCATGCGTCATTGAAATTTACCAGATAGACCCGGTCAGTTGACCTGGTCAGGGCCGTATAAAACCATCTGAGATAATCGAGTGTTATTTCACTCCTGTTAAACATCCCCTGATCGATAAAGACCCTCTCCCACTGACCTCCCTGGGCCTTATGACAGGTAACAGCGTAGGCAAATTTTATTTGAAGGGCATTAAAGTAGGCGTTATTGCGTACCGCTTCATATTGTTTCCTCCGAGATTTTATAAGAGGATAGTCAGCCAGAATGTTCTGGAAGAGCTCCCTGTTTTTTTCCGGAGGCAATGACGGTGTATCGAGATGTAGAACGTCAAGTATTACTTTCGAGTCGACCTCGAAATCATAATCAGGAAAATTAAGCGTCATTTCGGCAAATTTAAAACCGTAAAGCTCTTCATATTTCCTGATCTTCTTAATCTCGGCAATATCTCCGTTGGCAATGAATCCCGGACCCTCTTCGTTGTCTTCTGTTAAAAAGTAGTTATTCTTCACGACCATCACCATATCACCGGGACTTATCTCTTCCTCCCTGTAAAAGATCCTGTTGCGGATGCCCTGGTTGTAACGGTTGGCAAGCTTGTTGGAATTGACGACAATTATTGTGCCTTCAACGCCACAAACTCCGTATGATGCTGATAATTCATCAATAAGGTCTTCTCCGCTCAGCCTGATTGTGTCAGGAAAATTAATGCAATCAACTGAAGGATGAGCGAAATCGTTTTCTTCAATCTGAAGTCTCACCCCGGTTGCATTCATCAGGATGCCTGATTTTTCACTCTGACGTACAACCTGCTTCAGCTCAGCTCCGACCAGTTGAAATCCGTATTCCCCAAGGGTGTCCGTATCAAGCGCGGGACTGAATCCGGAACCCACCGGAGGCAACTGGGCGGTATCACCTACGATAATAAGCTTGCAATCGGTGCCGGTATAGACATATTCAATAAGATCATCAAGCAGTTTTCCGCTGCCAAAAAGGGAAATATCATTTGAAGTGTTGGATATCATCGATGCCTCATCAACTATGAAATAAGTGTTCCTGTGGATATTTCTGTCAAGGACAAAACTGCCCATTCCATCCTTTGATGATTTCTGGCGATAGATCTTTTTGTGAATAGTGTAAGCCTGCCGGCCGGTATATGAAGCAAGGACCTTTGCAGCTCTTCCCGTAGGAGCAAGCAGTACTGATCTTATTCTCAGGATCTCCAGCGTTCTGACCACCGAGCTGATAACGCTTGTTTTGCCTGTACCGGCGTAACCTTTAAGGATGAATATTGCATCATTGCTGTTCTGACAAATATAATCAGCGGTCTTTTTCAGGGCAGCAGACTGGTCGTCAGTTGGTATATTGCCCAGGTTTTTGCAAAGCTGATTATGTATTATCGTTTCGCGCATACACTATTTGTGAGTGATAATCTGATGATAAGGGTTTTTTTTCTACTTTTGCCTGTAAACTTAAACAATCTGTGAGAACGACAGAAATTGATTTGAATGAAAATTTGCCGGCAGGTCAGTTGTTGTAAAATCACATGGCAGGATGCAGGCTCAGTCAATCAGTCAGTTGTTGTACTCACAGAGCACTGGTGATGAAGAAATTGCAGATTGCAAAACACTTATCAATCACATTGCAGCATTTTTTATTAAATTAAAGGTCTTTGCATCTGACTGGTATTATTGCAGAGGCATTCAGTAAAAGCAAAAGAGTCCGGACAAAAAGAGAGTATTAATAAGTTAAAATATATGCCTTCCCTGAACCTCTTTGACGAGACGCTTGACATTAACTCCACTGCCAATTATCATTTGATCTTGCAGATAAGCCAGTATGAAATCTCCTACTCAATCCTCGACACGCTAAGGAACAAGTTTGTGCTCCTCCGGTCATTTGAGCCTGAGCTAAACAGGCTGTTTGATACAGCCCGGATCGAAGAGGTCATCCTCGGAGAAGACTATCTTTCAAGGCAATACAAAAAAATATTTATAATCACCCCGTCACAGAAATCGACACTTATCCCTGCTCCGTTATATGACGGTGCTATAAAAGCTGAATATTTTACCTTCAATCAGATCCTTGACGATGGAGAGATAATTCTCGAAAACAGGGTGCCGGAACCTGATGTGTATATAGTTTATTCATTCCCGGCAAGGGTTACCGAATTCCTGAATGCACACTTTCCGGGCATAAAGCTGCATCATCATTCAATCCCGCTTCTCAGACAAATGACAGAATTCAGGCTGAAAGGCCCGGGACACTATATTCACGTTCATATTGAAAAGAATTTTTTCAATCTCATCATTTCTGACCGTGATACTCTCAGGTTCTGCAATTGCTTTATCTATAGCAGCATTCCCGATATTCTGTATTTTGTTCTGAATACCTTCAAAAAACTTGGCATTCAACAAGAGGAGACCATCTATATCAGCGGATCAGTTGCCAGATACGATGAGCTCCATTCGGGCCTGATCGCTTATGTAAGAAATCTGAGGTATGCAGAACCGCCACAAAAATTCACCTTCAGCTATGTTTTTGACGAAGAAGCGCTTCATCGCTATCTTAATCTTTTTATTGCAGCGGATTGCGAATAACAGGAGGAAGATATAAAGGCAGAAGGATCGTTCCTTCATCCGGCCTGCAGGCAAGGCCGACAACCGACTTTGCAAGAGAGGGGCTTTTTAACGTACTGAATAACCGGGTTGACTTTACCTCAGTAAAAGTACTGGACCTCTTTTCGGGGACCGGCAGCATAAGTTTTGAGTTTGCCTCGCGGGGCGCCAGACTGGTGCATCTTGTTGAGAGAGATATGAAACATATTGCCGGGATAAAACGTATAATAAATGATATAGGCATCACAAATGTCAAGCCCGTGCATATTGATGTTAAAGCATATCTGAAAACCTGTTCATTCAGATATGACATTGTTTTTGCAGATCCGCCTTATGAACTCCCCTGGCTGGAAAAATTGCCCGAAATGGTTTTAACAGCAGATATTTTTGAGAAAGACGGGATCTTTATCCTGGAACATCCCAAAAGAATAAATTTTAATTCAAATCCTTACTTTTATGAGCACAGGAGATACGGGAACGTGAATTTCAGTTTTTTTGACCCCGGAAAATCAATATAGGGGAAAACTCTCTCCCTTAATTCCGAAATTACTCCGAAACAACCCTTATATTCATCAGATACTATTTCATAAAACGGATGTTTGAGATGAAGACATAATGTAAAAGGACTGTCAGGAATCATTAACATGAATCTTCAATATGTTTTAATTCTCCTTGCACTCTGGCCCGAAGGCTTCACCCAGGCTTCGGTTTGCAGTGACTGTCCCCCTTCCATGTTTCATTAATCTTTACCGACACTCATGATAAACATAAATTCCGTGACATAAAACAGACTGTGTGATCCTGTTTTATTTTTACATGAAGTTCAGTCTGATTTCACATTGATGAAAAGATGTCCGGATATAATTTCAAACAATAATTAATTACATTTGTTAAGAATATGGCAGAATAAAGAAGCAGTTGAACTTTTGATTTTCAGCAACTACGTAAACTTGAATATAATATGAAATCAATTCCCACTCTGTTATTTACTTTATTATTTATAATTCCGTTAAATTCGTGCAGACAGGAAGAAAAGAAATCTGATATGAATATTATTTATCTTCACCACAGCACTGGGGGAGTGATCTGGCAGGGTGCCAGAGCTTCGCTGTTCACAAGGGCCGTAAGGAAAGTGAGTCCGGATATTGCAAAATTATTCGGTGGCACGGGACGGTTGCCTTACTTGTTTGAAAAATACAATAAAGAAAACAACAGGAATTACTTCATAAAGGAAATGGCTTTCCCGAAAACTTCCCCCTACGGATGGAGGAATTATCCCTACGATTATTACAATATCTGGGTAAAGAAGGCTGGAAATGAGCCATACATGGAGGAGCCCACTCTTGAGTTGCTTACGAAGGATTATCAGGTAATCATATTTAAACACTGCTACCCGGTAAGTAATATACAGGCTGATCAGGATTCTGCTGACATCAATTCGGACTACAAATCACTGGCAAACTACAAATTGCAGTATAATGCATTAAGAGACAAGATGCATGAATTTTCCGGCACAAAGTTCATACTCTGGACAGGTGCTGCCCTTGTAAAATCAAATGTATCGGAAGATGCGGCAATGAGGGCAAAGGAATTTTTCACCTGGGTTACTGATGAGTGGGATCTTCCTGGAGACAACATTTATTTGTGGGACCTGTACAGTCTCGAGACCGAAGGAGGCCTCTACTTCAGGGATGAATATGCCAGCTCTCCGACTGATTCACATCCTGGCAGTGAATTTGCGGGAAGGGTTGTTGAGTTGCTGTTTAACAGGATCATTGATGTGATTGAGAATGATGGTTCAGGTACCACTCTGACAGGCGAGAAGATCTGACTTAAACGAGTGTTCAGGGGCTTGGCAGGAACTTTTCAAACAAATTATTTTGTTCAATAAAAAATTCGATTAATTTTGCATCGCATTTTTCTATTGGTGCGGTAGTTTCCTGCCTGAGGCGGGATTAGAATATCGGCCTGTCATCCCGCCTGAGGCGGGACGGGTTCGGGAAACGAGATGGAAGAGTGGTTTGTATAATATATCAAGTTTAGTTCTTTATAATTATTGGTGCGGTAGTT
>CAYXSM010000016.1:0-87427 GCA_964466705.1 uncultured Rikenellaceae bacterium
GATATGCATTTAAAGAATTTCTCACTATATGATAGACCGGGACTGGGTTATGTGTTAAGTCCGGCTTATGATATGGTTGCATCAAGTCTTGTTGTGGAAGGTGACGAAGAGGAGCTGGCACTGACATTAAATGGCAAAAAAAATAAACTCAGGAAAAAAGATTTCCTTGAAGCGATAAACAGATTTGATATTGATGCCAGGGCAATTGAAAACATCTTCGCCAAATTCAAGAATGCAGGAGAACGATGGCATGAATTCATAGATATAAGTTTTCTCCCGGATGACATAAAAAGTCCATTTCACGACCTTATAAAAGAACGAGTTTCGAGGGTATATCATTCCTGAATGAAGAATTCAATGGAATTCATTTATTGATAAACGGATGTATTTCCAATTATTGTAACATCCATATAAAGGAATTTCGATATTCTGATCCGTATTATATAATTTGAATTTATAATTACATCTTACTGGTTATGTTGCTGTATAATAGATTATTCATCTTTGTCCTTTTCGTGAAGTTCCGAGGGTTTAGTGCTTATGATCACTACTGACTTCCGGTGTTGCTGCTGTAGAGCCAGATTTATAAACTATCCTTTCATATTTGCAGCAATCAGGAAGTCTGGCATAGGTATCGTCATCAGCTTTAACCTTTTCAGTGTCATGCCCGGCCTGAGCTATAGCTTCATGGACCTTTTGAATACTCGTTTCGGTTGCAACAAAGGAAACTTCTATCATCATGGTTTCCTTGTCCCATCCAGCTGCAGTAACGCCTTTTACAGATTTTGCAGCTTTCTCAATTCGTGCTTCGCACATTCCGCAGTTACCTGCCACCTTGAATTTTTCTGTTTTTTCAGTCCGGGATGTTAACATGGTTGAACTTGTATCCATCAGGTTGTTTGTGCCTTCCATGGTACCATGGTTGTGTTCCGCAGGTACTTGTCCGCCGCCAGGGTTCATCATACTTGGTTTCCCTTCCAGTTGTGCAGCAGCATCAATCTTAAATACACCATTAGCAGCAATCTCTTCGCCCTCCGTAAGTCCTTCAGCTACTACATAGAAGTTTCCGGCTTCCGGACCGAGAGTAATTTCCCTGTATAAGAATGAGGGTGACTCCCGTTCCGGGACTTTCACATATACAACCGCGCGTTTCCCTGTCCAGAGTATTGAAGACTTGGGTACCAAAAGGTCATTGGATCTTCCTGCCAAAGCTGACTCGACCATCCCGTTTGCAAACATCCCGGGTTTAAGCGCCAGAGATGGATTACCCTGCTCGATCCTCACCCTGGCTATCCGTGTCGAAGAATTAATAAAAGGATCTATAAAGTTAACCTTCCCCCGGAATTTTTTACCGGGAAAGGATTGAACCGTATAGCTTACCCGGTCTCCGTTTTTAATCCAGGGCAGGTCACTCTCATAGGCGTCAAACATGATCCATACATGGGTGAGATCGGTTACTTCGAAAAGGGCCGATCCTTCCCTGACATAGTTACCCAATGCTATATTTCGCTTTGTTACCGTTCCCGTTATCGGAGATAAAATATCAAAATATGATTTTGGTTCACCGTCATTCTCGATCCCGTCAATCTGTTCTTCAGTGAGATCCCATAACCTGAGCTTTGTCCTTGCCGCATTATAAATTGAAGGCCTTGTATCTTTATATGAAACAGCTTCCAGCAACTCTCGCTGAGCAGTTACAAGTTCAGGGGAATATATGGTCGCCAGTTTCTGACCCCTGGTAACATTTTCACCCGTGAAACTCACAAACAGTTTTTCAATCCTTCCCCCGAAACGAGCCGTTAACTCCGCAATTCTGCGTTCATCTGCCTGGACATAGCCCTGGAGGAATATTTCTTTTTCGGGAGATCCTTTCCTGACAACAGCTGTCTGTATGTCTGCAAGCTTAGCAGCAGATTCCGTTAACCGTATCTCATCAGGATGTACCCCTGAACCTTCTGACTCCAGGCTGGAAACAGGGACAAGATCCATGGCACAGATCGGGCATTTACCCGGTTTGTCCTGTCTTATCCGGGGATGCATTGAGCATGTCCAGATCGTCCCAATCTCTTCGTTATACTCATGACCTTCATGACCTGTAAGGTTTTCAGTTTCGCTAATCGTTTTATCGCCCGGTGAATGAAAGAACACCCAGCCCAGAAATATTCCTGCACCAAGTACCATGGCATGCACCCAGTATCTTTTCCTTAATTCTCTTATTTTTTCCATGACCTGTATATGTATCTGTTATAAATCATTTACCCATTAAATAATGTATGAAGGATACAGCAGCCTGTTTGTCTGTTTTTGCCTTTTCCAATTGCAGAGCATAAAAGAGCTGTTTCCTTTCCATTCTTAATACTTCTTCGAAATTCCTGTCAGCCGTAGCATATTCCACTTCCAGCAGGTTGATGGATCTTCCTGCAAGATCCAGTTGCTTTTGATATAATATTATCCTTCGCTCAGCATCCTGAAGTTCATTCCAGCTTTTTTCAAACAAAGTTTCCAGCATGTTCAGCTTATCCTGTTTTTCGAGGTCTTTTGCTGTCTCCAGGTATGCGGCTTCCCTGATCATTGACCTGTACTTGTTCCGGTAAAGCGGAATGGTGATCCCGATCCTGGGAAACATGAATGCATCTTCACCGCTGAGATTATTTTCACCTTTACCGACAACTATATAATCCAGGCCTATTGAGAGGTCAGGATAACCCGATTTCTTTGCCAGATCCTGTTTATAACCGAGTGCTTCTCTCTGAAATTCCAACCCAAGCAGCTGGTGGTTACCGTTTCTGATACTGTCGATTATAGCATGCCTGCTAAGGGCAGGTGCCGTGTCCAATAATTTATCCGGAAGAGAAACACCGGTTAAATCGGTATTTAACAGATTATTAAAGGCAACCAAAAGATACTGCTCGTTATCCCTGAGCAGGGCTAGCTGGTTCTCCAGGTCTCCCATTTCCATCCCGATCCTGAATTCATCGACCGCAGAGACCTGTCCGGTTTCTACCTTAATAACTGCAAGTTTCTGAAATCTCTGAAGGATTTCTATATTCTCACCCATGATCGATACTGCCTTCCGGTTAAAATAAAGGTTATACCAGGTTCCTTTTACTTCATCGTAAAGCCTGGCTTTGGTTTCTCTGAAGACTTCATATTTTGCTTTAGCGGTCTGAATGGCCACATTTTCCCTGGCATTCAGTGTTCCAAACCAGGGGAACATCTGTGTAGCTGAGATCCTGAATTCCTGTGGTCCCACCCTTGTCTGAACGGGTTGAATAAAATAGCCGAATGCAAGCTGCGGGTCTGGGAGGGATCCGACCTGGGGAACCTTTTCAAGTGCTGCCAGGTAATCATTGAATTTTGCTTTCAGCAAAGGGCTGTTTTCAGCAGCCATCATAAGGTACTCATCCAGTATTTCCTGAGACCGGAGAGCTTGCCCACCCAGTAATATGCCTAAAATCAGTATGATACTATATAATTTATTGTTTTTCATTTTCAGTTTGATTATTTATTTTCTTATCAACCTGCCTCTCCTGCCATATGCTGTAAAGAACAGGGACAACAAACATGGTCATAACCTGTATTACCATGCCTCCAAACAGAGGGATGGCCATAGGTACCATAATATCTGACCCTTTCCCGGTGGAGGTCAGGACAGGTATCAAGGCTATGATTGTTGTTGCTGCAGTCATCATTGCCGGTCTTACCCTTTTGCTTCCGGCATCAGTCACTGATGACCGTACCGAGGCAATGGTGGCCGGTTTGTTTCTGTCGAATACCTGCATTAAGTAGGTTCCCATTATTACCCCGTCGTCAGTAGCAACACCGAACAAGGCAATAAAACCGACCCACACTGCAACACTGAGGTTTATTGTTCCCATCTGGAACAGATCCCTCATGTTCATACCGCCAATGTTAAAATTCATGAACCACGGCTGACCGTAAAGCCACAACATCAGGAAACCTCCCGAAAAAGCAACGAAAATGCCCGAAAAGATCATGGAAGAAGTAATTACTGACCTGAATTGAAAAAACAGGATCAGGAAGATGATGATCAATGAGACCGGAACTACGATCATAAGTCTTTTAGTTGCCCTGATCTGATTTTCATAATTCCCCGTAAATTTGTAACTGACACCTGCGGGAAGTTGAAATTCACCGGTCCCGAGCCTGTTATTCAGATATTCCTGGGCATTTTCCACCACATCTACCTCAGCGAAATCCGCTTTCCTGTCAAATATCACATAGCCGGCCAGGAAGGTGTTTTCGCTCCTGATCATCTGAGGTCCTCTCACGTAGGTTATCTCAGAAAGTTCCCCAAGCGGGATTTGCACACCCGAAGGTGCAGGGATAAGTACCTTTTTAAGATCCTCCGGATTGTCCCTGAATTCACGGGCATACCTCACCCTTACAGGGAAGCGTTCCCTTCCTTCAACCGTTGTGGTCAGTTGCATCCCCCCGACGGCGCTGCTGAGATGCTTTTGCATATCCCGGATGGTCAGGCCGTATCTGGAAATGGCTTTTCTGTTGATATCGATCTCCAGGTAAGGTTTTCCGACCACCCGGTCGGCAAATACGGAAGCTGGTTCTACACCCGGTACTTCCTTGAGGTATTTTTCCAGTTCAAATCCGGTTTCCTCAATGGATTGCAGATCGGGTCCAAACACTTTTATGCCCATCGGAGCCCGCATTCCAGTCTGGAGCATGACAAGTCTGGTTTGAATGGGCTGTAATTTAGGTGCAGAAGTGAGTCCGGGTATTTTTGCTGCCGCAGTAATTTCCTGCCAGATATCATCTGTAGAATGTACATGATCCCTCCACTGTCTGAAGTAATTACCCTTCTTATCCGGTATCAGTTCTTCCCGGGAAATAAGTCTGAAGCTTTCTCTTCCGGGATTATACTTGCTACCATCCCTGAGTTCAAAGGCTCCGGCTCTGTCGGTTTTAAACCGCATCCTGTGACCATTCTCATCCAATATGAATTCGGACCTGTAGTTGATCACGTTTTCATACATGGACGTTGGTGCAGGATCCAGTGCCGAATTCACACGGCCCCATTTCCCTACCACAATTTCGACCTCCGGAATGGCATTTACTTTCTTGTCAAGCATTGCAATGACCTCCAGGTTCTCCTCTATCCCCGAGTGAGGCATGGTTGTGGGCATAAGGAGAAAAGAACCCTCATCAAGTGTCGGCATAAATTCCTTGCCAATACCAGGGAAGGTGTTTTCTGCATATTGCCATACTTTAGTCTGTCG
Source organism: uncultured Rikenellaceae bacterium (assembly GCA_964466705.1). Lineage (GTDB taxonomy): Bacteria > Bacteroidota > Bacteroidia > Bacteroidales > VadinHA17 > LD21. Next base: position 5,256 of record CAYXSM010000016.1, read on the forward strand.
TATCCCCCGCGGAAGGAATCCGAATATCTCATCAATACCCTGCCAAATAATTATGCCAAGCAGGACAACTGTAACAGGTATGCTCAGAAATTTCCATTTGTTATCCAGGCACCATCTTAAGATCTTTGTGTAATACCTGACAATACTCATTAGTGTTCCCAGAACAATCACAACAAGACCTGCAACAAAAAGAAGGTTCAGAAAGAGACTTATCCGGGCGCCCAGCGGCATCCATTCCCTTGTAAGTAAGTACAGAACGACCATTAAGGTTAGTGCTATATTTATATATCTAATAAGGAATCTCCTGTTTTCAGGCCATTTGTTCTCCAGTAATCCATTCACTCCGATAGCGATCAGCACAAAGGCGAGCCATGCCTGAAATCCAACAATAAATACCAGTCCCGTGACTATTAGCAGGACATTGAAGAATCTCCTGATCCGTTTCTTATCTAACCTGATGGAGAAAATTACATTTGCCAGTGCAGGTATAAACAGAAGGCCGATAACCAGTGCAGAGATCATGGCAAAGGTCTTGGTAAAAGCCAGCGGTTTGAATAATTTTCCTTCTGCTGCCTGCATGGCAAATACAGGAAGGAAGCTTATTACAGTAGTTAAAAGAGCTGTTATTACCGCAGCAGCTACTTCTGTAGTCCCGTCATAGATCACAGACAATAATTTCCTGCCCCGGGCTCCCTTGTTCTCCGGCATATCAAGGTGTCTTGCGATATTCTCCGTGAAAACAATCCCCACATCAGCCATCACACCAATGGCTATGGCAATACCGGAGAGGGCAACAACATTGGCATCCACACCAAATTGTCGCATTACGATGAACGTCATCAATACGCCTATGGGCAGCAGGCTGGAGATTAAAAATGAAGCCTGAAGGCTCAGCATCAGGATGATAACGACGATAATACTTATGATAACTTCTTCAGTTAGTGCTGATTCAAGAGTCCCAAGCGTTTCCCTGATCAATCCTGTGCGATCATAGAACGGAACGATAGTAACTTTGGAGACGACTCCATCCTCCAGCGTTTTAACCGGAAGGCCGGGGGATATTTCTTCAATCTTATTTTTAAGGTTATTTATTGTCTCCAGTGGATTGGCCCCGTGTCTGGCTACCACAACACCGCCTATAGCTTCAGCACCTCCTTTGTCCAGTCCGCCGCGGCGGGTTGCAGGACCAAAATTAACCCTCGCAACATCTTTGATCCTGATGGGCACATTATTCCTTACACTAACAACACTTTCTTCGATATCTTCCAGTGATTTTATATAACCCAGTGCACGTACCAGGTACTCTGCACGGTTAAATTCTATCGTTCTGGCCCCAATATCCAGGTTGCTGTTTTTAACAGCCTGCATTATATCTGCAACCGTGACCCCGTGTGCACTCATGGCCACCGGATCAATATCCACCTGGTATTCTTTTAGAAATCCGCCAATTGAGGCCACCTCTGCAACACCACTGGCAGCGGTAAGGGCATATCTGACATAGAAGTCCTGAATAGTCCTCAGTTCGTGAGGATCCCATCCTCCTGCAGGCTTGCCGTTTTTATCACGCCCTTCTAGTGTATACCAGTATATCTGACCAAGTGCCGTTGCATCAGGAGCTAATGCGGGAGTTGCATCCCCGGGCAGAGTCCCGGCCGGAAGAGAATTTAATTTTTCAAGGATCCTGGTCCTGCTCCAGTAGAATTCGATGTCTTCTTCAAAAATAATATAGATACTTGACAGCCCGAATATGGAATTGCTTCTGATGTCCTTTACTCCCGGGATTCCAAGCAATGCTGCGGTCAGCGGATAGGAGATCTGGTCTTCTATATCCTGAGGTGACCGGCCGGGCCACTCCGTATATACGATCTGCTGGTTTTCTCCGATATCCGGGATGGCGTCTACGGGAACCGGATCTCTGGGGAATATGCCAGTATCCCAATTAAAGGGTGCAGTATTGATACCCCATGCAATTAATACAATGAGTATCAAAAAGGTTACCAGCTTATTTTCCAGGAAAAACCTGATAATTCTATTTAACATGTCTGATGAATATATTTTAATGAACTTTGACTGACAAAAACTGAAACTGGCAGAAAATCGGTCATTCCTGATTGGAATAATGGTCATCCTTTGCAAAACGGGGCAAATATCCCAGCCGGAATATTACCTGTGAAGGCGCTCCACCATGATACCTTTAATGAAGGGTTAAATAAGGAAAGACTGGATCTGAGATAGTACCACTTCCTGTGGCGGTTTTTTATTGTTGGAAATACTGGCAGTTAATGACTTTTCGGTATCAGTAGATTCAGGTATCGATGATGACGTACCGAATAGTTCGAATAAATGTGAAATCTCAAAATTAAATGAGAAGCCTGAAACCAAGTACTCATGGGCTGCTTCAATTTTAATCGATTCATCGTTACAATGATGAAATTCTGCAATACCCTGGTCTTGTTGGCAGATATTAACATCCGTATCAACCCCGCAGCAATCAGCTGCAGGAGAGACAAAAGCCATATCATATAACTCCCCCTGGCAAAAGTGCATATTAATTGTCAGGCCGGTAGCTGAAAGTAATATCAAGGCTGACAGGGCAATATGACTTAAAATTCTACCCATCTCTCATAACCTTCTTTATAAAGAAACAATCAGCAAGACCATAATGTTTCACAGAATTTTAAAAAGATCTGCATCTTTTAGTTCTCATAATTGATTTAAGGCCACGAAGTGGTATGATGCGAATAATCCCGGGTCAACAACCCGGGGTTGGCAATCTCCCCTGATTATAAGCCCTGAAAGGACGGCACATTAATTTTCTTTGTCACGCACCTTCGGAGCTTAGAGGGTGTGGTTATCTGTTACCTCCGGTTCCACCGGAGGTTATTCGTATATGGCTCCTTCAGAGCCACATTTAATCAAGTTATTTGCAAAAAATTGTTATTGGCAGGTGGGTGTGAAATCTTTTAAACAACTACGGGCAAAAATTTATTAATCTTTCCCGACCCTCATTTTATTTTATAACCACCCAAAAACCTATCAGAGGATATTGTCAGACGAAAATAGTTAAGGCATAGTTGAACAAAATATTTTGTTCGATGTTTATTGTAAGTGATTTTATAAGAATATAAACCTGTTAAAAATAAAAAATATGAAAACCAGGAAATTAAAATTTGTCAAGTTTACAGCTGTTCTTTTATTGGCAGCGGTCTCACTCATTTCATGTGAGAAAGATGAAGAAGAACCCAAACCGACCAAGGACATTGTCGAAGTTGCACAGGAAAATACAAGTCTGAGTACTTTTGTTGCAATTGTCACTGAGGCCGGTTTAGCAAGCTCGCTGAAAGGCACAGGGCCGTTTACTGTTTTCGCACCTACAAATGAAGCATTTGCCGCGTTACTGGGAGTAATAGGCCAGACTAATCCTGCAAACATCCCTCAGGCTGTGGTCGAAAGAATCTTAAAGTATCATGTAATAGCCGGATCTGCTGTTAAGTCAACAGATTTAACCGATGGACAAACAGTTTCCACACTTCTGGGAGCCAACGATAAAATTTCCGTTGACGTGACCGGGAGTTCAGTTAAAATAAACGGAGCCGATGTAACAACAGCTGATTTGCTTGCCACAAATGGTGTTGTGCATATCGTTGATGAGGTACTGGTACCGGCTTTGGAGCTGAGCATCGTAAATACGATTGTTGAACCAGCTTATTTCAGCAAAAATTTCTCAATTCTCACGGAAGCGGTAGTAAAGGCCAATCTTCTCAGCACCCTTACCAATCCTACTGCAACCCTGACATTGTTTGCTCCTGATAACAACGCTTTTGCAGCTGCAGGGATAACAAGCCTTTCAGGATTGACAGCAAACGATCTGACGCCAATTTTAACATATCATGTTATAGGCAGTGAAGTATTTGGCAATACATTGCCTGAAACCGGTTCAGCCGTAACCACTCTTGGCGGAGATTTTTATCTTAGCATCAATACCAATGGAGCATTCATAAACGGTGTCAGCAAAGTCACTGCTGCAACAGTTGCAGGCGGTGCACTGGATTATACCAACGGGGTCGTACATCTTATTGACAGAACATTAATACCGCCTTCACAGAATATAGTTGAAATCGCTGTCGCAGCTTCGCAGGCATCACAGGGAGCAGAATTCGGACAACTCGTTGCCGCCCTTACCGCTGTTGAAAATGATCCGGATGCAGATGATTTAATAACCATACTCAGCGGTGAAGGTCCATTTACGGTATTTGCCCCGACTGATGCAGCTTTTGAATCATTATATGATCTGGCGGGAGTAGCAGATTTCAATGCCCTGGTCGCTGCCGTGGGGATACCTGTTATTGAAGCTGTTTTAAAATATCATGTAGTGGGTGCGCGGGTATTCTCCACCGACCTGCCTAACCTGCCAGGCAATGATGTAGCAACTCTCGGTGGTACAATTACCCTCAATCTTGGTGATCTGACCATTACAGATACTGATGCAGCTCTTGGTCTGGGCACGGCAGATGCAACCATTGCAGCAACTGATATACTTGGCACGAACGGTGTGATACATGTAATAGATGAGGTTATTTTACCGTAATAGCTTAAAGTGTACTAACTCATAAAAAAATCTGCAGCAAATAGCTGCAGATTTTTTTTTACGAGTTTTCACTTATATTGGTGGATCATCATTTTATTAATAAATACAGAAAATTGGTATTTACGAAAGTGTAATATGGAAAAATCCTAACTCTCGTTTATACTTCTGTCCGTATTTATATTATTCACTTAGCAAATTCATAAAATGACACAGCCTTAGTGCTATGCTACCGTAAACATTGTAAAAACCCGGTTCAAATATCCAGGTACCATTTTTCAAGTAATATCGTCCCGGCACATTGTCAACATACATTTCAGACGGATCAAAACTTCCGAACCATGTCTGTAATTCACTTACAAAGAGTCTTCCCTGTTTATTCATAAATACATCGAAACACATGGTAGTGAAGTTATGCTTGCAGGCAAGATCGTAGCAGAAATTTAACACTACCTCTAATGGGTTAATCATTTTCTTCATCCCACTTCCACTAAAAAAAGTCTGTCTTTCTGATTTCCATTTCTGATAGCAAAACCATGAATCCCCTGCTTTGATTATTCTGAACTCAGACACTTCATGTATATATTCCTGTAATATCATATAACCCCATTCTCCTGAACGTTTATCAGTTTCCATTCTTCGCAGATATTTCTTAAAAAATAATCTTCTGGCCAAACTTAAAGCCTGTTTCTTATTTTTCAAAATTTCTACTCCGGATGAACTAGCTCCAATATTGGATTTAAATACAACGGGAAAATCCGACACATCAATAAAATTTCTTGCCCTTTCATAGTCATAGAATACCTTAGTCTTTGGGTGCGGAATATTATTGATCTTTAAAAAATTAGCCAAACTTCTCTTACATTCATAGATACTCAGTTCACGGAAAGTAGGGTATATTTTTAAACATGATTCTGAGAATAGGATATTCGCAGCTTCGTGAAAAGCATTCCTGATTATGTTGTTCTCAAAGCTTGGGATTAATAAAATTCCATCAACACAAGAATTATTTAATTCCTCATAAAGATCCGGATTTCCAATGTCAAAAATCACCTGTTTAACATCAAGAGCTTTGCAAGATTCATTTATGTTGTACAGATCATACTCGTTAGGGTTAAGGATAAATCCAATAGTATAGTTTTTTTCTGAAGTGGTTAAGCTTTTAAAATCAATTGTATATTTATCAAGCGATTCCAGTATGTTAAAATCCTCAACATTATATGTTCTGTTGACGAATGTCCCTACATTTTTTATATGATTGTATGGATCAAGAATACTCCCTTTATTGATGGTATGAAGAAGCTTTATGACCTTTATCTTTTTGAGTATCGGATATAATTCAGCAAAAAATACTCTGAAGCGTTGATAATCGTTCCATCTTTTAACCGTACTTACTAATGAATTAATAAATGATTTCATAAAGCGAACTTAATTATAAAAATCTTTAAAATTTGCCGTTATCAGCAGTGTTACGATATCTGAGTTCACAATTTATCCCAAAATTCTAATTTAAATACTGATAAAAAGCATCATCATAAAAAATGATAAACATGTTCGTTCAACTAAAAATTAGTATTCTTGCGCATATCATATTTAGAAATATAAAACGGTTGGTTTACAAGTATATTTTGTTCACAGCAATACAGATCATATTAAGTGATTTCAATTTATATGCTACATATGATAATTAAACGGTATGTTATAGAAGCTGCACATTGGATCTGTTATGAGATAGTGAATATACTTTTATACGTCCCTTACAACAATTTTGCCTCAACCAGATCAAGAAAAATGGCACCTCGATGTAAAGCCGTTGCCTAACAGATGATTTTATAACCCAGAACTACCCTTCGCAACTCATGATATTTTGTAACTTGAAACAAAATGTTGTCCACTCTGCAATATGAACATAGGAGGTAATGAGTTTTATCAAAAAATATATACAGTTGGTCAATATAAACATTAAACAATCAGTCCCTCACGGTTTTTTTTATAAATTTCCTCAAATTTTGTCTTGAAATGCAAATCTTTTGTCACCTTAGTAATGTTAAAATTGCCTCAATGTTTAAGCTATTTATTTTTTTGTTGAGTGGAGTATTTTCCTGTCAATCATGCAGTGAACAACCTGATTTGCCAGACATGGATGAATATGAATATAATAAATCCCAGATCATTGCTGACCATAGGATAGTAAATGATTTCAGAAAAATACCTGATTACTATCTGAATGAAGTGAAGAAGATGATGGTTGGTTTTGCAGGAGAGTCCCATTCGGAAGCCTATCGGGTTGGTATGAAATTATTGGAATCAGAGCATCCTTCTTTTAGATCTAATATCTCTGCAGAAGAAGGTTATACCGATCAATATTTACGTGTGAATATCAATCCTTCGACCGGTGAGGAGCAATGGTTTACATGGTATGCATATCCGTCTGGATCAAGGCCTTTGGCAGCGACTACAATAAAAAATCTAATAAAAAGGTATTTCGATCGTGGCCACCCTTTACATGTTCTTGGATTCGCATGGTGTTACGATATGCAAAACAGTGAACCAACCGATGCTGCTGATCCTGAATATGAAGTCAGATGGAGAGGGGATTCGAAAGGTGGACCTCAGGGAGATCTGCAATGGGGCCTTGATGCAGAAGATTTTACGATTACTTCAAACCATGTCTGCCTTGATACATATATAGACGCAACACAGGAATATATTGACTACTGTATTATAAATGGTTACCCCACAAAGATTGTGTTTACGACCGGTACGGTCGATTCATTTGCCTCAGATTATGGCTATCAGGCACATTTGAAAAATGAACGGATACGGAATTATGTTGCCACAGATACTACCCGGATACTTTTTGATTATGCAGATATCCTATGCTTTGACGATAACGGAAAACAAACTACAAGAAACTGGAATGGGCACACGTACCCTTTTGTTACATCGGTAAACCTAGGAGACAGAAAAATTGGACATATTGGATCTGCCGGCGCTATCCGCCTGGCTAAAGCACAGTGGTGGATGTTGGCGAGAATAGCCGGTTGGGATGGGAAATAACCTTCATAAATGTTCACTATTATGCTTAAATTACTGTTGTAAGCTGAAATATTAAATTATCATTTCATTTCAATATCATTTGAATGTTAGTCTTTTCCTTCATATCTTCAATCAAAAAAGAAACAGCTATTGTCAAAAACAGTTTTATCAGATCATATAAATTTAATTTATTCCATAAATTAGCTTTCAAAATATGTTTTTATCCTAGTCCAAATAAAACTGAATTATAAAAATATGCTTTACAAAATTGTCAGGATTCCTTTGATATGTTATGGCATTACGATACTTCTTGCCTTTTCGTCCTGTGTTACTCAACGCAGTGTTGAATATATGCAGGATGAAAACAACGACATCAAGGCCTTTGCTGAAGCTGATTTTGAAGATTACAGGCTTAAGCCAAACGATGAACTCTACATTCAGATAAACAGTTTAGATGAGGCTTCGGCGAATTTTTTTAATACTGGCCGTCAGCAATCATACGGTTCAGGATCGATTAATCCATATGGGGCATCATTATTGTCGTATTCGGTTGATAAAGACGGTTTTTTGCTGCTTCCGGTAATTGGGAAATTGCCGGTAAAGGACAAGACCATCTCAGAGGTCAGCCTCATTGTAAAAGACTCCCTTACTAATATACTTAACCAGCCAGTTGTATCGATCAAACTGGTCAATCGTTATATCTCTGTATTGGGAGAAGTAAGGAGTCCGGGACATTTTTCCTATGCTCAGGAAAAACTGTCAATTTATGATGCAATATCTATGGCCGGAGATATAACCGATTATGGCAATCGCAACAATGTAATACTTATACGTAATGAAAACAAGGAAAACCTGCGTATTAATCTGGACCTTACAAAATCAGAAATGCTTGCATCAGGTTATTACAATCTCCGGCCAAACGATATTATTTATGTAAAACCTCTGGAAAACAAGTTCTGGGGTATGCGGCAATTTCCTTTTTCTGTCCTTTTTTCAACCTTTACCCTTGCTCTGTTGATATATAATACCATGAGGTAGTGATGTTTATTATTTCACGTCGGTATGGAAACAAATCAAAATATAAATATCCAGGAAGACAATAACCTTAAGAGAATATTCGAACTTCTTAAAAGAAATTACAAACTGATAATAATCAGTCTTATTATCACACTGTTAATTGCTTTTCTGATAAACAGGTATTCTATCCCTACTTACAGGGTTTCTTCGTCTATTCTCATTAAAGAAAATCAGGTCCAGCAAAGAAGCAGCCCAGATGATTTTCTGGCAAGTAATATTTTTGGCATAAATGAAAATTTCCAAAACGAGCTATGGATAATTAAGTCATATCCAATAATTGAAAAGACGGTAAGGAATCTTGATCTGTCAGTTACATATTACGACAAAGGCAAGTTCAACTATTATGAAAGATACCCTGATGCTCCATTCATTATCTCATATGTAAAGGATCATCCCCAACCTTTAGATATAAAATTTGATATTTGTTTATATGGTAAGGACTCATTATTGATTGAAGCTAAATCAAAAAAGGTTGCATTCTATAACTTCCACACTGAGAGTTATGTTTACCAAAAGCGCAAATGGCACTTTATCCGGGCCGCAAAATTTGGGGAGTTAATTGAGACTCCCGATCTGGCTTTTATGGTAGAACCAGCAGATACCTTAAGAAGATTATATGACAAAAATATCAAATACGCATTTGCACTCAGAAGAATCCTGGCTTTAAGCAATGGTATCAGGAGCGCTATGCAATTCTCTCTTGTGGACAGACTTGCCACTGTTATTAAGATCACACTCGAGATACCCAGCCCTGATAAAGGAATAGATATCCTGAACGAATTGATGAATGTCTATTCCGGTCAAAATCTTGAAAGGAAAAACCATATTGCTGCAATTACTATCGATTATATTGAAAAACAACTCAGCGAAATATCTGACTCACTTAGCACGACAGAAGATGACCTCCAGAGGTTCCGTTCATCGAGGCAGTTATTAAACATTAACGATCAGGCCGCTGGTATTTCTGCCCAGTATATGGATCTGCAGAATCAGCTTGCTGAACTTGTTTCCAGAAAACGTTACTTTGATTATGTCTCTGATCTTCTTAAGAATGATAATTATTCAAACATGATGTTGCCGGCTTCCATTGGTATTTCAGATCATGTATTGAATACGCTTATGACTGAACTCGTAACCGCCCAGGCCCAACATTCAAATCTTATCGCTAATAATCAGGAAAGGAATCCATTGGTTCAGAAACTTACTATTCAGATAGAAAACCTGAAAAAAACTATTTCTGAAAACATTTCTGCTCTAAGTGCCACGACAAGTCTGTCTATGGACGAAATGGAAAAACGGATCAGAAGGATCGAAGCTGAAATAAATCGCCTTCCGGTAACTCAGCGTCAATTAGGTACAATTGAACGAAAATTCAGGTTAAATGATGCAATTTATAATTACCTGATGGAAAAACATGCGGAGGCCAAAATTACAAAAGCTTCAAACCTTCCGGATGATGTTATTATTGAACCTGCAAAACTGGAAAGCAGTTCTCCTGTATCTCCAAATACATCAAGGAACTATCTTGTAGCTATTTTTCTGGGACTGGGACTGCCATTTGGCTATGTTCTGTTAAAGAATGCCTTGAATAACAAAATAGACTCTCAGGATGATATAGAACAATTAACAGACTGCCCTGTTCTGGGTAAAATATTACATAACAGATACAGGACTGTCAATGTGATGTTTGAATATCCAACATCAAATTTGGCCGAATCATTCAGGGCTCTCAGAACAAACCTTGATTTTTATGTCAGAAGCGACCAGATTAAAGTAATAATGGTTACATCCTCCATTGAGGGCGAAGGTAAATCTTTTACGGCACTGAACCTTGCCATGAGTTATGCACAGCTGGGCCGTAAAACAATCCTGGTTGATTTTGATCTGCGAAAACCGAAAACGTACTTTGAAGATATTAAGGGCTCAAGGGAAGGGCTAACCTCTTACATGATTGATAAACTTGAACTTAAAAACATAATTTTAAGATCTCCCCAGGAAAATTTCGATTTCATAAGATCTGGAATTGTCCCTCCCAATCCGTCTGAACTTATGGCGCTTAAAAAAACTCATAAACTCATCTCGCAACTTAAGGAAGCTTATGACATAATAGTGCTCGATACCAGCCCGCTCGCTCAGGTTTCTGATGCATATCTCCTTCTGGATTACGCTGATGTTAAAGTTTTGGTTGCACGCTATAACGTAACACTAAAAAGGGTATTTTCTTTGATCATAAGAGATCTCAAACTAAAAAATGTAAATAATATCTGTGTTGTATTGAACGATAACAAATTATTTACCGACCAATACGGGTATGGCTATGGATATTACAATAAGAAAAAAACAGGCCTCGGATTCCTAAGGAACAGAAAATCCCACAAAGAAGTAACAGCTAAAAGGATCTATAAGAAAGCACCTTTTGTGCAATAATTTAATCTCGATCTGGTGTGAGTTCACGTATAAAGATATTCATAAAGCCTGTTCAAAAAAATATACAAATTTTCTAGTTATTTACAATAAGCTTTTGACAGAAGAGCGTAATGTTATTAAGACTTAGTTGGATTAAATAAGCGCCTTTTTTAAATATTATCGGGATTTGAAGTTCTTTTTCTGATTTACTTAACCTGCTATGATATACTTTTTCCCCTGCAAAATTTAGTACAGTGATTAAATCAAATGTCAGGTCCTCATCATCAATCTTTACATTGATAATATTACTTGCCGGGTTAGGATAAATCTTAACGGCAAGGTTGCTGTAATTCGCCGGTCTAGAGTTTCCCGAAAAATTCTGACCTGAAATATTAATTAAAAGAATCCCGTATTTACCTGACCCATCATTGGAAGTTGCCTTCACAAAAACTTTGCCATTGGAAACAGCTGTGATAAGCCCGTTTATACTAATTGTTGCCTTTCCAGTTACATTTATAATCGACCAGGTAACAGTTTTGTCTGCTGCATTTGCTGGAAAAATTGATGCAGTTAGTTGAAGTGTCCCCCTGTCACGACTAATCTCTGTCTTACCTCCGTCTCCTGTTATTGATACTTCTGTGACTTTTACTGAAGCGTCAGTTGCAGAATATTCAAAAGCTCCAATATCGGGATATTCATCCCGTTCCTGTCCAAGAAAATCATCATATATTCTAATGTCTTTCCCTGCGTTAATAGCAGGCGAACCGAATCTTAATTTATAAAATTCTGCACCACTTGGATCTCCTCCAGATTTTGTAAACATTGGATCAGCAATTATATCATGTTGCCCGGCAGCCCTGGAATCATAGGATTTGTTATACATATTATTGCTTAAAATAATACCTGATCCTTGTGGAATTCTAATACATGGCAGATTGTTTTCCTGAATAATAATATTATTTACAAACATAAAATTGACATATTCACCATCATAAAACCATACACAGGAGGAATGTATACTATTTACAAAAGTATTATTAGCAACAATTGCATTATATTCGGGAATTGATGCGCTGAAGTTTCTTCGGCATCCGTGAACCACATTATTTATAATTACATTGTTGTATGAAACAAATTCTTCGTCATACAATCCAATTCCAGTCTGGTATCCGTCAGCCATGTTCTTGGTTGAAAATACAAGGTTTCTCTGTGCTATGCAATCTGTTGCATCAGAGATATAAAGATGGACGGAATAGCAATCATATACTATATTATCTTCAATAATAGTATGGTCTGCATCACCTGTTGATATACCTTCACCCCAGCAATCATGGACAATGCAATGACGAATAATAGCATAACTGGGATATCGGCAAGCTGAGATACCAAACCCCCAACCACCTTCAACTCCTGACCGGCCATTTTCATTTGCCATGCATAGATTATATCCCTCACAATACTCTGCAATACCATAATCACCATTAATTGCTATTGCTGCTTGTTGACAATCATGAATCTTGCAGTTGCTTATAAGACAATTCGTTCCAATTGAAATGATACCATTTTGCATACTATTCCTGATCTCAAAACCAACTATGTGTGCATAATCATCCCACATCATTACCAATGCGCTTCCATTGCCGAGATGTATTCCTTCACCATCAATAACTGGAGTATCACCAGGATAAGCCATAATTATCGTGGGATCTTCAGCGGTCCCGCTTACACCATCAAATGCAATTTTTTCGTTATAGATCCCATTATGAACAAACAAAATATCTCCTCCTGCCATTTTTGACTCAGCATAACCAATGGTTTTGAAAGGCTGGCTAATAGTACCGGGATTTGAATTACTGCCTGACGGCGAAACATAATAATCCTTTGCCGAAATTATTGAGCTAATTGCAATTAGTATAATTACAATTATGTTTCGCAGAAGCATGCCCTTGATTTTGAATTCAAATATAGATAATTTGGCTAATAAATCTTTAACGGAGAAAACGCTTCGTTATTACATAAATTATTTTTGATAATGTACTCCTTACGGATATAAAAAAACTCTAGTAAGAACCATTTATTTCCTTATGTTTTGTAGAATCAAATACGATCCTTATAAAATCGGTTTATGATACTTTTTTGAGTATTCGTCAAAATCATACATCATTTGACGAATGAATCCTTTTTCATAGCAGAACATACACTCCATTTAGATTAACATCATTCATCTGGTGACTAAAAATCAAAAACATTCAAGATTTAGATTTTCATTATCGTTTCCGGTTTGCCAATCCCCATTCGATTGCTTAAATTCATACCTGATTTTTTGATCCCTGGTTGTACAAGTCTACCGACTATACCAACCTGCAAATGAGAGGTTGGAGTATTTGAAAAAAGATCTTCATCCTTACAAAAATGCAGTTCTGATTTATGTATGGGACTGACGCAGCGTAAGCATGGTTTGAAGCATGATAACCAATATGAAAGTTGCCATGGGCACTCTCATTTTATAAAGTCAAAAATTAGTCAGTTAACAAAATCTTTAATCCCGTGTTGTCATCAACTCTGTTCAGATTCATTTGCAACACAGGGAATAAAGTTATGTAGAAAATAGATTATTTATTGATTCAGGTTTTCAGCTAATCCCAAATAACTTCATGGATCAAAAAGGACAGACACAAAAAAATTTGGTATTCAATATATTAAGCCTTGTCATTAATGTAGGTGTGGGCTTGGTATACACACCTTATCTGGTAAGAAGCCTGGGCATTGCTGCCTATGGAATAGTACCTTTAGCGCTTATTATAAATCAGTATATAAATGTAATTACCGGATCTCTAACAGGATCACTTACCCGTTTCTACTCGGTCGCATTGCAAAAGAATGACTACCCTGGGTCTTCAGAATACATGAGCAGCTCTTTTATTGCAATTTCTGCGATTGTAGTACTGTTAATCCCAATATTTGTTTTAATAATCTTCAAAGTAGATTCTGTGTTTAATATACCCGTAGAGTACGTCTATAAAGCAAAAGTGCTTTTCACATTTACATTAATCAGTTTTATATTTTCATTGTACTCAAGCTTGCTGAACATTACCTTGTATGCCATCAACAGATTGGATTCAATCAATGTAATAAAAATTACCAGAGTGGCAGTCAAAGTAATTCTTACAATTGCCTTATTTGAAGCTATTGCAAAGGATGTGTCGTATATCGGATATGCCAATTTTTTTACAGAGTTAATAGTTCTTTTTCTCAGTATTTATTTTTTTAGAAAAACAGCCGAAAGGAAGATTAATATCTCAAAAAGGAATTTCAAAAAAGAAAGACTTCTTGCATTACTATTCATGGCAACTTGGGTAATTATTCACCAGTTGGGAGATACAGGCCTTTACAGAATTGATAATATCCTAGTCAATAAATTCTGGAGCACCAGAGAATCAGGAATTCTGGGAGCCGTGTCTGAATTCGGAGGATATGTGATGACAATTGTTACTGTTATAGCTTCTTTATTCGGCCCGCTTATTTTAATAGCATATTCAAAAGGGGATCATGATCAGGTCAAAGAGCTTGCAATGCAAAATTCGCTGCTTGTTGGCATTTTTACTGCCCTGATTGTTGGTCTGCTTATCGGATTTGCGAAACCCATTATCAGCCTGTGGCTGGGAAAAGAATACTCCGACTATAGCTACTGGTTCGTTCTGAAGCAGGTCAATATACCATTTTATGCCGCCGCAGGTGTTTTTGCGTTCGTAAATCGTGCGTGGAATAAAGTTAAATTCCCTGCCTTGATGACATTGGTAATTGGTGTAATAAATCTTCTTGTTTCTCTACTAATCTGTAATTTGAGTAATGGGAATGAGAAATTCATAATTATTATGTTAATTGTTTCGCTTATTTTCATTATTACCCAAAGTTACTGGTTGAATGGTCTTTTTTTTCTCAGTCTGTATCCGGATTTGCCAAAGAGAAATTTATTAATAGCATTTTTAAAAATATTGATAACAATTGGTGTGGCGATACTCAGCACAGTAATTTTCAGTTTTTTTATTAAAGGTTCCGGTATTATAAAATTATCATCAGGATTGATAATTTGCTTTATAATCTCTGGAATATCGGTATTTCTGTTAATATTAAGTCATGTTGAAAGGAAATCAATTATAGATTTTGCATTTTCGGGTATATTTCAGTTACAAAAGAAGATGCGCTGAACTCAAAATATATTTTATCCTTATGAATTATTTTTCTATCGTTATTCCAGTTTACAATAAAGGTAATTACGTTGCCACTACGATAAGATCTGTTCTGGCTCAAACTGAAACTGATTTTGAACTGATTATAGTAAACGATGGATCGACAGATAACAGTCTCCAAGTGATTAAAACTTTTCAAGATAGAAGGATCCGCATAATAAGCATACCTAATGGTGGAGTGTCAAATGCCCGTAATATAGGCATTATGGAATCCAAAGGAACCTACATTGCTTTTTTGGATGCTGATGATATTTGGGATTCAAATTATCTCAAAACAATGAAGGAACTGATAAAAGACTTTCCATTGGCTTCATTCTGGAGCAGTAATTGCGGTTATAATATCGGCGGTAAAATTACTAAGGTTGATCTTACACAAAGAAGAAGAGGTTATATAGATAACTACTTCAGGGAAATAATAAAATCACCTTTGGGGTCCACTTCAAGCATGGTTGTAAAAAAAAAATGTTTTGATTATATAGGCTTGTATGACACTAAGTTAAAGAGAGGAGAGGATATTGACATTTGGATCAGATTAGCAAGAAATTATTTATTAGCATATGAGCCCGAACTACTTGTTTATTATGTAATTGATGCTGAAAATAGAGCTTGTTTGATAAATTTTCCAAACGAAACCAGATTTCTGTTTCATCTGAATTTCAAAGGAATATCCTCAGACGAAAACAGATATTTGCGACATATGATAATACGTGGTATTATTGATTCTTTGAGGTCCAAAAACTTTAGAACAGTAATAGATCTGATAGTAAAATATCGAATGAAAATAATTATTAACTTCTCAAAGAATATTCTCATGGGAACGTTTGTGGCAGGATTGTTTTTATACTTAACTTATGTCCATAGATTACAACATTTGGTATAACAAATTAGACGACTGTTACCAATAACTACAAAATCCCTGTCATGATCCGGTTTGTAAAAACTATATTTCTTCAATCAAATCTCAGTAGAAATATTTAATTACACACCTTGGCCTGAAAGGGTATTCAATAAGGAATAAAAAACACATACCAAAGTTTAGTGATGCGGTTATCCCGAATAGTTTGTTACTTTCTTTTTACTTTGTTTGCCGTTTATCATCTGCAGGGATCAATATATCCAATGGGGTCAATTATTTCTCAATTCGCAATACTACTCATTTTACTTATTTCAGGCATATACTTTGCAAAAACATTATTGATAAAAAACAATAAAAACATATTTTATTACGCATGGACTCTATTATTGCTGTTAAACATCATTGGATTTATACTTACTGCAGATTTTTCAAATGAGAGGCATCCCAGAATGTTCAAGAATATTCTGGGATGTCTTCTTCCTTTTTACCCATTCTATTATTTTGCAAATCAAGATAATTTAAATAAAACCGATTTGATCCGATTCTTCCTGATCATGCTGCCAATAGGCATAATGCAGTTCTTATTTAACAGGAACCAATTCATGTCACTTAGTACTACATTGGATGACCAAAACATGGTGAATAATCTGGCTTACTTCTTCGTGGGATTGATGCCATTTACTTTTCTGATCAGAAATAGAATCTTTTCCATGTTATTAATGGGAATGATCATGATATTTATTATCCAGGGAGCCAAGAGGGGTGCAATTGTCTCAGGTTCTGTAGGATTATTGATATATTTTTATTATCAGATAAGCTCGGTTGAGAAAAATAAACAAATAGGTAGCTACGCTATTGTTTTGGTTATGGTAATTATTTTAGGTTTTGTTGTTTATGAAACGTTTTTAAGCAATGAATTCCTGATAAGAAGAATGATCTCAATAGCGGAAGGAAATACAAGTAATAGAGATATAATTTATAAAAACATATTCGGCCACTATTATCACAGTAAAAATATTCTGAACTTCATAACGGGCTATGGCTTTGCAGGGTCTTTACGAATAGCAGGAGCCTATGCCCATAGTGACTGGCTGGAATTACTGTCTAATTTTGGTTTAATCGGGCTTGGAATATATGTCTTCTTGTTTTACTCGTCTGCAAAATGCATCCTGAATAATGACTGGAAACGAGACAAACAGGTTCTTATGCTAGCAATTACTATGATCTGGTTTCTTGTCTCTTTGATCTCCATGTGGTACTTGTCATTGCTTTATTTTGGCCATGTGATGTCATTAGGCTATCTGACAGGGAGCAAACACAGGAGCTTAAATTATGACCTTCGATGAAATTACTCTGTGTAATAGACAACCTGGGGCCCGGGGGAGCTCAACGACAATTGGCTGAATTGGCTGTCGGATTCAGTGAATCCTGCAATGAAGTATCTATGCTCTCATACAGTAAAGGCAGCTTTTTCTTACCCTATCTTGAAAAAGCCGGTATCAATTGTTTCTTTATTGGGGAACCAAATTATATTAAAAGACTGCTTAAAATAAGGCGCTTCATCAGGCATGGTAATTTTGATGCGGTCCTTTCATTTCTGGAGTCACCCAGTTTATATTGTGAGATTGCCGGATTTCCCTACAGAAAATGGAAGCTGGTTGTCGGAGAGAGAATTGCTGACCCGGCAATAAGAAAGTCGTTAAAATTAAAACTTTTTCGCTGTTTTCATATTTTTGCTGATTACATTGTTTGTAACTCGAAAAAGAATAAAGAGCTGATACATGAAGTTTGCAGAACTTTGCCCAGGTCAAAAGTCAGAGTAATATATAACATAGTTGATTTCGAAAGATGGAAACCTCTTCCAGACTTTTGTTTCAGAAACAGTGGACGACTCAAACTGATCATCTCAGCGAGTCATTGTTACCGGAAAAATCTCAACGGATTGATTGATGCACTTGCATTAATGAAAAAGGAAGAGCTAAATCAGATTGAAATAGATTGGTACGGGAACCCGTTAAATAAACCTTCCTTTGATCGTTCATTGAATGAAGGCAGAAAAAAAACAGAAAACCTTAATCTTGAAAAGGTAATTACCTTTTACCCTGCCACAAATGAAATAACTCAAAAAATCCAGGAAGCTGACGCGGTAGGACTATTTTCGTTTGCTGAGGGATTTCCGAATGTTGTTTGCGAAGCAATGGCTTGTGGAAAACCAGTGATATGTTCTTCAGTTTCAGATATTCCAGAGATTTTGTCGTCAGATAAGAATCTTCTTTTTGATCCTTCCAATCCGGATTCAATTAAACGAGCAATTAATTACCTGCTTAATTTAAACAGTGGAAGCTTAAAAAAAATAGGATCTGAAAATGAGGAAATATGCAAAAGAATGTTTGTAAAAACATCAATTATAACTGAATACCTGAAATTGTTGAGTAAATGATTTTTTTTTGAACATTAATCGTCTCCAGATATATAATTAGTATATCTGACTTTTCACTTAGCTGATATCTAAAATTTGTTTTAGTAAACTGGTTGGAAGATTTTGGCTTAAGAGATTGATTATCTTTTTAATCAAAACAATTGTAATACTAATTCATATCAATATGTATATCATGAGAAACAATAAATACTTTGAAGAAATCAAGTATTTGAAGAAATACTTAATAATCCTGATTTTATTTATACTCTCGGGATATTTGTTGTGTTCATTTGTTGATTCGGATACAATGCCGAACATAGCTGAAGAAAATAATGTTCTTGAATGGATGACAGCACTTTTGTTTCTGACTGCTTCAATTATATTCATTATGCTGTTTATAAAGAGCAGAAACTATTTTAGTCTGCTTCTTGGAGTAATTTTTTTCATGGGTTTTGGTGAAGAAATTGCATGGGGCCAATACCTTTTTAACCTTAAAGTTCCTGAAAGAATAGCAGAGATAAACAGCCAGAATGAACTTACTATCCACAATCTTAATATATTTCATTCACACAATTCCGAAGGTCAGTATAAATCAGGCTTACACAAACTATTAACAATAAATTTTCTGGCAAAGGTTTTTTTTGTTCTCTGGGGAGTTGTATTGCCTTTTTGCACATACCATTTAAGGTTTTTTTCCAGTATTACAACGAAAATAAAGCTTCCCATACCTCCAATAACAATGGGATTCTTCTTTATTATAAACTGGTTCATAATAAAAGTAATCCTTTTTATAACGACTGATGGAAGAATCGAGGAGTTTGATTATGCTATAAATGAGATTTTTGAAACTTCAGAAGCATTCATCTCAGTTTTGATAAGCCTATATTTCTACAACAATAGGAATGTAATTATTTGGGGTAAGGACGTAAAACAGATAATATAGTCACAAATTATCTGTAAGCATTCTAAAATTACTAAATGAAGATTTTACTTGTATCTCCTCTGCCACCCACCCTCGGCGGTATATCTGTATTTGCCAGAAATCTAACAGACTACTTAGCTTCAAATCCATGCGGAGTAAAAGTGATCTTTTGTAACACAGCAGATAAGTTAAGATCTGTTGTCAATAAATCTTTGTTATTGCGTCTGGTAACTGGAAGCATAGTGTCAATCAGGATTTATTTGAAGTTCATCAAAATAATCAGGAATGAAATACCTCAGTTGGTGCACTTGTCCAGCAGTGCATCTCTGTCTCTGATAAGGGATAATCTGATCTTAAGTTTTGCAAACCGATCGAAAATACCCGTAATTACTCACTGGCATTTTGGAAGAATACCCGAAATTGCCAGCCGACAAAACTGGGAATGGAAACTGCTTTGCTCAGCAATAAAAAAAAGCAGATGCTCGATCGTAATTGATAATAAGTCATATAATACCCTGATCGCTTCGGGATTTTCAAACGTCTTATGTTTACCGATACCTCTTGGTCCTGATTTCGAGAAGAAAACAAAAAAAACAATTAATAAAGAAAATCAAAATTCACGCGGAAAAGTGATCTTTGTTGGGCATATAATCCGTGCAAAAGGAATTTTTGAGCTGGTTAATGCCTGTTCCAACATACATGAAATTAATGAATTAATCTTAATCGGACCATATAAGAAAAAAATAAAATCTAAAATATTCAAAACAGTTGCCAGAAAAAGCAATTCAGAATGGTTGAAATTCACGGGTGCTTTAAACAGAGACAGGTTGATTGATATAATGCTTACATCCGGAATTCTCGCTTTGCCTAGTTATACTGAAGGATTCCCGAATGTCATTTTGGAAGCTATGGCAACAGGGTGCTGTGTTGTCGCCACTGATGTCGGAGCCATTCCGGATATGCTGGCAATAGGAGAAAATTCGCCATGTGGAATATGCGTGCCGGTTCAGGATACAAAAAAACTTGAAAAAGCAATCTCCTATTTAATAAATAATCCTGAATCAGCTGAAATGATGGGCGCTAATGGCATGAAAAGGATAAAGGATAATTATACATCTGAAATAGTTATCAGTCAATATTTGTCAGTCTGGTCCAAATATGCAAATACCTGATTTTACAAATAAGTATTTTATGCCAGACGCAATAATATTACATAAAAACATAAAAATCCTTGAGATCCATTCTGATTTCATTATAGGAGCATCAGGTTATAAATTAAAAAAGTACATAAACGGTAAATGGCAATATTTTTCATGTTTAAATGATGTTAAATATTCATTTCTTTCATATTTCAGGTTGCTTAGCAGATTGCTACGCGCCGAAATTCATGATTATATTACTCTTCGCTCTGGTTGTGGCATCTGTATTGCAAAAAAAGCAATATTCCTGGAAAATAAAACATCAAAAAAATTTGAAAAAGTATTTGTCGTCCCAAGAGGTTCCAGACCAATGATGCTTTGCGAAGATACTGAAGGAAACTTATTTTTTGGTGAGTATTTTGACAATAAGGAAAGAAACGAAGTAAAAATTTATTCATCATTTGATAACGGGAACACATGGAAGATTGCTTATACTTTCTTTCCAGATACGATACGTCATATTCATGGAATTCAGATGGATCCTTTCACAGGATTTATTTGGATAACCACAGGTGATGAAGATGGGGAGTGCAATATAGCCCTCACCAAAGACAAGTTTAAAACACTTGAAATAATTGCAACCGGAGGTCAGGAATTCAGGGCCTGCAATCTTTTGTTCTTAGAAGATAAGATCATATACGGCACTGACTCACCTTACATTCAGAATTTTATAAGGGCAATCAGCAGAAACGATTTTTCAATAGTGAATATAACAAAAGTACAGGGATCAGTAATTAATGCATGCCGGATTGGGAATAAATGTATAATAAGCACCACAGTAGAACCGTCAAAGATCAACAAAGAAAAAAATTCCTACATATGGATTTCTGAAAATGGTCTTCATTGGACCCAGATAGGATGTTTCAGGAAAGACATTTACAATATTACGCTTTTTCAATATGGTAATATAAGGTTCCCGCGTTATCGTGACACTGATATGAACACATTGTTTTTCTCCGGCCATGCTTTGAAGAAGATAGACGGGCATAGCATTGAACTGAAAAACCTGGATTACCATATGAAAAGATCCGGAGAACAGTCTGTTAGTTTATTTGAACTTATCAATTAAGTAGAATAGAAGATGAAGAAATACTGGATAATTACTGAGTTCTATTTTCCCCATGGCAACACAACTTCATACATTATGACAAAAATTGCAGAAGGTCTGGGCCGGGATACAGACATTAATGTCATTACCACTACCCCACCTTCTGAATCCGGAGACAAATGCGAAAAAATCAATAATGTGTCTGTCTGTCGAATCAAAGACAGCAAACTTGATAAAAATAATCTGTTCAAGAGAACGATAAAACTAATAATCCTTGGATTTCGACTTTTTCTTAAATCATCCGGAAAGATCAAAAAAGGTGATGCTGTTATGGTTGTTACAAATCCGGCAACTATAATCTTCCTAATTAGTGTGCTGAAGGTCTTCAAAAAATTCCATCTCACCATCCTTGTTCACGATATATTTCCCGAAAACCTTGTTGCAGCAGGAATCATTAACTCGAAGAATATATTTTACAAGATTACTTTAATGTTTTTTAACTGGGCTTACATAAAAGCTGATAAATTAATTGTGATTGGTCGTGATATGGATCTATTCATTAAAAATAAACTTGGAGCAAAATGTCCGGCTACTGTTTTCATTCCAAACTTTGCCGACGTCAATGAAATACAGCCCCGTTCCAAACAAGACAACAGAATACTTATGGAGCACGGACTGGTTGACAAATTTATTGTATTGTTTGTTGGTAACATCGGAAGAGCTCAGGATTTCCCAAATATTATCAATACTATGGATTTGCTAAAGAAGGAAAGCCAAATTCATTTACTGATTATAGGAACTGGTGCATCTGAAAAAAAAATAAATAAAATGATCTGCGAAAGATCCCTCAGTAATATAACTGTATTACCGTTGATGAAGCGAGAATTGTCAAACGATTTTCTAAATGCCGGAGATATCGGGCTGGTCTCCTTGCAAAAGAACAGAAAGGGGATTGTGTCACCTAGTAAAACATACTCATTTTTGGCTGCTGGTTTACCGATTCTGGCAATTGTAGATAAGGAATCTGAAATATATCAAATGATAAATGAATCTGGTTGTGGGTGGTGGTCAGAACCTGAAGATCCTGTTTCCCTAAGCAGCCTGATATATCAGATAAGTAAAAATGAATCAGAAGTTAAGCAAAAAAGAATTATAGCACGCAATCTTGCGGTAGAGAAATATTCTCTTGAGACAATAATCCCGATGTTTGGATCGGCATGGATAAAACAAGCATGAGCACCGGTTATTTTCATTATATCGATCAGTAAGAATAACTTATACCCAGACCTTTTCTATTTATTATAACCTTCCATGGATAATGATCTCAGGTTAAATGATTTTCTAAATAAAGGAATATAAATTTTATGAAAAAAGCAGTAGTTCTAGATGGCCATACAATACAGGCAATCCCGGTTGCAAAAAGTCTCAAAAACCTTGGTTATTACGTAATTCTGCTATGTGACACGAAACAGAGCTACGGATACAGAACCCGTTATGGTGACAGAAAGGTGTTATCGCCTCCAACTAATAAAGACATTTCAAAATACCATAAATTCTTCTTGGACTTTCTCAAAAATGAAAAGATTGACATAGCAATACCCCTGAATGATGATTCAGCAAGATACCTCAGCCGGTATTCTGAAGAGCTGCAGCCTCTGTCATCATTTGTAATTCCACATTATGATGTTTTCATGACCGGTTATGACAAGAATAAGCTGATGAAGGTATGCTTTGAGAATGACTTTCCGCATCCCAGATCCTATGATTTGTCACTGAACAAAATTCATGAGGCAGCAGCTTATGTTGGCTTCCCCGCTTTAATTAAGCCGAACGAAACAACCGGAGCAAGGGGATTTGCTATCGTGAACTCTGAAAAGGAACTAAGAGAGAAGCTGCCTGTTGTCATAAAAGGCTATGGTAATTGCCACCTGCAGGAGTTTATACCATCTGGCGGAAGACAATTCAAAATTGAATTATTCATGTGGAACGGAGTTGCAATGAATTCTACCGTCATTCATAAAATTCGTTTCTATCCGGAAAAAGGAGGAAGCAGTTGTTTCAATCAGACTGTATTCAGGGATGATCTTGTTAATCTGTGTTCAAATGTTCTTAATAAAATAGGTTGGACCGGATTTGCTGATTTTGATTTAATTGAGGATCCACGCGATAAAATAATAAAGATCATGGAAATAAATCCGCGCATACCTGCATGTATAAAAGCGTCTTTCCATTCAGGAGTGGATTTTGTCGAAAACATTGTCAATTGTTCAGTAGGCTTACCGCTAACAGAATTCACGTATAAGCCCGGAAGTTATTTAAGATATTTCGGATTGGATCTTTTATGGTTGATTAAATCAAAAAACCGGTTTAAAACCAATCCGTCCTGGTTTAAAGGTTTATTAAGTAAAAATCACTTTTTGCAGGATGGAAGCCTCAATGATCCTTTGCCATTTCTTTACGGCACTTTTGGCGGGCTGCTGAAACAGCTTGACCCTCGTTTCAGAGCAGCAAAAAAAGAGATGAATTAGTTACTAAATTATGTGAAATTATCCTGTGGCAAAAGAATCGATCAATAGAGCAGACACAATGAAATTCAGTTGTTATTAATAAACATATTTAGAGAGATTCTGATTCATGTCATTAATTTATATTTGATAAGTTTTTTCTGATATGAGAGTTCTCACTTTTGATATTGAAGAGTGGTTTCATTGCGATTGTATATCGGGCTCGTATGACTGGGATATATATGATAAAAGAATTGATCATGATACTGATAAAATCCTTCAGTTACTAGCTGACCACAATCAGAAAGCTACATTCTTTTGTCTTGGCTGGATAGCAGAGAAGTATCCATTTATTATTAAAAAAATTCATTCTCAGGGACACCAGATCGGATGTCATTCTAATCTGCATCAACTCATATGCAGGTTCACAAAAGAACAATTTGAAGCTGACACGGTGACTGCTCTTAAAAGGATTGAAGATATTACAGGAGAAAAAATTATTTTATACCGCGCTCCTGCTTTTTCAATAACTAAAAAATTCAAATGGGCGTTCGAGGTCCTTGTTGAAAATGGAATTGAATTCGACTGCTCAGTCTTTCCGGCTAAACATGAATATGGTGGATTCCCATCTCTTGGGATTTCTACACCTGCATTACTGGATGTAAACGGATGCCTGATCAAAGAATTTCCTGTCAATGCAAAAAAAATCATATACAAGAATGTTGTGTTCTCGGGCGGAGGATATTTCAGAATATTACCATACCACATTATACATAAATGGATGCAGCAATCAAATTATGTAATGACATATTTCCATCCCCGGGATTTCGATGCTGACCAGCCATTACTGGCTCAACTTCCCCTGCATAGAAAATTCAAGTCTTATGTTGGATTAAAAAGTGCATTTCGTAAACTAGAAAGGTTAATGGGTGATTTTGAATTCGTTAATATTAAGGAAGCAGACCAGATGATTGACTGGCATACCGTAAAAAAAATTAGAGTACTCTGACCATCAAATCATCCATTTCGTTTTTCCATAGTAGAAATAAGATTAAATGGTTACATATTTGCTTACAAAATGGAATCAATACCATTTTGACAAAAAACACAAAACTCAACAAGCATTTCAACAATAATATTAATCTGATCAATCACTGTACCAGAATCTGCCATACCAGTCTGCCATTCCGGATCATAAATTGAAAATTCCCACAGGTAATAAAGACATTAAAGGTCAGGTCTAAATTAATTCCGTATTTTGTTTTTCTAAAATATCAGATGCCCGGTCTATGTTGTTCTTATTTGTTTTTACAGTATTGATGTCGTTCGGCCTCACTTTCCTTTACAGAAAGTGGGCGGTCAAAAGATCAATTCTGGATTTTCCGAATGAAAGGAGTTCTCATTTAACACCGACTCCCCGTGGAGGAGGAGTCGCAATTGTAATATCATTCTATTTGTCTTTGATTATTTTATTCCTGACAGATCATATTGAAAATAAATTGTTCTATGCACTGATCCCCGGTCTGGCTCTGGCTATCATTGGCAGTATTGATGACATCAGACAGATTTCACCTGCAAAGAGGCTCATTGTACACTTTTTGTGCTCTGGGTTTGCCATCTTTTGGCTGGGCGGCTTCAAAATTTCCTATATCGAACACATGAACTGGTTGTGGTCAGTTATATTACTTTTTGGATTTGTCTGGTTCATAAATCTTTTTAATTTCCTTGATGGCAGCGATGGGTACGCATCGATGGAAACAATTCTGGTCTCTCTGGCACTCTGGTACCTTACCAAGATGAATGTTTTTTTCATATTATGCCTCTCAGCAGCGGGATTTTTATACTGGAACTGGCCTAAAGCAAAAATATTCATGGGTGATTCGGGCAGTACTACCCTTGGATACATCCTGATTGTCCTGGGAACATATTTGCATAATACAATGACTCTGGATTTTTCTTACTGGCTTATTTTAACTTCACTTTTCTGGTTCGATGCTTCTGTTACTTTGTTCCGTCGTCTGATACACATGGAAAGACTTAGCCAGGCACATAAGAAACATGTATACGAAAGGGCAATAAATGGAGGATTTTCACATCTTAATATTCTGATTACAGGCATTTTAATAAATGCTTCACTTTTCGTGGTTTGTATATCTGTTCTGAAAGATCATTTTTCATTACTGACAGGATCGGTAATAACCCTCTTGATTTTATTAGTTCCTTTGAAATATATCGACAGAAAATTTCCATCCTGAAAACTGCATAAGATTCTATTCTTAACATAAATTGGCAAGGAAATTCATATAAAATACTTTATTACTTCAACATAATTTTCCTTAATTCAACAACTTAATTATATGAGCACTATATTTAAATGGATTGTTTTTTCTCTCAACCTTCTTAGATGTTTTCCCCATCTGATCCTTCTTTATTCTCACAGGAACAGAAGAATAATGAAGGCTGATGTGGAACGTTGGCTGGCAGAACTGAAATTTCCTTATTCCTTGCCAGTGGGGTTTATCTTTTTACTGGGACTAGTTCCGGAATTCAGAAATCTCTTCTACTTCAGAATAAAAGGAAATTTTGCAAATCTCCTTAGTATTGTATGTCCAAGAATGAAAACACTGATACTTGACAGCAAGGTTATCGGGGAGGGCTTAGTAATAAGACATGGTATTGGATCCGGAATAAGTGCTGAGTCAATAGGTAAGAATTGTACGATATATCAACAGGTCTCAATTGGATATTACAAAGGATTTCCGACAATTTTTGATAACGTTACCATATACCCTGGAGCAGTAATAATGGGAAAAGTAAAAATTGGAAATAATGCAATAATCGGAGCGAATTCTTCAGTTTTTCAGGATGTACCCGATAATTGTACAGTCTACCCGGCCCGTTCAATGTTTATGAAATGGAAACATATCAATCCTGAAACACGCTCTCAAGAAAGGTAAGCAAATGGTAAGCAACTTTTTCTGAACCATGTTTATTTAAATGCCCTCCGTCATAGGTATAATTCTCATGCAAATATTCTACCTTATATACTCTTTTATCATTCTCAAGGTGCGATTCAAGGAAAGCTAAATCAAAAATCCGTATATCATTTGTTTCTCTCAGAAGCCTGTTAAATTTATTTCTGTTAATATTATCATCAGGTCTGTTTAAGATAGTTTTCAATAGTCTTATCAAAAAGCTCCTCTTAACCATTAACGGACTTGTTATATACACAAATTTTGTTCTTCCATATTTGTCTGCAAGGCTTGAAATAGTCTGTATATATTTATAATACATTAAATCAACATCTGTAAACCGGTTAATATCAGCATAACAAAATTTAATTAATGCTGCATCAAAAAATCCAAGTGTATCGATTTTGTTTACAAATTCGTTTAGTTTTGCTTCAGGATCCCTGTTTCTCCCAACAACACTATGAATGAAGTAGCAAGAACTGTCATCTCGACTTGTTTGAGATTTAAGATATTCATCATAAGTAATTATTTTCAGAAAATCCAGATCACTATTTGTTAATTTCAAGGAATTTAAGCCTTCGATTATATTGAATCCAACCGATTGATGTCCAAAGAAAATTATCTTAGACTGTAATGAAGCAAGGTCCGAACTTTTGATCATATCACCATATTTTAAGTCAGCTATATCTTTCTCAGCATCTTTGCATGAAATGCCTGTGATTAACAAAAATACAACTATTAAATACAATTTTTTATACATAATACCTCGTTATTTATGAGTGTAAAGCTAGATAAAAATCAGTTAATTGCATAGTCTGACAATATTCAACCGGGAAACAGGTATAATTGAGATACAATATGAATACTATATTTTATTTTTTTACCGAATTATTACCTCTAATTTGAAACATTAAATGATTTTGTAAAGACTTATCAATCAGCAAATATTTATAGCTATGCCGTTATCAGACAAATGCCTCATGATAACCGGAGGTACCGGTTCCTTCGGAAACGCAGTATTAAGAAGATTCCTTGATACAGATATCGCCGAGATCAGGATATTCAGCCGTGATGAAAAGAAACAGGATGACATGAGGCAATTCTATCATAATTCTAAGATCAAGTATTTTATAGGTGATGTACGAAACCGCAACAGTATCGATCAGGCAATCCAGGGGGTTGACTATATTTTTCATGCTGCTGCCCTGAAACAGGTCCCTTCGTGTGAATTCTTTCCAACAGAAGCTGTCAGAACAAATGTTCTGGGATGTGAAAATGTTTTGAATTCTGCACAACAATATAACGTAAGAAAAGTTATCGTCCTGAGCACCGATAAAGCTGTTTATCCCATAAATGCAATGGGAATGTCGAAAGCCCTTAGTGAAAAGGTAATGGTAGCAAAATCAAGATCATTGAACGGTACAGGCATCGTTTTCTGCGGAACAAGATACGGAAACGTAATGGCATCAAGAGGGTCCGTAATTCCTCTGTTCATAAATCAGATAAAGTCAAAACAGCCGATTACTGTAACTGATCCGGGTATGACACGGTTCATGATGACTCTGGAAGATGCGGTTGAACTTGTTATCTTTGCCTTCGGGAATGGGAACAACGGTGATATTTTTGTTCAGAAATCACCTGCTGCTACCATAGGCGACCTTGCCCAGGCTCTTAAGGAACTATATGAATCAGATACTGACACCAGGGTTATAGGGATAAGACACGGGGAAAAACTTTATGAGACATTGGTAAACAGGGAGGAAATGGTCAAAGCAATTGATGAGGGCAATTATTTCCGTATTCCTGCCGACACACGCGACCTGAACTATAATAAGTTTTTCACCGAAGGTCAGACCTCTGTTTCGTTAACTGAAGAATATACCTCACATAGCACCCGGAGACTGAATATTGGACAGTTAAAAGATCTCTTGCTTAAACTGCGCTTAATAAGAACAGATGTTATGGGTGAAAAACAGATGCCAGTTTATGAGCCATGACCTTATGTCAGGTGGAGCTTCCCGGGACTAACCCTGTATCAAATTGGTAAAATATGGTGAAATTAAATTTGAAATGATAAATATAGGTATCACCGGACAGGCAGGGTTCATCGGCACACATCTTTTCAATTTCTTAGGATTGAAAAAGGATGAGGTTAACAGAATTCCCTTTCAGGATCACTTCTTTGAAAATGAAAGCCTCTTTAATGATTTTGTAAGGCAATGCGATGTCATAATTCATCTTGCTGCATTGAACAGGCATAATGATCCGCAAGTTATTTATGATACAAATGTTTGTCTGGTAAAAAAACTAATAGCAGCACTTGACGTAACCGGATCTAAGCCACACCTGTTATTTTCTTCCTCAACACAGGAGGAAAAGGACAATATGTTCGGTAAATCAAAGCGCGAGGGAAGAAAATTACTGGCCGGGTGGGCCGGAAGAAACAATGCTCCGTTCACCGGACTTATTATCCCGAATGTATTCGGTCCATTCGGCAACCCGTATTATAATTCAGTTGTGGCCACTTTCTCATATCAGCTGAATCATAATGAAGAACCAAAGGTAGACATCGACGCCAGGCTGAAACTGATCTATATTGGCGAACTGGTGGAAATTATCTGGAAAGCCATAATAAAAGGCTATTCAAGCGAAGAATATCAAATACACCATACATCTGAAAAGAAGGTTACTGAAATTCTTGAACTACTGAAATTTTACAGGCATACATATTCTGAAGGTGGCACATTTCCTGTTCTTAACAATAAATTCGAATTAAATCTCTTCAACACATTTCGCTGCTACATGGATATCGGGAGTCATTATCCAAGAAAGCTGGACAAAAAAACCGACAGCAGGGGAACATTTGCAGAGACAGTCAGATCAGGAGTTGGAGGACAGGTATCTTTTTCAACAACAAAACCGGGGATAACACGAGGCAACCATTTTCATACCCGTAAGATTGAAAGGTTTGCTGTTATTAAAGGTAAAGCAAAGATACTGTTGCGCCGAATCGGGACAGATAAGATAATCAGCTTCGAACTTGACGGGAATGAACCCTCGTATGTTGATATGCCTGTATGGTATACTCACAATATAACAAATACCGGCAATGAAGATCTGTACACCATATTCTGGATCAATGAGTTTTTCAATCCCGACGACCCGGATACTTTTTTTGAACAGGTTTAGCAATACCGGCCGGAAGTCGATAGCTTAATGCCGGCAGCTGATGATAATAGAGAGAACAGTATTTTGCTACCTTTGCAGAAATTGTTCTCAGGTAAGCCGGTATATCAAAGTATCTTCTATTCGGTTCAAACGAACCGGAATACTTAAACAGGGATGAGTTTGTTGGATAAATTAACAGGCTTCTGAAATAAAAAAATGCATTCTTCCATAATTTATAATTCACAATGATCAGACAAGGCTAAGAGATGAACTCCGGATGCCGAGCCCTGATTGCCAAATATCATTCAGAGAAATGCCCGAATCAAAAATTAAAGTACTAACCGTAGTAGGAACCCGGCCTGAGATCATCCGGCTCTCAAGAGTTATGCCTCTGCTGGATTTGCACGTAAACCATATAGTTGCACATACCGGACAGAATTATGACTACGAATTAAATGAGATATTCTTCAGGGATCTGGAACTCAGAAAACCCGACTATTTTATGGATGTCGATGTTTCATCTCTTGAGGCATCGGTAGGAGATATAATCCGGAAATCAGGAGAACTTCTGAGAAAAGAAAAACCACAGGCATTGCTTGTCCTTGGAGATACCAATTCCTGTCTTTCCGCTTATATGGCAAAGCGTCTGCATATACCCATTTTTCACATGGAAGCAGGTAACAGGTGCTTTGATTTCAATGTGCCTGAGGAGATAAACCGAAGGATAATAGATCACATTGCCGATTTTAACCTCGTTTATACTGAACATGCCCGGCGCCATCTCATAAGCGAAGGATTGCCTCACAGAAGAATATACCTTTCAGGTTCACCCATGTATGAAGTTCTGAATTATTATAAGAAAAAGATTGAGACATCCGGAATCACTGCTGAACTTAATCTCAAACCATCGGGTTATTTTACCGTTTCGACTCACCGGGAAGAAAATGTTGATAACCCGGACAACCTGAAAAAGATCCTTGAATTTTTGAATCGTATTGCCGGGCAATACGGTAAGCCAGTAATTGTGTCCACGCATCCCAGAACCAGAAAACGTATGGAAGCAGCAGGAAATATGATTGTAAATCCACTGATCAGATTTATGAAACCGTTCGGGTTTACCGATTATATTAACCTTCAGATGAATGCAGCATGTACAATTTCTGATTCCGGCACAATAAGCGAAGAGTCTGCCATACTTAATTTCCCGGCGGTATCAATAAGGCAGTCGATGGAAAGGCCTGAATCCCAGGATGCAGGAACAATAATCCTGACCGGATTTGATCCGGAAATTATTATTTCCTCTGTTGAACTTGCGACAGACGAACATAAACGAAACATTCCCAGGGTTCCATCAGCCGATTATCTTGTACCAGACACATCATGGAGAGTATTGAGACTTATAATGGGACTGTCCTCTCTTTCAAACAAATGGCATGGAATTGAACAAACTTTTAAATGATGAACTTCCAGATCACAGGTTTTAGTTATCAAATTCCGGCATGTAATTCAGGATAAAATCCCCCCTACCCCAGATCATACCCGCTGAAGCGCTTCATGTAATCCCTGACAGATGTCTTTAAGACATCTTTTTTATTTATCCGTCCGCCCGATTTCAAAAAAAGCTTTACCGTTCCCGCCCCTCCCAGGTGAGCAGCCGCTATCAGACCTGATTTTGTTACCTCCACACCTCCTACGGTGTCGCCGATGAAATGCTCATAATCCTTCAACAAGGCAAGATTAACCCTGATCAGCGACTCCAGAGCGCCCACCTGCAGCTGCCTCGGGAAAATATCAGGATCAGCCCTGAATTTCCTGAGCGTTATTCCCCTGAATCCCAGATACCGGATTGTGGATTCGGCAAACTGCCACTCTCCAAAACAACCAATACAGTTCACCGACCTCCAGTTATTCAAAGACTCCCTGTATCCCAGATCGTTGATGAACCTTTGAAACTCCAGCCTGTGATATATGCGCACTGCCTCCGCCGAAGCCTTACGGAATTTAACGCATTTCAGGTGAAAATCCGGCGCCGGGGCAGTAGCTTCATGCGCTGCAAAAAGAAAAATGAAAGCAGTAAGTACCACTCTCATTATCCCATGATCAAAAATATCTTTCATAACTCCGGGTGTTTAACCATAACCGAAAGTTATTTCACATTTGCAATTATATCAAGTCGTAAATTCCTGATATACGGCTTGATATGGTGTTCCTGACGATTCCTGGTCAATGAAAGAGGTGCCTCCGCTTAACTCATGATGCTGTTAATAAATTAACAGCAGCCGTTTGTCAAAAAAACTAAGGATTTTATGAGCAAACCGACCGGAAAAACATTCTGCCAGTCACACATTTACATATATCGTTGATTACAGGCCGTATACAAAGGCTCCGATTTGTTAGTAAAGATGTTTTTGTAAAAAGACATATTTGACTAACAGCCTGTAAATTAGGATCAAAAAAGAAGAAAATCAGTGTTTTTTATTTGTTATGTTCCTCTCATTTATATAATCAGTGAGAATTTTTGACTGAATGTTTGCAATTTTTATCGCACCAATCTCATTTTCACTAAAATACCTGGTACAGGCTCCTTCAAGCAGGGTGATCTCTTCCGGCGGTAAATTGAATTTTCCCGAATATATGTACTTTACATTGGGATAAACATCACCTTCCAAGCACCGGTACTCCCTGAAAAACCGGTAATCCTTCAGATCATAATCAAGCTCTTCCTTCACCTCCCTCAACAAAGCCTCTTCCGGGGTCTCCCCTTCTTCTACATGTCCGCCGATAAGGTCCCACTCGTTCGGGAACGGAATACCCGGCTTGTTATCACGTAAATAGAGCAAAAACTCCCCCCTGTCATTTTCAAGAATTATTGCGGCGATCCTGATCATTTACCATTCTGTTTTACCCGTGTGTCAAAAACCAGGTGACCACTTTGAACTTCCTGTGCATCCGTGAGTAACCTGCACCTGCCTCAAACGACATGGTAAAGCTCATGAGGATGCCGGCAATAACACAGAACAAAAGCACCTTCTTATACTCTTATTTCATACTTTTGGCTCCCAGCCTTTCTCATACTCTCTCGTCCACAGCTTATTTGCGGCTTTATCACCAATAATGTGACCGTTTGCCGGATCAATATTAAGTGAGCGGCCCACTCTTTGCGCTATGTTGCCAAGCTGCATCCAGAGCGTGCTTTTGTGTCCGTTAATCACATCGGCCAGAGGCTTTCTGTTGTTCCTGATGTTATCGAGAAAATCCCTGATATGAACTTCATCGAGATATTCTCCCGGACTGGTTGTATTAAGAGCTCCTTCTATAAGAAGATCTGACTTCACTTCTTTAACAAGCTTATTCCTGATGTCATAAACCGAATAATTGTTGTCGCCCGTATGCAATGAGCCGTTTTCGCCATGGAATATTACGCCGTGAGACCTGTTGTCGATAAAGCTGCCATTGCAGCTCCTGCCCTCCCATGTTACTACCACACCCGGAGCTTCCCATGTGATAACCTGTGTGTCCGGCGTTTCCCAGTCGTCATTGTAGTGGAACCTCCCTCCCGACGAGCTGACCTTCAGGGGATAATCCAGTCCCAGTCCCCAGCGTATAAGATCAATGTGATGGGTGCCGTTATTGAGCGATTCACCTGTGCCCCAGTTCCAGAACCAGTGCCAGTTATAATGTATCAGGTTGTCTCTGTAAGGCCTTCTCGGGGCCGGACCCTGCCATAATTCGTAATCCAGCTTTTCCGGAACAGGGACCACTTTACCCGTGCCTATAGGGCCCCGTGTATTGGCATACCAGGCCTTTGCCATATAAATCTTCCCGATTACCCCTTCCTTGAGCTCCTTTATCCCCTGCGCCACCACCGGCCAAGACCTTCGCTGAGTTCCTATCTGAACAATACGGTTATATTTCTCGGCCGCTTTTACTGCCAGCTCTCCCTCATTTGGATTGTGGCTCAACGGTTTCTCAATATATACATGCTTGCCTGCCTGACAACCCAGAATGGTTGCCGGTGCATGCCAGTGATCAGGCATGGCAATTATGATGGCTCCAAGGTCCCTGTCGTCAAGAATGGTACGGAAATCTTTTATTCCTTTTGGTATCTGGCCATTGGTTGAGTTGACAAGATTGACGGTTTTCTCTATTGCATTTGTATCAGCGTCACATATATATCTTATATCTACTCCCGACTGATCGGCAAAGGTACGTGCCAGGGATGATCCCCTGCTGTTCACTCCAATTACGGCTATGCCAATACGGTCATTCGCTCCCGTGATCCTGTTGTAATTTACTGCTTTCAGATCCATTAAACTGCTACCGGCTGCCAAACCCACCGTACCGGCAACAGTTTTCTTTATAAAATCTCTGCGTGTATCTGCCATTTCTTCAATATATTAATTGTTAATTCATCATATTTACGACCATCGGACCCCCGCGAAAAGTGGAATCTGCCCTGTGCCCTTTTCATCCGCAGGCCATCACTCCTTTCCAGTAACCGATTGATTCAGCAATACCTGCTAGGGGATCATTCATATCCTTCTCATATTCAAGGCTGCACCTGCCGTTGTATTTAATCTTCCTCAGCGCAGCCACAACACCGGGAATATCTATTATTCCTCGCCCGATCTCCACTGTTTTTCCTTCCTTGTTTCCCTGGTCAACATCTTTTATGTGAACATCATACAGCCTTTTACCATACCTGATTATATCAGCTGCAGGATCCTCTCCATCCCGCATATTATGACCAATGTCAAGACAAATGCCCATACGTGGGTCAAGATCTTTTACATGATTCCATATATCCGTGGCATTCGGGAACAATGGATTATCCGGGCCATGATTGTGTATGGCAAGCCTGAAATCATATTGCCTGACTTTTCCCTCCACATAATTCAGCAATTCATAATCAGGCGCTCCCACAATCATCCTTACTCCTGCCATCCTGGCATACTCAAAAGCCTGGTCAACAGCTTCCTTTGTTTTCATATATATAACCCCCAGGGTATATACCGTGATACCTGCATCACGAAACTTTCCGATCACACTGTCAATCTGCTCCTGGGTGCTGTCCATGGGCATATGGAAATCCTTGAGTGAAAGTTCTGACACTCCTACCTTATGCATTATTTTTATTGTCTGGTCGATGTCGAATTCCCTGAAAGTATATCCTGCCATCCCCAGAGTGAAAGTGTTTCCTTCGTTTTCGGAGGCAGCAACAGCTATCCCCGATACCGGCAATAATCCGGCAGCAGCCACTCCTGCCCCGGCAAGCCTTACGAACTGACGACGTGATTTCATGATCAGATGAGTTTAAATTTTTATAAAGATCCTGTATTTATACATCAGCCACAGTATGAAATAAAGAACCCCGAAGCCACCAAGAGCTCTCAGAAATGGATACCACAGTCCTGTATACTCTTTCAGACCGCCAACAAAAACATCTGCCACCAGCCTGAAGTCAAAAAGATGAGAAGCACAGTATGCAAATATTGCATTCATCCCAATAATGGTAAAGAACATGAATCCTTTTTTCATGTCAAGATGATCAACAAGCCACAGAAAAAGTGCCAGAAGCAGCATACACAATCCACCGGAAATAAGAACAAAAGAGCTTGTCCAGATATGTTTAACGGAAGGATGCCATATGCCCCACAGTTTGCCAAGGGCGATCAGAGCAATGGCTGAGCCTGTGAGAAGGACAACTTTCCTGATCGTTTTAAGTTCCGACTGCAAAAGGTAACCGCAGAAAACTCCCAGCATGGTTGTTGCACCAAAGTTCAGGCTGCTCACAATCCATGAATATGTTGTGCCGTCCTGAAATTTTCCCAGCAAAAGCTTGTCGAGATATATTGCGAAATTTCCGTCGGGCGTTATCACACCCGACCCGAACCCGGGCACCGGAGCAAAAGTAAGAATAACCCAGTAGGCGATCATCAGGAGAACAGTCCCGATAACCTGCCATGATATTCTGCTGTACAGGATCAGAAGTGAGGCAATAAGGTAACCGCTGGCAATGGCCTGCAGAGTGTTGCTGTAAAATTTCACACGTGCACAGTCATAATCAAGCAGGTTTCCCTGTACAGCCATTCCTAGTATCCAGAGGATTATCACACGTTTGATAATGTGAGGCCACATTGCAGCTCTGGATTGCACCCTGCCAAGTCTTTTCCGGAATGAAAACGGCATTGCAACACCCACGATAAATAAAAAGAGAGGCATTATGATGTCATAGAACCTGAAACCGGTCCATTCAACATGTGTGAGCTGGGTAGTCATAAAGCCTGTACCTCCTGCATTAATTACATGGTCAAGAGTTCTGAAAACCGCTTCCGCACCTATGATCCAGAACATATCGAAGCCACGGAGTGCATCAACGGATGTAACCCGTCCTGCAACAGTTAATCCCGGACGGTCGACCCTGAACCTTTCCAACCGGGAAAAATATTGTTTAAGCATATGGATATACTTTTAAATTATGGCGTGAAGATCAAACTTAGATAAAAATCCTTTATCCGGCAACACTAATCTGCTTTTACCACAACCATATTATTGTCGATCAGCCGGCTGTTGTAAGTCTGTATTATGGCTTTAAGTTTCCTCTCGAGCTCGTCCTTAAGTACAAGATCCTCATTTACAAGATTTTGTTCAAGAAGCTTATCCTTTTTGTAATTAAACAATCCTGCCGGTACGTTATCAATCATCGACAGAAGATGATCTTTCATGTACAGGTGGTAAGTGCTTCCCGATGTATTTATCGCAAATGATTCCACCGAATCATCAAAAAGGTCGTTTCCGAATGCAATATATTCGCCATCGTAGTTAAGATAACTGAGAACTGTCGGCATGATGTCAATCTGCTGGGCGATCTTCTGCTTTATGCCTTTCATGTTGCTGCCGGGTTTATAAAATATAACCGGTATGCTGTAAGCGCCAAAATCGTTCTGAAACTCCTTGCGCAAAGATTCATTGGTATGATCGGCAGTTATTACAAAAAGTGTATTCTTAAACCAGTCAGTTGCTGAAGCTTCGCTGAAAAATCTCTTCAAAGCAAAATCAGAATATCCCACTACCTCAACAATAGGCGCCGGTCCCCCGGGAAACTTTTCTTCATATTTTTCCGGCACCTTAAAAGGATGATGCGAAGAGACTGAAAATACAGAAGCGAGGAAAGGCTGTCTGAATGTGTTAAGCTTTTGTGCAAAGAATGAAAAAAAAGGCTCATCCCAGACACCCCACATACCATCGAAGTCCTTTTTGTCAGGATACTGATCCATTCCGTAATAGTCATCGAATCCTGTCATTCTCGAAAATGAGTCAAATCCCATGGAACCATTTGGGGCGCCATGAAAAAATGCGGAATAATATCCTTTAGCTTTCAGCAGCTGAGGTAATCCGTTAATATTATTGTTTGCATAATGAGAAATTGTATAAGGTGTCTCGAGCGACGGAATTGAAGCAAAAATAGATGGCATGGCCTCAATGGATTTTTTCCCGTTGGAAACGGATACATCAAATGTCAGACTTACACCTATCAGGGAGTCAAGGAAGGGTGTGTAGCCCTGATAAGTTCCTTCATCAAGTTCTCTGTTCAAAGCTCCTATATACTCGCGTGCAAAGCTTTCCATTATGATGATAACTATATTATCTTTTCTGAAGGGTCCGGCCGGAGCCGGTTTGTAATGAGGATTATAAATATTTAACAGTTCTTCTTCGCTGAAAAATTCATACTTCACAAGGGTTTTCTTGTTAAATGTCCTCATGATGCTGAACGGTGTGTTCAGAACGATTGCCACATCCCTTGGATTTTCAACATAACGTGTTGCGTTACTGATGCTTATAGGGCGTGTCGAGTGTTTGTATCCGCCCCTGGCACCAACAACTACCAGTCCGGCCACAAGAGGTATGATAACAACATTCAGGGCATAATAAAAAATCCTGCTTTTAGCATAAGGCTTCACAGGCTTTATTTTATTGTAAAGTATGATCATTATGGCAATAATCAAGACTGCCCAGAGAACTACCGGCCAGTAATCGATCTGAAACCTGAAAAAAAGCTTTGCAATGTTTGATTCGTGTTCGAATGTCTGAAATACCTCTGCTGTGGCTCTTTTATAGACAAACCTGTAATAGATGATGTCAGCGCTATTCATTGCCACAGCCAATCCGTTGACAAAAAAGAATATATACTTTGTGATTTTCTGATACAGAATATTGTAACGTATTTCAAAGGGAATGACATGAAGCACTATGACAAGCATATTCAAATAAACAACAGCAGAGATATCGAACAGAAGCCCTCCTCTGAAAATATTAACGGCCTGCATAAGATCCACATCAGGGAACATACGGTAGTTAAAAACGAAAAATCCGGCCCGGCAAAGAGTGAACAGGAGCATTGCAATAAATATCCTGTAAACAAGGATAACAAGAATATTTCGTGTAAGAAGCCAGCTTCTCATGCTGCAGAAAAAAAATTTCATGTCAGATATCAGGAATATGATATTCTGGCAAAATGATCAGCCAAATATATAAAAAACAGGGGGATTAGTATGAGTAAAATAACAGGCCCCTGATCATACAAATAAAATCAGGGGCCTGAAAAGGTTCAGATCCTAGTCTTCTTCGAGATCTTTCAGCATTTCCTTAACGTCTTTAGTATCAAAGTCATCCATAAATTTGTTTACCTTCCGTTTTGTTCCCAGTCCAATGATCATAAAAAGAACGAGCAGAGCTGCAAGGACATACAACACTATCTTTGTTGTATCAGGTTTAGCTTTGAGTGCTTCTGTCAGACCGTGGTAAAGCAGATACAATCCGTACAGGTTTACGCAGAGACCAATTATTGCACCCAGAGTTGTGTTGAGCCCTGCGGTAAATGCCAGAAGGGCGCTTACCGGCATAATGACCATGGTGGCCGCAACGACACGCATATTTGCTTCAAAATCGGTATTTCCCTTGCAGATGGAAGATATAACAAGCAGGATCACAGCACCGATAAAAAGGCCGATGATCGCACCGATAATACCCCACACAAGAGCCATGGCTCCGATTGCTCCGCCCATAAAACCGGCTCCCATGGCGCCGAGACCAACAATGCTCCATAAAAATGCTATAATTCCGGCTACTGCCCCGTATATAACAGCCTTGATCAAAGGTTCGGCCATACCACCGGAAATCTTCATGGAGGAAAAGTAAGATTTAGGATTCACCAGAGTCTCTTTTGACTCCTTTATAAAAGCATTTACATCGAAAGAAGAAGAACTCTCACTCATAGTTATTTGAATTTAATGGTAAATAAAAACGACCGGTTAAAACGAATTTGGAACTTCAAGATATGATTTTTTCTTTTATTTTTTCAAAATAAATAAAAGAAGTTTGTTTCCTACTCAAGATATGTATACCCATACAAACCCGATCTGTAATTTGAAAGGAACTCTTTTCCCTCTTCAAGTGTAATTGTTCCGGCTTTAACTGAAGTTGTAACCCATGTCTCAACTGTTCTTACCATTTTTTTGGAGTTGTACTGAACATAATCCAGCACCTCAGCCACAGTCTCACCATCGATGACCTGATCGATCTTGTATCCGTCCTCATTTACCGAGATATGGACAGCATTGGTGTCGCCGAACAAGTTATGAAGATCGCCCAGTATTTCCTGATAAGCCCCCACGAGAAATACACCTATATAGTAAGGATCTTTACCTTTGAGTGGATGTACCGGAAGGTGGTATGCGGAATTCCTCGTGGCGATAAAGTTGTCTATTTTACCATCCGAGTCACATGTCATATCCTGTATTGTGGCAGTTCTGACCGGCTCCTCATTCAGCCTGTGTATCGGCATTATCGGGAAGATCTGATCGATAGCCCATGCGTCGGGCAGTGACTGGAAAAGTGAAAAATTACAGAAATATTTATCTGACAGCATTTTAGATATCTGCCTCAGTTCATCAGGCACGTGCTTTGTATTCCTTGCCATATTAAACACTCTGCGGGCAATTGACCAGAAAAGCCTTTCAACCTGTGCCCTGGTTTTCAAATCGAGAAGCCCGAGACTGAAACGGTCGAGAGCTTCCTCTCTTATCTGCTGCGCATCATGCCATGTTTCCAGCATTCTGGGCTGGTTCACATTTTCCCACAGAAGAAAGAGCTCTTTTACCAGCTCATGATCATTCTCTGTAACAGACTCATCCTCATCCCACGAAGGGAGGGTTGTTGCTTCGAGGACTTCAAATATAAGTACAGAGTGATGTGCGGTAAGGGAGCGACCCGACTCAGTTATAATATTTGGATGAGGGATGTCGTTCTTGTCGCTTGCATCAACAAAAGTACTTATTGAATCATTTACGTATTCCTGAATGGTATAGTTGACACTGCTTTCACTGTTTGATGATCCCGTACCGTCATAATCAACGCCAAGGCCACCGCCTATATCAACAAATTCTATATCGAATCCCATCTTTCTTAACTGGACATAGAAATGTGAAGCCTCCCTGAGCGCGATCTTTATCCTTCGGATCTTCGTAACCTGGCTTCCAATGTGAAAATGAACGAGACGAAGGGCATCCTTCATCCTGTTCCTTTCAAGGAAATCAACAGCTTCGAGAAGCTCGCTCGAAGTCAGCCCGAATTTACTTATATCCCCGCCTGATTCCTCCCATTTGCCGCTTCCGACACTTGCCAGCTTAACCCTGACTCCCAGGTTCGGCACCACCTTCAAACGCTTTGCTATGTTGGTGATAAGTTTAAGCTCATTCAGCTTTTCAATTACGAGAAAGATACGTTTACCCATCTTCTGCGCCAGCAGTGCAAGCTCGACATAATCCTCATCCTTATAGCCGTTGCAGATTATCAGCGACTCAGGATCAGTGTTAATTGCTATAACCGCGTGAAGTTCAGGCTTGGATCCGGCCTCCAGACCTATATTGAATTTCTTTCCATGGCTGACTATCTCTTCAACCACCGGCCGCATCTGATTAACCTTAATGGGATAGATTATAAAGTTTGAGGCTTTGTACCCGTACTCTTCCGATGCTGTCTTAAAACACTCGGAGATAGTAAATATCCTGTCGTCAAGAATGTCAGGGAATCTTACAAGTACCGGGGTGGAGACATCTGATAAGATAAGTTCGTCAAGAAGCTCCTTCAGATCAACGGATGCGTTACCTTTCGATGGCGTGACCTCCACATTACCCTTTTGATTTATTGAAAAATAATTGATCCCCCAGCCATTAATATTATACAGCTCCGCTGAATCTTCTATCCTCCATTTCCTCATATCACTCCTCTTTTTTCAAATTTAAGCAAACTTTTTTCTGCAATGATATTAAAATAAGCAATTCGTTACTATGAAATTGCCATTTATAAGCAGGTAATATCTGTCCCGGCAGCCTGTCTCTCACTCATTCTCCTGCCCAACAGTACAGTCACGCAGCATCTCCCACTATATTTTTTGGGTAATCTCGAATAAATTCTGTAGCTTGCGGCCTTAATTTTTAAATCAATTTGAAATGAACAAAGGAACAGTAAAATTTTTTAATGTGTCAAAGGGCTTCGGATTCATTAAGGATGCAGATTCGGATAATGAATATTTTGTCCATGCCTCAGGCCTGATCGACAGGATCAAAGAAAATGATGAAGTTACATTTGAACTTACAGAAGGCAAAAAAGGAGTTAATGCGGTGAACGTAAAGCTTGTACAGTAACAGACAAGATCAAGGTATTTTCAGGAGGCTGTTATCCAGCCTCCTTTTTTTTATATAATCCCTGATAATATTTTTATTCGCCTCCCGGATAGCCGCTTAGTCTGATAAGAAATGCCCGCCGGGCAATCAATGATATACTTTACAATACCAGGAGTTGTTCTGACACTATTGCCAATCAGGCTGCTATTTATTTTTTTCAGCCTTCTTTGCTTTTTTTGCTGCCCGTTTCTCCTTCAGGGACTTGGTCGCCTGTTTTTTGATTTTAGTCTGTTCCTTTGATTTTTCGTGTGACATGACTATGGTTTTAATTATTAGACAACGTATCCAAATATAAAAAAATCATCCTGAACAAGAAAGCTTACCCGGCCTCATTTTTTCTGTATTCTGATGCTGCCTCTCCATCCAGGAACCAGTACAGCGACCCGGCTGAAGGGCTGACACGGGATGCAGGCAACAGCCTGCGCCCGGGCTTTTCACCCAGAATTGTATTGACCACTGTTGCTTTGTTCTTTCCGGCAACCAAAAAATATACTGCAGCAGCATTATTTATCACCCTGCCCGAAATGGTTATCCGTTTTTGTCCTGTTTGGGGATGCATGGTCTCGTAGCAGACTTGTCTCAAGCGGAACAGTTTTTCGTCCCCGGGAAAAATTGAGGCCGTATGACCATCTTCCCCCAGCCCGAGAATGACAACATCGAACAGGGGGTAACCATTTCTCTCCGGTGTATATTTCCTTATTTCAGAAGCGTACCTGATTACTTCCCCGGAGGGGTCATTTTCCCCCATGATCCTGTGAATGTTTTCTTCCGGGACACTTATTTTCTGAAACAGGTGCTGGTCTGCAATCATATAATTG
The DNA here is from genome assembly GCA_964466705.1 of uncultured Rikenellaceae bacterium. GTDB lineage: Bacteria > Bacteroidota > Bacteroidia > Bacteroidales > VadinHA17 > LD21. The sequence goes on from CAYXSM010000016.1 coordinate 48,263, forward strand.
CTTTCCGGACTCACCGAAGGAACCATTCTTTCATCAACCCAGAAATAATGAACATTGCTCCAGTCAGCTGCACCGGAAAAATGATCAGCAAGAACAGTAAAAAAAAGCAATGGCGTCTTTCCTCCTGAAACAGCTATTGCGGCAATTCTTTTCTCCCTCTTACATCTGTTGACAGTGTCAACAATCTCCAAGGCCAAAGCTTCCGCTACTTCAAAAGGGGTCTCAAAAACTTTTATTACCATTTTCATATTGCTGGTTCTTCTTAGCTGCTAAAAACCTGCTTCAGGATCAGACACCCCCTCACCCCCTCACCCCCTCACCCCCTCACCCCCTCTCCCCATCCCTCTTCCTTCCTACAGCTCGCAATATTTTTCCTCGTCCGCCATATTTTTACAGGGATATCGCCATGAAAGACCATCGCCTTCAATCAGATTGTCTGACTGCAACGGCCCCCATGTGTCGGCAGGATATCCATACATTTTTATTGACGGATCGCTTTCCCATGCGTTAAGGACAGGCGCAAGGAATTTCCATGCGGTTTCGATCTCATCATCACGGGAAAAAAGAGTCAGGTCTCCTGTCATCACATCATATAGAAGCCTTTCATAGGCCGAGGGAACTCTGACATCAGCCAGATCCCTGTAATGAAAATCCATTTCAACGTTCTTCACACTGAAACCGGAGCCGGGTTCTTTCATATCAAACTTAAGCAATATTCCTTCGTCGGGCTGTATTCTGACTATAAGCTGATTGCCGGCATATTTCCCGCCATTATGCTGAAAGAGGTGATGTGGTGTTGCTTTGAAGTGAATAACCACTTCAGCGACACGTGCCGGGAGCCTCTTTCCCGTTCTTATGTAAAAAGGAACTCCCCCCCACCTCCAGTTGTTTATAAAGAACTTCATTGCCACGAATGTTTCCGTTCCTGAATTTCTGTCCACATCTTTCTCCTGCCTGTATCCTTTAATGCTCTCCCCCCTTATCATGGATGCAGTATATTGCCCTCTTACCACCTGCTTCTTTACATTCTCCTCCCTTATTGGCTGCAGTGACTGAAATACTTTGAGCACTTCGTACCTTATTGATTCAGGGTCAAGAGATGACGGCGGCTCCATTGCAGTAAGTCCTGCCATCTGCAGGAGGTGATTCTGCAACATATCGCGCAGGGCTCCCGTTGAATCGTAATAACTGCCCCGGTTTTCGATCCCGATGCTTTCAGCTGACGTTATCTCCACCCTGTGGATGTAATTTCTGTTCCACAAAGGTTCAAATATGCCGTTTGCAAACCTTGTTACCATCAGGTTCTGAACCGTTTCCTTTCCTAAATAATGATCGATCCTGAAAATCTGATCTTCGCTTATTATCCCGTGAAGGATCCTGTTAAGCCGCCTTGCAGACTCAAGATCGCGACCAAAGGGTTTTTCTATTATGAATCGCCTGAACACCCCTTCCTGCCCGGCAAGTCCGGCCCTGCTAAGGTTCAGTGATATGGTTTCGAAAATTCCGGGAGGAGTTGCCATGTAAAAGATCATGTTCGCAGCTATGCCGCACTTATTGCAGATATCCGAAAGATATCTTCTGAGCTCTTCATAATCAGATGTTGAGGTGTAATTTAACCTGAAGTACTCTATCCTTTCAAGAAATCCCCGAAAATCAGCATCATCCATTACCTTCTCTTCCGAAAAATTCAATATGGAGTCTTTCATTTTCTCCCTGAAATCTTCAGTATTGTATTCCGTCCTTCCTATGCCCACCAAAACAAAACGATCGGGAAGCATACCCTGCATTTTAAGAGAGAAAATTGCCGGAACCAGTTTTCTGGAAGCAAGGTCGCCGGTTGCTCCAAAAATTACAAACATAAGATTATCTGGTTTTTCCATAATTCATCCGGGTTACTTATAACATATCAGTCCAGGCCTGCTTTTCGCCATGGCGCGTTTCTGGCATAACTGATTATTTTGCTAAAATTACAATTTAATTATTAAGAACTCTTCCGTAAATGTCAGACTTCGATCCTCAGACTGCCAATTACTTCCGAATATTTTATTAATATATTTTGATATTTTAATATTTTTTATTAACTTTATTTATATAACCTGTATTATTTTTTAAGTTTTTATATATATTTGCATGCAAATATTAAAACATGAAGGTACGCAATACATATATATCAGTATTATCACTGACGAGGTTTCGCAGGGATTGTGACTGAGAATGGTATATAAACTTAAATTAAATGAAGAAGAACCGTTCTCAGAATTTGTGGGAACGGTTCTTTTGATTACAGATCCGAAAAAGAACAGATTTATTAAACAAAAATCAGATGAATCATACCAGTAAACATCAGAAGGGATTATACAGGGAGGAATTTGAGCATGACAGCTGCGGGATTGGATTTGTAGCCCATCTGAAAGGTAAAAAATCGCACTCAATAATTTCACAGGGCCTTGATATATTAAGAAATATGACTCACCGGGGGGCAGAAGGAGCTGACAGCAAAACAGGTGACGGCGCCGGTGTTATGATACAGGTCCCGAGGGATTTTTATCTCATCCAGGGCTATCAGCTCCCGCCCGAGGGCCAGTTCGGCACAGGCCTGTTGTTCCTTCCGCGTGACGGAAGAGAAGCAGCAATCTGTGAAGAAATACTTCTTAAAACAGTCAGTGAAGAAAAGGTAGATTTCCTAGGTTTCAGGGAAGTGCCGAGAGACAATTCAACCATAGGAGAAATTGCCAGATCTGCTGAGCCTGAAATAAAACAGATACTTCTTGGTGCGGACCTGCCCCGGGAAGAGCTGGAAAGAAAGCTTTATATCATAAGAAAAAGAGCTGAAAAAGAAATTCTTAATTCAGATCTCCGGCAAAAGAAGCTTTTTTACATACCAAGCCTTTCAACAAGAGTGCTCGTATATAAAGGCATGCTGACATCCCTGCAGCTCAGTGAATATTTTACCGATCTTAATGATGAAAGAATGCAGAGCGCCCTGGCACTTGTACACTCACGCTTCAGCACAAACACTTTCCCCAGCTGGGACCTGGCCCAGCCATTCAGGGTTCTTGGGCATAACGGGGAAATTAATACCATCAGGGGCAACCGCTTCTGGATGGAGGCAAGGGAGTCAATCATGAGATCAGGCAGACTGGGAGATCTCCTGAGGATATATCCTGTAATTGAACCGGGAAAAAGCGATTCCGCATCGCTCGATAACGTCGTCGAATTTCTTCTGATGAGCGGCAAATCGCTTCCGTACGCAATGTCGATACTCATACCTGAATCAATAAACATAAAGAATCCTATCCCCGCCGGGCTCAGGGACTTTTATCACTATCACTCGACATTCATGGAACCATGGGACGGTCCGGCATCTCTTATTTTCTCGGACGGAAGATATATAGGGGGAATGCTCGACAGGAACGGACTCCGCCCGTCACGTTATGTTATCACGTCAAATGATCTTATTGTCATGGGGTCAGAGGCCGGTGTCCTCACTTTCCAGCCTGGGGAGATCAGGGAAAAAGGCCGGCTGAAGCCCGGAAAAATGCTCCTCGTTGATACGCTTGAGGGCAAAGTATATTATGACCGTGAGCTGAAAGCAAAACTGGCTGCAGATTTTCCATACGGGAAATGGATCGAACAGAATATGGTCATGCTGGAAGAGATAGAAACGGGTCACTCTGTCTCTCCTGACATGGGCAGTGAATATGAGAAATATACCACATCCTTCAACTATTCGCTCGAAGATATTGAGAAGCTGATCAAGGAGATGGCTGCCACGGGCAAAGAACCCATCGGATCGATGGGCAATGATGTGCCGGCTGTTGTTCTTTCGAAAAATCCTTACAGGCTGTTCAACTACTTCAAGCAGTCGTTTGCTCAGGTTACAAATCCTCCTATTGATCCGATAAGAGAGGAACTTGTAATGACATTGTCCGGATATCTTGGCTCACTTCAGAAGAACCTGCTCGACGAATCTCCAGATCACGTCAAAATGGTCAGGTTCAGAAATCCGGTAATTTCAAATACCTATTTTCAGATTGTGAAAAACCTCAGATATAAAGGTTTTTCGTCTGCCACACTCAAAATGCATTTTGAATCCGGAAAAGGAGCTGCCGGGCTGAAATCTGCACTGGAGCAGATATGCATTGATGCAGAAAACGCTGTTGATGAAGGTAAGAATTATATTATACTGTCAGACAGGGGCATTGATGCCGACAAGGCTCCTGTTCCCTCGCTGATGGCCGTCTCGGCTGTTCATCACCATCTTATTGACAAACGCAAGCGGATGCAGATCGACATTGTTGTTGAATCGGCTGATCCCCGGGAAGTGATGCATTTTGCACTTCTGTTCGGATACGGCGCCAGCATTATAAATCCCTATCTGAGCTTTGCAGTGATCGACAGACTGGTTAAAGAAAAAGCCATACAGCTGGATTATCAGAAAGCCGGTGAGAACTATGTAAATTCCATAAACAAGGGCATTCTGAAAATAATGTCAAAAATGGGGATCAGCACACTTAGAAGTTACCGTTCTTCCCAGATATTCGAGGCTGTGGGCATCCACCCTGATGTAATTGGCAAATATTTCCCCGGGACTGTTTCACGAATCGGTGGTATAGGAATGGAGGAAATAGCTGAAGAGGTACTTATTCCTCACAGAAAAGCTTTCAGTGGCGAATCCCGGCAGTTGTTGATCGAAGGGCTTTACCAGTACAGGAAGCATGGAGAGATCCACGCCTGGAATCCCGAGACCATCTCTCTTCTGCAATGGAGTACAAAAACAGGAGACCGTGAGAAATTCAGGGAATTTACCAGAGCGGCTGAGGCTGACACCTCATGTCCGCTTTTTATTCGCGGGATTCTGAAGATGAAAAAAAATCCGATACCTCCCGGGGAGGTAGAGCCGGCAGAAAATATAATGAAAAGGTTTGTAACAGGTGCAATGTCGTTTGGTTCAATAAGCCGGGAAGCTCATGAAACAATAGCCATAGCGATGAATCGCATCGGAGGCAGGAGCAATACGGGTGAAGGAGGTGAAGATCCCTTGCGGTTCAGTCCTCTTGAAAACGGGGATTCTGCGAGAAGCGCTATCAAACAGGTTGCCAGCGGGCGCTTTGGCGTCACCACAGAATATCTTGTCAATGCTGATGAGATACAGATCAAGATAGCACAGGGTGCCAAGCCCGGAGAAGGAGGCCAGCTGCCCGGGCATAAAATCGATAAGATAATTGCCAGAACCCGTTATTCCATTCCGGGGATCACGCTAATCTCGCCTCCCCCCCATCACGACATTTACTCTATTGAAGATCTGTCCCAGCTGATATTTGACCTGAAAAATGTAAATCCCTCTGCCCGCATAAGCGTAAAGCTTGTCTCAGCCAGCGGTGTTGGAACAATTGCAGCGGGTGTTACCAAGGCAGGAGCAGATCTGATAACCATAAGCGGTTATGAAGGAGGCACCGGTGCCAGTCCTTCTTCCTCCATAAAGCACGCTGGCATACCGCTGGAGATCGGTCTTGCAGAGACCCAGCAGACACTCGTGGCAAACGATCTCCGCAGGAGGGTAATGCTTCAGGCCGACGGACAGCTTAAAACAGGAAAAGACGTGATTATTGCAGCTTTGCTGGGAGCCGAGGAATTTGGTTTTTCCACAAGCGCACTTATTGTTCTTGGATGCGTGATGATGCGCAAATGCCATCTTAACACATGCCCTGTGGGAGTCGCAACACAAAACCCGGAGCTCAGGAAAAGATTCATGGGTAAGGCTGATTACCTGGTCAATTTCTTCAGGTTCCTTGCAGAAGATGTAAGGGAACACCTTGCTGAGCTTGGTTTCAGAAGACTGGATGAGATAATAGGCCGCATGGATCTCCTCGAACAGGATCCGGATGTCACACACTGGAAGATCAGAAACCTTGACCTTTCGCCTCTCCTGTCAATGCCCCGGGAGGCTGGCCATAATGCGATAAGGTGCATTGAAAAACAGGGTGACAAGGTCGGAAATGTCCCTGACATGGAGATAATCTCAGAAGCTGGCAGGGCGATTAATTTCAGGGAGCCGGTTCTGTTGTCGCGTAAGATCAGAAATACCGATCGTGCCACAGGAGCCATGCTCTCGGGAGAGGTCGCCCGCCTTTACGGCTCAGAGGGATTGCCCGACGGAACAATAAAGTGCCGGTTCTATGGCTCTGCCGGTCAGAGTTTCGGTGCGTTTCTTGCCAGGGGAATTGAACTCAGCCTTGAAGGAGAATCGAATGATTATCTGGGCAAAGGCCTTTCCGGTGGAAGGATCATTCTGATACCCCCTGCCGGTTCCCTGTTTGATGCCGATAAAAACATAATCACCGGAAACACGGTCCTGTACGGGGCAACAGGCGGAGAAGCTTATATCTCGGGTGTGGCAGGCGAAAGGTTTGCAGTCAGAAACAGCGGTGCAGTAGCCGTGGTTGAAGGCGTAGGGAATCATTGCTGTGAATATATGACAGGCGGACGAGTGGTTGTCCTAGGAACTACCGGAAGCAACTTCGCTGCCGGAATGAGCGGAGGAATTGCATATGTTCTTAACGAAAACGGTGATTTTGACTATTACTGCAATATGGGAATGGTGGAACTCTCACTGACCGAGGATAAAAGCGATGTCTCGGAGCTGACTGAACTCATTGCAAATCACCACAAATATACCGGAAGCAAAAAGGCTGCAGAAATACTTGAAAATCCTGAAAAATACCTTCCAATGTTCATCAAAGTGGTACCATATGACTACAAGAAAGTTCTTCAGGAACAGAAACTGGAAGAGCTGAGGAAAAAGATCGCCGGTGTGGAGATTGATGTTGAGATAGGAACAGGCTAGTATGTCCATTGATCGCAGAGTGCAGGATAATGAAGAACAGAGTTTGAAATTTCAACAAAAAAATCATGGGAGACATAACCGGATTTCTGAAGATAAAAAGAAAAGAAGCAGGCAACCGGCCGATAAATGAAAGGATTTGTGATCACAGCGAGATTGAGCAGATACTGAACAGTGAGGACAGGATGCTTCAGGCTTCCAGATGCATGGATTGCGGCGTTCCGTTTTGCCACTGGGGTTGCCCTGTAGACAACCTGATCCCCGAATGGAATGACCTTCTTTTCAAGGGTGACTGGAAGGCCGCATATGACAGGCTCTCAGCCACAAATAACTTTCCGGAATTCACAGGAAGAATATGTCCTGCGGTATGTGAACATGCCTGTGTTCTTAACTTGAACCACGAACCTGTCACTATCCGTGAGAATGAAGTTGCTATTGCTGAAAAAGCTTTCGCTGAGGATTATATAAAACCTTCACCTCCCGCAATGAGAACCGGAAAGAGCGTGGCTGTTATCGGAAGCGGGCCGGCGGGAATGGCCGCCTCCGATCAGCTTAATAAAGCAGGACACAGCGTAACGCTTTTTGAAAAAGATGATCTGGCCGGAGGGCTTCTCAGGTACGGCATACCCGATTTTAAACTGACCAAAGCCCTGATTGACAGACGTCTTGATCTCATGATCAGCGAAGGAGTAGCACTGCAGACAGGGACCTGCATCGGGAAAGATATATCCTCTGATGATCTCATAAACCGGTTCGACGCGGTTTGCATTGCCATAGGTGCAGGAATTCCAAGGGATATCAGCATTGAAGGAAGGGAGCTGTCAGGAATTCATTTCGCGATGGATTTTCTGACAAATCAGAACAGGGTAAATTCAGGGAAATTACACCCTTCACTGAATCAGATAAGTGCTGAAGGCAGGAGAGCCCTTGTTATAGGCGGCGGAGATACCGGCTCCGATTGCGCAGGCACAGCCATACAACAGAAGGCAAAGAGCGTAACACAGATAGAAATAATGCCACAACCCCCACTCTGCAGGACAGATGATAATCCATGGCCGTATTTTGCAAAAACACTCAAAAATTCAACTTCACATGAAGAAGGCTGCCAAAGATACTGGAGCTTATCAACAGTCAGGTTTACGGGAATCAACGGAGCAGTCACGGGGGTTGAAGTCGAGGAAGTTAAATGGGAATTGTCTGAAGGAAGATATGTTATGAGCCCTCTGCCCGGTACCCGCAGGATCATTGACGCGGATATTGTGCTGCTGGCCATGGGATTCCTTCATCCGCAGACCGAAGGAATATTGTCTGACCTTGAGATAGAGCTGGATGGGCGGAAAAACATTAAAACGACCAGGACCCTTTCAACTTCTGTGAACAAAGTTTTTGCAGCCGGTGATTCAGTAACCGGCGCAAGCCTCGTTGTCAATGCAATTGCTTCAGGCAGAAAAGCCGCATCAGAAATTGACCGGTTCCTGAGAAGAAAGGCTTTCTAGTATTCTCCTGTACGAATTCTGGAGTATCGTAAGATCAACACCACACAGAACATAGGTGCAGCCATCTTTTATCTCTTCACGCAACGATGCTGGCTCAGTTCCAAAAATCCCATACGGCAATCCTTTTTCCCTGCATTTGCCTTTTATAAGATTAACAGCCGATCTTACCTCAGGGTGGGAAACCTGACCCGTCAGTCCGATGCTCGCCGAAAGATCATATGGCCCGATAAACACTGAATCAATCCCTTTCACATTCAGAATGGAGTCTATATTTTTCACCGCTTCAATATGCTCGATCTGTATCATGAGAACGATCCGCCTGTTGGCCTCTGCAACATATTCGTTAAACGAGGCCCCGTATTTATGTGCCCGGGCCGCTCCCACACTCCTGTGACCGGCAGGAGGATACTTTGAGGACCACACCACACGCTCAGCTTCATCAGCACTGTTTACCATCGGTACTATTATGCCATCACATCCGGTGTCGAGAATGCGTTTGATCCATATATCATCATTCCCCGGGACCCTGACAAACTTTATTATGTCGTCTCCCAGAACCTGGAGAGCCAGCTGGGTATCACCAAGTGATAATGCGGAATGCTCCATATCGATCATCACCCAGTCAAAACCCGAGATCTTTATAAGCTCCGCGACCGGCGGAGCATTAAATGAATAGATCGTACCAAAAAGGCATTTATTTCCATCGGCTTCTTTCATTCGGTTTTTTATTGCGGTTCTGTAAATACATTACTAATCAGCTGATGCTAATGTATAAATATTTGGACAATTGATGCGCCTGTACATCATCATTTTTAATCCGCGATCATTTGCATAATCTTTATTATTATAGTTGATCGCTCTTTCAAGAATTCACTATATTAGAAATCTGAAACCGGGGATTGATATGCCTAGAAGGAGCCTTTGCCTGATTGTCATATATTACGCACTACAAATCAGCTCTTTAGCTTATGCACAGCCATTTGATAAAACGTCTTTCAGCCTGTACCCGAGACTGAGCTTCTATTCTTTTGAAAAGCAGGGTGAGATGCTGCTTCATGTTCCTTCATCAGCTACCGGACAATATTTTAATATCAGCCTGATGAACGGAAGCAATTTAATTGCTGAATGGCACGGTATGGCTGTAAAAAAGATATTACGTATACCTTTCTCAATTGATTCCCTGAAGGCATCAGAAATTGTGGAAGCCCGGATTACGGCTGCCGGAGGGAAAAAGTATTCAGCCTCATGTGATGTGCCCGTTCTGACCTATAAGCCAAATGAAGTAAAAACAGACAGGCTTACCGGAGGTCTTATTGTTGATAAAAGGGTTTTCTTTCCGTTCGGATTTTTCTGTTACTCCCCTGTACCTTACTCGCTGCCTGAAGAAGAGGTGGTCCGGGGATTCAATATGATATCCCCCTATCAGAAGATCCTTCCTGAAACCCTGGGCGAACGGAAAGCTTATATGGACAGATGTGCAGAACTGGGAATGAAAGTGCATTATAATCTTCTTTCGGTGGCAGGAGGTGGAGGGGTGAGCTCAAAAATCGAAAGTATAACCGAAGAAGAAAAACGCTTACGTCTTATTGATGAAATAAATGCCTTCAAAGACCATCCTGCCCTCCTTGCGTGGTATATCTCCGATGAACCAAACGGATACAGGATCCCTCCCGAATATCTTGAAGAAGTATACCTGACCATCAAAGAAACTGATCCATGGCACCCGGTATCCATGGTCTTCATGGCACCTTTTCTTGCTTCACGAAGATATGCAGGTGCCATGGATATTGTGATGGCGGACCCTTACCCTGTACCCGACCGTTCTGTTGTATTTGCCGGGAATGTTGCAGCCAGCCTGAGAAGAGAATTTGAAGGGAAAAAGCCTGTCTGGATGGTTCCCCAGGCTTTTGGAGGAGGAGAATTGTGGAACCGTGAACCTACCATTCAGGAAATCAGGTCAATGACCTATCAGTCTGTCATCAACGGAGCCAGAGGAATACAGTTTTTTGTCAGGGAAGGGCTTAACCTGTTTCCCAAATCGGTAGCTATGTGGAATGAATGCGGAAGAATGGCCCTTGAAATTGCAGAGATGGCCCCGTGGCTGCTTTCAGGCGAGGAAACTATTACGGTAACATCCGATTCACCTGATATACAGGTTTTGTCTGCCATGAAAAACGGCCAATTGCTGGTGCTGGCAGTTAACAGAGTCAATGCTCCCCTTAAAGCGGGGATAAGGGTAAGCGGAGGTTTCAACGGCAAAGCCGATTTAATTTTCGAAAACAGGAAGATCTCCGTCAATTCGGGTCTCATTTCGGATCACATTCCGGCATTTGGATCACAGGCATACCTTATCAAAATACGGAAGGAAACAGATCCGGTAAAACCCTACCGGGGGAACCTTGTGAAGGACCCCGGATTTGAAAGCAGCCCAAGTCCCGGCGTTCCGGCATCCTGCTATGCATGGAACAATGGCGACAGAGGGGCCACCTACTTCCTTGACACGAGAGAACATTACGAGGGAGATCATTCACTGAGGCTTACTACTCCCGTCGATAATAAAAGCGTAAGGCTCAGGTTTTTCCCTGTTGAGATCATAAAGGGAAGGACCTATTTCATATCAGTCAGGGTAAAAGCCACAGCCAGGATAATACAAAAATCATCCGGATCTGCCGGGAAAAATGAACCATGGATTTCCAACACAAAGATGCCCTGGTTTGAAATGGGACTGGGAGAATATGGTAAAGCTAGGTTCACTCCGGACAATGACTGGAAGGAGTTCATTACATCTGTTACCATTCCTCTTGATGAAGAGATTCCCCAGAAAGCAAACGTCATCCTTCAGATGCCCGGAGAAGGGGTAGCCTGGTTTGATATGCTCCAGGTCTTTGAAGCTGTTTATCTGAAGAGAAGCATTAACCCTGAAATCAGACTGAACCAGTATGAATATCACCACTAAGATATCAACGTCATGAAAAAACCTTTCACCTCCATTTTTCTTTTAATTCTGATTATTGTGACCGGTTGCTCCGGTAAAGAAGAAAATATCAGTTACCTGGGCAATCCCCAGCCTTTGAGACAAAACGCATATATCAGATTGCCTCTGGGTGCAATAAAGCCAGATGGCTGGCTGAAGGCACAGCTAAAAGCCCAGGCAGAAGGCCTTACTGGCAATGTTGATGAATTCTGGCCCGATCTTTTAAATTCGTCATGGCGAGGAGGAACAGGCGAAGCCTGGGAAAGAGGTCCATATTACCTTGACGGTCTTGTACCACTGGCTTTTCTTCTTGAAGATGAAAACCTAATCAGAAAAGTCAATTCATGGATAGAACCCTTGCTGACAAGCAGCAATGATACAGGGTGGTACGGCCCTGTGAAAAACAGGGACAGATGGCCACTGGCTGTTGCCAATAAAGTACTTACGCAATATTATGAAGCAACAGGCGACGAAAGGGTAATCAGTGTTTTAAAACGTTATTTCAAATACCTTTACGATTCACCTCCTGACTGGCCCGGTAAGGAATGGAGGGGTGTCAGGGCAATGGAAAATGCCGTAAGCGGTTACTGGCTTTACAGGCAGACCTGTGAGCCATGGATCCTGAGAGCAATCGAATTGATCCATAAGAACAGCCCGGACTGGACCGCTTATTATGAGAAATTTCCATGGGATTCTGCAGCATGGTCTGACAGTAAAATACCTCTGAACTGGGGCCCTGAAGGCCTCACCGCCCATGTGGTAAATAACGCCATGGCCATAAAATACCCCGGACTGTGGTACCAGCAATCATCCGGGGAAAGGTTCAGAAACGCTGTATTCGCAGGTATTGAAAAATACGACTCAAATCACGGGCAGGCCGGGGGGAGGTTTTCAGGAGACGAACATCTTTCGGGCAAAAGCCCTGACAGGGGAACCGAGCTGTGCGCTGTCGTGGAATATATGTTCTCGCTTGAAGAGCTCTTTTCGATCTTTGGTGACAACAGCCTCGCCGACAGGCTTGAATCGCTGGCATTCAATGCTCTGCCAGGGACAACTACCCCCGACATGTGGGCTCACCAGTATGACCAGCAGTCAAACCAGGTTCTTGTAACGGCAAATAAAAGGGACTGGAGCACAAACGGGGATCACTCAAATATTTACGGGCTGATGCCAAACTACCCGTGCTGCCTTGCCAATATGCATCAGGGATGGCCGAAGTTCACACAGACCCTCTGGATGGCTACCAATGATAACGGCCTTATTGCTGCCGCTTACAGCCCTTCAACAGTAACCGCTAAAGTCGGAAAAGGACAGACCGTAACCATCAGCGAGACAACGGAGTATCCGTTCAAAGGCGAAATAGACCTGAAGATAAGAACTTCAGAGCCAGTGCGCTTTCCTTTGTATCTCAGAATACCCGGATGGGCAGTTGATGCAACCGTCACCTCCGGCAACAGGACCCATAAAGCCAGGGGAGGAGAAACCCTCAGACTTACTGAGAACTGGAAGGACGGGGATGTGGTCAGGATTCATCTGCCAATGGATGTCAGAATTGAAAAAAGATTCAATAACGCATTATCATTATTAAGAGGCCCTCTTTATTTTTCCCTGAGAATTGAGAAAGAATTCAGAAGTGTTAATCTTAATTATGATAACTATAGCTACAAGGGATCGGTCGACTGGGAAATCCGTCCCCTGAGTCCGTGGAATTACGGTCTTATGATTGATGAGAATAACTACGACAGAGGATTAAAAATTATTGAAAATTCCCCCGGCAGATACCCTTTTGCTGACAGGGGTGATATGATATGGTCAGCTGATTCAGGGAAGTATGTACCATGGAATATGGACGCGGCGGTCGTCATAACTGCCCGCGGAATGTTGATACCGGAATGGGCCCTCAAAAACAATTCAGCCGGCATACCGCCTCTCAGTCCTGTAAAACCGGCCGGTATTCCTGAGATTATAAGCCTGGTTCCTTACGGAAGCGCAAGGCTGCGGATCACCGAGTTCCCGGTTATGGATCTGACCGTTATGGAAGATATAATGAAACAGGGAGATCAGTAATATTATCTGCTGACCAGTATCCTGAAGTTATATTCCCCCGATTGCAGGTTAAGGACAGAAGTCCCATCCACTTCCTGAGATATCTTTATGTATCTGTTCCTGGCGGGGACCTTATTGCCTTCCAATATTTCTTTGGCATTAATCAAAAGACTGGCTGTGCTGTTTGGAGGTATAACAACCCTGTATAATATCTCATCATCCTTTCTCTCCCAGGAAGAAATTATTTTTCCGTAGGGGCCTTCATGCTGTGCCTCGAAGTGATCCAGTCCTTCTACGAACTTTGGCTTAAGAATAACTCTTTTAAATCCCGGCATCTCTTCATCCGGGTAAATCCCTCCCGGGGTTTTGTACATCCATGCGCTTATCTCACCAAACATAATATGGTTCAATGATATGTCTGATTCAGAATCAACTGGCCAGTTCTCATACAGTGTTGTGGCCCCGTTTTTGATCCACCATCCCCACGACGGAAAAGTATCGCGCGAAGCCAGGGTATATGCCAGATCATGATATCCGTTTTCACTCAGTGCATTTAAAATTGCCTTCGATCCAAGCAAGCCTACATCGATCTGGCTGTTATTTTCTTTGACAGCCAGTGCGAGATTTGCCGCCACCTTCTCCTTTAACTCCGGCGGAACCACTCCCCAGTGAAGCGGGACACTCATTTCTGTCTGGTATCCGTTGCCATATATTCCTTTTTCACGGTCAAGATATTTACTGTTTATCGCATCTTTTATTTTCTCAGACAGGGCGCTGTAATAAATAAAATCATCCTGCCTCCCTGACAATTTTGCCGCCTTCGCCAGAATCACCGCGTCTGCAAAATAATATACTGAAGAAGTAAGCTCCCGTGACGAAACGGATTTAACGGGTATCCAGTCACCCAATCCCCAGTCTGTAAGTCCGTCAGGACTTATTGAAGTAATATGATCAACATACCTTTTGATGCTTTCATAACATTTCATCAGGAGTTGTGAATCGCCATAAAACAGGTAGATATTCCAGGGAATTATGGCAATTGTGCTGGTCCAGTCAGGGCCGTTTGCCCAGGTGTAACCCCATCCGCTTGTCGGGATTATAGCAGGCAGGACACCATTTGGCTGCTGCTCATCAAGATGGTCATCGAGCCATTTTTTGTATACGGTAATGCCGTCAAAGTTATAAAGTCCTGTCTCTATTGCTATATGCGCATCTCCAGTCCATCCGTTTTTCTCCCGCTGCGGGCAATCGGTAGGATATCCGTACAAATTTGAAAGATAGGAATTGTTAGCTGCCTTCCAGATATCATTAAGAAGATCATTTGAAGATACAACAGATCCCGCCGCGGGCACGTCGGAGTGCATAAAATGCCCGGTAAGGTTCTCCGTGGTGAGTGTCACGGGCTTGTCGGATGTAACTTCGACATATTGAAAGCCTTTGTAATTAAACCGGGGCCTGAATGATTCTTCTCCTTTACCTGACAATGTGAATATGTCAGTCTGGAAAGGATCACTGTCATCCTGTGGTCTGTAGTGGACAATGATATTGGACTGGTCGGCAAAGCCTTTTTTATCTATACGTTCAGCATGTTTCATCCTTATTACCGTATCCTTTGTTCCCGCAACTCTCAGGCTGCTGACCCCGGCAATGTTTCGTCCAAGGTCGAAGAGCCATGTGCCGGGAAAAGGTGTGGTTACTGAAACAGGCTTTATCTCTTCGGTGATCCTTACAGGGTGCATTACCTGGGCGGTAATATTCTTAGTGGGCGCGGGAACCGGTATTGCATCGCTCCATTCCGAGTCATCGAATCCCGGCATGTTCCATCCATGCTGCTCAAGCCGCGCATCATAATGCTCTCCTGTATAGATACTGTTGAAAACCATTGGGCCTGTGGAAGTTTTCCAGTCAGTATTGCTTGAAACTGAGATCTCTGACCCATCGTTCATGGCAATTCGCATATCCAGGCAGAATCGGGGCCTGGCTCTCCAGGGTGCTTCATCAAAATACCAGACAGCAAGAGACTGATGGTTATACCATCCGTTCCCCAGTAATATACCTATTACATTTTCACCATCTTTAAGATGCCGGGTTATATCGTGAGCTATATACAAAACACGACGGTCAAACCTCGTAAATGCAGGTTCGAGCGCGCTGTTGCCCGCTCTTTCGCCATTAATATAAAGCTCATAGAGTCCGGCTGCCGCTATATAAATTCTGGCCGATTTCACTTTTCCCGGTATCATGACAGACTTCCTGAAATAAGGGGCAGGTTTAAGATGAATGTCACGTGAATCACTTATCCAGCTGCCCTGCCAGTTGGCCGGGTCCGCCATACCTGTCTCAAAAGAAGCAACCTTCGATATGTCTGACACTTTTCTCTTCCCGTTCCAGATATATACACCCCAGAAATATCTTGTGAAAGGACTAAGAGGATTACCGGAATATTCAGCGAGATTTTTATCAGAATTGATTTTTCCTGTGTCCCATATCTCCCCCTTCCCTTTCGCAACAGATGCTGAATCAGTTCCGACAATGATACGGTATGCAGACTGGGAAGCACCCATAGTGCCGTCATCCATCTGCCATGTCAGTACAGGTTTCTTTGTATCAATCCCCAATGGATCAACCAAATATTCGCATTTCAGTTTTGCAGCAGAGAAATGATTGTTCTTATCCGGGCAGCCGGTAAAAATGATTAATGCTGCAAAAAGCGACAGCCCTGCCTTTAAAATAAATTTTTCTTTCATGATAAATTCAGCTTTCATTGAATTATGGTATCAGTTTAGCTCCCCGGTCTTTTCCCTGAGCCACTCCCGTTCTTCATCCGCAAGAAAGGGGCTGAGTCTGTCATATACTTCCGAGTGGTATCTGTTAAGCCATTCAATCTCCTGATCATTCAAAGCAGAAGGATCGATGAGATTCTTATCGATAAAGCAGAGAGTAACCGTATCAAACCGCATGAATTTTCCATACTCTGTTTCTTCATCCTCATAGCAAAGGATAAGGTTTTCAGTCCGGATCCCATATTCACCCTCCCTGTATATGGCCGGCTCATTAGAGGTAAGCATACCGGCCTCGATGGTGGTTCGGTTGTCAGCCGGGCTTATACTCTGAGGTCCTTCATGAACATTAAGACAATATCCCACACCATGGCCGGTGCCATGAGTATAATTGACTCCTGAACCCCACATTGCCCGTCGGGCGAGCAGGTCAAGCTGATAACCTCTTGTTCCGGAGGGGAACCTTGCCATGGCAAGGTTAATGTGGCCCTTCAGAACAAGTGTAAAATCTCTTTTCTGTATTGCTTCAGGGATTCCTATCGAAACGGTCCTGGTAATGTCCGTAGTCCCTCCCATATAATGGCCTCCTGAATCAATCAGCAGCAGACCTCTTTCTCCGACAGGATCATCCCGTGTATCGTCCGGAATATAATGAGGCAGAGCACTGTTTGCTCCAAATGCCACGATGGTCTCAAAGGATGGCCCCAGAAAGTCTTCCTGCTGCATTCTCAGCCAGTTTACCTTAGCAGCAATAGCTGATTCACTGAGAGGTATTCTGCCTGTATTGTTTTCGAGCCAGATATACAATCTGACCAGGGCAACACCGTCTTTCAGAACAACCTTGCATATATTCTCAATCTCTGTGCTGTTCTTTATTGCCTTGAGGCGTGAAGGTATACTGATATCTTCAACTATGGATGCTGCCCCGGAAACAGCATTGAGCATGGAAACAGAAGTTGTCTGGGGATGAACAAGCACTGATGATCCTTCTGTAACTGAAGAAATTATTATTTCAGCATCCTCATAAGGCAGGATAACTACACCGAGTGTGTCGAACTCAGCAGCCAGCTTACGGGAAAATTTATCCTCATCAACAAAAAAAAGTAATTGCTCCATCCCAACCAGGGCAAAAGATAGCAGCAATGGACTGTATTCAAGGTCCCCTCCCCGAATGTTCAAAAGCCACATTATATCATCAGGAGCCGTAAGAAGCTGATATTCTGCATTTTTTAACTTCATCTGCTGCCTTACTTCACTGATCTTGGAAGCTCTTTCCTTTCCGCAGAATTCTAACGGATGGTCAAAAGCTTCTGAAAATGGCATAGCAGGCCTGTTCTTCCATAAAAGGTCTGTCAGGCGGCATTCGGATTTAATAATTATTTCCTTTTCACGCAATCTGCTTTCCAGCATTCTGAATCTTTCTGCAGGGAAGATCCTTCCGTCAAGGCCCACCGTGGTTCCCGGGCTGATATTTTCACACAGAAAGTCTATATAATCGTATCTCTTATGCTTTTCAGGCCTGACGAATTCAAAACCTGAATCCTTAAGCTGCCTTTCAGCCTGGATGAAATATCTTGAATCGGTCCACAAACCGGCGAACGTGTCCGTTATCACAACGGTTCCGGCCGATCCATTGAATCCTGTGAGCCATGGTATGATTTTCCAGTGCCAGGGAATTTGTTCCCCGATGTGTGGATCGGACGAAGGTACAATGAATACATCGATCTTTTCGTCTTTCATCAGGGCCCTCAGTAAAGCGAGCTTTTGAGAGAAAGGAATCATAGATTTTTTACCTCATTGACCAGCTTCTGCAGGCTGTCTTTAGCATCACCAAACAACATACGGGTCTTATTGTTATAAAACAGCATATTTTCAATAGCAGCATAGCCTTTACCCATTCCGCGTTTCATAATTATAATGTTCTTTGCATCGCGGGCTTTTACAACAGGCATACCAAAAATAGGGCTTGACGGATCGTCCTCAGCCGCCGGATTTACAACATCGTTGGCCCCTATCACTACAAGAACATCTGTATTAGGAAGATCGGGGTTTATCTCATCGCTCTCAACCAGCTGTTCGTATGGGACATCCGCTTCAGCAAGAAGAACATTCATGTGTCCCGGCATGCGGCCGGCAACCGGATGGATGGCATATTTCACCTCCACTCCTTTTTCTTCCAGCAATTTATCAAGTTCATGGCAAGTGTGCTGCGCCTGCGCAACGGCCAGTCCGTAACCGGGAACAATGACCACTTTCTTTGAGTAGCTTAAAAGTACGGCTGCGTCTGATACAGAAATCTCAGTGATAGTCCTGTCTCCGGCCATCGATTGTTGCCCTCCTCCTCCGAACACTCCTACAATAACATTCAAAAGGGAACGGTTCATGGCCCTGCACATAAGAATAGTGAGTATTGTACCGGCAGAACCCACAAGTATTCCTCCTGTCAGCATAGCCTGGTTGTTGTACAGAAAACCTCCCATGGCAGCAGCCACGCCGGTAAAAGAGTTCAGCAACGATATGACCACAGGCATATCGGCACCTCCGATCGGCATTACAAACAAAACTCCATATACCACCGATATGGCGAATATAATATAAATAAAGGGCTGAAGCTCGGAACTGGCCCTGACATCCCGCGTCATAATGAAAATGATTGAACCGATCAGGAAGAGGAGTATTGTAAGGTTCACATACCTCATAGCCTTTATTCTCATATCCCCTATCCATCCGTCAAGCTTTCCAAAAGCTATCATGCTGCCGGACCATGAAACTGTCCCGATAATAAGTCCCAAAAGTATTGCAAGCACATGTCCGTTTGCCATGCCTGTTCTTTCAATGAGACCGCTGCTTATATGAGGGAACTCCATCATTGAAATAAGAGCTGCCGCAGCGCCGCCCATCCCATTAAAAAATGACACCAGCTGAGGCATTGCAGTCATCCTGACCTTTTTTGCGATGATCCAGCCTATTATTGTACCGATTATTACAGCTGCAATTATAAGTCCGATATTTCCGACCGGCTCGCCATCTTTGCGGTGAAAAATCATTGTGGCTATAACCGCAATTACCATTCCTCCTGCTGCAAGAAAATTACCACGACGGGCTGTAAGAGGATGGCTGAGCATCTTAAGCCCGATAACAAAGAGCACTGAAGCAATAATATAAATAATCTCCAGAACAGAGATCCCGTATTGGAAATGAGATATTTCGTTCATATTTATGGTCATTGGTCTGATCTTCAGATTTTTATTTTTTCTTTTTGAACATTTCAAGCATTCTGTCCGTCACTACAAATCCCCCGACAACGTTCAGGGTGCCCAGAACCACGGCTAGAAATCCCAGTATCATTGCCCCTGTGGTAACAGCATGGCCCATAACAATTATTGCTCCGATGATAACCACACCGTGAATGGCATTTGCTCCCGACATCAATGGGGTATGCAGGATAGCGGGTACGTGGCTTATTACCTCAATACCCAGAAAAATTGACAGAATAACTAAGAATATTGCTTCTCTGTGCTCTAAAAAAAACTCTAAAAACTGTTTCATAGATTTGGTCATGTAATATTAAGAATCTGTTTTACTCTACAGCTGATATATTCTTTTGCATGAACTGCAGTCGTGCCATGTATTATTTCATCATCAAAGTCAGGAGAGATGGTTCCTTCTTCTGAAGTCATTGTTTTCAGAAGATTCAGTATGTTATTTCCAAACATCTTGCTGGCATCATATGACATTTCTGCAGCATAATCTGATTTACCCAGGATTTTTACGCTGTTAACAGTAACCGTTTCCCCGTTCTGTGTGAGCTCACAATTGCCTCCCGTCGATGCTGCCAGGTCAATAATCACCGACCCGGGTTTCATCTTGTGAACTGTTTCTTTCAGCACTAACACCGGTGCTTTTCTGCCCGGGATCTGAGCTGTTGCAATAATAACGTCAGAGTTAAGGGCATGCTTCTGTATCAGCTCCTGCTGTTTGATCCTGAACTCTTCTGTTTGTTCAACAGCATACCCGCCTGCTGTGTCATCCTCCATGGCACCTTCAACTTCAATGAATTTTCCTCCGAGGCTTTTAACTTCTTCTCTGACAGCGGAGCGGACATCAAAAACTTCTACCACGGCACCCAGTTTCCTTGCTATTGCAAGGGCTTGTAAACCAGCCACTCCGGCACCAAGTATGAGAACTCTGGCAGGCTTTATGGTGCCTGCAGCCGACATAAACATCGGAAAGAACCTCGGAAGTAACGATGCTGCATCCAGCACAGCCCTGTAGCCTGCCACTGTGGCCATTGATGAAAGGACATCCATCGACTGAGCCCTTGTTATCCTTGGAATCAGATCAAGGCCAAGAACCGTAAGACCACTTACCCTTGCTTCTTCAAGCCATTCATGGCATTCAGCGGGATTAAGCAATGAGCATAAAATCTGACCCTCCCTGCATAATTTCAAATCTGCCTGCGGCAACGGATTTACAGACAACAGAAGTGAAGCTTCGGAAATAATTTCCGCTCTTGATGCAACACATGCTCCCACCCCTGTATATTCTTCATCTGAAGCATAAGCTTCCGCTCCTGCACTGAATTCTACTTTTATATCCAAACCTGATTGTATAAGTCTGGCAGCTTCCTGCGGAAGCATAGCCACCCGTTTCTCCGGACCCTGCTCTTTAAGTATCCCTGCTAACATTTTTTATTTTTGGTTAGTATTAATTTATTCGTGTTTGTCTTTCTCTGTTTAAATCTAAAATTGTATTTCGGTTCAGGTCAGGGAGCCTTTGAAAACATCATTTTTGTACTGCCTTTCAGTCCAGCCCGAAGGAACTCCATCCTGACACGGGTCACACCGTCAGGCCAATAGTTTTCCAGAACAGGGTCCCTGACCTCAATAAATTCAATGACCGGATTAAGAATTCCGGCATTATAATTCATGTCAAGATTAAAACCATCGCCTTCAAAGCGCAGAACTCCCGGTTTTAACTGTTTAACCCTGCAGCAGGTTATCAGATTTGAACTGATTCCCCCGCCGGTTATTGCATCAAGTTCATATGCATCACTTATTGTGAAGCTTTTGCCTCTTCTCAGAGTGTAAGTCCGCATCCAGCTCTTCACCCTGGCACTTTCAGGATATGCTCCTGCAATATCAGTTGAAAAGGTCACTGATCCCGCATCTGCCCTGAATGTTGAATTGTGTGCCCTGTACTGTGCTCCTTCCTTCTGTTCAATTCCGTTTATAACGGGCAGGTTATGGTAGCCCGATTGCATAGTCCATATCTCATAACGTTCTGGACCAAAAGTTTTTGCCACATAGGCTTCACGTCCGAGATCAATGAGGCAGGGTTTGCCATCATAGTACATCAGGCATGAGCCGACATCATTATGATTGTGACTTTCATCATTGAAGCCGCCTTTTGCTCCAAAGAAAAATCCGGCATAGCTGCCCTCTCTGTCCCGGCCCCCTGCGACTTCAGTGTCAGGGAACCAGAAATCGGGAACTAGCGCCTCCTCCTTTTCAGCAGCAAGGATCTCAGGCAATAAAGCGAGGTTTTTGATCTGATCTCCAATCTTACCTGTCAGGGCTTTAGCTCCCCAGCCGGTCATATCCGCGAGATAAGCACCAAATTTCTGCATCACCGTATCATTTATGGCTTTTCCATATTTATATACCAGTGACGGGCTTCCTCCTGTTTTTGCATCTGCATCAGCAAAATTTATAAAGTAAGGTGCATGTATGTTTACTTTATAGAAATATCTGCCAATATTCTGAACAAGAGGATCGTCAAAAACATCAAAATTGCCGTTTGTTGCATCTTTGAGCATCTCGAGGCACTCATAAAGAAGAGCTCCTGCCGCACTCCAGTACGAAGGCCCCTCATCGCATCCCCCATCGTCAGAATAACCGTTAAGAAACTTGTCGAGCGAGCTGATAATTTTCTTCATGGCTGCCAGCCTTTTCTCCGGGTTATCTTCAAGAAGCATATATCCTGTGAGCATATTGTAGTTTACCCAGGGATTCCAGTTATTGGGTCTTCCCCCGGAGAAACCCATATACCAGAAATCGTCCCTTTCTGAATATGGGTCAAGCGCCTTGGAGTAAATCTCCTGCCTGAGTCTGGATGATATTAGAGGATGTACTTTGTCGAATTCATCTTTAAAGAGGTATAAGGTCCAGGATAAATTACCGGTAACCTCACCTACTCCCAGATCGACATAAGGGTCGTTGATATCTGGCAAACCCGGTCCGGCCTTCTGATGACCGAGATGCGCAGACCAGCCCCACCATGTCTGTTCGCTGTAATACCATACTCCATTAATTATCTGATCCATAAAACGTCCTCTGCCTTCAACCAGTTCCCCCATAACCAGCGATATCAGAGCATTGCTGCATGCTGAATATACTTCCTGACGACGGTCTCCGGAACGTATATATTCAAGATAATCAGTGGCTTTAACTACAGGCCAGCTATAACTCAGATATTTCTCCGCCATACTTATGTATTCCTTTCTCATTTCTGGCTGCAGATTTTCCCAGAATTCCCTGTCGCCGTATCCCGGCCATCTGTTCCACGAATTATCCTTGACAAAAACTCTGTCAAGGTCAATGGCAGCTGCCTCCTTTGCAAGAATATTCCTTTCCTTTATTTTGACCTGTGCATCAGCTGACTGAGCAAGAATGATGAAATTAAAGATTAGTACCGGGAACAGACATTCTCTGAAATAAAATTTTTTCTCGAAATCATGAACAGACTTTCTCATGTTGTATCTTTTTTACGGTTTAGGATCTTTACTACCTTTTCTTCCGTATAGAAATCTCATTTTGACTCAGGTCCGGGAGTCCATTTCGACCTTCCTCCGGATTCGGCAAGGAACCGCATTGCTTCCCTGTGACATACCAGCTGTGCTTCAAGAAGCATTTCGGGTGAGTGAAATGCCGTATCCCCTTTGCTGTTTTTTCCCGAAAATCCGTGACTTGGAGATTCCACAACAACGCTAAGTGCTCCGCAATGGAGGTTGAGGGCTGTATCAAAGTTGTAAACACTCATGGGAGACCGGGCAGGATCCGATTCTCTTGCCGTATCTTTTGAGTTCTGCAGGCCATGTAAAGCTAATCCTGTATGAACATACCGGAAAAGGCCGTCGAATGCGGACGACAGCACCGGCTCGGCAAATGGCCTGTGCATGAGCATATGAACTGCACCGGTATGCATGTTGATAATCAGATCGGGACGTTCCCTTTCCGCAAGGTCGAACAAAGCCTGTGTTTCAGGCTGGCGGCTGCCGAAAAAATCATCGTGCTGAATGTTGACACCTGCATCGTTAGGGTATCCTCCGGGAAAACCCGGACGGCTGAAATCCATCGGTATAAACTCTTTGATCTGGGGCCAGCCAATTATGGTGCCATCAGGATTACCTCCGGTGTTCAGATATTCATGAACAGTGTAATCTGTTCCCCTGTATTCTTCCATCCTGAGCGGTATTCGCTGCCTTCCGTCGGGATTTACAACAGGTATCAGGATCAGACGGTCAAGTTTTGTAACAACATCCCTGATATCAGGCCACTCCATTCCCCTCAAATCCTTACCTGTTTCAATTACTGATATCAGGTTCACAATACCCACAATACCCTCAAACTCCCCGCCATGAACTGCCGCCATCCCCAGATATACTGTTTTGTCATGATCCGGCCCCCTGTAAGCACGCACGTCGCGAAAACCCAGAGACCCTGAAAAAGTTGTGGTGCCAGCACCTTCTCTCTGCTCTCCATAAATAACCGCTGTTATGGGCTTTCCTCCTGCAGATTTGCCAATCACCTCCAGTGTTCCGGAGTGAACATTGGCTGCAAGGAAATCATTAACCTCATCCACTGCATTAATCCAGAAAGCTGGTATGTCCTTTCTTTCACTCAGGTATGCATCCGGTATTTCGAAAGAGTCAATCGGGTAGCTTTGCATAGTGTCATGCCTTTCACCACTCCGACATGATACGAGGATAAAAAGCAAAAAACATGCTGTTGTTAAAAGATTGATTTTAAACATGGTGATCCGTTTTTGAATTTTTAATCTTTTCCAAAGAAATTTTGTAACCAGAAATTATCTGCTTCGCTCTTTAAACTGACGGCTTTGGGTCCTCCCCATCCATGCCTGCTGCCGGGGTAAAGCATGAAGCTGAACGATTTCCCCTCATCCTGCAGCCTTGAAAGGAGCTGAATACTATTCTGCATGTGAACATTATCATCAATATCGCCGTGCGTCAGATAAAGCTTACCCTTCATATTTCCTGCAAAAGTGAGCACTGAGCCATCCGTATATCCCTTCGGATTGACACGGGGTTGATCCATAAAGCGTTCTGTATAGATATTATCGTACAGTCGCCAGTCGGTAACTGAATAGTTCGCAAATCCATGAGTCCAGAAATCAGCTCCTCTGGTAAGCGCAAGACAGGTAAGGTAGCCTCCGTATGAGCTTCCTGTAATGCCGATCCTGGACCCGTCAACATAAGGTTTGGTCAGCAGCCATCCAACAGCATCAGAGTAATCAGATATCTCCCATTTTCCCAGCGACCGGTACAGGTACTCAAGGCCTCTCCTTCCAAAATGACCGGATCCCCTGTGGTCAACCGTAAAAGTAATTATTCCGTTTGAAGAATACCATGAAGGATTTAAATCCTGCCATTTGTTTCCCACGATATTTTTTGAGTCGGGTCCGCCGTAAATAGTAAAAATTACAGGATACTTACGGGCAGGGTCAAATTTTACCGGGTATGTGATTATCGCCGGCATTTCAAACAGTCCATCCGATGTGGCGATCTTCACCATTTCAGCCTTTGAATGTTTCTCCGGATCATACTGAGGCTGGTCAAAATCATAGACCTCCCTGACCTGTCTGCCTCTCCTGTCGTAAGCTATTATTGAGCCTGGAGAAGTAATATTGCTCCACGTGTCAAGAAAATAGCTTCCCCGTGGAGAAATGCTGACATCATGAACACCCGGGCCATGTGTTATCCGGATAAGACCTCTCCCATCCAGTCCGGCCCTGAAAAGGTGGTTGTCGGTCGATTCCGGCCCCGTACCGGTAAAAAAAATCGTTCCTGACTCTTCATCCACCCTTTTTATTTCATTTACCCTCCAGCTGAACGCGGTAATCTGCGAAATCAGCTTTCCGTCCCAACCCTGGTGATAAAGGTTTTCCCATCCGCTTTTGCTGCTTCTGAGAATAAATCCATCTCCGTTACTCAGCACGTATACGTCCTGGAAGAACTCGACCCATGTATCACTTTCCTCCCTGTAGATCTCAGTATAATCTCCGCTCGCAGGGTCGGCAAGTATTATCCGGAGTTCGTTCTGATCCCGGTTAACTAACTGGACCGCCAGTTTCCTGCCATCAGGAGTCCAGAACGGCCATGCAATATACTGGTCTTTGCCGTAATCTGTCTTTACCCAGCTTATCTCCCCTGTCGCAAGGTCTGCAATACCTATTTTTACTTTTGGGTTGGGATCACCGGGCTTCGGGTAAGGTACTTTTTCAAGCCTGCCGTGAACACCATCAGCCTCCTCCAGCCTGATAAGGGTAAATTCAGGCACATCAGTCTCATCAGTTCGCAGAAATGCGATGCGGGATCCGTCGGGAGACCACCAGAAGGCTGCATAGCGGCTGCCTCTTCCCAGGATCTCTTCCATATACACCCAGGATGCGTAGCCATTATAAATCCTCCCGGAAGCATCAAAGGTAAGCCTGGCTTCCCTTTCCTCTACAAGATCATAAAAATAAAGATCCCTGTCCACCGTATATGCGATCTTCCTGCTGCATGGCGAAAACATGACATTCACTTCCTTACCGGCTGTCTCTGTGAGCCTTTTCAGTTCCTTCATTCCTTTTGAAAAGAGGAAAAGGTCGTTATCAATGGTGAATATTACACTATTATAATCAGGGCTTATTACGCTATTTCTGTCAAGATTTACTCCCTGTGGAAGAATTTCCGAAAGTTTCTCCCTTTCAGTCTTTGGAAGTTCTGCCGGGACACTTTTTCCTGTGCGTACATTAACATTAAGAATAACTGGTTGAACATCTTTTTCAACAATTTTAATAATGTAATGAGAATCATCCGCCCATCCTTCAACCTGTGTCCCGGGCCTGCTCCTTAATGGATGCTGTGAAAAAGATGTTGCATCAGTTAATTGAAATAGAACCAGAATTATAAATAATTCTTTAAAGAAGATATTTTTCATAAGGAAAATAGTAAAAAATGATTCCGAAATTTCATATCCAGCAAAAATAATTAAAATACAATATGAACTCATTCTGTATCTTGAAACAATCCGAAAAAGACCTTTTGATGTCCTCCGGACATTCTGAGAGACATCCCTTAACTGACGATCAAATATCGTTTATTTATAATCAGTATAAAATACTGTTATTTTTATAACATTGTTATTATAATCACACAAAAACAATTTATCTTTGTAATGATATATTATCAACCTGACTGCCGGGTAAAATGGCAACACCTTATATTTCGTTGTATATCTGTATGATAACCAAGATAACTACAATAAGACATTTAACATATGTTCAGATAGCATGAAGACTGATGTTGACACCTGGGTTTTTTCCGTGAGTTTGTATGGCTGTAATTTTATATGGTCAAAGCCTGCTCTGCTGCCTGTGATGGTAATTTTCAGGAATCTGCTTTCTCAAAGGACTCGAAATAGTGCTCAGGATCAGTAAGGAATGTATAACTTATATTTAAAATGATAACTTTAGCTTTTTATAAATCTGAAATTATACTCCGGCCAGGGATTGCAGATACACAGGAAACAGATGGCGGAAATCGTCAAACTGCAGGCATTTCCATGGTTGAGGTAATGAAAAAAGATTCGGGGTTATCTGAATGACTGGCAGGCCTTGCACTGGTTCATCCGGTTACTGTTTAACAAACTAAGAAACAGAAAAGTATTTCAAGTAATAAATGATTTAAACGAAATAATCTAATACTTAAAAAGAATGTCGAAGATCAAGTCGTTTGCGGATCTGAAAAAGAAACGCGAAGAAATAAGGAGCGGGACGGATGCCGGTACCGTGGTTGCCGATCCGGAAAGCCACGTTCAGGTCAAGGTTGCGATGGCAACGTGCGGAATAGCATCGGGTGCCAGGGCAATTATGGAATTCTTCAACGAACAGCTTGAACGCCGTAATATAGCTGCAGTGGTCAGTCAGACCGGCTGCATGGGTTATTGCTATGCCGAGCCGACTATTGAAGTCAAACTGCCGGGACAGGAACCTGTTGTCTTCGGTTTTGTTGATTTAAAAAGGGCTGACCAGATAATAGAAAAATACATTAAGACAGGAGAGCTGGTTGACGGCATCTTGCCTGTTAATTATGAAACTATTGATTCAAAAGAATAGGAGGAAAAAAGATGTCGAGATTCAGCATGCATCTTATGGTCTGCGGTGGCACCAGCTGTAATGCTTCGGAAAGTGATGCCATAGTTTGTAATTTGAGGGATGAGATTGAAGCAAGGGGCCTGTCAGAGAAGGTTCAGGTAATCCGGACAGGATGTTTTGGTTTCTGTGACACGGGACCTGTTGTTAAGATAATGCCCGACAATGTATATTACATAAAGGTAAAACCTGAAGATGCTGAAGAGATTGTCAATGAGCACCTGATAAAGGGCAGAAAGGTTACCAGGCTCCTTTATCATGATCCCGTAAAGAAGGAACCTGCAGATACTTCAAAAGCAGCCGGATTATTTAAGAAGCAGTTAAGGATTGTATTAAGGAACTGCGGTTTTATCAATCCTGAAAATATTGACGAGTACATTGCAAGAGACGGATATTTTGCTCTTGGCAAGGCCCTGACGGAAATGTCGCCTGAACAGGCGATCAGTGTCATAAAGGATTCAGGACAGCGGGGACGTGGTGGGGCCGGTTTTCCGACCGGACTGAAGTGGGAAATTGCTGCAAGAAACAAGTCGGACCAGAAGTATGTAGTATGCAATGCCGACGAAGGTGACCCCGGAGCTTTTATGGACAGATCGGTTCTTGAAGGAGACCCGCATTCAATACTCGAAGCAATGGCTATCTGCGGCTACAGCATAGGTGCTTCAAAGGGTCTTATATATGTACGTGCTGAATATCCGCTGGCTATTCAAAGATTAAAGATCGCCATAACCCAGGCTCACGAATACGGACTTTTGGGCAAAAATATTCTTGGATCCGGTTTCAGTTTTGACATCAGCCTCAGATATGGTGCGGGAGCATTTGTCTGTGGTGAGGAAACGGCATTGATACATTCGATGGAAGGCCTTCGGGGGGAACCTACAATCAAACCTCCTTTTCCCGCTGAGTCAGGCTTTATGGGCAAGCCGACAAATGTAAACAATGTTGAGACTTTTGCAGCTGTTCCGGTGATAATACTCAAAGGTTCTGAATGGTATAAAAACATCGGTACCGAAAAATCTAAAGGAACCAAGGTATTTGCTCTTGCAGGCAAGATAAATAATGTCGGTCTGATTGAGGTTCCTATGGGGACCACGCTCAGGGAAGTGATCTTTGAAATCGGCGGTGGTATCAGAAACGGCAAAAAGTTTAAGGCAGTTCAGACAGGCGGGCCTTCAGGAGGATGTCTTACTGAAAAACATCTCGATGTTCCGATTGATTTTGACAATCTCGTGGCAGCCGGGTCGATGATGGGATCAGGCGGCATGATCGTTATGGATGAAGATGACTGCATGGTCGCGGTTGCAAAATACTATCTTGAATTCACCGTTGAGGAATCATGCGGTAAATGTGCTCCCTGCCGTATCGGAAACAAAAGGCTGTGCGAACTTCTTGAGCAGATATGCGATGGCAAGGGAAACGTGGCCGATCTTGACAGGCTGAAGAATATGAGCCTGGTGATAAAGGAAACGGCGTTATGCGGCCTGGGACAGACATCTCCCAATCCGGTACTGTCGACACTTGAGAATTTCATGGACGAATATCTGTCTCATGTCAGGGATAGAAAATGCCCGGCCGGAAAGTGTAAAAACCTGATGGAATATGTGATTAATCCTGAAAACTGCGTGGGTTGTACCGCATGTGCAAGAGTATGTCCGGTGAATGCGATTTCGGGCGAAAGGAAGGAAATACATCATATAAATCCGGACATCTGCATAAAGTGCGGTGCCTGCAAAGAGAAATGCAAGTTTGATGCAATATTTATCAGATAACATGAGAATTAATGGAAACTGTTAAGCTTACTATAGATAATAAAGAGATTGAAGTACCAAAAGGTACCACAATATTAAAGGCAGCAAAAGAACTTGGTATTGACATACCGACACTATGTTACATGGATCTGCACGATCTGAATATTGAAAATAAACCAGGCGGATGCCGCATATGTGTCGCTGAGGTTAAGGGCAGGCGCAACCTTGCTCCAACCTGTTCAACTATGTGCGAGGAAGGCATGGATGTAAAAACCCACACGACAAGGGTCCTCAATGCACGCAGGACAGTCATGGAGTTTATTATTTCTGATCACCCTAAAGATTGTCTTGTCTGTGCCAAATCAGGCAACTGCGAACTTCAGAGCATGGCTCACAGGCTGGGTATAAGGGATATACCGGGAGCTGAATACGCTGAAATGTCAACATACAAGAAAGATACGTCACCTTCTATAGTCAGGGATCTTGATAAATGTATAATGTGCCGGCGTTGCGAGACAATGTGTAACGATATACAGACCGTAGGCGCATTGTCGGCTGTTAACAGGGGATTTACGGCAGCTGTCGCACCTGCTTTTGAACAAAATCTTGAACATTCTACGTGCACCTATTGCGGGCAGTGTGTGGCCGTTTGCCCCACCGGCGCACTTACCGAAGTTGACCACACCCCTGATGTACTGAGAGCTTTGGCTGACCCCGGTAAAACGGTAATTGTTCAGACTGCACCTGCCGTAAGGGCAGCTCTCGGAGAAATGTTCGGCATGGAGCCGGGGACTCTCGTGACAGGCAAAATGGTAACAGCCCTGAGGGCTCTGGGCTTTGATTACGTGTTCGACACTGACTTTGCTGCCGACCTCACAATTATGGAAGAGGGCACAGAACTTCTCGACCGCCTGAACAGACACCTCAAAGGAGACAAATCGGCAAGGCTTCCTATACTCACCTCCTGTTGTCCGGGCTGGGTTAATTTCTTTGAGGAATACTTCCCTGATCTGAAGGATGTTCCTTCAACGTCCAAATCGCCTCAACAGATGTTCGGTGCGATCGCCAAATCTTATTTTGCGGATATAATAGGAGTAAGCAGGCATGATCTTGTTGTAGTCTCAATAATGCCATGCCTAGCAAAGAAATATGAATGCCAGAGAGAGGAATTTTCAACAGACAACAACAGAGATGTTGACTTTTCAATATCGACAAGGGAGCTGGCAAATTTCATCAAACAGGCCAACATTGACTTGAACAATCTTGATGAAGGGGATTTTGATGCACCTCTGGGGGAATCAACAGGTGCCGGAGTTATTTTTGGGGCGACAGGTGGAGTCATAGAAGCTGCAGTGCGTACAGCGTACGAACTGCATACAGGTATAAAGCTCCAAAGGCTTGACTTTACCGAACTCAGAGGACTTGAAGGCGTGCGTGAAGCAACCATCGATTTTGATGGATTGCCACTTAAGATTGGAATAGCACACGGACTTGGTAATGCTCGCCGGTTACTGAATGATGTAAGATCGGGAAAATCGCAGTTTCATGCCATTGAGGTAATGGCTTGTCCCGGCGGATGCATAGGGGGCGGAGGCCAGCCCTATCACCATGGCAGATCCGAAATTTTAAAGGCCAGGGCTGCCGCTATTTACAGGGAGGATGCTAACAAACCGCTCAGGAAATCGCATGAAAACCCTTTCATTATCAAACTCTATGAGGAATTTCTGGGCAAACCAAACAGTGAAAAAGCACATCATCTGTTACATACCAGATATTTTGACAAAAAGAAGAAAATAATTGTAAAACAATAACATTGCACCACAAGGTCAATAATAAAATCCAATGCTATGTCAAGTATAAAAATTGAATTGAGACAAGAGGATATCGAAAAGATAAAAGAGATATGCGCCTCATTCAACAATGATTCTCAGGAGCTTATTAATATCCTGCACGGCTGCCAGGAACATTTTGGCTATCTTCCTGCAGAGATTCAGGAAGTTGTATCATCAGAGACCGGGATTCCAGTGGCAAAGATATATGGCGTTGTAACATTCTATTCGTTTTTCACAATGACCCCGAAAGGGAAATACCCGATAAGCATCTGTATGGGAACAGCATGCTATGTCCGTGGTGCAGAAAAAGTCCTTGATGAGTTCAAGAAAGAACTGGGACTTCAGGTCGGACAAACCACGAAAGATGGCAAATTCTCCCTGTCAAGTCTCAGATGTGTTGGAGCCTGTGGCCTGGCTCCGGTAGTGCTCATAGGTGATAAAACCTACGGAAGGGTAGCACCTGACGATGTCAGGAACATTCTCAGGGAATACGAATAGCATCATTTGTAACCGGGTTCAAAGGCAAAGCCGGCGCTGTGAACCCGGCTTTTTGCATATCCTGAATAAGTTAAAATAGAATAAATTGAATAACTTTACATAAAATCTGTTATGATAATGAAAGTTATTAATAAGTACTTTATTTTTTCAATCGTTCTGATAATGGTTCTCCCCGGAATCCCCTTATACGGGCAGGAACCAGCATGCAAAGTCCTGGTGCCTCAGATAGCAAATAAGTATTCAGGTGGTTGCAGGAAAGGGTTCGCCCACGGCAAAGGAGTTGCAGAGGGAATTGACAGTTATGTCGGAAAATTCAGGCGGGGTTTGCCCGATGGTTACGGTACATACACATGGGCTGACGGATCCTATTATCAGGGACAGTGGAAAAACGGCATGAGGGATGGCAAAGGCACCATGGTAACAAAAGAAAAGACGCAGAAAGGATACTGGAAAGAAAACAGGTATTTAGGGGAAAAAATGACTCAACCTTATGAAATCCTGAGAACCGAGGCCGTGGCACGGTCAACAATAACCAGATCGAACAGCCCTTCAAATGACATCAGAATAAGGCTTACCAGAGGCGGAGTAGAAAATGTGGATATTTCAGATCTGACCTTCGCCTACACCAGTGGCAGCGAATACCAGATAGGCAACAGCAAGGGTCTGCAGAATGTCAGTTATCCGGTATATATCAATATAAGGTTCCGCGCGTGGAACCATTTTCACAGCATCCAGTATGATGTTATTTTTGAGTGCAATATTAATGAACCCGGAGCATGGGATATTAATGTATCTTATTGATAATCATAAGATGATCAATTGCATATACTTTTTCAGAAACAGGTAAGCCGGGGCTTTTATTTTTTCGGTTTTCCTTTCTGCTGCCTCTGTCTGTACCAGAAAAAATAATCCTTCTGTCGTTTTTTTTCTTCCGGGTTTCTGGCAACATATACTTTTTTACCATCGTAAGGATTAAAACCGACGTAATAAATCAGTGTAGAAAATGTCATTGGCGTCGGTGTGAAATCCTGAACCTGTTCGGGTTTCACTTTAAGGCTTTCCAACTCGCCGGCAAGCCGGCTCATTTCATTTTCGGTTGAACCAGGAAGAGATGAGATGAAATAAGGTATGAGTTCATATCTAAGGCCCTTCTTTTTCAATATATTTTCAAATCTCATTTTAAATGTTCTAAAGAGACTGAAGGGAGGCTTTCTTATAAGATCCAGAACCTGCGGCGATGTGTGCTCCGGTGCAACTTTCATCCTGCCTGAAACATGGTACGCCACCAGTTCTTCAATATATTCGTCTTCGTCTCTGCCGGCTTTTCTGTTCCATTCCGATAACAGCAGATCATATCTTACACCACTGCTTACAAATACCTTTTTTATTCCCGGCATCAAAGCCGCCTTTTTGTATAATGATATCAGGGACTTATGGTTTGTATCAAGGTTCGGGCATACTCCGGGCCATATGCATGACGGTCTGTAACATTGCCTGCAGACTTCCATATTTATGCCTTTCATCCTGTACATATTTGATGTTGGCCCCCCAAGATCTGAAATATAACCCCTGAAATCGGGCAGCATGGATATTTTCTCTATTTCCCTCAGAACCGATTTTTCGGACCGGCTTACTATCTGTTTACCCTGATGTGCAGCTATTGCACAAAAGCTGCAGCCTCCAAAGCAGCCACGATGTATATTCACTGAGAATTTTATCATCTCGTATGCCGGAATTGCCCCTCTTTTTTTATATCGGGGATGCGGCATGTATGTAAAGGGCAAATCATAGACCAGATCTGCTTCTTTCTCATCAGCAGGACCAAAAGGAGGGTTCGCTATCACAAGAACATCTTCAACAGCTTCGATGAGCCTCGCCGAATCAATTTTGTTTGATTCTCTTTCAAATAACATAAAATTATCCGAGAATGCCTTTTTGTCTGAAAGGCAGTCTTCGTACGAACGGAGCCGGATATCCTTCCATTTTTTCTGAACAGGGATTTTACCGGGATCTGACAATATGACTGTCTGAGGCAAGGTCTTTACAGAACTGAACGGTACTCCTTTCGCCAGCAGTTTAACAAGTTCACGAACCGGTCTTTCAGCCATGCCATATATTATCATATCTGCGCCGCTGACGGCAAGAATTGAGGGCAGCAGCTTATCCTGCCAGTAATCGTAATGTGTAAGCCGTCGCATTGACGCTTCAATTCCGCCGGCTACGACAGGGATATCAGGAAACAGTTCTTTAAGTATCCTGGTATAGACAATCGTCGGGTAGTCAGGTCTGAAGCCTGCCTTACCTCCCGGAGTATATGCATCGTCAGATCTGAGCCGTCGGGCTGCAGTGTAATGATTGACCATAGAATCCATGTTTCCTGCAGTCACGCCAAAAAAATACTTTGGCCGTCCAAGTTTTCTGAAATCCCTGAGGTCGTCTTTCCAGTTTGGCTGGGGGACAACAGCCACGTTCAATCTCTCATGTTCAATTACCCTCCCTATTACTGCAGCACCAAATGATGGATGATCGACATATGCATCACCGCTGAAGATAATGACATCGGGCTGATCCCACCCCAGTGCATCAACCTCTTTCCCTGTTACAGGCAGCCATTCTTTTTCCAAATCCATCGAAGTTTGACTTCCCGAAGTTACTCAAATTTGCTATCTTGCTTCATTTTTCCGGCTATTTGAGTCTTATATTCAGGATCAGGAATGATATTCTTACAGAAATATTTACCGGATATTCTGCAGAAAATGGCAACAGGCATTTTAACTGTTGCTCTTGTATTTTTTTCTTCCCGGGTTCAGTCAGAGGCGCAAAGCATTAACAAGAGGCCCAGGGTGGGGCTTGCCCTGAGTGGCGGCGGATCTCTTGGAATGGCCCATGTCGGCGTATTGAAAGTTATGGAGGAAGCCGGCCTGCGTCCTGACGTGATTTCCGGGGTCAGTATGGGAAGCATTATAGGCGGAATGTATTCCATAGGCTACAGTCCTGACAGCCTTCACAAAATACTCCGGACCACAGACTGGGATTTCATCCTTTCAAACAAGATCCCTGAGAACAAGGTGATTTTCACGGAAAAATACAATTTTAATAACAGTGCCATGTCCCTGCCGGTAACAACCAAAAAACTGAAGCTGCCTTCAGGACTTATTAACGGGCAGCAGATAGAAAGCATGCTAAGCTTTTATGCATGGCCGGCAGCCCAGGTAAATGATTTCTCAAAGCTGCCTGTCCCCTTCACGTGTGTTGCAACGGATATAAAGACAATAAGAATCGTTGAATTCACAAAAGGGTATCTTCCTGACGCAATGAGAGCAAGCATGGCTGTACCGTCAATTTTCACACCGGTCAGAATAGATACGGCCATACTTATTGATGGCGGCTTACTCAGAAATATTGCCATTGGGGAGCTTAAAGATATGGGTGCAGATATTGTCATAGGTTCGTATACCGGTTTTCATCTTTATGATGTTGATGAACTGGAATCAATGGCCGGTATAATGAAGCAGATCGGCTTTCTCAACAGCGTAACAGATTATGCGGTACAGAAAAAGATGGCCGATGTGATCATTGAACCGTATCTTAAGGATTTTTCGTCGACAGTTTTTAATAATGCTGATTCAATCATTCAGAGAGGTTACAATGCAGCTCTACCATTCAGGGATCTTTTCAGAAGACTTGCTGACTCCCTTGATAATATTGGTCCCCAGCCAGTGCCTGAGTATATACTGGACAGGGAATTTTACAGAATCGACAGCATTGAAATACACGGAAATGACATAATTTCGGATGAACAGATTACCGGGGTTCTCGATATCCATTCCGGTTCACTGATCAACAAGCACCTGTTAAAGGATAAGATAGAGCTCCTGTACGGCAAATCATGGTTTGAAAAGGTCAGTTATAAGCTTATACCGGCGAATGAATCACTTATTTTAAGAATTGAATGCATTGAAAAACCAAATGCCATAATATACGGATCGGTCCACTATGACAACGGACTGGGACCCGGAATTATATTGAATCTGTCAGTCAGGAATCTGCTGCACACCAAAAACTTCTTTGATTTTAATTCATATATATCAACCTATTACAGGTACCGGTTAAAAAACACTCTGTTTTTAGACAGAAATCAAAAACTGGGATTAACCACTCTGCTTTACATGGATAATACATCGGTCCCTGTTGTGGCGATCCGCGGCGAAATGGGACGGATATACCGGAGACATTACAAAGCAGAAATGTCATTTGACAAAAGCATAGGGCTGAACAATATGATGAACCTGTCGGTAAGTATTGAAAGCCTCGATCATATTCCTAAATATATTTCCCTTTTGGGCTTAAAGCGGATATCCTACAATTACTGGTCAGGTGAATTCCATTATTACATTAACTCTCTCGATAACAAACATTTTCCCAGGAAAGGAAATATTTCTCAGTTTTCACTGGGTACTTCAAAGCTGTACTCCGGAGATGTCAAGACTTCAAGGTACGAAAATACTTTCAGAGAAGATTATCCTGATGATTTTCTTTTTAAAAGAGCTTACAGGGTGAATGGCAACTTCAGGCATTATTTCCCGGGGGGCAGCGGAACAACTTTTTCTGTCAACGGTGCAGCCCTGTTCAGTTTCAGCAATGATTCCATAAGCTCACCAAACAACTATTTCTTCCTTGGAGGAACAACAGCAGTCACAGACAGGTCTGTTGAGATGACTGGATTTCATCAGAATGAAATAATTATTGACAAGCTTGCGGGAATCGGATTTGATGCAGAAATTGAAATTGCGGGTAATTTTTACCTGAACCTTATGACAGATATTGCTGTTGCGCATGAATCAGGAAAGGATAAAAGCCCGACATACCTTGCCGGGTACGGTATCGGAGCAAGCTATATGACGGTGATAGGGCCCGTCCGGGCAGGGATTATGCACGGGATTAGCAGCGCCAGAAGGTACTTCAGCGGGATCAAAGGGTATATAACCATCGGATATAATTTCTGAGAGAGATCTAATAATACCCTGATCAAATCTTCCCTTTCCTGGAATCAGTCATTTACGTGATTACGGCCTGATTGTTGCAGATACAATTCTGCCATAAACTAAAAAATAAGGAAGACATAAGGATATATGATCTGATGGATGCAGATAAGACCATACAGCGACATAAGAAAATTTGCAGCTTTGTTTCTGAAAAAAAGATAAAGCAAAGTCTTGATATATTGGGTAATATGATCTCCGCATCAACCAAGGGGGAGCTGCATGACGAATTCAACAACATAGTCATGACCTACCGCAACATGCTTACCTACACGATTGAAGGAATAAAAGACCCTGAACGGAATAAGGTTTATGTCAGGCTTATACAGTCAATACTGACTCTTGCCGATCGTGTAAGACAGGACATATTGTCACATTATTCAGGATGGCATACATACTGGTTAAAGCAACAGACTGAAAAGGAACACAGACTTACAGGAAAGACAATAATTGAAACCGTTGATGATCTGATGTTTAAGTCAGAGCTTGACGAATGGCTGAAGCTTAGCAATGAAATAAATCCTGATCCTGAAGGGGAAATTTTCAGAAAACACAAGCAACTCATAAAAAACATTTTTAATCACCTGTGGCTCACAGATTATTACGGGGAGGCCGAAAACAGCCTGATAGATATCATATTACAATCAGGGAAATTCAGATGGTATGAATCAGGCATCTTTACTACAGCCCTCACATTGAGTGCTTTGCGTTCATGGCAGACCGAAAAATTGCATCATCTCATAAAAATCTATGGATCAGGTCAGGAAAAGGTTGCTGAACGAGCACTTACAGGACTGATACTCATTATGCATTATTACAATGGCAGACTGATGCTTTATCCTGAACTGATATCCGGAATCAAAGAGCTGAGTACGGGGGATAGTTTCAGAGAACATTGCAGAATAATCGTTTTGCAGATGATCAGGTCACGGGAAACAGAGGATCTGGGCAGAAAACTGCATGAAGAGATACTTCCCAAAGTGGCAAAGCTTAAACCCAGGATCGAGGAGAAACTTGATCTTGATAATATATTGCCCGGTGACAAGACTGAAGAAAAAAATCCTGACTGGTCCGAAATGTTCAGTGATTCTGAAGATATCTTCAAAACCATGGAAGAGCTTACAAAGCTGCAGATGGAAGGAGCCGATGTTTATATGTCAGCATTTGCCAATCTGAAACATTTTGATTTCTTCAGGGATTTCCAGAACTGGTTCCTTCCTTTTTACCCCGACCATGAAGTTGTAAATGAAATATTCCATGATGAGATACTCGGGCCCGGCACAAATGATCTGGCAGAAGCGTTATATAAGACTCCCTTCATCTGCAATTCCGACAAATATTCACTTTTACTCAATCTCAAATACCTTCCATCGTCTCAGAAAAAAATGATGCTGAAAGTTTTTCGCATGGAACTGGACGGTTTAAGGGAATTAGGTGACAGTTACAGCCTTTCGGATCCTTATAATGCATTCAGGGTGAATGTGACTCAGTATCTGCAGGATATCTACAGGTTTTTCAAGCTGTCGCCATACAGGAAAGAGTTTGAAGATCTCTTTTCAACGAAACCAGAAATACACAACTCTGAATTTTTCAGGATAACCTGCCATGCCCCTGAAACAGAGGCAGGGCTTGCTGATTATTTTTTCAGTAAGAACTATTTTGAAGATGCTGTTGCCATTTTTCTTAAACTGACTGAGGATCAACCTGAAAACGCTCAGCTAAATGAGAAAATAGCCTATTGTTACCAGAAATCCGGAAATTATGAAGAAGCGTTACGATTCTACAGAAGAGCCGAACTTATTGACAGGAAAGTCTGGACAGTCAAGAAGATAGGATTATGTCTCAGGCGGCTTGGAAGATTTGAAGAAGCTCTCGACCTTTATATACAGGCAGGGTCGATAGAACCTGACAATCTTCATACTGCCATAATGACAGCGCACTGTTACCTTGACCTCAGAAAATATGAGGAGGCTCTGAAATATTATTTCAGGGTGGAATACAATGATCCGGGAAATTTAATGATATTAAGGCCAATAGCATATTGTTACTTCGCCCTGGGCAGATTTGACAAATCAGAAAAGTATTATGAAAGGTTATCAAAAGGAAAGCTGAATGCCCACGATTATATTAACATCGGACATCTTGCTCTCTGTCAGGGGAAAAAGAAAGATGCAGTCGAATATTACAGGCTAAGCATTTCAGACGAAAAAATGTCAGAAAAGCAGTTCATGGCTGTTTTTGCCGAAGACGAACCTCTTCTCTTGTCGCTTGGTGTTAATGCAGATGACCTGCCAATACTCCTGGATTATATATTGTTTACCATTAAATAGGGAGACAGTATCTTATTCCCCGGCAGAATTTGGAGGAGGCGGATGACGGGGATCCTTGTTACCCGGTAAATGCCTGCTGCCATGCTTCCTGACTTGTGACGCTTTACAATATTATTGCGTTTTAATTTTCTAACATACT
>CAYXSM010000017.1:0-87129 GCA_964466705.1 uncultured Rikenellaceae bacterium
AGTATGTTAGAAAATTAAAACGCAATAATATTGTAAAGCGTCACAAGTCAGGAAGAATATTGCCACCATCACCATCCTGTTACTGTTGCCTGCGGCCATGCTGACGGCACAGAAAAGGGATTCAGCCATATATAAGATCCTTGATCCTTATTACTTTCACCTCACATATCTGAGTGAAGATCCGGCGCTTATGGTAGACGCAAGGGAAGGCTTTGAATACAGGCGCAGAAGAATAAAAGATGCCGTTCATATTCCCAATGTCAGAAGCCTTAATATAGCTGCCGACACCCTGACCAGGGACTATTCAATCTTCATTTACTGCACAACTGACACCAGGGCCATTGGCGCTGCAAGGCAGTTTCATGAAAGAGGGTTCAGGAAGATATACCTTCTTGAGGGAGGGCTGGCTTTATGGAGGAAAGAAGGGATGCCGCTCGACAGGAGCAGGAAGCGAAGGGGAAAGTAGTTAATGCGTCATTGTTCGCCCCATCCCCCTTCACTCCATCCCCGCCGTCCTGCAGCCCATAAACAGACAGGCTGACAACAGGATCGTAAAATAAAAAGAGTTAACTTTACGGGATCAACAAAAAAATCAGATCATGTTTTCAGGAATAGTAGAAGAGGCAGCGCCTGTGGTGAAGCTTGAAAAAGAGAAGGATAACCTTCATATAACGATGAAGTGTTCCTTCACTGCTGAGCTTAAGATAGATCAGAGTATCTCACATAACGGGGTCTGTCTCACCGTGGTGAAGAAGGACGGGGACACCTATACGGTAACGGCAATAAAAGAGACCCTTGACAAGACCAACCTGGGGCTGCTGAAGCCCGGCGACAAGGTGAACCTTGAGCGCAGTGTCAGGTCCGACGGAAGGCTCGACGGACACATGGTACAGGGGCACGTCGACCAGACGGCGGTATGCACCGGAGTAAAGGAGGCAGGAGGCAGCTGGTACTACACTTTTGAATACGAACCCAGTCAGGACGATTATATTACCGTTGAAAAAGGATCGGTGTCGGTCAACGGTGTGAGCCTCACCGTCGTGAACTCACAGCCCGCCTCATTCCAGGTGGCAATAATACCGTTCACGTATGAGGTCACTAATTTTCATCAGATAAAACCCGGGACAGTTGTAAATATTGAATTTGATATACTGGGGAAATATATAGCCAGAATCGTCAGGCAGCAGCTTGGGAAATAATCCTCCGGAAGCCTCGGGCTATCTGTGATCCATAACGGCAGCACCTGATTATCTGCCGTTTTCTCCCATTCTCCCCCTCTCCCTCTCTCCCTCTCTCCCTCTCTCCCCCTTTCCCATTCTCTCCTCACTCTTCCCTCCTCCAAATGAGCTTCTTCCCGAACCCGAACCTGTTGTCGGTCATCTTTATGAAGGTCAGAGTGACTATCCAGAGATGCGTTTCCATGAGCATAGCCACAGGAAACCTTTTCAGATAGCTCTTTTCTGCCTTTTCAAGAATATCTCCCCGGGCTTCCGTGACAATGCCCTGGAACTGGATGCCACGGATCTTCCCAATTACAGGTGTCTCAAGAACGACAGACCCTGCCACTAGGTTGTTTTTCAGGAACTCTGTGCCATGACGTGTGTCGAGGCCGGTAGTGAACACCAGTGCATTATCATCTTCGATGTATGCATAGAAGCAGTTTGCGCACCACGGCTCATCGGCAGCCGATGTGCATACCGTAAGGACATGATGTTTCCTGAAAAATCTTATGATCCTGCTGTCAATCATTTCCCATCCATCTGAAATGATCAGTATCGAAGCCGGCAAGCGACAGGATCCGGTCAACAACTGTATCGACAAGGTCGTCCGTTGTCCGGGGCAGGCTGTAAAACGAGGGAGAGGCGGGGCATATCACGGCCCCAGCCAGGGTCAGTGTCTCCATATTCCTTATATGTATAAGATTATAAGGTGTTTCCCTTGGCACGAATATCAATGGCCTCCTTTCCTTGAGCATCACGTCGGCCGCCCTGGTTATCAGGTCGTCCGACATTCCGCCCGCTATGCGGCCCAGGACTCCCATTGAGGCGGGGCATAT
The DNA here is from genome assembly GCA_964466705.1 of uncultured Rikenellaceae bacterium. GTDB lineage: Bacteria > Bacteroidota > Bacteroidia > Bacteroidales > VadinHA17 > LD21. The sequence goes on from CAYXSM010000017.1 coordinate 2,057, forward strand.
CACCATCGATCCATAATCGGAAGAGCCCGATGCGAACGGTGCAAAAAAATCGTGATTATCGTATTCCTTCGCAGGCGGGGAGGCAAAATATTTCTTTCCCGTTTCGTATTCCCAGATCTCTTTTGCAGTGTCGGAAAAAAGTACCGCTATTTCGCCGGGGCGGTTCCTGACCGCCTCAAGCTTTGCGAACAGCCTGAGGGCATATACCGATCCGCTGGCGCCTGTTACGGCAACGATAATTTTCTTTGTGTGATCATTCATACAAATAATGCTATGTAAATGTAAAATTAGCAATTATCTGACACGTCCGGTTTTAAATATGCCGGAAGTGAGCCTTCGGTAAATATCTGTTTGCATTCCCGGGTAATTTTTGATATTTTTATTTTGATCAACATTTCACTTATGAAAAATCTTGTAATACTTACCGGGGCAGGCATGAGCTCTGAAAGCGGGATAAGGACTTTTCGTGAGTCCGGCGGCCTGTGGGAAGAATATGACGTTACCGAAGTTGCCTCGCCTGATGGGTGGCGAAAGGATATGGATCTTGTGCTGAAATTCTACAATGAAAGAAGGCGCCAGCTTGCCGAATGCAAGCCCAATGAGGGGCACAAAGGTCTGGCATCGCTTGAAAAACACTTCAACGTCAGCATTATAACCCAGAATATCGACAACCTGCACGAAAGAGCCGGAAGTACAAAGGTGCTTCATCTGCACGGAGAACTCACAAAGGCCAGAAGCACCGCCGATCCGTCGCTTATTTATGATATCGGTTACAAAGATATCGGCAGGGGTGACCTTTGCGGGAAAGGAAGCCAGCTCCGTCCACATATTGTGTGGTTTGGCGAAGCCGTGCCGCTGATGGACGAGGCCGTGAGAATAACTTCCTCGGCTGATATCTTTGTCGTGATAGGTTCATCCCTGAATGTATATCCTGCTGCCGGACTTACAGGCTATGCGCCGGCCAGGGCCTCCTTGTGGCTGATCGATCCGAATGATGTTCAGGTACCCGGTTACAGGGAAGTTCAGGTCATCAGGGAAAAAGCATCGGCCGGAGTCGCCATACTGACCAAAAGGCTGCTGGAAGGCAGATGATCCTGCCGCTGACACACCCTGTTCAGGGTCACAAAATCAGTTACAGGATATCAGCACCGGCAATGCTCACATTTCACCTTTTACGCATATCTTTGAATCATGATCGACAGGCAGACAATAGATCGTATACTTGATGCAGCCCAGATAGTTGATGTGGTGCAGGAGTTCGTTCCCCTGAAGAAGAGAGGGGCAAATTACCTGGGATTGTGTCCTTTTCACAATGAGAAGACGCCATCGTTCACCGTGTCACCGGCAAAAGAGATATATAAATGTTTCGGATGCGGAAAGGTGGGCAATTCGGTCAATTTCATCATGGAACACGAGCACCTGACCTATCCCGAGGCGCTCAGGTATCTTGCCCGCAAGTATCACATCGAGGTTGTTGAGAAGGAGCGTACGCCGGAGGAGATGGAGGCGGAGAATGAAAGGGAGAGCCTGCTGGTGGTCTCAGCCTATGCCGCGCGCCAGTTCAGCGAAAATCTTTTCGTGTCGGATGAGGGTATTACAGCAGGGCTGTCATATTTCAGCGAACGGGGATTCAGGCAAAGCACCCTTAAAAAGTTCGAGGTGGGCTACAGCTTTGAAAAACGCGATGCATTCACCGTAAAAGCGCTCGGTGACGGATACAGGGAGGACATCCTGATAAAAGCAGGGCTGTCGGTAAAGCATGAGGAACGGATCTTCGACAGGTTCAGCGGCAGGGTGATGTTCCCGATACATTCGCTTTCCGGACAGGTTCTCGGATTCGGGGGAAGGATACTTAAAGCCGAGCCGAAAAGCGCAAAATATGTAAACTCTCCCGAATCAGAAATATATCACAAGAGCAGGATCCTTTACGGGATCTACCAGGCAAGGAGAGCCATTACAGCCGAAGACAAGAGTTACCTGGTCGAGGGGTACACCGATGTGATGTCGCTGCATGAGGCGGGCATAGAAAATGTGGTTGCATCATCAGGCACTTCGCTTACACAGGAGCAGGTGAGGCTTATCAAAAGATTCACTCCGAACATCACCATACTGTACGACGGCGATCCCGCCGGCATCAAGGCATCGCTCAGGGGTATCGATCTTGTCCTGGAAGAGGGCATGAATGTGAAGATCGTCCTTCTGCCCGACGGGGAGGACCCCGACTCGTATTCAAAAAAGGTAAGCAATGAGGAATTTCTGAAATACATCAGAGCCGGTGAAACGGATTTTATCAGGTTCAAAACACAGCTCCTGCTGTCAGAGGCAGAGAACGATCCGGTAAAGAAAGTTGGCCTGATAAAGGATATCGTACGATCCATTGCCGTAATCCCGGAGGCGATCGCCAGGACCATATACATCAAGGAATGCAGCTCGATAATGGAGGTTGCGGAGCCGGTGCTGTATCACGAGGTGAACAAGCTCAGGCAGCAGCAATCGTTCCGTGAAAGGAACAGGTACCCCGGCCCTGAAACTTTGCCTGTCCCTCCGCCGGTGGTGACAAAACCAGTGAAGGACATCACCACTTCGTATTATTCTGAAAAGGAGATCATACGCCTGCTCCTCAGGTACGGGAGCATGGAATTTGAACGTATCATAAGGGGTGAGGACGGAAAAGAAGAGATTATAACTGTCTCTGATTATATTGTGAAAGAAATAACAGAAGACGAGCTTGGTTTCGATGATGATATTTGCTCCGGGATCTTTGAGGATTTCAGGTTCCATTCCGAGCAGGGTATTTTCCCCGGCGACAAGCATTTTGTCAAGCATGCCGATCCGGAGATATCGTCCCTGTCGGCCAGCCTCCTTGCCGGATCGCATGAGCTGAGCCTGATATGGAAGAACAGGCAGACATATGTCGAGACCGAGGAGATGAAACTGAGGGAGATAGTCCCGGATTCCGTCCTGAAATTCAAGAGCGACAAGATAAAGATCATCCTGAAAAACAATATGGCGCAGCTTGAGAAGGCGGCGAAAGAGGGTGATGCTGAAAAGATCCTTGCACTGCAAAAGAAGGACCAGAACCTTAAAAAGGCGCTGAGGACCATATCGGAAAAGCTTGGGAACAGGATCCTGTTGTGATGTCCGGGTTGTTAATGTTTGGTCACAGGGCCCGCAAAAAAAGAATGACAGATAAATAGTGCTGAACTACTTTCCCTGTTTAAAATATCCGTCCGGACCATGATCCCATTCATGTCAATTTCTTAATTTTAATAAATGGTCTTCTCCGGCCGATATAAACCTGGAGGGAAGATTGAAAAAATATTCGGTTCAAACAATCAGCCAGCATGAAACCAGCCAGACTCCTACTGCCCGTAATGATCCTTCTGTCAGTAATATCCTGCGGCCCCGGGGAAAGGTCCCTGCCCGGGCTTTTTTCAGGAAAGGCCGCCGGACTGAAGGGAATACCCCTGCCTGTAGATCCGGGATTCAGCGAATATATCACAGGATACACGTCCGGAACCGTATCCGTCAATTCGCCGTTCGAGATACGCTTCACCCCTGAATTTGTGGCAGAGACAGGCAGGCAGAAGCTCCCCCCGGGGCTGTTTACCTTTGAACCATACATAAAAGGGAAAGCCGAATGGGACGGTGAAACGACAATCGTTTTCCGTCCCGATAAGATCCTTAACCCCGGAACCGTTTACACCGGCAGATTTGACCTGAGCCGCCTTGCAGAAGTTCCGGAGAAACTTAAATCGTTTCCCATAAGGATCCAGACTATCAGGAGAGACTTCATAGTTTTAACAGGAATAGCCGAATGTTCCGATGACGGAATGAGCTATACCCTTCATGGCGAACTTGCCGCCTCCGATTACATTCCCTCGCAGCGTGTTGAGGCATGCCTGAAGGCAAAATACGGAAGAGAAAAGAAACCCGTTTTCTGGGACCATTCCGAAATCATGCTGCACAAATTCATGATACCGGACATACAGAGGACGGACAGGAGCCAGACCCTTGTGCTCGAATGGGACGGATCGCCTGCCGGTGTCCGTCAGCGCGGCACCGAAATGGTCAGGATACCCGCTCCGGGCGAGTTCATTGTGATGAAATCGATAAAGGGCAGCGATGAAACCCAGAGGATCGACATCGTTTTTTCAGATCCTGTTGATGCCCGGCAGGAAACAGAAGGTCTTGTAAGGTTCGACCCCGGGCATGATATCACCACCAGCATAAGAAAAAATGTTTTAAGTGTCTTTCCGGCTGAGAGGATCGAGGGAACGGCCGGCCTTATCGTCGAAAAGGAGATAAGGAATGCTGATGGCGACCAGCTTGAGGTCATGTATCGTGAGCAGATCAGTTTCAGTCCGCTGAAACCGGCCATTGAGCTGACAGGCAAAGGAGTCATAGTCCCGACTTCAAAGAACCTCGTGCTGCCTTTCAGGGCTGCCAGTCTTAAAGCCTTTGATCTGAGGATAATAAAAATATTTGAGAACAACCTTCCGCAGTTCTTTCAGGAAAATGAGATCAACACCTCATATTCGGTGAAGAGGTTTGGCAGGCCGGTATATTCCGGTCGCATCGACCTTGTAAACATACCCGGCAGAAGTACCGGATCGTGGAACCTGTACACTGTTGACCTGTCAGAATATATCAATGTCGAACCGGGGGTGCTGTACAAGGCAGAGCTGTCAATAAGGCCTTCATACTCACTTTACGATTGTTCCGGGCCTGTTGACATGAGCCGGTATGACGAATATCTCAGGATGAAAGAAGAAAGCGAACATGCTTACTGGGACGATCCTTATAATTTTTATTACGACAGCGATGAATTCATATATTATTCTTTCGGCTTCGACTGGAGGGAACGTGATGATCCCTGCAAAGAGGCGTATTACAGTCCCGACAAAAGAGTGTCGCGGAACATTCTCGCTTCCAATCTTGGCATCATTGCAAAAAAAGGAGCGGATGATGTTCTGCGGGTGACTGTCAACGATCTTCTTTCTGCCCAGCCCCTGAGCGAAGCAGAAATTGAGGTTTTCGACTTCCAGCTTCAGAAAATTGCGTCGGGAGAAACGGACAAAAGAGGGAACGCATCTGTCAGGTGCGACAGAAAGCCTTTTCTTCTTACCGCAAAAAAAGACAGGGACCGCAATTACCTGAAACTGACCGATGGTTCTTCACTGTCGCTGAGTTCCTTTGATGTTTCAGGAAGCAGGGCTGAAAACGGGATAAACGCTTTCATATACGGGGAAAGAGATGTCTGGAGGCCGGGAGATTCAATATTCCTTTCGCTTCTTGTGAGGGATATCAGCGGCCGGCTTCCTTCCGGTCATCCGGTTCAGTTTGAGCTGGTAAATCCTCTTGGGCAGAAAATCGCTCACCAGGTTCAGATCCCCGGGAAAAGCGGGCTGACGGTTTTCAGAACCGCGACACTGCCCGATGCCGTCACCGGAAACTACCAGGGGATCTTCAGGATAGGCGGTGCAACGTTCACCAAAAGAGTCAGGATCGAGACGATCAAACCAAACCGCCTCAAGATTGACCTTAGCTTCCCCGGAGGCTTTTCTGATCCCGGCAGGCCGGTCATAAACGGGCTCCTGAGTGTCAGATGGCTCAACGGGGCAACGGCATCGAACCTGAGATCGGCGGTTGAATGCCTCTTCAGGCACACAAAGACAGAATTTGACAGATATAAGCAGTATGTTTTTGATGATCCGGCAACTGACTTCTATTCAGAAAGTGTCAGGATCTTCGAAGGCACCACTGATCAAAACGGAGAAGCCACGGTGGTGTTTGAACCGGGCAGGGATATCAAAGCTCCCGGGATGCTCAATGTTCTTTTTACAACAACAGTGTCTGAAAAAGGCGGTGATGAAAGTATAACACAGTCAACCTTCAGGTATGCGCCATATCCGGTCTTTACAGGGATAAGACTGCCGGGGCTGAAGGAAAATGACAGGATGCTTTTCACCGACAGGGACAATGAGGTCAGCGTAGTGACCGTGGATCCGTCAGGGAAACCCGTAAGCTCGGGGGTTGAGCTCAATATCTATAAGATATCGTATCAGTGGTGGTGGGAGTCGGACCGGGAAAACCTGGCTTCGTATATATCAAACAGCATATACAAGCCGGTTGTCAGCAGGGAGATCCCCACCGTAAACGGGGAAGGTTCATTCACTTTCAGGATCCCCCGTAATGAATGGGGAAGATATCTTATAAGAGCGACAGACAGGAATGGCCATTCCACGGGCAGGGTTGTGATGATTGACTGGCCGTGGGAATACGGGATGAAAGGGAATGCAGAGGGGGCAACGCTGCTTGCAGTAAGTACCGACAAAGAGAAATATGCGCCGGGCGATGAGATAAGTCTTACATTCGCTGCCCCGGAAAACTCAAGAGCCATCATCACTCTTGAAAACTCCGCTTCGGTGATTGACGAGATACGTACAGGTACATTGAAGGGCAACAACACGGTGAAATTCAGGGCTAAGCCTGAAATGGCACCCAATGTGTATGCATACGTGACCGTGATACAGCCCCATGCCCAGACCATCAATGACATGCCAATGCGTCTCTACGGAATTGTGCCGGTAATGGTGGAAGACCCGGCAAGCCGTCTGAAGCCGGTGATAACCGTACCTTCAGAAGTACGCTCACAGGAAAGCTTTGAGGTGAGCGTGTCAGAAGCCGGGAAGAAAGCAATGACCTATACCCTCGCGATAGTTGATGAGGGACTGCTCGACATCACAGGCTATAAGACCCCCGATCCGTGGGATCATTTCTATTCAAAGCAGGCCCTGGGAGTACAGACATGGGACCTTTATGATTTTGTGCTGGGGGCTTTCGGAGGAACCCTCGACAGGATTTTTGCAACCGGCGGGGATGAAGCACTGATCGACAGGGCCGCAAACAAGGCGCAGAGGTTCACTCCCGTGGTAAAGTTCCTCGGACCTTTCACCCTGCCTGCAGGAAGAACTGCCGCACATACCATCAGACTGCCCCATTATACCGGATCGGTGAAAACCATGGTCATTGCAGGTGAAGGTATGGCATTCGGCAGTGCGGCCAAGACAACCGTGGTCAGGGACCCGCTGATGATCCTGGCCACTGCTCCGAGGGTTATCAGCCCGGGCGAAAAGGTCGCCCTGCCGGTGACGCTGTTCATTCAGAAGGAGTCCATAAGGAATGTCGTGGTAAAAGCCGAAGGCAACGATATGGTAAATTTCAGCGAAAATCATTTAACCGTATCGGCTGATGCCGGGATCGAAAAGGATGTCGAATTTATTTTCACGACGGCAGAGAAAACAGGAACTGCAGCAATGAAAATTACCGCCACAGGAGGCGGAGAGAATGCGGTATATGAGATCGTAGCAGAGGTCAGGAACCCAAATCCTCCGGAAACGCGGGCCGACATGAGGATCCTTGCCCCCGGAGAAAAATGGGAAACGTCGTTCACCTCTTTCGGGACACAAAACAGCGCATCACTTGAGGTTTCAGCCCTGCCATCGGTGAACCTTGAAAAAAGGATTGATTACCTTCTGGAGTACCCCCACGGGTGCACAGAACAGATCATATCAGCAGCATTCCCTCAACTGTGGCTTGGCGATATTTCGGGAAACCCTGCTTCCATAAATGAAAGAGCCGCGGCAAACATTAAGAAAGCTGTCGCCATGATCATATCGCGGCAGATGAATGACGGAGGTACTGCCCTGTGGCCCGGCTCCTACCAGCCCGATGAATGGGTGACATCATATGCTGGCCATTTTATTGCTGAGGCTGAAAGAAAAGGATACAACATACCTTCGGGATACAGGCAGAAATGGATCAGCTACCAGAAAAAGAGAGCCCAGACGTGGAGGTTTGACAGGGCATTCAGACATTCGGCGAACAACCAGGCATACAGGCTTTTTACTCTGGCTCTTGCCGGCGAATCCGAGAGGGGTGCCATGAACAGGCTGCGGGAATCGGAAGGGATACCACAGGTCACCAAATGGCTGCTGGCTGCTGCCTACGCCCTTACCGGCAGAACAGAGGTGGCTGATGAACTTCTCGACATGCGTTATACGGCGACTGAAAATGAATTTGCGGGTTATTACTACGGCAGCGAACTTCGCGACAAAGCCATTGTATTATATACCCTTTCAGTGCTGAAAAAAGACGAGGAAGGGCTGCCACTTTACAGATCGCTCTGTAACGACCTCTCAGCCGGGGGCTGGTACAGCACGCAAACGACGGCCTGGGCTCTTATGGCATATATGAAGTTCACTGAAATGCTTCCCGGGGATGATTACGGGGAGGCAGGAGTGAAGGTCAGCTTCAACAGCGAGACTTCAGAGCAATATGCCGGTTCGAAACAGGTTGCCGCAAAAACCCTTACGGTAAGGGACGGGACCAACACGATGATTGCAGAAAACATTTCAGGCAGGCCGCTTTATGTTACACTCACCAGGAAAGGTATTCCTGATCCGGCAGACAGGTCGTACGAAAGCAGGGGTCTCGGCATGAATGTAAGCTATTACACTGCAGGCCTGCAGCCCGTCGATGTTTCTGCGCTGCCACAGGGAACAGGATTCATTATGGTGGTAGAGGTATCCAACAACACATATCAGGCTGTTGACAACATTGCCCTTACCCAGCTGGTACCCTCGGGGTGGGAAATACGCAACACCAGGCTGTTCGAAGCCGAGTACCGGATAAAGGACAGCGATTTTGACTACCGCGACTTCAGGGATGACAGGATATACACATACTTCAGCCTCGGACGCGGCGAAACAAAGACGTTTGTGGCAATGCTTAATGCAGCATACAAGGGTGAATTTTTTCAGCCGCCGGTATGGTGCGAGGCGATGTACACCGAAAATTGCTATGCCCGAGTCCCGGGAAATATTGTAAGAGTCATACCTGAGAGCTTTGAGTAGATGGCTGAAAATAGTGCTCTTTGCTGCAGGGGTCCTTTTTACTGCCATTCTCATTTCTCCTCTGCCCCGTTTCAGCCCGCCCCTGTCAACTGTTGTGGAAGCTGCCGACGGAAGCCTCCTCGGTGCCAGGATCGCTGATGACGGACAATGGCGCTTCCCTTCTGTTACAGAAGTGCCTGACAAATTCGCCAGCGCTCTACTGACTTTTGAGGACAGGTATTTCTTCTTTCATCCGGGAATAAACCCGGTATCCATGGTGCGGGCTCTGAAAAATAATATGGCAGCCGGAAAAATAGTCAGCGGCGGCAGCACCATCACCATGCAGGTTGCCAGGCTTGCCGGCGGCAACAGCAGAAGAACACTCCCGGCAAAATGCTCTGAGATCCTGTCTGCGTTGAAGCTGGAACTTTTCCGTTCAAAAAAGGAAATTCTAAAGATCTATTCTTCCAATGCTCCCTTTGGCGGCAACATTGTAGGGCTCGATGCGGCGGCATGGAGATACACCGGAAAATCTCCCGCAGACATCACCTGGGCTGAGGCTGCAGCACTGGCGGTGTTACCCAATTCACCGGCCCTGGTCTTTCCGGGCAGGAACCAGGAGCTGCTGAGGCGCAAGCGCAATGAGCTCCTGCATAAGTTATACAGAAGAGATCTCATTGATACCCTTACACTGGTGCTTTCGCTTGAAGAGCCTCTCCCCGGCCCGCCAGCCCATATGCCTTCAGAAGCGCCTCATCTTACAGATCTTTTTTACATCACCGGCAGAGGTGCAAGGATAAGAACGACCATTGATCTTTCCCTTCAGCAAAAGGCAACTGAAATAGTCAACTTCCACCAGAAAGAGCTGGAAAATAATTTCATATTCAATGCTGCAGCCCTCATAGTCAGGGTAGAAACTGGAGAAGTTCTGGCGTACGTGGGGAACAGTACACGTGAAGAGGCAGGGAAGCACGGCGGAAATGTCGACATAATCAGATCGGCACGCAGCACCGGCAGCATTCTGAAGCCGTTTCTTTATGCCGCAATGCAGGAATCGGGGGAGATACTTCCAAACACGCTCGTCGCCGATATTCCGACCCGTTTTCCCGGTTTCACCCCCGAGAACTTTGACAGGAGTTACAGCGGAGCCGTAAGTGCCGGAACAGCACTGTCACAGTCGCTTAACATACCTGCCGTGAAAATGCTTATGAACTACAATCCTGAAAGGTTTCTTGAGATCCTGAAGAAAACAGGATTTACAACATTCTCCCGATCTGCCGATCATTACGGCCTGTCGCTTATCCTCGGAGGAGGAGAAACATCGCTGTGGGAGCTAACAGGGGCCTATGCTTCATTGTCGCGGGTGCTGAGACGTTATAATGAAGAGAAAAGATACCTGAGGGAAGACTATCATCCCCCTGTTCTTGTTTACGATGCAAATGCACATTCCGGGAGACCTGAAGATGCTGATCCTCCGTTTTCAGCAGCTGCAATCTGGCTTACATACGAAGCCCTTAAGAAAGTTAACAGGCCGGCCACGGAGAGCGGGTGGCAGTATTTTTCCTCATCATCAGGTCTTGCATGGAAAACAGGTACCAGCTTCGGGTTCAGAGATGCCTGGGCAGTAGGGACGACACCTGAATATGTGATCGGAGTCTGGGTCGGTAATGCTGACGGAGAAGGGCGACCGGGACTTACGGGCATCTCTGCTGCAGCTCCGGTATTGTTTGATCTGGCAGCCATAATGAATGGCGGTCGCTGGTTCACAATTCCCGGCGACGAGCTGGCAACGGTAAAAGTATGCAGACAGAGCGGTTACCGTGCAGGACCGTTCTGTGAGGAGACGGAAGAGGTGGAGATATGCATGAGAGGTTTGAGAAGCGTTCCATGTCCGTATCACAGGGTGATCCACCTTAACAGCAACCGTACCATGCAGGTTACAGCCGATTGTGCAAATCCCTCCTCCATAATAAGTGAGCCGTGGTTTGTGCTTCCCCCGGCGATGGAGTATTTCTTCAGAAAGAAAAACAGCAACTACAAACCTCTCCCTCCCCTTGCCCCGGGGTGCAGGGATGAAAAAGGTATTCCTGTGATGGAATTCATATATCCTGATAATGGAGTGGATATTTTTATTCCCCGCGATCAGAAAGGAGAACTGACCAGGGTTATCGCTGAAGTGATACACCGTGATGCCGAAAAAAAGGTATTCTGGCATATTGATGATGAATTTACCGGAACCACAAGGCATAGTCACCGGATTGAGATACTGGCCGGACCGGGAAGACATTTCCTGACGGCTGTGGATGAGGATGGGAACATGATAAAATGTTCATTTAACATTGCCGGCAGATTGCGGTTTACTAATAAATAATAGCTATATTCGCAACGATGACAAAAACAGTCAAAATATTGATGCTCTATAACGAAATAGAGGCAACTCTGCTCAGCGGTCTTCTAAAAGAAAAGAATATCCCCCATATCTTAAGATCATACCACGATTCGGCCCTTAACGGGCTGTGGCAGACGCATAAAGGCTGGGGCCACCTTCAGGCTCCGGAAGAGTACAGGGAAGAGATACTGAAAATTTACAGTGAGATGTCATCACAGATGGATCATTCGCCTGATCAGTAACGACTCTGATGCTGTCAGGGCTGAATTCCGTTTCAGCCGTTGAACGAGGTATCTTTCACAATAAACATCCATGAACATTCCTGTTGCCATACTGTTAGAAATATAGACTAAAGAATATCCTAGGAAAATGAATAATGCGATCTACAATTTCAGGGAACCAAAGAATGAACCCGTGCTGGAGTATTCACCCGGAAGCCGGGAACGAAAAATGCTTGAAGATGAGCTTGCCGTGCAAAGCGGCAAAGTGATCGAAATTCCTCTGATAATCGGGGGTAAAGAAATCTTTACAGGGAAAACAGGAAAAGTGGTTATGCCCACCGACCATTCTCATGTGCTTGCAGAATATCACATTGCATCTGAAAAGGAAGTTTCTATGGCTATTGATGCTGCCCTGCAAGCCAAAGCAGACTGGATGAACCTGGCATGGATGGAGCGGGCGTCGGTTTTTATCAAGGCAGCCGAGCTGATGTCGAAAAAATACAGATATCTTGTCAATGCCTCAACGATGCTCGGGCAGGGAAAGAATATATACCAGGCAGAAATTGATGCCGTATGTGAAACAATCGATTATTTGCGGTTTAATGCATATTTTGCTTCGGTGATCTACCGTGAGCAGCCCTTTTCGGAACCGCAGAGCATAAACCGGATTGAATATCGCCCGCTTGAAGGGTTTGTATATACCATTTCGCCTTTCAACTTCACTTCCATTGCCGCCAATCTCAATGCCAGCGTGGCTCTGATGGGAAACACCACTGTATGGAAACCTGCAACAACAGCTCTCCTGTCGAATTATTACATTATGAAAATATTGCAGGAGGCCGGTTTGCCCGGTGGTGTCATAAACTTTGTTCCCGGCCCCGGCCCCCTGATAAGCAATGTCGTTCTGAAACATAAAGATCTGGCAGGCCTTCATTTTACCGGATCCAATGCCACGTTCAACAGCCTGTGGAAGGAGGTGACCGCAAATCTGGAAAATTACAGGTCATACCCTAAGATCGTCGGAGAAACCGGAGGCAAGGATTTTATTTTTGCACACGGATCGGCCAGACCTGCAGAACTGGCGGCAGCAATCGTCCGGGGAGCCTTTGAATATCAGGGACAGAAATGTTCAGCTGCTTCACGTGCCTATATCCCCCGATCGATATGGCCCGCCACCAGCGGGCTGATGCTCGATATGCTGAGAAAGAGCATCACCGGCGATGTCAGGGATTTCTCGGCTGCAGTGAATGCCGTAATTGATGAAGCCGCATTCGACAGAATAATGGGATATATAAACCTCGCGAAATCGTCGGAAGAGACAGAGATAATAACAGGTGGCCGGGGAGACAAATCGAAAGGGTATTTTATAGAGCCGACAATAATAGTAACCAAAAATCCCGGCTTCGTCACAATGGAAGAGGAAATATTCGGTCCTGTGATGACAATTTACATCTATGAGGACGACAGATATGAAGATACCTTAAAGCTCTGCGACGAAACTTCGCCCTACGGACTTACAGGCTCGATATTCACAAACGACAAGTATGCCATGATCAGGGCATGCAGGGTATTGCGCTACGCAGCAGGCAATTTTTACATCAACGACAAACCCTCAGGAGCAATGGTAGGGCTCCAGCCGTTCGGAGGCGCAAGGGCTTCCGGCACCAACGACAAGGCAGGAAGCCATCTTAACCTCATAAGGTGGGTCAGCCCGAGAACAATAAAAGAGACTCTCATTCCGCCAACAGATTTCAGGTACTCATATATGGAGTGAGAAGGGTGACGGACCCCTGATCCGGGGCACAGGTGAAGGTTGCTGTTTATATCAATGACTGAGCAGAAATAGTCTGTGAACTTACTGGCGTAATTGCAGTACAGGTAACAAAAAGTTCCTTACATTTGAGTATGGAATTACCGTCAGACAATAAGAGCAAGGCTCTTTTTATCCTGAACCCCTACGCGGGTATCCCTCCGGTAAAGATCATCATTTCGCGCCAGCTACAGCGCCGCAGGAATGAGCTTGAATGTTATAAGTCACTAAGTATTGCGGAGTCAGGATCTCATATCAGGCAGAATTTTGGTAAATATGACATATTCGTCGCGGCTGGAGGCGATGGCACTGTTCATACGGTAGCTTCACAACTTACCGGCACGGAAAAACTTCTCGCCGTTCTTCCAATTGGCTCGGGCAACGGCTTTGCAAAAGAACTCGGTTTCAGGGGCAACCTCAGATCCCTTCTTGATGATATTAACAGGAAAGAGAGCCGCCCTATTGACATAATCGAAATAAACGAAAACCTTTGTCTTAATGTTGCCGGTATCGGGCTTGACAGTATCGTCGCCCATTCTTTTGACAGGCTTGGAACACGCGGTTTCTGGTCATATGCATTTCTTACAATGATTCATTTCTTCAGGCTGAAACCTGTAAGAGTAAAAATATTTGAAGGAAGTGAATTAATGGCTGATGAAGAGATATTTGTCCTGACAATTGCAAATACCCGGCAGTTCGGTCATAATGCGTATATAGCCCCCGATGCCTCCCCTGACGATGGCATGCTTGATATAGTCCTTTTAAAACCATTCCCTAAAATCCTGTTCCCCGTCTTTATTGTAAGGCTTTTTGCAAAAACAATAAACAGATCAAAATATACCGTACACCTTAAGACTGAAAAAGAAGTCATCATCAGGACTGAAGAAAAGAGGTTCCATATTGACGGGGAACCCCTGACAATACAGGGAGATATTAAGGTGAGGATAAGGAGAGATGCCCTGAAAATACTCAGGACCAGACACAGGAGGAGCTGTTCCGGCGAAATGAAGTCAACTTAAAATAATTAAATCAAATCGTATGAAGAATCTGATACTTTTTTTCATGTTCCTGGCCACCACGGGTGCAACAGCGCAGAACCTGTCTGTCAGTATCATTCCAATTCCTGTCGACATGGAACAGTCAGCCGGTTTTTTCCGGTTGCAGAAGAACACAACAGTCAGCTTTAATGCCGATGAAGCATCGCCGACGGCTGAAATGCTTGTCAGCAGGATCAACAGGGCAACAGGTTATTCACTTAAGGCAGCCCGGGGTACAAATGGCAGGATAAAACTTGTAGTGAACGAGACAACGGTTCCCCGGCTGGGCGATGAAGGATATGTGCTTGCAGTCACTCCGGGAAATGTCACTATATCGGCCAATAAGCCGGCAGGGCTGTTCTACGGGATGCAGACACTTTTTCAACTGCTGCCCGGGGAAATTGAAAGCATGAATGCCGTAAAGGCAAACTGGTTAATACCCGCTGTAAAGATAACCGATTTTCCAAGGTTCAAATGGAGAGGCATGATGCTGGATGTAAGCCGCAATTTCTTCTCCAAAGAGGATGTAATGAGGTATATCGACGAGATAAGCAGGTTCAAGTTCAACATGTTCCACTGGCATCTTACCGACGATAACGGCTGGAGGATTGAAATAAAGTCGCTTCCGAAGCTTACCGGGGTGGGAGCATGGAGAGTACCCCGGGCGGGACGTTTCGGAGAACGTGAAGACCCCAGACCAGGAGAGGCAGCTACCGAAGGCGGATTTTACACACAGGATGATATCAGGGAGATCATCCACTATGCCGGCGAACGTTTTGTGACCATCGTTCCGGAAATTGACATCCCCGGACACAGCATGGCTGCAATAGCTTCATACCCCGAACTGTGCTGCACCAAAGACCCGGATATAAAAGTAAATCCGGGTACAGCTTTTGCGGAATGGTACGGCAACGGAACTTTCAAAATGTTTATTGACAATACTCTTAATCCATCAGATGAAAATGTTTATGCATTTCTCGACAAAGTATTCACCGAAGTTGCCTCAATTTTCCCGTTCGAATACATACATGTCGGAGGTGATGAATGCTATAAGGGTTACTGGCTTGAGGACGAAGGCTGCCAGGAACTGATGAGAAAGCTTAAGATAAGGCATGTTGAGGATCTGCAGGGTTATTTCATGAGCAGGGTTGAAAGCATTCTGAAGGCCAAGGGAAAGAAACTTCTCGGATGGGATGAGATCCTTGAGGGAGAAGGTATTTCGCGCGATGCAGCCGTAATGAGCTGGAGGGGAATAAAAGGAGGCATTGAGGCAGCAGGGCGGGGTCATTATGTGGTGATGAGCCCCACTACTTTTGCCTATCTCGATTACCAACAGGGCGAACCGACAATTGAGCCTCCCGTTTATGCTTCGCTGAGGATGAACAAATGTTACAGCTTCAATCCTGTTCCCGAAGGAGTAGATCCGGAATATATACTTGGAGGTCAGGGAAACCTCTGGACAGAACAGGTGGCAACACTCAGGCATGCCGAGTATATGACATGGCCCCGCGGCTGGGCGCTGTCTGAAGTATACTGGTCGCCTGACGAAAAAAAGAACTGGACAGATTTTATCATACGAACAGAAAACCAGTTTGCCAGGAATGACCTTGCCGGGGTGAACTATTCCAGAGCAATATACGATCCGATAATTACTGCCAGGATCGTAAACGGCAGAATGACCGTTGAAATGCAGACGGAAATGCCGGGACTCGATATTCACTATACCCTTGACGATTCAATGCCTGATGAATTCTCACCGAAATATGTTCAACCGTTTACAATCCCGGAGGGTGGACCGGTAACTCTCCGTGTGGTCTCGTACCGTAACGGAAATCCCCTGGGCCATCTTATTACCCTCAGACCCAATGATTTAAAAAACCGGTAAAACAAACTTCAGGAAGAATGTCATGAATACTATAATCAGTTTCAGCAAACAGTTAACGGCAGTTATTGCAACGGTCTCAGTACTTACACTGAATGCAGCAGCGCAGACTCTGGCAGAAATAGAATCACACCGGGTGGCCCTTCCCAACGGGTGGAATCTTACACCCGCAGGCAAAATGGTCCCCCTGGGTGACCTCCCCCTCAATATTGCAGTGTCACCCTCACAAAAACTGGCTGCTGTGACCAATAACGGACAAAGCGATCAGTCAATCCAGCTGATTGATGTGAAAAAGGGCATCCTCCTTGATACCAGGACTATTGGCAAGTCATGGCTCGGGCTTGCTTTTTCAGATGACGGCAAAAGTCTTTATGCCTCGGGAGGGAATGATAATATCATCATAAGGTATGCCGTTGGCAAAAAGAAGCTTACGCCCGCAGACACAATTGTGATAGGAAAGCCCTGGCCCGGGCTCATCTCGGTGGCCGGACTTGCGGTTGATGAGCCAAACAACAGGCTCTATACGGTTACCAAGGAAAACAACTCCCTGTATGTTGTTGACCTCAATACAAAGAGGGTCATTTCGGACCACCCCCTGGGAGGAGAAGGTTATACATGCATTCTGTCGCCCGACAGGAGGTTGCTTTATGCTACATGCTGGGGCTGCAACAAGGTGATAATTTTTGATACCCGTCAGGAAAAGATCACCGGTCAGATACCTGTCGGCGACAATCCCAACGACATGTGCATCACCAGCGACGGTAAATATCTCTTCGTTGCCAACGCCAATGACAACAATGTATCTGTAATCGATGCGTCTCAGATGAGAGTCATAGAAACACTCAATACTGCGCTTTATTCTGACGCTCCCAGCGGTTCAACCACCAACGGTGTTGCCCTGAGCAGTGACGAAAAGACATTGTTCATCGCCAATGCAGACAACAACTGTCTTTCGGTTTTTGATGTCAGCCGTCCCGGTGCAAGCAGAAGCATGGGATTTATTCCCACGGCATGGTATCCGTCGTGTGTAAGGGTCGCCAAAGATAAAATACTGGTCAGCAATGGCAAAGGTCTTTCATCCCTTGCCAATCCTCTTGGTCCAAACCCTGCCAGACAGGGAAATGAAGTGATTTACCACGAGGGCGGTGTTGAGAAAAGGGTCAGGGTCCAGTATATCGGTGGTCTTTTCAGGGGAACCCTTGCAATAGTGGATATGCCCGATGAAAATCAGCTGGCTGTATTTACAAAGGCTGTTTATAACAATACCCCCTACAGTAAAAACAAGGAACTGATATCAGAAAGCGAACCTGGAAATCCCATCCCGGCAAAAGTAGGCGACCCGTCGCCGATAAAATATATTTTCTACGTTATAAAGGAGAACCGGACATATGACCAGGTTCTGGGTGATATACCGGAAGGCAACGGCGACCCGTCGCTCGTGCTCTTCGGGGAAAATATAACCCCGAACCAGCACGCCATAGCCCGTGAGTTCGTTCTGCTGGATAATTTCTTTGTTAACGGGGAAGTAAGCGCCGACGGTCACAGCTGGACGATGGGTGCATATGCCACCGACTATCTTGAAAAGAACTGGCCTACCAGCTACGGTAACAGGGGCGGATTCTATCCGGGTGAAGGGCAGCGCGAAATTGCAAACAACAAGGACGGATTCCTTTGGGATTTCTGCAAACGTAAAGGGATCAGCTACAGGTCTTATGGAGAATTCATTGACGGCAACAAACCGTCAATCCCCGTGCTCGAAGATCATTTCTGCACCTTTTTCACCGGATGGGATGAATCGGTACGTGATACGGTACGGTTCTACCAGTGGAAGCGTGATTTTGACTCTCTGCTGGCAATAAACGCAGTGCCACAGTTCAACACAGTACGGTTCATAAACGATCATACTGAAGGGTTAAGACTCGGAAGACCTACACCATTTGCACATGTAGCTGACAACGACCTTGCCACGGGCTTGTTCGTTGACTATCTGAGCCACAGTCCCGTGTGGAAGGAGAGCCTGATACTTATTGTCGAGGATGATGCCCAGAACGGCCCCGACCATGTTGACGCTCACCGCAGCCTGGCCTTTCTGGCCGGAGGTTATGTCAAAAAAGGATTTGTCGACCATACCGCCTATACCACTGCATCTCTTTTGCGGACAATAGAACTGATACTGGGGCTTCCTCCGATGTCGCAATATGATGCAGCAGCCACCCCTCTGTGGCGATGCTTTAACAATACCCCGGACCATCCGCCGTTCAGGGCAAGGGAATGCCTTGTGGACCTTGATGAGAAGAATACGGCTGAAAATGAATGGCAGCGTATGAGCGAGGAGTTCGATTTCACACAGGAAGACAGGGTGAACGATTTTGACTTCAACGAGGTTATATGGAGGGCCGTAAAAGGATTTGACTCTCCGTGTCCGCCTATAGTGAGGGCTGCTTTCTTCCTCGAAAATGAAGAAATGGATT
Source organism: uncultured Rikenellaceae bacterium (assembly GCA_964466705.1). Classification (GTDB taxonomy): domain Bacteria; phylum Bacteroidota; class Bacteroidia; order Bacteroidales; family VadinHA17; genus LD21. Next base: position 20,764 of record CAYXSM010000017.1, read on the forward strand.
AATGAAAGTATCAGTTAATGCAGTCCCACCGGGGTGCAATAGCAGCAACATCCGGATCTTTCACTATTTTAGCAGAACTATTAACAAATCACCAAAAATCCTATTATATGAAAAGAAGAGATTTTTTTGAGAAGAGCATGATCGCAGGGGGACTGATGGGACCTGCTGCAGCAATGTCATCGTTTGATCCGGCGGAAGCATTCAGGAATCCGCCGGTCGAAACAGCCACAGGGGAGATGTTCATCGAAAGGCCTGCAGAAGGACGTCCTCATGAAGGTAAAGTACTTGCGGTAATTCAGCCGCACTGTGACGATATACCATATTTTGCTGCCGGAACTGTGGCCAAGCTTCTTCATGAAGGCTACACCGGCTACCTGATAAGAACGACAAATGATGATGCTGCCGGGGCAGGCGACACCCTGGGAGAAAGGGTGCTCAATAACGAACGATCGAATGAGGCCTTTGCTAAAGTCATGGGATTTAAGAAGGTTTATGACCTTGGTTACCGGAATCACAGGATGGATGAATATAATATTCAGGAGATCAAGGGCAGGCTGATATTCCTTTTCCGTCTGCTGAAGGTTGATACGGTTGTCAGTTTTGATCCATGGGATCATTATGAGGAGAATCCCGACCATTATGTGACCGCACGAGCCGTTGAAGCCGCCCGATGGATGTCCGGCATGGGCACTGATTATCCTGAACAGCTTGATGTGGTAAAGCCTCACTCGGTCATTGAAAGATATTATTTTGCAAGGGGCCCGCAGGTTGCAAACAGGGTTGTTGATATCAGCAACTTCATCGATAAGAAAGTGGAGGCCAACATGGCTGTTGTGGCACAGGGAGGCGGAGGAAATGCTGGAGCGAATCTCAGGAAAAGACTTGCAGCCGAGGGCAAAAAGCTTCCCGAACTGGGTAATGATGACAGGACGGCAAATTTCAATTATATAAAAAATTTCTTCCTCGACAAATTCTCCGAATCATTAAGAGGCGTTCCATCCGACAGGAAGACCGGGGAACAATACGGTCTGGGCTGGGCAGAGAAGTTCCGTTACTTCGGACGTACCCCGTCAGGATTTAACGATTATATCTCTGAGAAAAGCGTAAGCCTGTAGGTCTATTTCAGGCGGACATATTTTTCGATCCAGTGCCTGGTCTGGTTTGGCTGACCCAGATCATTTATTGGAAAAATGTGAAGAAGGGTATCATTCCTGATCTCCAGCCAGATTTTATTTTTCTGGCCTTCATAAGATTCAACGAAATGATACTTAATAGTTTCTTCATAAATATTTCCGTTCAGAGTATAGGTTCCTGTGCCATACCTGTAAGTCACGGTGGTATCGACTTCATATTTGCCGACGAATATAAAATGACCCTCTGACCACATTTTGGTCTGGCTCACATTATACCGGTCGGAAAAGTAGTTTGTTATTTTTTTACCTTCTACCTGCTGCATCTGGATCATCTTCCAGGCGCCAAGGAGAGGGTCATTTTTCTGCCTGCTGCAGGCAGATGCTATCAGCCAGATAATCAGACCAAAACAAAGAATTTTTTTCATAATCACAGGCTTTGGTTATTAATTGATACTTAAGCATGTACTATTAGAGTAAAGTTACGCTATAAATAAATCAAAGTCAATTTTTTCATAAGCCCGGCAGCAGCTTTTTTCGCCGTTAACAATTTATTTAAAAACTGACACGTATATAATTAACCCTCCCTGTCGATTGTCTGTTCCTGGTTGTTGGTTAAATAAGTGGATATCTTTGCTGTATGCTGTGATTTCGTTATTTCGTTGGTGAATTATTGCGTTTTCTCCCCATCTACCCATCCCCCCTTAATTCCTGATCGTGCTTTTGCATCGCGGCAATGCGTCACCAGGCAATCCATGGTTCCTTGAATGGCACGTTAGTATAATTGGTAATTTAATAATATCCACCGATTTTACTAACATCCTGGAATTTCTTTAATTTTTCTCCTAAAACATTTGGATTTTATAACTGAATTGCATATTTTTATAGATGTGAGATAATTCATTCGGAAGGGTCGCAGAAAAGACATAAGACAAAAGGAAACAAGGAGAGAAACGACGCAGTTCCGCATTAGCGGAAAAGATAAAAGTTTGATAGACTACAGGAAAAGTTTAGTGGAATAAGATATGCGGGAAGGGAGTTTGTAATACAAATCTATGCATCATTATGAACAAAATTCAAAGAGAGGGTCTCAAAGAAGCGATCCTCAGCCTGGCTGCATTAAAAGGAACAGGTACACCGGTTAGTATGGCCAGGAGGTATGGCATAAGTACCAGGACGATTAAGCGTATGGTCAGGGAGCTCCGCAGGGAAGGTCACAATATCTGGTACAGTATTCACAGGCGGACATATGTTCTGGACTGAGGGAAGTTTTTTTGCCGGCAGTGTGTTAATTGTCCCCGGAGCTTTTTACAATTGTTACTGTTTGTTACCATTCTGATTCCATTCGGGCATTCCTCGCTGCATTTTCAGAGACTGCCTGAGGTCCGTTTCCACTGACGGACAGGTCATCCTGACCAGTTTCCCCGGTTGGTTGCCAATCGCCGGCCGGGGATTGTTTTGGAAAGAATGCCGGGAAGTCATGAGTTAGTACGTCTGTGAAGTCCTGCGGTTGCAGATTCATGCGATAGTGAAGTCCTGCAGTCGGGCAGGCCCGCCTGACCGGTGACAGTCGGGCAGGCATAATATTTGCCGATTTCAGGCTATTGGTGGGGCGTGACAGATTCGAACTGTCGACCTCTTGCCTGTCAAGCAAGCGTTCTGAACCAACTGAACTAACGTCCCTTCAATGATGCAAAATTAATGATTTTATTCCATAAATGACACACCTCCCCTAATAAGTGGCTTTCATAACCCAGACGTATTTTGAGGGGTGGCTTATTCTGACCCTGTCAGGCAGGCTTACCGTGAAACCGTTGCCGTTTTTCTGCCACCTCAGGGGCGTTCCTGTTCCCATCATCTGAACTTTGGCCCCTGCCGGAAGTGAAAATGTGGTCATTCCCACGGTTGAAGGCATTGTTTCGCCTTCTTCAGCCATATAATATATAAATATCGTATTCTCTCCCTTCTGTGAAATGCATACTTTGCCTTCTTTATAAGGAGCAAGCGCCCTGGTGCCATATACAGCATCACTGTTAACCTTCATCCATCCGCCGATTTCTTCCAGAAGCTTGTAGGCATCGTCGTGCCACTGCCCCTGAGGGCCCGGAGCAATATTCAGCAGGAGGTTCCCGCCCTTGATAACAATGTCAACAAGCATATGGATGGCCTGACGTCCGCTCATATACTTTGCCTCAGGAACCCACGACCATCCTCCTCCTGCTATGATGCACGATTCCCACGGGTATGGCAGCGCACGCTCAGGCACCCTGTTTTCAGGAGTAAGGTAATTCTGGTTTTTTCCATGAACAGCCCTGTCTACAACTATCAGACCGGGCTGTCTCTGTCTTGCTTTTGCCACCAGATCATCCATCCGGATGTCCTGGCTCTGAATACGTGAAAACTTATAATTACGCGAGGTCAGGTACCTGTAGATCTGCTCATCTGTCTGCTTCTGCACCTGTCCCCCGTCGAGCCACAGAATGTCAATCTTTCCGTAATCCCCATCAAGAAGCTCAAGTATCTGTCCCTGCGTAAACTGCACAAAAGCTTCCCAGCGGTCGGGATAAGTTTTGATATCATAATTCACATTTCTGTCGGGTGTGGCAAAATTTGGCCACCAGTAGAATTCGGAATGCCAGTCGGGCTTTGAAAAATATGCGCCCACCCAGAAATCCTCTGCCCTGAAAGCATCAAAGACCTCTTTCGTGATATTCGCATTCGGATTGGAATGAAAAGGGGTTTTGTTATTCGTTATCCTGTAATCAGTGAGCTTTGTATCGAACATACAGAAGCCGTCATGGTGCTTGGTAGTAAAAACAACATATTTCATACCTGCATTTTTTGCAGCTGCCGCCCATCGTGCAGGATCAAAATCCACAGGATTGAAAGTGGACTGAAGATTCTCATAATCTTTTTTGTATCTTACATAATCAGGATCTTTTCTTCGGCACCATGGTTCATCCTCGGCACATATTGACCATGATTCCACCACCCCCCACTGGCTGTAGGGACCCCAGTGCATAAGAAGGCCGAACTTCATATCCTGCCATTGGTCAAGCTTCTCCAGAACAAGAGGATCCGTCTCCGGAACATATCTCTCCTCTCCCTCCTGAGAGCTCAACGGGAACTGTAAAATCATCATCAATAAAAGTGGGAAAAAAGCTCGTGGTCTCATATATATCTGTATTTTAAGTGTTAATATCATTCAGGCAAAATCAAATCCGGAAATATATGCAGGTGCATCATAGAACTTTTCCTTTTCATCATCTCCTATATTGATGAATTTTGCATAAACAAGCCCTGGTTTTGCATTCAGGACACGGTTAAGTATCCCCATTTTTGTAACAATCCTGAGGCTGTCGAACAGTTCGCTTCTGTCATCGAGCCATGTGAGGCCGGTGTTATATCCTTCTTCGGCACAAATTGCCTCAAAGAGATCGGCCAAAGAGTCTTCCCGTCCTTTCCTGCAATATAAGGCATCGAAAATCACAAATCTGAACTCACCCGGCCGGAACAGTCTTTTGTAATACGGTGCGTTCGGCAGAACTTTCATCATCACCCAGCCCCACACGCCAGGCATGTCGTGTATTTTGTACAAGGAGGGAATGGCATTTGCCCCGGCTATTATCTCGTCGCCCTCCCGGAGTACGTAATACCTGTCGCCATGGAAAGAATAGTCAGTACTGAAGAATGAATAATCTCTGTAATAGTCCTCAAGAAGCGTTTCCATTTCTTTCCGTTCCCCCGGAGTATTTATTTTCGATACCCTGCTGTCGGGTTTTGGCGAGAACCTGCTGAATGCCACTGTAAGGAATGATCTTATATATTCATATCCGGCCTGGTGCACCAGATTTTTTGACCGCTCATTCATGCTTTCAACGAATGCGAACATAACATGCTTTGCGGTCTCATCCACTTCCTTAAATCCAAGCAGATGGGGTTTACTGAAAATATCCAGTGTTTTTTGCTTAAAAGTAAGATCACCGGTTTCAGGCTTTATGATCTCTTTTTTCCGGTGTTTCCAGGCCATGTCAGACTGATAAGCCGCCTGAAATGCAAGGTATCTGAGAAATGACGTCGGATACCGGTTCTTTCCAAGCTTTGTGATCCTGAAACACGATCCCACCGTCCCTTTTACTTTATTTCTTTTATACAGAGAGACAAAGCGTATTCTGTCACCGTATGCCTCAATCTTCGATCTGATATTGATAAGCTGGAACCTCATCCCTCCTTCCGATCCCTGAACGGCACGGTTGAGAATATCAAGGATCCCCTCGTCAGCTTCATCCGAGATCCTCACTTCAAGTCCCCGGTAATTAATTATTTGTCGTTCACTCATATATTAAAATCCAGTTTTGTCATGCATCGAGACTTCCGAAAACACGTTTAAGCAATGGTGTCACTCTGGCCGATACCTGTTTCCTGATCTTCAGTTCTTCCTGCCCTGCCTTGAGAAAGACTCCATCCAGTGCCCTGGATGTCAGATAATCATCGAGATCGGCATTCACGGGTTTAAGGCCTGCCAGGCGACCTGCAGGCGAACCGGCCAGATCATTCCATTTTCCTGTAAGTGCATCCCATGAATCCCTGGCACTTATCCCACCAACGATCTTTTTTCTCGTAGAGTTTTCTATTCGGGGTTTAAATAAATGATATAATGCTTCGAAGGTTGTTGAGTGCAGGTATGTTGTTGCGGCATTGTCGGCACCATTCAGTATGTTAAATGCATCTTTTACCGTCATCTGCTTTATGCTTTCCGCAAAAATGGGTGCCACATCCCCGGCGGCATCTTCGGCAGCCCTGTTGATGCTTAATATGACATCCTCAATAAGCTGACTTCCTCCGGGAATCCTGGAAATGTTATCGACTATTACCCTTGCTTCATCAGGAAGCAGGATCTTAACTGCAGCATCGCCAAAGTAACCGTTCTCGGCCGACAGAATCTTTGCTGAATTTGATGACCCGATTATGAGCGCTTCTTTGAGTCCCGCAATAACTTCCGATTCAGTAAGCGGTACATTTGTTGTTGTCTGCAGCACATTAAGCAATTCAGCGCACCCCGTCAGCAGTAATGCTGCGGCCAGTGTAATCAATCTTACCCTCATATCTGACATTAATTTCCGTACAATATACGAAAATGGGATAAACTCAGCTAATAAAAGCCAGCAGAGTTTCAGCCAAAGTAAGGTCTTCCGGATTAGTAATCTTTATATTTTCCCTGTTTCCCTCCACCAGGGCAATCTTTTCGCCGCTCTTTTCAAATACTGTGGCGTCGTCGGTGAAATCCGGTAAAAATTCCTGAAGGTATGCTTTTTTTATCAGCGCAGTCCGGAATACCTGGGGTGTCTGGACCTGTTTGATATGTTTCCTGTCAACAGTCACGCTTTCCATTCCGGTTATTATCCGTATTGAGTCGGACGGGCTGGTCACCGGAATGGCACTTCCAAAGGATGAAGCAGCCTCAAAGCATCTTTTTATGGTGGCTGTTGTCACAAGCGGCCTTACGCCGTCATGTATGGCAACCAGGCCTGAACCGGGTATCATGTTCAGCCCGTTCCTTACAGAATGAAATCTTGAAGGACCTCCTTCAGTAACAGTGTGCGGCACTCTGAACGAATACTCCCTGAGCAGGTCGTTCCAATGCTCCATCTGGTCTGATGGAAGAACAACAATGATCTTGATTGAGCTGCAGTATGTGCTGAACCTTATTATGGTATGCATAAGCACAGGTTTTCCGGCAAGCATCAGAAACTGCTTGGGAATATCTGAGCGCATCCTTTTTCCGGAGCCGCCTGCCACTATAACAACATACTGGTCCAAACAGGTTATGTCTTCTTTCACAACGATATTTGCAGGAATTCTGTCTTGCTCTTCCCGCATCCGGGATCAGAAATCAGTCTGATCCCTGTCACGGTCATGAACATCGTGTAAGCAATCAAACATGAAATTTATTCGCTGGTGTATAAAAATCTTTTTATGCTTCTTTTAGGTGTTTTTGCAAATTCCTCCGGATGTATCCTGTACTTATGAACTACCATATAATCGGGGATCTTTTCGTTGACAGTTTTTCTTGTCTGTTCCAGAATTGTCAAAAGCTGCTCCTCCGAAATATTATCCCTTTTCATCATTTCATGGTCGGGATATATCAGTGCGATAAGCTTGTTATCTTCCGATATAACAAGCGATTCCGCAATATAATCCATATTGTTTATCACAGCCTCAATTTCCTCCGGGAATATATTCTTACCCGAAGGACCAAGCAGCATGCTTTTGCTTCTTCCCTTAATGAATATATTTCCATCCTTATCCATGATACCAAGGTCGCCGGTATGCATCCATCCTTCATCATCGATCATTTCGCGGGTTGCTTTTTCATTCTTGTAATACCCCAGCATAACATTTTCACCCCTGAGTATTATCTCCCCTATCTGGTGCCGGGGATCAGTTGAATCGATGGTTACTTCGAGGGTATCAACGGGCCTTCCCGAAGCTCCGGGCCTGGTGGAATTCCAGGGTGCATAACTGATAAGAGGGCCGCATTCGGTCATGCCGTATCCCACCGTGAATCTGAAACCTATTTTTTTGAAAAAACTCTCAGCCTCAGGGTTAAATGCTGCTCCACCTATGACAATTTCATGGAAGCGTCCTCCGAAAGTGGCAGTAAGTTTCTCTCTTATCTTTTTATGAATTATTTTATTCAGCCCCGGGATAGCAAGCATCACTTTCATTGCCGGCTTATTTATTACCGGCAGTAACTGTTTCTTGAAGATCTTTTCTATCACCAGCGGAACTGACAAAATCAGCCTGGGCCTGATCTCCTGAAATGCCTGAATAATCACCTGTGGTGAAGGGGTTTTTGACAATATCGTTATATGGCAGCCATAAGTAAAAGGAAAGAGGAATTCAAACGCACAGCCATATGTATGGGCCAGAGGCAGAAACGATACAATAGGATCGCCGGGCTTAAGCGGCATGTTGGCCTGTGCAAACCTCACATTGGCAGCCAGGCTGTTATGAGGTATCATGACTCCTTTTGAAAATCCTGTTGTGCCGCCCGTATAGCTGATCACGGCCAGTTTGTCATTTGTGACATCAGAAAACCTGACGTCCTCCTTTCTGACTTCGGGATAAGCTTTCTGATACTTTTCATCCAGTGAGGAATAAATATCTTTAAGTTTACCTTTGTCCCGTGATATCATTGCAAAAGTATCAACCGAAATAACCGCTTCAATGGCAGCCAGTTTTGATGCATCAACCGGTTCGAAAAGCTTGTCATCGATGTACAGCAATTTTGCATCGGAATGGTTAATGAGATTCACCAGGTCATCTGGTTTAAAATCGGGCAGTATGGGAACAATAACGGCTCCATAGGTTACCGCTGCCAGATAAATAACACACCAGTTAGCCGAGTTCCTGCCCACCAGTGCAACCTTATCTCCTTCTTTTATACCGGCTTCCCTGAAAAAAAGGTGGATCTTAAGGATCATACCTGCAATTTCCCTGTATGTATATCCTTTTTCTTTGTAGTTCGACAGAGCTTCAATTTCCCAGTTTTTTGTGATACTGTCTTCAATATAGCCAACCAAACGTTCCTTAATCATAGGTTCAGGTTTTAAATATTAAACTTAAAATCATAAAAAAAGGTGCATGCGATATTATTGTTATTCAGATAAAGAACATAATAAGCATGGCAACGACCGATAACAGGTTAACTACCGTAAAAAAGTAATTATAACCTTCTCTTTTTTTACTGAACTGTCCAAGTTTCCTGGCAAAGATGCCTATTGTGGGAATGAACAGTACAATAAGAAAAGCAAAGAACTCCACTCCAAAGAATACCTTGTCAAGTCCGCCCCTCACAAGTGCTGCAAAGTAGACCACCAGGAGAAGTACAAGCAGATAGAACAGGTAGCTTATTTTCAGAGATAAAGTGGAAACAAGCTGTCGTTTATGGAGCTGATGCGGTTTCAGATATGCGTAAGCAATTGAAAATATAAGAATAATAAAGACAACTCCTAAAATATGGTTTAAAATCTGATTAAAATTTGCCATCTATATGGTAATATTTTCAGGGTTCTGCTTCCTTTAACGACCATATGAGAGAGCTTGCACCCAGCACGGCTGCGTTCTGGGTACTGAGTTCTGAAGGGAGCAGCTTAACTTTTCCCTTATAGATACTCAGGAGGTTCTCTTCCATATATTCCTTTGCAGGTTCAAATATAAGATCTTTTGCCAGGGCCAGGCCTCCAAAAAGAAATATTGCTTCGGGGTTTGTATGTGCCACAACATCAGCAAGTTTGAATCCAAGCATTCTGCCTGTATGCTGGAAGGCCCTCAGGGCGATTGGATCTCCTCTTTTGGCGGCTTCATGTATAATTTCCGCATCAAGCTCCTCAAAGCTGTATTTTCTCAGTTCGCTTGGCTGTATGCTGTCGGCCATTATTTTCAGCAGTGATCTTTTAAGGCCTGTTGCCGAGACATAAGTTTCAAGGCATCCTTTTCTTCCGCATCCGCAATCGCGGTTTGAAGGTCCGGGACGTATTGCGGTATGCCCTATCTCTCCGGCAAATCCATCGTGCCCATAAACAAGCTTGCCATCAACGACAAAACCGCTCCCGAGGCCTGTTCCGAGGGTAATCACCACAAAGTTCTTCATCCCTCTTGCCCCCCCGTATATCATCTCTCCCACGGCTGCGGCATTGGCATCGTTTGTAACAAGCACCGGCAGATTTGTGTGTCTCCTGAAAAGCCCGGCCAGAGGTATGATCCCCTTCCAGGGAAGTCCCGCAGGGTGCTCTATTGTACCCTTGTTAATATTACCCATGGGAGCTCCTATCCCGAACCCGAGTATCTCGATACTGTTTTCAATCCTCTGACGGACAACCATAATTTTCTCGTAAAGTGCCGCGACATATACTTCAATCTCATCATAATGAGTTGTTTTTATCCTGTCTTCGGCGAGAATATTTCCCTCCCGGTCGACATAACCGAACACAGTATTGGTGCCTCCTATGTCAATACCCACAACAACCTGCTTAGTGGCCATATTAGTGTCTGCTTATTAAATGTTATCCTTTTATTCTGCCACATATTCATTACCAACCTTTCTGGCTCTTTTTGGATGGTCAAGATCGATTCCAAGAGCTATCCCGGTTTCAACAAGAACGTTCCAGCCTGCAGCAAGCTGTATATATTCTGAATAGTCTCCCCCGTCGGGAATAATAATCGTAGGGAAATCTGTCTGCTTTCTGCTCAGTGCAATAACATTCATCCCCACGCCTTTGACAAGGCATTCCTGGAATTTATCATGGTCAGCATCAAAAGGATCGACCCAGATAAGAACTTCGTTACTGTCCATCACTTCCTCTATTCCGTGAAGTGCAAATGTTCCCTCGAGAAAGGCGGATTTTTTCCGGGTAATCTCATTGGTTTTAAGGGCAAGCTCTGCAGCAACGCCGTTATCACGGCCGGCGAAATATATAAGATCAGCCTTCCGGATCATTTCAATGATATCCTTATTCAGTTCAGCTGTCAGTACCTTGTCGGTCAGTGCTGCAGCATATTCCAGCCCTTCCATCTTCTCTCCCCGTACATGGCGCAGAAGTGAATCATAGAACAGGCCCTGCTCCACGACAGACTTTGTAGCTGCCACGGCATCTTCCTTTCCGCAGGACAGAACGTGTGTTGCATCGGCATATTCCTCAAGCTTCGTATTCCTGTTTGCCGTAAGACCGAACACAGCATCATGTTTTTTCATCTTCATCGCGTCCACAAAGCGGATCACCTCTTTTGTCTGTCCTGAATTGGAAGCTGCAAAAATTGCAAACTCGTTCAGGTCATATTCCATGGCCTGAGTGCATCCTTCAGTCAACACAGGTTTGAAACAACCTTTCTTCAGAGAAGCAGATATTGACCTTTTAGCCGGAAAAAGCCGGCTGCTTCCCTCACCGGTCAGGAAAATTCCTTTCTTTGACTTTATCTTCCCGACAAAACTACTGACTACTTCAGGATCAAAAGACCTGATGATGCCAGGTGTTTCCATCATCTCCCTGACAAGGGCAAATTTGCTGTACTTTTCCTCCTTTAGATTCATGACATTAATTTTTATTTATGAGAAATTCTGAAAGATCATTCTGAACCTGCGGGTCTTTCTGAAAACCGCCACCCAGGTGTTGCCAGTAAACCTCCGCATATTCCACACCTGCCATTTTTCCATAATTTCTGTTGCCTTCAAGGACAAAGCCAAAAAAGTCGTCTATCTTATGCATATGCCTCATCAGGTCGATCTGGGATATGTGACATCCGAGCATTTCCTTTTTTGTTTCAACTACCGTTGTGATGTCAACAAAAAAGTGGGGTGGAACTATCTGAAATCCCAGCGGATCGGTCAGGGTCAGAGGTGATGAGTGGTAAAGAAGAGGGGTTATTTCCACAGGTTCCTCCTCAACGGGAACCGTATCGAGTGAAGAAATTATGGCTGCAGCCTCCACAATGTTTGCAGTAGTTCTGTGATCGGGATGATAGTCATTGGACAGATGTGTAAAGATAACTCCCGCCTTTACTTTTCTTATCAGGGAAATAAGCTTCAACCTGAACTCCCTGCTGTCAAAAAGAAATCCGTCAACTCCGCCAAGGTTGTAATATTCGGCATCAAGGACAGCAGCTGCTTTCCTGGCTTCTTCGTAGCGCACCTTTGCGGTTTCCTCCATATTCATGTTGCAGCCTCCAAGATCGCCGCTGGTCATTGTTGCAATAACTATCTTGTATCCTTTGTCTTTTAAAAGTTTGAGAGTGCCTGCGTTCCAGGCTTCGGCATCATCAGGATGAGCATTGACCGACAGTGCCACCTTGTTAAATCTTCTTTCCATAATAATTTTTTATCGGTTTATAAATATCTTTTCAAGCTTTATGAATTCAGGAATGTCACCTGCCAGCGGCTTCATATAATCAATGAAGGCCGGAGAAACATGATTGCCTGCTTTGTTGAAATACCCGGCAGGCATCGGTTTGGCCGCAACGGCCACTTTTTCAAGGGGTACTTTTCCATAACTGACTGAATATGGTTCATTGGACATCCTGTCAATCGAGACCATTACCCCCGATTCGCCCCTTGCTGCAATCTGAACGGCCTCGACGCCGCACTGATACGCCTCGTCAAGATCGACCCCGGAAGCCCTTACAAAATCGCTCATGATCAATGATTCTGTTATCTGGAATTCACCCCGGAAGCCAAATTCTTCGCTAATCATCTTATGAAGGTTTACCGCTACACTGGTGCCTCCCATTGCCCCGAATTCTATATTATTGAATTTATCGCGCGTCATTGATGCGCTAACGGGAGTGCCGTCAGCATATTTCAATCCTTCCCCGCATACAATTGAAACCCACCCGTAATCCTTAATACATCTGTCAACATCGGCCAGGAATTTCTCCCTGTCAAAACTGAACTCAGGTGCATATATGAGGTGCGGAGCATCCTCTTCATCTTTGGCAGCCATTGCCGTGGCAGCTGCCAGCCATCCTGCATCCCTGCCAATAGTCTGATAGACGACAAATTTATCAACTTTCTGCATGTTCCGCGCCAGTATCCCGGCCTGAAGAACGTTCAGGATATTTGACCTTGCAGCTGAAGCAAAACCCGGAGTGTGGTCGGTACCAAACAGATCATTGTCAACAGTTTTAGGTATGCCGATCCCGTGGAGTTCATATCCTTTGTCCCTGCAATATGCTTCCACCCTGTGTATGGTATCCATGGTGTCGTTACCTCCGATCAGGAAGAAAAATCTTATATCATATTTTTTCATAACCTCCAGGATCTTCGGGAGGTCATGCTCCTGAACCTTATGCCTTGAAGATCCCAGTGCCGACGACGGGGTACGTCGCAGGCCTTCAATGATGCCGCGGGGCTGTCTTTTCAGATCAATAAGCCACTCCTGCATAAAGCCTTCTATCCCGAAGTGCATGCCGTAAATCTCTTCCGCAATTCCGGTCAGTAACGCTGATTCTATAACTCCCGCAAGGCTTGAATTTATTACAGATGTCGGTCCGCCCGACTGTCCGATTAAAATGTTCCCTTTCAACATGATATACTATCCTTTTTATTCTTTATTTGTTTGTGCTCAAGTGTTAATTTTCTCTGCTTCATTTACTGTCATTCGATTCAATCATAATATTCCGGACTCTTCCCGCAAAAATATCACCATCCTCTGTAATCCACAATTTTCCGCACATTTTCTTTGACGGTTTCCGGTAGTAATGCCGGTCACCCCTGTCAGATAAACCTTAGCAGTCCGAAATATGCAGGCTGATGGTAATCCGGATCCCCGGTACCCACCGGATTCCACGTGACGTAATGGGGAACCGTAAGCTTATCTCCGCATTTGTAAAAATTAGCCCTGAAGGTTCTTCCTTGCAGGTTTTCAATCTTATGATGAAAAAAGACTTTAAAAGGTATCGCGAGTGTCAGGGTCCATTGAAAATCTCCGGTTTTTTCTCCGAATGGTCTGCTGCCGAGTGAGGGCAGCCTTCTTATGGAGGAAATAATATCAGGATTGGCACGGGTACTGTTCTCCCTTGCTGTTCCTGTGCCGAGCAGGCATGTCCCGATAGGGTTGAATTCCATGTTATAGTAAATGCCATCCCCTCCAGGCGAAACAAAAAACTCGACACACGAATCCTCACAAACCATCTCGTTGGTCTGACTTTTCTCAGCCATAATGTAATTTTCTGTTACATAGTACTTCAGAAATATTTCCTTATCGCTGTAAGCCATGGCAAATGAAACCTCAGGCTTATACTTATATTCATCCCAGTTCAGTGTATCCAGTTTATGACGTTCAGGCAGCAGGTCAAGTTTTTCCGATATCAGGTCAAGGCCCGGATAGTCATCCGGCAGTTCAAGTTTACTGACATTAATCTCTTTCATTCAGAATTGAATTTTTTGCAACGGTTTTTACAATCAATATTTTTGTGCTTCCTTCTGCTCCTGGATCATCAGAGGCTTTCTCCGGGACAACTAAATTATATCTGCCCGAAAAATCAAATGTACAATATTTATTCTATAAGCTTAATGACTTTCCCTAATAAACTCATTCCATGCAAGGGCTGCCGAGCCAAGAATGGCAGCATTACTCTGGGGCACTCCTGACAGGAGGATTTTGTAAGTTCCCCGGAAGATCGGCTGTACTCCCTGATCTGTATATTCCCGTACGGGTTTGAGCAGAAGGTCACCTGCCTGGGCAAGACCGCCAAACAGGAAAATCGCTTCAGGACTTGAAAAGCCGATGGCATTTATAATCCCAAAAGCTATTCTTTCCGCAGTGTAGTCTATGGCTTCAAGAGCTATTTTATCCTTTTTCAGTGCCGCTTCAGATACTCTTTTTGCCGTGAGCTCAGAAGGAGGAATATCTCTCAGAACACTTGGTTCCCTCATCTCACTCATAAGGTAAAGGACTGTTTTCACCAGGCCCGAGGCCGAGGCATAGGTTTCATAGCATCCATGCCTTCCACACCCGCAGTCACGGCCTCCCGGCACTATTGTGGTATGGCCAAGTTCGCCGGCAAAGCCGGTATGTCCGTAAACCACCCGGCCGTTTATGACAATTCCGCTGCCCAGGCCTGTACCGAGAGTAAGGACAATAAAGTCCTTCATGCCTTTTGCTCCGCCAAATATCATTTCACCCACAGCAGCGGCATTGGCATCATTTGTCACAACAACCGGGATGTCTATCTTTTTCCGTATCAGGGCGGCAAGGGGCACAATACCTTTCCATGCAAGATTGGGAGCCAGTTCTATTGTTCCCTTATAATAGTTGGCGTTGGGGGCTCCGATACCTATTCCTGTAAGCTTAATGTCTCCATTACTTTCTGCCAGTTTTTTTACTGCCGAGACAAGGGTGGCTACAAAATCCTCTATCTCAGGATAGTCGGTAGTGTGAAGCCTGTTTTCGGCTAAAACATCGCCGTTTCGGTCCACCAGTCCGAATACCGTGTTGGTACCCCCTATATCAATACCTGCAACAACTTCTTTCATTTCTTGATTAGTATTTAATTTTCTGATATTATGGTTCTTTATCTTCTGCCTTTCGTTGCCGAAGTCAGCTTAAAATCTTTTATGTTTCTGAGGCTTATGTCCCAATCCTGCACTATTTCCCAGTTAACCTTTACCTCAATTTCAGCAGGATAATAGGAAACCGGCTCCGGCTGAAGGTTTCTGTCAAAATCCCCGGTCGTCCATTTACCGTCACCATTGAGGTCATAAATGACCCGCAGTCTGTAAAAACCCTTGTCAAGATACGGGAATTCTATTTTCCCTTCATCCCTGAACGGAACCTCCCTGACAATTTTTTCTGTATTGTCGAGCAGGTGTACAATAATGTTGCCGGTATTGTTCCTGATGTTCAGTATGAGTTTCCCCAGCGATTCAGGACTCATAAGGGCAACCTTAAAGCCTGTGGAATCGTTATATTCCCCATAAACAGAGCCAAATGCAGCCGAATCGGCTGAAAACAGATAATCCTTTCCCTGTTCCAGGACAACATCAAGGAAATATCTGCATGAATTTGCTGAATCCTTTCTCAGGTTAAACGGCATTCTTTTATTCCCGTCCTTCAGTACTTCGAAAAATTTTATGCGTGAGGTATCCGGTGGCCTGAATGGTGTCGGGGATGTCAGGACTATCCGTCCATCGGGTTTCATACGTCCCGATGTGATGCCCGTCGTCACCCTGTATTCATTGCGTGAAGGTGATTTTGCTCTTGCAGGCCGGGCTGCAATATGTCTCATCATTATCGTATCCTTTCTGGCCACGGTCAGTCCGAGGCTGTCGGTGAAGGGGTATTCAACTACCGTTGCCAGAACAGGTTGCGAATAAACCGTACTGTCGGTAAGCCATACAATTATTGTATCTTTTCCGGGATTTCTCTCAATGAAGAAAGAATCATCCGGACGTTCATGCAAAGCAAAGCTGAAGTCGATGCTGTCGGGGGGAAGGGAAAGAGTGTATGTCAGCTGGTAAGGCAGCCTGCGCGAAGAGGATGTCAGATAACGGGTTTTTCTCTGTGGCTGGAAAAGTATCAGGCTATATTCACCTTCAACCGGAGGTACTATCTGCACAGTGCCGTCCCTCGACCTTGCAACAGCAGTATCTTTAGCGGGCGGCAGATAATTCCTGACCGGATCAACCAGCACCGTGTCATTCCTGAAGGCAAATTCCTCATCAGGGATATTGTAGTTTTTACTGTTGTCAACATCTTTGAGGGCATAGATACGGTATTTACCCGGTTTGACATTGTCGATCCGGAATTCACTGTTTTTCCCGACCCGGGTGATATAGTCGGGGAGCATTTTTTTTACAGCCGAATCGGCCAGCTGGCTGTAAAGAAGGACCAGCGTATTTTCAGGTACTTCAAGATTGTAAGCTGTACGAACATTCCCCGTTACCGACAAGGAATCGATCACCGGACCTGTTGAAAAAACGAACTGGTAATTGTCAATAGGATTGTTTTCATTAAGATCGCGTATGGCATCCTGAAAATAAAATGTATAGGTAGTGCTGTCCCTCAGGACCTCATCATAACCGACGATAATGCTCTTGCCTTTTATGCGGATCCGGGGTCTGGTTTTCAGTGGTGGAGAGACCATAAGCTTTTCGTTTATCTTTTCAAGGACCACATATTCATCGAATGTTATCACTATCTCCTTGCCTGTGAAATTCTTTGTTCCCTGCTCCGGCATGCTTCTGACTATCACCGGGGATTCCCTGTCCCTCGGGCCTCCTCCCGGCGAGCTCACCTTTGCGCAGCCCGGTGCAAAAAGGACTAACAGCGTCAGGGGAAAATAAAAGATGCTTCCGTACCTGTGACCCTTCATCAGATAAAGTTTCATTAGGATTACAAACTTACATTTTTTGAGGAATTATTTAAGCCCGGAGACCAGAATCATGATCCATGACTGAAGTATGATTTACAAACCAGGCTTAATCAATTATATTATTTTCTAACTTTATGCGATATTTTAATTGATTTGCCATGCACTTACAGATTATTCCCTGGGATGTTAATCCCGAAATTTTCAGGATTGGTTCATTTGCGGTCAGATGGTATGGATTACTATTTGCTTCCTCGTTTCTTTTCGGGTATATCATAATAAAGAAGATCTTTGATAACGAAAACCTGGGAGTGGCAGTGCTCGACCGGCTTACGATATACATGGCTGTAGGGGTTATTGCAGGTGCCAGGCTGGGGCACTGCCTGTTCTATGAACCCGGCTATTACCTTAAAAATCCCCTTGAAATCCTTAAGATCTGGCACGGAGGCCTTGCCAGTCACGGGGCAGCGATAGGCATTCTTGTCGCTCTCTGGTATTTTGTCAGGAAGGAAAGGAAAGAGTACACATGGATAATAGACCGGGTAGCCATCGTTGTTGCTCTTTCGGGATTTTTCATCCGCATGGGGAACCTGATGAATTCAGAGATCTATGGAATGGAAACCACGGTGCCCTGGGGATTTGTCTTTCTCAGGAACGGAGAGGTTGCCCCGAAACATCCCACACAGATATATGAAGCCCTTGCATACCTTGCGATCTTTTTTATCCTGTACGGGATGTACTGGAGAAAAAAGGGTGAGCATATCCAGGGTGTTCTTATAAGCCTTGCCATGATACTGATATTTACTGCCCGTTTCTTTATCGAATTTCTCAAGGAAGACCAGGTTGCATTTGAAGCCGGTATGAAGCTTAATATGGGGCAGCTTCTGAGCATTCCCTTTGCTATTGCAGGGATAGCATGGTTCTGGTTCAGTTTAAAACAGAAAAAAAGAGCCGTGATAAAAAGGAAATAACCTGCCTTTACTGAAGCTCCGGTTCAGGATACTGTAAAAATCTTTCCTCTCAATTTATGAAATACGGCCGGTAAGTATTCTCGAGTTATTTATTGACGATCCCGTAAAATAATACATCAAGGATAGCATTGAGCCTTTCTTCAATGTTCATTTCCCTTTTTTTCCAGAAAAGAGGAACCTCCAGCCCTTTAAGTGTCGTCTGAACTGCCAGCGCTGTAAATTCACTGTTTTTAACATTAAAGACTTTCTTCCTGGCTCCATGGTAAATTATCAGTCTGAGAATGGCCAGCTCCTCCCTGTCATATTTTTCACGGATCGTTTCAATGAAATCAAAATGATCGAGGTTTTTATCAAAGATGGCGTTGTAATAATTCGATAGTTTTTCGAACGCTTTCATTCTGACAAAAACATAATTCTTCATTTTGTCGACAGGTGATTCTACTGATTTAATAGCTGTAGTAAGCTCATTCCTAAGAATATTGGCTTCGTGTAACACAACTGCCTCAAATATCTCCTCCTTGCTTTTGAAGTAGTAATATATAGAGCTCTTACCCATTTTGAGTGCCCTGGCAAGCTCATCCATCGTTGTTTTCCTGAATCCGTACCTGCTGAATATCTGCCCGGCCGAAATTATTATTCTTCTTCTATATTCCTCTTTATTAACCATATACTCTTTAATAAAAAACACCGGAATGTACAATGCAAATATAAAATATAAACGCATCTCTTCAAAATTACAGAACAATCCGGTCGAAAATTCGAAAAACCTTTTTCGCTGCAATTATTATATCCCATTTGAGAGCATGGGAGGCTTAAAATGATCGCTCTTTTCTGCGGTCTTTTCAGGGACCTGGACCTAAATAATGACTGCGACCGCTGAGTATATCCATAAAATGCCTGAGAGATAAGGCAGCAATAATTGACAGTCCTGTTAAGAACAACCGTCTGCAGCAATGATCAATTAATTTTGTATTTTTGGCCGTATTTTGAAGCTTCTGCACGAAACAAATTATGCTGATTGACGGGAAAGATTACCGGAGTATATGGCTCGATGAACATAATAATCGCATTGTAAAGGTTATCAACCAGCAAAAACTTCCTTTCTTTTTTGAAATTAAAGAGCTCCGGTCGGTCGATGATGTTTTCCATGCGATAAAGGATATGACACTGCGGGGGGCACCGCTGATAGGAGCTGCCGGTGCATTTGGAATGTATTTTGCAGCCCTTTCGGCCGGTAGCGGGACCGATCCAAGAGAATACCTCGAAAACGCTGCAAGATATCTTATTTCATCACGCCCCACTGCTGTGAACCTGTCCCTCTCCGTCAGCTCAGTTCTTAAGAAGCTGCTCCGGGAACCTGATACGGGATTACTTGCCGTGACGGCACTTTCTGAGGCTGTTAATATATGTTCTCTTGAGATCGAAAGATGCAGAAGAATAGGCGAATACGGGCTGGAGGTCATTGAAGCGGTCAGCAGAAGAAAGATGGGATCAACGGTCAACATACTTACTCACTGCAATGCAGGATGGCTCGCATGTATTGACATCGGAACAGCTACCGCCCCCATTTATCTGGCCGGTGAAAAGGGTATTCCGTTACATGTCTGGGTTGATGAAACACGTCCCCTGAATCAGGGGGCAAGGCTTACCGCATGGGAGCTGGGGAATCAGGGCATCAGTTATACAATCGTACCTGACAATACCGGAGGTCACCTTATGCAACACGGGATGGTTGATATCGTAATCGTCGGCAGCGACCGCACCACCAGGACGGGTGATGTGGCAAACAAAACCGGAACATACCTGAAGGCGCTGGCCGCCTATGATAATAACATTCCTTTTTATGTTGCCCTGCCGGAAACCTCATTTGATTTTAGTATAAGTGACGGTTTAACGGAAATAGAAATTGAAAAACGAAGCCCTGAAGAGATTACTCACGTAAGCGGTTACTCTGAGGGCGATATAAGGGATGTACGTATATGCCCCTTTGATGCAGCAGCTGCAAACTGGGGATTTGACGTGACGCCTGCCAGGCTTGTGACGGGATTGATAACCGACAAAGGGATATGCAGGGCCACGGAAAGTGATATCATGCGATTGTTTGCAGATAAATCAATATAGCAATGGAAGGTGTTATTAAATTTAATTGCCACTGGAGGCAGTCAGGTCCTGTAATTTCGGATGAACAGTATGAGATCATTAATTACTGGAGGGAAATACTTTATAATATGGAGCTCATTGGAGCCTATGAGAACGGAGTGGGATTCGGCAATATAAGCATGAGGATAAGAGACGGGAATCAGTTTGTGATAACCGGCTCTTCAACAGGTGAGATCACCGAGCTGGAACCCTGGCATTATGTAAAGGTCTGTTCATTCAACATAGAAGATAATGCTGTTCAATGTATTGGTCCTTTGAAAGCCTCATCGGAATCGCTCACCCACGCAGCAATATATTCGGCCGATCCCGGTGTAAATGCAGTAATACATGTTCACAGTCCCGATCTGTGGAATGAACTTATATACGAGGTTCCCACCACAAATCCCGGAATGGACTATGGTACGCCCGGGCTGGCAAAAGACATACTGAGGCTTTTCGGGGAATCAGATGTTATAGAAAAGCGTATTATTGTAATGGCCGGCGACAGAGCCGGGATACTTACTTTCGGTCATGATATGGATGAAGCGGCAAATGTTTTAATGCGGTATCTAAAGAAAACAGAATGATCAGGACAGGAATAATAGGAGGATCAGGGCTTGAGGATCCGGGAATTATCGGGTCACCGGAAGAGGTAATCATTGAAACGCCATATGGTGATACCTCCTCATCGCTGTTGTGCGGTTCCATAAGAGGAGCTGATGTTGTCATCCTTTCAAGGCATGGCAGGGATCATACGATACCGCCGTCAGCGGTCAATAACCGCGCAAACATTTTCGCTCTGAAAAAAGCCGGCTGCACACATATTCTGGCAACAACAGCCTGTGGCAGCCTGAGGGAGGAGATAGGGAGGGGCGATCTTGTCATTCCCGATCAGTTTATAGATTTCACGCGTCACCGCAGTATTACCTTTTTTGACAGGTTTGATGCCGGCGACCTTAAGCACCAGCAGATGGCTGACCCTTTTGACCAGTATCTGAGGAACCTGATAATTTCGACAGCTCATAAGAAAGGTTTGCGGGTACATGAGAGGGGGACAATGATCACCATTGAAGGTCCCAGGTTTTCCACAAGGGCAGAATCGAGAATGTTCAGGATGTGGGGAGCAGATATAATAAACATGTCGGTTGCTCCGGAGGTTATCCTGGCGAATGAGACAGGCATTCCGTATGCTGCCATAGCCATGAGCACTGATTATGACTGCTGGAAAGATGGTGAAGCACCCGTATCATGGGAGGAGGTTTTGTCGGTATTCAGAAAAAACGCAGACAATGTTCTGCAGTTGCTGATTGACATTATACCCGAAATAAAGTAAATTGCATTTAATCTTATTTCATGATGTTGCATTATTAACGACAAATAGTTAATATTGCAGTCCGTTTTGTGGCTGGTTGCTGTTTACTGGTTGTTAGTTAATTGATTTTCAGTAATAACAATCTGCAACATGTAAGAAGCAACAAGCAACAATTCCGGGCCCATAGCTCAGATGGTTAGAGCACCTGACTCATAATCAGGGGGTCGCTGGTTCGATCCCAGCTGGGCCCACTCAAAATCAAGAAGTTACAACTCCAAATGTTGTAACTTTTTTTTTGGTGCCAGTTTGGTGCCAGGATTTAAGAGAAAATCGTTCAATCATAACACTCCCCGCAATATCTTAAAGAACTCTTTTGGTTTTTCATAATCTGGGAAATGTCCCGATCTTTCAATGAAGATAATATTTGTCTGGGGTAAAATTTCTTTAATCTGATAAACTGATTCAGCGGGTACTGGATCCTGTCTTGGTCTGATAATTGAGCATCGTCCTTTATAATTGATTAACACTGATTTTAGGTCATAGTTAATACTCAAGTCTTTCCACATCAGGTCACTCATTGTTTCATGAAATTTCGTCGCTGCAAAGAATTGTGGCAACATTTTATAACCAATGGTATGACTATAGAATTCAGAAATGAAGCTGAAATAATTTCTTTTCATTTTCGAAAAGTCAGAATCTGGCTGTTTATTCCAATATGTCAATGAGTCTCTTTCATTTGGAAATCTTCTCATGTTCATATTGTCATTAAATGCAGCCGTCAGACTCAAATCAGGGCCCAGTGTGCTTACCAGAACGATGTTTTTAGTTTTTTCAGGAAAATAAGACGCATAAGCTTGAGTTAACATACCTCCCCATGAAATACCACAGAGCGTCAGTTGTTTTTCACCCAAGTGTATTCTCAAGTCCTCAATATCCTGAGTCGCTCTTTTAAGATTTATTGTAGTACTATCCAATTTGACATTACTTGATAATCCAGTTCCTCTCTGTTCGAATAATATACTCTCAAATTGGTTTGATAATGAATCTGCCCATGGACGCATTGGCCCGACTCCAAAACCAGGACCTCCATACAGAAAAACAACTAATGGCCCTTTACCCTTAGCGGTATAATACAAAGTTTCGCCGTCAGAAGTTTTGAAGGATTTTACCTGTTGACCTGGAAGTTGGATCACTGTCAGCAAAAAGGTTATTAAGAAAACCATCTTTCCCATTTGACTTTTTCTTTTAATCTGATACTGAAAGCGAAATTATTCCAATACCTTATTTATTTTACCCATGTCTTCTCTGTTTGGAATATAAGAAACACTTACATAATCAATTATCCAATTCTCATCAGACTTGATAAGGTGGCATACCTGTCTTAACTGAATCTTCGAGCTGGCCACATTGAGAAAAAAATGCTCGGTTGAAATAGCTGAGGTACCGCTTTTCTCCACCTTTATATTACGCACAATTATTGAATAACTTATCACAAAGGAAGTGTCAGCAAAAGGGCGTTCAAATAAAGGGTATATTGTTGTTTTGTCCCAGAATTCATTAGGTGCGGGACCACAAAAGAGTAAGTCATCAGAAAACAGGGACATTAGAACCGTGAGATCCTTACCCTGGTATGCAGCGTGCCATTTGTCCAACACAGAGGTTATTTGGGCTTTAACTGCTTCTGTGTCGACAGGAACAGTTTTAGTTTTGGGCTGGCATGACACAATAATTATTGTTGCCACAATTAAAAAGTAATAAATCTTCTTCATTGACTATTCATTTAAATTAAATTTCCAAAATTCTATTGTGTTTTTGATAATCTGTCTTGTTGTTTCATTGTCAAGAGCAGCATCAAATCCATGGACTCCATTTTGATAATTTATTAAGGTAATAGGTAAATCTTGATTTAACGCTTTCTCATAAAAAATTGATAAGGTTTGATTTATATATGGAACATTATCTTTCCCTGCTCTTATAATCATGATAGGCACATCTTTCTTCCAAGTAATGGGTTCAGATAATCGTGGAGTCTTGAATCCCATATTTTGTGATAGTGTATCAATCTGTGGTAAATATTTAAAATCATTAGTCAGAAAAAATCCGTAATAAACGACTGCGCATTTAAATATGTTATCTGACCCGTTTAATATGTAGGAAATAGTTGTGGGAGTATGAGCGGAGCATGTCCATGCTCCAACCTTATTTATGTCAATTTTTAATTTGTCTTCATTTGTTTTCAAATAATTTGAAAGAGTGATTATATCCTTTTCTGGATTAATTGACTCATAAACAATTCCAGCCATTCCTGATGCTGAAATTATCCTGCACCATGAAACAAACTGTATATAGTTTTTAAATTCGATGCCAAGCAACTTCTTTCCAGCTACATCAGGGTAACCCAATACAATAATAACTGCAGGAATTTTTCTCTGGAAATTAAAATCAGGCGGATAATAGATGTCCATTTTTAAAGTCGAACCCGAAATGTCTTGGTAAGGAATATCTTTCTTTACAACTACATTGTTCATCCCTGGTAAATCATACACTACAGCACCCTTTTCCCTTTGTTTGGATTGGGTGTTTTGTTGAGCTTCTGTTTTGAGATTACATGGCAAAAAAACAAAAACATTACTTGCTTATAAATTGTAACACTAATGCAGAGATTGCAATGATCAGACTTAAATACGCTAATAATTTTGTATTTAGGATTTTTTTCATGACCCAGATCTTTTGTTGATTTAAAGAATTCTCAGTAGAAGCGTAATGAATGAATAATTGATTATTCTCTCTATTTAATTGAGAAATATTAGATTCAAAAGTTTCAATTCTCGTTCGAAGGTGATCATGTATCTGATTAACATAATCTTTAATTTCGTCCCTTGAGGCAGTAATTTTATTGTATTTATCAATCAATTCATTCCTTTGGTTTTCAGAAATGGATAGAGCATCTTTAGTATCTTCAATATAGGAAACAGCAGTTTTAAGTTTGCTTAATTCACTCTTTAACAAGGTGTCCCAATCATTTTCATTATTAGTTTTCATGGTTTTCAGGGTGAAATTTATTAAGAAAAGCTTTATTAAATGATTTCAAGGCTTTATATTTCAAACAGATCTCCGAATTATTATATGAATCATTAGATTCGGTAATTAGTTCAAACTCCTTTTGAAAATCCCAGCTGACTTCCGGAACATTTTTCTCGTTGATCTTTCCTCTTTTTTTAATCCGTGGAGTGTGAAATATATCTGGTGACCAGTTTTCGATTTCTCTTAGTTCGTCTTCTGTAGGAAGGTCAGGGATAGGTTTAGATAATAGCTCCTCTAATTTTGTAAGCCAATTTGTAAAAGGCAAATTTTTCCCCCTTTGTTTATGAATTTTACCGATAAATCCAAGATTATTCTTGAAGACTAAAAGCTTGGGATCTTCTTTCGAACTAATTAAAGTAGATCGAAATTGGGCTAAAGACACAATTGAGTGTGCAACTTTGTCAATTTGAGAAAAGTGATGAATATGAGTGGTTTTGAAAACATATGTTGCTCTGTCTTCACTTAAATCTATATTCTCCCAGATAATTGCTATTCCATCAGAGGTTTCTAAAGAGAATAATTGAGTCAATTCCAGCAAATCAGGTCCAGAATCAGCGTCCATCCGCCTGAAGAAATTTCTCGGTTCATCAACCGTTTTGGGATCTATCCCATAAATTTGATTTTCGTTAAGATAGTCAATTACTTCTTTTCTTAGTTTCCAGTCTTCAATATATGGTTGGTTAACGGGACCATTAATCGCTTCTACTCTGGGGCCAACTTTTCCAAGAGCTTTCTCAATTTCTCCGGTATGTATTTTTGTAAATATTTCTTCCAGACCTTTAGCATTTAGAATTTCATTGTCTGATGAAACTTCGATTATGATTTCAATCTTGCTGATGGCCAAGGAGCTGGGTATAGTATTAAAGCCTAAGCTTGAATATTCCTCTTCTTTTCTATAAGTATATGTTCCATCCTCCTTGCGTAGTCTATAGAAACCACTTTCAAAAAATATGTTATATAAAAAGGCTTTATATTTTTTTGAAAATTCACTTTCCGAGATAATGTTTTTACAGGCTATTACTTCATTCTCAATCGACTCAATTAACTCGTCGAATATTATATTATTACCCTTGCTTTTAAACATTGATTGTTCCTCTGAATTTAGTAATTTGAAGCACTCCCTAAAACCAACATAATCATATAAATCCGTACTGACATAGGAATAAAGCCATAACCTGAGGTGATGTATTTGATAAGGGCTCAAAGAATTAAATATCCTTTCTGATAGAATATTAATATCAAGTTTTATAAAATCAAATTCTTTGATAAACATCTTAACATCTGGTAAAAAAAAGTAACTATTAGTATTGACTTCACCTGCGATTTCTGTTGGCCAGATCATATTGTTCCATGGTATACCTGAAACATACTCCAATAAGCCTTCCTGATTAATTGAAATGTATTTTAGCAAAGACTGGATTCTTGAATTTGCTATATTTTCTATTTCATGTAGGAAAAATCTGATTTTATAATAATGATTCAAGTATTGATGATTGTTTTCAAAGTAGGATAATCCATCAAACTCTATTGAAACATCAAAAAGCCACAGAACAAACTTCTGTTCATGACTGTAATGGGTACTTAAAATTGATATTATTTCCTTATAATGAATCCCATACCAGACTTCAAAGAACTTTAATTTTTCAATCAAGTCAGAATACTCTTTTTTAAAATCCTTTTTTGATATTTCTTTGAAATAGTTATCAAACAACTTCTTGATAAACTCAATATACTTTTCCTCTTTTTTGTTTAGTAATTCATTAATGAGCTTAATGTTATTAATATCAATGTTCTCAACAATAAATTGTTTAGGAAGATCCTCAATATATCCATTCAACAATAAAGATATAAGCTCATCCGGAGTTAAATTCTCAAATAAACGATTAAATACTTTATTATAAATCTCAAGTTTTCTTGTTTCTTCCTGTCTGTATATAATATCGAGCAGAGTTTTAATATTGTTATTTAACCTTCTTAAATAACCTTCATTTTCCAGGGAGTCAATATGAAAATTAATTATAATATCTTTGTCATCGTCCTTGAATTTTCTGAATATAAATCGTTTGTTGTCGGCATTTGTCTTATGAAAATAGCTTTTCATCAAACTGGTATCATATTCATTGATTAAATTAGATTCCCATAATTGAATAAGATGAGTATTTGTGCAATATGCTTTGAGCAGATCATACTTCGGTGAAAATCCCTTTTTATTATACTTTTTTAGTAGGGAAACCAGTTTCACAAACTTTGTGTTATTATCGATTATTCCTATAACGTCCAACTCAAATTTGAACCGATCTTCTATTGAATGTTTAGGGAATTCATCTAAAAGCTCTTTTATACGATTTTGTATTTCTTCAATTTGAGTTTCAAAATATTTTTGATGAAGAAAAGTTATATCGGTTTCTGAAAGGAATGGATACGCAAAGAGCGCAAACAATTTGTTGGGATCTTTATGTGATTTAACCTGATGGAATATAACAAAATCACCGTTTTTAAAGGTATCATTTAAATTCAAGCTGCGTGTATTATAAAAAAAGACAGTCTTATCCTGTAGTGTACTTTGAATTTCTCCATAATGATCATTCCAAGATATTAATTTCCCGAAATGCCTTTCGTAATCCTTAAGATTTACCTCAGAGGTTTTAGTGACATTTATTGCTATCGGTTTACCCTTATGCTTGCCTTCGATGTTATTTGAAATTTGGTATGTTACACCTACAAGTAGCTTTGTTTCTGTTTTACTGTTCTTAGTAATCCCCGACCTATGAAAAAAAATTGAAGAACCATCTTCTTGTTGAATAAATCCATAGATACCATTCCAAAAAATTATTTTTCCAGAGAAAGATTTCATAGGTCTTTTAACTTAGCAGTGATTATAAGTTTAACTAAGTTTAATTTTGTTATAGATCTTTAAAGTTAAAGTTATTCTTGTCGAAAGCAAAGGCTTATTTGTTAATGTGAACAAAAGTATCCACAATTAGATGGTCAGATTAACTAATAATATTAATCAAGAAATCAAAAATTTACCTCAGGAAGGGTAATTTGTTATTCCACAAACATGAAAGTGATTAGTGCGTAAAAAATAAGAGCATTAGTCTTATTTTTGAATTTTCTGCCTAACACCGATTATATTCGGAACTGGCCATGGTTCTTCGTTATTGTCATCTTCAACAAAGCCAGTTTCATAACTGCCGAACAGTTCTATCTCCACATCTCCTTTTTTAAGGTATAGCTGGGCTTCCGGCCCGCCTTCCAGATGCTGGGCTGCAACAATCCCTATTCCTGATCCAAGCAGCTCTTTATTCAGGTCATACATTGTAAAAGGCGATCTGGAATAGATAAAAAGTATTCTTCCTTCATTGTCTTCTCCTATCGCCGCTTCGCTCCACTTTCTTTCCTGCTGCTTCCACACGTTTATTCCGGGCTTTTTGATAAGCCTCAGGTTCTGGATTACAGAGTTGTATTCATTCATGATGGATTTAATCGTCACACCAGGCATGTCGAGGTCGAATATTCTGAAGGGAGGCACTGACATTCCTTCTTTGGGATCAAAAGCCATAACAGACTGATAGCTGTTAACATGGGTACTGTTTATATGTTCTCTGAATTTGAGGTATCCAACGTGAGTTTGCCCATCCGTGGCGAACATTCCGGCATTGATAGCAGCAGTGAGCCTGTGGCTTTTACACCACTCCCGGGCGGTCTTGCTTAACCTTTCACCCTGTTGGCTTATGCCGGCAAATACCAACTCCCATTTCTTCGGGTCTATGCGTACCACTGTTATTTTTGAATCTCCCTCAGAACTTGTTTTACTTGCAGATAAAATCTGCATATCCATCCCAGGAGCGAGCTGCTTCCAGCCATCAGGAGTAGCGTTAGTCCCGAAAGGTGTATTTAACCAGAAAAGTAAGATTAAAACAAGCATCATCTATCTGTTTTAGGGTTCAGGATGTTATCAGGCTAGTTAGATGTAAGTCATTTCTTGACTTTGATTAAGCTTCCAAATTTAAAAGTTTTACTTATAGTGTTTTCAATATGATATAAAGTTCCCTTTGTAGTTAAGAATTCCGCCATCGGTATGCATTCTGTATTGCTCCTCTTGTTCGTTTGAAGATTATCAAATATAGCAAAAGAATATTTTGAAGTTAAAATGTAGTTAGTATGATTAATTCAAAACCCTATTATAAGCCTTAGAAGTTACCTTTCTTGATGATTATTCATAAATCTGAAGGATGTTCTGTTTAAATTTAAACAGATTTAATAACCATACTCCTCAAATCATTCTGGCAAGCTCAGAACAATTGTAATTTCCAGATGATATATTCCATTTCTAAATGATGATCATGTCTCCAGTGTCAAATTTGATAGTTCTGGTTCAATTTTCATGACGATATACCAATCGTTGACATTCATGATCGAAAAGGCCCATTAAATCTAGCTTTGAAAATATTGTGCATATCCAAAATTTGGCTATACATTAGCCAAGTTATGAAAACACTTGTCATCCATCCTGCAGACCAAACAACAGAATTCCTTACGGCGATTTATGCCAACCTCAATAACAAAACCGTCATAAAAGGAGGTCTATCCAAACCAGAATTACGAGAGATGATAGAACAACATGACAGAATACTGATGCTCGGGCATGGTTCACCTTATGGATTATTGAATCCCGACCAGTTCCCTAATGCAGGTTTCTACATCGTTGATGAATCGATGGTTTCAGCATTAAAAAGCAAACCAAACAATCTGTACATATGGTGTTTCGCCAACCATTTCGTTAAGAGGAACAGCCTTTCAGGATTAAATTGTGGGATGTTCATCAGCGAGGTCAGAGAGGCATACAGTTATGGTTTTGAGGATGTTGAATGGGATATTATTGAGAAATCAAATGAGCTGTTTTCTTCCATAGTTTCAAAGTATATTAATGAACCTATGCGGGTTTTATACGAGAAATTGATATATGAATACGGTTTATTGGCAAGGATTAATCCGATTGCAGGTTATAATCATAAACGACTATTTCTTAGCTATGCGCCTTCTTTTAAACTGTCGAATAAATTTGTTGGATGAAGGAACTTAGAGGGGTGTGACTATCTTAAGCGTTCTGGATTTAAACTTTCTACTTATTGTTTTATTTCCAATATTTTAACATAATAATCCGAATTTCCAAGTCTTAAAATATCACCTTCCTGTTTGCCGATGATCAAAGAGCCTATAGGTGAGCGGAAATATATTTTTTGAATGTCTCCTGACATTTCTGTTCCTTTTGTTTCATAATCCACAAATTGAATGGTTACATCTTTGTCTTTATTGAGATATTTGATTTTCACTATACTACTTTGACTAACGCATTTTTCAATGGATTCCTCTTCTATTTTTTTCACTGGTTCTTCCAGCGTTGTTTCCGTTGTTGTTTTTTCGACTGCTTCAGGTGATTTAAATTTCATTAATACTGACCATTCCTGTTCATAATAACTGTTGTCAACAGGCTTCCCATTCGCTGTAAAACTTTGAAAAACTAACCGATCTATATCATTCAAAATCTCCAACGGTAAGATTTTGTATTCAATTTCCTCAAAGTCATTATAAATAACCTTGATCCCTTGCAACTGCAATAATTCTCTATTTGATATATTCGCTGTCAAATGGGCTTTAAACTTCTTTCTACCATTTTCAGTAAAATATAACCCAAGGATTTTTTCGGAATCAATAATTTTCAGGTAATTAATAGTGTCGTCAATATTAAGCCCATTCATATACACTTTATCAATTTTCCTTGAAAGAAGTATTGGAACTTTTACTTTATTGACATGCCCAGAGGCATAACATTGAAGCAGATAACCATTTCGTTCACTGGATTTTATTGGTACAACATAATCCGATTCCAGAGGCTTATCAGTTGTCATAATATAATTACCAGTATTATATAAATTGAAGTACCTTATAACTTCTTCCTTATCAGGGGCTGTATCAGAAATGCCATATTCTAATGAAAAGTGTTCATCCTTTTCATAATATGAACTTTGGCTTGAAACTAAAGCTTTTTGTTCAGAATCCGGTATACCTGATTTAGTTTCAACTAAATCGATTTCTCCAACTGATTCTTCGGAAATATTTGTTTGAGTTAATTCAGAAAATTTATTATTCTCATTCTTAGGAATCAAATTCCACAACGGTAATAAAGCCTTCTCCCTATTGATATAATATTCATATCCCCTAATTCTTAGAAATTGCCATCCGCAACGTTCAAGAACCTTCTGCCTCATTAAATCATTCTGATATTGCTCATGACTGTGCCATTTATCACCATCACATTCAATTGCTATTTTTGTCCCATCCGGAAATACAGTAACCAAATCTATTCGATATTTCCCTTTTACTACTTCATATTGGGGGATTACACTTAAACCCTTTGCTACGATATCATTATAAACATCTACTTCGAACCAGCTGCCAAAAGGTTCTGGCTGAGTACCTAATGTTCTCTTTCTGGGTGTGTTTAATAAGGGTTGTTTTGATCGATGGTTCTTGAAATGGTCTAATAATTTGTACCTTAAATCATCTTTATTTCCCAAATCCTCTAATTCCACTGAATGGAAAAGCCAAATTTGCTCTTTTGCTCTACTTACAGCAACGTTAAAACGTCTTTCATCTTCTTGCTTGACCAGAGCGGATCGGTTATGATTATGTGCTGTAACTAGGCTAAGGAATATGATATCTCTTTCATCTCCCTGAAATGAGGCAGAATTACCACAGATGATCTTTCGTTTATGATACTCTTGTTCACCTATTTTCTTTAAAAGAAGGGCTTCGATTAAGGATGATTGCAGACTTCCTTGTAAACTAATTACTCCTATTGTCTTGCCGACGTATCGTTCATCTACTGTTATTGATAATATTGTATCGGCTATTCTAATTGCTTCAGGCTCATTAAAAATTCTTGCTCCAGTCCCTTCTGTATAACCATTTGAGCAAAAAACTGACAATAAAGGTTCAATCCGTTTTTCAGAATATTGTTTTAATGGATAAAGCTGTTTTCCTTCAGGTGCATAGAAAAGTTTGTTTGAAAATTCAATTATTTCAGGCATACATCGGAAGTGCTCCCGCAAAACCGTTATTCCGTCACAAAAGAATTTTGCATGATCATAAAAACTAAATTCAGTTCCAAAATAATCTGAACGTGGAATCCCTTGTAAATAGCGTTTAATATAAGGCGACATGGCATTTGCATCAATGCCAACATATTCTGGAGATGTTTGTTTATCATCTCCCACAATTATGATATTTTTGGATATATAGAGGAGAAAGATTGCATCTGGTCCAAGCTGACTTGCTTCATCTATAATAACATAATCATACAAATATTGACCGGGTTGAATGGTCTCAGCCACTTTATAAAGTGGCATAATCCAACATGGAACTGAATCTTTGCAGTACTCCATTTCCTGTTGGGCAATCCTTCTAAACTTTAACGCTCTCTTACCCTTCCCGGTCTTTCCAATTTTCTTAACAGCCAGTACCCACGCATCTAAGTGTTGTCTAAGTGAACGGTTTTGTTGAAGTCCGTTCACAACTTTAAACCATGCCTTTTGGGAGGCAAGCCTGGCTATTAGTTTCTTCTCCTTTTGTTCTAATTGAATTATTTCTTGTAATAATTTTTGCTCTTTATCCAGATCCATTAATTTATCAAGTTCGTCAAGAGCATTCCTATAGTAAATGGCTTCATGAAGATGAGATAACTCATTACTTGAAATATTTCGTGAAATAATTGAATTTACAAGGTTCGGGACCAACAGTTCCAAATCATGTTTAAGATTCTGAAAGCTAAGGAATTCTCTTTTCTTTGTTATTATTGTAAATAACTCATTAAGAGCCTCACTGTAGGCATCAGAATCAATGTTATTTAATGCTTGAATAAATCTCTCTTTTATAGCATGATTAACATCTTGGTTAAGATGCGTCAGAGCTTTGTTTATTATGTCTTTAAAGTATTCTATTCCAATTAATAAATGACTATATTCAGTCATTTCGATGATTTCATCCAAGTTTGCTTTATTAAATGGAGAAATAATGACATTAGTCAACTTATCTATCTCATAGAGGAGTGAATCATAATGCTTTAGTAGTTCAAAAAGTTTGGATACTTCAGAGTGTATGTTTCTGAAATATTCGAATTTATTAAAGTACAGATTGCCGGATGGAATTTCTTTACCCCATATTTCAGACATTTCATCAAGATCCTGACGCAGATTTAAATCATTCAGGACGATTATAAATTCACTAGCCGTATCACATGGGCTTCCATTGATTCTCAAACTGTCAAGGAAGTATAATCTTTCTTTAACAGCATGGGGTAGAAATGGTTTCTTAATAGAGAACGCAACACCACATAATGAATTTCCATCCTGTAAATAATCATATAAAATCTGTGCGTCACTTTTAAGCTGTTTAAGGCTTTTTCCAAGAGGGTAAATAATTTCAATATCCTTGTCGATTTTCCTCAGGTTAAGCTTCTCAATCCTTTTAAGAATCTGATCTGAATTATCAAGTTTCTGTTTCCAGCCAGAGACGTTCCCATTAAGATGTGAACTTATAATTTGATTTGAAAAATCAATATCTAAACATTCTACTTGTTTGTATGTAGACTTAAGTTCACTTAGAAGTGTTCTTAGCTTGGGGAAGTCTTTGGAATGAATTGCTTTGGGGATTTCACCAGATTTAAACTTACTCGAGAATTCGTTATATAATTGCCTGTATTCCTTTATTTGGTCAAGTGATGGAAGTATGTTTGGATCCGGAAGATCTAGTTCAAACTCGGATAAATCCAATGAAGAGTAGTTGTTCCAGCGTTCAAGGAGATTGTTTAAGTCTGCATGAATCTGTTCATTGTTGATATCGCTGAAATCATCTGTATACCATGCAAATTTATCAGAGTCGTTTTCCAATGCTTCAGCGATCTCAATTAAAGTACCTGAATAAACTGAGTTAATTACCTGATTCCGAGAGGTTTTTTCTTTTATTTTAATGAATTCATTTTTACTCTGTGCGATATTACTTCTTGCCTCTTTCAAGTCCTTTTCAAACTTGTCAATTTGAGACTGATATTCATTCAAATCAGCCCTAGATAGTTCATCATTAATTGAATTTACACTGGCTTGTAAATCTTGAATTGAAGATGAATCTCCACTCAATAAATTAACAACCAGATCTTGAAATTCAGGTGGTAGTTTTGCTTTGAGTACTTCTAAGGCTCTCTTTGTATAGGCTGTAATCAAAATTTTGTTACCATATGCAAGCAGATGGCATATTAGGTTAGCAATTGTGTGTGATTTCCCAGTTCCAGGTGGGCCTTGAACCAAAACCTTATTTTTGCTTCTGGCCCTTTCTACTATCTCAATCTGTTCATCATTGTATTCCTTGGGGAAAAATATTGGTTCTATATCTAATTTCCGACTTTCTTTCTCAATGAATGAGAATTCGCTTCTAATAGGTTCCGGGAATTCAATTAGATCATTTAATGTTGGAATATTTATATCATCTCTCTCGTTCTCAATATTTTTAATTATTTTATCATATAATGCTGTGAAACTTCTTGTATCACGTTTCCTCAGTATCAGAGCAGGTGAAAATGTTATCACAGGTTTAGCAGTAGTTACACTTGGTTTGCTAATTGAACTATAATAGCTCCCATCAGGAGAAATTCTTTCAGCAAACATTTTTAGAGAGTCTTCAATCGGTTTGTCACCAAATATTGTATCAATGCCCTTTTCCCTAATATAAGTTTCTACAGCTTTTTCTGCATCAATAATATTCTGCGAATCAAACTGCTCAAAAAGGTCAATAATTGCATCTGTTTCTAACTGGATCGCTGATTCTATATTTGGACTTATAAAGATTTGTGAATCTCTTTGAGAATACTCAAAATTTATATCTACACGCTGTGTTAATATATGACGGAATATTTTTGGTCGATGGTCATCTTCTTTAAAGTTAAGAAGACCAACACCAATAATCAGTTCATATTCTTCACCAAACTGCTGTGCTTTGTTAAATATCCTAAAAAGCAGTTTATAGGTATTATTTAACTTTTCATAAGTTTGATATTCATTTTCATATAATTGAATTTTAGCTTTATAGTCGATAATATCTTCAATCCATTTTTGCTCAATATACCTGTTAAATTCTTCTGAAATTTCCGGGTAGTTCTCGATAAGATAAGTATGCCCATTTGTTTCAATTGATACTCGCAGGATGGGTAGTTCTTCTTCATTAAATAATGAATCTGGCTCAATCCATTTTTCTAAATTGCTTGATAGTTTTGTAAAAGTCGGTTTAATAGGTTCTTTAGGTTTCTTTACCCGAATCCAATAATCATTTTCATGATTAAACTCTGGCCTAATTACATTTTCAAAAAGAACATTTTCAGGTATGTCATTAAGCCAGAAAACTTCAGGGTACTGATTTTCCTGACCTTCAATATCTCTCACTGGATTACTTCTAAGTTTTGAGAACTCCTTGAGATAATTAAATATTTGAAGGTATTTCTCTTTTTTCATTTAGCAAAAAACTTCGTGTTGTCAAGATACAAATTTTGTAGATCTTATAAAACCAAGATATTGTATTTCATTCTTTTGATATTATTCCTTGAATATAGAAGAAGCAGATTAATCTTATAACTAAATTATTCTTTTTCTATTTTATTTCTCATTAATTCTATGCTGTCTTTGTCAATGCTCTAGCCCAAATTAATTGTCGAAAGGTTATTCTTCCATTGAACCTATAAATTAGCTTGGTCACTTTCAATACAATTAATATCTTTGTTTATCACAAATGAAAATCATGGATCGATCTGCTGCTCAAAAGGGTATAAGTGAACTTGTTGCCAGATTTGAAACCCACATTGAATCTTACAAAGATCCAAATTACAAAGAAGCCCGACTACGGAGCGAGTTTATTAATCCACTCTTCGAACATTTGGGATGGGATGTCTACAATAAAAATAATTATGCCGAAGCCTATCGAGAAGTTATTCAAGAGGATAGCTTGAAAATTGAGGGAACTCTTAAGGCACCGGATTACTCATTCCGCCTTGTAGGAGGTAAAAGATTATTCTTTGTTGAAGCGAAGAAGCCCAGCGTCTCAGTCGTTGAAAGTGTACAGCCTGCCTATCAAGTACGCAGATATGGCTGGAGCGCAAAACATCCCATTAGTGTAATAACAGATTTTGAGGAGTTTGCTATCTACGATTGTACAGCTAAACCTAATCCCAATGATAAACCCTCTGTAGCCAGGATTAAGTATCTGACATTTAAGGATTACATTGATGAATTTGATTTTCTGTGGAATACCTTCAGCAAAGAACAGGTTTTAAGAGGCAGTTTTGACAAATTCATCAGCAGTGATAAACATAAGCAGGGTACTGCAACTGTTGACAACGATTTCCTTACATCGCTTGATAGGTGGAGGACTTATTTGGCAGTGAATATCAGCTGGAATAATAAATTACTCGGTGAGGAAGAGATTAACTTCGTTGTCCAACAGCTTATTGATCGAATAATATTCCTCAGGATAACAGAGGACAGAAAGATTGAGCCATATGGTAGCCTGAGGAGTGTCCTGTCCTATGACGATTATTATAGTAGTCTTTTCTTATTATTCAGGAGAGCTGATGAAAAATACAATTCAGGTCTATTCGATTTCAATAGAGATAGGATAAGTGAAACATTAAAGGTTGAAAATAAGGTACTCAGGACTATCATAGACGAGTTATATTACCCAAAGTGCCCCTATGAATTCTCGGTTCTTCCGATTGAAATTCTCGGTAGTGCTTACGAACAATTTCTCGGTAAAGTTATTCGTATTACTCCATCACATCATGCGAAGGTAGAGGAAAAGCCCGAAGTCAGGAAGGCTGGTGGGGTGTACTATACTCCCCAATATATAGTGGATTACATTGTAAAAAACACGGTCGGCAAATTGATTGATGGCAAAACTCCTGATGAGATCTCATCACTCAGAATTGTCGACCCTGCTTGTGGAAGTGGGAGTTTCTTGATTGGTGCATTGCATCATCTCTTTGAATATCACAGGAATTACTACAACAAGAAGGGCGGTAGTACAAAGACCAAGAAAGACAGCCCTTTAACGCCCGATGGACAATTAACCACATCAGAAAAGAAAAGGATATTATTGAATAATATCTATGGGGTTGATTTAGACGCCAATGCCGTAGAGGTAACTAAGCTTAGTCTATTATTAAAATGTCTGGAGGGTGAGACAGACGCTTCAATTAATAATCAGTTGAAATTATTTAATGAAAGGGTGCTTCCTTCTCTCGACAAAAACATTAAGAATGGTAATAGTCTGATTGATACTGACTATTATGATAGCCATCTTATTTTTGGGGATGAGAAGAAATTAAAACCTTTTAATTGGCAAAGTAATTTCCCAGAGGTATTTAAACATGGGGGATTCGACGTTGCTATAGGCAATCCTCCGTACGTGTATGGAAGAGATTGGAAAAGTTTGGGTATCGGGAATGATATTAAATCATATCTAGTCGGTCATTATAAAAGCTTGGCCTATCAGTTAGATTTCTTTTCCATTTTTATGGAAAAGAGTATCCAACTGATCAACAAGGACGGATTTGCATCCTTTATCGTTCCCAATGTTTGGCTTACAAATAAATATTCTGCTTCGACTAGAAAATTTCTATTGACAACTGCCGCCTATCTGAAGATTACTGTTCCAATTTTTAAGGTTTTTGAAGGAATAACTGTGGATACTGTAATTTACGTACTTAGGAAAGGGGAAAACCAAGACATTTCATTTTCGATTACCAAGCTTGGTTATTCGGAGGAATCTGCATTAGCAGAGCTCGTTTTTGCTGATTACATTGATGGTGAAAGGCCAATATCGACAACGCTATCAATAGGAGGCAATACGCTTGTTGAAAAGATTATTAAGGGATCGATCTCCTTAGATGAAATTGCTAGGATCACAAGAGGAGTGCATTCATACAGAATAGGGGGATATGGGAAGTCAGCTTTTGGGTCAGGACAGCAAACTCAAAGAGATGTTGCAGAAAGACCGTATCATTCTGATAAACCAATACTTGGGTATAGACCGTTTATCTATGGTAAAGACCTTAAGCGCTTCACAAAAGTTAAACCAAGGGAGTATATCAAATATGGTAGTTGG
This sequence comes from uncultured Rikenellaceae bacterium, assembly GCA_964466705.1. Lineage (GTDB taxonomy): Bacteria > Bacteroidota > Bacteroidia > Bacteroidales > VadinHA17 > LD21. Next base: position 58,473 of record CAYXSM010000017.1, read on the forward strand.
CTTGCAGAGCCAAGAGAACCTCAATTCTTCAAGGATGAAAGGATATATTCAAGAAAAATATTGGGCAAAGCTCTTATTGTTACAGTAGAAAATGAGGATACAGTGGCAGACCAACAGGTTTATATTACAAAGCCAAACGATGATAGTGTTCACGTAAATTACCTTGCCGCAATCCTTGGAAGCAGGTTAATCAGTTTTTATATCAGAAATTATTTTGATGAGATAAATGATGCTTTCCCTCAAATAAAAGTAGGGCAATTAAAATCAATACCCATAAAAATTGGAAATCAGTCAGATAAATCATTATTAATAGAACTTGTCAGCCAGCTCTTGAAACTCAATGCGGAAAAAACTGTGGCTTTGCTCCCACATCAAATAGAAAAGATAGATAGCAAGATAGAATATTGCGAAAACAAAATCAATCAGATTGTTTACCAAATCTATGGAATGACAAAAGAAGAAGTAGCATTAATCGAGAACTCTTCTAAATAATGAGGTATTAAAATTAAATCATGGTTAAAATGAAACAGGTTCTTTCGAGATTAACTGAAGTTCATTTAAGAGAAGTCTGGGGTCACGAAGCGTTGGATTTCACGAACTGGCTTGCACTAGAAGAAAATATTAACCTTCTAAGTGAAGCAATTGGTATTGACATAAAACCTATCCAAACTGAGGCTGGCGTTGGCAGGTTCAATGTAGATCTTCTTGCAGAAGAAGAAGCCACTGGACGAAAAATTATCATTGAGAATCAACTGGAAAATACTAATCACGATCATCTCGGAAAAATAATTACATATGTATCAGGGTATGATGCAGAAATTATTATCTGGATTGTGCGTGAGTTTCGAGAGGAACATCAACGAGCTGTTGAGTGGTTAAATGAACATACTGATGAAAATATTAGCTTTTTTCTTCTGAAAATTAAACTTTGGAAGATTGAGGGGTCAAATCCAGCTCCCAAATTCGAGATAATTGTAAGTCCAAACGAATGGGCCAAGGTCATAAAGACAGCTCAAACAAATAATACATTAACCGATACAAAACTTACCCAGCTTGAATTCTGGAACAAATTCAAAGAATATGTTTTATCGACCAACACTAAGATTCGACTGCAAACTCCACGTCCACAGCATTGGTACGACATAACGATTGGAAGTTCTGATGCACATTTGAGCCTGACTTTCAACACTCGAGATAATCTTGTGAGTTGTGAGCTATATATAAGTAAGAATAAGGACCTTTTTAATTTTCTACTCGAAAGAAGAACAGAAATTGAAACGGAAATTGATGAAAAGGCGGATTGGATTGATGCACAAACTGCCTCTCGTATAGTGATTAAGAAAAATGTCAATAATTGCTTTAATCAAAATGAATGGGAAGATCAGTTTAAATGGCTTCTTGCCAAGACAATCCTATTTAGGCATGTGTTCACTAAATACCTGAAGGCCGTGAAAAAGATAAACTAAATATTTCGTCAACAAGATCAATCTTTCTGAGATGCATATCTTAACCATACTTCGTTAAGGAATTCTAAGCTTTCCTGAAAAAATTGCCAAAAATTCTGGACCCGTTTTTGGCAATAAAAGGTCTTTCAAGTATTTCAGGTTTTTCAAAAAAAATTGGAAAAATTTTAAAACCAAAATCGACCTTTAATGAGCTTTACAGGATTCCGGGTATATTCATTAACACGCGCCATTGAACCCGTCCTGTAAACATCTCATTATCAATCAATGATAAGGGATTCGTGACTGAGACGGAAGCTCTGAGGGAAGCTCGGGGGGAGGGTTACTATGTTGGTTAAGTATCTGATAACTCAAGCTGCATCTGTGGCAACTTAAGATTAGAAGTCCAAAGGTTGTAAATTATAATCGTAATGAATCGTATACATCGAGAACCTCCTTCTCACGAATACCGAGATACCTCTTGGTGATTGAGGGAGATGAATGACCAAATAATTCCATCAGAAGAATCATGGCCTCGTTGGAATAATTGTTTAACCTTAAAACCCTGTTGCCCAGTGTTTTTCTAAATGTGTGGCTGCTCACATTCCCTTCAAGGACAATGTCGTATTTCTTCATTATATCCTTAAGCTTGACATTCACGTAGGATTTGTCAATCGGCTTTGTCCCAAACCTGTTAAGGAAGATGTATCTATCAGAATCTGTAACCCCCATTTTCTCCCTGATTCTTTCCAGAATCTCTTTCAAATCCTGATTTATCTTAATCTTCCTGGTCTTTTTGGTTTTTTGCTCAACGATTATTAGAACATCTGTGTTTTCGAATTGTCTGAATCTGAGTTGTAACAGGTCGCTCAGCCTAAGTCCTGTCATGACGCCGATGCAAATCAAAAGAGCGAATTTATACTCTCCATCCCGTTCAAGTTTTGAAACCAGTGATTTAAAATCGTCCCACGACATCGCCCCGGTTGTTGTTTTTTGTCCTACTAAGCTCATAATTAGCCAGTTTTAAAAATGGGGGCCAACATATAGCAAAAACTTATAATTGCCTAATCATTTTGACGAAAGTATAAGATAAATTTGAACCTGATTTTTGATTTTCCTATAGAGCGTTGATATTCATTCCAATCTAAAAATGAGCAACTTATACTTTTGTACAAAGTATAAGTTGGACAAGCTAAAAAGAGGGCCAGAAAATCGATTCCGGTTGCGATCATTTCCGAGTCCAGGACCAGATCAAATTTCATTAATTCAAGCAGCAACAAATGAGTAAAAGTTCTTATTCTTGATAAAAAACCCCACCTCTGTGTTTTCCAAAAGTCAGGCAGCATCTTAATCTCCGATAAACCTGTTTGCCGCTTGACTTTTGCAGGTCAGGAGAATTCACATCTTTTATTGTCCTTTCGGTGGCCTTATTTCTTCTGCTTCCTTTTTGTATAGATTTTCAACCAGATACATATAAATTGCATCTCGTACCAACTGCGATCTGGAACGGCGTTCAGATATGAGAAATTCTGACAACATTCGGTACTGGGCCTCTGACAATCGGATCCTCAAATGTCTATTCTTTATTCCCATATAGATAAATACTATCCTGGAATACAAAAAAATCTCTGTTCAGTACATATTTTTTTGATGAATTCCTGCTCTGTCACACAAACAGGTCAATATATTCATTTGACTATCTCTCCAGTCAGTTAACCGCCCTTGTTCCGTTTCCAGTTAATAATTCAAGGTTTTGGAAAATCTGCTTCACTTTCAAGACTTGAAATTGATAACCTTGGTATATAGCTGTTTTTACGACAAATTATTCCAAACAAAAGCGAAGGTCCCAAAGTCAGGGCGTATTACATATTGAATGAGAGTTTGTAAAAAAAGTACTTGCTCTTTGACCAGATTCATTTGGGCAGGATCATTTGAACAAGTGCCATTTAAGTATTGAGACCATCTCCATTATTTCCGGAACGCCACCATGAACCTTGGAAGTTTCCTGAAGAAAAGTATGTAATGGTTTTTTCTTGAGTGATTTTTTCCAGTATGGAAATTCATCCTGGAAAAGGTCCTCTAATACATCCATGAAATTGTTTATATCAGTTTCATCTGGTTCAAATGCTTCCGGGGAAAAATCATTTGTAATATCATAGATCGGCAATTTTTGGATCCATGCCCGTTTTCCTACTGAAGAAATATCTACTCCAGAATCTGAAATCCCGGTTGAAGTAGTTTCCTTAGCTTCCGTTATTTGTACTTTCGTTGATGTTTTATTCTGATCCTCTTCATTGTCCCGAACACTCCCGAAACGGAGTTGAGGGTGAGGGACAATTGGAACATCTTCCAAAATAATATTTCCCGGGTCCGGTATTTTCTGGTCCAGTATATTTTGTTCCGGTTTGTTCTGGTCCGGTATATAGTGGTCCGGTATATTCTGGTCAGGTATATTCTGGTCAGGTGTCTGGCCGTGTCTCACCTTCACTCCGTTTCGTGAGTTCGACACGGTTCCACTATCATTTGTATTATTAGTTTGTATACACCCTGGTTTCCAGTTACTGGATATCAGTGTATGGATATCCCCTACATCCGAATACTGGTTATCCGTATACTGGTTATCCGTACACTGGTTTTCAGGGAACTGGTTATCCGTATACTGGTTATCCGTACACTGGTTTTCAGGAGACTGAGGAATTTCGTTAACAATATGTCTGTAACCAAAGGTCTTTTTTGAATCATTCTTCCTGTACTTTATAGTTTGAATGTATCCCAACTGAACAAGTTTTTTCCAGACCTTATCAAATTGATCTCTGCCGATATTCATTTGCTTCCAAATGCTGGATTTATGTATCACATAATCTGCAGGCAGTGATAATAAATGGACAAGAACTCCAATTTCATGGGGTCTTAAAGTTTTCGATTGCAGAATTTCATTGGATATGTTTGTATACCCAACCTTACCCTTCTTCTCTGATCGTATTATGTTTATCATTTATATCTTTATTAAAAAAGAATCCCAATCGATTTCTGTGGGTCTGACTTCACATACTCTCAAAAGGGATCCTCAAATATCTTATGTTGAATGTCAGACCTAACAATCAAATGATAAAGAACTTTTAAAAAAAAGTAAAGGGTATTTGAAAAATTTAAATTTAAACAAATAGGATTAGCCTAATCAAAAACTGTTGAAAGCATTATGAATGTCATTTTGGAATTGCTATTTTTAAACTTCATCAACCATTACTATAATGAAGGTATACGTTACATCCACTCCCGAATTTTCAGGTGATCTGGTAAAAAAGGTCGTCGACATTCTGAACCAGACACCAGGCGAAATGGAATTCATGTTAGGTAAGCCTTTAACTGGCAATCAATTCAGCCTTACAAACCCTAAGATGAAAAACATCGACCAAATAAAGTCCTTAACATTTGATGAGTTATTTGGCCTCTGCAGCACTTATCGTACTATTCGTGAAGTGCAAGAAGAATCATTTGTGGTTCTTTTAACCTCAATTAAGAACAGTAAAAACTGGTTCAGTGCCTTCAACGGAAGGAATATATTCATTTATGGTGAAGAATGGGAATACTATACTAAAAGAGATGGGAAATATGGTATCTCTTATCAGGTTTTGGAGAATATCTTCCAATCAATGATTGATCTGGATATTAATAATGTTGATAATGAGCCGAATATCCATATGCCGTCTATAGGATGTATTAATGATATGTGCAAAGACAAGATAGATGTAATGCTGAAACTACGCACTGCTGATATTTGCGAGTCTTGTATTGCACGAGCAGAAGAAAAACAAATGGATCCACTGGTTTTAGAACATATTCAGACTTCAATTGAAACACTACGTGAAGCATTTGTTAATTCACACAGGATAAAATCAAAAGTTAAACCTCTTGCTGTTTATATCGATCCAAAAAGGAATGTAAAAATTGGAGATAAGGATATCCATATCATACCTCTACGTAAAGTACTGTTTATTTTCTTTCTTAAAAATCCCGATGGGATAAAGACAAAATACTTATCTGAATACCGAGACGATCTTTATGAAGTTTATAAAGAGATTAGGATATCGGCTGAAAAATCAAGGATAACGAGGATGGTTGAAGTTAAGAAGGGAGGTGATCCTTCATTTGATTCTATCAAATCAAAATTAAATAAAGATCTGTATAAGAAACTTGGACCTAATCTTGCGGATTACTATATGATCACAAAAGTTGAAATTAAAGATGGCATGAACATCTATAAAATTAACCTCGAAAAAAATTATATCACAATAGCTCCCGCTCAATAGGATATAGTTTCCTTACTATTACATCAACATTTTTGCAACCTTGCAATTTTGTTTTGAAAGGTTGTATATCTTTGTCAATCAATATATTAACATGATTTTTGACGCAGTCTTTAACAAAAAAATACTGCGATGGAAAAGAAACATGTTAATCAAAAAGTCGGTCTGAGAATCAACATCAACGATGTTATAGTACCAGTCATTACAAAAACTATTTACGATTATTCAAACAGGGAAAGTGAAATCAACTCTCTTATGGAGAGTATCTCGACCATTGGACAACAACAACCGATTATTGTTATTCAGGATGGTTCAAAATATGTTGTTATTGATGGTATTCTTCGACTCATGTCAATGATTCGTTTAAATTTAAACGAAATCGATGTCATTGTCATAGAATTTGTTGAAACCAATGAATTCTCTTTATCAGACTTGATCATTCATCACCAGATCAGGAAACAAAAGACCAATATTGAAAAACTCAGTGAGGTTAAAGTTTTATTAAGAATTGATTCGGAAAACAAAAATTCTCTCCGTGATAAGGAGGAGAGGATTAAACTGGTTTCTACCCTTCTTGGGGGAAAGGGTTGGGGAAGAAATAATGTATTTAATCTGGAAAACATCATCAGATGGGAAAAAAGGTCGGGTTCAGACCATAATTTTTCCGAAAAAGTCATATCAAATGAGATTTCTATCAACAAGGTATTGGAAACCATTCGTTTATATGAAAATCCGTCATTCAACAGGGAGAAAGAAAAGGAAAGTAAGGTTATAGAAGGATTTATTAAGGGGAATTACAACGCACAGACAGCAGTTAAACTGATGGGAACTTTTGACAGGAAAAAATCCGAAGATCACACCACCATTAAAGTTCACAAAATCAAGAAAAACAATTACACAATTATTCAGGGAAATATTGAAGAAATCGAGTTACCAGATAATGTTGAAATTGACACCATTTTCACATCACCACCATATTACAAATTGAGAAAATATGGGGATGACCCCAACGAATTAGGTTGGGAGAAAACACCCGAAGAATATATTCAGAGATTATCAAACATATTGATGAAGTGTTTTGACAAACTCAGGGATACGGGATCAATGTTTGTGAACATTGGTGAGACATATGAAAATGGTGAATGTCTGGGAATTACCGAAATGTTGATACTTGAATTAAAAAGAAGGGGAGTAAGATTCGTCGACAGGATTATATGGAACAAGGTTACATTTAAACCGTACTCAAATCAGGTTAAAAGATTATTTTCTGGTTATGAGAATATAATTCACTTTTCAAAAACAAAAGACTATTATTTTGAACGGTTCAAAATTGACAGGGATAAAGTTCTCAGAGTGTCAAGGGGTTGTGGTGAAAAAGGAAGTAATAAGGTATCGTACCACATTCCGAATAACTATGACCAGTTCCGTAATTTACTATCAGAGAATGATGTTACAAATGTGATTAAGGTTCAGACAAACAGGAACAGGACAAAACACATTGAGGGTGAGGATGTTCACCCCGCAGTTTTCTCGAATAACTTACCAGTAATACCACTTTTGATTTCAACACCCAAGAAAAGAAGTTCGGTTGTAATGGATCCGTTTATGGGTTCGGGAAGTTGTGGTGTGACATCTCTTTTGTTGGGATTTAAGTTCGTGGGTGTTGAACTCTATGAAAAGAACATCAAAACCGCACAGAGAGTTCTTTCCGAAAGTCAGGAATCTTTTGACCAGGACTCTTTAAAATCAATCATGGATGATATTTCAATTGAAAATGATGATCAGGAATTAGATGCTCAGGCAGCCTGATAATATCACGGGGTGATCCGGGTGATTCTATCCCGGGTCACTCCCTTAATTAACCTTTAAAACAAACAGATTAATAAAACATAAAACTTTAAGATCATGAAAACTTTGATAACCATTTTTAAGACACTCGTTCGGAAAATAGATCAGAGTGTCAACGGAGAAAATGATACCCAGATCACCATGGATTTACCGATTCCGATGAAAAATGTGAATTACCGGGACCAAGTTAGAATCGTGAATATTCTTTACAGTCTTCCCGTTAATGGGTCTTTTCCGGTTAAAAATGAACTTGTACCTGTGGTTAGAAAGATGCATAGGGATTATTTCCCTGAGTATAAACTCAGGATTGTGGATTTTGGGACTTCTCATCGGGTTTTTAGACGTGCATGATACCTTATATGAAATTACCAGAAGATGGATGGTTCCATCTTCTGGTAATTTAAATATCAAAGTGAAAAAGAATAAAACTCAACGATCATGATAAAAGCAAAAATTGATTATAAAAAACATATACCCAATGATGAATTCTACACACCTTCAATTGCTGTTGAGATGATCCTTCCTTACATACCTGAACGTATAACAAGGGTATGGGAATGTACTGCTGTGAAATCAAGTATGATTGTGAGTGTCCTGCGTAATGAAGGTTATACGGTAATAGCTACTCATGTTGTTGATGGGTATGATTTCTTTGACTTTGAACCTTCTGATTATGACATCATAATCACAAATCCACCCTATTCCACTAAAGACAAGTTCCTCCAAAGAGCTTTCAGTCTCGGAAAACCATTTATGTTCTTATTACCAACCACAACCCTTGAAGGATTAAAACGGGGAAAGATGTTCAGGGAGAACAAAATTCAGTTATTGGTTCCAGACAGGAGGTTTAGTTTCACCGAGAAGAAAAATGGGGCATGGTTTCATACATCTTGGTTTACTTATGGATTAAACCTCCCAAATGATTTGACTTTCATCAAATTGGGTGATGGAGTTTACAGGATCATGAATGATGAATTAAGGAATGCTGCATAGAGTTTAAGAACTAGATTTTAGAAATAGAGAGTATATGAGTAAACGAATGGATAGTTGGTTAAAAGTAGGATCCTTCAACAAGAAGGATGAATACTACACGCCAGCTATCATGGTTTACCCTATCATTGAGTATTTGAAACAAGGTTCCACAATCTGGTGTCCCTTTGATACCGAGAAGTCTGAATTTGTAAAAGTCTTTACCATGGAAGGATTTAATGTTATCCACTCACACATTTGGGAGGGGAAGGATTTCTTTACTTACGAGCCCTCAGAGCCATACGATTATATCATCTCAAACCCACCATTTACAAAGAAACTTGATGTACTTAGAAGGTTATATATTATAGATAAACCTTTTGCCATGATTCTTGGGCTACCAATTTTAAATTATCAGGAGATTGGCGAATTCTTCCTAGATAAGAATCTTGAACTATTGATATTCGACAAAAAGGTGAGCTTTGACGGGAATACGGCAAGTTTTAACTGTTCATACTTTTGCAATGGTATCCTCCCTAAGGGAATAACCTTCTACCACCTCCCACATAACAATACAGGAAAGAATTTTATGTCGTCAGGAATGGCGGCATAAATTTCTTTTACAGCATAATCCTTCCCCAAATAATTTCATAGTTGATTTTAGCCGCCAATACCAAAGTGGAAAAGTAGGTAGAATTGACCACCACCATTTAGTCTGAGATTCAAAGAATATTTAGGACATAATAATAGATATATACAACCGGTGGAAGGTGGTCAATTAACTCCGGCGAAGAGCGGTCAGGATAAATGGCTCATGCAATAGGACAAATATTATTGGGAATCTGAGCTCAGAGACATTTTTCAGTTTATATCCAATCTGAATCTGAAACATATTATCTGGCAGGATATTTCTCCAAAGGACAAATAACAATTACAACAGGAAGGTTTACAGCGAATAGTGGTTCTCAGCCATATATTTTTGATAAAATCACAAATATATTTGACATAAATCAGCTAAATAATTTTATTCAATAATTTAAATTCATTTATTTTAAAGCTAATAATATATGGCATTGTTATAAAACCAAACCAAGAGATATTCTAAATCATTATTAATTTTTTTTAGTTATGAATATGAAAATATCATCTGTAATATTATTCCTCCTGACCTTAGGGTATGCAAAAGCTCAGGAAACTGTTCCATCAACAGGTGGAGTTGCATCAGGAAACGGAGGTGTGGTTACCTATACTATTGGACAAATTAATTACAATACCTTCTCAGGAGCAACCGGAACAATTATCCAGGGGGTGCAACAACCATACGAAATATCAATAGCAACAGCAATTGAAAATACTGAAGAAGTTACCCTTGAATTAAAAGTATTTCCTAATCCTACATCAGATAAATTATACCTGACAATAGAGGACCTTGACAGTGAAAATATAAAGTATATACTATTTGGAGTAAATGGGAACATATACCAAGAGAAGAATATTGAAAACATCATTACTGAAATATCAATGGACAATTTCCGACCTTCAGTTTATTTCCTTAAAGTGATAAGAAATAATATTGAAATCAAAACTTTTAAAATCATTAAAAAATAACCAGATATGAAAAAGTCAATCATTCTTTTTGTTGTTTTTACATTTTGTCAGGTGATCATGTCTCAGGTACCTGAAAAAATGAGCTATCAGGCTGTTGTTAGAGATGATAGTGGAGAGTTGGTTAAAAGCAGTCCTGTTGGCATCAGAATAAGTGTATTGAGAGGATCTGTGACTGGATCAGCTGTGTACATTGAAACTCATACATTAAGTACTAACCCTAATGGTTTAGTTACTCTTGAAATTGGCGAAGGCAATTCAACAGTTGGAACATTTGCGGGGATTGATTGGTCATCTGGATCGTATTTTATTAAAACCGAAACTGACCCAAATGGCGGGACAAACTATACCATTTCAGGAACAAGCCAACTGCTGGCAGTTCCTTATGCCATGTATGCAAAAAGAGCCGAAAATGAATTCAGTGGAAATTATAATGATCTTACTAATCTTCCAGTAATATTTGATGGTAACTGGGCCAATATTATTGGCAAACCCACAACAATTGCTGGTTATGGTATTGCCGATGCCCTAAGTACTTCTCATCCGGCCAGTACAATAACATTGCCATCAATAACTAACTGGAATGCTGCCTTTAGTTGGGGTAATCATGTGGGGCTTTACCGGCCAGTTTCATACGTCCCTACCTGGAATGAAATAACAAATAAACCGACAACACTTGCTGGTTTTGGCATCACTGACGGAGTAAATACAACAGGTAACCAAACTATTGCTGGAAATAAAACCTTTACAGGAACTATAAATGCAAGTAACAGAACCATAACAAACTTAGGAAATCCAACAAACAATCAAGATGCTGCGACAAAATACTATGTCGATAATATTCAATCGCCGATAATTTTTCAGGATGCTACACAATCAATAATTGGAAATAACTCTCCTGTTATTAACACTGGTTACAGAAATATTCTCATAGGAAAATCAGCTGGTATGAGTAACTTAAGTGGCACATATAATACCTTTATTGGTTCTGAGGCGGGCATTACAAATACTAATGGTGTCAATAATATTGCAATTGGACAAAATGCATTAAGGGAAAATGACGGAGGTAATCATAACATAGCTATTGGGACGAATGCTCTTGAAAAGAATAAGCTGACTTCAGGAGGAGGTATCGGTAGTGCAAATATAGCAATCGGGACTGAAGCAATGAGGAATGCAATTTCTAATGATAATGTAGCTATAGGAACTCATTCTTTAAGATCGATTACTAACGGAACAGCAAATACCGCACTAGGAATCCATACTATGGGTAATTTGGTAGATGGACATAGCAATACTGCTTTGGGCGCTGCAGCAATGATAAATTCTGTCAGTGGAGCTAACAATATAGCCATAGGAAGAGATGCTGGTAACGAGATAGCCGGATCAGCAAATGTATTTATTGGAAATGAATCAGGGAGGATTAATCATGGTAGTTCCAATATTTTTATTGGTCATCTTTCTGGTTATGGAACTACATGGCAAAATGCCAGTAACAGATTGATAATTCATAATGGATTTAACGGAACTGATATACCATTAATTTACGGAGAATTTGATAATTACCTTGTTCGGATTAACGGTACACTTAATGTAAGGGATGTCATGAAACTTACTCCTAGAGCCACTGCTCCATCAAATCCAACAGAAGGAGATATGTATTATAATTCCACAACGCATAGATTAATGGTGTTCGACGGAACTTCCTGGATGTCGTGTTGGTAGTGTTATGTGAGATTCCTACATCCTTGTGCAAAAACCGGAACCTTTGACCACTTCTGGCTGGTCTGAAGTTCAAAAATATAAGCTGCATGATAACAAATATATACAACCGGTGGGAGGTGGTCAATTAACTCCGGCGTGGAGTGGCTTAGGTCATCGACTTATGCAATATGTCTCTTCATCTGGATAAGGCGTTGATTTTTCCTCGATTCTACTTCCCTTATTGTCTAGTTTATAATACTATGCATAAATTTATTGTTGCAGATTCATAAAACATTAGGTAACTTTAACTTCGAAGAATTAACAATTATACTACCAAACCTAGATGATCATTCTTGGCATTGTTCTTTTCCTGATAGGATCCATTATACATAGATTCTTAAACAGACCAGAACCAAATAAACCTAACATTGCATATTATTCAATTGTTAAAGCAATCCCAACTCTTTTAATTTTGACTGGTATTGTTCTTTTTTTAATTGGATTAATTAAAGGTTTGTGAGAACTAATTGAAGCGAAAGTAATTTCCATATTGCAAGATGCTACTAGAGTTAATGTGATATAATCATGCGATCGATACTGGAAAATATTTACTTATTTAAAACTGGATTCATAGAAAATTATGGGAGAAAAAAATATGATCAAATTTCGTCAAAAGTCTACAGTTCAAGCAAAATAGCCAAACTGATCAGTGCTTCTAATATCAAATTAATAGCTCCAAACAAAAATGATTTTCTATATGCGTTAAATGAAACTATATATTTTATTTTTTCTAAACCCGACACTTTGGCCATGGGCTCAATTTTAGCTTTTGAATTATGGCATAAAACTTTAAATGCGGATTATTCATATTTAAACGAAGTTGAGCTTAATATTGTTTTTGAAGGAATAATTGAAGAATGTGAAAAAATGAAATTACGAAAATGAGCAAATTTTATTTTATAGATTCATGAATAGTAATTAGTGTAATCTAAACAGTTTCAATCATATATGCTTTATATAAATATCTATGTAATTTAAAACAATCAAACATGTTATTTGGCACATATTTTAAGAATCCAGAAGATGGGAAGAAAATTTTAACTATTTTCCATCACTCTGAACTAAAGGAATATACAGAAGTACCAAATTTGTACACCCCCCCAGGGGGCTTAACGATTAGAAGGATCAAGGGTCTTATTGAAGAATGCAAAATGGAAGGTAAAGACTACCTGATCACTCCTCGTGCTAGTCTTAAACTTCTCAAGAGAGGAATATATTAGTGCATAAGCCAGTCATCTAGACCACATTTCACAGGAAAGATTATCATTTTGATATTTATCCATAGCTAATGAGATTAACTCCGGCTTTAAGTGGTCATTTTATACAGGCGAGAGGTAGTCAGGGTCATTGCCTTATCCACATTATCAATAAAATATTAAAAAAAGTCTTAGGATAAAGTTAATAATCTCTATAAACAAAGCTGAGAATTTCATATCAAGGGATGGCTTACTGTCTGGTAATAAATATATTTGTGGTATAAAGCTGTTATGTATGGGAATAAATTTTGAAAAATATGTTGCTATTATATTAGCTGGCGGCATTACAGCGGTTTCTATTTGTACAGATTCAGTACACGAATTACAAGGAAACGAACCACATTTTGAAGAACTCTTCCTGCAAGACACGCTCTTTAATAATGGCACCAATTATGCGTCTACTGGCACCGGTATGGTCCATTTATTTACAGCTAATGAGCCTCATTATTAACAGAATATTAATTTATGTGATTTTCAACATTTTATACCTCACATCAGAAAATCCATAGAATAGAAAAACCGGAGTTGATTATTAGGGATTGGTAAAGGACTGGAAGCCTATAATCTATTGATATAGAGCCACCTTGTTGTATATGCCGGTCACTTTTACCACATTCAGCCGGAAAGATGAACATTTTAATAATTATCTCTAGATCATAGGATTAACTCCGGCTTTAAGTGGCTAACTTGTATCAACGAAAGTTGGTGAGGGTTACCGGTTTATGCACTATAGGAAAGAATGTTGTTTAAATAATTCAATTAGTTGCAAAATCGGAACATTTATCCAGACCGATTCTGCTTGTATCTGAGATTATAATTTCAATTCTAAGGGGATTCCCCTTAACAGAACAATATCTCACGTAAAAACACCCTTAAAATAGGTCCAGTACTATCTTTAAAGTTCCTCGCATCTTTTAACTAAGATGAAATTGTAGAAAAATTCTCAGATTCGCATCAATTCTAGCTTCCAAAATAATATATCTTTTATCTTTGGCCCCATTTTTTTGGTTTGAAATTTCTTTTTACGGATTTTTTTCCTTATATTTTTATTACCCGTTGTGAAAGGGTATAAAAGTCAATAAATCTGTAAAAATGGAAGAAAAGAAATTTTTAGATGTGCAATTGTTGTCGGAATACATTCATGTTTCAAAGTCATTAATCTACAAAATGGTCAGTACAGGTCAGATACCATTTATTAAAGTCGGATCACGAACCATCTTTGACCGTGCACAGATCGATCAGTGGTTGCGGAATCACTGCATGATTGTTCAGGATCTGCCACAAGTACCAAAAATGTAATATCGAATGTCGACCATCAGGTTAATATTGGATACTCGTAGAAAGCTGAAGGATAACAAATACAATCTTTCAATCCGTATCTGCCATAAAGGTAGTGTCCAGTACTTACCTATACCCAATGCCAGGTTTACTGAAACTCAATACAACCAGGTCTTTGTCCGGGAGTTAAAGGATGAACAAAGTATCAATTGGCGGGAATTGGCCAATGAGTTCAAAACAAGGTGCGATAGAATTTATTCGGAGATGTCGGTTTACAATCCAAAGAGGTTCCGAGAGCTGGTTTATTCCAAGGATAAAGAGTTACCAAAGACCCTCCTACTGAAGGACCTGTTTAATTATTACATCGAAAATTATGAGGGGATTACTCTCAAGACCAGACATCATTTCAGGTTGTCAATAAACAAACTGGAGTCGTTTCAGCCAGGATTGACAGTTCAGGATATAACACCTGAGTTCCTTCGCCATTTTGATCTCGAGCAGCAGAAAGCCGGATTATCAAGATGTACGATTGACGGTATATTTCGAAATCTCAGGAGAGTTATAAATTATTTCCAGCTGGAGAAAAAGTTAATCCCCAAAACATATGAATATCCTTTTGGCCGAGGTGGTTACAGCATCAAAAATTTCTTCGGAAGGAAACTTGTCATGAGGAATGATGAGATTCAGAAGGTCGTGGATTTCAAGGATTTTAATGACGATAAGGAAATGGAGTACGCCAGAGACATATGGTTATTCCTTTACAGAGCAAATGGAATCAACTTTGCCGACCTGATAAGAATGAGGTGGGATAGTATGCAGGGAGGTTATCTAATTTTCTTTCGGAGAAAGACTCAATCAACAAGGAAGAATAACATCAAACCCATAACAGTTCCAATCACCGATAAATTACAGGAACTTATTGATAAAGTGGGTGTAAAAGACAGCCCATTTATCCTTGGCCTTCTTAAGGAAGGCTTTACTGAAAGTACTTATGAGAACCTGTCCCATAAGATCCGCTCAAATATCAATGAAAAGTTGCTTGAGATTAGTAATAAACTAAATTTGTCTGTGCCATTGAAATTGAAAACGGCAAGGGATTGTTATGCTACAACACTTAAACGGGCAGGGGTGTCAAAGGACAATATCGGAGAGATGCTGGGTCATTCCAATTCTGTTGTCACGGAACACTACCTGGCCAGTCTGGACATCGAAAAGACACATGACATTAATAAATATATCCTCTGATTTTTATGGCAGCCCAAGAGTATGAACTTTAATCTTTCCATCAACTGATAACCTCATTACTGAATCACATTTTGGACATTTACCATGATCCTTGTTCCAAACAACAGAATTCACTTTCCCACATCTGAGGCAGATTGTTTCATCGGCAAGGTCATAAATGAAATCACCCTGAGTATCCCATTCCTGGATTTTCGTAAGATAGGACTCAAATAGAATTTTGCATTCCTTACACTGGAAAGTCCCTATATAATTCTGACATCCAGAATCAAAATAAGATTCACCATAAACTTGGACCTCATAACTGCATTTTTCACATTTGAAATATCTCTTTTCGATAATAGTTGTCGCTTTATCCATAATGCTAATGTCGTCATCTGCCTTTAAGTTGAACAATTTTTCACCTTATTCGGCAAAAAAGTTAATTTTAAGAGCTGAATATAATAATACCATTTTAAAAGTGAGACAATTCATCGTTCTAGTAGGAAACAATGGGACTGGTAAGACATATTACTCCTCTCATAATTTCCCCAAAGAATATGTCATTGTTAGACCAGATGATTTGGAAGGAGATTTAGAAGAGAAACAAACAAAAATGTTTAAACTAATTGAGAAAGGATTAGCAGATAATAATACTGTTGTCCTTGATGGAATGAATCTCGAAAAAATTACTCGTAATCGCCTATTATATTTTACCCGTAATTACCCCGTTTGTAGAAAGATTATATATGATTTCGGGCCAGGCGATGAACTGGACATTGAAGTTCTAGCTAAAGAAAGGCCTTGGTTGTCTTTTAAAAAGTGGGAAGAAATCTTTGCTGAAAACAGGAAACTTTACCAAAGGCCAACACTTGATGAAGGATTTGATGAAATCCTAATTATTAGAAACGGAAGCATTATTAATAAAAATCAAAATGATTATGCAAACTTATGACTTAATTTTTGGTAAAGGCGTAGAGCAATTTGAAAAGAATAATTTTGTAGAAGCCATAGAATGTTTTACTAAGTGTATACAACTCAACCCAACAAATGGGGAGGCTTACTCAAATAGGGGCCTTTCAAATTATATGTTGTACAGATATTCTGAATCTATTAATGATTTTGATAAGGCTATCGACATCAATCCAATAAATCCTATGTTTTATTTCAATCGGGGACTTGCAAAAAAGGAATCACTACTGTTTGATCAAGCCTTAAAAGATTTTGAAATAGCAAAAACAATGATGCCCGATAATCAAGATATTTTTAAAGAAATACAATCTCTTCAAAAAAAGGAGAGAGGTGAAGAAATTTCTTCTTCTTTCCTAAGTAAGATGACACATGATGCTGAAGACCCTGAAATAGCCTTTAATCAGGGTGAATTATTCATGAATAATAAGAAGTTTAAAGCCGCTATTAATTGTTTTTCAAATGCAATTGAATATAAGAATAATTTTGCAAAAGCTTTTTTACAACGAGCAAAATGTTATAAAGAATTAAAGTATTATAAAGAAGCCATTTTAGATTTTCAGAAAGCTGCTAATTGCGATTATTATTTCACTAGTTATGCAAAAGATCAAATAGCTCAGATTTATATTGAGTTGGCTGATTTTGATCTAGCTTTAAGAAATATTAGCGAGGCAATAGATATTAACCCCCAAAATTCAATTTTTTATTTACATAGAGGTATTGTGAAATTGAAGCTTAAAGATCAATTTGGCGCAATAGATGATTTGACTCAATATATAAATATTGATCAAACGAATGGGCGTGTCTTTTCTTTAAGAGGGAAGATATATGAAGCTTTAAAAAATTATGAAAAAAGTATGATTGATTATGCAAAAGCCCTCTCCCTGGGCTACACACAAGCTGAAGAATCCATAAGAAATTTGACTCAAAAACTTCAAAATAAGTAAGGATTTTTCTCAAGATTATGTGAAGGATAGAATCTTTTTAATAATGAATCTCATTAAAACAGTGCCAGTTTTTGTGCCAGTAATTCCACCATATCGGTATAAACCCATGTAATCTTTTACAATTATTCTGTTACAAAATTAACTGGTACAAACAGATACAAATCTGTGTAAATCCATGGAAATCCACATAATACGCTCATAATCAGGGGGTCGCTGGTTCGATCCCAGCTGGGCCCACATTGAAAACCAATCACTTACAAGGATTTTGAGTGGTTGGTTTTTTGTTGGTGCCAGTTTCGGGCCAGGTTTTGGGAGAAATGAAATAATTTTTAAGGAGATTCTGAGAATCTCATATCTGCGTTTCAAGACTTAATCAAAACTATTTGCTTTTTCAAACTATGTCCAGTTATTTAGGGGTTAAGACAATATATTGCAGCGAGCTTGGCTTCAATCTGTTCTAGTACTTTACGATTAGAATATTGAGTACAATGACCATTCATGGGTGTAAATTCGATTATCGCATCAGATTGAGGATTTTTAGTTGACTTGAGATAATTATCAAGTGAATGAGTAGCAAAGTTTAAATGGTAACTATCCATATCCCCCATCCAAATATAAATCTTACCCTTTATTTTGGGGCCAATGGTATTCCAGTTTTTTTCAGCATATAATTTCAAATCATACTTTTTCCAGTTTTCGGCAACAAGAGAATCAATCTTACCAGTAATAGGGTCTATCAAAGGCATAGGCAACCCATTTTGACCCTTAGGGCTAAAGGTAGCTGCGTATGCTCCAAATTGATAACCTGAATTCATATAGCTATTTGAAGTACCTAATACATTTTCATATTGAATCCAATCTTTGAGAGAGCTTTGCGGTTTCCCAAAGCTATGTCTTCTAGCAGGTTGAAGATAACCGTACTCATTAATAAAAGCGTTTTTATCCTTGTAAATATTTGTCAATACTAAATTTTCAAAGTCAACTGGATCTGGACTATAAGAATAACACCCGTTAAAGAAATCAGGATAAAGTAACTGAAGTGCCAAAGAGACCCACCCTCCTGTTGAGCACCCATCAGTAAATCTTGTTTCTGGAGAGTTACCCCCTCTATATTTTGATTCTATATAAGGAATTAACTCATGGATTAGGTTAAAACCATATGGTCCGTTATTTTCAGAGTCCATTTGGTAGCAATCGCCAAAAGGCCCTTCGCCATCTAAGAATACAGAAATAATCTGGGGGGCTTCATCAGAAAGCCACCAGTCCATGAATGTTTTATCTCTGATGATATTATTAATTCTTGTATATCTACCTCCATAACCAGCCACATTATACCGAATTGGATATACCGTATTCGGATTTTGAGAATACCTGGCAGGTAGTAAAACCGATGCTTTAACGAACACAGACCTTCCCCACCATTTTGACAAAGTATCACTCTTAATTGATATCTCTTTTACTAATTCGTGCTTTATTACTTCAGTGGGACCAATTAACTCCGACAAAGAAATATTTACTTCAAGAGACTTGTCTACCTTGACTTCCATCACTTTACTATAAATATTTCCTGAAGAATTTATAGGAGATTCAAATGTTTCTTGATCCCATAGGAATTGCATATAATAAGTACCTTCTGGGATATTTTCAAAGCTCCAGCCAGGTATTATCTTCCACCCTAGCTCTTTGTCATCATATGTAAGAAATGGTGTTGATTGCCATTTAATCCAGCCAAAAGAGGAGTCAATTTTTAAATTATCGCCAAATTTCCAATTAGTTATATTTTTGGCGAAACTGCAAACTGACCAGGATGTTGGTGAACAAAATCTTGGTTCTCGACCAGGATATACATCCATGAATAAAAATAATCTTCCATCGGCTTTAAATGACGCTTGTAATTCACTAGCAACAGTAAGATCAAATGAAATCTTGTGCGTCTTTTGTTGGGGGAATGCTATATTATTTCCAATAAAGAAAATTAGATATATTAAAATGATCCTTTGTTTCATAAAATTATATTGGTCAATTAATTACTAATTAAGTAAACAAGCAATTTACACCGACAAAAAGCTAATGTCAAATAAATTTAAGATTATTTACTATACAGGCTATTTATCCCTCGCGGTAGTCTGACTCCTTTGGTAAAAATGCCCGCTGGGCAATTTTTTAACGCTCGGCTCGATGCCAGTTTCGGGCCTGGATTTAAGTTAAAATGGATGCTTTTAAACAATAAAAGGAAACGGGAATATTCATCCACCAACAAGTTTTATTATTTTAATTGTCTGATATATTTCGTTTTCATCCCGGTAAATCCTGCAAAACACCCACAAAAAGTCAATGTATCAACCTTTACTTCATAATAATCCCAATAAGTGGCTTTGGTTTCGCCTGGTTTGTGGAAGACTATGCTATCATAAATCAAGGTTCGGAAATAGGAGGAATACCTGCCCTGGCCCACTGAAAAACGACCTGAGCCCACTATATTATTATTTTCCAGTCTTTCCCATTTGAAATCTTCGGTTAATACAAGTAATTTCTCAATTCCGGTGTTTTCAGGTGTTTCATCGTAACCGGGTTGAAAACCATGAGAAATTTTCCATTGCCAGCTTCCGATTAGCTCAGGCGGGGGGTGCTGTTCTTTAGTGCATGAGTTAAATACTAAGAGCAAGGCAATCAAAAATTTAACTATATGTTTCATAATCCACTTTTATAAAGTTATCAAATTTAATCAAAATCCGTGGTCTTTGAGTTGATCCCGGTGCTTTAGGCTTTTCAATTATAAATGGTTTCCGTCGATTTATCTTAATTTTACAGGAAGTTTTACTTGTCAGTCCAGAATTTTATTTGAATTAACCCGTTTATGAAATAAAATATGTACACGAAAACTACTATCAATATCCTGATATCAGGATTATCATTGCTGTTGTTAATTGGCTGTAAAAGAAATGATTTAAGCACCCTCAACGATGATCTTGCAGCATACTATAATTTTAATCATAATGTTGAAGATCATAGCGGAAATGGTAACAATGGGACTACTTACGGAGGCCAATTTGATAACAATGGAGCCTTCGTTTTTGACGGAAGCAATGATTACATAGTGGTTAAAAACAATGCCTCTCTGAATCCGGAAAATGAGGTGGCAATCTCGATTTGGTTCAAGCCTGTTGATTTTTATGGAATAGGCAATAATGCACTTGTTATAAAACCCTTCTCAAGTCATGATCCTCCATATTATCAATACCTTCTTGGAATTTCAGGGTCCAAAGGTTCTGTTAGATACACATTTGGATTTTCGTTAAATGTGGATGGTGAATATAAAACAATTGGCACTGAGGCAAATGCCTGGCAGGAAGGGAACTGGTATCATATTGTTGGCATGTACGACGGAAAAAACATTAAGCTGTATGTAAATGCTGTTTTAAAGAACACTTTGACGGTTGAAGGATCAATGAATTCTTTTGATACAGATCTGTTCTTTGGAATACAGCCAAATTTAGGAGTACCGACACCAGGAACCATTGATAATGTAAGAATATATAACAGAGCTCTTCATGAAAAAGAAATATTGGAAATATTCAACATAGAACTGAAGTAGAGATGTAATTTGCATAAGCTGCAAAAGCCGGTGCCAATGACCACTTGGCGCCGGATAAGATTGACCATCTGACGCCGGTAGTAATCCTTTGATAAATAAACAAATACAAAAATGTTATAATGGCCGGCTGAATGTGGTCAAGACTTCCGGCTTTTGCAATCAATGCCTGCCCATATTCATACCAGCAATGCCCATTATAATTATAGAAATGCAATAAGAGGGAATCAGAAACCTGCACCTCCTGTCCAACTGCCTATTAAAATACCAAACCCTATAATACCTATAAAGATTGAAAAAAAGTCTAATCCATAATTATCTACTTTTCTTGGTTGATAATGCCGGTTAAAATTTCAGTCTTTGGGTTTTTATTTAATTAAAGAGAATGCTGGTAGCTTACCCGGAAGCTACGGAACAACAGTATCAACCAGACACCAGTTCTCAGTAAAAATTTTATGCTGTGCGATAAATTCACTCGTTCCAAAATCAAATGGACAGTATGATAGCTCTTCATTGTTATTGCCGATTTTATTTATCTGCAGCTCTGTTCTGTTACCTGTTCCGACAATTCCTATTATATCACCCGGATTAAGATTATCACCTTTGGAATAATTCAGATTTAATACATGATCGTAAATAATTCTCCAGGTAGAATTTGAGGAAAGTTTAATCCACATCTCATAATCAGGAAAATTATTATTTAACATGATTTCCTCAACATATCCTTTACAAACCGATCGAACCTGAACTGCTGGATTATTTACTATGTACTCAAATGCAGGATTTTTTTGAGTTGGTGTCAGATCAGCACCGAAGGGAATAATTGATGTTACTGTTGAAATATCCACAGTTGTTACAGATAGAACCGGAGGAGTTTCATCAAAGTTCTCTTCCTTTTTTTTACATGCTGAATTAATCAGGATAAGAATTAAAATTATTTGAATTATAGTATATTTAGAAAACATCTTTTCTATATTTCTATTTTAGATGGACGTATCTAAACTAATCGGCCTGGCTTTCCTGGCTGAAGCTTTTGGCCAGGAAAATAATTTGAAAAATAAACAAGCAAAAAGCAGATACTCTCATTCTTTCTTTGGACATAAGATATCTTTGGCTTGTGTCCCGCTCCACCATAACAGAATCGCAAGTGTGAATGCAAGAATTGTTGGTAAAGCAGTAAACCAGGGATTTGCCTCTTCTTCAAGAGTAAACCATGCCCATAAAAGAGCGAAACCTATCAGTCCGCTACCTATAGCCATGGTCGTAACAAATATGCCCTGGTTTTGAGGATTAAGAAATACAAGAATGGCGCCTATCCCGAGAGCTATAAGCACGCCACCAGGCCAGCGCAGCCAGCCGTGGAACACTGGTGTGTCTCCCGATAAATTTACCAGAAAAGCAGGTACAAAAAAATAACCAATGCCGTAAACTATAGTTACTAGAGCAAAGATTAATAAGGCAATTTTTAAAAATCCAACATTTTTGTTTTCAGCCATACATTATCCTCCTTAAATTTTACCGGATCGACATAATTAAGATTAATTGTTCATTATTGGCTTAAAAACCTTAAATTTATATAAACAGAACAACGAAGTCAAATTTATTTTAACAGACATGCCAATTAAGGTAAAATCAGATGTAACTGTTTTTCAGGACTCTAACGTGTGAAGTTCTGACATAAGTTGCAAAAACTGGAAGTGTTGAACACTTCTGGCCGGCCTGTAGTTCATAATTATAACCTACATGATAACAGATATTTACAACCGGCAGGAGGTGGTCAATTAACTCCGGCGGAGAGTGGTCAAAGAAGGACGGATTTTTTATAAAATCAGACACCGAAAAACCTCGTTGTTATCCGTTTAAATTTAAACAAAGGTCGGTGGTAATTAACACCACTCTAACTTACTTTAGTGCATGAAAATAACCAGATATCTCAAAATATACAGGTTGATCTTCTGGACTGGCTACTTTGCAGTGCTCGTTGCTGCTTTCGTTCCCGTTGCCGGGGCATTGAACAAGATACGGCTGGGTCCGGAAGCATTCAGCATACGCCTCGACCATCTGCTGCATTTCGGGGCTTACTTCCTTATATGCATGTACTACCTGGCCGGCCAGATAAAAGGACTGTCGCTGTTCGAATCCAGACCTCTTACAAAGTTTGTCATCCTGGTCCTTTTCCTTGCAGTCATCACGGAGACTGTCCAGTTGTGGGTGCCGGTGAGGGCGTTCAATGTTTTTGACCTGATAGCGAATGTTGCCGGAGTTTTGGCGGGATGGGGGGCAGGAAGATACTTTGGAGGAAAAAAGGCAATTGGTTAAGGGTTTCAGGTTCGGGTTAGGTTCCGGGTTTCGGGTTTCAGGTTTCAGGTTTCAGGTTTCTGGTTCCGGGTTCCTGGTTGCAGAATAATTGTTAATCTGATATCAAACCGTTAGATTTGTAACAGACTACCTGACCTGACCGGGATGAGAAAGGGAATAAACATATTAATAATAACAGCTATCGCGGTTTTATTATGCTGGTGCAAGAAGGACTCCGATCCAGATGGCATTAAGATCCCGGATAACAACTTCGTGAAGGCGCTCATAGAACAGGGTGTAGATAAAAATGACGATGGCGTCATTCAGCCTGAAGAGGCTGAGATGGTAACATCCCTCAATATACCCGGCAAAAGCATCGCAGATCTGACAGGCATCGAGGCATTCATCAATCTCGACACTCTCTATTGCTATTTCAACCTATTGACGAGCATGGATCTGACGTCAAATGAAAAACTGGTTTACCTCAACTGCAGCTATAATAAACTTATCGGCCTTTACATCACAAATAATCCTGCCCTGAAATGGCTGACATGTTCCCATAACATGCTGGCTTATCTGGATGTTACAACCAACACAAATCTGTTTTATTTCGACTGCGGTAATAACAAGCTTGACTTCCTTGATCTTGAATACAATACCGCTTTAAAATATTTCTACTGCACCTCCAATCACTTCCAGGAGCTGAATGTCACATCAAACTGCGAGCTGAAGAACCTGGTATGCGGACTGAACTCACTGACCTGCCTTGATGTGTCGAACTGCAATTCCATAGAGTGGCTGGCATGCTGGAGCAATAAACTGTCTGTACTCGATGTCACGGGACTTGCTATACTGAGTTCCCTGCAATGCGATAACAACCTGCTCACAGACCTCGATATCTCAAATAACGAGGAACTGATCAACCTCAAATGCTTTGATAACATGCTGACGGAACTGGATGTCTCTGCAAATACCTCCATGACCTTCCTGGATTGCAGTTCCAACCAGCTCAGCAGTCTGGACCTTAGTAACAATACCGCCATCATACATTTATCGTGCGATTCCAATGATCTTTCAGAGCTTGACATATCGCAGAATTCCAACCTGTGGCAGATCAACCTGCGTGATATGCCGTCGCTGGGCAGGGTATGCGTATGGACATTGCCTTTCCCGCCGGCGGGGGTTACGGTTGATGTTACCGGGAGTCAGAATGGGTATTTTACAGTGGAGTGCGGGAAATGAAAGCCGGTTGAGGGTTTCAGGTTTCGGGTTTCAGGTTTCGGGTTCCTTGTTTCAAGTTTCAGGTTTCAGGTTTCAGGTTAATCCACAGTCAATGCCTAAATAACGTTGACCTTTTTATTACTTCTTTTATAATTACTATTCTGATGATGATTTACTGTTGATAACGGGAGATTACTCGCAGAGTTATCCTCGTTATCAATAGTATCTTTAAATGATTTTGGTGTTAGTTTTCCCAATGCTTTGTGAGGTTTTCCAGTGTTATACATATGTACAGCCTTGTCTTGCAGTCTCCTGAGAGAAGCCAGGTTTGCAGGGCCATATGGATAAAGATAATTGTTTTTCATTGTCCCGTTCACCCTTTCAGTATGTGGGTTTTCATAAACCTTCTCCTCTGTCATTGAGTTGACCATTCCAAGGTCTCTGGTTAAGACTTTAAACCCTTTGCAATAATACTGTCCACCACCATCTGAGTGTAAAATAGCACCCTTTAAATTGGCCCTGCCTCGTTCGGTTATTAATCTGTGTAAAGCCGGAAGTGTGGTACTTTCCGTTCGAAGATTATCGCTGGCCGACCAGCCTACAATCTCACGATTAAACAGGTCCATTATGAAAGTCAGATAGTAGGTGTCCGATCCAATATCAAAGTAGGTTATATCACTCACAAAAACCTGGTTGACACGTGTAACCCTCAGATCCTTTATCAGGTTCGGAAAACGTGTCACGCCAAGGCTGTTGGTTGTAACCCTGTAGTTCCTTAGTTTTTTTATCCTGTAACCTGAGTCCATGCAGAAACGTTCAAACTGATCCCTTCCCATACAGCCTGGCTGAAGCTTTATGTAGATATCCCTGGCCGACATCCGTGGGTGATCCCGACGGATCTCATAATCAGGGGGTCGTTGGTTTCCTGCCCGACTGACATAGGTCAGGCGGGGATCCCAACTGGGCCCACCTTCGCCCTCCGAAGCCTTGGCGTAGGAGGGCTTCGCCTTTTTATAGAGGGATTTGTACCACCAAGCCTTCTTTGGGCTTCGGTGGGCGCAGCCCACTGAAGCCCTGATATAATTTAGGCCTGTTTTTTTATTCCTGAATATTTATTTTTATTTTTGATTGATTGTTTCGCTGGTTGATCCAGAAGATAAACTGTCATCGCTGTAACTATGTGGTTTGTATATATTTTAAAGTGTGCTGATAATTCTTATTATACTGGCTGTACATCAGATCTGGAGGATCGGATAAATCGTCATTTGAAAGGATAGAATACCTATACAAAAGAGAGATTGCCTGTCTCACTTGTTTATTATTCTGCTTTCAATAAAAAATACAAGGCATATGAGTTCGAGAAATATCTTAAATCAGGTTCAGGAAAAACATTTGCCAGGAAAAGATTCCTATAGTTTTTGAAGGTGTTTTTTATTTAGTGCCAGTTTGGTGCCAGGATTTGGTGAATAAAGGGTAATTTTTGGTTGAAAATAGATAAAAAAATTCCTCCACCCACAAGAGCTTCCTCTGTTATTGTGTCTAATGAGGGGGCATTTCATAAATTCATTATGCAGATAAAAATCAATAGAGAATGGAGTAACATAGAAGTTCTAAATACGAAGAATGCTTAACGATACTAAACCGATGACCCTATTAAATTTTACCTCATCAGTTTTCGTCAGAAAAAGCTAAAAGTTAAAATGGGGTGAATTAAATTATTTGACTTTCATTTCTTTCAGTTGTAACTTTATTGATATATGTAAGATATATTCAAGAATTTTAATAAAATGCAACATGGAAACTAAGGCAAATGCAATAGTGCTGATAGTCATTGTTATGATTCTTCTTTTGATTGCTATCCTATTTAAAATAAAAAGTGATAAGAAAAGAAAATCTTTGGCAATTTCTACTGCTGACCGAGAAAAGGAAATTAGTAAAGTTAAAAATGCATCACAAGGTAAAAAACCATATTTTTTGGGAATACCAAGTTGGGGACTCGCATTACTTACAATGTTTTTGGCATATGTTGTTTTATTTGTTGTTAGTAACGTTTTGGGTACAATTTTCAAGTTACCAGAAAGTGACATTGGTGATTTGGCATTTTATATTCTATATGGTATAGTAGTTGCAGTTTGTTGCTACTTCATAGTTAAAAAAAATCCAAAAAGTATCTGGTATGTTCCCATAATTTGCTATACGATTGGATTTATTCACGCCATCGTAGTGCCTACTTTCTGGATAACCAAGTCGATGTGGATTCCTATGTTTAGTGGATTGGTATTATCAATAATTACTTCAATAATAGGAGCACAAGTTGGGAAAAAGAAAGCCATTTCTGATAATCCCTAAACCAAGGTACTTTTTCGTAGTAACTGTATCATCAAAATAATTCAGGTCAGTATTATCTAATCTATTATCCAAAATCCTGTCTTATGGAAACGATTATTCAAAAGAAACCCATTTGGCTCAGCATTATTCGATGGTCATCCAGAATTATTGCGGTACTTTTTGCAATTATTCTTTTCTTTTTGTATACTACAGAAGACATGAATCCTCTCTCAATTAATCCACAAAATTATTTTTTTCAGGCTCTGTGGGTATTAATTCCAACTGGTTACCTGATTGGTTTATGGAAAGAGGGACTTGGTGGATTAATAAGTCTTGTTTCTATCTTAACTCTTATTATATTACTTTTAATGAGAGAGGGACATTACTATTCATTCTACTTTTATCTAATTCTTATTATTTTTACTATTCCAAGCATTCTATATCTTTTATATTGGTATTTCAATAGAAAAACCATAGTGGAAGCAATTTCTACCGTAAATTAACCTTGACTAATTATAAGTCAAACCAAATAAGTACCCTAAGATTTAATATTTCAGGGCATTTAATCTTTATTAATGCATTAATATACAGATAGATATACAATTTCCCCTCCTCATCCCAAGTCATCATAAATACATTGATGTGGTATAAAATGGTTAATACTCTGTATATTAAGATAATAAGAAATTATAGTGCCCCAGAATGTTAAACCTGGGGCATTATTCAGTTTTAAGAAGCACTATTTTATCCGTGTATAAATGACAGTTTTAACAGGTTTGTTATTTACATAATAAATGATTTCCAACAAATCATGTGATTTTAATGTTCCTTCTGTTCTCGTTGATGCCTCTTCAGGATTGGAAATATCCTTATAGTCGACTAAAACATATTTATTCCTTGAAATCCATTGCGCCACCGCTATTTGAACGACATCCTCTCCTTTCAACTGGCAAAGACCTATCATTTTATCAAGTGTTTTATCATACGCCCAATTAATTCTTAACTCCCTAACAGCCTTCCCTTTTGAGACTAACTTATCATTAGCATCAATGCCTGTTCCATAAATGGTATAATCAGCATAGCCAATTGTGTCTTTACCATTTTCATATTTCCATGAGCCTGAAAGCTGACTATTTAATTCAGCATAATTTAGTTTCGTCTGTTCGGTTTGTGCCTGTAATCCATTTAAACAGATTAAAAGGAATGCAGTAATTTGGATTGTTAAACAAATTTTCTTCATGATTTTCCTTTTTGGTCAGAAATGAACAGGTTATTCGTTTATCAAAATTACGACACAATGGAAACCAAGTCAAATTTATTTTCCCATAATTATTTACTAAACGCTAGATCTGAAATTGTTTGATGTGGGTTTTCTGATATGCTGTAAGTTTTCAGACCTTCTCCTGAAGTGGTCAAAGAAGGACGGATTTACCAGACAGGGATTTTCCAAGACCGATATTAAATCACCTTTTGGCAGTTCAGAAAGACGATCATTTGAGGGCTAAATAAGATCCACTTAAATTGCGATCAGGTCTCCAGTGTCAAATTTGATGGTTCTGTCGGCTTCCCGTAAATTCGGTCCAATCAAAATTAGAGTTTTATAATTAAAAAT